>NZ_LAOP01000001.1:0-1482156 GCF_000965155.1 Rickettsia endosymbiont of Ixodes pacificus
TTATCAGGTTTAATCAGTCCTACTATTTTTATTAGAACGGATTTGCCGCTACCGGAACCACCTAAAATAACTAATGAACTGCCCTTTTTTACATCCAAATCTATTCCGTCTAACACCTTATGATTAGCAAATGATTTATATAATGACCGAATTTAATTTTAAATTCTTCTTTTTCACTCATATTTATACTTTAAAAAATAATTCGGTTATTAAATAATTACTGATTAAGATAACGATAGAAGAATTTACTACTGCCGAGGTAGTAGCTCTTCCAACTCCCTTAGCCCCTTTACCTGAATAATAGCCGCTATAGCACTTATTATAGAAATAATAAATCCAAAAACTCCCGTTTTAACAAGACCGGAAATTACGTCAATCGGCTCCAAATACTGAAAAGTACTGGTTAAATAAGCTGCACTATTAAAATCAAGTTTATATACCCCTACCAAATAACCGCCCATAACACCAATTATATCCCGATTAAAACAAGACAAGGCATTGTAATAATAGCTGCTATTACTCTTGGAAAAACTAAATATTTAATAGATCGGTAGATAAAGTATATAAAGCATCTACCTGCTCTGTTACTCTCATTGTTGCTATTTCGGCGGCGATTGATGCCCCGACTCTTCCCGCTACCATTAGTCCGGCTAAGACAGGTCCAAGCTCTCTAGTCAGCGACAATACTACTACCGTTGCAATGGAACTTTCAGCTGAGAAACGGGAAAAACCAGTATAGCTCTGTAATGCGAGTACCGCCCCTGAGAAGAAAGTTGTCATCGCAACAACCGAAAGCGAGTAAAATCCGATAAATAATAATTGTCTGATGATTAAACTCAAATATAAAGGCGGTCTTATGATACTGCTAACGGTAGCAAACTAAATAGAGAAAAACTGCCTACACTTTGTGCAAACTTTATAGTACGTTTACCGACCGAATTAGCTATATTTAATAACATTTGTGTATATTTTTTTGTTTTATAATTATTATCTAAATCGTCATTGCGAGCAGCCGTAGGCGTTGTTGCATGGATCGAAAAACCTACTCGATGTCATCCCCGCATAGGCGGGATCCAGAAAAATAACTTCAAATATTGATATAGAAGTTACATATTTGATAAAATAAACATATAAAAACAAGTTTTTTATATGTTTTATTGGATTCCGCCTACGCGGGAATGACATAAACGATCCATGCAACAAAGCCGCAACCGTAGGCTGCGTGTCAATCTCATGAAATAATACAAATTCCTGAGATTGCTTCGTCAATTACTTCGTAATTTCCGTAGCTCATGATGCTTACTTATAAATTCTCTTATATCTATTACCAAGACTAGTTAATACCTCATACCCGATAGTACCTATAATACTCGCTATTTTATCGGGCGTGCAATGATTTCCGATAATTTCCGCTTCCTGCCCTAGAAAAATATCGGACGGTGGTAGATCGGTAACATCGATATTTATCAAATCCATCGATATTCGCCCTACTATAGGAACGCTGTAACCGTTAATAAACACCTCGCCTTGATTACTAAAGTTACAGCTATATCCGTCGGCATAACCAAGCGGTAACGTTGCAATGACACTATCACGCTTAGTTGTAAAAGTCATATTATAACCGATATGGCTATCTAGTGTCAATTCTGTAAGTGGATTATAGGAGCTTTTAAGTTTATAGGATTTTTCATTACAGGGTTAAGACCGTATAAGGCTGCCCCCGGTCTTGCTAAATCAAAATGGTAATCCTGTCCTAAAAATATGCCGCCGGAATTAGCAAGGCTTGCTTTGACGTTTGGAAAATATCGTAAATAAGCTTTAAATCTGTTTAATTGTTCTAGATTATAAGAATTATCTATTTCCTCGGATATAGCTAGATGGCTTATAATATATTGTAAATCTAGCCCTTTTAATAAATCACGATTATTAATTAACTGCTCTATTTCATCATGAGTTAATCCAAGGCGATTAATCCCTGTGTTAAAATGTAAATAACAAGGCAATAATCGGTTTTTCAAATTACTAAATTTTTGCCAAATTTCTATTTGTTTTAAGTTATTTAGAACAGGTGTTAAATTATATTCTATCAGCTCTAAAGCATCATGTTCAAAAACGCCGTTAAGCACTAAAATATTAACATCTACTCCTAAAGCTTTGCGTAAATTCACTCCCTCTTCACTTGAGGCTACAAAAAAATGCCTACAATTTTCTTCTATTAAAACTTTAGAAATTTGTACTGCTCCAAGACCGTAACCGTTAGCTTTAACGGCAGCACCGACTAATGAGGTTTTGCAAATATCTTGTAATAAAAGGTAATTATTTTTTATTGCAGATAGATTTATTTCTAGAGTACATAAACTCATAATATATTTCTTAACTCTTTTACGATGATAGACAACACAGGTATTATATGAAATTTTGTAGATAAGTCACTTGTTTCTATAGTATCCGTGATAAAAATATTGTCATAGACCTCTTGCATAACGAAGCTAATAGAGAGGAATTTTGTACGTCAATCCGGTACTCGCATCCTCACGTACACTTTAGTGTGAGGATGCGAGTACCGGATTGACGTACAAAATTCCTCTCTATTAGCTTCGTTATGCAAGAGGTCTATTATCGAATTTTTAGAACCAGCAGAAGGCACTGCATGAGTTATAAAAGCACTAACCGATAAAGCCGAATGTTCTTTTAAAAATCTCGCTGCTTTTACTATTGTTTCACCGCTATCTATAAATATCATCCTGTTATTGATATCATCTCGCAATTATATATTTATATCTCTTTCTTTGTTTATATAAGCTGAATCTATATTTAGTAAATTACTAATTTTTTGAACTCGATTGATACTTCCTTTATCAGGTGCAACTATAACGAAATTGCTATAAGTTCTTAAAACGGGATATATAAATTTATAGGTTCAAGATTAGAAACAGGAATATTAAAAATTTCTCTATTTTATCGGAATGTAAATCAATAGTAATTATATGGTTTACTCCGAGCTTCTCTAAAAAATCTGCTATTAACTTAGCAGGAATTATATTTTGAGAATTTATATTATCTTGCCTTACATAACCGAAATAAGGCATTACTAAAATTATTCGATTTGCTCCCGCTTTTTTTGCCGCATCTACTAGCAAGAACAGCTTAATTAAACGATCATTAACGGGTTTTGATGTGGATTGTACTATGATTACATCTTCATTATGAAACGATTCTTGAATTTCTACAGGTAATTCTCGGCTCAATATATTTAACATTTAATGCTATAGCTAAACGAGATGCGAGTAACTTATTACTACTGCCTGCCAAAATTTCCTCGCAATGACGATTTAGGATGACAGTGAAATAAGCTTAAGAACGACTTTCTAATTTTTGTATTAGTGCCTCAAAACCTTGATTTTTTAAAGTATCAGTAAACTCGTCTTGTTGAGCTCCAATAAGACTTACACCTTCCGTAATTATATCAGAAACTTTAAAAACGTCTTTTCCGTTTCCTTTCATTTCACGTACAAGATATTCTACTTTAATAGGGTCTTGCTCTTTATTACTAATGATATTCATAGCAACCATAAAATCGGTCGAGCTTAAAGGACGAACTCCTACTATTTTAGGCTGTTCACCTTTATAATCTTTTATTAAATCAGTATAAGATTTAGTAACATATTTAGAGTAAACTTTGATGAATTCCTGAACCTGCCCACCTGATAAAGTTTTTATCCCATTTCTGCCTAATGTATATTTAGCCATCCAATCAAAATCTAGGTTCTGAGACACTAACTCACGTGCTTTAGCAATTTTTACTCGCTCAGATAGCTTACTATCGTTTAATATACTAGAAGCTTCATTTACTAAATTAGTAACGTAACTGTTCAAACCGGCAGGCACTTTTTCATTAGAATAAGCGGGAAACGTTATAACTAATAGAAATAAACCTGTAATAATTTTTTGCATATAATCCTCTTTAATTTAATTAATTCTTGGGTTTAGGACATTTAAAATTTTCAGGATATTGAACCGATGCTTCACGAGCACGATGTAATGCTGATCTAATAGCCACATAAGGATCGGTAGAATTCTTCATCACATAATCACTAAACGGTAACACAACATATCGATCGTTTATTTTACTAACTGCTAGTACTCCTAAGTTAAAATCATTATGAGTGTAGTACATTAATGGATTAAGAGCATAATTAGTAATTACCGAATCCGTCATGTCTCTTGCGTTAGTACTACCGATTATCGGCAATACTAAATAAGGACCTGGGGCAACCCCATAATGTGCGAGGGTACTACCGAAAGTTTGACGATCAGACGGCAAACCTACTTTACCTGCTACGTCAAATAAACCGCCTATGCCAAGGGTCGTGTTAATGAGAAACCGCCAAACGCTTTTCATAGTTTTATCGTAATTTAACTGAAGCCCATAATTTACCACCGTAAGCGGTGTATCGACATTACTGACGAAACTATTAACACGTGCTTTTACGTAATCATTCGTGATGTTCTTATAACCTATCGCTAAAGGACGCAATATTATATAATCTAACACAGAATTAAATGCAAACACTTTACGGTTAAATTTTTCGTATGGATCATAAACTTCCAAGCAACCGCTTTCGTTTCTTCCACCATTATAGTTATATATGTCATTATCAACATATTCAAGATCAGCTCTTATCAATAATGAACATAAAATAATGGATAATATAATTAATATTCTCATTGATTTATGCTGTTTTCTTACAAACAATAATACTATATTTATTGTTTTCCGCTAGTATTATTTCTTCCGAAGTTAATATAGTAAAATTATTTTTTTGCAAAATATTATTTATTTCATTCAAGTTAAAAATAAATTCTTTGCGTTTTACTGAAAATTGTGTCTTCGCCGCATTCGGTAAACAAAGGGCAAAATACCCTTGTTTACTAAGAGATGAGTATATTAAATTAAAATATTCTATTAAATTGTTAGTAAACGATAATCCACAAAAACTAAAAATAATATCAGATTTATTAGTGTTTTGTTTTAAAAATTCATCTATAGCAATATTATATATTTGATCGTAAATTTTAGTGTTCGGATAATATGTTTCTTGTAAATCATTCATTAAAGTAGAAATTTCTACACCGGTTAAAGTAAAACTTTCCAGAAAACGTTTTTGTATTTCATAACCTACAAGCCCTATATTACTTCCAAGTTCCAAAATAGAGTAATTATCCGGTAAATCAGATATCTGCTTAAGTGCTTCATTAACAAACCTATACGGAAGATGGATATTTTTATCGTTATTAAAAATAGTAGGATAATATTGTGCTGTTAAATCACGATATTTTCCCCAAATTTCTTGAGGTATTTCAGTAATATCCTTATAATTTTTCAAAAAATTTATAAATATAGCTTTATATTTTTCATTAGATTTTTCTAAATATTCTATAGCTTGTCTGTAATTATTTTTTAAAAAATAAACCCATCCGAGTTGATAATATACTTTAGAATCATTAGGATTAAAAAATTTATCGACTAGTTTAAACCTAAGCAATGCATCATTTAAATTACCTCTATATAAATGATCAAGTCCAAGCTGATAATTAGTTTCGGCTAAATGAGAGAATTTATATTTACAATCACTTATATAATTCTTAAATTCTAAAATTTTATTCTTAATAAAATTCGGTATATTTATTATAGTTAAGCAATAATGTTTGATTTTGTCTTTTATTTTACCGAGCATAGTTTAATTACTAAATTAATATTACTTAACTATAATAAAGCATATCTTGATAAATTTTTAAATAAAATAATTTTATTGCGATTAAAATTGCTGTATTATCGCTTTTATAAATAAAGCTTGTTGTGCGGATCAAAAGGGTAAACGTCATTGCGAGGAAATTGCATAGCAATTGACGAAGCAATCTCAGAATATTTGATGAGATTGCCACGCAGCCTACGGCTGCTCGCAATGACGACTCTAGTATCTATGCAACAACACCTAATGCATTAATACGGACTCAAATTATGTCAATTATTTCTACGAGGCTAAGTTCTATAAAGCCATCGCCGACCCTTGCAGTCGTAAAAAAAACTCTTGAACTTAAAAAAGCGGGAGTTGATATTATCGCACTCGGTGCCGGTGAGCCTGATTTTGATACGCCTGACAATATTAAGGAAGCGGCGATTAAAGCGATTAAAGATGGCTTTACTAAATATACTAACGTTGAGGGTATGCCTCTTTTAAAGCAAGCAATAAAAGACAAATTCAAACGTGAAAATAATATAGATTACGAACTTGATGAAATAATAGTAAGCACCGGCGGTAAGCAAGTTATATATAATTTGTTTATGGCATCTTTAGACAAAGGGGATGAGGTAATTATTCCGGCACCCTATTGGGTTTCGTACCCTGATATGGTTGCACTTAGCACAGGAACACCTGTTTTTGTAAATTGCGGAATTGAAAATAACTTTAAATTAAGTGCAGAAGCTTTAGAATGTTCAATTACAGATAAAACTAAGTGGCTTATTATTAACTCTCCTAGTAACCCGACAGGTGCAAGCTATAATTTTGAAGAACTAGAAAATATTGCTAAAGTTTTAAGAAAATATCCCCATGTAAACGTAATGTCCGATGATATTTACGAGCATATTACTTTTGATGATTTTAAATTTTATACATTAGCCCAAATAGCACCTGATTTAAAAGAGAGAATATTTACCGTAAACGGAGTATCTAAAGCTTATTCTATGACGGGTTGGCGTATAGGCTACGGTACAGGCTCTAAAGCTTTGATTAAAGCAATGACTATTATTCAGTCGCAAAGTACTTCAAACTCTTGTTCAATAAGTCAAATGGCTGCTATTGAAGCATTAAACGGTCCTCAAGATTATATAAAGCCTAATGCTTTAAATTTTCAAAAAAAGCGTGATCTTGCTTTATCAATTTTGAAAAGAATAGAATATTTTGAGTGCTATAAGCCGGAAGGGGCATTTTACTTATTTGTTAAATGCGATAAAATATTTGGGCATAAAACTAAATCAGGAAAAATTATTGCAAATAGTAATGATTTTGCCGAATATTTACTTGAAGAAGCAAAAGTTGCCGTAGTACCCGGTATTGCTTTCGGCTTAGAGGGATATTTTAGAATCTCTTATGCTACTTCTATGAAAGAGCTAGAAGAGGCTTGTATTAGAATTGAGAGGGCTTGTAGTTCTATAGGTTGATTATGTTGTATGGCTTCAGTTTTCCCATTGTCAACCGTGGACAAGCCACGATATGACAAATTAAGGTAATCAATGCGGAAAGTTTTTAAAAAATTTTTAAAAAATAATAAATACGTACTTAGTATAATTACTATTTTACTATATTGGTATTTGCGTTTTGTTTACTTTACTTCAAGGCAGAAATTTATATTTTACGATAACGGCAATAAGGAAAAATTCCTAAACGAACAAGGTGTAATCTTTGCATTTTGGCATAATATGCTCGCCTTAAGTCCGGCTATGTTTATAGGACATAGAAATATCTATGCTTTAATATCCCCGCATTTAGACGGAAAAATTTTAAACGATTTAGTAGGAAAATTCGGTTGCAGAGTTATAGTAGGTTCTACTAATAAAAATCCAATTGGAGCTTTACGTAATATTATAGGTAAGCTATCTCAAGGTGCAAATATAATAGTCACGCCGGATGGTCCTAAAGGACCGGTATATAAAGTAAATAGCGGCATTACTGAAATTGCCTATAGATATAACAAAAAACTTATTCCGATAGTAAGTAGTACCTCTAAATGTTTTAGACTAAAAAGTTGGGATAAATTAATAATACCCCTACCGTTTGGTACTATTAAAATCATAGTTGGCTCACCTTTAGAACTCACAAATGATAAAATACAAAACCATATAAGCCTTGAAAAACAATTAGCAAGCTTAACCCAGAGAGCTTAAAGAAATGATGCTATTATATTATGCTTTAAGCTTTATATTATTACCTATTTATTTCATTATAATTCTTATCCGCTTATTAATAGGTAAAGAAGATATAAGACGCATCCAAGAACGTTTTGCTATCGGGAAAAGCAGACAAGACTATTCATTAGACTTCTTGCATAACGAAGCTAATAAAGAGGAATTTAAAGGAGACACGGAACGCAGAACCGCAGCGTACACAAGCGTACGTGAGGATTCGAGTACCGGATCGACGTATAAATTACCTTTAGAAGCAAGTTATGCAAGAAGTCTAATATGGATTCATGCAGCAAGCGTCGGCGAATCTATGGCAGCTTTAACATTAATATATAATATAAGTAAACGCTATCCTGACGTTCGTTTTTTAGTAACTTCTTGGACTAACAGCTCCGCTAAAATATTAACTGCCAAATTACCTAAAATAGCAGTTCACCAATTTTTACCGATAGATAATATTATTTTTACTCGAAAATTTTTAAGAAATTGGCAACCTAATTTAGGTATTTTTATAGAATCGGAATTATGGCCGTGTACTATTAATGAGGGAGCGAGGCAGTGTAAATTACTGCTAGTAAATGCTCGTATTTCCGATAAATCGTTTAAAGCTTGGCTAAAAAGAAAAAGCTTTTTTCAGCTTATTCTCAAAAATTTCAGTAAAATTATCGCACAAAGCGAGCGTGACTTACAAAAATTCAATGAACTTGGAGTATCGAATGCAGTTAATTTAGGCAATATTAAATTTGCTAATGAAAAACTTCCGGTCAATCAAGAAGAGTTATCAAAATTAAGCTTACATTTAGAAAATAGGCGAGTCGTGGTATTTGCTAGCACTCACCCCGAAGATGAAGAAGTGATTTTGCCTATAATCAAAAACCTAAAAGAGCAGTTTTTAGATTGCTATGTTATCTTAATTCCAAGACATCCTGAGCGAGTTAAATCAATTATCGATAATTGTAAGTCACATAATTTATCCGCTACCACTAAATCACAAAATGATTTACCTGTTTTAAGCGATGACCTTTATATAGTTGATAGATTCGGTGAAATGGGGTTGTTTTTTTCCGTAGCTACAATTTCTCTTATCGGCGGTTCTTTTAAACAAGGCGGGCATAATATTTTAGAAGCGGCATATTTCTCTAATTGTATTATATTCGGTCCCGATATGAGTAAAAACACCGATATCGCTAAAGGCGTACTGCAAAATGAAGCAGCTATCCAAATCAAAAACGGTGAAGATTTACTAACCAAACTAACATATCTACTTAGGTCTAATAATTCTCTAGAACTTAAAGCCTATCGTGAAAATGCTTTAAAATTTGTTGAGGACAACCAAAAAATCCTAGATGAATATTTAAAAGTAATTACAAAGTTTCTTTGATAGCTGAATTCGGTTAATAAAAATAGAACTTCTAAAATAATATTTGACTTCTAATTGCAATATGATTAAATAAGGCTTATTTAATCATGGAGGAGGTATTATGTTTACGCAAGATCCGGAGACCATACGCAGAATTGCAAATAAACAGGCAACAGATGACCTTGAGGCAAGAAAAAGAGCTAAAAAATACGGAAAGTCATCTGATAGCGGAGATGGAGAATTTTTAGGAGCCGTAATAATAATTACCGGTTATGTATAGCTAGACCATAGTAAATAGGTACAGTTAAATAAACTTTAGTACGTGTTCTACAGCCATACTGATATCTTTGAATTGCCCCGTAACTTTTCTTATTTCGTTCTTAATCTTAAACCAATAATGTTCTATAGGATTTAAGTCTGGGCTATATGTAGGTAAGAATAAAATTCTGCACCCAACCGACTCGATTAATTCTCTTATTATATTATTCTTATGGAAGTTGATATTATCCATAATTACTGTTTGTCCAGGATGTAATTCTTTAGTTAATATAGTCTCTACATAGGTTGTAAATATTTCTTTATTACAATTTCCTTCAAATATTACTGGCGCTATAATTTGATTATTACGAAGCCCCGCTATCATACTGATCCTGGATTTATGTTGATACACTTTGTTTCCATAACATCTAGTACCTTTTATACTCCATCCATATTCTCTACAAGCATTATCTTCTATTCCTGACTCATCAATGAATACTAGAGTTTCTTTAGAAATTTGCTGTATCTTTTCTATAAATTCATTCCTTAAACCAATATCCCTTCTGGGATGAAGATGACTTTTTTTTATAAGTGTACCCTAGTAGTTTTCTATAGTAATTTATTCTAGTTCTTTGTAATCTATTACCTAGTATAATACTTAATTCTTTAGCTGTTTTATCATGATTATTGATAATTAATTCTTCAAATTCTTTGAGATTTATTTTTGCATTATAACCCTTTGCTGGACCATAAGGTTTTGCTTTTATATCTCCTGTTTCCCATTTAAGAGTTTTCCATCTATATATAGTGTTACGACCTATATTGAATATTTTACATGCTTTAACAATTGAGAGCCCATCATCTAGAGCTTTGAATAGTTTCATTCTTAAATCGTAACTGTAACTGCTTGCCATAATTTATTTATTATCATTTATAACATATATATTAGCATAGTATGTACCTATTTACTATGGTCTAGCTATATGCTATAAAGCAGTGGAAAAGTTACAACTACTGGAAGTAAAATTTTGGTAAATGCTTATAAGATAAATACAGGGAAAATAGAAGTTTTAGGTACCGATCCCGAAAGTAAAACAACCTATATAGCAAGAAATCCTTCTCCTCGCAGTACTACTAGTACTACCAAATCTTTAGATTCTACTGAGCAAGTTTCTCCTAGATCTAAAAGAGAAAAGGTTAAAATATTAGAAAAACAAATTTTAGAAGATGTAAAAACCGGTGCTAAAATTCTTTCGACTGCTTATAAATTAACTACGGGTAAAGTAGAAGTACTAGGACCGTCTAGCGAGTCATACGCATCAAGTTAAGCCATAATTGTTAATAATTTTAGTGTATTTAAGGAAGATAATCTGGTTTTACGATATTTATCTTTCAAAGAAAATCTCCCCCAATCTATAATTAATTTCTTAAGGAACTGCTTTAAATCATTAAGACGTCCAGTAATAGACAGGAATAATTCTCTTGACCTTTTCTGTAGTTCAATAAATGCTTTGGTTAAACTAATTTCTCTATCATTTGCTAATTCTACACAATTCGATAATCCATGAAAAATAAGCACACTACATAATTTACCATATAATTCACACAAAACTCTTGCAGGTTTACTTCTCCCTTTAAGATTTTCAATTTTTGCATGACTTTTATATAATTTAAATAATAATTCAATTTGCCATCTTGCTCGATAAATTATCATTATATGCTCAGCATTAACCATATCCTCTGATATATTAGTGATAAATATTGACCAATCTAGTAATCTCTGGTTTCTTGAAGAAGATTTATATTTATGAGACTTAGCTAATAAATTAGCCTTCCTTCTTCTACCAATAGCCTGTTCATCAGTCAATTTATGACATATAATCCGTAGCTTAACTTTTGCTTGTTTACCTAAAAGTACATCTTTTGATAAAAAGAATTTATTATCTAATAGGTTTAATAAATCAATTTTTTCCTCAGTGATAGGGTCATATATATTAGTATCTGCTTTATAACGACTAATAAAATATGCACCAAGTTCGATAATTTGAATAAATGAAGCTGGGACAAAATAACCTAAATCAGATATTAATAAGTCCTTAGTAGATATGTTTGATAAATGTTCTCTATATCCTTGATCAGCCCTTATACCTTATCCGCCATATTGGCAGGTAGAATAATATGGCTACTATCCAATAATTTAACGCTATTAAATTGCTGCAAAATGTTGCATGCTGCAAAATGTTGCAATCAAGCGGCATAGTATTTCTAAATAATTTCAAGCATTGTTCATACATTGACTGCATAAATTTTACTGCTACCTCAGTAAACCTAAAGTCTAAGCCTTGGGCAGAAATATCTATAGTTTCTTCACTTAAAAAGTTACGCATTCCATCAAGACTACAATTACTATCGCTCATATTACCAAACACTATAGCTTTTAGAAAAGCTGAACCAGTTATTTTTCGTTGTCTCTTAATAAATCCTGTTGTAATGGATAAATTATTGGCTGTCTCTCCAAAAAACTCTTGGCATAGTTTTGCTAAGTTTACTATTTTCCCCATAGGATAAATTCTCACAATTTAGTTGTTAATCTTGCAAAAATTTATACCATATATTAGCTTCTTTTTAATTCATAATTTACTACCGTAATACCAGTATAACCTACTTGCTTTTCTTAACTTGATGCGTATGGTCTAGCGAGTTCACTAGAGACGGCAAAGAAAAATTTATATTTTCTGAACCTACTGAACGTAAGATTGTTACAAAAGAATTTAAACTTGAAGATGGTTATACATGCGGTATCGCGTGGGAAGAGATCATTAACACTTCTTTGACGTTAAGATTAAACAATAATCTTGTATTTAAGTTTAAAGAATTTAGAAGCGTTGTTCTACCTGACACTACACAAGATACAGGAAAAACTTTTGATATTTCGCTAGTTTTAAAAGATTCAGAGGGGAGAAATGTGGATCTTTCTCATTTAAAGATAAGTTATGATATAAAATGGTTATCGTTACCAAATACTCCTATAATTTTTGAGAACCAATGGTACCCAGCCTTAACTGTTTATAAAGGTAAATTATATTCCTTACCGGTAAGTAGCGGAATTTAAATAAACTAGTACAACAAAATAAAGGTAGTGTAAATATAGATCACCTCGATCGCGAATTTACTATAGAACTTTTAGGAGAGTAAAGAAGAACTGAGTTGGTGTTATTCAAAAAGTACTTGATATCATCCCCACAAAAGTAGAGCTTTGTTGCATGAATCCAAAATCGTCATTGCGAGCGACTATAAGCGTTGTTGCATGGTTCGAAAAACCTACTCGATGTCATTCCCGCGGAAGCAGGAATCCAGAAAAATAATTTCTTAATGTTGACAAAATAAACCTATAAAAACAAGTTTTTATAGGTTTTGCTGGATTCCCGCATCCGCGGGAATGACATAAAACGAGCTATGCAACAACACCGCGATTATAAGGAACGTGGCAATCCAAAAAATGTAATAAATTAGCATTTTTAACTAAATTGCTTTGTCAATTACTTCGTAATTTTCCCCGCAATGACGAAAAAAACAAGACCGTTAACCCTGCGTAATAGCAGCTACTTCATCGGCAAAGTTTTTTCTTCGTGTTCTATACCTTCACCAAGTTCGTATCTAATAAATTTGGCGATTTTAATTTCTGCACCGAGTTCTTTTTCAGCATTTTTAATTACTTCCGCAACGGTAAGTTTAGGCTCAAATAAGAAATTTTGTTGAAGCAATACAACTTCAGAGAAGAATTTACGTATTCTACCTTCTACCATTTTTTCTATAATATTATCAGGCTTTCCTTCTTCTTTAGATTTCTCAAAAAATACTTTTCTCTCACGCTCTACGAGTGCTTGATCCAAGCTTGAATCATCTATACTTTGCGGGTTATTTCCTGCTACATGAACAGCAATTTGTTTAGCTAAAGCTTCTAGTTTTGCTTTATCTTTTGCGTTAGACGCAAGACCTACTAATACGGAAATTTTTCCTAGATTCGGTACAACTTCATTATGCACGTACGAACCGATTGCTCCTTCGGATATCTCTAATATATCCATACGACGTAATGTTAAATTTTCACCGATTGTAGCGATATTTTCTATAATCTCTTCTTCAACTGATTTACCGCTTTGCATTTTAGATGTTTTTAGCGTATCTATAGTTTTTGCAATTACTGCAAGATTTGCAATATCCTTAACTAGATCCTGAAACTGCTCATTTCTAGCAACAAAATCCGTTTCGGAATTTACTTCAACTATCACTCCGGTAAGCCCATCAACTTTTGCAACCGTTAAACCTTCAGAAGCAATGCGTCCGGCTTTCTTTGCAGCAGCAGCCAAACCTTTCTTACGCAGAAAATCAATAGCTTCTTCAAAATTACCGCTGGTTTCTATTAATGTTTTTTTGCAGTCCATCATACCTGCACCGGTTTTTTCTCTTAATTCTTTAACCGCTGCAGCACTTATATTTATTTCACTCATCCTTACTTTCTCCTTAATTATTATATTTGGCTTGGGTTGTGGTGTAGACACTTAATCGTCATTGCGAGGGAATTATGAAATAATTGACGAAGCAATCTCAGGAGTTTGTTATTATTTCATGAGATTGCCGCACAGCCTTACGACTGCTTGCAATGACGACTCTGGTATCCACGCAACAACATTTATGCATTATCAGAATTTTTATTTTCATCGGCATCATTTAATGCTTGCTCAAATTCTGTATTTGTCTCTCCATCAATATTTTTCGTTTTAGAGAATTTTTTAGCTTGTTTTAATTTAGAAACATTTTTAGAAGTTAAAGCCTTATCTGTATGCTCCTGCATAGCCCCCATATCAACTCCTGAAGCTTTCATTGATTCTTCAAGTCCTTGTAATGCCGCATCTGCAAATAAACTACAATAAAGTCTTATTGACCTTATAGAATCATCATTACCCGGAATCGGATAATCCACATTATCAGGATTAGAATTAGTATCGACTACTGCAACTATAGGAACATTAAGCTTTACCGCTTCATTAATTGCGATATGCTCTTTATTAGTGTCAATAACTACTAGAAGATCAGGTTTAGAATTAAGATTTCTAATACCGGCAAGAGATAGAAGTAACTTATCTTTCTTACGGCTCATATCGAGTATCTCTTTCTTAGTATAACCCATAAGTGCTTCTTCGCTTTCTAAGGTTTTTTCTAACTTATTTAGTTTTTCTATTGAACCCGCAATAGTTTTCCAGTTAGTTAGCATACCGCCAAGCCATCTATGATTTACGTAATACTGCCCGCATTTCTCGGCATATTCCGCTATAATATCACTTGCCTGTATTTTAGTACTTACAAATAATATTTTACCGTCTTTTTTTACGGTTTCATATATTGCATTCAAAGCAACACTCATTAAAGCGACACTTTGTCTTAAATCGATTATATGAACATCATCACGTTCACCATATATATAAGATGCCATTTTAGGATTCCAGCGTGAGGTCTTGTGACCGAAATGCACGCCCGCATCTAATAATTCTTTAATGTTAACAGATGGTATTTTTGACATTTTAAATTCTCTTAATTGTTAGTTTATACCTCCGTAAGACTGTCATGCCGTGTACAAGCCATGGTATGACATACATGAACTAACATATATCTTACGTGTGAATTTTTTGCTTACAAAGTGTCATACCGTAGCGGTGTTGTTGCGTGGACTGGGAAACCCATTCGGTGTCATCCCGTGGCTTGGACCACGGGATCCAAAAAACAACTGAAAATACTAACAATATTAGTATTTTTAACTGGATCCCGCGATCAAGTCGCGGGATGACAACGGAAAAACGATCCACGTAGCAACGCCTTCTCGCAATGACGACTTACAAGCCTACAAATTATATACGCATATTGCGTAATTTACAAGCTTTTATTCTTTTCGCCAAATAGTAGTACCATCAGGTTTATCTTCTAGAATTATCTGTTGTTCTAATAGACGGCTTCGAATTTGATCGGCTAATAACCAATTTTTTTGTTTTTTTGCTTCTAAACGTTTATTTATAAGTTCATTTATATAGAGTTCATCCACACCGCTATTAAACCACTCGTGTGAAGTCTTATTCATTAAACCAATAAAATTAGCACAAGTAATAAGAGCAGAGGCATTAAGCTGCCTTTCTTCTTCAGTTGTAGAAGTAAATACCCCTTTAGCGTAGTCATTAATTATTTTTACGGCAAGCGGCGTACTCATATCATCAAGTAAGCTTTGCATGAAATTATGAGGTAAATCTATTTTCTGCACATTAATATTTTCTATAGCTCTATACCAATAATCTAAAGTTTTCTTAGCATCTTCTATAGCTTTATCATTATAATCAAGGGGACGTCTATAATGACTACTTAATAAAAATAATCTTACTACTTCTCCTTGAATTTGTTTATCCATTAAATCCCTTACGGTAATAAAATTACCAAGAGATTTACTCATTTTCTCACCATTAACCGTTAAAAAACCGTTATGTATCCAGTATTTAGCATAGGTAGAACTTGGAAAAGCACATCTACTTTGAGCAATCTCATTGGTATGATGCGGAAAGATTAAATCTGCTCCGCCTCCGTGAATATCAAAATTCTCACCTAAATATTTGTAGCTCATGGCTGAACATTCAATATGCCATCCCGGGCGACCAAGTCCCCAAGGGCTTTCAAAATTCATATTTGCCGATTCATTTTGCTTTGCCGGTTTCCATAATACAAAATCCTGTGGATTTTTTTTGGTTTTACTATTTTCTACACGTACTCCCTCAAACATTTCTTCTAAATTTCGGTTAGATAATTCCGTATAATTTGGAGCTGATAAAACATCAAAATAAACATGATTATCAGCAATATATGCGTGATCTTTTGTTATTAAGCGTTCTATTATTTCGATCATTACATCAATATGCTCTGTAGCTTTCGGCTCAATACTCGGTAGCATGCAACCTAAATATGCCATATTTGTATGAAACTCTTGCGTAACTTTATCAGTCAACTCATTAATAGTAATGCCAAGTAGTTCAGCTCTATCAATAATTTTATCGTCAACATCGGTAATATTGCGTACATATTTTACTGCTCTACTGCCGAATATTTTTATAACTATACGATAAAGTAAATCATATACTACTACCGACCTACTATTACCTATATGAGGATTATCATAAACAGTCGGTCCACATACATACATTTTTACGTTAGCCTGATCTTGAGGATTAAAAACCTCTTTAGTACGGCTAAGAGTGTTATATAAGTGAAATTGAATTTGCATATTTTATTTACCAAAAACTGAAATACATTCCTTTCAAAAATAGTATTACATACTCCTTTTGAAAAAAGTTTAAAATTCGGAGTATACATTAGCATGTGATATATTAAACACATTTTGGCTAAATTCTTATTAATTAATAAAAATTAATGATTAATAGTTTACATAAATTAATAAATATTGTATAATTCGCCTCGTTTATATATTAAAAAAAATAATAACTAATCGAGGTTTGAATGAATTTACAAAATTCCCACTCAAAAAAATATGTTTTAACTTTTTTCATGTCAACGTGTTTGTTGACTAGTAGCTTTTTAAGTACAAATGCTAGAGCGGCAAGCTTCAAAGATTTAGTTAGTAAAACACCGGCATGGGAAAAGTACAATTCAAAACAGCAACAAAATATTTGGAAAGATTTTACTCCAAATGAAAAAATCAAAAAATGGCAAGAAGCAGATTTAGTTCCTAGTTTTACTCAAGCACAAGGTGATCTAGGAATAAAGTATAAGGAAACAGATTTATCAAGCTTTTTAGATAATACTAGATATAAAGCAAGACAAGCAAGAGCTGAAATTTTATTATACGTCGAAAGAGTAAAACAACAGGATTTTGATACAAAAAAACAAGAATATATTAATCAAGGTGTAGTTCCTACAGATATAGAAGCAGCAACAAATCTTGGAATAAGTTATGACCCTAGCAAAATAGACAATAATGTAGAAAAAGATCAAAAGGTACGTCGTGCAGAAAAAGACAAAAAAGCGGTAATCGATCTATATATCAGCTCAATAAACAGAAATATTAAATACAAACATTATGTTGATAATAATATTATCCCTGAAATGAAAGAAGTAAGGACTGCTCTTAACATGAATAAAGATGATGCAGAATCTTTTGTTATGTCAATAAGAACTGAAATTATGGAAAACGCAAAGGGACAATATATAGCGGATAGCCATATTCCTACAGAAAAAGAGTTAAAAAATAGGTTTGGTATATCTCGTGCTGATAATAGAGACGGCTATATTAAGTCAATAAGACTTAAAGTTATGGACAAAGAAAAGCCACAATATATAGCTGACAATAGTATTCCTACAGAAAAAGAGCTAGAGCAGAAATTCGGTGCTGATAAAGGTGAGGCAAAAAACTATATCGCATCAATAGCAACTCAGATGATGCTTAATAAAAAAGCATATTATATAGATAATAATATTATCCCTACAGTTGAAGAATTAAAGGAAGAATTTAAGATAGGGACAATAAAAGCAAATTCTTATATACAGCAAATAACAACCGGAATAAATGCAAACCAGATTCTAAACAACAATGATACTACTAAACCGTCTGCCGGACACTCTCAAAAAAAGAGCGGGACCAAAAGTGATAATTGGTATATATCAAATCAAGGTACAAATAATACAGAAACACCTTCGTGGGTTCCTCCTACGGATAGAAAAGAGAAACAACCATATTTTTTTGATCCTATAAGTACTTTTAAAACTCACTTTAATAATTAAAGAAAAGGATAAATTAACGCAGTCTCAACACAATATAAATAGAATAATACAACAAGAAGAAAATATTGAAGAATTTACAAATCTTATTAAAACAGAGCCTATAGCAGCATTAAGTCTTGAAGTAAATAGTAGTTATAAAAAACAAGCAGTAACTACTATTTTAAGTAATTTTAATGATGATACTATTCAAAGGGTATTATTTAGCAACGATAAGGGACAATTAGATTTCAATACCAATATTGACGTTAAAAATAGACCTATTCTAAAAGAATTATCAGAAAATAGTTCTTCTGAAGAAAAAACTAAATTTGCTGAAAGAATTAAAGACTATGCGACACGAAATATATCTAATAGTGAATTTGAAGAAAAGGCACGATTAGATCTTATCAAACTAGCAGCAAGTAAAGATAAGAGTGCAGTAGAAAACTTTTTAGCTCTGCAATTAGAGTTAAAAAACAAAATACAACCATATATTGTAAAAAGCGTCTATATTTTAACGCCGGAAATAGTAAAAGAAATAAATATAGAACTAATAAATAAAGGGCTAATAACAACTAATTTAGCTGAAGCCTATATGATTAAACTAGCCAAAGAAGTAAATAAACAAACATTAAATTCAGTAATTAAAGTAATATTATCCGATAGTAACGTACTAAGCAATGAAACCAATAAAATTTTAGGGTTAGCAGTAGGTAATAACGCAAATAATTTAGAACAAACACAAAGCGGCATTCCGAATCCGCCGCCTCTACCGCTAAATGGGAGTATGCCATCCCCACCACCACCTCCCTTAAATTCTCAAGGCTTTAGTAGCAACTCTAACAATTTTGATTTAAATAAGTTACAAGCAGAATATCCTCAAATACATTCATTATATACTCAGTTTACTCGTAATACTACTGTTCAACCAAAAGTGTTACTTCCAACTTCCAGTGCAACCAGCACAGAAAGAAGCAAGCCAGAGACAGCTTATGCAAAACTATATGCAGAATATAGAGCTGAGACAGGAGGTAAAAAAGCTGATGATTTACAGGATCAGCTTATAAAAAGACAACCTGATCTTACAAATGTTATACGTCAAATATTAACAGAATCATACGCCAACCAAGGAGCTGACGAGAAAACTCTTGTAAATTTATTTAGCATTTCAACCCCTAAAATTGAAGAAAAAGCTAAAGAAGCTTTTAACAAACTTATTCAAGACCCGTATATACAAGATATAACCGTAAATGGTAAGAAAGCAATAACAAGCGAAGAGATAATTAAAAATCTTTTCAATGAAGACACTGATGATGCAGTAAAACGTATTTTATTATCGTCATGTAAAATATCTGAAGAATTAAAGAGACCTATTAAACTTGAATTAAATAAATCAAAATTGATTAGAGAGTTAAAGAGCAAACAAACTCCGTTTGAACAATTAAAATTTGCCTATACTAATGCAAAAAACTTCGATCAAGATATATTTGGCAATAGAGTCGAAGAGTTAATTAACAACCCTAATATATTAACTATAGTACAACAAGCTACTTTTTTAATAACAGAAGATACAAACTTAAGAAAAACAATTAATGCTGATCAAGCACAGGCTAAACTTGATGATTTAAGAACAGCTATTTTAAGCACAATAAAATTTGAAGAATTAATTACAGCAAATTTATCTCAAAATGAGTTTATTGCTATAGTAAAGGAAAAAGAACCCGAATTATTAAAAGAGTTTTTAAAAGCTACTACTATCAAACTAGAAGGTAATAATAATTTAGATCAATTAAGATTAGCTTTGCCTTCATTTACAGGCATGAGCAATGAACAAGTAAGAATTCTTACTAATAAATTAAATATGCCTACAATATTAAGAGCTCTTAAAGAGCACTCGCAAAAAAAAGTTAAAAAACACATCCATACCGGGAACATGCCGCCACCGCCACCGCCTGATTCAAAAGATTCGGAATTATCTTATCTAACAAGTTTAGGGATTACTAAAGATTTGATAAGTAGAATTACTAAATTAAATGCAAATACATCTACTTTTAAAACAACTACAAAAACTTATGACTTTAGCTCCGATATAGCTGTAAGATATAAAAAATTTGCTTTATCAGGAAAAGAATCAGCAGGACATAAAGCAAAATACTCTGATGCCGATTTGTTTAAAAAAGCTATAGCGGAATCAGTAGCATTTGAGCATTCAAAAAATTTATCTAAAGTTCATCAAAATAATAAGTATTTTGCAAAAATTCAAGAAGCAGTCGACACTATGCACTCTAGCTTTATAGGTCCTAGAACTGAAATAGGGCAAGAAGTACATAATATTTATACTTCTAAACTTTTGGAATTAACAAAAGATAAAGAATTTATTAATTATGTTAAAGATGATATTACACTTAAAAAAAAATTAACGGAGGCGTTTACTTCCGCTGACTCTGATTTTATAGGAACTGAAATAAGGCAAGAAGTACATAATATTTATACACAGCAATTGACAAAATATCCAGAAGAAGATGTAAAAGAGGCATTTAATACTGCTAACTCTGATTTTATAGGTCCTAGAACTGAAATAGGGCAAGAAATACATAATATTTATAAATCCAAACTTTTAGAGTTAGCAAAAGATAAAGAATTGTTTCTATTTGTTGAACAATTACTAGCAGAGTCTGCTGAACTAGAACAAAAATATGGTAGTGATGTTCAATCAGAAAATAATAACCAGGAAAAGAAACTAGGACGTTTAGATCCGAAACAATTACAATTATTCCAACAAGAAAACAAAGCTGCAAATGATGAATCCTCAACAAAGGATGATACACAACCTGAAGATAGCAATAAAAAGTCAGAGAAATCTGATTCAAAAACTGCTTTATCACCGAGGTTATTGAGTTCCAACGATAGCAAAAATGATAAATCATCAGATGACAAAAAATCACTTCTAACATTAAGATCTAGTGATGAAGACGATAAAGGATATGAAACTGATGAAGAAGAATTAGAAGAAAGCAATAGCACCACTGACGAAGAATTAAAAAAAGATATAGCTTTAGAAAGTGAAGATGAAGCTATCGATGTGTCATTCAAAACTGAAGCAATTGCAGAACAAGATGAGACAACACAGAGACAAAAGGTATCTGATGACACCAGTAGGAAAGTAGCAATATTAGTTAAGGCGACTTCAACTCTTCACAAACCTGTTCATTATAATATTTTAAGTGATAGATTAAAGATTGTTACAATAGGGGCCGGTGATGAAGAAGCTAGTATAAACAGAGGAGTATGGATTAGCGGCTTATACGGCATCAACAAACAAGGAACTTGGAAGAATATTCCAAAATATCAAAGTCGTACAACCGGCGTAACTATCGGGGCCGATGCTGAATTCATCAATAGTCATGATGTTATAGGAATAGCTTATAGCCGTTTGGAATCCCAAATTAAATATAATAAAAAACTAGGAAAAACAGCAGTTAACGGTCATCTTTTAAGCATTTACGGTCTAAAAGAACTAATTAAAGGTTTCTCGTTGCAGGCTATAACATCTTACGGTCATAATTATATTAAGAATAAATCTAAAAGTATTAATAATATAATTGGAAAATATCAAAACAATAATTTAAGTTTTCAAACTTTATTAAATTATAAATATCGTACAAAATACGATTTACATTTTATTCCTAATATCGGTTTTAAATATGATTATTCAAGAGCTAGCAACTATAAAGAATATAATGTAGATATAGAAAATCTGATGATTCGAAAGAAATCAAATCAATCATTTGAAAGTAGCCTTGGCGGTAAAATAGTGTTTAAGCCTATAACGACCACAAGTAATATAGTATTAACACCAAGTTTGTACGGTAATATTGAGCGTCACTTCAATAATAAAAATACAAAAGTTAATGCAAAAGCGACTTTTAAAGGACAAACATTACAAGAAACAATTATTATACCAAAACAACCTAAGCTTGGATATAATATCGGTAGTAATATACTTATGAGCAGAAAGAATATAAATGTTCTACTTGAGTATAATTATTATACTCATAGAAAATATCAAAGCCATCAAGGACTTGTTAAACTAAAAGTCAATTTGTAAAAATAAATAGAGGATAGGGTTTTTTGAGAATCTTATCCTTATTTATCAAATCTCTTGATAGATAAGCGTATTAACCAAACTGCCAAATAGAATATCGGTGTACTAAATACGGTAAAAAATAGTTTAAATGAATAGCTATTAAGTACAAGATGACCTAATTGGTCAAAAGGAAAAATATTAAATAAGCTCATAATCCCAATTACAATAAAAGTATCGATAAATAAAGAAATTGCCGTACTAAAATTGTTTCTTACCCATAAATATTTACCTTTAGTAATTTTACGTATCCATAAATAGATATTAATATCAACAAGTTGAGCTATATAACAGGCAAAAGTTGATGCTAAAAAAGATATATGGTATGAACCAAAGACTTTATGAAAAGTTATGTTATCAACATTAGACTAATTAGTAGCTTCCAATTTATCCATAAGACTTATTATTAAACTACTATTATATTAAAAATAATAGCAAGCTTTACACAAAAATTGGCTCTTTCTTTACCGTAAAACTCAGCTATTAAATCCGTTAATAAAAAAGTTAACGGGTAAAAAATTGCTCCTATAGATAATTCAAGAATATAAAAATTAAAAATATTAAGGTAAACAAATTTTTGATATATTAAGTTTCCTACTATAATAAGGACTGTAAAAACGTACATAAAATGATATAAATTTTTTCTTTTATATTAAATTCTATAGACATTTCTAAAATTATTTTAGGTGCAAAAATATTGCTGTACTCTAATAATATATATTGGGAGTTCTGAAAACTATACTAAATTTTCTGATGTCATTCCGTTGATCCATAGGTGTTGTTGCATGAATCCTGTTATGTCATTCCCGCAGAAGCGGGAATCCAGTACTTTTATCTGTCACCCCGTGGCTTGACCACGGGGTGACACAGTGTATTTTACCGATCCACGCAACAATGCCAACAAAGGTAGACAATGACAAGTATGAGAGATATTACTAAGATAAAGCTGTAACTATTTAGCTATAGGTAAACTATTTTCTGCTTGATTTTCTTCAATTTCATTAATCTTAGAAACTAAATCAGATTTCTTTTTTGAGGAAAGGTTAGCAAGTACTATTGCGTTTATTAAAAATAATGTTGTAAGTATTATAGTGCTTTTAGTAAGAAAATTACCGACTGTTTTAGCACTGACTACTCCCATATTATTACCGCCGCTTATACTACTAATTCCATCCGATCCGCTACGCTGCATCAGAATAACTATAATTAGCAATATTGCAATAGTAATATGTACAAAAAGAAGGATGTCTATCATATATAAAATAATCGTTACCGTATTTTAAATGTAAATCATACATTAGTTTTATATTATTTGCAACTTAGCTTTATAAAATAAACGTAATACTATAATAGTATCTGACAGAAACTAGACTAAAATCAGCATATGAGCTTTTCAAGAAAGGTTAAAAACTCACAAAGCTTAGGATGTGTGGTGGTGCTACTAGGGGGAATTGAACCCCCGGCCTCTTCATTACCAATGAAGTGCTCTACCCCTGAGCTATAGCAGCAAGATTATTTCAAACTCTTTTTGCCATATATTTGTTATTAAATCAAGAAGAATTTTGGAAATTCGTTTACTATTTACAAAAAAGCTCTTATTCTAGCTCTTCATTCGCTCCACTTATATGTACCTCATCATAAGATGCTACTGTAGTTTCATTAGCATGCATCCCAAATTCTTTCTGTAAATAATCACTTAAAATCTTTAGTGTTTTTTCTTTGGTTTGGCATGCTAATATCATTTTATTATCTTGTACTAACTTTTGTAATTGGGCTATCTCTTTTGCAGAAGCAGGTCTCATTTCTAAAGATCCGCTTTCTTCTTGCTGTAGTCGGTCAGTCGTTACAGTCGTAGTAACTCTATGGCACGTACCGAATAAGTCTATATCTATCCTTGAAATTGCCTCATTACTAGTTATTTTTCAACAGTTTTGGAGTGATTTATGCTATCCTGTGAGATACTAGCAAAAACTAATCCTTTTTTAGTTATTTTGTGTTCGTAAGCATTGCCATAGTAAAAACTCTTAGGTGTCAAGACTACAATTTTATCATTAAATTCAACTAGGTTTGCAGGTTTTGTAATTTTTTTCATATTTTATCTAAACTTCTATTTTTGTAAAAAGATAAGGCAATCAATGCAAAAATACAGCTTAATGTGACATAATAAACTGCCGAGGTTACATGCCCTGTTTTTTGTACTAAATATTCAAAGACAAGAGGCGTAGTACCGCCAAAAATACTTGTAGCAGTATTATATGAAATAGAGAGAGCAGTGTTACGTATATTTGTAGGATAAAATTCTGCTTGTAATGCCGGTTCAGGACCGATATAGCTAGCGGCAAGTATAGCGAGTATAAATTGTGAGATAATTACGCTTGTGAAGTCCCCGTTCTCAAAATTATTAAGTAAAAACGGCGTTGTTACAATAATTATTATCAGATTAATTACAAAAATTTTCCTGCGACCTATAATATCGGATAGATAACCGCTTAATAAAGTTACGGCTATCATAATCACGTAACACACGCTAGCGAGGCTATTTACCTCATTTTCAGTAAAGTTGCGGCTGATTTTTAAAAACGATACCAAGTAAATTGTAGTTAGATAGAATATTATCGAACCGGGAGCATTGATAAAAATCGAGATTAATATATCAAACCAATGATTGGTAATGATTTTTTTTAACGGTGATTGTAAAATCTTTTTCTGCTCTCTTAGATTTTTAAAATTCGGTGTTTCGTGTGTATTTTTTTTAATATAAAATGCTGCAAAAAGAATAAAAAAACCAAGTAAAAAAGGTATTCTCCAGCCAAAACTATCAAATTGTGAAGCTGTTAGAATATTCTTGATTATATAAGAAACAAAAGAACCAAGCAATAAACCGGAGCATATACTAGACATTGAAATACTACCGGTGAAGCCTCGGTGTTTATGGCTAGTATGCTCAATAACAAAGGAAATAGAGCCGGTCAAAGCTCCTCCCACTGATAATCCTTGTAGAATTCGTACACAAATCATTAATATAGTCGCAGTTATACCGATAGTATGGTAAGTTGGTAATATTCCTATTAATACGGTTGGGGCAGACATGCAAAATAACGCACTAGTTAAGGCTACTTTGCGTCCAAATCTATCACCGATAACACCAAAAAATATGCCACCCAACGGTCTTGCCAAATAACCTATAGCAAAGACTAAAAAAACTTGCAGTAAAGAAGTATTAGCATCATCATTCGGGGAAAATTTTGCTCCTATTATGGGTGCAAAATAACCGAATAATACATAATCATACCATTCAAAAGTGTTAGCGATACCGCTTGAAAATACTAGCTTACTGCGATTCATGTTTTCTACTCATAGTTTTTTTTTCGGAGTATATTATAAATAAGGTGGCAGGAATTATTATTACTGCTCCATGAAGTGTGCTTTTATCGGGAAACTCGTTAAATATGAAATATGCTGCTATTGCCGAAATCACCAGCTCTAAATATCTATAAGGAGCGGTAGCGGTTGCATCTACCATGGAAAAAGCTTTAAGTAGGAAGAATAATATTAAGCTTCCGCTACTACCGAGTACAAACAATAAAGCTAATTCAAAACTACTAGGAGTTAGCCAATACTGCGATGCTACAGGTAGCGACACTATAGCAGTTACTATTGCCGAATAAAACAGCATGCTAATCATCGATTCTTTTATTACGAATTTTTTATTAATAATGTCAAGCATAGCAAATGAAATAGCCGCTAATACAAAATACAAAATTTCGGGGTTAAAATCCTCGGCATGCGGTTTAAGCGTAACAACAAGTCCTATAAATCCTACTACGGTAACTACCCATCTTTGCCAAATAATATTTTCGTTCAGAAAAAATACGGCAAGTATTAAAGTAAATAAAGGAATAGAAAAACTTACAACGGTTGCAGTAGTAACGGGAGCTATAGTCAGACCGTAAGTCCAAGAAGTCATGCCGAAAAATAATAATAACCCTCTTAATATATGTACAAAAAGACGACTTGTTTTTAAGGTATTTTTACCGTAATAAACAACAAAAGGTAGTAAAACTATGCTACTGAAAAAGAAGCGGGAAAAAGCTACTTCAAAGCTATGTAAACGAGTCCCAAGATATTTAGACATTACATCATTGGCACTACTACTTACTAAACTAAGTAAAAACCAACCTATACCGGTTAAATATGTTTTTAATGCATCATTCATTAATATGCTCCAATAATTTCTATAATTTTACTTAAATGTCTTGACTTTTAGCATAAAAGAATTCTATCTTTTATGACAATAGGTATAAATATATAAACAAAAACTTTATATAATAATACGGTAATCAATTTTAAGCAAGTAAAGGTTATAATTATATGTTAAGAATAGTGAAAAAATTAGGGATAATTTTGTTTGTGTCCAGCATAAGTATTAATAGTTTTGCTAAAAGCATGTATGATGATGTAGATTCTGCTCCTGACTATGATAGTACACCGTATTACGAAAATGAAGGAAGTTTAGTTTTCAAGATGCGTCTAGGTGGTGTTTTTTCAAGTACTAAGCAAAAAGGATTACCTACTCCTACCTCTCCTCAACCTGTTTCAGTAGGAGAAGTTGCAAAAAACGGTTATGGAGGTGATGCGTCCACTACTATATTCTTTAATAATTATTTAGCTACTGAATTATCGCTTGGCTTTAATGTTTTACGCACTAAATATACATCCCTTGCAGCCGTTGTTCATAATTATGGCGTTGATAATGTCAAACTAGGAAAAAACAAACCTATTTATATGATTCCTGCAATAGTTACCGGACAATTTCATATAGCTCCTTACGGTGGAATAAGACCGTATATAGGTATAGGTTATCACGGTTCTTATATGCTTACGCAAGCTACCGGTCTTAAAATTAGAAACGGACACGGTGCCGTAGGACAAATAGGTGTAGATTTTTATGCTAAAGATGATACTTTAATCAATATTGACGTAAGACAATTTTTCTTAAATCCTAAACTTGAGTATAAACCGAATTTAGTAGGTAATAAAACCGTGACCTCTAAAGTTAAACTTAACCCTTTAATAGTTTCCGTAGGTATAGGATTTACTTTTTAAAAATCTCTCGTCATTGCGAAGAGACATTGTTATATGGATAACTGAGCCGTCATTACGAGGAAATTACGAAGTAATTGACGAAGCAATCTCAGGAGTTTGTTATTATTTCATGAGATTGCCACGCAGGCTAACCTCCTCGCAATGACGTTTCCAAATTATTAAATAAATTCACCTATGTCCCTACAAATTATCCAGTTATTATACTTAGTTGCAGCTGTTTGCTTTATTCTATCACTCAAATTCTTATCCTCACAAAAGCAAGCACGTTTAGGCAGTACCATAGGTATTTTGGGGATGGCGATAGCAGTCGGCGTTACTTTTTTCCTCCCGGATTTTACTCATAAATTACCCATTATAGCAACTATATTATTAGGCGGTATAATCGGAGGGATTATTGCACTTAAAATCTCCATGACGGCAATGCCTCAATTAGTTGCTGGATTTCACTCTTTCGTTGGTCTTGCTGCGGTATTTGTAGCTTACGCTACGATACTTGCTCCTGAAAATTTTTCTATAGGAATAGCAGGAAGTTTACCTATTAATTCGCTAATAGAAATATCGCTTGGAGTTTCTATAGGGGCATTAACTTTTAGCGGCTCGGTAATAGCTTTCCTAAAACTACAAGGCTTAATGAAAAGTAGCCCACTAAAATTCTACGGTCAGCAATATATATGCCTATTAACAGCAATAATATTACTTCTTCTGATAATATTATTTATTAGTTCAGAAAATATATTTTTATTTAATCTAATAGTTTTTTTATCGCTGTTAATCGGAGTATTACTAATAATACCGGTAGGCGGTGCAGATATGCCGGTTATAGTATCGATGTTAAACTCATATTCAGGCTTTGCAGCAGCAGGTATCGGCTTTACGCTTAGTAATAGCCTACTTATTATTACCGGGGCATTGGTCGGCAGTAGCGGAGCTATACTTAGCTATATAATGTGCAAAGCGATGAATCGCTCATTAATTAAGGTTATTTTTGGGGCGTTTTTGCCTGCACCTACTGGAATTAACAAGGATATAGACGACGATAAAATAGCAAAAACAAGCTGCCCTGAAGATGCGGCACATTTACTACTTAATACATCGTCGGTGATAATTGTCCCTGGTTACGGTATGGCAGTAGCCCAGTCTCAGCATATAATAAAAGAGATGGTTGATATATTAGAACGTTCAGATATTAATGTACGTTTTGCCGTACATCCGGTAGCCGGTAGAATGCCTGGACATATGAATGTTTTACTTGCAGAAGCTAATATAGATTATGAGAAAGTACTTGAGCTTGAAGAAATTAATAGAGATTTCGCTACCACTGATGTAGTGCTTGTGATTGGGGCAAATGACGTAACTAATCCTGCTGCTAAAAATGATCCGAATAGTCCAATTTACGGTATGCCGGTACTCGATGTCGAAAAAGCACGTACGATTTTGTTTATTAAACGCTCTATGGCATCAGGATATGCAGGTATAGAAAATGAGCTATTTTATCACGATAATACTTTTATGTTATTCGGCGATGCTAAGAAAGTAGTTGAGGAGATAGTTAAGTTTCTAAATGAAGATTGACTTAAATAACTCTATTTGTTATAACTTCTTAAATTAAGCCAAAAAACAATTATCATGAATTCGCAAAAAACATTACCGCTTCTGCCAAAAGCCACGGCTATGTGGTTAATTGAAAATACTTCTTTAACTTTTAAACAAATTGCCGATTTTTGCGGTATTCATGAATTTGAAATAAAAGGTATGGCTGACGATGAAGTAGCACAATCTATAAAATGTTTAAATCCAATTGCAAACGGTCAGTTAACTTTAGAGGAAATTGAGCGTTGCAGTAAAGATCCTAATGCTAATTTACAAATTTCATATAGCCCTGCTGATGAATTGATGAAAAATCAGAAAAAACAGCGTGCTAAATACACTCCTATAGCAAGACGTCAAGATAAACCGGATGCTATATATTGGTTATTGTCTAATTATCCGAACATCCAAGACCATCAAATAATTAAATTAATAGGTACTACTAAAACTACTATAGATGCTATTAGAACCCGTATCCATTGGAATATGAATTCTATTCGTCCTCGTGATCCCGTATTACTGGGGATCTGTAGTCAAATAGACCTGAATAAAATAGTAGAAAGCCTAAAGCCTCCACAAAATCCTACAAAAGAATCATAAAATTATACTAACTTCTATCCTGCGAAAAGCTTGCTTACGTGAATTATTTTTTGATTGTTATCCGCCTTAATCAGCGTTATTGCGTAGCTCGTTTATGTCATTCCTGTATAGTCGGAACATTGCTGGATGGACCGGTAAAATCCACTGTGTCAAGCCACGGAATGACAACAGATGCGTTTTTCAATCCACACGGACAATGCCTTTCTCGCAAACGGATTTTTTTATGGATTAGAAAAGTGATTATTGCCTAATAAGTCGTTTATCGCTAGGTAAAGTATAACTTTTATCGGTAGAAGAACGATAGGGACAAATATCAATTCCTCCACGCCTAGTATATACTATATAAATAGAAAGAAAATCAGGATTTATAGCGTTTTTAATGTCTGTAAAAATACGCTCGGCACACTGCTCTGCAAACTCATTACAATTTCTAAAAGATATTAGATATTTCAGGAAAGAATCATGTTTTAACTTTTTTCCTTTATATTTTATAACGATTGTACCCCAATCCGGTTGACCGGTTACTAAGCAATTTGATTTTAGTAAATTAGAATTAATCTCTTCTTCTACTAAAACATCTTCATACTCAATTAAACTATTATCGGGTGGACCGTAATTATTGCATACTATATCTAAATCATCGATATTTTTACCGCTTGGAACACCAAATTCTATTTTTGTATTTATAGGAAATATACGTCCTGTTACTTTAGCGTGTGTAACATTACTTAGATCCTGCAAGATAATTCTTTCTAGTTCTTCTACTGATTCAACAACAAAGTTATTAAAAGAATTTAGATATAATTTAAATGATTTTGATTCTACTATATTTTCAGAATCCGTCGGTATATAAAAAGTGCCTACTCCAACCCATGGCTTACCGTTCTTATTAAGGCAAGATAGTTCATATGTATTCCAAACATCTACCCCGTAAAACGGAAGATTATTACTATTTATTCCAAGTTCGTTTCGATTATTTATACGTGGAATTTTAAATAATAAAGTCGCATCATAACTATCTTTATAAGTACTTTTTTTACCAAGTAAAGAAGTCGATAAAGGCATTAATATGCTCCTTGTGCTAAAATTTCTTTTTGTTGTAATTCATCATATTCTTTTAGCATATAACCGCGTCCCCATACTGTGTCGATATAATCTCTACCGCCGGCAGCATCACTTAACTTTTTACGAAGTTTACAAATAAATACGTCAATAATTTTCATTTCCGGTTCGTCAACACTATTATATAAGTGATTTAAGAACATTTCTTTAGTTAATATAGTTCCTCTTCGGAGTATTAATAGCTCTAAAATAGCATATTCTTTGTTCGTCAAATGTACTTTTTTGCCGTCAACTTCTACACTTCTAGTATCTAGGTTTACGCTAACCTTATCAAACCTAAATACTGATGCTGCATGCCCTTTAGAACGTCTAACTATAGCTTTAATTCTAGCAATTAATTCCTCTCTTACAAACGGTTTGGTTAGATAATCATCGGCTCCGGAAGAGAAACCGGTAATTTTTTGATCGGTATCCGTTAAGCTAGATAAAATTAAGATTGGAGTTTTTATTTTGGCAGCACGCAATCTTAGTAATATCTCAAAACCATTAATATCCGGTAACATAAGGTCTAAAATCACTAGATCATAACCACCGACTTTACCAAGTCTTAAACCTTCCACACCAACTGAAGCTTTATCGCAAACTATCCCTTCTGAAGCTAAAGTTAACTCAATTAAGTTAGCCATTTCCGGCTCGTCTTCAATTAACAAAACTCTCATTATTTTTCTCCATAAAATTCAATTTTTATATTGTGCTATAATTTAATTACAGTTAATTATTGTTAACTAAATTATAATTTTTTATCTAGTGCTTTATACATTCATTAATAACATAAGTAAAGAATATTTAATCTTGATAAAATTTTTACTATTAAGCTCTATCTGTGACTTAAAAACTATGGTGTTTAAAACGAGATTTATTAAATAATTAAAGATTTTCTTAATTTTGATGCTCCGACATTTTCTTATGATATAAGGCACCAAAATCTATAGGATCAATCATTAAAGGCTGGAATCCTGCATCTTGAGTACAGCTAGCTATAATTTTTCTAGCAAATGGAAATATCATTGCCGGACAATGAACGGATAATAAAATCGGATGTTGTTCAGAATCAATATTAATTAAATTAAATACTCCGGCATATTTTAATTCTATCTGAAATAATTTATATTTCTCATTTCTTGCAATTGCTTCGATATTTAACTCTACTTCATAGAAATTTTCTTCCGATAAATTAGTAATATTTATATCTAGAGATAAATCAATTTGAGGACGTTGATCCAAAGCCGCAAGAGAAGACGGGGCAGAAGGATTCTCAAGAGATAAATCTTTTATATATTGTGCATTAACGGAAATATGCGGCATTGCCTCATTAGTATTGGTGTTTATTGTACTCATAAAAATCCTTATTAAAAATTTAATATAATTTTTTAGAGCCTGTTCACGATTTTATTTTGATTGATAATTAAACAGGTTTTTAAGCGAAAATTAATAAGGTTTTTGTAGGAATAGTATTCTTATTTCAAAAAATCTTATAATTTGCAGCTAAAAAGATTTTAATTATCAATCAAAATAAAATCGTGAACAGGCTCTTACATAAAAAAGTTATGTTAACGGTAAAGTTACGCCTACTTGTTTCATATATTTTCCTTGTCGATCGGCATATGAAGTATCACAAATTTGATCACTTTTTAAAAATAAAAACTGACAAGCTCCTTCATTTGCATATATTTTAGCAGGTAATGGAGTAGTATTAGAAAACTCTAAAGTTACATGTCCTTCCCACTCCGGTTCTAACGGAGTCACATTTACTATTATACCACATCTTGCATAAGTGGACTTGCCGACACAAATAACTAATACATCACGCGGTATTTTAAAATATTCTATAGTTCTGCCAAGGGCAAAACTATTAGGTGGAATAATACACACATCTACTTCTCTATCAACTAAATTATATTCACTGAAATTTTTTGGATCAACCGTAGTAGAATTTATATTGGTGAATATTTTAAATTCATTAGATACTCTAGCATCATAGCCGTAAGAAGATAAGCCGTAAGAAATAATCTTTTCTTTATTATGAACTCTTACCTGCTTTTCCGCAAAGGGCCTTATCATACTTTGATTTATAACAGCTTCTTTTATCCACTTATCTGACATTATAGCCATAATCAAAACTTAATTTAATTAATAAACTAATGATTATAACTCATAATTATTTACAATACAAAATTTTTCTTTAAAACTATAAGTCTGAGACTACTTGAATAATGATAGTGATAATAATACAACATTATGTACTTTAAATTAAATTATTACAAAGTTTTTTATTGTCAATTCTGAAAAGTATTATTATATTTTAACATAGTTGATTTATATTTATTAATACTAAAAATTTATTTAGTATTAATAATTGTATAGTAAATTTTATTATTTAAGTTTATAGGGACTTTATTAAAATGAAAAAATTATTATTAGCTGCAAGTATTATTTGCCTTGCATCGGCTGGTCTTGCCGAAGAAAATCCAACACCTGTTATTTCTAATTCTGATACTGAAATAAAATTAGAAGGATTCTATTTATTTGAAAGCGGTTATATTAAACAGGATCATTTAATTTTATTTGATAAAAATGTAACTGATAACAGGAAAAAGCTAGTGTTTTACACGGAAGCAGCGTTTGCGGCAACTATTGCTAAAACTATCAATGATGTAATAGCAGGTGCTAAAATAGTGCTTCAGCCTACTACAAGAGCAAAAACCTCTGCAAGTTATAACGGATCACATATCTTTATTGAAACTAGTTACGGTAAAGTAGAATTAGGCTCTCCTGTCGATGCAAGTGCTAAGTTGCGTGTTACCGGCTCTCAAGTAACCGCAGGTACCGGAGGATGGTATAGATATGCTCTACTTGACGGTCAGTATATGAGATATAACGGTTTAAAACCGGATTTTGATACTAGTGCTAGCTTTTATCTTGAATCATACTCGAACTCTTTTGATCAAATCAATGAAAAAACTGAAAAAGCTAGAAGACTCAACTTTTTCACGCCTAAAATGAAAGGCTTCCAAGCTGGTATCTCTTATACTCCGGACACTGCTAATACAGGCGGTAATAAAGATATAAATAATTTAACACTTGAAAGTTCAGGAAGAAACGGGATTAGTGTTTCTAAAACCGGAATAAAAACGGTTACCTTAGGAAACGGCGAAACTATGACTATAAATCAGAATATTCGAGATGCTTTTTCTGCCGGCTTAACTTATGAACATGAAATTAGTGAAGATGCAAACTTAAAATTATCCGTTACCGGAGAATACGGTAAACCTGCTCGTCGTCTTATTCATGCTAAAAGAGAAGGAACTACAATCCAAGTGCTTAATACTTATAAGCTTTCTAATTTAAAAGCATATAATCTTGGAACTGTATTTACTTACGGTAATTTCTCTTTTGGGGCTTCTTACGGTAATTTAGGTAAAAGCTTAACCGCTAAGGAATATTATAAAATCGGTCGTGATACCTATTATTACAATGGAGCAGTTGCTTATGGACAAGGACCTATAAAAACAAGTCTTGAATATCTTAAAACTTCAAGATATAAAAACACCGTTGATGCTGTAAGCCTCGCTACTGAATATAAGATCATGCCTGGTTTATTACCATATGCTGAAATTTCTCATTTCCAAGCTAAAGGTAAACCTGTATATTACCCTGAAGCACCTAGTAAAACAACACGAGGTACTGTTGGTCTTATAGGTACAAAACTTAAGTTTTAATTATTTACAAATTAATTACTATTATAATCAAGGCTTAGAGTAATCTTATGCCTTGATTATTCCATTTTTTTAATTAAACTATCAATAAATTTTATAGTTCCATCGTTGCAATAGTCTTGTCTTCTGTTAAATCTTTAAACCATTCTATTAGCTTACAGCTCTCTAATTCTTGTCAAATTATACTTAGCTTTGTACTTCATTTACTTAAAAAGCTGCAGCCAAGATTGAATTTAAAGTTGAGCCTACACAGCATAAATTACATAAGTATCGGCGAATCATGAAAAATTTGTACTATACTGCCTATTGATTAAATGAAATTATATATTTTACTTTTTTATTTTTAGATATTGACTTTCTTTAATTACCATATATTGTGATGCAACCATAATATATGGTAATTATGTGATATATGATTTTTATTATTTTAAAACAGGAGTAACACTATGAATCATGCTCAATTTACAAGTTCAGGATATTCCTTTGTAAATGGATTAAAAGCAGTTACAAGATATGCAACCGCTTCTAAATTATTATTTAAAGATGCATATAATTTTGTTTCTAGTTCCAACTTAAAAAAATATTTACAATATTACATGCTTTAAATATTCAGAAAGTCTATACAAAAGGTGGGGATTTTGAGGCAGCATTGAAGTTTTTTAATATGAAACAGGATAATTCTCTAAAGATAGATGTAACTCAGAACATCGAAAACCAGCATCAGAGGACAATGAAAATCTTTTCTCTCCTATATAAATGTATTAAAAATATGATGGAAACAAGTAACATTATAGATAAATATATTACTGCAATCCCTCATTTAATGAGTATAGGTTTTACCTTAAAAAAAATTTCAAGCCCCAACCACGTTATAAGCAAATTTGATGCAATAAGGGTACCAGCACTTATGGCTGCTGCTACCGCTATCGGAAAACCTTTAATAGATACAATTAGAGAGGATTGTTCTACTATAGCTAGACCATAGTAAATAGGTACAGTTAAATAAACTTTAGTACGTGTTCTACAGCCATACTGATATCTTTGAATTGCCCCGTAACTTTTCTTATTTCGTTCTTAATCTTAAACCAATAATGTTCTATAGGATTTAAGTCTGGGCTATATGTAGGTAAGAATAAAATTCTGCACCCAACCGACTCGATTAATTCTCTTATTATATTATTCTTATGGAAGTTGATATTATCCATAATTACTGTTTGTCCAGGATGTAATTCTTTAGTTAATATAGTCTCTACATAGGTTGTAAATATTTCTTTATTACAATTTCCTTCAAATATTACTGGCGCTATAATTTGATTATTACGAAGCCCCGCTATCATACTGATCCTGGATTTATGTTGATACACTTTGTTTCCATAACATCTAGTACCTTTTATACTCCATCCATATTCTCTACAAGCATTATCTTCTATTCCTGACTCATCAATGAATACTAGAGTTTCTTTAGAAATTTGCTGTATCTTTTCTATAAATTCATTCCTTAAACCAATATCCCTTCTGGGATGAAGATGACTTTTTTTTATAAGTGTACCCTAGTAGTTTTCTATAGTAATTTATTCTAGTTCTTTGTAATCTATTACCTAGTATAATACTTAATTCTTTAGCTGTTTTATCATGATTATTGATAATTAATTCTTCAAATTCTTTGAGATTTATTTTTGCATTATAACCCTTTGCTGGACCATAAGGTTTTGCTTTTATATCTCCTGTTTCCCATTTAAGAGTTTTCCATCTATATATAGTGTTACGACCTATATTGAATATTTTACATGCTTTAACAATTGAGAGCCCATCATCTAGAGCTTTGAATAGTTTCATTCTTAAATCGTAACTGTAACTGCTTGCCATAATTTATTTATTATCATTTATAACATATATATTAGCATAGTATGTACCTATTTACTATGGTCTAGCTATATAATTCAATTTTTCAAAGATAGTAATAAATTATTAACTGGTGTTTATAACCTTTTCGGTAATAATAATGAAGATTTTACATATTATCAGTTAGAGGAAGGTCATCATGATGATCAGGTTGATGTTATAGGAGTAGGAGAGTAACATCTATTAATTTAAATAGGTAAGATGAATTTAAAAGCCTATAAAAACTTTAATAATAGAACGGTACAAGCGAATTTATAAATAATTCGCTTGTATCAAACCATATAAAATATGCTATTTTTTTGTATACATTCAATCTTTATTATAATTATGATGAAAATCTATTATTTTTTGGGAAGCCCATAGGAGGTAATTTACCGGTACTACCTCTTTTTCCTAAAAATGCAACAATGTTTTTCTCAAGTTTGACTTTTCCATTGTTATTCCAACCTAAGCCGTCTTCTTTATTGAATATTTTAATATCTAGAAGCTTTGCATTCTTAAATTTTTGCAGCGTTACACCTTGTCCTTTTTTCATTTCAGGTATTTCATCTATATTAAATACCAGTAATTTACGACTTTCACCGATACAAGCAATACTATCCCCGTTTACAGGTAAACAAGCTATACATGCATGACCATCCGGTACATTCATAATTTGCTTTCCTGTTTTTGTTTGAGCCATTACTTCGTTTGAATTAACTAAAAATCCCTTACCTACACTACTTGCGAGTAATAAAAGCTGATCAGGTTTATAGACTAAAATATTTGTAATATCGTTATTGCCTATATCCACAAGTAGCTTTATAGATTCTCCTGTTCCTTTACCTTTGGAAATATTATCGGCAAGCAAAGTAAAAAACCTGCCTTCTGAACTAACTATTAATATTTTATCAGTCGTGTAAGCTTCTAAAATAAATTTTTCTGCATCACCTTCTTTATATTTGATAGTCGATAAATCGGTGTTATGACCTTTTAACGAACGCACCCACCCCATTTTTGAACAAATAATAGTAATCGGTTCTTTAGTAATAAACGCCGTTATATCAACTACTTGATTCGTAAGCGTTACTTCTTCAAAACTTGTACGTCTAGCTCCTATTACCGTATTTAATCCGAATTTTGTTTGTACTGCTTTTATTTCCTTTTTTACTACTTTCCATAATTCTTTTGGATTATTTAAAATCTCTTCTAATATAGCTTGCTGCTTCTGCAAATTACCATGCTCATTAATAATTTCCTGCTCTTCAAGTTTACGAAGTGAGCGAAGACGGGTATTTAATATCGCTTCTACCTGTATTTCGGTTAGCTTGAACCGCTCCATCATTATCGCTTTCGGTTCATCTTCTTCACGAATGATTTTAATTATCTCATCAAGATTTAGATAAGCTATTCTCAGACCTTCTAGAATTTCTAAACGATGTTTGATTTTGTTTAAAAGATAAGTTGACCTCCGAGTAACAATATTTTGTCTGTGAGCTAAAAACTCTTGTAAAACCTCTAAAATATTCATTACTCTCGGCACGTTATTACTGCCGATCACATTCATATTTAACTGAATGCGGCTTTCTAAATTCGTTAGCTTGAATAGAGATTCCATAACTATTTGTGGATCACAACTACGATCTCTAGGCTCGATAATTAATCTAATAATATCGGTTGATTCATCTCTAATATTGCTAACAAGCGGGATTTTTTTATCCTTTAGTAATATCGCTATTTGTTCTATAAGTTTTGATTTCTGAACCTGATAAGGTATCTCGGTTACGACTATCTGATATGTACCGTAACTTAGCTCCTCTTTTTCCCATCTGCTTCTTACTCTAAGACTACCGCGTCCAGTAGTATATGCAGCATTAATAACTTCAGCTTTATCAATAATTATGCCGCCGGTTGGAAAATCAGGACCTTTAATGAAATTCATTATATCGTTAATTTCAGCTTTCGGGTGACCGATTAAATGCACCAAAGCATCGCATAACTCATGTAAATTATGCGGCGGTATATTGGTTGCCATACCGACTGCTATCCCTTCAGAACCATTAGCTAGTAAATTCGGAAAACTTGCCGGCATTATTACCGGTTCTAAATCGGAATCATCATAAGTAGGGCGGAAATCTACCGTATCTTTATCGATGTCTATCATTAATAAAGTACATATTTCCGTCATACGTGATTCGGTATAACGCATAGCCGCTGCATTATCACCGTCGATAGAGCCGAAATTGCCCTGCCCGTCAATTAAAGGATAACGTAATGAAAAGTGCTGAGCAAGGCGTACCAAAGTATCATACACTGCTACATCACCGTGCGGGTGATATTTACCGATCACGTCACCAACCACCCTTGCACATTTCTTATAACCGGAATTCGGCTCAAGCCTTAGCTGTAGCATTGCGTATAATAACCTACGATGTACAGGCTTGAGTCCGTCACGTACGTCAGGAAGCGAACGTGACATAATCGTTGACAACGCATAAGCAAGATAACGCTCCGATAATGCATTACCAAAGTCAATATTTTCTATTTTAGCTTCTTTCATAAGTTATTTAATATTTGTTGATGTTGAATTTATTTATTGTCATCGTCATTGCAAGCAATCGTTGTTGCATGGATCAGTTTCACCACTGTCATCCCGCGACTTGATCGCGGGATCCAGTAAAAATACTAATATCATTAGTATTTTTTATTGTTTTTCTGGATACCGTGGACAAGCCCACGGTATGACACTAAAAATCACTTTAACACACAACTCTGTTTGTTATAAGCTAGTTTCTTACAAACCCCTTTGGCTTGACTAAGACTACCATAATCACCGGCTAAGATTAAATAGAAAAATTTGCCGTCCTCATATTTAACTTTTTTGGTTGTGATAACAACATTTTTAAGAATTTTTGGGAATTTCTTTTTTATTCTTTCCCCTTCTTGCATTGCTTCTGCTTCAGATTTTACCGAACCTAGTTGTACTTTATAACTTTCATTATTTTTACAATTTTTAGCATTACTAACCTTATCCTTACTTCCTTTTTCAAGCTTTATAATATTTAAATCAGTTTCATTTTTGGCGTTATTACTTGGCTCTATTAATGCAATAAGGTTGGATATTTCATCAAAAGATTCATCGCTTTGACTTTGGTTACGAAAATCTATATTCATAGGTTTCTCAGGATCAGGAAGCAATTTTACGGTTTTAATATTTGTATCTTTAGCAATAAGATTTTCATATATCGTACTATGTACTGCTGCTATTTGGTTATTTTCTATTATAGACGGTTTTATTTTTGTAGGCAACTCATCAGGATAAATAGTAATTACCGGCTTGCTATTCTGATAATATTGATAACCAAAATAAATAGCGGATACACATATTAAAAATACTAGAAATATTTTAATAAAAATATTATTGATCATGATATATAAAATATTTGAGATGTCACCCCGTGGCTTGACCACGGGGTCAAAAATCTAAATACAGATAAAATTTTAAAACTAAAAGCTCGATTTATCTCGCTTTATGTTGGCCCCCGTGGTCAAGCAACGGGGTGACACAATGGGTTTTACCGATCCACGCGAGCAATACCTCCTCGCAATAACGATGAAAACCTAACTACATTTTGTTCATTGGTTCTACACCTATCACTTCGAGACCGCTAGCTATAACTTTCTGTATGGCACTTGCAAGAGCAAGACGTGCTAGAGTTAATTCTTTATTGCTCTCAATTACAAATCTATAATCGCTATTTTCTTTACCGAAATTCCACATAGAATGAAATTTTGAAGCTAAATTTATTAAATAAAATGCGATGCGATGTGGTTCAAAATATTTTGCAGATGCTTCTAATGTTTTTGTCCACGCAGCTAAAAGTTTTATAATCTCAATTTCTTCTTCTGACGATAATAAAGATAAATCATACTTATTTGCTTCAAAGCTATTATAAGATTCCGACATTAATTCTCTAGCTTTTGATAAAATAGATATCGTTCTCACATGAGCATATTGTACGTAAAAGATAGGATTTTCCCTTGATTGTTCTTTCACTTTTACTAAATCAAAATCAAGCGGCTTATCATTTTGCCTTGTTAACATCATAAATCTTATAATATCTTTCCCCACCTCATGATTTACATCTTGCACACTAGCAAAGCTCCCAAGGCGTTTTGACATCTTAACCGGTACACCGTTTTCAATGAAATTGACCAATTGACAGATTTTAACGTCCACTTTAACATGCTCTTTGCCTAGAGCCTTAACTATTGCCTCAATTCTTTTAACATATCCACTATGATCGGCACCAAGTACATAAATTAAGTGATTCGCTCCCCGCTCTATTTTATCCTTAGCATATGCAAGATCGGAAGCAAAATAAGACCAACTTCTATCAGCTTTTTCTATAGGACGATCTTGACTATCACCGTACTTAGTAGATTTAAATAATTTTTGAACTCTATTATCCCATTCCTCATGAACTTTACCTTTAGGGGCAGGTAACGTACCTTCATAAATTAGCCCCATACGCTCCAGTAGTTTAACTGTTTTCTCTATCTCACCTTTATCATGCAATGATTGCTCAGAGAAAAATATATCATGTTTAATCCCTAAATCTGCTAAATCTTTTCTATTTAAATCAAGCATTTTTTCTACGGCAAAATTTTTGACTATTTTGAACTTTTCAGCATCGTTCATAGTTAGTAATTTATTGCCGTATTCTTTCGCTAAAATTTGCCCGAGCGGAATTAAATACTCTCCCGGATATAACCCGGCAGGGATAGTAATTTGCTTACCTAAAGCCTCTTTATAACGTAATAATACCGTACTAACTAAATCATTTATTTGTGAGCCTGCATCATTAACATAATATTCTTTTGTAACGGAGTAACCTACCTTTTGCAAAATCCTTGCTAGCACATCACCATATACCGCACCCCTAGCATGCCCTATATGCATTGGACCGGTGGGATTTGCCGAAACATACTCGATGTTAATATTTCTGCTTTTATCTATATCAATTTCAAAAAATTTTTCTTCGTGCTGTAAAATATCTTTTATTGATGCCTGCCAACTATCAGCTTTTATAGTGAAATTAATAAAGCCCGGTCCTGCTATTTCTATACTTGCAATATAAGGTAATGTTATAAGGACTTCTTTAAACTTTAAAGCCACTTCCCGAGGAGAAATACTTTCTTTAGCTGCAATAATCATTGCAATATTACTTGATAAATCACCGTTAAAACTATCTTTCGGTGTTTCAATAGTAGCAGTATTTGCTATTTCTTGATTATTATATAATTGCTGACTTGCCGCAATTATATCTTGTTTCAATTGATTAAATATATTCATAATTATTAAATGTTATTAAAATTCAGCGAATAGACTTCTTGCAAACGTCTGCTAATAAGGAGGAATTTGAAGAAAACACGGAACGCAGCACTGCAGCGTACACTTTAGTACGTGAGGATGCGAGTACCGGATTGACGTACAAATTACCCTTAGAAGCAAGTTATGTAGGAAGTCGAACAAAGCTGATTATATTCCTGAATGGCAAAACGGTCAGTCATCCCTGCTATATAATCAGCAACAACTCTAGCTTTACTATATGTTTCATTAGAGTCTATTAGCATTTTCCAATTAACCGGCAATAAATTAATATCATCCATATAAACCTTAAACAGACCTTGTACGATTTTAGTACATTTAAGGCTGATGGCCGTAATTTTATTACTTTTATAAACTCGCTTATGGAGAAACTTTTTAGTTTCCTTAATATTTTCATTAGTTTTTTCTGTAAAATCCACTATCTGATAATTCAAGTTACGTATTTTGTCTATATTAGTAATTTTTTCTTTATTTAAATTTTCTTTTGTTTGCCATAATAAATCGGTAATTAACTCATGTATTAGCTTACGTACTACCTCATAAATCAGACATGAGGAACTAATATTTTTAAATTTTGATTTGAGTTCAAAAACATGCTGATCAATATATTTAAGTTCAGCGAGACTATTAAAATCGATAATTTTAGCACCGATACTATCTTCCAAATCATGCGAAATATAGCTAATATCATCGGCAAGAGCTGCTATTTGAGCCTCTGCTGATGCATAAGTACTAAGTTCTAAATCATTTTGCTTATTATACTCTGCTATATATTCATTTATCTCACCTAGTATAGGACCGTTATGTTTTACGATTCCTTCTAAAACTTCCCATGTTAAATTTACTCCATTATAAGCCGCATATCTTTTTTCAAGTAATGTTAGTATCTTTAAAGATTGAGCATTATGAGAAAAACCGTTATACTCTTTCATACATTCATTTAAAGCTCTCTCTCCCGCATGACCGAAAGGCGTATGACCAAGATCGTGAGCAAGTGCTATTGTCTCAGCTAAATCACTTGATAAATTTAAAGTATTAGCAACCGAACGTGCAACAGTCGAAACCTCTAGAGAATGAGTTAGCCTATTTCTGTAATGATCTCCCTCGTGATTAATAAAAACTTGAGTTTTATATTGCAAACGCCTAAATGCATTAGTATGTATAATGCGATCACGATCACGTTCAAACTCGTTTCTATAAGAGGTCGGGATTTCCTTATATAATCTTCCCCTACTTTTAAGAGGATCAGAAGCGTATGAAGCAAGCATCGTTATCCTTTATTTTGAAAGACGTTGTTGTGTGACTTTGGTTTTCCGGTTGTCATACCGTGGCTTGACCACGGTATCTAGTAATTAAAAAATACAAATACAGCAAGTTTTTAAAACTAAAAGCTCGATTTATCTCGCTTTACGCTGGATACCGTGGTCAAGCCACGGTATGACAAATTTGACAATTTCTAAACCACACAACAACGCCGACTTGAAAAATATCAAGATATACTATATAATTTATGAGACTTTTACAAGGTAATTTTAAGTGACGATAACAATTACGGATAGAGCTTTTGAACGGGTTTGCGAGTTAGTAGAGCTAGAAAAAGATAAGAATTTAGTACTGCGAGTTTCGGTTGATAGCGGCGGTTGCTCAGGACTTATGTATAATTACGAACTAGTCTCAAAAGATAATATAGAGCAAGATGATTATGTCATTACTAAACATAATGCTACAATTATTATTGATCCTATCTCTCAAAAATTTATGCTGGATTGTACTCTTGATTTTATAGAAGAGCTAGGCAGTTCATATTTCAACGTTAGTAATCCGCAAGCTAAAGCAAAATGCGGCTGCGGTAATTCTTTCTCGGTATAAATCCAAGTATTGCGAGTGGGCATTGTTATTAGAGTGCCGAGGTCATTCTCGCGAAAGCAGGAATGACCTCGTAACGTCAAACTTTAATGTTGATCATTAGGTTACATAGCTGCTCCACCTACCTCAACTTCGTCATTATCACCATAAAGAGGAGGAATTACTTCTTCATTATTGCCGTTATTATTCTCTTCCTCCTCTTCTTCTGAAGCACTATCTCCATTAATATAATAATGTTGTTCTTGGGCTTGTTGAGCTATTAAACTTTGTTTTAATGTTTCAGCTTGAGATTTTCTTAAATTTAGTCCTTGTCCTTTACATTGCTCCGTAGAGAGAATTTTAAGGCCTTGAGATTGTCTTATTAAATCATCGCATACAAAAACTCCGCAGTCCGAAGTATTTCCTTCTTCTTGTTGTTGAGTTTTTAAATCTATTATTTCTGCATCAGAGCAAACCTCGGTAATAAGTTTTACTAAGTCAGGACGATCATTTAACGATCTGCCCAAAGGATCATTATAAGTAAATATTATCTTATTTGTATCATTATCTTTACTAATCATCATACTTACCCAATGCCCATGTCCTGTATTAATCGGCATAAGTACAACTTTACCTTTGTTCTTCAAATCCTCATGCACTCCCTCTCTAAGTGCGTCTCTTACTTGTTCAGGGCTTGTTAAATCAACGTGGGTAACTATAGAGAATTTATTTTTGTCTATATTTGCTTCTAATATATTTTTTATATCATCTTCACTATACCAGTAATCCGATTCTTGTATATTTTCTATAGTGTGAAGCGGGGTACTTTTCGTTGGCGGCGGTTGTTGTTGATGCTTTTACTGCGGCTGAATTAAAGCTTCTTCTTATTTTTGAGGCTGCATATCATTTTGTTTGTTTACTTCTTTTTGTTCATTAGTCAATTGCTCATTTTGATTTTGTTGTACTTTTGGCCACTCCTTGGCTTGCGGCTCCGGCAGTGGAATAAAATCATTTATTATAGTCTGTGTATCACTTAAAAATTTTGTTCTGTCGGCCTCCTTGGCAAACATACTAAGATCCTCTATTTTGCCTTTGTCAAGCATTGCACGTATAAAAGCAGTATTTTTGCCATATCCGTATCATAAGCTTTTAAAGCCTTTGATACTAATTCTTGTTTTTCTTTCTCATTTTTGTCAACTCTACTTGCAGCTCTCAAATATTCAAGTCCTGCTTTTGACATTAAATTTAATTTAAACAAAAATTCTGCTACAGATATATGAAGATCTTTTTCTAAAGATATATAATGTGCTTTCGTTTCTCTTTTATTTTTTAAAATACTAAAAATTTCATGAAGAATATTACTACTCTCCTCAATATCGGCTATACTTAAACTTACTTTAAAATATTTCATTGCTTCATGAATTAACTTTATAGCACTTCCGTTTTCATTTTTACTTCTATACCATTTCCCTAGTGTTAAAAATAAGTCACCTATTTTTTTACAAATATTGCTAAAAATATACGGAATGGTATCATGACCATAGAGAAAGTTAAAATCTTTATCAATTTCTAGGGCATTAATATATTCTCTTATCGCTCTAAACCAGTCTAATTCCGATTTACTATTTTCATAGATCATACCTAAATAATAATGAGCATTGGCTTTTGTTTCATTTATAGATATAACAATATGCTCAGCTTGCGGTCCCGTAAGTTTATCAAGCCATTCTAATGCTTCTTTATAATATTTTTTTTGTTCTTTATTAGATTCTACATTATCAGTTACCTGATAAGGTTTTAATTTCATATCTAATGTAGCTTTATCTAATAAATTTTCTTCAATTAAGATTTTTTTGCTTCTTCAACTGCCCCCATCAGCGGTTGCAAACCTTGCGATTGCGGATAAAGTTTTTTACAAAAAGATAAAGCCTTCCATTGCTGATTTAAGAAATATACATAGTTACCTAATATTCCTTGGAAATGAATTTTATCTTTTATATCTTCTGCCTTATAAAATTTTCTTATAGTTTCTAAAAATGAACAAACCATATTTAGGTGATCATTTGGATTTTTTAGCTGATCATTAGAATATTTAATATATGTATCTTCAAGCTCTTCTATTTCTTTTAAAGCAGAAAAAAAGTTTCTTTGGTTTTTTGTACCGGTGATTTATTTAATATTTTTTTGGCAAATAAGGTTGAATTAACGAATAATTTTTTGAGAACGTGTCTGAATCTAACGGTTGGCGTAAATCAAGAGAAATAAACGGGCTTATTATGTTATGCTTATTGACTTGAAGAAAATTTATAATAATTTTACCTATAGTTAAAATATTTTCATTTACTTGATTAGATAAAACTTGCGGTAAAATTATCTTATTTGCATCTGATTTTTGAGGTTTTATATATACTTCTTTTATTGTAGCCCATTTACCTTGACTTAAGTCCTTAATATTAAGTGTATCCGAAAAGGGTCTTACACATAGGTTTATCAGTTTCTTTACATGTTCGATGATCAATGGCTCATATGAGGTTTTTTTACTCAAAATATCTTGTAACTCTAATTTCAACGCAATACTTATAAGATTTTTTTGTTCCTCAGTTATAAGAGGATTTGCATCGGAACCGGAATTAAGTAGAACATCTCCTTTACCTTTGGTGGAAGAAGCAAATGCATCCAAGTTAGTGTGTTTCTGTTCATCTATTATAGTAATATTAGTGTTTTTTTTCTTCTTCATTTTTACTCTGAGAAATAGCCTCGATATAAGAAAAGATTTTCCCCCGCTCTACTTGTATTTCATTATTTGCGATCGTTCTAATTAATAATGAAATAGCAGATATAACAATAAAAAAATCTTTGGTCTCAAGTGTTTCTAAAAAAGATTTAGTATCACCGCTAGGTTTTTTAAATAAATTTACAGATTTTCCTAGCTCTGTAATTATAAATTTTTGTTCTTAATCTAAGTTTTTACTCTTCAAAAGCTTACTGAGTTTACTTTTTTCTTCCTTAATCTTAGTATTTTTCTCTCTTTCATTTTTATAATCAGCAACAGAAATTATATAAGATACAGCATCTTCTAATTGTTCTTTAATTTCTAGAGTTAACTGACCGTTACCGTCTCTAAAATTACACTATTATCGCTAATTACGACTGAAAATTTAACTTTTTCGGCTAATTCTAATATTTGTCAGTAAATATATGAATTAAGAATTGTTTGAATAGGATCTATGGGTTTATTATGAATCCCTGGACATTCTATAATATTAATTCCACCTTCATCATCAGATATAAAGAAATTATTAACACGCTTATATCCATTGTCTGATTCATGATGTATTTTTTCATCATATTCCGGTTCTTTCGCATATAAAGAGCGGTCTTCATCTTCTTTAATTTTTGTCCGCTTAAAAAACAACTAAGAGTAGTGGTATAGCTAGACCATAGTAAATAGGTACAGTTAAATAAACTTTAGTACGTGTTCTACAGCCATACTGATATCTTGAATTGCCCCGTAACTTTTCTTATTTCGTTCTTAATCTTAAACCAATAATGTTCTATAGGATTTAAGTCTGGGCTATATGTAGGTAAGAATAAAATTCTGCACCCAACCGACTCGATTAATTCTCTTATTATATTATTCTTATGGAAGTTGATATTATCCATAATTACTGTTTGTCCAGGATGTAATTCTTTAGTTAATATAGTCTCTACATAGGTTGTAAATATTTCTTTATTACAATTTCCTTCAAATATTACTGGCGCTATAATTTGATTATTACGAAGCCCCGCTATCATACTGATCCTGGATTTATGTTGATACACTTTGTTTCCATAACATCTAGTACCTTTTATACTCCATCCATATTCTCTACAAGCATTATCTTCTATTCCTGACTCATCAATGAATACTAGAGTTTCTTTAGAAATTTGCTGTATCTTTTCTATAAATTCATTCCTTAAACCAATATCCCTTCTGGGATGAAGATGACTTTTTTTTATAAGTGTACCCTAGTAGTTTTCTATAGTAATTTATTCTAGTTCTTTGTAATCTATTACCTAGTATAATACTTAATTCTTTAGCTGTTTTATCATGATTATTGATAATTAATTCTTCAAATTCTTTGAGATTTATTTTTGCATTATAACCCTTTGCTGGACCATAAGGTTTTGCTTTTATATCTCCTGTTTCCCATTTAAGAGTTTTCCATCTATTAGTGTTACGACCTATATTGAATATTTTACATGCTTTAACAATTGAGAGCCCATCATCTAGAGCTTTGAATAGTTTCATTCTTAAATCGTAACTGTAACTGCTTGCCATAATTTATTTATTATCATTTATAACATATATATTAGCATAGTATGTACCTATTTACTATGGTCTAGCTATACCTACTCCGTTCATCCCTATCATCGCAATTAGTTTATTTATACTATTTCCTGTTTTAGTAATTTCATTATGACTTTCTGCAATCAATTTTAAAAGCTTATTACCGTTCTTTATGACCGGTCTTTCCAGTTCATAAAAATTTGTAAGAGGTTGCAAATTTTTATTTTTGATTTCATCTTCGATGTTTTGAACTTTTGTTTTCTTTAAATATGCATTTACAGAATTTTCATTTAAAATATCTACTTCGGGAATGAGCTGAAATTCTGAATTATCATTAAAATTAGGAGAGATTTTTAATTCTGCTAGCTTATGTTGATTATTATGTTTTATCTCTAATAAAGTTTTTATTCCGATATTAGTTATTGCTTTATTACTTTACTTACTAAAGAAAGTTTAGTTATTGTTTTGTTAAGTCTAAACACTTCGGCTAAAATTTTTATTTGCTTATCATTTATACCGCAATTGTCCAAAAATACTCGCTCGATAGTCTTATTATTCCTTAAATAATTTGCTATATATTGTATATCTTCCGTTATAAAGGGGTAGACTAAAATCCAAAGCAGCCACGTGGATAAACTCTGCAAGCCCGCTATTTGGTTTACTAATGTTTCATTAAATATAGAACGAGTGTTATTAGAGAGCCAAGCTATAATATCTTTATATTCATACTTAGATATGAAGCTTGTGTTTGGAGTTAATATATCCTTAATATTATATTACGTAATTTCATTAATATATTACATTCTTCAAGAACAGTTAAGTTTGGAGTGTTTTTTTGTTCCAAAATATTATTAAAATACTCCGTCAAAAAATCATTTATATTTTTTAAACCTCGTTCCTGTTTGGGACTTCCTACCAATTAAACATATATATTTACCTAAAATAATTTATATTACTCCAAATAAAAACATTTTTGCTTCGTAAGTTGAATAAATAAATATTAACACTACTTAAAAAATTTTTTTGAATAAGTAAATTTACAACAAGGATTTAAAGGTGAATTGTTGGAATTCTGAGGATAAGAAAGTTCTATTTCTTATGTTGTAAAAAATTATCACTTCTATTTTAAAATTGAATTAATAGGGGATATTTATATATATTTTGAAAGGTAAAATTTGAGGTTATTTTTCTTTTGTAATTTTATCATATTTTTTTAGTTTGATAAGAACGGATTCTAGATTATCCAACTTAATCATACATGGACCATCGCTTGGAGCGTTATCGGGGTCTTGATGTACTTCCATATACATACCAGCGATACCTACAGAAGTTGCTGCCTTTGCAAGTAACTCTACATATTTTCTTTCTCCGCCGGTACTACCTCCTAGCCCTCCCGGTTGCTGAACGGAATGTGTGGCATCAAAAACTACAGGTACATTTAACTCTGCCATTATTGCAAGACTACGCATATCAGATACCAAGTTATTATAGCCAAAACACGCTCCTCGCTCTGTAAATAATATATCCTTTACTCCAAAAGCTTCTAGTTTTGTTTGTACATTTTTCATATCCCACGGAGCTAGAAACTGTCCTTTTTTTACTTTTACTATTTTACCTGTTTTTGCTGCAGCTTGAAGCAAGTCGGTTTGTCTACATAAAAATGCCGGAATTTGTAAAATATCTGCTACTTCGGCTGTTTCGGTACATTGACTCTCTGAATGAACATCAGTAACAATAGGGCAATCGAATTCAGATTTTACTTTTGATAAAATTTCTAAACCTTTCTCAATACCAAGTCCTCTAATCCCATTTACGGAAGTTCTATTAGCTTTATCAAAAGAAGATTTATAAATAAACGGAATCTCAAGCTTGCTAGTTAATTTAACAAGTTTTTCTGCCATAAACAACGCATGATCTTTTCCTTCAATCTGACAAGGCCCTGCAATTAGAACAAACGGTAAATCATTTCCTATTTTAATATTGTTAAGTTTTACTACTTTTTGCATAATTCTTAGATTTAATTAATTGAGGCACGGATTAGTGTTTCTCTGTTATATCAGGTGCTGATTCATTTTCTATTAAGTCATTGTTAATTATTAGCGTATAATATTTTTCTTTTATTGTCGTTAAATCATAATTACCATGATAATAACCTTCTAGGTTAATAATTTTTTTTAAATAAAAATTTACCTGCTCTGTTTCTAACGGTTCATCTATATTTTTTATAATAGACGACTTAATATTAATTAAATACGCTTTTATTTTTTTAAATTCTTTAATAATTATAAAAATATCATGCGGTTTTGTTACCAATATTCCTACAAACAAAATTAATAATATTTGTGTTAAAGACATATTTATATTAATTTCTTATGTTTATATTTTGGATTTAAAATACTTTCCCCGTTAGTACTTAGCATATATTCATGATAATCTTGATAATTTCCTTCAAACCATGTAGCATTATTTTCTTTATCATACGATATAATATGAGTGGCTATTCTATCTAAAAACCACCTATCATGACTAATCACTAATACACAACCTGCAAAGTCTAAAATAGCATCTTCAAGTGCTCTTAACGTATTAATATCTAAATCATTAGACGGCTCATCTAATAATATAACATTTGCTCCTTCTTTTAGTAATTTTGCCAAATGTACTCTGTTACGTTCTCCACCTGAAAGTTGTCCAACTTTTTTTTGTTGATCACCGCCTCTAAAATTAAAAGCTGCACAATAAGCTCTACTTTTAATTATTCTATTACCAAGTTGTAATTCATCTAGACCTTCTGAAATTTCTTCCCATATAGTCTTATTATCATCTAAATGATCCCGTGATTGATCAACATAACCTAATTTTACCGTTTGACCAATTTTAATAGAACCACTATCTGGCATTATTTTACCTGTAATAATATTAAACAAAGTAGACTTACCTGCTCCATTCGGTCCAATAATTCCTACAATAGCTCCACGTGGAACTTTAAAACTAAAATCTGATAATAATATTTTATTATTAAATTTTTTAGCTATATGTTCTGCTTCAATAATAAGATCCCCTAAACGAGGTCCGTTAGGTATAATTATTTGAGTAGGATCAGTTTTTTGTTCTTGTTGTTTATTTAATAACTCTTGATATGCTGTAATACGTGCTTTATTTTTTGATTGTCTAGCTTTTGGAGTTTGACGAATCCATTCAAGTTCACGATTCAATTGTTTTTTTCTATCATCGTCTTCTTTACTTTCTAAAGCTAATTTTTTTTGCTTCTGCTCAAGCCAAGAACTATAATTTGATTCCCACGGTATACAATTTCCACGATCTATTTCTAATATCCATTCTGTAACATTATCTAAAAAATAACGATCATGGGTAATTACTATTACAGTACCCTCGTAATGCTTTAAATAATCTTCAAGCCAAGAAACTGATTCTGCATCCAAATGATTTGTAGGTTCATCAAGTAACAACATATCAGGTTTCTCTAAAAGCAATTTACATAAAGCCACTCTTCTTTTTTCTCCACCGGAAATTTTTGTAATATCTGCTTCTTTTGGTGGGCAATGTAAAGCAAGCATTGCGATCTCTATTTCACGTTCTAGATTCCATCCATCACAATTGTCTATTTTTTCTTGCAATTCTGCTTGTTTATCAAAAAGCTTTTGCATTTCTTCATCAGTGATTTCAGCAAATTTGTTACTTATATAATTAAATTCATCAATAAGTTTTTTCTTTTCATGAAGACCTTCTATGATATTATCAAAAACATTTTTACTAGCATCAAGATACGGTTCTTGAGGTAAATATCCTACTTTTATACCAATTTTAGCTGTTGCTTTACCTTCAAACTCTTTATCAATACCTGCCATTATTTTTAATAAAGTCGATTTGCCTGCTCCATTTGGACCTATTATACCGATTTTAGCTTTTGGTAAAAATGATAAATTTGTTTCTTTTAAAATTCGTTTACCATTTATAATTTTGCTTAAACCAACCATTTCATAAACATATTGATATGACATAAATTACTTATTTCCTTATATTATTATTTTACACCGATTATATATTTACTACTGTATTGTATGAATTTATTGCTCTATGCTCATATAATTCAAAATCAGACATTGTAATTTCTATCATTGTTTTTCTCGTTTAGATATTTATCTTAAGAAATAAAATGCTGTATATATACTTTAATTTTAACAGTTTTTTTAATTTAATTTTAATAATATCAAGTCTAATTCTTCCAAATCTTTATAATGAAATATTAATTTTCCGCCTAATGGATAATTTTCTATTGTTATTTTTATACCAAATTTTTCTGATAAAGCTTTTACTAATAATTCTAGATCATTATCCGTAGCGTTGTCCTTTAAAAAACGCTTTCCTACTTTGTTATTATTGTTAGGGGATTTTGTATACTCATTTTTATACCATTGTCTTACTAGTTCTTCTGTTTGACGTACATTTAAATCATTATTTATAATATGATCGGCTATTACTTCTGCATGTTCGTGATTTATTAAACATCGAGCTTGCCCCATGCTTAGTATATTTTCATTTACTTTATCTTGAATAGACTGTGGCAAATTATTAAGCCTTAATAAATTAGCTATATGACTACGACTTTTACCAAGCCTTTCAGCTAATTTTTCTGCCGTATAATTAAAATTTTCTACTAAATATTTAAAGCCACGAGCTTCTTCCATAACTGTTAAATCAGCTCTTTGTATGTTCTCAATTAATGCTATTTCCATACTCTCTCTAGCATCTAAATTTTTTATAATTACTGGTATCTCTAAAACTTTTGCTAATTTACATGCACGCCAGCGTCGCTCTCCTGCTATAATTTGGAAATTATTATCAACAATAATAGGCTGTAATAAACCATTATTCAATATAGAATCTGCTAATTCTTTTATTTTATCATATTCAAAGTTTTTTCTAGGCTGATTCTCATTTGGTCTTATTTTATCAATATTTATTATTTGTATTATTTCTGATTCTATAGAAATAACTTCTTCTCCAAGTAATGAAGATAATCCTCTTCCTAGTCCTTTATTTTTCGCCATATCTTTCTAAGATTTCTTTTGTAAGTTCTATATATGCAACTGCTCCCGAACATTTATAATCATATATAATAGCCGGTTTTCCATATGAAGGAGCTTCAGATAGTTTAATATTTCTTGGAATAACGGTTTTAAATACTAATTCTCCTAAGCATTTTCTAACATCATCTTCTACTTGCTCAGTTAAACGATTACGCTTATCATACATTGTAAATAATATACCTGCAATCTTTATCTTAGGATTTAATTTTTTCTCTACAATTTCAATTGTTTTTAGCAAGTGACTTAATCCTTCTAAAGAATAAAAATCACATTGCATTGGAATCAGCACTTCATCGCTTGCAACTAAAGCGTTTACCGTTAATAAATTTAATGAAGGAGGGCAATCAATAATTATATAATCATATAATATTTTTATTTCTTCCAATAGCTTCATTAAAATATATTCTCGGTCCTTTAATTTTGTTAAATCTAATTCAGCCGCAGATAGATTAGTGTTTGAAGTAATTATTTCTAAATTTGGTATATCTGTAGAAATTATTGCATCTTTCAATTCTATTAAATTTGTTAATACTTGGTATATAGTATTTTTGCGTTGTTGCTGACTAATTCCAAAACCGGTACTACTATTCCCTTGAGGATCAAGATCTATAACTAAAATTTTTTTATTTACAGCAGCAAAAGCTGTAGCTAAATTTACAGTAGTTGTAGTTTTAGCTACCCCTCCTTTTTGATTAACAATAGCAATTACTTTCATATAATTTTTGTTAAATTATTAACTTCTAGAATTTTCCCTTCTTCACAAGTAATACTTTGATGTATTAAATAATCAAATAACCATCTTTCTTTAGCTTCTACTATTTCAGTTAAATAATTTTTTCCTTTTAATAACAAAAATTTTTCTCGTACTGAAATATTTTTTATGCAATTAAATATTGTATTTAAGTTAGAGAAAGCTCTACAAGATTTAATATACTGCAATCTATTTCTACTTTTTCTATTCTTTGATTGATTATTTGTATGTTATTATTTGATATCTTTGATGCTTTTTCTAAAAATATACATTTACGTAAATCAGCTTCTATTAAACTTACTTTCGCTACCCCTGCTATAGATAATACTATACCAGGAAAACCAGAACCGCTTCCTATATCAACTAAATGTATTTCTTTATTATCAATATATTGTATTAATTGTAATGAGTCTAATATATGACGTTGCCAAAAATTATGTATACTATTCGATACAAGATTGATTGATTTATTCCATTTTTTAACTAACTTTTGAAAAATTTCTAACTTTTCAATTATTTCACGTGGAATTTCCATCACTATATTTAGTTTTTAAATAAATTATAATAGCCGTAATTGCTGCAGGTGTAATCCCTGGAATTCGACGTGCTACACCAATAGTAGCAGGTTTATGGGAAGAAAGTTTTTCCTGTATCTCTAATGATATACTTGGTATTTTAAAATAGTCAATATTTTTAGGTATTAACTGTGCCTCTTCACTTTGAAATAAATTAATATCTGCGCGTTGTCTAGTTAAATATGAAGCATATTTTGCTTCAATATAGAGTAATTGCAAAATGTTATTATTTTGTGTTTCTTTAAGCATAGGAAAAATTTTAATAGCTTGTTCAACATTAAAATTAGGTATTTTAAATAAGTCTAATACTGTTTTATATGTACCATCCTGTGCAACCTGTATACCCATTTTAGCAAGTTTACTAGTAGTTAAAGACAAGGTATTTAATAATGATTTTGTTTTTTCTATATCTTCACATTTTTTTGTGAATATTTTTTTACGTTTTTCTGATACAACTCCAATGTTCATCCCTAATTCTGTTAAACGTAAATCAGCGTTATCTGCTCTTAAAGATAATCTATATTCTGAGCGAGAAGTAAACATACGATAAGGTTCTATAGTACCAAATGTTGTTAAATCGTCAATCATTACTCCAATATAACTGTTTGCTCTTGTTAACATAAACGGTGCTTGATCTTTTACTGCTAAAGCAGCATTTATACCGGCTATTATACCTTGCCCTGCGGCTTCCTCATATCCTGTAGTACCGTTAATTTGCCCGGCAAAATACAATCCAGCTATTTTTTTTGTCTCTAGCGTAACACTTATTTCACGTGGATCAACATAATCATATTCTATAGCATAACCTGGACGTAAAACCTTTGCATTTTCTAATCCTGGTATTGTTTTGATTAATTTATATTGCACATCTTCAGGCAAAGAAGTAGAAATACCGTTTGGATAAATCGTATAATTATCTAACCCTTCAGGTTCTAAAAATATACGATGTTCTGATTTTGTACTAAATCTGACTATTTTATCTTCAATAGAAGGACAATATCGCGGTCCTATTCCTTCTATTTGCCCTGAATACATTGCGGATTTATCAAGATTCTCACGTATAATATCATGAGTTTCTGAGGTTGTTTTTGTGATAAAACAATTTATCTGAGGAACATTAACAACATTTGTTAATTCAGAAAAAGGACGAGGAATTTTATCGCCGGGTTGTAAAATTGTTTTACTATAATCAATAGTACGTCCGTCAATTCGAGGCGGTGTACCTGTTTTTAAACGAGCCAGTTTAAAACCTATTTGTTTTAATGTATTTGATAATCCATACGAAGGCTCTTCATCTACTCTACCGGCAGGAATTTTTTTTTGTCCAATATGAATAAGACCTGATAGGAAAGTACCTGTAGTTAATATAATTTTTTGACAAAGAATTTTGCTACCGTTATTTAAAATAACCGCTTCAATTTTAGAAGATTTAATTTCTATATCCTCCACTTTTCCATATAATATATCTAGATTAGGGTAATTTGTTAATATTTGATACATCGCTTTTTTATAAAGCTTTCGATCAGCTTGAGCTCTAGGCCCCCAAACTGCCGGTCCTCTAGTCTCATTCAGCATTTTATAATGTATACCGGCTTGGTCTATAACATAACCCATTAACCCATCAAGTGCATCGATTTCTTTAACTAATGTGCCTTTTGCAATTCCACCGATTGCTGGATTACAAGACATTTCACCTAAATTTTCCGGTTTTAACGTAATTAAGAGAGTAGGAACTCCAAGACGTGCAGAAGTGGCGGCTGCTTCTACGCCTGCATGTCCACCGCCTATAACTATTACGTCATATTTTAGCATTAATTATTCTATAATTTCAGATTTGTTAAAGAAAAATTCGATTTCTCTTTTCGCACTATTTTCACTATCTGAACCATGAATACTATTAGCCTCAATTGATTCGCCTAAATCTTTTCTAATAGTTCCTGCTTCAGCTTCAGCAGGATTAGTTGCACCCATAACGGTGCGGTTTAAAGTTATAGCATCTTCCCCCTTAAGAACTTGAAGTACTACCGCTCCTGAAGTAATATATTCAACTAAGCTATTAAAAAACGGTCTTGCTCTATGTTCATCGTAGAAACACTCAGCTTCATATTTAGTTAAAAATTTCATTTTCTGAGCTACTATCTTTAAGCCTGCATTTTCCAAATAAGTATTAACTTGTCCTATTTTATTCCTCTTGATAGCATCAGGCTTAATCATTGAAAAAGTATATTGTATTGTCATTTTGTAACCTTTATATAATTATTAAATTTATTTTTTAGCTGAACGATTCCATGTTAAAGCAAATAATACTCCTCCTAAAAGAGCAGAAATACTGAAAAATATAAATACCCCATTCCAACCGTAATTATCGCTAATCCATCCTACGCCGACTCCCGCAATAGCCGCTCCTAAATAACCAAATAACCCTGATAATCCATTAGCTGTACCGACAGCTTGACGGGTACTGAAATCAGCAGCTGCTATACCTACAAGGAGCTGAGGTCCTGAAACAAAAAAGCCTATTAAAGAAAGAATTACTATACTTAATAATTCACTTTGAATAGGAATTTTCCAAAACAAGACTAACAATAAGCTAAGCAATACCATACATATGGATGCAACAGGACCTCGACGACCTTGAAATAGTTTATCAGATAAAACACCTGCTATTAATGCCCCTGGGATACCTATCATTTCATATAAACCGATTTGTAAGCCTGCATTTGCAAGACTTATATTACGTAAATCTTTTAAAAATGTTGGAGCCCAATAAATTACTCCGGAACGTATTATATAAACAAACATGTTTGCTAAACAAACATACCATATTAGCTTATTACAAAAGACCATTTTAAGTAATTGGGGAGTTAATAGCTTCTCATAATCCCCTATAGCTTCAGGCGGATATTCTTTATATTCCTCTACGGTAGATAAACCTACTTCTTTTGGAGAATTACGAAGCCTATTATATAAAAAAAGCGATACTATACAAGCAACTACACCGGGAACGAAAAAAGCAGCTCTCCAATCAAATTTATCGATTAAATAACCGCAACTTATCATAGCAAGGGCACCACCTATTTGATTAGAAGTTGCACCCATAGCCCATTTAGTTCCAAGTTCTTTTGAAGCAAACCAGTGAGTAAGCATTTTTGTTGCAGGAGGCCAACCCATAGATTGAAACCAGTTACTGGCTATCCATAAAATTCCTATAAGCCATAAAGAATCTGAAAAACCTATTAGAATAGTAATGATCCCGACAAATAAAAGACCCAAAACCATAAATATTCGAGCATTAACTTTATCGCTAATAAACCCGTTACAAGCTTTACTGACTCCATACATAATAGATGAAGCAGTTAATATCCAACCAATTTGTGTTTTAGTAACCCCAAAATATTCTCTTATAGCAGGAGTTGCTATATTAAAATTCTGACGACAAAAATAGAAAGTCGCATAACCTATAATAATAGAATACAAAATCCTTATTCGCCAACTATTATATTTTTTTACATATGGCGATCTTGGAGTTTTAATTTTGGGTTTTGTATTTGTCATATTATAAACTCTCCAACTATAAAAAAGCAAGTTTCTTAGAAGCTTGCTTTTTTATAATATTAAATTTTAACAAATTCTATTTTTCAGTTTTATTTACCAAAACTTGATACTCTTTATTTAAACCTTTAACAGCATATATCCATAATATTACTATTACAAAGAATATAGAAGCAAAATAAGGAGTTGCCTCTACAAAACCAAATGCAGGAAATAAAATAAAGAATGTAGATTGAATAATAGCACCGCCTGATTTACCGAATCTTCCTCCGATAACTTCAACAGCAGCTTGTCCTTTTACTCGTAAATCCTTATCAAGCGGAATATATGCCATGTTTTTAGTGGCATCAAATAAAGAATATTTTACACCTTTACTTAAAACATTTTGAATCATACCGATCATAACAGCAAGTGCTAAAGGACCCGAAGCAAGAATGCCTGTTAAATGCATAGCAATAACGCTATCAAAAAAGATAAATGCAAAAAATGCTGCACCGGTAATTAACATCATTAATGGAGTTATAATAGCTGCAGTTAGCCATGATACTTTTCTTAAAATATTACTACCTATAAGCATGAAAGCAATTGCAACCCAACCCTGATAAAATTGGAACTTACCCATATATATAGTATAAGCCTCTTTCGTCGGATATAATTCTTTTACTTTGGATTTCCAAACCCCTTCAACTAAATTTACTGAAACACCGTAAGCAATAAGTAACAATGCAATATAACCTACATACTTAGAAGTAAAGATCATTTTAAAACTGTCTATTAATGACATTTTAGCTTTAGCTTTCTTTTCTTTTACTAATGCCGGATCATAAAGTCTAGGATCGGTTAGAACGTTTTTATTCATCCATCTATATGTTAATATTACCAAAAAGCTACTTGTTATCATTATAACAAATAAAGGCACAAATTTTAGATGTTCTGCAACTATTTGAGTTTTTTCATGCAAGAAATATCCAATAATTACGGATGTTACAGGCAATGCTAAATTAGCAAGTAAACCAAACATTGAGTAAAAACGTTTAGCTTCATCGGTTTTAGTAATTTGGTTAGCAAATTGCCAAAACAATAAACTAAGCATCATTGTTCCCCAAAGCTCTGCCATAGTATAAAAAGATGCAAAACTCCATTTCCCAACTATTCTTATAAACCATTTGAAATTAGGGTAAGCTAAACTTAAAGATTCTATGGTTTCAGGATCAGGATGAACTAAATCAGGGTAGGGGTAAAGAACAAATGCAAATAATGCAAAATACCCTAAGAAAAATGAAGTAATAACATAAAACACGTTTTCTTGCTTTAAAATATCGCAGAGCTTAACATAAATTACCATAGCGATTACGGCAGAAGGTAGTACTATATATGTTTTTAAGAAACTTATTGCTTCTGCCCCTATATCCGTTACTACAAACCCGTCTTTAATTGAACGAAGCGTTGAGTAGTTTAATAAAATACAGAACATCATAAACGCCATAGGAAGAAACTTCTTATTTTCATATCTTTCTATAGGCCAAATTACCTTTCTTAGTTCCGAGAGATAATTGTCACTTTTGGGAGTACTCATAAATTAAATTTTTCTATTTATTTTGAAGATAAATATTATACTAGAATATGTTAGAAAAGTCAAACCTATTGATTTTTTCTCAAAAGAAATTAAATAAAATTATTAACTATAGGATGCGTAAAAGAAATATGACAATTTATTTACTTGATTTTAATTTCTATCTATATTTTCTATTTATAAATTATTATAAAAAATATATGTCCAAATTAAAAACAGCTCTATTATTAACTGCTATAATTTTTATAACAGGTTGTAAAAGTAATATGAAAAATGAAAACAATATTTCATTACCGCAATATGTAACTTTGAACATTCAAACCTTAAATAGTTCAGAGGATAAAACTATTAGAATAAAGGTAAAAACTTTAAACTTTCCGTTATCTTCAGAAGATTTACGTGATATATCTATTTTAGAAAAGAAATATGATCAAGAAGAAAATTGTGCAGGGCTTGCTGCACCGCAAATAGGTATATCAAAATGTATAATAATATTTGCAGTACATGAAAATGAAGAGTTAAAAAAATAGCGTCCTGACCTTAAGGATACAATGCCTAAAACTATTTGGATTAACCCCTCATATAAACCGATAGGTATTGATAAACATGAAGATTACGAGGGGTGCTTTTCTGTTGAAAATGCTACAGGACCGGTAGCAAGATTCAAGAAAATTCATTATCACGCATATGATATAAATGGAAATCAAATTCAAGGTATCGCAGAAGGATTTTTAGCAAGAGTTATCCAACATGAAACCGATCATCTAAATGGAAAAGTATTTTTAGATTATGTAGCTCCCAAAAAAATAATGACTAAAGAAGAATATTTAGAAATGCGTAAAAAAGCTATGGAGCAGGAAAATATAAAATCTTAGAGTTCTCTAAATCTCAAATATCATTCTAGCTAAAATTTTAGTATGTCATTCCTAACTAAAAGCGGGAATCCAGAAAAAAGCGAAATTATTTGAGTTTTTAATATGAAAAATTAAATATATTTGTATCTTTTAGTTACTGGATTCCTGCCTTCGCAGGAATGACATCGTTCCATGCTAAGGCAGCGTAAATTTATTCTATATTATTTGGTATAATAACTATTGCATCAGATACAGGGCGTATTGTATGTTCGCCTAAAGCTTCATCTTCATCACCTGTAACATTATTTATAATTTTTTCGTCCATAAATAGCGTGGAAGAGCCGCCGCCATCTAAATTGATTGCTGATTCACATCCAAGGCTTAACATATAATCTGCAAGTTCTGTTTTAGTTAGCCCTATCACAGTATCAAATTTTTAACGCTTCGGGAATTGTTAATTTTTCAAAAGTTATACCTTTTTCTTTTCGTAGAATTGATCTAACTTGTTCAAGCTTAATGTCTTTTATATGCTGCTTATATATCTGTTCTACTACAACTATCACTAGTACCGTCATTACGCACCCCTAGAGCGATACGAGCATGAGCCGAATCATTTTGCTTTGGATTATCTATAACATTTTTACCGTTTTGAACCAACAACGGAATACCGGTTACTACTGAAGCGGTTTTGCTTAAATTTATAGGCTTACCGTCTTTATCGATAAATTCTAAATTTAGCTTTACGGAATCATTTATATTTACTACCGGTAAACTTATTTCTTGTGGAAAGGACAATATAAAGCCTTTTTGCGGGATTTGATTATCACCATGCTTGCTTATTTCCGTAACAATAAAATTCCGGTCAATCAAAATTTCTTTGTTAGTATACGGCGTTAATGTGGAGGACGCCCAAACATCATTATAGAAAGTAATATCTTTTGGATTTGAAAAATAATTCACTTGATTTGGAATAATCGATTTATCACCTATTTCTACTGAAATTTTTACTGATGCTTTGGTAATTTGGATATTATTTTGATCTATGATTAACAAGCTTTGTAGTTGTTCTAAGACTAAATAGCTTGCCGTCAATCATTAAAGTAAGGCTTGGTCTGCCGTCATCGCTACCGGCGATTTCAAAAAATCCGCCATTAATAGCAGCAACTGCATTAGTGCGGCGTGCTATAGCATCTACTGTTTCTCTGCCTATAACCTGATTATGTGCTTTAACTAGTTTTAGCCCAAAATTCTTAGGATCAATAGTTAACACATAAATAACATGCTTATCTTTTTCATAACGATTATAGGTTAAGCCTTTATATTCCTTAGCGTATATTTTAAAACTGATTATTAAAGTGAGAAATAAATAAACTAATCTGATCATATTGTTTTACTTTTTTTTACAATAAAATTTAACCATAATGCTTCTTTACTTGGAGAGAATCTCTTACTCTTTTCCGTCCATATTTTATATAGCTAGACCATAGTAAATAGGTACATACTATGCTAATATATATGTTATAAATGATAATAAATAAATTATGGCAAGCAGTTACAGTTACGATTTAAGAATGAAACTATTCAAAGCTCTAGATGATGGGCTCTCAATTGTTAAAGCATGTAAAATATTCAATATAGGTCGTAACACTATATATAGATGGAAAACTCTTAAATGGGAAACAGGAGATATAAAAGCAAAACCTTATGGTCCAGCAAAGGGTTATAATGCAAAAATAAATCTCAAAGAATTTGAAGAATTAATTATCAATAATCATGATAAAACAGCTAAAGAATTAAGTATTATACTAGGTAATAGATTACAAAGAACTAGAATAAATTACTATAGAAAACTACTAGGCTACACTTATAAAAAAAAAGAATAATATAATAAGAGAATTAATCGAGTCGGTTGGGTGCAGAATTTTATTCTTACCTACATATAGCCCAGACTTAAATCCTATAGAACATTATTGGTTTAAGATTAAGAACGAAATAAGAAAAGTTACGGGGCAATTCAAAGATATCAGTATGGCTGTAGAACACGTACTAAAGTTTATTTAACTGTACCTATTTACTATGGTCTAGCTATAGCTTAATAATCCATTAGTTTCTGCTTGTAATTTTGTCGGTGGATTTAATTTGTCTTCATCATATTTAACTAATATCTCCCATGTTTTAGAGTAATTCCTTATAAGATTAATTAATTCTTGTCCTGTACTATTTACTAAATTTTGATTTATCAAAGTATTTGTTAAAAGTTCTACCGTTTGTTGTAGATTATTTAATTTCTTTTGAGTAATTTTATCTTGATTAATACTATAGCCTTTAATGAGATATTCTTTAAGTAAGTTAGTAGCCCACTTTCTAAAGGCGATCCCTCTCTTAGAATTTACCCTATACCCGACTGATATTATTGCATCTAAATTATAATATTCTACTTGGTATGTTTTACCGTCAGCGGCAGTTGTTGCAAAAAATGCAACAACTGCTTTCTCTTCTAATTCTTGCTCTTTAAATATATTCTTTAGATGTCTTGAAATTACTGATTTATCTCGGGCGAATAATTCTGCTATTTGATTTAAAGATAGCCAAACTGTTTCGTCTATTATCTTAACCTCAACATTAACTTCCCCATTTTCATCTTGATAAATTACTACCTGGTTTTCCATTTCTTTATTCATTGTTTTAAACATTTTTTATGAGCGTAAGCCATTCTTCTTCATCAATAATTTTAATTCCCAGCTCTTTAGCTTTTTTAAGTTTACTGCCTGCATCAACGCCTGCTACGACTAAATCCGTTTTAGATGATACGCTAGCTGCAACTTTAGCTCCAAACTTTTCAGCCGTTGCTTTAGCTTCCGCTCTAGATATCGTCGGTAAGCTACCGGTAAATACTACTATCTTGCCTGTTAAACTGCTTTGTTCTCTAGTCTCTTTATAATCTTCAATATTTAATATTTCACCAAGTTTTTTGATAAGTTCAATATTTTCTTTAATGTCAAAAAAATCAATAATATCTACTAAAATCTTATAGCCGATACCCTCTAAATCATTTAGTTTTTGATAGATATCCGAATCGTTTTTACTAAGTAATCCCATTTGAGCTATAAAATTAGCATAGCTACCAAATTCTCTAGCAAGTAATTTAGCGTTTTGTTCACCGATATGCCTTATACCTAATGCATATATGAACCTTGGTAAGCTAACGTTCTTTGATTTTTCTATATTTTTAAAAAGATTCTCTACTGATTTTTTACCCCACCCATCCATGTTCTCAAGTTTTGTTAAGCTAGAATCATTTTTTTCTTTTAAAAAGAAAATATCGAATGGATTGCTAATTAATCCCTTATCTATTAAAAACTCAACTTGCTTACGCCCTAATCCTTCAATATCCATAGCATTTTTCGATACAAAATGACGGATACGCTCATAATTCTGAGCAGGGCAGTTAAGACCGTTATCACAGCGTATAATAATATCTTCAGGTACATAATGTAATTTAGAATTGCATGACGGACAAAATAAAGGAGTATCAAACGTTGCTGTATCATTAGGACGTTTATCAAAATCAACTCCCGTAATTTGAGGAATAACGTCACCGGCACGTTGCAGAAATACATAATCGCCGATACGTACGTCTTTTCGCATAATTTCTTGAAAATTATGCAGCGTTGCTCTGCTAACGGTTACCCCGCCTATTTCTATAGGTTCAAGCTCGGCTACCGGTGTTAACGTACCGGTTCTGCCTACTTGCACCGTAATAGAAAGCAGTTTTGTTTGTCCTATTATAGCAGGAAATTTATGAGCGGTAGCAAATCTTGGAGATCTAGCAATAAACCCCATTCTATTTTGCAGTGCAAAATCATTTAGCTTATATACTACTCCATCAATTTCATAAGGTAAATTTTCTCTATTTGTTTTGAGATATTCATAAAAAGCAAAAATTTCTTCTTCGGAATACGCAAGTTTTGATATCTCATTAACGCTAAAGCCGAATTCTTTTAATTTTGTAAGTAGTTGATCTTGTGAAGAAGCGAGATTCTGTTCAGTTACCCCTCCTGAATAAACAAAATATTTGAGCGGCCTTTGAGCCGTAATAGAAGCATCAAGTTGACGAAGCGAGCCGGCAGCAGCATTACGAGGATTGGCAAATTTATCTCTGCCCTGCTCTTCCTGTTCTTTATTTAGGTTTAAAAAATCTTGTTTCTCAATATAAATTTCCCCTCGCACTTCTAAAAACTCCAGAGCATTATCTATTTTATGAGGAAAATTTTTGATTGTTTTAATATTTGCCGTTATATCTTCACCGACATATCCATCACCTCTTGTAGCTCCCGTTGTAAGCAGCCCATCTTTATAAATAGCAGAAAAAGACAAACCGTCTATTTTAGGCTCACAAAAGATAGGAACAAACTCATCAAGGCGTAAGAAATTTTTTATACGATCTACAAAATCTCTTACATCTTGCTCGTCAAAAGCATTACTAAGAGATAGTATTGGTGCTTGATGCGTAACTTTAGCAAATTTATTTGCTATTTTAGCCCCTACTTTTTTGCTAGGACTATTTTCTAGAATTAGATGGGGGAATTTCTGATCTAGCTTTAGATTGGTATTAAATAGCTGATCATACTCGGCATCTGAAACTAAAGGATTATCTTCTATATAATAAGCATGATTATATGCTGCTATTTTATCTGCTAATTCTTCTAGTAATTTTTTTGCTTCTTCTTCAGATATTAAATCAATATTTTGCATTAGTAATTCATACTTTTATTTAAAATTCGGATTTAATAATGATATCTACATTGTAATATATAAACGGTTTTACCTTTAATAGTATATATTAACCTATGTTCGTGATTAATCCGGCGAGACCAATAGCCTGATAAATCGTACTTTAAGCCTTCAGGTTTACCGATTCCCGTAAAGGGAGAACTTGTAATATCTTTAATTAGCTCATTTATTTTTTCTAGAATTTTTGTATCATTTTTTTGAAAGTACAAATAATCTGCCCATGCATCAATGTGAAATGATATTTCCATTATAAAGACATTGTTTTAAAGTTTTTATTTGCTTCAAAATCATTAATTGCTCGTTTTAGTCTTGCAGCATTTTTAGGGCTTTTTAATAAGTATAAAGTTTCCTCCATAGCATTATAGTCTTCAAGGGACATAATAACCACCGGTTTTTGTTTTTGTCTAGTTACAACCACTGAAGTGTGATCTACACAAACTCTTTCCATAATATCTGCAAAATTATTTCTTGCTTTAGTGTAAGATATTGCTTCCATAATATGATATATTTAAGTACATGTACATATAATAAGACATATTTTATAATTAGTCAATTTAAGAATTAAAATCAAAATCTTTACCTAGTTTAATATATTCTCTAATACGGCTCATGAGGTTTTGAAAATATGTTAAATTATGCCACGTCATTAGCATAGAGCCAAGTATTTCACCGATTCTAACTAAGTGATGCAGATAAGCTTTACTATAGTTTTTACAAGCAGGACATAGGCAATCATACTCAAGCGGCTCGTTATCATCGACATATTTGCTATTGCGGATATTTACCGTACCGTATTTGGTAAAAGCCTGACCGTTGCGACCTGAGCGTGTCGGGATTACGCAGTCAAACATATCTATACCCCTGCTAACCGTACCGATAATATCAGCAGGCTTACCGACTCCCATTAAGTAACGCGGCTTATTTTGCGGCAGAAAATCGGGAGCATAGTCAAGTACTTTAAACATAAGCTCCTGCCCCTCGCCTACCGCAAGCCCGCCTATAGCATAGCCCTCAAAATCGAGTTCTACTAAATCCTTAGCCGATTGCTCACGTAATTCTTCGTAAATACTACCTTGAATAATACCGAATTGTGCGTAGCCTTCCTGCTTAACAAAAGCATTACGCGATCTCTTCGCCCATCTAGTCGTTAACTGCATAGAAGTTTTAGCTTCTTCAAAGGTTGAAGGGTAAGGCGTACATTCATCAAAAGCCATAGTAATCGTACTACCGAGCAGATATTGTATTTCGGTAGAACGCTCAGGAGTTAACATATATTTATTGCCGTTAATATGAGAGCTGAAACTTACTCCCTCTTCGGTTATCTTGCGTAACTTCGATAACGACATTACCTGAAAACCGCCGGAATCGGTTAATATAGGCTTATCCCAATTCATGAATTTATGCAGACCGCCAAGACGTGCTATACGTTCGGCAGTCGGCTGCAGCATTAAGTGATACGTATTACCAAGCAGTATATCCGCCCCCGTTTCAGCTACTGATTCAGGTAGCATTGCCTTAACGGTTCCTCTAGTCCCGACCGGCATAAAGGCAGGAGTGCGAATCTCACCGTGTGCGGTTGTGATAATACCGCTTCTAGCTTTTTTATTCTGATGATGAATATTAAAAGAAAATTTTGACACTGATAACCACTTATTTTTAAAAGCAATATCTTAGCATACTATAATTTATCCTGGAATATAAAAATTAAGGCTAAAACAGGTATCACCTAAAAGCAGCTGATATCGTCATTGCGAGCAGCCGTACGCCTTGTTGCATGGCTCGAAAAACCTGTGCCTTTCCAAAAGTCAATTGAGAACATTATTGTTTTGACGGCATTGCCTAAAAAGAATTGCTTTGTATTGGAGCTTAACGCTTTGATGTCATTCCTAGCTAAAAGCGACTTTGTTGCACGGATCTTATGTCATTCCCACGGAAGCAATGATGATTTTTTCAACTCTAAATAATTATATTTATAGGTGAACTAAATTTATAAAACTATAATTATAGTCATTGACTTATTTTAATTACTTCTCTTAAATGATAATTAAACTCTGTCATTCATGATATAATCTAATTTTTAAGAGTTAAAATATGGAAAATAAAGAAGAAGAAACTTTAACCTCTGAGTTAATAATAGATGAAGAGGAGGAAAAGCGTTTAAAAGCTCAAAATGCAAGGAAAGAGCTTAAGTTAATATTAATAACATTTGCTATTATTCTTACTAGTTTTTTAACTTTTTGTTATTTCTTTTTTAACTATATAGAAGAAAAAGCAGCAGAGTATAAATTACAGCAAGAACAAGAAGCAAAAGTAAATAACAAAACAGAATGAAGTTGTTTAAATACAATATAACCAAAAGTTATTAATCTATTTAAAGTTAAAAAATTATTTGTTATTGCAATTTTTTAACTTTTGCTTTAATTGTAATCAACTATTATTAATATAAATAAAATAACTTTTATGGAAGATATAAGCTCTTGGAAAGAAAAGTTTGAAATTTGCATTTACGCTAAAAAGCTGATTGATAAACTCGAATATTTAAACACTAAAGTAAAAAATCCTGTTGATATAGAGGAAGTCAAAAAAGTATCTACTACGCCCGTAAATATCACGGCTCGCAAATGCGTCAATCGGGTGATCCTTACTACTCTCACCCAATTGAGGTAGCGATTATGCTTGCGGAGTTTGTGGCAGACGAAGCTCCTAAGCTTTTTACTTCTAATATGATAAATGCTGCTCTACTTCACGATACTATTGAGGATACAGAGCTTACTGAAAAGATGATCATCGAAATTTTTGGTAAAGAAATAGCAAAACATGTAGAAGGTTTAACTAGAATTAAACCTCACGGAAAAATCAGTGTCGAGGAAAGCTTAAACCTATTAATTAAGCAAAAAAGATATGATACCGCATTTATAAAATTATTTGATCGTATTCATAATGTACAAACATTAGCAGCTAAATCACCTGAAAAGGCTAAAAAAATTATTGAAGAGACTTTAAGAAATTTTGTACCTTTATCTATTTATTTAAAGATAAAGATCCCTACAATATTTTTAGATATACAAATAGATATTCAAAAAAAATTTCTTTTAGGTTTAAGGATACTGATTCACTTCTTTCTCCAATCTTTGAAAGTGATTTATACCCCCAATATATCCAATCCCTGTAGGAATAATAATCGCTATTAACCCCCCATGCCCATGATTCAAAATAATTAATTAAATACACTAAACCAAAAGAAGTAACTACATACATTAAAGCATGTGATATAGCAAATACCAAACTAGCACAAGTAAAATGTTTAAAAATTGGAAAATGAATAAGAAATATTGGAAGTGCTGGAGTATCACCAAACCCAAAAACAATCACAAAAGATTGTATAATAAATAATTGAAATGGTGTACTAGCCGGATTACTGTAAATAGTATTATATAATAGATAAAAAAGGAAAAGAGAAAAAATTAGCGTTCTTACTTTAATAACTTTTAATGGATGAGTTTTATAAGAAGCATACGCAAATATGAAAAGAGCAAATAGTTTTACTAAGGATACATAAAAATTATGTTGAATGACCTCATGACTAGTATATCCAAAAGAATCCTTAAGTATATTACTACAGTGAACAAACACGAAATAACAACACGCAGGCCATGCACAATAAATAAGGAATAAAGCTAATACTGTTTTTATATTAAGTTTTTCGTTAATAAGCTGGTTTTCCTTAAATAACTCTTTTGAATAACTATTTTTTTCTTCAAGAATTTTTTTTCAAACGACGTTTTGCATCCGCAAAATCTGGAGTTTCACGAAGTGCTGTTCTTGCAACTGCTCCTATTAAACCCTATTATAAGACCAAACCAAAAAGCTAACCGCCAATTAAACCCGTAAGAAGTAAACAGCCAAGATATTGCTAAGGCTACACTGCCCCCTAGTGTAGACCCCATTGCTATTGTACATACTACTGGATATCTTATTGGCGGTTCAGTTATTTCTGTTAGATAAAGAGAGGCTCCTACCACTTCACCTACTGATGAAATCCCTTGTATTGCACAACATATAGTTAATAAATATGCTGCTGTTACTCCTATTTGGGGAAATGGTGCAAGGTTAGCAATAATAAAACATGAAAGTGCCATCAACATAGTAGTAATAATAATTGTAGACTTCCGCCCTATATTGTCACCAATCCAACCAAATATTACAGCTCCAATAGGTCTAAAAGCAAAAGTTGAGAAAAAGTAAGAGTTGAAAAATTGCTGCTGTATGTGGATCAGACTTTGGGAAAAAAAGCTCATTTAGTATAGCTAGACCATAGTAAATAGGTACAGTTAAATAAACTTTAGTACGTGTTCTACAGCCATACTGATATCTTTGAATTGCCCCGTAACTTTTCTTATTTCGTTCTTAATCTTAAACCAATAATGTTCTATAGGATTTAAGTCTGGGCTATATGTAGGTAAGAATAAAATTCTGCACCCAACCGACTCGATTAATTCTCTTATTATATTATTCTTATGGAAGTTGATATTATCCATAATTACTGTTTGTCCAGGATGTAATTCTTTAGTTAATATAGTCTCTACATAGGTTGTAAATATTTCTTTATTACAATTTCCTTCAAATATTACTGGCGCTATAATTTGATTATTACGAAGCCCCGCTATCATACTGATCCTGGATTTATGTTGATACACTTTGTTTCCATAACATCTAGTACCTTTTATACTCCATCCATATTCTCTACAAGCATTATCTTCTATTCCTGACTCATCAATGAATACTAGAGTTTCTTTAGAAATTTGCTGTATCTTTTCTATAAATTCATTCCTTAAACCAATATCCCTTCTGGGATGAAGATGACTTTTTTTTATAAGTGTACCCTAGTAGTTTTCTATAGTAATTTATTCTAGTTCTTTGTAATCTATTACCTAGTATAATACTTAATTCTTTAGCTGTTTTATCATGATTATTGATAATTAATTCTTCAAATTCTTTGAGATTTATTTTTGCATTATAACCCTTTGCTGGACCATAAGGTTTTGCTTTTATATCTCCTGTTTCCCATTTAAGAGTTTTCCATCTATATATAGTGTTACGACCTATATTGAATATTTTACATGCTTTAACAATTGAGAGCCCATCATCTAGAGCTTTGAATAGTTTCATTCTTAAATCGTAACTGTAACTGCTTGCCATAATTTATTTATTATTATTTATAACATATATATTAGCATAGTATGTACCTATTTACTATGGTCTAGCTATACCTATGTTGGTATAATAAATATAGCTGCTCAGTGGGGTGGCATTATGGCATTAGCATTTGGTATTATTAGTATTACTTATCTTTTTAATTGGCATTATGCCTTTTGGGGAGGAACTATAATAGCTTTAGTAGGTTTTATAGCAAGAACTAATTTACGTGAATCAACGGAGTTTATAGATGCAAAACGTCGAATAAAAAATACTTTAGAAAATTTTGGAATAAATGATAAAGAATTATCATTTAAAGAATATGTAGAAGAGAAAATTAATATAAAAACTATTTTAGCTTATTTCTTTCTTGTAAATTCTGGTTCTGCTTGTTCTTATCTTACTTATATTTATTGTGCATCATTATTAAAAACAAATTTTAATTATACTGCACTCGAAATTATAAAAAATAATTTTTGTCTTGCTATTGCTCAATTAATCTTAATGATTACATTAGTTTTGTTAACAAAAAAATTTCATCCTCTTAAATTATTAAAAGTTAGAGCAATTATATTTTTAATTTGTATGCCCTCTAGTATTTATTTACTAAATAATAACTACTTCTTCAAGTTTATCTAAAATTCAATTACTATTAGTTATGACAAGTATAACTACCAGTACTGCTGCATCAATACTTTATAAAAACTTTCCAATATTTAAAAGATTTACGTTTACTACTCTTATTTATGCATTTTCATCAATTTTTATATACGTAGTTACTTCGTTTGGCATAGCTTACTTAGTAAATATATTAGGAACTTACGGAATTCTTCGATACCGGTAGGTATAGCGTTCTACTGGGGAGTGACACATTTTGAATCATTTGAAAAAGTTCGGTATAATTATTAGAGTTAAAAATCTGTTCCTTCAAATTTAATTCGCTTAAGTTAGTTTGTTGTTTAAATATATTCCAACATTTGATGTTTTCGTTGAAATACTAAAAACTTTTGATTGGTGGGCGATGACGGACTCGAACCGCCGACACTCTCGGTGTAAACGAGATACTCTACCAGCTGAGCTAATCGCCCATATTTTTTATTAATTAGTAAAATAACATTATTTATAATTAATAAGAAGTATATATAAATAATTTAGCAAAATTTTATTAGTTTTTGCTTTTAAATTACCTATAAAGTGTTATTTACTTTCATTCAAACTTTTTATTTGTCTTGATAATCTGCTGATTTTCCTTGAGGCGGTATTTAATTTAATTATATTTTTTTTCACACCTTGCATTATCTTAGACTGAGCAACAGATAAAGCTAAGTTAGCATTTTCTTTATTACCAAGACTGATTTCATGTACAACTTTCTTTATAAAAGTTTTTATTGCACTAGATCTTTTTTTATTGATTAGAGTTCTTTTTACTGTTTGTCTAGCAGCTTTTTTTGCTGAAGAATGATTAGCCATTACCGAGTCCCTTATATTTTAATTTTTAATTTCTTCATTAGCATCTTGCTGTATATTTCCTTTAGCATTAATATCTCTATCTACAAATTCAATATATGCTATCGGTGCTAAATCACCATAACGGAATCCGGCTTTTATTATTCTAGTATAACCGCCAGGTCTATCTTTATATCTAGTACCTAAAATATTTATAAGCTTTTCTACTACTTTTTTATCTTTTATTTTTGATAAAACGCTTCTTCTTACCGTTAAATCAGCTTTTTTAGCTTTAGTAATTAGAGTTTCAATGTAAGGTCTTAATTCCTTAGCTTTTGGTAAAGTAGTTTTAATTTGTTCATGGGTTACAAGTGCTACAGCCATATTAGCGAGCATTGCTTGCCTATGACTACTTGTTACATTTAACTTTCTACCTTTAATTTTATGTCGCATTTTTATTAGTCCTTAATTATAAGAATCTTCATAACGTTTAGATAATTCCTGAATATTTTCCGGTGGCCAATCCGGTACATCCATACCGAATCTTAAATTAAATTTTGCCAATATTTCTTTAATCTCATTTAAAGATTTTCTACCGAAATTTGGAGTTCTCAGCATATCGGATTCCGTTCTTTTTACTAGATCCCCTATATATATTATATTATCATTTTTTAAACAATTTGCCGATCTAACCGATAATTCCAATTCATCAACTTTCTTAAGTAAATAAGGTGAAAACGGTAAAGCATCAGTTTTAACTTGCTTATCTTCTTCCTGTTCTTCAAAAGAAATAAATAATCGTAATTGCTCTTGTAAAATACGTGCAGCCAAACCTACAGCCATTTCAGGTAATAAATCACCGTTAGTTTCTACAAACATAATTAACTTATCATAGTCAGTAACCTGACCTACCCTAGTATTTTCTACCTTATAAGTAACACTCTTTACTGGGTTAAATAAAGCATCTATAGCTATTTCACCAATAGGTAAATTATCCTCATAACTATTTGTGCTAAGTACATATCCTTTACCAACCTTACAAGTTAATTCCATTTCAAGCTGCTTGTTCTTAGCTATATTACAAATTACATGATCCGGATTCAGTATTTCTACATCATGACCTGTTTCAATCATACCGGCCGTTACAACACAAGGTCCTGTTGCTTTTAATTTCATGATACGTTTTTCCGCAACATGCATTTTTACTTCAATACCTTTAATGTTTAAAATCACTTCCGATACATCTTCTTTTACACCGGGTATAAAAGAAAATTCATGTTCTATAGCAGGGATCTTTATAGAAGTGATAGCTGCTCCTTGTAAAGAAGAAAGTAATACTCTTCTCATAGCATTACCGAGTGTTAAACCAAAACCTCTTTCTAAAGGTTCAACTACAATTTTAGCTTTATTATTGGTTTCCGGAAAATTTTCATAAGCGACTTTATTCGGCTTTATTAAAGTATTCCAATTTTTACTTAACGATAACATTTAATACCTATGATTCTCTTATACTCTTCTTCTTTTTGGCGGTCTTACTCCATTATGAGCAATTGACGATACATCTAAAATTGATGTAACCACAAAATTTTGTCCGAATAAAGCTCTCATTGCTGATTCACGCTGAGCTCCCGGTCCTCCAATCCTAATAGAAATAGTTTTTAGACCATATTCTTTTGCTTTTTCCGACGCTCTATCAATTGTTACTTGAGCTGCATAAGGTGTTGCTTTTCTTGCCCCTTTAAACCCATTACCTCCTGCCGATGCAGAAGAAATAGTATTACCTTGGATATCAGTAAATGTTACTATAGTATTATTAAATGATGCTCGGATATGTACAACACCAAGAGTGATAGTTTTTTTCTTTTTCTTAACTTTAACCGTCTGATTCATTATTTATACTCTATACTTAAACTATTATTTTACAGCTTTTTTCTTTCCGGCTATCGCAATAGCTTTACCTTTTCTAGTTCGAGCATTAGAATGCGTGTTCTGTCCTCTCACCGGCAACTTACGTATATGTCTAAGCCCTTGATAACATCTTATATCTTTCTTTTTCTTAATATTAAGCGTAACTTCTCGTTTTAAATCACCCTCAACTTTATACTCGCTTTCAATAATATTACGTAAGCTTATTAACTCTTGATCCGTAAGTTCTTTAACTTTTTTATCTTTCGATATTTTTGCTTTATTACAGATCTCTGCTGCCATAGTAGGTCCAAGACCGTAAATGTAAGTTAAACTCACAACTAAACGTTTATTATCGGGAATATTAACACTTGCAATTCTTGCCACAAATAATCTCCAAAATTTTACTGGTAACTAGAAAATAATATAAAAATCTTTATAAAGTCAATTTATTTTTAGTATTTTCTGTATATCAATTTCTATTTCTTGTTCATTTTTACTTCCATTAACTATATAAAAATTACCACTATTTTTATAATAATCTATTAACGGATATGTTTCTGTTTTATATACTTCAATTCTTTTTTTTATTACTTCTTCATTGTCATCTTTTCTATAATCAAATGTACTTGAACCGCAAACATCACATACATTATCAGTTTTAGGCTGCAAGAAGTAACTATTATATATTTTACCGCAATTTTTACAACTATATCTTCCTAAAACTCTTTTAATTAATAATTCATCTGAAACATCAAAATATATTATTTTAATTTTTTCTTTAATAAATGATTCAAAGAATTTCGCTTGCTCTAAATTACGCGGATATCCATCTAATATATAGCCGTTTTTATATTCAGAGGATAATAAAAAATTTTTGATTACTTGATTAACTATTTCATTAGGGATAAGCTCCCCTTGCTTAACATAATTATTAATTAACTCAGCTTCACTAGTTGATGTTTTAATAATTGTTCTAAATATATCACCGATTGCTATATGTGGTAAATCAATTTTTTTAGCTATCTTTTTTCCTTGTGTTCCCTTTCCAGCTCCTGGAGGACCTAAAAAAATTACTATCACTATTTAAGCTCATTTTTAATTTTTTAATTTTACTTTCTTCATTAAACCTTCATACTTACTACTAAATAAGTAAGTTTGAATCTGAGTCATAGTATCAAGTACCACGTTCACTACAATTAAAAAACTCGTACCTCCTAAAGAAAGAGAGATTACATACTTATTCATTAATAGCTCCGGAATTACACATATTACACTTAAATATATCCCACCTATAACCGTAAGCCTTGTAAGTATATAATCAAAATAATCAGACGTATTTTTCCCTGGTCTTTTACCCGGAATATAAGCACCGTATTTTCTTAAATTATTAGCAGTTTCTTCAGAATTAAATACTATTGCAGTATAAAAAAAACTAAAAAACATAATTAATGCTACATACAATAAAATATATACGGGTTTTCCATGCCCTAAGTAATAAGTAAGCATGCCCATAGTTTCTGAATTACTATTAGAAAAATTAGCAAGCGTAGCAGGAAATAGTAAAATTGAACTAGCAAATATTGGAGGTATTACACCAGAAGTATTTAACTTAAGAGGCATATGCGTTGCTTCTCCTCCATAAATTTTATTTCCTACTTGTCTTTTAGGATACTGCACCAATAATTTTCTTTGGGCTTTTTCAAAAAATATAATTATAGCTATTAATACAACTACTCCAATACAAACAGCTATCGCTATTAAAGGCGATAATGCTCCTTTTCTTGATAATTCAAACATACTAATAATAGCACTAGGTACTCCCGAAATTATACCTATAAATATAATTAAAGACGTACCGTTACCTATTCCACGTTGTGTAATTTGTTCTCCTAACCACATTAATAGCATAGTACCTACAACCAAAGTAATTACGGTTGTAACTCTAAAGAAAAAACCCGCTAAAATTACTACAGGACCGGTATTTGTTACAATTGACTCTAAACTTATAGCAACTCCATAAGCCTGAAAAGAAGCAAGCAGAACCGTTAAATATCTCGATAGCTGATTTACTTTTCTTTTGCCGACTTCCCCTTCTTTTTTTAAATTTTCCAAAGGTTTATATGCAACTGACATTAATTGGATAATAATTGAGGCGGTAATATACGGCATAATTGCTAAAGCAAAAATGGACATTCTACCTAGCGATCCTCCGGATAGCATATTGAACATTCCGAGTATTCCGGATTGATTCTTTTCAGCCACACTACTTAAAGCAATTGAATCTATACCGGGTATAGGTATAAAAGACCCAAATCTACATACTATAAGAATGAGAATAGTAAAAACAATGCGACTAACTAAATCATTACCGGATTTTTTAGAAAAATTCTGCCCCATATACTATAATAATTTTCCACCTGCTTTCTCGATTAAATCCTTAGCTTTAGAAGAATAAGCATCTAATTTTAATGATAGAGGAGAAGCGAAATCATCACTACAAATAGATAATAATTTCAATAATTTCTTATTATTTTTATTATTAACTACTCCGACTTCTACCAATTTTTCTTTTGTAATAGTATCATCAGCACTTAAACGCCCATCGGTTAATGCTTCTTCAATATTATAAATATTTATTATATTGTATTTTTTAGTTGAAATACAATTAAACCCTCTTTTAGGTAGTCTTTTGATCATAGGTGTTTGACCACCTTCAAAACCTTTTATTGCAACGCCGGATCTAGATTTTTGACCTTTAATTCCTCTACCGCCGGTTTTTCCTTTACCGCTACCAATACCGCGTGCTATTCTTTTCTTATTTTTTTTAGCACCTATATTATTATATAATTCATTTAATTTCATTTAAAAACTCTAATTACATATTTTCTATTTTTAACAAATGCTTTACTTTTTCAACCATCCCTTTGATTGAATTAGTATTTTCAAGAATAACAGTCTTATTAATTTCGTTTAAACCAAGCCCAACTAATGTCAATCTTTGATCATACTTACGACCTATAGCACTTTTAACTTGAGTAATTTTTATATTATTGATCTTATTATTCATAACTTCACCTTACTTACGCAACATTATTCATTAACTTGAATATCAGAAGATTTTACAGATATTTCATTTACTTTTTTATCTCTTCTCATAGCAATAGATTTTGGTGATGCAAGTTTATTTAATGCATCAAATGTTGCAGAAATCATTGCGTAAACATTCGTTGAACCTATTGATTTAGCAACAATATCATGAACGCCTAAAGAATCAAAAATTGCTCTCATAGACCCTCCGGCTATAACGCCCGTACCTGCTTTAGCTCTTCTTAAAATCACTTTAGCAGCTCCACTTTTACCCACAACATCATGGTGAATAGTCCTATTTTGATATAAAGGCACTTTTATCATTCTCTTTTTAGCGGCTTGTTTTGCCTTTCCTCGAGCTTCGTTTACTTCTTTAGCTTTTCCGTGTCCCGCTCCGACTCTGCCGGCTTTATCACCGACAACTACATAAGCAGAAAAAGCAAATCTTCTACCGCCTTTTACTACTTTTGTAACTCTATTTACATCAACTAAAACTTCACTTAAAGTCTCTTCATTTTTTTTAACTTTAGACATTACTACAACCTTATAACCTAAAATTTTATTTTCTCTCTAGCTGCATCAGCTAGAGCTTTTACAACACCGTGATACTTATATCCGCCCCTATCAAATACTACTTCTTTTATCCCTGCAGAATCAGCTTTTTTTGCTATTTCTTCACCTACTTTGATAGCATTTTCAATATTACAATGAGATTTTTTTAATTTCTCATCTAAAGTTGAAGCAGAAGCAATCGTTATAGACTTAGAATCATCAATAATTTGCGCATATATATGTCTACCTGACTTAAATATCGATAATCTAACTCTATTAGATGTTTTAGATATTTTATGTCTTATTCTACTTCTTCTTTTTTCAAATTTTAGCTTAGCACTACGCATATTTAACTCTTAAATTTAATTTTTCTTACCTTCTTTACGCGGTATAAATTGATTTTCAAATTTAATCCCTTTTCCTTTATAAGACTCAGGTGGTCTCTGTTTTATAATAATTGAAGCAAATTGTCCTAACTTTTCTTTATCTGTTCCCTCAAGAATAATAATATTTTGCTTAGGCACCTCTATTTTAATATCTGAAGGTATTTCAATTTTTGTATTATGGCTTTTAGCAAGCATTAAATTTAAATATTTACCTTTTATCATTGCCCTGTAACCGACTCCGTTAATTTCGAGTTTAAGCTTAAACCCTTCTTTAACGCCGGTAACCATATTTGATATTATGCTTCTTGCAGTACCCCACATAGCACGTGCATTTTTATTTGCGGCTAAAGGTTTTACTAAAAGCTTATTTTCTGCCAATGAAATTGCTATATTACCTTTAAAAGTTTTTGATAATTCGCCTTTAGGTCCGGATATTTTTACTTCTAAATCATTTAAACCAACTTTTACACCTTCAGGTATAGTAATCGGCAATTTTCCAACACGTGACATTTTTTTACCTTAAAATACTTTACAAATTACTTCGCCGCCGACATTTTTAATATGAGCTTCTCTATCAGACATAACACCGTAAGGAGTAGAAAGAATATATATACCCATATTATTATAATATCCTTTCAAATCTTTAATAGCAGAATATACTCTTTTTCCGGGCTTTGATACTCTATGAATTTCGCATATAGAAGCATCACCGTTAACAGAGTATTTTAAAGCTACTTCAGTATAACTAATATTATTTTTTTGAGTAGTTACATAATCTTTTATATAACCTTCTTTTTGCAAAACATCTAAAATTGAAGTTTTAATTTTAGAACTAGGAAAAGAAACATTTATTAATTTACTTTTATAAGCATTTCTAATTCTAGTTAACATATCTGCTACATTATCCGTCATTGACATATTATTTACCTATCGACTTTTACCAACTTGACTTAACTACACCAGGAACTAAGCCTCTACCTATTAATTCCCTAAGCTTATTCCTCGATATACCGAATTTTCTTGTAACACCTCTTGGTCTACCTGTAAGCTCACATCTATTTCTTATTCTAGTAGATGATGAATTTCTAGGTAATTGTGCAAGCGACATTACCAAAGAAAAACGCTCTTCTAATGAAATATTTTTATCATAAATTTTACTTTTTAACGCTAAACGTTTATTATGTAAACTTTGTGATTTTTTTTTCCTACTTTCGTTCTTTTTTATAGAACTTACTTTTGCCATTATATATATCCTAAAAAATTAATTATAAAAAGGTAAATTAAACCCTGATAACAAAAACTTACTTTCTTTATCTGTTTTAGCAGATGTAACGATTGTAATATCCATACCCCTTATTGTATCGATTTTATCGTAATTAATTTCAGGAAAAACTATCTGCTCTTTTAATCCAAAAGTAAAATTTCCTTTACCATCAAAACTTTTATAAGAAAAACCACAAAATTCTTTAACACGAGGTAACGCAACAATTACTAGCCTTTCTAAAAAATCATACATTCTATCTTTACGTAATGTAACCTTGCAGCCTATTTTCATATTTTCGCGTAACTTAAAGGTTGCAATAGATTTTCTTGCTAACGTTACAACCGGCTTCTGACCGGAAATCAAAGTAAGATCATTTACTGCATTATTAATTACTTTGGAATCGGCTATTGCTTCCCCTACTCCCATATTTATAACAATTTTCTTAATTTGCGGTATTTCGTGTTTATTTTTATAAGAAAATTCTTTTTGTAAGTATTCAATAATTTTTTGCTGATATAATTCTTTAAATCTTAACATTATTTACCTTCCTTACCGATAATTTCCCCTGATTTCTTTGCTACTCTAACCTTAGAACCGTCTTCTAAGAATTTAAAAGCTACTTTGGTAGGGTTACCAGTTTTTGGATCGATGTGTGCAATATTTGAGATATGTATAGGTAATTCTTTAGTTATTATCCCGCCTTCACTCATTTGATTAGGTTTAGTATGCTTTTTTACTAAATTTACTCCAGAAACAATTACTTTACTGTTCTCAGGAAAAACTTTTAATACTTTACCTTTTTTTCCTTTGTGCTTTCCGGTAATAACAACAACTTCATCACCTTTTTTTACTTTTAATTTAATCATTTATAACACTTCCTCTGCAAGCGACATTATTCTAACATATTTTTTCGCTCTAAGTTCTCTTGTAACAGGACCGAAAACTCTAGTACCGATAGGTTCATCTTGTTTATTCAAAAGCACTAATGCGTTTTTATCAAATTTTATTGTACTACCATCAGGTCTTACTACTCCGGTTTTTGTACGAACAATCACGCCTTTATAAACATCACCCTTTTTAACCTTACCGCCGGGTATAGCTTCTTTAACAGATACAACTATAACATCACCCAGCTTTGCCACCATATGGTAGGAGCCACCTAAAACTTTAATACACATAACTTTTTTAGCACCGGAATTATCTGCAACTTCCAAGATGCTCTGCATTTGAATCATAAACTATTTCCAATTTTTTATAGCACGAGAGATAAAATAAACAATCTACCTTATAAAGTCAAAGATTAAAAAACTTTATTCCCCATTTACCACTATCCATGTTTTGGTTTTTGAGATAGGACGACTTTCAATTATACTAACTTTATCTCCTTCTTGATATTTATTTTCTGAATCATGAGCAGCATATTTTTTAGATACTTTCACGAATTTTTTATAAATAGGATGCTTAAACTTTCTTTCTACTTTTACTGTAACCGTCTTATCAGCTTTTGAACTTATAACCACACCTTGTAACACTCTTTTCGGCATTTTAATATTCCTCACTATTAGATCTTTTTGTTAATTCAGTTTTAATACGTGCTATAGACTTTTTGACTAACGAAAACCTACCAGTATTTTTTAACTCACCTAAAGCTTGTTGAAATCTTAAATTAAACAATTCTTTCCTTAAAAGATTAAGGTTTTTATAAAGCTCTTCTATTGTTTCAGTAGATAACTTACTTCTTAATAATTTCAAATCATTCATAACGTCTCACTATCCTTGTTCTAACAGGTAATTTTGCACTTGCAAGCTCCAAAGCTCTAAGTGCAACATTTTCTTCTACCCCTTCAATTTCAAATATAATTCTTCCAGGCGAAACTCTAACTGCAAAAAATTCAGGAGAACCTTTACCTTTACCCATTCTTACTTCGGCAGGCTTTTTAGAAACGGGAACATCCGGAAAAATGCGAATCCATAATCTTCCTTGCCTTTTCATACATCTAGTAGCAGCTTTTCTTCCTGCTTCTATTTGTCTTGCAGTAACACGCCAACCGTCTATAGATTTTAGACCAAATGATCCAAAAGCAAGCGTCGTACCTGCTTTTGCTTTTGAAGCAACTCTACCCTTATGAGCTTTTCTAAATTTTTGTTTTTTCGGAGCTAACATTTTAATACTTAAAATTAATTATATCTTTTATTTTCTGTATATTCACCTTTATAAATCCACACTTTAACCCCTATAACTCCATAAGTAGTTATAGCCTCAGCTGTTGAATAATCAATATCAGCTCTTAAAGTATGTAACGGCATTCTTCCTTCTATATACCACTCGGTTCTAGCAATTTCAGCACCTCCAAGTCGTCCTGAACAATTAACTCTTATACCTTGTCCACCTTGTTTAAATGAAGCCTGAATTGCTGTTTTCATGGCTTTTCTAAAAGAAACTCTTTTTTCAATCTGTAGTGCTATAGTTTGAGCTACTATAGCAGCATCTATATTAAACTTTCTAACTTCGTGAATATTTATATAAACTTCTTTTAAAGAAGTCATTTTCTCGATAGCTTTTTTTAGCTTATCAATTTCACTACCGTTTCTACCAATAATGATATTTGGTTTTTTGGCATTAATATTAATTATAATACTTTTATTAGAAGGACGTTCGATTAAAACTCTGCTAATTTGAGCTTGATTAAAACCCTTATTTATTAAATCCCTAATTTTTAAATCTTGTATAAAAAGAGTTTTATAATGTTTTTCTGCATATAATACGGAATCCCAACCTTTAATTAAAGTCGGTCCAACTCTAAAACCATGTGCACAAACTTTCTGCCCCATTTAATTATCCTCTTTTTCTGTAACAGTTATATAAAGATTACTAAAAAACTTATTTATTCTAGTTGCTCTTCCTTTTGCTCTTGGCATAACTCTTTTCATTACTAAAGCCTTACCTACAGTCGCTTTAGTAATAACCAATCTATCTATATCTAGACCTAAATTATTTTCAGCATTTGCAACAGCAGATTGTAAACAATCTTTTACAACTTTTGCAATTCTTTTAGGAGAAAAAGTTAATTGTACCAATGCTTCAGATACTTTCATATTTCTAATAAAGGCTGCAACTAAATTTAGCTTCCTTGGACTTACTCTAATAGATTTAGCTTTTGCCGTAGCAAAATTTTTATTTTCCTGTACCATAAATCTTTACTTTCTTTTGACTTTTTTATCTGCTCCATGACCGTGAAATGTTCTAGTAGGAGCAAATTCACCTAATTTTCTTCCAACCATTTCTTCATTTACAGAAACCGGAATAAATTTATTTCCATTATGAACAGAAAAGGTAAACCCTACAAAAATAGGCAAAATCGTTGATCTTCTAGACCAAGTTTTAATCATTTCAGATTTACCTGATTCCATTAATTTTTGAACTTTCTTTATTAAATAACCGTCTACAAAAGGCCCTTTCCATATTGAACGTGCCATACTAATACCTAATTAATTTAAAATCTATTTTCTTTTCTTTATGATAAATTTTGAAGTACGTTTATTTTTACGTGTCTTCTTACCCTTTGTTGGGAATCCCCAAGGAGTAACAGGATGGCGTCCTCCTGAAGTTTTACCTTCACCACCGCCATGAGGGTGATCTACAGGATTCATTGCTACACCTCTAACATGCGGTCTCCAACCGAGCCATCTATTTCTACCTGCTTTGCCTAAATTAATATTTTTTTGATCCGGGTTAGATATACTACCTATAGTAGCTTTACAATCTAAAGGTACTAACCTAAATTCACCTGATCTTAATTTAATCTGAGCATATCCTGAATCTTTACCTACTAGATCTACTGAAGTACCTGCAGATCTTGCAATTTGGCCACCCTTACCGACTTTCATTTCAACATTATGTAAAGTAGTACCGATAGGAATAAATTTTAAAGGTAAACAATTTCCTATTTTTATATCAGCATCTTGACTTGATATTACTTTATCACCTACAGATAATTTTTGCGGTGCTAGAATATAAGAATATTCCCCGTCTTCATATTTTATTAAAGCAATAAAAGCAGTTCTATTAGGGTCATACTCTATTCTTTCGACAATAGCAGAAATATCTATTTTATTTCTTTTAAAATCAATAACACGATATAATTTTTTATGTCCTCCACCTCTGTGCCAAGAAGTAATTCTACCTTGATTATTTCGTCCACCGGTTTTAGATATACCTTTGGTCAAAGATTTTAAAGGTCTGCCTTTCCATAAACTAGTTTTATTAACTTGAACTAACTCTCTAAGAGAAGGAGTAATTGGATTAAAGTTTTTTAAAGCCATTTATTTAATTCCTCCGGCAAAATCGATATTATGGTCTTTTTCTAATGTAACAATAGCTTTCTTTCTATTGATTTGAGTCCCTATAATTCCTTTAAATCTTTTCTTCTTACCTTTAACGTTTAAAATATTCACTTTTTTTACTTTTACTTTAAATATTTCTTCCACAGCCTTTTTAACGGTAAGTTTTTCAGCAAATTTATCTACATAAAAAGCGTATTTATTTTGTTCCGAAAGGGTTGTAGTTTTTTCTGTAATAATAGGTTTTCTAATTAAATCGTAGTATTTATAAGAACTCATCTTAACCTCTCTTCTAAAACGCTCACTGCTTCTTGTGATAATAAGACATATTCATGTCGTATTATATCATAAACATTTGCTCCTATTTGCGGAACAATCACAGTATTATAAATATTTTTTGCAGCTAAAGAAAAATTAATATCTACTTCATTTCCGTCTATTACAAAGAAACTTTTTCCTTGAAACTTGTTTAATATATTTACAAGAGCAGAAGTTTTAGGCTTATCTAGCTTTAAAGAATCTATTACTAATAATTTTCCTTCAGCGAATTTCTCGGATAAAGCATGAATTAAACCAAGTTTTCGTACTTTTTTAGGTAATTTTGTTGCATGACTACGTACTCTAGGTCCGTGAGCTACACCACCACCACGCATCTGTACCGATCTAAGGGAGCCTTGTCTTGCATTACCTGTACCTTTTTGCTTAAAAGGTTTTTTTGTGGTTCCTGATACTTCTGATACTGTTTTAGTTTTGTGGTTACCAGACATTGCTTTAGCTCTCTGCCAATCAATAACCTGCTTTATTATATCATCTCTGATAAATTCAACAGCAAATATATCTTCATTTAAGCTAATCTCACCAACTTCTTCATTAGCAAGACTTAATATTTTAGTTTTCATCTTTATTTAACCTTATATAGTCTTATATAAAACTTTTATATAAATAATATTGCATGGCATTTTGTTAATTTAATAATCTTTAACCTCAACAAACAATGTCTAAATATCTATTATACAGTTATTGAAACCTTTTTTATTGCATCTTTTACTGAAAGATACGAATTTTTGTGACCGGGTATACTACCCTGAATCATAATAAGCTTACGCTCTTTATCAACGGCAAATATTTTCAAATTTTGAATAGTAACTTGGTTACATCCCATATGACCGGCCATTTTTTTGCCTTTAAAAACCTTTCCTGGATCTTGTCTTTGTCCTGTAGAACCGTGCGAACGATGGGATATAGAAACACCGTGAGAAGCTTCAAGACCTCTAAAATTATGTCTTTTCATACTACCGGCAAACCCTTTACCTATAGTAATTGCCGTTATATCCACAAATTGTCCTGCCGTAAAATGATCTACTTCTAGACTTGCTGCTATATCAATAAAATTCTCTTCAGAAATTCTAAATTCTTTTAATTTAGTTTTAGGAGATATTTTAGCATTAGCAAAAACTTGTTTCATAGGTTTGGTTACTCTAGATATTTTTTTATCTTTTACACCTATAACCAAAGCATTATATCCATGTTTTTCTAGAGTTTTATGCCCTACTACTTGACAATCATCAACTTTTACTAATGTTAAAGAAATTCTTTCTCCTTTATCATTAAAAACACTAGTCATCCCAATTTTTTGAGCAATTATACCGGTTCTCATTTATTCCCCACTCTCTAATTCAATCACTACATCAACACCTGCTGCTAAATCAACTTTACTTAAAGCATCAACAACCGCCGGATTCGGATCATCTATAACTAATAATCTTTTATGCTTTCTAATTTCAAATTGCTCTCTTGACTTCTTATGTACATGAGGAGACCTATTTACGGTAAATCTTTCAATTTTTCTAGGTAAAGGAATAGGACCATTAATGTTAGCAAATGTTCTTTTAACAGCACTAACTATCTCTTTTGTAGCTCGATCAAGACTACGATGATCAAATGATTTTAAACGAATTTTGATTTTATTTTTCATTCAGTAAACCTAATATTTAAACAGCAAGATGTTTTTAGACATCTTCCCAAACTTCACTTTTAGAGGTAATTTGTACGTCGATTCGGTATTCGAATCCTCACGTACTTTTATGTACACTGCGGTTCTGGTTCCGTGTCTTTCAAATTCCTCTCTATAAGCCGGTTCAGAAAGATGTCTATTACATCTTAAAATATAGATACCTATTATTAAAAAATAATAGGTATCTATAAAATCAATTAATTATTTATTTTAGTTACTACGCCGGCCCCCACTGTTCTACCACCTTCACGTATAGAGAATTTTAACCCTTCCTGCATAGCAATCGGTTTAATTAATTCCACTGTAAAAGTAGCATTATCTCCAGGCATAACCATCTGCTTATCAGCAGGCAATTTTATTGTACCAGTAACGTCTGTTGTTCTAAAATAGAACTGCGGACGATAGTCATTAGTAAATGGGGTATGACGCCCACCTTCTTCTTTACTAAGCACATATACTTCAGCTTCAAACTTATCATGCGGTTTTATGCTACCAGGTTTTGCGAGAACTTGTCCTCTTTCAACTTCTTCTCTTTTTGTACCGCGTAGTAATATACCGACATTATCTCCGGCTTGTCCTTCATCAAGTAATTTTCTGAACATTTCTACACCGGTACAGGTAGTTTTTTGCGTATCTTTTAGACCGACTATTTCAATTTCCTCACCTACCTTAATTATTCCTGACTCTACTCTACCGGTTACAACAGTACCTCTTCCTGAAATAGAGAACACATCTTCTATCGGCATTAAGAAAGGTTTATCCGTAGCTCTTACAGGCTGCGGTATATAGCTATCTACTGCATCCATTAACTCATTAATAGCTTTTTCACCTTCAGGCTTTCCTTCTAAAGCTTGAAGTGCAGAACCTTTAATAATAGGTATTTCATCACCTGGGAAACCATATTTTGATAATAATTCCCTTACTTCCATCTCTACTAGTTCTAATAGATCAGGATCATCCACCATATCTACTTTATTTAAGAATACTACCATAGCAGGTACACCTACCTGTTTTGCTAGTAATATATGCTCTCTAGTTTGCGGCATAGGACCATCAGCAGCAGAAACTACTAATATTGCACCGTCCATCTGAGCGGCACCGGTTATCATGTTCTTTACATAGTCAGCGTGTCCCGGACAATCTACGTGTGCATAGTGTCTATTTTTAGTCTCATATTCTACGTGTGCAGTAGAAATAGTTATACCTCTTTCTTTTTCTTCAGGAGCAGCATCAATTTGATCATACGCTGTAGCTTTTGCTCCACCTGTCTTAGCAAGTACTATAGTTATTGCTGCCGTTAAGGAAGTTTTACCGTGATCTACGTGACCGATCGTACCTATATTAACGTGCGGTTTAGTTCGTTCAAATTTTGCTTTTGCCATATTATTACTCTCTACAATTTTTTAGGTTTAATACAAGTTAATTTTTTATAAGTGCATTTTTTTGCTAAATTTATTTGTTACCACTATCTCTGGAGCGGGTGATGGGAATCGAACCCACACAGCCAGCTTGGAAGGCTGGGACTCTACCATTGAGCTACACCCGCATTGTGGCACTGTTAATAAAATAATTTCAAAGCTATTTTGTTAACAATGCTATATCAATTTTATTCAGATTTATAAATATATACACAATGAAATCTTTTAAAATAAAATGATATGCTTCCCTGAACCATTTAAGTGGTGGAGGGAGAAGGATTTGAACCTTCGAACGCTTACGCGGGCAGATTTACAGTCTGCTGCCATTGACCACTCGGCCACCCCTCCTAAAGAACTTTACTGTATTAATATAGACTAATTCACTGTAAAATACAATATATAATTAGTATTAGGACTTAATAAAACTTCTTGCCGAATCATCAAATAAACAAATAGCAGCTTGCACATTTATTTAGTTGTGACTTTCTATAATAAATAGTAGTTTCTGTCAAGAACAAATTACTGACGGTTTTCAATAAGATGCAAAATAAAAAACTTGATTCTAAAAATTGTTATTATATGTATGGGAAACATCCTGTATTTTCTGCTCTAAATAATCCAAAACGTCAAATTGAAAATATTTTATGCACTAGGGAAATTTTTGATACAAACAAAAAATTAATAGGTACTAGATCTTATGAAATTGTTAATAACGATATTTTATCTAAATTACTGGAAAACCAAACACATCAAGGAATAACTGCAAAAGTTAGACCAATTTTTTCTTACAATCTAGAGGACATAGATATAAAAAACCCAAAATGTAAAATTGCGATTCTTGATCAAATAACAGATACACAAAATATTGGAGCAATTATTCGTAGTGCCGCTGCTTTTGATATAAATGCTATAATATTACCTCAAGATAATTCTCCGAATGAAAGCGGCGGCATTGCTAAAGCGGCTTGCGGTACTTTAGAATTAATACCTATAATTAAAGTTACTAACTTACGCTCATGTATGAATTATCTTAAAAAACACGGCTTTTGGATTATAGGCCTAACAGGTTCTGCAAATGACTACTTTACCGATAAATTAATTTCCGACAAAATAGCATTAGTATTTGGCTCAGAAGATAAAGGCATGCGAAGATTAGTCGAAGAAACATGTGATTATTTAGCCAAAATCCCTATTTCTAAGAGAGTAGAAAGTCTTAATGTATCAAATGCCGCTTCTATAATTTTTCATTCATTACATAAATAATATTTTTAATAAATCAAATATTGTTTTTTATTTACTTCGATATAAATATTTAGTCTACTAAAATTAAAGTCATAAACTTTTATTATATCAATTAATTTGAGAGAAAAGTCATGAAAAGGGGACCAAATGAACAAATTATCGAGAGTTTTGAAAAGCAATTAGACATATTTATAAATGAACTTACAGAAGAAGAGATAACAACGGCTATATTAAACAATTTTTTTGATAAAGTGACAAATAACCTCAAGAATGAAAGATTAATTAATAATACTATATTTGATATATATCAAAGTAAAGCAGTAATTACTAAACCTATATATTCCGATTATATAGAATCTTCCGAACCTAAATATAACGAACATTGGCAAAAATTTTATAGTTTTAATCGTAATCTTATGATAGAAAGCACATTAGTATTTATTGCTAAGAATCTAAAAAAAGCTTTTTTAACAGACAAATTATATTATAGCTTTGCTAATTAGCCGAGCAATTAGACTTGAATGCAGTAAGTGATCATTTTATGAAAAAAATAGATAATTATATAACATTTAACAATTTATGAAAAATTACAGAACCGAAAGCGATTCTTTTGGAGAAATTCAAATAGAAGAAAAATTTTATTGGGGAGCTCAAACTCAAAGATCTTTAGAAAATTTTAAAATAGGCAAGCAAAAAATGCCTGAAATTTTAATTCGTGCTCTTGCTATTTTAAAAAAATGTACAGCACAGGTTAATTATGAGCTTGGTTATTTAGAAGCTAAAATAGCTACAAGTATCGATAAAGCCACGGATAGAATCTTAGAAGGCGAATTTGAGGATAATTTTCCTTTAGTAGTTTGGCAAACAGGTTCAGGTACACAAACAAACATGAATATGAACGAGGTTATTGCCTCTATTGCTAATGAAGAATTAACAAGCAAGAAAGGCGGCAAATCTCCAGTACATCCTAACGATCATGTTAATAAAGGACAATCATCCAATGACTCTTTTCCAACCGCTATGCATATAGCAACCGTACTTGCAACTAAACAGCAACTTATACCGGCTTTGAATAATTTATTTACCTCTTTGCAAGACAAGTCAAAAGATTGGGATAAAATCATAAAAATAGGACGTACCCACTTGCAGGATGCAACTCCTTTAACTCTTAAACAGGAATTCTCCGGATATATTACACAAATAGAGTATGCTTTAGAACGCATAGAAGATGCACTAAAAAAAGTTTATCTACTTGCTCAAGGTGGAACAGCAGTCGGCACAGGTATTAACTCAAAAATAGGCTTTGATATAAAATTTGCCGAGAAAGTGGCAGAGTTTACTAAACAACCCTTTAAGACGGCTCCTAATAAATTTGAAAGTCTAGCTGCCCACGACGCACTAGTAGAATTTTCAGGAACTCTTAATACTATAGCAGTTAGCTTAATGAAAATAGCAAATGATATAAGACTGCTCGGCTCCGGTCCAAGGTGCGGTCTTGGTGAGCTGCATTTACCTGAGAATGAACCTGGTTCTTCGATTATGCCCGGTAAAGTAAACCCTACACAAGTCGAAGCTTTAACAATGGTGTGCAGTCAGGTGATGGGAAATCATGTTACGGTTACTATTGCCGGCTCAAACGGGCATCTTGAACTTAACGTATTTAAACCCGTAATAATATACAATATCCTACAATCTATAGAGCTGTTATCCGATAGCGTAAATAGCTTTGTTACTCACTGTGTTAAAGGATTAGAACCCAATATAGCACGCATTAATGATTTACGTGATAAATCGCTAATGCTTGTTACAGCTCTTAATCCGCATATCGGCTATGATAATGCCGCAAAAATTGCTAAAGAAGCACATAAGCACGGGATCACTTTAAAAGAAGCAGCTAAAAAACTCAATCTTTTATCCAAAGAAGAGTTTGATAAAATAGTAGTACCTGAAAAAATGGTTGGTCAATCCTAGATTTTAGATAAAGATATTAGTTTAAACTATTAATATTACTGTACAAAACCTTATAAATAGGATAATATTAAATTAGTCTATTTATTATATTATCTATGTGAAACAAAATTTATCTAATCAAATTAACCTACTCGAAGCAAAAACTCATTTCTCAAACCTCATACAACGTGTGCAAGACGGAGAGCAAATTACCATTTGTAAGCATAATACGCCGGTTGCAAAAATTATACCTATAACTCAAAAGCCTAAAATGGATAATATAGTAGAAAAATTCGCTGAATTTAGTAAGGGTAAAACATTAGCTCCTTATACTATTAAAGAGCTTAGAGATGAAGGTAGAAGATGAATAACCGCTCTTTTATATTAGACTGCTAATTATTGTATGAAGCATGGAGCTACAGTACCATATCTTTGGAAACTTGAAATAACTAATACACTATTAGTATCAGAAAAACGTAATAGATTACATATAGCAGATACAGTTAAATTTATAGATTTATATAATTCTATCCCCCTTAATATATCAAATTTTAATTTTTCTATACATGAAATTATACAAACTGCAAGAGCCAACAATCTTACTGCATATGATACAACTTATTTATTAACTGCCATGCATGAAGGGCTTCCTATGGCCACTAACGATAAAGCATTAATCAAAGCATGTCATAATAACGGCATCCCGCTATTATATAGTGAATTAACTTGAATTACGGACAATTTCTATATCATCTTTTAATTTTTTAAAAACATATATACTCGTTTAATTTATTATAAGTATACCGTAAATGGATTAGCATTAGCGGTATTCACTATGCCCTTAAAAAAATAAAATATTTCTTATAAATCATCCCTAATTCAAGTTAATTCACTATAAAAGAAAATAATCCACATTTTTCATAAAAAGTTTATGGAAATTTCTAAATCTTTTATTATACTTAAACATTAATTATATAAAATAAATGTTAGATTATCATGGTTTTAAATATAAAAGCCCCTGAAAATATAGTATTAAAGCCGACCATTACGGTTTTCGGCGTTGGGGGTGCAGGTAGTAATGCAGTAAATAATATGATTAGTGCTAATCTGCAAGGTGCTAATTTTGTAGTAGCTAATACTGATGCACAATCGCTTGAACATTCTTTATGCACCAACAAAATACAACTCGGTGTTTCTACGACTAGAGGTCTTGGGGCAGGAGCTTCTCCTGAGGTTGGAGCACTTGCTGCTCAAGAATCAGAAAGCGAAATTCGTAGTTACCTAGAAAATAGCAATATGGTATTTATTACGGCAGGTATGGGCGGTGGTACAGGTACCGGTTCTGCACCGGTTATTGCACGCATTGCTAAAGAACTAGGCATCCTTACGGTTGGGGTAGTAACTAAACCTTTCCATTTTGAAGGCGGTCATCGTATGAAAACTGCCGATAAAGGACTTATCGAATTACAGCAATTCGTTGATACTTTAATTGTAATACCGAACCAAAATCTATTCCGTATTGCTAATGAACAAACGACGTTTGCCGATGCTTTCAAAATGGCAGATGACGTATTGCATGCCGGCGTTAGAGGAGTAACGGATTTAATGATTATGCCGGGACTTATTAATCTTGATTTTGCCGATATTAAAGCAGTAATGAGCGAAATGGGTAAAGCAATGATGGGTACGGGTGAAGCTAGTGGCGAAGATAGAGCTATTAAAGCGGCAGAATCTGCAATTTCAAATCCGCTGCTAGATCATAGCTCAATGTGCGGTGCAAGAGGTGTATTAATCAATATTACCGGTGGTTCCGACATGACCTTATTTGAAGTTGACAACGCTGCTAATAGAATTAGAGAAGAAGTAGATAACCTTGATGCTAATATTATTTTCGGTTCAACATTTAATCCGGAACTAAAAGGAATTATCAGAGTATCGGTTGTTGCTACCGGTATTGATACCGATAAAGTACCGACATATAAACCCGCAATAGCTGAAACTACCAATACAGTTCCTGAAGAAACTTATAATGAAGCTATAGCACAACCTACACAAATAGAAGAAATTCCTGATTTTAACAGCTACAGTACCGAAAATATTGAAATTACCGACTCTCCAATGAATCAAAATTTTATCGGAAATGAAAAAGAGCTAGGGTTACATGCAAATACTTTCAACAAATCTGAAGATGACTCACCAAAACCATCATTTTTAGGGAAAATATGGGGTTCTCTGCGTGCTTCAAATAATCAAACTTTAGAACGCAAAAACGTTGTTGTTAGTACTCTAGATCAAGATAATAAAGAATCTGATATTCATGAAATACCGGCTTTTTTAAGAAAGAAACGGGATTAGATTAGAATATAATTTCAGAACAGAATAAAAAAGAATTATTAGAAATAACTGAAAATTTTCCTGCAGATATTGCATCACTAATAAATTATATAAATAAAACATTTAAATGTCACATTCATGATTTAGCTTTATCGGATCAAAAAGATTTAAAGTTTTTTATAGCAAAAAGCTTTGCAAATCAAACTGATGTTTGTAAAACTAAAGAACATGCTCAAAATTTTTTACAAGAGCTATGGGAAGATTTATTTGAAGAAATATTGGGAGATAAGCCTGTATATAGTTTAGACATTGACGGAGCAACATACATGCCGAATTAGATTTTACCGAATTAAATCAAAATAATATGCTGAATACAAGATTTAGCGAAACCTCTCTTGATTTTAATTTAATAGAAACACTACCTAACTTTTCTAGTGATAAACAAAAATATAAAGCTGAACTAGTTTTTACAGAATTAAAACAAAATAATTTTGCAAATATATATTTGGAAAAACAGCAATATAACTCTCAAAGTATTCTTATTTCAAATATACAAAATAATCACAAATTATTTCCTAAAATTATAAACCTTGAAGAACAAGTTACCATAGATGTATTAAATAATTTATTATTATTAGGTGCTTATAATAAATGTAATTTTTTTGAATCCAATAACAGATCAGAAATATATTTTAGATTACCTAATAATGAAAGGCTTGCCATGAAAGTTTTTAGTTTAAATAATCAGCCTATATTAAAAGAAAATAAATTTGAAAATGCTATATTATTTTTAAGTAAAAAAATAAACGAAAATGGTGATGTTGACTATAATGAAGGCTTTAGTGCTGATATAGCCGATGGCAAAATAAATTCTTCTTATATAACTCCTTTAGGCGAGATAATGGATTTGAATTAAAAAAATAATAATATGATAAACAAAATTATACTACTTCTTACATTATGTTTTTTAAATACTCATTTACTAGCTAATAGCGATAAGCGGTTAAAAGATATTGCACTCTATACCCTACGCCACTTGAAAATCAAAAGCGTTATGTAATTCATTTACCTACAGAACCTAATGAGGAAAGGTTGAAAGTAGAATTACAAGCTACAAAAGATGCAATGAAAGATTGTAATCGTGTTTGGTTGCGGTAAGCTGGAAACAAAAACTTTAGAAGGTTGGGGATATAATTATTATGTAATCGATCAAGTTAGCGATCACCCTGCTAGTACAATGATGGCATGCCCAAACGTAAAAGCAACCATACAACCGGTTAGTGTATTTTTAGGCGATGAAACATTTTTAAGATATAATAGCAAACTACCTATCGTAGTATATGCTCCAAAAGATGTTGAACTACATTACGTTATTTGGCATCAAAATGATATAATCAATTCTGCAAAGGAAGAATAACTTCTTTAACGTGAGCGTTCACGGGTTTTTCACTGTCACCCCGTGGCTTGACCACGGGGTCTAGAAAAAATAACTTCAACATTGTTATCTACACTACATGTTTAACAAAATAAACATATAAAAATAAATTTTTCTATGTTTTACTGGATCCCATGAATAAATCACGGGATGACAGAGAGGAATAATAAGCCACTCAACACCCGTGAACGGTCACTCTTTAACACCAATGTAAACATTACCCCATTAAATCCAAAAAATCTTTTTGAACATCGAAGTAGTTTTCTTTTAAACTTGTATAGTAAAAGGATTTACATTGGCATTGCTTAGAAAAAGTTGTTTTATAGTGTAGTTTAGCCTTTCTATGTCATTCCCGCTTTTGCGGGAATGACATAGAAACTTTAGATTAACTCTTTTTAGTCAATGCCTAAATTACTCAAAATCTTCTTCTACAGCTTCAACCTCTTGCACTTCCGGTACAAAATGTTTAAGCATGGACTCAATACCGTTTTTTAAGGTAATAGTGGAACTAGGACATCCAAGGCATGCACCACGAAGTGCTAATTTAACTATACCGTTTTCAAAGCCTTTATATATTATATCACCGCCGTCTTGTGCAACAGATGGACGCACCCTAGTTTCAATAATCTCTACGATTTGCTTCTCTATTTCTGAAAGCCCATCAAGGCTATGATTTACATTACCTGCTTTGGTGCTTTCTTCAAATACCGGAAATCCTGCAACAAAATGATCCATAATGACCATTAAAATTTCAGGCTTTATAACTTGCCAATTACCTTCAGCTTGTTTAGTTACTGTTATAAAATCACTACCAAAAAATACTGATTTTACATTATTAATATGAAATAGTGATTCTGCAAGTTTGCTTCTTCCTTTTACTTCAGCAAGCTCACTAAAAAATACCGGCTGATCACTACTTATTTCCTGCCCCGGGAAAAATTTTATTGCATCAGGGTTGGGAGTATCTTCAGTTTGAATAAACATAATTAAAGCACACTAATAAATTTGTTGATTATTATAAATTGATAGTACTACTTTTACAATATATTTGTATTTACTTGGGCATTGTTGCATGGCTCTCAAAAGCCGTATATGTCATTCCTGCGGAAGCAGGAATCCAGTACTGCCTATCCCCGTTATTGCGAGAAAGCATTTATGCCGACGAAGCAATCTCATGAAATTTAAGAGAGATTGCCACGTCGCTACGCTCCTCGCAATGACAAGTATAAATATTTTTTTAGATTCCCGCTTTTAGCTAGGAATAACATAAGGCGGTAAATATCTAATTAATATATAAGCAGGTATAAAACAAAATCCTGCTACAATAAGTCCAACCTAAATAAGTAGCTGCATAACCTGAAATACTACCAAACAATATGGTACTAATATAAGCAATAGAAGTAATTAAAGCAATTTGGGTTATACAATATTTAGAACTACAGCATCTTAATTGGTAAGAAAAAAACGGCGACATAGTTAAGCCATTGGTAAATTCTTAAAAAAAGACCGCTATATACAGACTTGTAATATCTCGATTATAAAAATAGAGAAATAAAAAAGATAGGCTAGATAAAGCATGATATATTAATGCTCTTTTAAGCAAATAAGAATATTCATATTTTCGGCACAAAAACCCGCCTATAAAACCTCCAAGGATTGCAGCACACATACCGAAAGCTTTATAGCCAAGCGCTAAGCCCTTTTTCGTATAACCGATATCGAGATAAAACATATTCGGCATAATTGAAAGAAAATTATCTTGAAGACGATATAGAAGCATAAAACTAACAATTATTAGCCATTTAGGTTTCTTGATAAAGTCATAAAAAGCATGCCAAAATCTATCAAAATCATTAATAATTATCTTATCTTTAAATTTAAGCGGATAGAATATAATTAATAGTAATGACGGTATACATAAAATTGCCATAACACGATAAACTATCTTGCCAAGATATGATAGTAGATAAATATAACGCTCCTAAACCTGCTATAAGTATACCTATTCTAAAGCCTGTCTTCACTTATGCCCCAATTTTTATTTGTAATCAGTAACATCTGTGATGATTAAAGTAACATATCATAAATGGAAGAAAAAAATGCCACAGCTACTAAGCATAAATTGTAAAACTCTACACGGGCTGTTGAAAAAGTTATAAAAAGAAGTAGAAAAGAGTTAATCTAAGGAATAAGCTGTATTTTTATGCTTAAATGAAGGTGTAAAGATGCAGGGTTATAAGCTTGATCAAAGTGTGAGATGTAATAGCCTTAGCTTAAGGCACATGATACCTAATGATCATTTATTAGTGAGGATTCATGAAGCTAAAGAATTAGAGTTTTCTTTTATCTATGAAATAACTAAGAATCGTTATTGTGCTAATTACGGACGTCCCATCAATTGATCCTGTATTATTTTTTAGGATGCAAATAATAAGTTACTTATATGGTATAAAGTCAAATAGACGATTATGTAAAGAAATTCAGTTAAATATAGCATATAGGTGGTTTTGTGGTTTAAGTTTAGAGGATAAAGTACCGGATCATTCATCATTAAGTAGGATAAGAGATAGATTTGGGGTAGAACTATTTCAAGAAATATTTATAAGCTTGATTAAGCAATGGTATGAACTAGATATTATAAAAGGAGAAACAATTATTTCAGATGCCTCTTTAGTTGAATCTAATGCCTCTATGAATAGCCTAATATTAAGAAAAGATCAAGGTGATTCACAAAAGAGAGAATTAAAAAAATATGAACGTCGTTATCATGATTTCCGAGAAGGGAAAAAAGTAAGGAAAATATCTAATCAAACTCATGTCAGTAGGACAGATCCTGATTGTAGTCTTGTATCAAGAACTAATGGTTATAAAAAGCTATGTTATAAGACCCACTACTCAATTGATTCAGATTCACGTATTATAATAGATTGTTATGTAAGTACAGGATCACAACATGAGTGTATTGTACTTCCAAGTAGAGTTTGGAATATATTAAATAATTTTTCTTTTAGAGTAAAAGAATGGATAGCAGACAAAGGTTATGGTAGAGGTCCAACCTATGGATATTTTAAATTACTTGGAATTACAACTTATATACCTTTACATGTAGATAATCTTGGTGAAGGAAAAATAAGTAGGGGGGAATTTCAATATGATAGAGAACAGGATAGATATAAGTGTCCACAGGGACATTATCTTTATCCGTATGATAAATTAGATAAAAAACAAATAAAACGTTATCGTATTACAGGAGGGCATTGTAAAAATTGCTCTCTAAAATCAGGTTGTATTTCTGATAATTATAGTAATAGAGGACGATTTATTTATCGTAATCCTTATCAGGATGAAATAGATGAGGTAAAGGTCAGACAGAATAGAATTGATTTTAAGAAAAAACTAATTGAGAGAAAGTGGAAAATAGAAGGTCTATTTGGTGAAGCTAAGGAGAATCATGGTTTACGAGGAGCAAAATTTAGAAGTGTACAGAAAACACAGATTCAAATACTGATGATTGCGATAGTACAAAATTTTAAACGGATACTTAAAATTATTTTTTGGTTTTTTTATCTACTGCTATTAAAGATAAAAAAATATTAAAGTATTTGCAACCTTGTTGATTTTTTCAACAGCCCGTACACTTGATCTGACAGGTAGAGATTGATTAAGCAGCAAAAGTGCTGTCAGATAAGTAAGAATTAATAGACTTATCTTGAGCAATTTTAATGCTATCCTTGAAAGTTTGCATAGGAGTTTTTCCATAACAGAACTTTCCAGAATGCGGTCTAGTATTGTTATATTTGTTTAAATATTGATCTAAGTCAATCTGTAAATCCTCTAATGAGCTATAAATCTTTTTACGGAAAGCTATATCATAAAATTCATCTTTTAAAGTTCTATGTAATCTTTCGCATATTCCATTAGTTTGAGGAGAACGTGCCTTAGTTTTAGTATGATCAATATTTTCTATAGCCAAATATAACTCAAAAGCATGATGTTCTACCTTACCACAATATTCCGTTCCTCTATCTGTAAGGATTCTCAGTAGTGGTACATCATGATTATTAAAGAAAGGTATTACCTTATCATTTAAAATATCAGCGGATGTTATTGCAGATTTATCAGTATAGAGTTTGCAAATAGCCACTCTAGAATAAGTGTCAATAAAGGTTTGTTGGTATATTCTACCTACTCCTTTCATATTACCGACATAATAGGTGTCTTGTGCACCAAGATAACCGGGATGCTGAGTATCAATTTCTCCATGAGCCTCTTTAATTTGTTTTGCTTTTTTTAAAGCAGATATCTGCTCTTCTGTCAGTAAGATACCGTCCTGTGCAGATTTAGCTTCTAAAGCTTTGAGTCGTTTCTTTAGAGTTTCAAGATCGTTGCGTAGCCAGATAGAACGTATAGCTAGACCATAGTAAATAGGTACAGTTAAATAAACTTTAGTACGTGTTCTACAGCCATACTGATATCTTGAATTGCCCCGTAACTTTTCTTATTTCGTTCTTAATCTTAAACCAATAATGTTCTATAGGATTTAAGTCTGGGCTATATGTAGGTAAGAATAAAATTCTGCACCCAACCGACTCGATTAATTCTCTTATTATATTATTCTTATGGAAGTTGATATTATCCATAATTACTGTTTGTCCAGGATGTAATTCTTTAGTTAATATAGTCTCTACATAGGTTGTAAATATTTCTTTATTACAATTTCCTTCAAATATTACTGGCGCTATAATTTGATTATTACGAAGCCCCGCTATCATACTGATCCTGGATTTATGTTGATACACTTTGTTTCCATAACATCTAGTACCTTTTATACTCCATCCATATTCTCTACAAGCATTATCTTCTATTCCTGACTCATCAATGAATACTAGAGTTTCTTTAGAAATTTGCTGTATCTTTTCTATAAATTCATTCCTTAAACCAATATCCCTTCTGGGATGAAGATGACTTTTTTTTATAAGTGTACCCTAGTAGTTTTCTATAGTAATTTATTCTAGTTCTTTGTAATCTATTACCTAGTATAATACTTAATTCTTTAGCTGTTTTATCATGATTATTGATAATTAATTCTTCAAATTCTTTGAGATTTATTTTTGCATTATAACCCTTTGCTGGACCATAAGGTTTTGCTTTTATATCTCCTGTTTCCCATTTAAGAGTTTTCCATCTATATATAGTGTTACGACCTATATTGAATATTTTACATGCTTTAACAATTGAGAGCCCATCATCTAGAGCTTTGAATAGTTTCATTCTTAAATCGTAACTGTAACTGCTTGCCATAATTTATTTATTATCATTTATAACATATATATTAGCATAGTATGTACCTATTTACTATGGTCTAGCTATACACCACTGGATGACACTATAATACCTTGCTTTATTAGTGCTTGGCTCGCACGAAGCTGACCAAGAGCAGGATTCTCTATAGCAAGATTTATTACTGCTTGTTCTATATGTTCTGATACACGATTCTTTACTATAGGTTTCTTACGACTCATATCCACAAGAGCCGCTTCTCCGCCCATCTCATATAGTTCCTTGAAACGGTAAAAGCTATCTCTTGAATAGCCCATTACTTTACACGCAGTACTAACACTACCTAGTTGTTTTGCAAGTTCTAATAATCCTAATTTAGGTTTGATTATTTTTTGATCATAATTTGACATATTGTTCCTATTAATTGAGTTTTATATTTAGTTCGTGGATATGATAGATAACTCCTTAGTTATCTACATACCCACAAACTCGTCTAATTTCAATCTTAATATGTCAGATCAAATCTGAAGGTTTACAATTAAAGATAGTTCTACTGATAATGTAGATAATGACAAAGCGTATGTCTATGTTTTGATCGAGCATCAGTCTAGTAGCGATTACTGGATTGCTTTCAGACTTTGGCAGTATATGCTTTTATTATGTGAAAGACATAAAGACGCAAATAAAAAGAATAATATTAAACAAGAAAAAGATAATAAACTCCCGCTAATATGTCCTATAGTAGTATATGCAAATGATAAGCCTTATAATGCCCCAAGGAGCTTTTGGGAGTTATTTGAAGATAGTAGTACTGCTAAAGAGATGATGGGTGAGGAGTATTTACTTGTTGACCTGCAAAAACAAAGTGATGATGCGATAGAGGAAAAGAAGCATCTTGGTATGATGGAGTATATGCTCAAACATATCAAAGCTCGTGATATCTTAAATCTTTGGCAAAGCCTACTTGAGAAGTTTGAAAGTAGTATTGAAATAGATAAGGAAAATGGCTTTATTTACATTAAGTGGTTATTATGGTATAGTGATGCTAAGGTATAGCTAGACCATAGTAAATAGGTACATACTATGCTAATATATATTATAAATGATAATAAATAAATTATGGCAAGCAGTTACAGTTACGATTTAAGAATGAAACTATTCAAAGCTCTAGATGATGGGCTCTCAATTGTTAAAGCATGTAAAATATTCAATATAGGTCGTAACACTATATATAGATGGAAAACTCTTAAATGGGAAACAGGAGATATAAAAGCAAAACCTTATGGTCCAGCAAAGGGTTATAATGCAAAAATAAATCTCAAAGAATTTGAAGAATTAATTATCAATAATCATGATAAAACAGCTAAAGAATTAAGTATTATACTAGGTAATAGATTACAAAGAACTAGAATAAATTACTATAGAAAACTACTAGGGTACACTTATAAAAAAAAGTCATCTTCATCCCAGAAGGGATATTGGTTTAAGGAATGAATTTATAGAAAAGATACAGCAAATTTCTAAAGAAACTCTAGTATTCATTGATGAGTCAGGAATAGAAGATAATGCTTGTAGAGAATATGGATGGAGTATAAAAGGTACTAGATGTTATGGAAACAAAGTGTATCAACATAAATCCAGGATCAGTATGATAGCGGGGCTTCGTAATAATCAAATTATAGCGCCAGTAATATTTGAAGGAAATTGTAATAAAGAAATATTTACAACCTATGTAGAGACTATATTAACTAAAGAATTACATCCTGGACAAACAGTAATTATGGATAATATCAACTTCCATAAGAATAATATAATAAGAGAATTAATCGAGTCGGTTGGGTGCAGAATTTTATTCTTACCTACATATAGCCCAGACTTAAATCCTATAGAACATTATTGGTTTAAGATTAAGAACGAAATAAGAAAAGTTACGGGGCAATTCAAGATATCAGTATGGCTGTAGAACACGTACTAAAGTTTATTTAACTGTACCTATTTACTATGGTCTAGCTATATCTGAAGATAAACAAGTAGAGCTAGCTAAGATCATAGCTAAGCACTTAAAAAAGGAAGATCAAGAGGGACTTATGAGAACTATTGCTGATAAATATATTGATGAAGGCGTACAAAAGGGTATGGTCCAAGGCATGCAGATTGGTAGAAACGAAGGCATGCAGATTGGTAGAAACGAAGGCATGCAGATTGGTAGAAACGAAGGCATGCAGATTGGAGAAGCTAAAAAAACTATGGAAGTAGCTAAAAATATGCTTTCTAATAATTACTCTATTCCTGAGGTTTCTCGTATTACAGGACTTTCTATCTCTGAGCTTAACCAGCTTCTCAAATCCTAATCTACAAGTCAAAGAGATATCTCTTTGACTTTTCTTATGGATTTTGATACTACTTTTTGCCGCAAAACCCTGTGACTATAAGGTTTGTAGAGTTTTGGTGGACGGAATATCTAGTGCTTATTTTGTTATGCGGAGCTTACTACCTTTATCTTTTTTGCTTTACTTTGTTCTTTTTTAGGTATTTTAATAGATAATACACCATCTGTGACTTGTGCCTCTATATGCTCCTCATCAATATTAGAAGGTAAACTGATGGAACGGTAGAAAGAGCCGTAATATCGTTCTTGCATATGATAATTATGATCTTTCTTCTCAGAAGATTGTTCTTTTTTGCCTTCAATAGTTAGGATGTTATTATCTATTTTTAAATCAATATTATCTTGTATTACACCTGGAAGCTCCATTTCTAGACTATAATCAGAGTCATTTTCAATAATATCAGTTCTAGGTGATAATACTCTATCATTGTAAGCAGAAGGCCATGAAGATATTTCATTAAAAAAGTTAGTAAAAATATCATCAACATAACTTCTTCTACTTGAGTTATTTTGTAGTTCTGATTTATTTCTAACACGTGGTAAATTAAAAGCCATAAAACCTCCTATTAAATAAAGTTAAACAAGTTCAAATATTAACAGTACTGCAATGAGTAAAAATAATTATTTATTATTCTCATCATTGAATTGGTATTTCTTTTGCATCTTGGTCCTTGATTGCAATTCTAGGCAAAGTAATAGTCAAAATGCCATTTTTTAACTGAGATGCGATAGCCTTTTGATCTATATCATCATATAAAGAGATCACATAATTAAAGTTTTTATTTAAATTCTCAGTAGTACTATCCGTTTTTGTATCTTCAACTTTACCTTCAATCAACAGCTTATGATTATTTGTTTTAATTTTAATGTCCTTCTTATCATATCCCGGTACTTCTAGGACTAGAATATATTGCTTGTCTTGGGTAATAAGTTTGCTTTTTATAGAACTGGCGTCATAGATCGAGAGTCTATCATCAAATATACTATTCCAGTAATAATCAAAAGACGAGAAAGGACGGTTAATAAAATCTAACGGATGACGTAAGTAAATAGAATAATGATTATTATTTGATGTGTTTTTATCCCCAGCTGCAATAGTAGGATTTGCTAAGAAAATAACAGTAATGCAAGTTATCAAATATAATTTAATATTGTTGTATAACATAATTTTTTCCTTTATTACGAGTTAACAATAAAATATATCAAATATTATTGATGCCGTCATAAATTTTTATCCTAAATAAGATATAGTTTAAGCATAAAAAAATTCAAGTCCTATTGGTAATTTCGTACCTTTATGTGTGGGATTTAACCTGTAATATGGCATAAAAATTTTTACATATAGTGGTCCTTTTTTCACGCAATTTACTGGTCCCTTTTACTTTAGCAATGACACCTATAAAGATACGACATAATTGAAATTTCTATTCGTATAACCATCTGAAGCATCAGATTTATTTCCCTTTTCTATATTTCCTGTAACAAATAATTTATTACTGCTAACTTTAACTGTGATTTGATTTTTATCATACCCCGGTACTTCTAATATTAGGATATATTGTTTATCTTTAGTAATAAATTTAGTTTTTAAAGAACTTGAGCTATAGGTAGATAGTCTATCATCAAATATACTATTCCAGTAGTAATCCAAAGCAGAAAAAGGACGTCGTAGGTAAACTGTTTGTGCCTTATTATCAGGTTTACTCACACTATCAGCTGCAATAACCTGATGAGTCAATAAGATGATAGTAATACAAGATAGTAAAGATAACTTGATATTGTTATATAACATACATACCTCTTTTGGATTTATACAATATATAAGATGTCAGCTTATTAAGTAAGCCTTCACACTAAAAATATAAGTAGTGGAAGGGAAAAATTCAATAGCACAATATTTTAATATATATCAATAATTTTATAGTTTGTTCTGCATTTAATAAGTCATTAACCATTTCTGTAGTTTTGAATAACGCAAAGAAGTTTTATTATCTTTAATAGCTATAGCTAATGCTTTTTTCTGTCCAATTATTATAACTAGATGCTTGCCACGGGTGATGGCAGTGTAAATTAAATTACGTTTAAGCATCATATAACTTTGCATAGTTAATGGAATGATTACTGCAGGATATTCTGAACCTTGAGATTTATGTATTGTAGTAGCGTATGCCAGGGTAATTTGATCAAGATCACTGTAATCATAAACTACATCTCGATTATAAAAGTTTATTGTGATTTCTTGGTCCTGCTCATTAATATTATTAATAACCCCTATATCACCATTATAGACTTCCTTATCATAATTATTTTCTGTTTGCATAACCTTGTCTCCAATAGCAAAAATCTGACCAAATTTAATTATGCCGCTGCTATAGTTTGGATTAAGTATTTTTTGTAATTCAATATTTAATGATCTAGCACCAACACCACCTCTTTGCATAGGACATAGTAATTGAATATCATTTACAGGATTAAGATTAAACTTTTTAGGGATACGTTCCCTTATCATCATAATTATTTTATTAATGATATCTTCACCATGCTCTGCTTCTATAAAATAAAAATCTGAGTTTCTTGGTGCAAGATCAGGCAAGATGCCATTATTCACGCGATGAGCATTAATAATAATATTGCTTGTTGCTGCTTGCCTAAATATTTCAGTTAACTTGACCGTCGGTATAACCTTAGAATTAATAATATCCTTGAGTACTTGCCCAGCACCTACAGAAGGCAGTTGATCTACATCACCGACTATTAGTAATGATGAGTGTGGCGGCAGGGCTTTTAATAATGCATGAAATAGTGATATATCAACCATTGAAGCTTCATCTATTACTAGATAATCGCACAGTAATGGTGAATCCTCATTACGTTTAAAACCACCATAAGCAGGATCAATTTCAAGCAATCTATGTATAGTAGTTGCTTCTAATCCTGTACTCTCGCTTAGGCGTTTAGCTGCTCTACCAGTGGGTGCACATAATTTAATATTTAAATTCTGCGTAGATAATGTTTTAAGTAATGAATTTACTAATGTGGTTTTTCCTGTTCCTGGTCCACCCGTAATAACCATTAACTTATGTTGCAGTGCATGCTCTATAGCTGTTTTTTGACTTGTTGCAAGCGTAATACATAGCTCTTTCTCTATTATGGGCAGAATAGTAATGGTATCTATTTTGCCCCAAGTAACAGAAGTTTTTGTTAAATTGACTAGTATTTTAGCAATATTTTTTTCATATATGTAATAACTAGTTAAGAAAATGGATTCTACATCATTAATAGTATCAATTATTAATGAATTTGATGCTACTTCTTCTATTATAGCCTGCTCAATTATTTCTTGTTCTATCTCAAGTAATTTTTGGATGTTTTGCAGTAGTATCTTTTTAGGTAAGCCGCAATGACCATCTGACGTCGCTTCAAGTAATGCGTGGGTTACACCTGCTTTGGCTCTGATTAAAGAATTCTTATCTATACCTAAATTACGAGCTATGGTATCTGCTGAAATAAATCCAATACCTCTTATATCTTTAGCTAATTGATAAGGATTATTTGATACAATCTCAATCGCCTTATCACCATATGTTTTATAGATTCTAGTGGCTCTAGTAGTACCTACTCCATGAGATTGTAGAAAGACCATTATTTCACGAATGACCTTTTGTGCTTGCCAGTTGTTGCAAATGCGATTAGCTCTTACCTTACCTATCCCGTCGATAGTAGATAAAAGACTAGGTTCGCACTCAATAATCTCAAGAACTTTATTACCAAATGCTAAGACTAATTTCTTAGCAAAATAGGGTCCTATACCTTTAATCAATCCAGAGCCGAGATATTTCTCTATACCCTCTAATGTATCAGGTGGCAAGGCTTTAAGAAAATGAGCTTTAAACTGTCTGCCATGGTTTCTATCATTATGCCAAATACCACTGCATTTTATATATTCTCCTACGAGTGCAGATAGTACGTTACCTGTAACTGTGATTAAATCTCTATGACCTTTTACCTTAATACGTAATACACAAAATCCATTATCGGGGTTATGATAAGTAATACGTTCTATGATTCCGGATATATATTCATTAACATCCTGTTTATTCATATAGTTTTATTAAAAACCCTAGGAGGTTTTATGCTTTATTTGTATGTACGAGGGTATACCCTCTTGCTTTTCTAATCCTAGTAATACGTTTGATATTCATATCAATTTCGTGTTTGGAGATACAATGAATGACTTTATAATTTCCTTGATTAGAGTACAAAGATCCCTAGCTACATATAAGCTCAGTAGTACCAAATAAATTATCTTGAGTGGTTAATCTATAATATTTATGATCTTTAGTCCAATAATAAGCCATGTTTATTAATAATAATGCCGATAATCTTATTTATTATATCGTGCTAGTACTGAGATGATCATATGAATTAGAAATATTGTTGTTAGTACAATAATTGGCATAATACATATAGCAAGTAATGTTAATATTAACAATATTATGCCTGAATATACGCCCTGTGTATATTCAGTATTGTTTAAGATATCTACACAACGTACTGATATTATTTCACTTTTAACGCTCCATAGTTTGATTGTAGATTCTGTATTTAAAAAACAGCATTGAATATATGCGAATGCTACATCCCAATTATAATTCTGCAACTTAAGTATGACGGCATAAAACACTATACATGTTGATACCGTAAGAGCAGGGATAATTTTCTTTTTGTCTGATATAAAGAGCCACCATTTCAGGCAGATATGCTTTAAACAATATTGTATGTTATGCATTATTTATATAGGCACCGTCAAGTTAAGTAAGTGAGCCCCAAAAAGCACTGTATTTTTAGATTTCAGGCAGCAAGAAGTCTTTGAGTAGCTTCATCCCAAATGGATTTAGCGGACGCAAATGCAATTCTTTGCTCAGGTGATGTTTTAGTATATCTTCCAACATTTACAGCAAATATATTTCTAACCTTTCCCATAATTTGTCTATCTTTTTTTGCAAGAGCATTTATAGAGGGTGTCTGCTTTTGTCGTTCTATGTGATTTTTAACTAATTTATTTAATTCGTCACGTCTCTTTTTATAATTGTAGGAAACTATGTTGTCTAATATTCGCTTTCTATCAAGATTATTGGGCAATTATCCAGCTTCAAGAGTAATTGTTACTGATAAGCTCAGGAGTTACATTAAACCGATTAAGCTTATGTGCCCTAAAACTGAGCATCGCACCCATAAAAGACTAAATAATCGTGTTGAGAATGCTCATCAGCCAACTCGGCGAAAAGAGAAGATACTGATTAAGTTTAAACATCCTAATTCTGCACAATGTACATTATCACTGATGGGAAAGGTTAGAAATATATTTGCTGTAAATGTTGGAAGATATACTAAAACATCACCTGAGCAAAGAATTGCATTTGCGTCCGCTAAATCCATTTGGGATGAAGCTACTCAAAGACTTCTTGCTGCCTGAAATCTAAAAATACAGTGCTTTTTGGGGCTCACTTACTTAACTTGACGGTGCCCCAAAAACTGATAAATTCTTTAAACCTAAAAAACCATCATCTACATAATTATTTGATCTTTACAGATATTCTTGTTGAAAAGGAGTAAAGCTCCTCTTCATCATAATTTTATTGAAATAATTATTAGGAACAAAATATGCAACTAAAAGTCTGTCTTCATCGATAAAAATACAGATTCAAAATTAGACAACATAGTTTCCTACAATTATAAAAAGAGACGTGACGAATTAAATAAATTAGTTAAAAATCACATAGAACGACAAAAGTAGACACCCTCTATAAATGCTCTTGCAAAAAAAAATAGACAAATTAAGTAACCACTATTACAGTTAGATAAATAGTTCATAAAATAAAATTACATATGCCAGAGTATATTAGACATGATGAGGGAACATTTTCTTCTCTGACAAAACAACAAAAAGAGGCAATAGGATTACTCTCAATAGGTACTTTCTTAGAATATTTTGATTTGATGCTCTATGTACATATGGCAGTACTTCTTAATGAGTTATTCTTCCCTAAATTTGATCCCGATGTAGCATTATTTTTGTCTGCTGCTGCTTTTTGTTCCACTTATGCCTTAAGACCTTTTGGAGCATTAATTTTTGGCTATATAGGTGATAATATAGGTAGAAAATTAACCGTTATCATAACAACATTTATGATGGCTATTTCTTGTATTATTATGGCTAATTTACCAACTTATGATCAAATTGGAATGAAAGCTGTTGTTATTATGACAGTATGCCGCATGATACAAGGTATCTCATCAATTGGTGAAAGAATAGGGGCTGGAATTTATATTACTGAAATCACAAAACCTCCTATACAATATGCAGCTGTTACATTAATAGGTTGTTTAGCTGCTTTAGGCGGGACTGTTGCTTTAGCTGTAGCTTCTTTAGTAACTTCACAAGGTTTTAATTGGCGGGTCGCTTTTTGGATTGGTGCAATTGTAGCAGTTATTGGTTTTTTAGCAAGAACATCTCTTCGTGAAACACCGGAATTTGTTAATGCAAAACGACGGATACAAAATATTTTGGATGCAGCAAAATTAGATAGTCAAAAGATTATGAGTGTTGGTATACAACAAAATGTAAGTAAGAAAACGATAATTGCAAATTTTTTAACATTATGTGGAGGACCAGTTACTTTATATTTCACTTATATCCATTGTGGAAATATTCTAAAAAATTCTTTCCATTATACTGCAGCACAAGTAATACATCAAAATTTCATAGTTTCAATAATAGGATTAGCGGTCTACTGTATACTGGTTTACCTTAGTTATAAGATATATCCATTAATAATATTAAAAATTAAATTATTAATATTCTCATGTATAATGATACCTTGTCCTTACTTATTAGATAATATAACATCACCTTTACATTTATTATTAATACAAATAGTACCTATAATATGCGGACTCGCACAAACACCAGCTATGCCAATTTTTCTAAAACATTTTCCCATTTTTAAACGTTTTACTTATGCAAATGTAACATATGCGATAGCACATGCTCTCATGTACATTATAACATCTTTTGGAATTACATATTTTGTACATATTTTCGGACAGTATGGATTGTTGATTATAATAATTCCTTTAATTGCAGGATATACTTTTGGTCTATATCATTTTGAAAAACTTGAAAAGGAAGTTGGTAATTATCCAAAGAAAATAAGTGATAATGATCTAAAAAATAATTCGGTATTGTAAGAGTAGCAGAACATAATTTTATAAGATTAACTTTTATATCTAATAACTCTAAGTATTTAGATAACACTAAAAAATAATACATAGTTTCTTCTACGATTTTTTTAACTTTCTCAGGAGATTTAGCCCCTATTGTCTGCATATTATGTAGTCTATCAAAGAGCTTTATTAGCAGTACATCATGTTTTTTTTCTTTATATAATATCTCTACTGCCTCAGCAGCACTAATCTTTATACCGTCCTCTTTAATCCTGGTTAAATCCATTACCTGATTTGCTACTTTCCACCCAAATTCTTGTGATATCTTCTCCTTGGTTAGTTCTGTGTCTTCTATAGTATCATGCAATATACTAGTAACTAATATATCTGTTCTAAACAAGTAATCTGATATTAGATATGCTACCTCTATTGGATGACTATAAAATGGCTCTCCCGATTGACGCATCTGATTACCATGATATTTCCTGGCGTAGTATATTGCTTTCTTTACTTCCAATACGTCCACTGATGGTACTTTTACTACACTATTTAAATATATTACTTTATCCAGTAATTTCTTAGCATAAATACATATCTCAAACTTTTCTTCCCAATTATTTAAATCTTTCATCCTTCTAACTCTTTAACCTGATCGAATCTCATTATAAATTAAGTACTTATAGCACCTCTATTCCTAAAATTCTAGTTTCGAAGTGTTACTATGGTACGAGACCCAAGGGATACCATCTTACAGATCGCGGGTCAGAATATAAGGGGAATCAGTCAAAATTTAACTGACAATCATGTGCAAAATTTATAATGTCTGTAAGATCAAATCTTCGGGCTGTTGAAAAAATCAACAAGGTTGCAAATACTTTAATATTTTTTTATCTTTAATAGCAGTAGATAAAAAAACCAAAAAATAATTTTAAGTATCCGTTTAAAATTTTGTACTATCGCAATCATCAGTATTTGAATCTGTGTTTTCTGTACACTTCTAAATTTTGCTCCTCGTAAACCATGATTCTCCTTAGCTTCACCAAATAGACCTTCTATTTTCCACTTTCTCTCAATTAGTTTTTTCTTAAAATCAATTCTATTCTGTCTGACCTTTACCTCATCTATTTCATCCTGATAAGGATTACGATAAATAAATCGTCCTCTATTACTATAATTATCAGAAATACAACCTGATTTTAGAGAGCAATTTTTACAATGCCCTCCTGTAATACGATAACGTTTTATTTGTTTTTTATCTAATTTATCATACGGATAAAGATAATGTCCCTGTGGACACTTATATCTATCCTGTTCTCTATCATATTGAAATTCCCCCCTACTTATTTTTCCTTCACCAAGATTATCTACATGTAAAGGTATATAAGTTGTAATTCCAAGTAATTTAAAATATCCATAGGTTGGACCTCTACCATAACCTTTGTCTGCTATCCATTCTTTTACTCTAAAAGAAAAATTATTTAATATATTCCAAACTCTACTTGGAAGTACAATACACTCATGTTGTGATCCTGTACTTACATAACAATCTATTATAATACGTGAATCTGAATCAATTGAGTAGTGGGTCTTATAACATAGCTTTTTATAACCATTAGTTCTTGATACAAGACTACAATCAGGATCTGTCCTACTGACATGAGTTTGATTAGATATTTTCCTTACTTTTTTCCCTTCTCGGAAATCATGATAACGACGTTCATATTTTTTTAATTCTCTCTTTTGTGAATCACCTTGATCTTTTCTTAATATTAGGCTATTCATAGAGGCATTAGATTCAACTAAAGAGGCATCTGAAATAATTGTTTCTCCTTTTATAATATCTAGTTCATACCATTGCTTAATCAAGCTTATAAATATTTCTTGAAATAGTTCTACCCCAAATCTATCTCTTATCCTACTTAATGATGAATGATCCGGTACTTTATCCTCTAAACTTAAACCACAAAACCACCTATATGCTATATTTAACTGAATTTCTTTACATAATCGTCTATTTGACTTTATACCATATAAGTAACTTATTATTTGCATCCTAAAAAATAATACAGGATCAATTGATGGACGTCCGTAATTAGCACAATAACGATTCTTAGTTATTTCATAGATAAAAGAAAACTCTAATTCTTTAGCTTCATGAATCCTCACTAATAAATGATCATTAGGTATCATGTGCCTTAAGCTAAGGCTATTACATCTCACACTTTGATCAAGCTTATAACCCTGCATCTTTACACCTTCATTTAAGCATAAAAATACAGCTTATTCCTTAGATTAACTCTTTTCTACTTCTTTTTATAACTTTTTCAACAGCCCGTACACTTGATCTGACAGGTAGAGATTGATTAAGCAGCAAAAGTGCTGTCAGATAAGTAAGAATTAATAGACTTATCTTGAGCAATTTTAATGCTATCCTTGAAAGTTTGCATAGGAGTTTTTCCATAACAGAACTTTCCAGAATGCGGTCTAGTATTGTTATATTTGTTTAAATATTGATCTAAGTCAATCTGTAAATCCTCTAATGAGCTATAAATCTTTTTACGGAAAGCTATATCATAAAATTCATCTTTTAAAGTTCTATGTAATCTTTCGCATATTCCATTAGTTTGAGGAGAACGTGCCTTAGTTTTAGTATGATCAATATTTTCTATAGCCAAATATAACTCAAAAGCATGATGTTCTACCTTACCACAATATTCCGTTCCTCTATCTGTAAGGATTCTCAGTAGTGGTACATCATGATTATTAAAGAAAGGTATTACCTTATCATTTAAAATATCAGCGGATGTTATTGCAGATTTATCAGTATAGAGTTTGCAAATAGCCACTCTAGAATAAGTGTCAATAAAGGTTTGTTGGTATATTCTACCTACTCCTTTCATATTACCGACATAATAGGTGTCTTGTGCACCAAGATAACCGGGATGCTGAGTATCAATTTCTCCATGAGCCTCTTTAATTTGTTTTGCTTTTTTTAAAGCAGATATCTGCTCTTCTGTCAGTAAGATACCGTCCTGTGCAGATTTAGCTTCTAAAGCTTTGAGTCGTTTCTTTAGAGTTTCAAGATCGTTGCGTAGCCAGATAGAACGTACACCACTGGATGACACTATAATACCTTGCTTTATTAGTGCTTGGCTCGCACGAAGCTGACCAAGAGCAGGATTCTCTATAGCAAGATTTATTACTGCTTGTTCTATATGTTCTGATACACGATTCTTTACTATAGGTTTCTTACGACTCATATCCACAAGAGCCGCTTCTCCGCCCATCTCATATAGTTCCTTGAAACGGTAAAAGCTATCTCTTGAATAGCCCATTACTTTACACGCAGTACTAACACTACCTAGTTGTTTTGCAAGTTCTAATAATCCTAATTTAGGTTTGATTATTTTTTGATCATAATTTGACATATTGTTCCTATTAATTGAGTTTTATATTTAGTTCGTGGATATGATAGATAACTCCTTAGTTATCTACATACCCACAAACTCGTCTAATTTCAATCTTAATATGTCAGATCAAATCTGAAGGTTTACACTTTTATAATCGGCTCGGAGCTGATCGGCATAACTTCTATAAAAGATGCAGCCAATAATTTTCCGGCAGTAAGCGAGCTTTGTAATCTTGCACATTTAGTAAAAAAATAGTAGGAAGTAATGTACAAGTTACTTATGCTGCCGATTGGTCGGAATATAGCTAGACCATAGTAAATAGGTACAGTTAAATAAACTTTAGTACGTGTTCTAACAGCCATACTGATATCTTGAATTGCCCCGTAACTTTTCTTATTTCGTTCTTAATCTTAAACCAATAATGTTCTATAGGATTTAAGTCTGGGCTATATGTAGGTAAGAATAAAATTCTGCACCCAACCGACTCGATTAATTCTCTTATTATATTATTCTTATGGAAGTTGATATTATCCATAATTACTGTTTGTCCAGGATGTAATTCTTTAGTTAATATAGTCTCTACATAGGTTGTAAATATTTCTTTATTACAATTTCCTTCAAATATTACTGGCGCTATAATTTGATTATTACGAAGCCCCGCTATCATACTGATCCTGGATTTATGTTGATACACTTTGTTTCCATAACATCTAGTACCTTTTATACTCCATCCATATTCTCTACAAGCATTATCTTCTATTCCTGACTCATCAATGAATACTAGAGTTTCTTTAGAAATTTGCTGTATCTTTTCTATAAATTCATTCCTTAAACCAATATCCCTTCTGGGATGAAGATGACTTTTTTTTATAAGTGTACCCTAGTAGTTTTCTATAGTAATTTATTCTAGTTCTTTGTAATCTATTACCTAGTATAATACTTAATTCTTTAGCTGTTTTATCATGATTATTGATAATTAATTCTTCAAATTCTTTGAGATTTATTTTTGCATTATAACCCTTTGCTGGACCATAAGGTTTTGCTTTTATATCTCCTGTTTCCCATTTAAGAGTTTTCCATCTATATATAGTGTTACGACCTATATTGAATATTTTACATGCTTTAACAATTGAGAGCCCATCATCTAGAGCTTTGAATAGTTTCATTCTTAAATCGTAACTGTAACTGCTTGCCATAATTTATTTATTATCATTTATAACATATATATTAGCATAGTATGTACCTATTTACTATGGTCTAGCTATATAGGGAAATGATCAGCCTTATCTAGCAGTTTATTTACAAAGTAAAGCCTTATATGTATCTACAGACGGCAGAGATTATACCAAAATAGCAAATTTAACTAATCGAACTTTCATAGGAAGCGTAGTGGGTTTTGCTTCTGATAATATTACTATTAATTGTAAAAATTTTGAAACGCTAGTTAATTATGATTGGAATTTGGCAGCTTTCAGTCTAGAAATTATAAAATTCAAAAGATGGGGGAAATTAGATACCGATACTTATAAAATAAGCGAAATAGTTAAAGGCGAATTTGCAACGCAAAACTTAATTCACTCTCATCTTCATCATGAAAATTTTATTTTACTTAAAAAGAATTTTAATATCATACCCGTAGCTAAAAAATATATTTTAAAGTCGGTAACCTATCACCTATAGAAATTACTTTCCAAAACAAAGCAGGGTTATAGGTTTGCATAAAGGAATAGAAAAAATTACGGACGGTTATTTCAATTCCTCAATCTCTCTTTCGGTTAAACCTGTAAATTCAATAATTTCATCTAAAGGCTTATTTTTCCTTAACATTTTTTTCGCCATCTCAGCTAATTTCATTTCACCAATTTGTATGCCTTTTTCTATACCTTCTTGAAGCCAATGATGTGCAATACTTCCCATAATCTCCTCTTCTACTTTAGGATTTAAACATGTTTTAAGCATATTTTCTAACTCTATTTTATCAGTTTGATCTATTTTAGTCAAAGAGTAACTCAAAGCACTTTTTATATAATCAACACCAGTATTAGAATTAGCAATTATTGTCAAACAACTAGATATTTCTTGCCATTTATCAAATCAACCACTTTCATCTGAAAGATGAAAGTTTGTTTTATAGCGACTAGAAGTCGCATATGAAGCTAAAGCTTATGCGACCCGTATGTGCAAAATCATGTCTGGCTCATGTGTACCAATATGCCTATTAATCATATAATCGTTACATTACCACTATTAGACCTACAGTAACTTCCTTGCACACACAATGTCTACCACACTGTATAATAGCGACTATAGTAAACAGTACGTAATTTCCTGACGTATTGAACTCATGGTGCTTGTGATGCTAACGCATCATGGCGCACATGGCAAGCTAAAGCTTTTCCATCTGGAAGATGGAGGTTTTAACCACCAAAGGGACTATAAATTAGTTTTGTGAACATATTTCATTAGAATCTGTAAAACAGCTAGCCAAGGATTTTCTTTTAATTTCTCATCAGGTATATTTTGTAAATCTATAAGTTGATAATCATTGATCCAAGTAGCTTTTACTAATTCACTATTTTCAAATAAGTCCCATAAATTTAAAGAAGCAGTATATCATTAAAAAATACTAACGGATATATAAACGGAAATTTCTTGGAACTAGGATACAAATTCGAGTACCACTCAGCGATATTTAACATATACTTAAACAAGCGAAAAGCCATCAAGTGATCGGAGCTACTTTGATGTTCCAGTAGTAGATATAAATAACTTTCGCTGTTATTAATTTTAACAGAAAATAAAACATACATGATAGATTCTTTAAGGCTTGGCTCTATAAAACTATCATTTTCCAGTGTTAAGGTAGTAGGGGAAAATAAAGCTTTTATATGCGGCGGCAAATGCATATTAAAAAATTCTCTAGCGACGAAAGGATTTGCTAAAGCTTTTTGAAAAAACTTATCATGCTTTATTTTTTCTGACATATATTATTTAAAGTAGTATATTCGGATAATAGCAGAAAAAATTTAATAATCCAGAGTTGAGATTTATGTTTTTAAAATAAAGCAGAGTTGTAGATAAGTAATTTGCTATTGACGATATATAACTTATAAATTCACTTTAAGCCTTAAAGAACCTTGATTAGCTATGTATTTCTTCGCAAGGGATAAATTATATCTAATACCAAACTCCATCATATTATATTGAACAGAAAGACTCCCGCCTAAATTATAATTTAGTTTTGTAGGTTTAAATTTAACTGTTGTAAGCGGCTCATCTATTCCATCAAGCCGTGCATCGGTATTCGGTAATTTTCCTCTAAAATCATAATTTACAAAACCATGTAATCCCGGTTTTATTTTTACGTCTTTTACAAAGAAATTAGTTACGCCTTTTAACCCTACTATACCTTCAAATCTATCATATGATTTTTTTCTAACGGATAAATTCTGGAAAGTAGTTCCTACTTCAGTATAACTATTATTTTTAAACGTATATAAGAAGTGTTATTAAATTTACCGATTGCAATTTGATCACCTATAGAAACCTTACGTTTTTCATAATTCTTAATTCTACCGTATGAGCCTATAGCCTCAACAAAGAAATTACTTGTCTCGCAATTATAAAGCCCATAGATAGAGTATATATCGCTTATAGCTTTAGTCTTATCACCGATTTTATAATCTTGATGTCGTAATTTACTATCGGCTTTAGTATAAGCAGCTCCAACTATTACACTGTCACTTAGAGCATAATCAAAACCTATTATTCCTCCTTGAGATTTAGACTTATATCCACTTGCCCCGTTATTACGTGATTTTTGCGTAGCCTTACCGTAAAAAGGAACTACCCAAATACCCGTACCGATATTATCCTCATCACCGACAGCTATTGCCGCTTGGTTAGTAAAGCTTTCACGACTCTCACTACCTCTTGGTTTATTTAAACCGCTTAATGTAAACGTACTTTCATCCTTATTACTTACCTCACCTAGTCTAGAATTGATCCCCGAAGAAACAAAACTGTCCATATTTATCGAAATATCAGTTAATATATCCTCTACTTCTCCTCTATTAAACTTTCCAAGTCCCTCACTCACTTCTCATATATCCGTTCTTCCGCCTAACCGATTTAAAGTTTCTGAAACATTTTTTGTTGATTCTAAATTATTTAATACTTTACCTGCATCACTCTCATTACCAATGCCGATACCAATTAATTGGTCTATAAGACCGGGAGCTATAGGACCCGTAACCTCATCTCTTATCGGTTTTGGATCAAAAATAGGCACTATTACACCAACATCCTCCGTCTCCAGGATTTCCTCCACCGTTATCACCATCACCTGCCCCCCGGGTCACCGCCTCCTGGATCAGGATTTTCGGGATTACCACCACCGTTATCATTATTATTCAGTAATACAACTCCATTCTCATCGCTTACCCATCTTATCAACCTGTTTAATTCTCTACCTGTATCAACAGTAACTTTATTTTGAGCAACAGGAGTAATTTTAGTAATATCAGAGCAGGATTTGACTTTAATTACTAAACTATCTAAAGCCGACATATCAACATTAGCCCCGTTACCGACTAATATATGCCCTCCCGATTTCGCAGTCACATCAAAATACGTAATAATCTCAAGAGTACCGTTATATGTAACATTTCCTGTATGCTTTAATTCGTAAGTAGCTAAATCTAAAGCACTATCCGTAAATTGCGAATCGGCATTTATCTCTAAATTATCTAATAACACTATATTTGCTTTATTTGCTACTAAATTAGCTGCTTTAATATTTTTCTCAAGGATAGCAAATTTCTCAGGAGCAAACTCTAAACGCTCTACATTTTTGATTTCTTCTTTTAACCAAACATTTTCATCAAATTTTATAGCACCGCCGCCATCAATCTCAGCATTTACTAAAACCGCATCTTTAAAATGTACAGAAGCAGCAGCATCTGCAAAATTCAGCTTATCTACTTTAATATCGGTTAAATAAGTAAATAACTGAAGCGAACGAGGAAGGATATCTCTATCTACTAAAACATCCTGTATAATTATATTTTTAGCATTTCTATTATTACCTCGTTCAAAATCTATATTCTTACCTGCATCAATGTTAATCTCTTTAGAATATACATCACCTTTAATGGTACTATTCTCACTAACTTGTACACTTGCTAAACTATTATTTTTACTTCCTAAATTATAAGTAGTACCATCGGCAATATTAAGTTTTACGTTACCTTGCCCGTTATTCGCAGTAGTTACATCTGAATAAAAATTCTTAGTATTTACCGTAACTAAACCGTTTCCTGTTAATTCTATTGCTTTTAATCTGTGATCTTCAGCCCCAATAGCACCGTTACCGGTATCAAAATCTGTTATTGCTAAAGTGTGAAGATTATTTCCTGCTGTAGTAATATTAGTAACCCTACCTGCCGCTTGTAGCGTTAATATCGCTTCTTGTCCTGCATTTGAGAAGTTAATAGCTTGGGCTTTTAACTCACCTGTAATAGTAACGTCTTTACCGGCTACTTCTACTATACCTAAACATTCCCGATAGTACCGGTTATATTAACAGGGACTTTGTTGTTTAATTTTAAAGCACCGTCATTCTCATTTTCACCTGCAATATCGGTAGCGGTGATATTATCATTAACCTCTATTTCTGCACCGTTTGACATTATAATATTGCCACTTTTAACGGTACTGCCAAAATTTACCGTACCTGCTTTTACGATAATATCACCGACTGCCGCATTTGAACCAACGGCATTACGAACACTACCGCCATCGGTAAAGATTAAATTTACAGCCTACCCGCCGGTCTTATTAATATAAGTTGTCGTTAATCTAGAATTAGGACCAAAAGTTAAATTATTATTACCGTTACCTTGAATCTCACCGATAGAGTAATCACCGCCGGCAGTTAATGCTACATTACCGTTACCTGCTTTTAACATTTTTATATTAGTAATTAGCTTAGTAACTTCCCCTACTCCTTAAAGTTCAATGTACCACTCATATCACCAGTACTTGTAATGATACCATCAATTTTTATATTATCAGCAACATTAATTACACCTGCTTTACCTTGGGAATTTATAATATCACCTTTTATATTATTCCCTGTTGCGGTATATATCGTATCATCTTCAAATCTAAATATCTGCATTTGCTTTATTAAGGTAAGCGTCTGGTAAAGGCGGTCTATAAAAGCAAAAGGTTTATAGTATTATTCTGTAGTATTAATAACACAGGAATAATAGTGTGATGAATATTAGAAGGAAGAATATTACAGCGGAACAGAAGGCACAAATAATTAGTGAATCATGTGTTCCAGGGTGCATTATATCACAAGTTGCACGGTCTTATGGGATTTCGGAGAAGACATTATATGGGTGGCGTAGTAGGGGGAAGTTTAGCAGAAGAAAAGAAGAAACATCTAATAATACAGGTAATAAATTTGTAGAATTATTAGTACAAGAAAGAGAGTATACACTATTAAAAAAGCAGAATTAACCTTTAGTAATTTTTCTTTATTAATTAATGGTAATATTAGTAGCACAAAGCTCTTGGAGATAGTCAAAATATTGGATGGATCATGTTAGATGTAGCTTCAGATAGCAGAATATACCTCTGTACTGGTTATACTGACATGCGTAAGGGCATTAATGGTTTATCGTTACTGGCACAATCAATATTGTCAGATCAGTTTAACAAGAGTGTTTTATTTGTTTTTAGGGGTAAACAGGCTGACAGAATAAAAATATTATGGTGGGATGGGCAAGGTTTTTGTTTATATTATAAATGTCTTGATAGCGGCAAGTTTGTATGGCCCAAGGTTGATAAGAAGCAATCTATTGGAATTACTAAGGCCCAGCTAGCAATGTTGATAGAAGCTATTGACTGGCGTAATCCAAGATGGTTTAATAAGCCTAAATATGCTGGATAAAGATTAAAATATGATTTTTAACCTTAACAACTTATCTTGTGATGTATCTATATTACATAAAACAATTAAGGTACTATTTGATGAGAATGAGTTATTGAATCAAGAAAACCAATCACTAAGAGAACAGCTAGCATTACTAAAAGCAAAGAGTTATGGCAAGTCATCAGAAAAGTTAGGTAAGCAAATAGAAGAGCTTGAGCTTAAAATAGAAGAAAATGAGATTATTTTAGGTTTTAAACCTGAGCAAGGTAACTTTGGTTCAGATAAAGGTCAAGAGATTTCAGATAGTAAGGATAGCAAGCAGCTAGCAAAGCGGAGGAAATTACCGAATTATTTACCAAGAGAAGATGAGGTATTAAATCCTGCCGAAGAATGTCCCTCCTGTGGTGGAGTAGAATTTCGCAAGATAAGTGATGATATTTCAGAAACGTTAGAATATAGCTAGACCATAGTAAATAGGTACATACTATGCTAATATATATGTTATAAATGATAATAAATAAATTATGGCAAGCAGTTACAGTTACGATTTAAGAATGAAACTATTCAAAGCTCTAGATGATGGGCTCTCAATTGTTAAAGCATGTAAAATATTCAATATAGGTCGTAACACTATATATAGATGGAAAACTCTTAAATGGGAAACAGGAGATATAAAAGCAAAACCTTATGGTCCAGCAAAGGGTTATAATGCAAAAATAAATCTCAAAGAATTTGAAGAATTAATTATCAATAATCATGATAAAACAGCTAAAGAATTAAGTATTATACTAGGTAATAGATTACAAAGAACTAGAATAAATTACTATAGAAAACTACTAGGGTACACTTATAAAAAAAAGTCATCTTCATCCCAGAAGGGATATTGGTTTAAGGAATGAATTTATAGAAAAGATACAGCAAATTTCTAAAGAAACTCTAGTATTCATTGATGAGTCAGGAATAGAAGATAATGCTTGTAGAGAATATGGATGGAGTATAAAAGGTACTAGATGTTTTTTAATAATTCATATATTAGAGATTTTAAAATAAAGAAAACCGAATCTAGAATAGATTCGGTTGAATTTTAGAGAGTTTTTACTTACTACCGAATGAAGAAACAATTTTATTAATTAATGATTCAATATTAATTGCTGATTGAGTATATCTTATCTCTTCATTAGCCGCTAAATTTTCATCGTCATTACCCGGTACAATTGAAATATATTTACCTCCAAGTAACCCGCTGGTGACTACTTGGGCTTTAGAATCTTTAGGTATTTTAACATCATCATTAATATTTAGATATACACTTGCATAAAAGCTATTTGGATCTAAAGTAATTTTCTTTACACTACCGATTTTTATACCTGAGATCATTACGTCGCTTCCGACTGCTATACCCTCTGCACTCTGAAAATTAGCAGTTACCTGATAACCTTTTGAGCTAGTTATAGAACTACCTGTTTTGTAGGCAAAAATCAAAAACAGCAAAGCAATAATTAATACTACAAAGCCGATAATTGTTTCAATAATATTCTGTTTCATTGTTTTTTATATTATACTCCTGATAAATGAAGAATTGGTATACGAAGATCAACTTCAAAAAGAGCAAGGAGTTTATAAGTTAAGGAACGGAGCGTATACTAATACGTGAGTACCGCAGATCTTATAAAACGACGACGCCAATTTTTGAAGTTCATCGAGTATACTAGTTAATTACGGCTGCCATCTATTATATTTAAGATTTGATATCTTAGATGATTTTTTAGTTATTATATTATTCTTTTGCCATGGAAAAAGCTGGATATTTTTCGGTATCTCATTTACTAAATGATGTAACCAAGCGTGCCAACTCGGCGGAATTTTTGTAGGTTCATTTACATTTTTATAAATAACAAACCTCCTTGGACGCCCTAAATAATCAATATTACGGCTTTCATAATATTGATTCAAAAACTCATCTTCTCCTACTTTTTTGTGAAAAAAAGTAATAAAAAACTTATCTATCCACGACATTTTAAAATTTCTATAGCAGTTTCTCTTCCTTGCACTGCAAGTTTATCGGCAGCAATATTACCGCTATTATTTGCATGACCTTTTACCCATTTCCAAATAATAGTATGTTTACTCAATTCTGCATATAATTTTTGCCATAAATCGGCATTTTTAACGGGTTCATTGTTGCTTTTACACCAATTATTTTTTATCCAATTATGAATCCAAGCGGTAATTCCTTGTTGCAAATATTTACTATCAGTATAAATCTCAACATTACAAGATTTTTTCAAAATCCTTAATGCTTCAAGTGCTGCCGTAATTTCCATACGATTATTAGTCGTATCTAACTCATGCCCAAATATTTCTTTGCTAGTATCATTAAATTGAAGCAAAGCTCCCCATCCTCCGGGGCCTGGATTACCCGCACATGCACCATCAGTATATATCACTACTTTTGAATCCATAATATGCATTAACTAGGTTTAGGTTTAGAAGAATTACGAAACTTATCTAACATTATAACATTTGGATTTGAAGATGATGAAGTCTGATAACTTTTATTATTACTTATTTCCTCTTCATGTTGAGGATTTTCTTGTATATTTAACGACTGATTAAAAGTTAGACTGTAATTATTATTGGAATCAACAAAGCTAATAAGTGCATCAAAAGGTACGTAAATTATTTCTTTAACACCGTCAAAACTTACCGTTAAAGAAAAGCCCGTATCATTTACTATTAAATTTTCAAACTGATATTGCAGTACTATTGTTATCTGTTTTGGATATGCCTGTTTAACTTTTGAAGGTAAAATTACCGCAGGGTTATCGGTTCTGTACGATATGTATATTAACTGATCCCAATATAAATTTTCATGCTGAATTTTTGTTAGAATTTTTTTCACAAATTCTAGCATATATTCATTCACAAATTTTTTATATTCAATATTCATACGAGAAAAATAAATAAAAATAGGTCGACGAAGTTTAATTTGAACAGTTTACGTCATTGCGAGGAAAAACTGTAAGTTTTGACGAAGCAATCTCAGGAGTCCTACTTTATGAGATTGCCACGCTCTCTACGTTCGCTCGCAATGACAATATCAACCGTTTTTAGGCAATACCAATTTTTCAAATTAAACGTATATACTCAAATGATTTCAAGAATTGCTCTTTCATTTTATCAAGGATTCGCATCCTCACCTATTAAGTTATAGGCTGCGGGTGCTCACCTCTCAAAATAAAATTCAATTCTTGAAATCATTTGAGTATATACGTGAGGGTTTTTCTGTTGCCCGGCAAACCCTCCAGCCGCGTAAGGGTTAAGCTGCTAAAGCTAAACGACCTCCAGAACGATTATTATCGTTTGCGTTTCTTTGTTTTGACCCATATGGCAAAAGCCATCGGCGGAATCATCCCGAGTAAAAGCAATCTTTTTATTAGGCACGTCGATCCTATTTCGCCCCCAAGATTTTGATGTTATTCTTATATGGGAGCGTTGTTGCATGGCTTGCTTATGTCATTCCCGCGTGTAGGCGGGGATCCAGTAAAACATATAAAAAACTTGTTTTTTTATATGTTTATTTTATCAAATATGTAACTTCTGTATCCATATTTAAGTTATTTTTCTGGATCCCCGCCTACGCGGGAATGACATAAGCAAGCCATGCAACAATAATCCGCCCTATGCGGGAATAACATTCTTATGTATTGGTGGAGGCGTCGGGTACTGCCCCCGAGTCCGCAACCTCTATTCTAAATTACGTTTATTACTATAGCTATATTAGCACCAAATATTATGCCTTAATTTGATTAAAATGTAAAGGTCAAATAAGAATTCTAGATTTATATTAAAAATGGACTTATAATAAATGTTTAGAATTCTAAATTAAAAACTTAATTATGCTACCAAATCTTGGAATTATCGCCGGCAGAGGTTCATTACCTTACTTAATAGCAGGTAATTATATAAAGCAAGGCGGTAATTGCTATATAGCGGCAATTAAAGACGAAGCTGATATAGATCAAATTAAAGATTTTGAATATAAGATTTTAAAAATCGGTATGGTCGGGGAAGCTATAAAATATTTTAAGGAGCATGAGGTAAAAAATATTATTTTTATCGGCGGAATTAATAGACCGAATTTTAAAAATTTAGCCGTAGATAAAATAGGCGGTTTATTGCTTTTCAAAATAGTTGGGCAAAAAATTCGAGGAGATGATAGTTTGCTAAAAACAGTAGCGGATTTTTTTGAAAGTTACGGTTTCAAGGTAATCTCAAGTAATGAAATATATAAAAATCAACAAGGTAACTCCAATATTATAACCGATACTAACCCTACAAGTTCAGATAAAAATAATATTGAGCTTGGAATAAAATTATTGAATCATCTAAGTTCATTCGACATCGCACAATCGGTTATAGTTGAAAGTAGCTACATACTTGGTATAGAGGCTGCCGAAGGTACGGATAATTTAATAGCGAGATGTGCAGATTTACGTAAAAATCCTTATGGAGGAGTATTAGTAAAAATACCGAAATTAGGTCAAGATAATAGACTAGATATGCCGACGATCGGTCCTAATACTATAAAGAATCTTGCTAAATATAATTACAAAGGAGTAGCGATTCAGAAAAATAACGTAATTATAGTCGAAGAAGAATTAACTATAAAACTCGCTAATGAACATAAAATTTTTATAACAAAATGTTAGCAATAGGTATTACCGGTAGCTATGCATCGGGCAAAACTTTTATTTTGGATTATTTAGCAGAAAAATGATATAAAACTTTTTGTGCCGATAGATGCATAAAAGAATTATATCAAGATTTGAACGTGCAAACTCGGATTCTAAAGTTATTACCTGAACTTGAGTATTTCAATATTGGGAAAATCAGTAATTTAATTTATAATAACGACCTAGCTAGAGAAAAAATACAAAATTTTATTTACCCCTTACTAATAGATAAACTCATTTTATTTAAAAAAGAAAACGCTAATTCCAAATTTGGCTTTGCCGGAATACCGCTGCTTTATGAAGCTAAATTTGATAAATATTTTGATTTTGTCGTAACAATATACTGCTCTGAAGAAATAAGAATGCAAAGAGCAATAACGAGATCTTCGTTTGATATAGAAATTTATAATAAAATCAAAGAAATTCAGCTATCACAAGAAAGCAAAATAGCAAAAGCAGATTTTGCTATAAATAGCGGCGTTGATATGTTAGACTTGGAAAAACAAATAGCGAAGCTAATAAAGGATTTGGAAGTAAGATAATTCTCGTCATTGCGAGGAAATGTGGCCTTGTTGCATGAAACGAAAAACGCATCCGATGTCACCCCGTGGCTTGACCACGGTATCCAGAAAAATAACTTGATAATACTAATAATTTTATTATTAGTAACTGGACCCCGTGGTCAAGACACGGGGTGACAGCAGTGAAATCGGTCTACGCAACAACACCAGCTCGCAATGACGATTTTAAAGACTAATAAAGGATTTGGAATGTCGAGTTTAAGAGAAATAATTTTAGATACCGAAACTACGGGGCTTGACCCACGACAAGGTCATCGAATCGTTGAGATCGGTGCTATTGAGATGGTAAATAAGGTATTAACAGGAAGGAATTTTCATTTTTATATTAATCCTGAGCGAGATATGCCGTTTGAAGCTTATAGAATTCATGGCATATCCGGTGAGTTTTTAAAGGATAAGCCTCTATTTCATACAATAGCCGATGATTTTTTAGAGTTTATTGCAGATAGCAAACTTATTATTCATAATGCTCCTTTCGATATTAAATTTCTAAATCACGAATTATCATTATTAAAGAGAGCCGAAATTAAACTCTTGGAACTAGCAAATACTATTGATACTTTAGTAATGGCTAGAAGTATGTTTCCAGGCTCAAAATATAATCTTGATGCATTATGTAAAAGATTTAAAGTTGATAATTCAAGTAGGCAGCTTCACGGAGCTTTGAAAGATGCAGCATTACTTGCAGAAGTATATGTAGAGCTAATGGGCGGTAGACAATCCGCTTTTAAAATGGTTGATAAATCTGCCGGAATAAATAATTTAGCAACTAATCAAGTAAATAACAAAACAGAGCAAGCTACTATTGTTATTAAACCTACAAAAGAAGAGCTGCAAAAACATAAAGAGTTCATAAATAAGATTTTAATATCGGCTTAATTATGATACTGGTGTCATGCCGTGGTCAAGCCACGGGATGACACCACAGGCTTTTTTAACAATCCCCTTAAAACTTATCTATGAAAACAAATTTTCTTGTACTTATAACCTTTACAATACTTATCTCTTTAGGCTTTTGGCAGCTTAGTCGTTTAAAAGAAAAGAAATTATTTTTAGCTTCAATGCAAGCTAACCTAACCTCACCTGCAATTAATTTAGCAGAAATTCAAGACGGTTTACCTTATCACAAAGTAAAAATTACCGGTCAATTTTTGCCTAATAAAGACATACATTTATATGGTAGAAGGTCAAGGTCGAATGAAAAAGATGGATATTATTTAGTTACTCCTTTTAAAACCATAGAAGATAAAGTTATTTTAGTAGTACGAGGTTGGTTCAGTAATCGCAATAAAAATATTATCACGCAAGCTACAAACGACCAGCAGCACGAGATTATCGGTGTTACCATGCCATCAGAAAAAACTCGTAGCTACTTACCTGCTAACGATATAAAAAATAATGTGTGGCTAACGCTAGATTTAAAAGAAGCATCCAAAGTGTTAGGCTTAGATCTTGAGAATTTTTATATTATTGCGGAAGGAAAAGATATTAGCAATCTAGATATTTTATTACTGCTTTCAATAAATCATTTAGCAACAATCAGAAATGACCATTTAGAATACGCCCTAACTTGGTTTGGACTTGCTATTTCCTTAATCGTAATATATGTGATTTATCGGCGTCGTTATATGGCTGTGGATGTCATCCCGCGACTTGATCGCGGGATCCAGAAAAATAATTAAAAAGACTGGCCCCCGCGATCAAGTCGCGGGGTGACAGTAGAAAATCGATACATAAATGAGCGATCTACAACAACAAGCATCTGATCCTAATTACTCTGTTTGGGTATCGGCATCTGCCGGTACCGGTAAAACCAAAATCCTAACCGATCGATTTTTACGTCTGTTAATAACGGGCGTAGAACCTTCAAATATTTTATGCCTTACTTTTACTAATGCTGCAGCTATAGAGATGCAAGCAAGGATTAACAGCAGACTTAAATATCTTTCTCTTTGCAACGCCGAGAAACTAGAAGAAGAACTTTTCTTAATGAGCGGCAATAAGCCGTCGCCGCAAGAAACAGAAAACGCAAAAACTTTATATGATAAAATACTAAATAGTAATGAGCCTTTAAATATCTATACAATTCATGCTTTTTGTCAAAAAATTCTTAAAACTTTTCCTGTAGAAGCAGACATAACACCGGAGTTTAAGATTCTTGAAGAAACTAAATTACAAGATATCTTCCTAAATATCAGAAATGAAATTTACTTAAGCGACGAGCATAATGACTTAATTAAAATTTTACTTAACCGCTTCCATGAAATAACACTACAAGATATTTTTACTGAAATAATTGAGCAGAAAATTAAATTCAAAAAGTTATTTATAAATACTCAAATTCCAAAAGAGATTTATAATAAAAGATTAGCGTTAGGGGAATTAAATAATATTTACGACAAGGTAAAAAACTTATTTGCAGAATATGATTTGGAGATAGAACCGAAAGAAATTTTTTTTACCAAAGACGGGAAAAAACGAAAAAGCCTTTTATCGAAAGAATTAATAAGGAAATATCCTAAATTATTACTAGAGCTAGAAAAAATTACCTCTGAAATTTACCGATTAGATGAGCTGCGTCGCATAGAAGAGCTAGAATATCATACGAACTTACTTACTAAACTTGCTCATATTATTTTAAAAAAATACGATTCATATAAGGAAGAAAATAATTTACTCGATTACGACGATTTAATTTACTACACCGAGAAATTACTAAATAATAAAACTACTCATGAGTGGTTGCTGCATAAGCTTGAAAGCGAGATAAATCATATTCTTGTCGATGAAGCACAAGATACAAGCCCCCTGCAATGGAATATTATTACTACTTTAATAACAGAATTTAATGCAGCAGATAAACCACAAAATGTCATACCGTGGCTTGACCACGGTATCCAGGAAAAAATAAAAAAAGACTGGATCCCGCTACAAGCTCGCGGTATGACAATTTTCATAGTAGGCGATGATAAGCAATCGATCTTTAGCTTTCAAGGAGCTGATCTTCATAATTTCAGCTTAGTAAATGAAAAATTAAAAGCAAATCTCACAAATGCTAATAAGAAATTCAAAAATATCACCCTTGAATATTCATATAGATCATGTGCAGAAATTTTACAGTTTACTCATAATGTTTTAAAAAATATAAAATCCGATTACCCTAACTTATTCCTTTCGGATAATCCTTTAATATCCTCATTCCGTACACATCAAGGCATCGTAACGGTTTGGCCCTTAGTAACAAGTGAAAAACAAGAAGAGCTTTTTTGGGTATTACCCGAAGATTATAAAAATTCTAAATCTGCTGCCGATTTACTCATAGAAAAAATCGTAAATTTTATAAAAGAACAAATAGAAAGCGAAGAAATTTTACCGTCTACCACAAACAGAATATCTGAAAAAGATTTTATGATATTAGTAAGAAAGAGAGATGAGTTTAGTAATAATCTGATTAAAGAACTTAGCAAAGCTAAGCTTAAAGTTGAAATAAGCGATAGAATTAATCTTAAAGAAAATCTAACTATAATGGATTTAATGTCCGTGGCTAAATTTGTTTTATTACCTGACGATGATTTAAACCTTGCCGGTTTACTAAAATCGCCGATTATCGGCATGAACGAGCAACAATTATACGAACTTCTTGTAAATAAAAACGATAATAGTTTATGGGATAATCTATCTGCTTATGAAGAAATATATGCTAAGTTAAATTCCCTAATTGAAATTTATAAAATATCGACTGTTGAGAATTTCTTTGATTTAGCGGTGAATAATTTAAATTTACGAGAGAATCTTAATGCTTATAACGGTGATGATAGCAATAATATAATAAATGAGCTATTAACGTTAAGCAAAAACTATGTGAATGATATAGATAATTCTTTGCAAGGATTTGTTGCTTGGTTTGAGAATAACGATATCTATATCAAACATGATATGGAGCATTCAGACAAAATAAGAGTAATGACCGTACACGGCTCTAAAGGACTTGAAGCTCCTATCGTTATATTATGCGATTCTACTACTTTGCCGGTAAGTAACAATAAATTTATTTGGGACGATAAAGGTGAAATATTTTTTTCTGCTAATGCTGCTGACACTCCTAGGTTTTTACAAGAGCTGAAAGAAGCTGAAAAATTAAAAGATTTGCAAGAATATATAAGACTACTCTATGTTGCAATGACTAGAGCTAAAGACCAGCTAATTATATGCGGTTTTAGTAACAAAGCTGCTATTCCTGAAAATTGTTGGTATGAAATAACCAAGAAAACTTTCAATTAATAATTGCTTAATTAAATATAATATGCTATTAAGACGCACTTATAATTTAAAATAGCGTCTTATGTTGAAGATTTTAGAAAATTTTTTTGAAAATAAAGCAAGAATTAAAATAGAAAGATTTAAGCAATTACCGCCTTTACATGCAGCTACTGCAGAAGGTAATATTTCTGATGTAAGAATATATTTACATAGAAAATGTGACGTAAACAAGCAAGATATTAACGGTAAAACCCCTCTGCATCATGCTTATGAAAAAGTTAATAAGGAAGTAATACAAATACTGCTTCAATCTCATGGCATTGATAAGAATATTCAAGATAATAAAAATTATATCCCTGCAGATTATAGCGCTGAATTTGAAAATAAAGTAGATAAGCTCGGAGAAGTCATAGAATAAGAGTAGCTTAACAAATAACCAATTTATCTAAAATTGTTAAAAAAGAGAAGAAAAATAAATTTTTAGCAAAAATTAATAAGATTTTTGAAAGAATAGTTAATCCTATTTCAAAAAAACTTATTAATTTTCCTTCACAAAACCTAGAATTATTTTATACTTTCTAAATATAATGAACGCTGCTCTATTCTTTTTATCTCATCTACCGTTACTTGTTCTTCTAGCCTTTGTTTAAACTTAGATCTTAGTTTTTCTAAATCTTTATTTTTCTTAGAAATCGGTAATATTTTAGATAATAATTTATTATTTTTGTTGAACATGTAGTTGCTCCCGATTGATTAAACTTAAATTGTTCAAGTTTCAACCACCGAAGATTTTAACCTCTGGTGGTTGGGGCGTTAGAAGAACCGTCACAGAACAGTTATAATAGCTTTTAGGTTTAAAGTTTGCACTTAACCCTGAACATAGCTAAAATCACCCCAACCATGACAAAGTTGAGGAGCATTTTTAAATGGATAATGCTAACCATCTGTGATAAAGGACTTCTACACCCCGGAATAACGTTATCGCTATTCTTTACGGAAGATTTTAATAAATTTTTTAAAAAAGTCAATTAACTATTGTCAGAGGACGGCTGCATGTATCAATTTTAACGCTGTCATCCCGCGACTTAATCGCGGGATCCAGTTTAAAATACTAAAATTATTAATACTTTAGATTGTTTTTTGGATACTGTGGTCAAGCCACGGTATGACACCGAATGCGTTTTCCAATCCACGCAACAATGCCTCGCGGGAATGATATCGAGTAGTTTTTTTGTTCCATGCAACAAAACCGCTTACTCCGAACTAGTATTAAATAACTGCACTAAATGTATATAAATATCCAGTGTTTCAATTTCCTCCTTAGTAAATTTATAAGGGGATTTTACATAAATAAGTTTTTTGGCGTCTTGCTTCTTTATTTGGTCAGGCGGTAAATATATATAATCTATGTTCTTCTGGATCCTGAGACTCCTTATTAGCATGCAGCATCTCATACAAAGCTGTTATATCTTTTTTTGTTTCATCTAAAAAAGATGTAGCAACTTCTTCTAACTTGTCTTTAAATAAACTACTTAACTCTTGATCACTTTCTAGCTCTTCCTGCGAAATTACTCTTATATCATCTAATTTAAAATAAGATTTGATATTTTCTAAAAAAGAATTAGCATAATTCTCAGTTCAAGGTTTTTTTATACCTTGTTATTTTAGAAATAACGACTACAACAAGAAAAATAAAAATACTTATTAACAGAGGATATAAGATATTTAACTGATCAAACATTATTAATTTCACAGAATTTAGTTGATACTACATAATAGTAGTAACATTTATTTAAATTTCAACTTAAATATTTTTTATTTCAATTTAACTCCTATATCTTAAATTTAAAATCATTTATATTTAGATATTGTCATAAGAAAATTAATAAGATTTTTATTGAAACCGCTACTTCTAAAATAGATAGCATAATAATTTATGCATTATGATTATGATAATAATCATGCCCTAATAAATCAGATTTAGGAATACCACAATTATATTCATATGAACCTAAATAAGCTTGTAATTCATGAACATTTTGTTCTATTTTTTCATAATTATATTTATATGAGTTTTGGAATTTTTCAACTAATTTACCTTTATTAACAACTTTTTTATAAGCATCTTCTTTAAAAAACCTGTCTTTTTGTTCTTCACTATGAAAGTAATCCTTAAATTCACTATGTTTTTTCGGTAAATTAGAGATAAATTCTGCAAATTTTTCTAATTGAATATTGGTAATTAGAGTAAATACCAAACCTATATTTTCTTTATATTGGTTAAATCTTGAAATTTCATGCTCTATTGTATCTTTTTGTTCAATTTCAATAACATTATTAGATAAAATAACTAAATCTTTTTTATTAACCTCTTGCTTTTCAGACTCCTTTAGTTTTATATTCAGTATTTCCTCTTCTAATTCCTTTTCTGTAAATAATTTTTTAAATGCAGCAAGCCATGGACCAAAAATTGTACTTTCTAACTTTTTAAAATATTCTTTTAACTTCATAACTAATTTCCTTGTTTATATTTTCTTAGTTTAATTTATAGTACTAGTTGAAAGTAATCAAGTTATAAAGCTAAGAAAAATTAATACTTTTGTAAAAATTATATGTAGCGTAACAATTGAAAAACAGTTTTAAAATACTTAAAATAATTTGACTATTTTAGAAAATTTTAATAAAATCTATTAATAAACTCAATCGATAATACAAAATATGAAAACAGCTTTTATCTTCCCCGGTCAGGGGGCGCAATTGACCGGCATGGGAAAGGATTTTTACGATAATTTTAAACCCGCCAAAGAAACCTTTCAAATCGTTGATGAAGTACTAAACCGGAAACTCACTGATATAATTTTTAATGGACCTTCTGAAGAACTTACCTTAACCACTAACGCACAACCGGCATTAATGGCGGTATCTATGGCAATAATAAATATTATCAAAACTGAAACCGATAAAAGTTTGGATAGTCTTTGCGATTATGCTGCCGGTCATTCTCTAGGCGAATATAGTGCTTTATGTAGCACCGAAAGTATTAGTATTGAGACAGCAGCAAAACTACTTCATATACGTAGTACATCTATGCAGGAAGCATGTCCTGAAGGTGAGGGAAGCATGGCAGCTTGTATCAATATTCCGCTTCAAAAACTTGAAGAAATATTAGAAGATATCAACAAAATAAATTTATGCCAAATTGCCAACGATAACATCGAAGGACAAATAGTTATTAGCGGCAAGACTACAGCTATAGATCATGCTATTAGTATAATTAAAGATTTAGGTTATAAAGCGATAAAGCTGAAAGTCAGTGCTCCATTTCATTGTAGCTTAATGAAGCCGGCAGAAGAAAAAATGCGAGTAGCTCTTGATAAAACTGTAATTAATAAGCCTCTGATACCGGTAATCCAAAATTATACCGCAAAACCTACTCTAGATCCTACAAAAATCAAACAAAATTTAATTCTTCAGATATGCGGGCGAGTTAGATGGCGTGAAACTTTAGAACTATTTAATACCTTAGATATAACTCATATAGTAGAAATAGGTGCCGGAAGCGTACTAACAAATATGCTCCGAAAAATTAATTATCCATATAAGTTAAGTAATATAAGTAATTTAGAAGAACTACAGAATTTTTTAGATAACGTTAGCAAATAACTGTCTCTAATAGCTTCTGACTTATAAAGTTTTTAAATTAACTTAATATTATTATATGAAAATTAGTTTTAGTTTTTTTAAGCAATTGCTAGAATTATTAACTAGTGATTGGCGAAGCTATTTAAATGACAGAATAACAGAGCTGAAAATTTAGCTTTATTAGACGGTAATAATACATTTTTAAGAGAAGAATGTTATAGAAAAATGCTCTTATTGAAAGATGCATTAAAGGAAGTGAATATCCATGGTATGTTGCTCCTTTTAATAAAATAGATCATACAAGTTTACTACTTACCAATATTCATATATTAGAGCTTGATTATCTAAATCAAAATACGGTAAAAGCAGTAAAAAATATGCTGCAAAATAACTTCAAAGATATATATAATCCGGAAATTTATATTATTGCTAATTATGAAGAACCTATAATTAAAAACTATACAATAACAGATAAAATAGCTAAAGGTAAAATTATTACATTTGAGGATTTAAATATTAAATATGAAGAACACACGAATGAAGAGTTAAAATATATAGGTGATATAGTAAATGATATTAGAAAACTAGATAGTGAGCTAGTAGCAGAACTATCAAAGATTATCAAATTTATTCATCAATTTTATTTTATAGATTCTTTTATTACTCAGTGTACAATTATTTTTATGGCTACACACTTTGAAGATCTACAAAATTTTCATCAGAATTTAGATAAAATCAACTTTATAGTACCATTACAAAAATATAATCCAAAATGCCAACCAAAAGACTATAAGAGTTTTGTCAATATTGAAGCAATAACTTGGAATAGATTTTTAGTTAAATATCAGAAATTATTTGATAATCTTAGCGAAGAACATTCAGAAATACTATTTAGCATTTGTAGCGATAATGAGGATTTTGTAAAATCATAGCTTTCAGACTCCATCTCTCTTGATTTAGAAAAGCAAACTAAAACCATAACCTATGTGATGGATAAATATAAAGGCGATACTGATTCTTGTCATATAACTCGGCTTTTTAATATTTGCAATAATGCAACAAAGCTTAAAATAGTAAAATTATTAATCTTAAATTCTATCTCTCTCGATTTAGAAAAACGAATTGAAATTTTAAAATATGTGACAGATAAATTTGAAGATAACACAGATTCTATTTGTAACCACCCAACTTTTTAATATTTGTAAAAATACGACAAAGCCTGAAGTTATAAAATATTTTATTGATTATTTAGAACCTTGGAAAGGATTACCTATTTTTTGGTGTTATAATGATATGCTTCCTATAGGCGAAGTTTCTTCAAAACTACCTAGCCATGATTATGAATAATATTTAAATCAATAATAAAAATTCTAAAATAATTCTAGAAATTTTATAATTTAGATGATATAAAGTTAAGCCATAACCGGAGAGATGGCCGAGTGGCCGAAGGCGGCGGTTTGCTAAACCGTTATACGGGTCATACCGTATCGAGGGTTCGAATCCCTCTCTCTCCGCCAATCTGGACAGTGAGCCAATTCTTGTAGTTTATTGAACGGGAAAGCCAAGGAGTAATCAAGGTTTCCGCCTTTCAAATTTAGGTTCGCAAATACAAATTATCGCCTTATTTCCTTTATTTAACAAGGATTTTAGCTATTAATACAAACCTACTAATTATGTTCTATGCTATTCATATGTTAGTTTACGCTAGACTTTTCTCTAATATTTTCTGTTACTTATACGTTATTTTCTGCAAATTTCACCAATTTTAGCCATTTTTTTCTAAAAATATGACGAGGGGCTATTCCTCGTAAAATAAGGGATTTGGGCGGCTTTTTGCAAAAATTTTTTTTAAGAGAATTAATTGTTTATACCAAAATTTTTCAGTTTTTGTGTATAAAAATTTTACCTATTACCGGAATTGAGTGAGGATTTAAATAAAGCTCAAGGGTTGGGTCGGAATAAAGGTTTAAAAATTCCAACGTTTCTTCTTTATTACTACAGTCTGTGCTGCCATTATTACACATGGTATAGCTAGACCATAGTAAATAGGTACAGTTAAATAAACTTTAGTACGTGTTCTACAGCCATACTGATATCTTTGAATTGCCCCGTAACTTTTCTTATTTCGTTCTTAATCTTAAACCAATAATGTTCTATAGGATTTAAGTCTGGGCTATATGTAGGTAAGAATAAAATTCTGCACCCAACCGACTCGATTAATTCTCTTATTATATTATTCTTATGGAAGTTGATATTATCCATAATTACTGTTTGTCCAGGATGTAATTCTTTAGTTAATATAGTCTCTACATAGGTTGTAAATATTTCTTTATTACAATTTCCTTCAAATATTACTGGCGCTATAATTTGATTATTACGAAGCCCCGCTATCATACTGATCCTGGATTTATGTTGATACACTTTGTTTCCATAACATCTAGTACCTTTTATACTCCATCCATATTCTCTACAAGCATTATCTTCTATTCCTGACTCATCAATGAATACTAGAGTTTCTTTAGAAATTTGCTGTATCTTTTCTATAAATTCATTCCTTAAACCAATATCCCTTCTGGGATGAAGATGACTTTTTTTTATAAGTGTACCCTAGTAGTTTTCTATAGTAATTTATTCTAGTTCTTTGTAATCTATTACCTAGTATAATACTTAATTCTTTAGCTGTTTTATCATGATTATTGATAATTAATTCTTCAAATTCTTTGAGATTTATTTTTGCATTATAACCCTTTGCTGGACCATAAGGTTTTGCTTTTATATCTCCTGTTTCCCATTTAAGAGTTTTCCATCTATATATAGTGTTACGACCTATATTGAATATTTTACATGCTTTAACAATTGAGAGCCCATCATCTAGAGCTTTGAATAGTTTCATTCTTAAATCGTAACTGTAACTGCTTGCCATAATTTATTTATTATCATTTATAACATATATATTAGCATAGTATGTACCTATTTACTATGGTCTAGCTATACATCCTAATTTTACTTTATCATTTGCTACTAAATCTTTTAATTTTGTTACTTCTTCTAAGGTAGCAAATTTTATATCACTTATGTTGCGAAAACCATCTATTACTTCATTAAATATATTATTTACTCCTTGCGAAACTGTCCTTCTTATATCATTTATATCTTCATTAGTACGCCAAGAAACATAAGGTAAACTACTATCATATTTGTGAAACAAACCCCAACACCAACCTTGTACCCCTTCTGTATTTCCAGGAGTTGTAATATAGCTTGCATTTGCAAAAGCTACTCCATTATTAAATATGTTATATGCATCTATATCCTCCTTATTAAGACCATACTCCCTTTTGAGAGTATAAGCTATAATTACTCCAGTCCAATTAGATTTACATGTAAAATGTCTTTTCATACCTTACCTTTTTAAATTTTATTAAAAACTTTAACTATTTAAGATTAGATAATATCATCTTCATCGCCCATTAATTTAATTAAGTCTGGATAGGTTTGCTCATATTGAGCTATAAGCTCAAGTGTTTCTGTTTTATCATGAGATGATAATTTAACTTTATCACTTTCTACTAAATCTCTTAATCCTTTTATTTCTTGTAAGGTAGCATAATGAATACTAACATTTTCACTATCTTTTGCTGCATACCATTGATTTTGAGCATCGCATGAAAGGGCATTTAATATATTAACATTTATGGGTTCTAAATCTAGTTTTACGAAGAAATTTCTTGTTAATCGGAATTGTGGAGTTTCGGTGATAGGTACGTATGATAATCCAAAAGATTCATTATTAAATATACAAAATGGCTCTGTTTTCTTTTAAAACTACTGTTAGGAATAAAACCAAAAATTTTTATTGTATAGTGTTGATTTATATAATTCATATCATTTATAAATAATTTTTGTTCTTTCATTTTTTACCTCTTACAATAGTTAAATTCTATTTATTAAAATAGCCTAGCTATTTCAGCTTTTGATTACAACATAAAATTATAAAAATCTGTTAAATTATAAGTAGAAAAAGCTATATTAATATAGCTGCAAACAGATAATAAAAAAGCTATAATAAACTATATAAATATAAGGTTTATCTCCTGTAACCTTAAGTTTAATATGATTTATATATGAGTAGCAATTATACACCAAAAAATTACGGCTTATTCGGAAAGTACATAAGTAAGATATCAAAAACCATAATTACTAAATATAGAAAATAATATAAGCAATACTAAAAGTAGTAATTAATATGCAAAGATATTTAGACCCAACGAATGATAGTTTGTTTAAAAAAAATCTTTCGAGATTTAGAGAGATTAAAGGAATTTATCAATGCAGTTCTTAAACTTCAGGAGTTTTTTTTTGATTTAAAGGTTAAAGATGAAGCCGGTAGCTGGTATATAATCGAGATGCAAAATAGCAGAAATTAAGAAATAAATCTAAGGCGTTAACGACGCAATTACAACATAAAAAAGGTCGTATCCCGCCGCTACGCAGCAAACGACCTCTTCAGCTCATTGGTGGGAAAGGACGAACCCACATATAGATATTATAACACTTAAACACTCAACTTACAATAATTATTATATAATAATTATTGTAAGTTGAGATATTATTTAAAGGATTAAATTATGACTGATTTAGTTAAACAATTTGAGGGTTTACGCCTAACTTCCTATTACTGCCCTGCAGGCTATAAAACAATCGGTTATGGTATGGAGTTGGGCAAAAAATTTAGGGAATATTCCTAAATATTTTGGTCAAAAGCTAAAGCGTGTTTGTAATAATATAAGAAGCAGAAAATTATTGGGAGAGTTATGAACCGGAGGCATTCTCTAATTTTTCTACCTTTCATGAGTTTATAAATACAATAACACATTGTAATGATGCATTATTAGGTTGTAGAGATATTAGATCAGATATATATTACAATGAACTGTAGTTAATTCAGATAAATACAACCTTCTTCTTTAGCAAATAAAGCAATTAATGCCTATATAATCAAATGCACATTAAAACCGCTTCAACACACATAGCCATACCCATACCGCCACCGATACATAAAGTAACTAAGCCTTTTTTAGCTTTAGCTCTTCGTAAGCTGTGTATTAAAGTAATAAGTACACGCCCACCGCTTGCCCCGATCAGATGACCGATTGCTATTGCTCCGCCGTTAACATTAACCTTATCCATATCCCATTTCATTTCACGGTTTACATAAATACTTTGGGCAGCAAACGCCTCATTAACCTCGATAACTTCCAAATCATTAACGCTCCAACCTGCTTTACTTAAAGCTTTTTTGGATGCAGGAACAGGGGCAGTACCCATAATGCTTGGGTCAACACCGGCTGAAGCATAAGAAACAATACGAGCTAGCGGCGTTAAATTATGCTTTTTCAAAGCTTCTTCGGAAACTACCATAAGACATGCCGCACCGTCATTAATAGAGGAAGCATTACCCGCCGTAACTACACCGTTTTTATCAAAAGCAGGACGTAATTTACTCAGAATTTCAAGGCTGGTATCAGGTCTTACTGTTTCATCATGATCAAACAAACTAGTAGTTTTTTTAATCGTTACTTCGATAGGTAAGATTTCATCTTTAAAAATTCCTACTAGCTGTGCTTTAGCCGCTTTCTTGTGAGAGCTTAAGGCAAACTCGTCCTGCTCTTGTCTGCTAATATTAAACTGTTTCGAGATATTTTCGGCAGTAATACCCATAAATACTCCTGAAAATACATCGGTTAATCCGTCATACTGCATTAGATCAATCATTTTAATATCGCCGAATTTAGCTCCTGCTCTGATATAGCTACCGTGCATACCGAGCGACATATTCTCCTGCCCACCTGCTATAACTATTTCATTATCACCCGTCATAATTGAATTTGATGCAAGTGCTACGCTTTTAAGACCTGAGCCGCATACTTTATTAATCGTATAGCCCGGCACTTCTTTCGGTATTCCCGCATGAATCAGAGTTTGCCTTGCCGGATTCTGTCCACTACCTCCTGTTATTACCTGTCCAAGGATTACCTCACCTACTAAAGCTGGATCGATTTTGCTGTTTTGCAGTATATCCTTTATTAAATGAGCAGCAAGCATAGGTGCAGCTGTTGTACTAAGGCTACCCATAAACGAGCCGAAAGCAGTCCTTTTCGCATAAGTTATATAAACCGGTTTTGTCATAATGTGTACTCCTTAAATAATTTATCTAGTTTATCATTTATTAAATAACTAATATGTCCGCCTGTTACATTTATAAGCTTAGAGTTTTTTAATAATTTTTGCAAAGGTAAAATGGAAGATTTAGGTACTATTTGATCATCTTCTGCTGCTACTATATATACAGGACAATGAATTAAACTCGGATCAATAATAAAATTATCGATTTTCCATTTAAGATTTATAAACATATTTTCATCTAATATATTTTGTATGATTTGATTATAAACACCTTTAGATATATTATTCCCTGACATAAGCCAATTCTCTATATCTAAATGCTAATTCTTGCTCCTTATCGGAAGTTATAGAGAAAAATTTTTTTAATTTAGCATTAAAATAATCAGGGAATAAAAGAAAAAATAAAATTTGAATATGAACTTTAGGAATTATCGGTAAATTTTCTATGCCACTATCTAGTTTTAAATATCGATGCAACATTCTTATATAGAAAAAATGAGAAAAATCCCACGGGCAGGTAAGTAAAGTTAGAGTTTTTATAAATTTAGGCATAAGTACGTTTGTAGCTATCGCAAGGTTACCGCCGATACAATGACCTATTAAATTAATGTCTTTAATTTTCAAACTATCTATTACTTCGATTATTTTATACACATAGTCGTCTAGTAAATATTTAGGTTCCTCAATCTCTAGCCAATCTATTAAATAAACTTCACCGTAACTTCTCAAATTTTCAATAAAACTTTTGTCACGAGCTAAAAAAAATATTTCCGGTGAGTTGAAGATAGAAGGGATGATTAGGAAAATATGCGTGTCATCCCGTGGCTTGTCCACGGGATGACGCCGAGTAATACAACACCCTATAATACTCTGTTTGCATTACTATTTTACCGGATTTTAAATATTTATTACCTAAATTATGTGTCTTTGTATAATTATTATAAAGGTCAAAATATTCCTGCAGTTTATTACTATCTAGCATTGAGAGTATCTAATCTTATATTAGTAATTCTTGACAAAAGGCTAAATATATTGTATAAGTTCAGCACCTTCAGAATGTAATAACAGTATATAGGCTCTAAAGTTTTAGGGGAAATATCTTTTCATAAAATCTTGAAGTGCTTAAGTTTTTTTTTTGTCCTTAGGGATTTATAATGCTAAGTACCTCATCACGATCGTTTAAAAACAAATTCAGAGCGGCATTTTGGCCTGTGCATAATTACGAACTCGGAAAGTTTATTCCGACGAGTGCCTTAATGTTTTGTATTTTATTTAATCAAAATGTTTTACGAATCTTAAAAGATAGTATTTTAATCTCCGAGATTAGTGCAGAAATAGCAGGTTTTGCTAAAGTTTATTGTGTTACGCCTACCGCTGCTTTATTCGTGATTATTTATGCTAAAATGATTAATCATCTTACCTTTGAAAAGATCTTTTATTATTTAAGTGCATTTTTCATCAGCTTTTTTGTTTTATTTGCCTTTGTAATCTATCCTAATATTCATATTTTTCATGTACATCCTGATAATCTAGCTGACTGGATGGAACGCTATCCTCATTTTAAGTGGTATATCTCATTAGTAGGTAATTGGGGTTATATAGTATATTATAGTCTTGCCGAGCTTTGGCCTAATATTTTTTACGTATTATTATTTTGGCAGTTTGCTAATGAACTTACTACTACCGAAGAAGCAAAAAGATTTTATACTCTCTTTTCGCTATTCGGCAACTCTTCTTTAATATTAGTCGGCTTTTTAATGATGAATCTATCATCGGAAGATACTATTATTAAGAAGTTTATGAGTATTTCGGATAGTAAAATCACTTTAGTTCAAGTATCCACGACAATTGTGGCGATTATTGCTATTGTTTGTTGTTTGTTAGTTAGGTTTATTAGTAAGAACGTTTTCACTAACCCGTTATTTTACGCTAAAGCAAAAAGCGGCAGATCAACTTCAGAACGGATGGGACTGATTAAAAGCTTTAAATATATTGCAAAATCAAAATATTTATGGTTACTTTTAATTTGTTCGGCAGCTTTCGGATTTGCTATTAACTTAGTCGAAGCCGTATGGAAAGCAAAAATTAAGGAATTATATCCGACTGTAAATACCTATGCTGAATTTAACAGTCTGTATATACTTTGGACAGGCGTTGCAATAATGGTTATGACCATCATCGGTAATAACGTTATGCGTATGCATAATTGGTTTGTTGCTGCGGTAATTTCACCGGTTATAATAATGGTGACCGGCATTTTGTTTTTTGTACTTATCGTATTTGATCAACAAATTTTATCATTATTTGATGGAGCGATTTTAATGTCACCTCTTGCTCTTGCCGTTTCGATCGGCGGTATTCAAAATATTTTAGCTAAAGGTACTAAATATTCTATATGGGATACTTCAAGAGAAATGTTATATATCCCTCTTGATGAGGAGCTTAAAACCAAAGGCAAAGCTGCAGTTGACGTGATAAGTACGAAAGTTGGCAAATCCTCTAGCGGTCTTGTGCAATCTATTATTTTTACTTTAGTTCCAACTGCTACTTTTACCTCAATCTCACCGATTCTAATGGTGGTATTTACTTTTGTATGCTTAGCGTGGATTTATGCAGTAAGAAAAATATATTTTGAATATCAAAAAATAGCATAATGATATCGACATTGCCCACGTAGTTCAGTTTTCTTGTCATTGCGAGCGACTGTAGGCATTGTTGGATGGATCGATTTTCTATTGTCATCCCGCGACTTGATCGCGGGATCCAGTTTAAAATACTAAACTTATTAGTGCTTTAAGTTGTATTTATGGATACCGTGGTCAAGCCACGGTATGACACCGAATGCATTTTTTGATCCACGCGGGCAATGCCCTTTTTAGCTAGGAATATTGTAGCATCAACCTATTGATCTACTATGAATCAACTCTCCTAAAGCTTTAGTCTCTATATTATCTAAGAAAATCTCAAAATCCTTTAAGATATTTTCAACATCTTTTAAGATAGGATCAAATTCGTCTTTACTTTGAGAAGAAGGCGAGTTAAATGAAGTTAGGGTAACTTTTTCACTCTTTATAAAATTATGAGGCTGATCCTTAAGTTTAATAGTAACAACTTCGCCTGCTAGAGAGTTCGTATGTCTGTTCTCATTAATTGGGTTTGGATGCGTAATTTCTAGGTTTTTTGGAGTATTATCTTCCTTGTTCTTACTACGGAATGAAAAAATTCTAGATAATGGCATTTGATTTACATTTTATTTAAAAAACGCCATTATAGGGAAATAATTTATATTTAACAAGCAGGATGGTTAATTTTTATAAACTTTTCTATCATTCTAGTAACGGAACATTCTAGCTCAATATCTAATTTTGAATAATCAGAAAAGTTAAACCATTTAAGTTCATTCGATTCGTTATTTTTTATAAAATTATCATTATTTACTGTTTTTAGTAAAAATCGTACATCATAGTGATAATGAGCAGGCTCCTTATGAGTTTGCGGAATATAATGGGTGTCTATATCAAAAATCTCCTTATTTATCGTTTTGATCTCATTAATTCCAGATTCTTCCATAGCTTCTTTAACTGCTACATTTAATATATTACTATCTCCATCACAATGACCGCCTGGTTGAAGCCACTTATCAAGCTTTTTATGGTGCATCAATAAAAATTTAGTTTTATCATTATTAAGTAAAAAAGCCGAAGCTGTGAAATGTCCTATTTGTAAATCTCGGCTAAAAGGGTTTTCATACTCATTTAAAAATTCAAGCATTTTTGTTTTTGTAACAATTTCTTCAGGATATGTGCTACTGTAATTTTGTAGTTTAATATGTAATTCATTCATAATGATAATTTTTTATGTATCGAGCTTCGATATTTAACTCAAATTTCTCTGCTAAGTCAAATGAAAATAATGTCATAAAATTATATTTTACCATGTTTTATGGTAATTATTATTGACAATTAGGTTTATTTTTATTCTTAACAAAATAGTCGATTTATTTAGAAGTGATGATACAAACCCTTGGTATGGTAAGCTTGCGGTAGTAGGAGCATGTGCTGTTGGAATTTATGTAGTAGTAATTGATCCACCTTTAAAAATTGCTATGGCATGTGCTGCCGGCATAATGGGAACATTGGCTGCAATTAAAGTAGGAGAAGCCTGTTATAATTATTGTATGGAAACAAATACCCAAGAAGGACTTGAATTAGTAGGAGATGGCATACACCTCCATCAAGACTAAACATTTTTAACGAATTTAGAGGACAAACAGACTCTAAATTCGTATTCATTTACCATTCAAACCGTTTTTTAGTCTAATTTTGACTTGTTTTAAAGAACGAGGAGTTGCGTCCGTAACTTCAATTTCAATATTTTCTGAAATATCTATTCTAGTACCGATAGCCGGGACACTACCGACTCTAGTCAATACTAATCCACCTATCGTATCAAACTCATCATCATCACTTTTTAGCTTTTCTCCTATTATTTCTTCAAGCACTTCTACTTCAACACGTGCATTTGAAATAATTGTTGAGTTATTAATAACCTTGAAATTATCGCTATCTAATTGCTGATCATGCTCGTCATCAATTCGTCCTACTATTTCTTCTATAAGATCTTCAATAGTAACTAAACCGTCAGTACCGCCATACTCATCAACAACTATTGCAATATGTGTTCTCTCACGACGCATTTTTGCTAGCAAATCTAATAATTTCATAGAAGGGGCTGCAATTATATGCTTACGTATAAGCTTTTTTAAACGACCGTTTTGCTTTGTAGCCAATGCTTTAAATAAATCCTTGATATGAATGAACCCTACTACATTGTCCAAAGTACCGTCATATATAAGAGTTCGTGTATGTGGGACTTCTAACTTAATAGACTCACTTAATTCTTCTAGATTCGTAGTTAATTTTATTGCCGCAATATCGGAACGCGGTACCATTATATCTTCAATAGTTTTATCTTCTAGCTTCAATAAATTAGCTAAAATATTACGCTCGTCTAAAGTCATTTTTTGGCTATTAATTTTAAGGCGTTTTATGACACCAAAAAAATTATCAGGCGTTTTTGTTTTTCTAAAAAAATTTTTTATCGGAGAGAATAATTTTCGTACAGTAAAAATTAACTTATTATTTTGATTTTTTTTACTAGAATCTTCTTTTTTTGAAGATTTTAACATAAATTTTTTTATTTAGTTAATAAGGGGAAGAAATACCGAAATATGATAATATTTCAATTTCTAGATTTTCCATAATATTTGCTTCTGTGTCATTTTGATGATCAAACCCAATTAAGTGTAAAATACTATGTATTAAAAGATGAATAAAATGATTCTCAAAAGTTTTTTGTTGCTCACACGATTCATTATATATTACCTCATAACAAAATGCTATATCACCTAAATGCATATAATCAGAGTCACCTAAAAATTCAAGTTTAGAATATAAATCCTGCCAATTTAATTCGTTGCTTGGAAAAGAAAGAACGTTAGTAGCTTTTTCTATATTACGAAATTGTTTGTTTAAGGTCAATATTTCTGCAGTATTTGTTAGTAAAATTGATAATTCAAATTGTTTTATTTTACTAAAATTATCAAATCGCAATAAAACATTTTGAGTTATTTTTTTGATTAAACTCTTATTTATCTGCTTATGCTCACACCATTTATTGTAGTTTCTTACAATTTCTACGTTTATCATTTTTTATTTTTTAAGCTTTGTTTCATGACTTGTTTTTTCGTCATTGCGAGCGACTAAAGGCATTATTGCGTGGACCGATAAAATCCGCTGTGTCAAGCCACGGGATGACAGAGGTGAAATTGATCCACGCAACAAAGCCTCCTCGCAATGACGCTGCTGATAATTCTCTTTTAATTTTTGAAAATCCTCATCGGCATGGTATGAAGAACGAGTTAGCGGGCTTGCCGAAACCATCAAGAATCCTTTTGTTTTTGCTACTCGCTCTAGATATTTAAACTCTTCCGGAGTAACATATTTTGCGACCTCAGCATGATTTTTGGTAGGCTGCAGATACTGCCCGATAGTTAGGAAATCAACCTTTGCTTCCCTTAAATCATCCATAACCTGTACTACTTCATTTATTTCTTCCCCAAGCCCTACCATCATACCGGATTTTGTAAAAATTTCAGGAGATAATTTTTTGATATTATGAAGTAAGCTTAAAGAATTATAATATCTAGCCCCCGGTCTAATCGTTTTATATAAAGACGGGACTGTTTCGACATTATGGTTAAAGACGTCAGGTTTTGCGTTTGCTATTATTTTAGCTGCTCCTTCTTTTCTTAAAAAATCGGGTGTTAGAATCTCGATAGTAGTATTTGGCGATGATTTTCGGATTTCGCTAATACACTCCGCAAAATGTGAAGCTCCGCCGTCCTCAAGATCATCACGATCGACGGAAGTAATTACTACATGCTTAAGATTTAACTTTTGTACCGCCTCCGCTAACCTTTGCGATTCGTGCGGGTCAAGTAAATCCGGTCTACCCGTTTTGACATTACAAAACCTACAAGCTCTAGTACAAACCGAACCTAAAATCATCACGGTTGCATGTCTTTTTGACCAGCATTCACCGATATTAGGACAAGTAGCTTCCTCGCACACAGTATTTAATCTCAGATTTTTTATTAAATCTTTTGTATTATAGTACTCTGTAGAATTAGGAGCTTTTACTTTTATCCAATCAGGTCGTTTATTTAAATTAGCCATAAAACGGAAATAATTTAATTAATTTTGTCACTTCATTTAATACTTTCTGCTCAAGCTCGCTATTATCTTCATTATTTTTTAAGCCGTCTAAAATATCTGCTACCATATGACCGACTAATACAAAATCCTTTTCTTTAAAGCCTCTAGTAGTACATGCGGGAGTACCAAGGCGAATACCTGAAGTGATAAAAGGCGAAGCTTCATCAAACGGAATAGCATTCTTATTACACGTAATCCCTGCTCTATCCAAAGAATTTGCGGCAAGCTTACCCGTGATTCCGTCTTTACGTAAATCCACTAAAACAATATGATTATCGGTACCACCTGTTAATATATCATATCCCCTTTCTTGCAAGCTACTTGCTAAAGCTTTAGCGTTACTTATTACCTGCTGAATATAATTTTTATATTCAGGCTGCAAATTTTCTAAAAAAGCTACGGCTTTTGCAGCGATTATATGCATTAACGGACCACCTTGTAGTCCTGGAAATAATGCAGAATTTATCTTTTTGCCTATTTCTTCATCGTTAGATAAAATTAAACCACCTCGCGGTCCTCTAAGTGTTTTGTGAGTGGTAGAGGTAACAATATGAGCGTAAGGAATAGGGCTTTGATGCTCGCCTGTGGCAACAAGTCCTGCAATATGAGCAATATCTGCCATAAAATATGCTCCAACTTTATCCGCTATTTCTCTAAATCTTGCAAAATCAATATTACGAGGATAGGCAGAGAAACCAGCTATAAGTAATTTTGGTTTATGTAAATCCACTAAACGTTCAATCTCATCATAATCGATTAAATAAGTCTCTTTATTTACGCTATAAGAAACGGCGTTAAACCATTTACTGGACATATTAGGGGCTGCACCGTGTGTTAGATGTCCGCCGCTATCTAAGGACATACCAAGAATTGTATCGCCCGGCTGTAATAAAGCAAGATATACAGCCTGATTTGCTTGTGAGCCTGAATGAGGTTGCACATTTGCATATTTACAGTTAAAGAGTTTTTTTACTCGCTCTATAGCTAAATTTTCAGCTTTATCTACTTCCTCACAACCGTTATAGAAACGCTTACCTGAATACCCTTCCGCATATTTATTAGTCAGAATAGACCCCTGAGCTTCAAGCACAGCAGGACTTACAAAATTTTCTGATGCAATAAGCTCGATTACGCTACTTTGACGTAGCTTTTCATGCCTTATTATTTCATCAATCTCTTTATCCGTTTCGTGTAAATTATTATTAAAAATATTCATTCATCCTCATATGGTTTGGTTTTGTTGCATGCCTCAACGCTCTCATTGTCATACCGTGGTCAAGCCACGGTATGACATGTGTTTATAAAATTAATCGCAATCTCAAGCCCCCGTCCATCTATTGAATGAGCAAGAGACGTTAATTTATGTCCGCTATGCTCTATATGAAGCTTAGATAAATAGTTTGAAGCATTATACATCTCACTAACACCGACCACTTCATCTAATTCCCCATGAATCAAGCATATAGGAGTAAGCTTATTATTAACTTCCATAGGCGGAATTAATGCTCCCGAAAAACCTATAGTACAAAAAAACGGTTCTCGCTGAATCAGAGTTAAATATAGACCAATCATAGTACCTTGAGAAAAACCGATAATGATAGTATCTTTGTTAGTTAGATTTAGCTCTTCTTGTTTTTGTTTTATTATATCCTCAAGTTTAGAAACATTATTTGCAATTAGCTTTGCTATAATATGCGGGCTACGATCTTGTAAACTAAACCATTGTCTACCGTAAGGCATCATATCATAAGCCTCGATGCCGTGCGGGGAAATAAAATGACAGTCAGGTAAATCGTTTTTAATATAAGGCACAAGTCCTATAAGATCGTGTCCATCCGAACCGACACCGTGCAGTAATACTACTAGCTTCTTTGCCGGCTGCTCTTTACTTTCTACTTCTGGATATTCTAAATATTTGTTCATGGTTTTTTATAAAGCTTGTCATCCCGTGGACAAGCCACGGGATGACATCTCAACCTTTCAACATCTTCTCAAGTTCGCCGCTTTGATATAACTCTCTAGCAATATCACACCCACCGACTAATTCTCCGTTAATGTATAATTGGGGGAATGTCGGCCAGTCGCTAAATTTTTTTAAATCTTCACGTAATTCAGCATCAAAAAGTACATTAATATCACGAAATTCTACACCTAATTTATTCAAAATAGCTACTACGGTTTCTGAAAATCCGCATGCAGGCGACTCTTTAGTACCTTTCATGAACAATACTACTTTATTGTTTTTTATTTCATTTTTTATAAATTCAAAATTTTTATTTTCTAGCATTTTAAGACTCAATAATTTATCTTCTAGGTTCTGTAAGCATTTCTAATTAATTTACTATTTTAAGATATTTTTTAGCGAAAATTAATAAGATTTTTGTAGGAATAGTATACCTATTTCCAAAAAATCTTATAATTTGCAGCAAAAAATAACTAAAATTAAATCTTTTTAGAAATGCTTACAGAACCTAGAATACACTTTCTATAGCAATATATGCAAGCACAAATAGTTAATAAAATTTTTGAGATTTTTAGCAAGAATAATCCAAATCCGAAAACCGAATTAATATATAAGAATGATTTTACCTTATTAGTAGCGGTAATATTATCTGCTCAAGCCACCGATATATCGGTAAATTTAGCGACTAAATCTTTATTTGAAACTTACGATACACCGGAAAAAATTCTAGAACTCGGTGAAGAAGGGCTTAAAAAATATATAAAATCTATCGGACTATTTAACAGCAAAGCAAAAAATATTATCGCATTATGTAAAATATTGATAAGCAATTATCAAGCTTCAGTACCAAATGATTTTAAGGAATTAGTTAAACTACCGGGCGTTGGCAGAAAAACTGCTAATGTTGTACTAAACTGCTTATTCGGTATGCCGACAATGGCAGTTGATACGCATGTGTTTAGAGTAGCCAAAAGGATTGGGCTTGCTAAAGGTAATAGTCCTGAAATAGTAGAAAAAGAGCTACTGCAGATTATCGATGAGAAATGGCTAACGCATGCCCATCACTGGTTAATTCTGCACGGCAGATATATTTGTAAAGCCCGAAAACCCGATTGCGATATCTGCCCTATTAAAGAGTATTGTGAGTATTATATTAATGCATTTTCAAGTTGACAATTTCTTGCTTACTTCATAATATCTAAGCTCAATTTGATAAAGGTAAAATTTATGCGTTCAGCACTTATACTTATAACTTCTATATTAGTAGCTGTAGCTTTCTTAACAAGTGCTTGTAATACAATGCAAGGTGCAGGTCAAGATATGCAGGCAGCCGGTAAAAAACTTGAAGATTCGGTAGAAAAAAATAAGCCTAAAAAAGGTTGCGGCTGTCATTAGTACGCTTGCTGCGTGTTGTTAATTGTCACCCCGTGGCTTGACCACGGGGTCTAGTTTAAAATACTAATAATTATTAGTATTTTAATATTGTCTTTCTGGATACCGTGGTTAAGCCACGAGGTGACAGTGGTGGAATTGATTCACACAATAACGTAAGCAAATTACTCTACTTACTCTCATTCACCAATCTATATATTTCTTTTTTACTATAAACATCTTTGAATTTGTCATAAGCAAGTTCGGTAGTGGTTTTGCTACTTAAGTTTTTACTTAAGCAAAGTTCTATAAATTTTTCTAAATTTTTTTGTTGGTTTTGTTCTTGTATATTTCCTGAAATCAATAATACTATTTCACCTTTTAAAATATTATTTTGATAGAACTCTATTATTTCATCTATATTTCCTGTTTTTGTTTCTTGATATAGCTTAGTTAACTCACGAACTACACATATTTCTCGATTCCCCAGTATTTCTTTAGCTACCGATAAGGTATTTATCAAGCGAGGGGCTATTTCAAAAAAAATCAAAGTAGCCTTAAGATTTACTAGTTCAGAAAAAATCTTTTTTTTACTTTCTATAGTTTTAGGTAAAAACCCGTGAAATAAAAATCGATCAGTAGGAAGAGCTGATAAAGTTAGAGCAGTAACCGGTGCAGATACCCCTGGTACTACATCTATATGACAATTAAGATTGCGTATATCTCTAACTAACTTATAGCCAGGATCGGAAATTAAAGGAGTCCCTGCATCAGAAATTAAACTTACTATATTACCCGATTTTATTAAACTTATAATATTTTCTCTATCTTTCTCGTCACTATGATCATTATAAATTTGTAATTTTGTATGAATGTCATGTTTTGCTAGCAATTTTTGTGATATTCTAGTATCTTCACATAAAATAATATCTGAGTTTTTTAGAGTCGATATAGCACGAAGCGTTATATCTTCAAAATTACCGATTGGTGTTGAAACAATATATAATCCCGGTTTTAAAGACATCTTTCCAAACTTCACTTTTAGAGGTAATTTAAACGTCGATCCGGTACTCGCATCCTCACGTATGTCTATATACGCTGCGGTGCTGCGTTCCGTGTCTCCTTTAAATTCCTCTCTATAAGCTGGTCTAGAAAGATGTCTAATCATAATTTTTAAATTTTAAGTAATATTATGGCTAGTATAAAACATAAACTACGAATCGTTCTATCATTTTTTTGTTTGATATATTTAACATCCTGTCAAACTCCTAAAGAAGAACCTATAATTTTTCCTAAAAAAGAACAAAAAGAAATTGAGATTGCAATTTTAATGCCAAATCAGGGTCCTGATAGTATTGTCGGGAAACAATATAAAGATTTAATTAAAATGGGACTTAACGACGGAATCAAATCTTACATACATGTTACTTCTTACGACGGTTCAGACGAAAAAAACGTTTTAGCCGCTATGGATAAAATAGTAGCACGTAAAACTAAGATTATTTTAGGTCCTCTATATTCTAACTTTACCTCTCTAATAGCCGAAAAAGCAAAGGCAAATGATATTATTATAATAACTATGTCAAATAATCCGGCTCTTGCAGAAGATAAATTATTTGTATTCGGTCATGCACCTTTAAAACAACTGATACGCATCATCAATTATTACACAAGTAACGACCATAAAGATTTTATGGCATTATTACCTAAAGGGAAGCATTCGCAAACTATTAGTCAAGTAATGCAAAATATATTGATTCAGAAAAATGCATCATTATCACGCACTGAATTTTATGAGGATAATCCTGAATCTATAGCAAAAGCCGCAAGAAATATTTCAGACAATACCGATATTATAAATGAACGTAGCGACACGACAAAACCGGTTATTTATCTATCAGACGATCCAAAAAATTTAAACCTACTCGCTGATAGTATTCGTAAATATAATTTAGATAAAAAAGCTATTTTAATCGGTGATAATCGTATTGATATCGATTACCCTGAAAATATCGATATTAGCTTTACCGGCTCTTTAAATTTACTCAATAGCAACGTTCCAGATAGGGCAAAAGACTTAGGTATTAACCATATGGGTTTCATGCATCTCCTTTCTTATGATTTAGGACGTATGACTGCAAACTATATAGGCAATGAATTTGCATCCGAAAGGTTTCTAAATAGAATAAACAGTAGACAACCTTATATAGGTTTATCCGGTAATATTCATTTCATCGATGGAGTAGCTCAGAGACGATATGATATTATTAGGAAAGAGAATGGTGTATATTCTACTGTTTCAGGGAATTAGGGCGTTGCCTGCGTAGATACCTGAGTCGTCATTGCGAGCAGCCGTAGGCTGCGTGGCAATCTCATAAAATAATAACACACTCCTGAGATTGCTTCGTCAATTGCTATGCAATTTCCTCGCAATGACGGATTTGGTATCCACGCAGGCGATGACATCGAGTTAATTATTTGTTTTTATCATTATCACTACCGTCGCCTTTCATGCCGTCTTTAAAAGCTCTAAGACCTTTGGCAAGATCGGACATGACTTGCGGTAATTTGCCGGCACCGAATAATACAAAAATAATTAATAAAACTATTAATAAATGGCTAAAGCTCATTCCCATGATATTTTTGCTGTATAAGTTAAAATTTTATTATATAAGATATTATAGCTCTAATCTAGGATAAAATAATTAAAGAAATGTTTACTAAAAAACAATTTTCAGAATTTTTTGCTACTTTTTTTTATATCGGAAAAATAAAATACTGCCCAGGCACTTTTGGGTCGATTGCTGCTTTTCCTTTAAGTTACTTCTTAATATATTTTATTGTTAATAACAAAATAATCATTCCTTTCTCAAGTCTTACTCTCGGTGAAGCTCAACTTATCAGTATATTTATTATAAGCTTTAGCATATGTTTGATACTCTTAATACTCGGCACTTATTTTACTAAAATATATTTAAATTATACAAATTCAGAAGACCCTAAAGAAGTGGTAATTGATGAAGTAGTAGGGCAAATGCTAACTATCGTTTTAGTATTTTTTTCCGCTTTATTTGCTAATGAATCGCATTTAATTAAATATTTTAGTCCGCTAACAATAAATATTATATTACTTTTCATATTACCTTTTTGTCTATTCCGATTTTTTGATATAGTAAAGCCCTGGCCTATTAATTGGTTTGACAAAAATATTAAGGGCAGTATCGGCATTATGCTTGATGATTTGTTAGCCGCAATATTTGCTGCGGTAACTCAATACGCAATTATATTTGTGTTAATAGATATTCGACAATAGATTTGCTATTAAAAAAGATCATTGACTAATTTCTAATATAATAATATGATACGACAAATATTTATAAATTTTTTAAAGAGATAGTTTTCATGTTCGCAGTTATAAAAGCAGGTGGAAAACAATATAAAGTAGACAGAAATAGTATTATTAAAGTCGAAAAAATTGATGGAGAACTTGGCTCTAAAATTCAGTTTGATCAAATTTTAATGATTGGCGAATACTCAAAGCCTTCTTTTATTGGTACTCCAATAGTTAAAGGGGCTGTCGTTACGGCTGAAATTACTAACCAACTTAAAGATAATAAAATTATAGTCTTTAAGAAAAAGCGTAGAAAAAATTATCGTCGTAAAGCCGGTCATCGTCAAGAATTGACGGAATTAAAAATATTAGATATTACCAAACAATAATAATAACTTAAAAGGAATTATAAAATGGCAACCAAAAAAGCCGGTGGTAGTTCTAGGAACGGAAGAGACTCGGCCGGTCGAAGGCTGGGAGTTAAAAAAGCCGATGGACAATATGTAATACCCGGTAATATTATAGTTAGACAACGCGGTACAAAAATTCATCCTGGAACGAATGTAGGGCTTGGCAAAGATCATACAATATTTGCTTTGATAGAAGGTAAAGTAGAATTTTTAACTAAGCGAAATCATAAAATCGTGAATGTTAAAGAAATTGCAAGTGCTTAAGTATTGCGGTTTGATCTACTAGTGTTACGTGGAACGAAAAATGCTTTTTATGGCATTGTTGCGTGGATTGGTAAAATCCACTGTGTCACTCCGTGGCTTGACCACGGGGTCCATAAAAACAATTTAAAATACTAATAATATTAGTATTTTAAATTGAATACCGTGGTCAAGCCACGGTATGACACTGAGTGTGTTTTTCAATCCACGCAACAATGCCAAGCGAGACGACAGGCGGAAATTAATTATATAACATAATATTCAGGCTTCCTTTACTTATGGCCTTAATAATTCAAAAGTTCGGTGGCACTTCCGTTGCAAATATTGATAGAATAAAAAAAATCGTTCCTATCATAAAAGCCGAAATAGCTAAAAATAACCAAGTAATTGTAGTAGTTTCGGCTATGGCAGGTGTTACTAATCAACTTGTCACATTGTGTAATGAAGTATCAAGCCTTAACAACATTTTTCAATTTGCAGAATATGATGTAGCACTTTCTAGCGGCGAAATAGTCACTGCTTCATTACTTGCATTAGCTCTTCAAGAAGAAGACATAAAGGCACGATCATTTCTAGCTTGGCAATTACCGATTCTCACCGATAATAATCATAGTAAAGCTTTAGTAGAATCAATTACTACAGATTTACTAGAAAAATATTTACAGTTAAATACCGTCCCTATAATAGCCGGTTTTCAAGGAACTAACAAATCCAATAGGTTAACCACTTTGGGCAGAGGAGGATCCGATACTACTGCCGCCTTAATCGCTGCAGCTATGAAAGCCGATAGATGTGATATTTATACCGATGTAGAGGGAATATTTACTGCTGATCCAAGAATTATCCCAAATGCCAAGAAGATAAAAGAAATAGATTTTTTAGAAATGTTAGAACTAGCATCAAGTGGAGCAAAAGTACTACACCCTAGAGCCGTAGAGTTAGTAATGCGGTATAAAATAGATATGCGTGTTCTTTCAACATTTTCACCGAATACAGAAGGTACGTTAATTACTTCAAAGGATAAAAATATGGAGAATGGAATTATTAACAGCATTACTTCTAATAAAAATTTATTAAAAATATCTGTAAAGAGCATTTCTTTAAGTTTTTTGCAAGTTGCAAATATGATTACACAAAATAATAATCATATTGAGTTTATGCAAGAGATAAAAAATAATGAAGAATATAGTTTTATTACAAATTTAACCGATAAAAATAATTTACAAGCTTTACTTACTAATTTAAAGGATGATAAGCAGATACAAGATTTTACTTTTGATACCGAAATTGCTACAATCTCTCTTATTGGTTATGGGATTAAAAATGATTGTAAATTACTTGAAACGATATTATCAAAGTTAACGAAAGATAATATAAATGTTAACATGATACAATTATCAGAAGTTAAAATTACCTTATTAATAAATGATCAAGATGCAGAAAAAACAATTTTTAATTTATATAATCTTTTTAAAATATCTTAGATTCTGCATCTGAAATTTAATTTATAGTAAAAGAAGTTGAATTATGTTCAATTTATAGGAAATATTTTATTTTTTTAAGAATATAGCGAATACCGCTAATGCTAACCCATTTACGGTATGAGATATGTTTTTAAAAAAATAAAATATTTCCTATAAATTGAACATAATTCAACTTCTTTTACTATATATCTTAGGTTATTTTATATTAAAATTATAAGATTTTAAAAAGACATGGCTCCTATTACAGAAAAATTTTATAATTTGTGACAAAAAAAGTTAAAATAGATTAATTTAAATTTCATATATAAAACCTAAATACTTAATTAAATAGCTTAAATTTATTATTTTCATTATAATTATCTTCTATTTACTATTTATTAGTTATATATTAATAAATAAGTCTAATAGGCTATCTATGAAATTATTTTTTGCTATAAATTATAAGATTTTTTTGAAATAGGAGTACCTATTCCTTCAAAAATCTTATTAATTTTCGCTATAAAATCTCTTTAATTATCAATTAAAATAATTTCATAGATAGCCTCTTAAAAATCATAAATTCTTATCATTAAAAAAAATTATTTTAACTCTCAATTTTTAGGAGTAAATTTTACAGGAAAAAATAATGAGCGAAGATATAAGATCAAAAGAAAGATTTAATCGGATTAACGATATATCAGAAACAAATAAAGATGGTCCAGAAGAAATTAGAAATAATTTTAAAAAATTTGTACTGAATATATTAGAAACAGACAATATAACCCCGTATAAGTTAAGTGAAAAAACAGGCACCCATGAAACAGCGTGGAAAAATTTTCTAGACGGTCGTACAAAAATGCCTGACATGGGAGCAATTGTTGCTCTTGCAGATTATAAAAATGTTCCACTAGATGAAGTAATAGGCAGAGATATAAATAAAGAAAAAAAGATAACGGTAGAAATAAAACAAACTCCGGAAATATCAGCATCTATAGCTAAACTACCAAAAGACATACTTCAAGAAGCCATGTTGATAGGAGAAAAAACTAGAGGATTTATTCATAAACCAACAAATAAAGAGACAAAATCCTTTGCTGAACAAGTTAAAAGCTCTAATAAACCGAAAGGAAGGTCTATCTAAATAAAAATATGTTTTTCAATATTGATCCCTAAAACCTTACTTGATATTCTAAAATGGAAAATAACTTCAAAACGACCAAAATGGCCGACAACACTGCCACTTACTTCTACTGATATTCCACCCCAAAAAATAACTAGCAACGAAAATATATATTCCTGTGAAATGAAGAGTTGGGATACGAAGATCAACTTGGAAAAGAGTAATCGGTCTGTAAGACGAGGAGCGGAACATACAGAAGTACGTGAGCATCCGAGGACTTACAAAGACGACGCTGCCAATTTTTCAGGCAGAAAGAGTATAGTCAATTCAGTTGGATTTGCATACAAGGAGCGAGAAGCAAAGCCTATAACTAATAGGAGAGCGACGAGCAACGATGTAAGGCAAGTCCTAATCAATTGACTATATACGAGTAAGTTATGTAGGGCATGTAACCTTTTTAATTCAAATAGAAGGTTTAAATATCTTAACCGATCCGGTATGGTCGGAGCGGGTTAGCCCTTTTACTTTTGCAGGACCAAAGAGAGTGGTAAAACCCAGTATTAATTTTACCGATTTACCTAAAATAGATGTTATATTAATAAGCCATAATCACTATGACCATTTAGACATCAGAACAATTAAAGATTTATGGGTACGAGATAAGCCTAAGATTATTACACCGCTAATGAATGACGTAATAATCAAAAAACATATTAGCGATGCAGAAATTGTTACCTTAGGATGGGGAGAGTCATATAAAGAACAAGAAATACAGCTAAATTCAAAAAGTTTCAGAGAAGATGAATTTAAAGGCGATGTAGAATTTTATTTAGAACCGGCACAGCATTGGTCGGCTAGAGGAATATTTGATAAAAATAAAGCATTATGGGGAACTTTTATCATTAAAACTAAGATAGGAGATATTTGTTTTATAGGTGATTCGGGTTATAACGATACTCTTTTTAAAGAGATCGGAAAAAAACATAATATTGATGAAAATAAATTTATTATTCCTGAAATAGGTGAGTTTTTTCTATTTGATAAAAACGATTTATAGTGTATAACTAGACCATAGTAAATAGGTACATACTATGCTAATATATATGTTATAAATGATAATAAATAAATTATGGCAAGCAGTTACAGTTACGATTTAAGAATGAAACTATTCAAAGCTCTAGATGATGGGCTCTCAATTGTTAAAGCATGTAAAATATTCAATATAGGTCGTAACACTATATATAGATGGAAAACTCTTAAATGGGAAACAGGAGATATAAAAGCAAAACCTTATGGTCCAGCAAAGGGTTATAATGCAAAAATAAATCTCAAAGAATTTGAAGAATTAATTATCAATAATCATGATAAAACAGCTAAAGAATTAAGTATTATACTAGGTAATAGATTACAAAGAACTAGAATAAATTACTATAGAAAACTACTAGGGTACACTTATAAAAAAAAGTCATCTTCATCCCAGAAGGGATATTGGTTTAAGGAATGAATTTATAGAAAAGATACAGCAAATTTCTAAAGAAACTCTAGTATTCATTGATGAGTCAGGAATAGAAGATAATGCTTGTAGAGAATATGGATGGAGTATAAAAGGTACTAGATGTTATGGAAACAAAGTGTATCAACATAAATCCAGGATCAGTATGATAGCGGGGCTTCGTAATAATCAAATTATAGCGCCAGTAATATTTGAAGGAAATTGTAATAAAGAAATATTTACAACCTATGTAGAGACTATATTAACTAAAGAATTACATCCTGGACAAACAGTAATTATGGATAATATCAACTTCCATAAGAATAATATAATAAGAGAATTAATCGAGTCGGTTGGGTGCAGAATTTTATTCTTACCTACATATAGCCCAGACTTAAATCCTATAGAACATTATTGGTTTAAGATTAAGAACGAAATAAGAAAAGTTACGGGGCAATTCAAGATATCAGTATGGCTGTAGAACACGTACTAAAGTTTATTTAACTGTACCTATTTACTATGGTCTAGCTATATTAACTTGAATTAGATGTGTTTTGTCACCCATACTATATGTTTTACTGGATCCCGTGAATAAATCACGGGATGACAGAGAGAAATAATAAGGCCACACCAACCACCCCTGAACGACACAAAATTCAGTTTATAATGGAGATAAAAGCATATTTATTACTTGAATGAAAATTGCCAATTTCTGATTTATCACGAGAAGAGAAAATAGAGCTACTAAATGGTTGTGCTTGGGGCGTTGCATTAGTCCATAATATTCTACCGCTTTTTGCTTCTACTATTCCTATAGACATAAATATATTATCTGCATTACTTACTGAACAACCCAAAACACTCATTAAAAAGTCATGTGTACGAGCTCCGTTAGTCTTTATCATTTGCACATAATTAAGTAATACAAATATATCAGCTCCTGTTTTTTCTCCTAAAATTATAACAGGTTCACCTATATTTTGAGTAATTGAGAAAGCTTTTTCTTCAGGCCATAATAAAGGCGTATATAAAGCAGTATAAGCATTATTATAGGAGCTACGGAAACGAGATACTAAATCATCAAGCTTTTGTGTTCTAATATCTTTTTTGTGCAATAGCTTAACTCTTAAACCATTCTTCTGCATTGCTAAAGAAATTTCTTGCTTCAACAATTCTTCCAAATGATCTTCATAATCATATTTACGTTCTTTGCAATTACCAATATCTAACGTATATACTTCCATTTGCATCGGTAAAACTAATATTTCCTTGTGAGCGATCATATTTTTATTATATCCGCTAACATGACGCACAGAAGTTACTTTTGTACAGCCTGAAGTAATAAAAACTAATAAAACATACAATACTAGGTTTTTTAATTGCATAATTATTACCTATTAATTAGCCTGTATTATACGAGTACGCTTTTCGGAAAAAATAACATATACTTTTTGACCGTTTCTTATATTTACGTCTGTACCTTGTACTACGGTAATTAAACCGCTTGTAAATGCAGCAGAGATAACATTACGCATAGCAGTACTACCTTCATAATAGTCACTTTTTATTTTGTATCAACTTTAATTAAATATTCATACCCTTTACTCTGTCCGAGTTTATCTTGTAATATAGTTCCAACAGCTGCTCCTGCAAGTGCACCTCCGACAATCGCAGCAGTAGTACCGTTTCCTTGACCTACTGTACTACCAAGTACACCTCCTGCTATACCTCCTGCTGCCATACCACCTGCATTATCCGATAAACGATCTGATTCTTTTATTTTTACAGGACGTACGGATACTACTTCTCCTTCTAACGTTAAACTTAATGTTGAATCGCTAGTATATACATTTGAAGATAGGTCACGAGCACAACCGCTAATAAAGGTAGCTAAGATAATAAAAATTATAGATTTATGAAAAATTTTATGCATAACATTTAAATTTAAAGTTAAAGTTAAAAAAATTACAAATAAAGACACTTACATTCATTATTTCCGTCAAGATTTATTTTTTACCTATTACGGTTAAATAATATGGTCATAGAATAAGCAAGTACGGCAAACATGCAAAGATATAAAATCGGAAATAGGTTAAAATCAAATGATTTTATTACCTTTGCACAAATATAATTAGCAGTACCGGACATTAACATTGAACCGATATTATGTCCTAAACTTATAACACGATAGCGTTCTTTAACTACAAAAGACTTAATAACTATACTATGAGCAAGAGCATTAAAAGGAGCAACCGATGCAGCTAACATTAAACTAGCTGCAAGCCCTAAATTAGTCATTTGATATTTTACTGCTATTATAAAAAATACACTTGCTGTAATAGTACATATAAATGCGATTTTTAATACCGAATTAATTCCTAAACGGTCGGCAATAAAACCGGCAATCGGCATACAAACAGCAAAGCATATTATTATTAAGACTGAAAAAGAACTCATAATAATACCGACTGAAGGTAATACAATCGGTAAATATTGCTTCATAAAGATGATTGCAATTTGATATGTTGCTCCAAAACCTCCGGCTAAGAATATTAACCGTGCAATATTTTTCCATTGCTTTTTAATTATAGAGCTAAGTTTTTCAATAGAATCTTGGCTATGGTGTGCTTTTTTAAACTCCGGTGTTTCATCAAATTCCCGACGATAATAAAGAGTTATTAATGCAAGCGGTAAACTTAGTAAAAATGGAATACGCCAACCCCACTCCGGAAAAATATGAGAATTGAAGAAATTAGTTGCACCAATCCCGCATAATAAACCCATTACTCCTGTACATCTAGTTATTGCCGAGGCAGTAAATCGGTATTTTGCTCCTAAATGTTCAATAACATAAATCGCTGCACCGTCATATTCCCCTCCAATAAAAATACCTTGCATGAAGCGACATAAAACTAAAATTATTGTACTCCAAACTCCTATCGAGGAATAATCGGGCAATAAACCGATTATTAAGGTAGGGATTACAATACCGATAATCGTAAAACTTAAGGCTTTTTTTCGACCGTATATATCCCCTATACGTCCAAAAATATAAGCACCTATAGGTTTTGATAAATATGCTACTGCATAAACGGCAAAAACATTTACAAGCTTTGTTAATGGATCAGTACCGGCTGAAAAGAATTTATCGGCGATAATTGCCGCTGAAAAACCATATAAACTATAGTCGTAATACTCAATGATAGTGCCTAAAAAAGCACCGAGAACTTTATTGCTTGATTTTGTTTGTTTCATTTTAAAGGTATATGTCATTTTCGGTGTCATACCGTGGCTTGTCCAGCGTTGTTGCATGGATAGGTTTTCCCGTCATTGCGATAAGAATTACGTAGTAATTCGACGAAGCAATCCAGTAAAAAATTCTGATTTACAGAATTTTTTTATTATTTTTAATGACATAGGTATACATGACCGCTTTGGCCGTTACTTAAAATCCTTCAAAGACCTTTATATAAAGGTGGACTTCATATATCTAAACTGAATTAGTATTAGACAGGGACGATGTCCTAAAAGTTATTGGTAGTCCTAGGTTAATATTAAGCTCACGAACCAAGCAGCCAAGAGCTAATATATCACTTTCTCATTTTACATGCAAGGTTTTCTAGGTAACCTGCTATAGTAGTTAAGGTTTCTGCGAATTTTTCTTCGTCGGGATGATTTTTTTGAAGGCCGTTTTTATTAAGTTTTTCTGTTAGACTAGCTATTTCAGCTTGAGCATTAAGTGATGCCATAACTAATAATAGCTCAAAAGAGGCTGTGGGACTACCAAGTTTAATTTCCGCTATTTTATCATTCAATTTATTCGCTAAAGATAGTAATTCTTCCTCATCTCCATTATTACAATATAATTGAAAACTCTTGTTATTTAATGTTACCGTAACAATTGACATAATTATTTTTGCTGTTTTTTTATTTCTTCAAGTTCATTAATATAAATGTTAATTTGATCTAGCATTTTTATATAATTATCTTTTAATTCTTTATTTTCGTTTTGTAATTTTTTAATTTCATTTAGATCATACTCATGAATCTTCAATAACTCATCAAGTTTATGCTCTACTTCTTCCATTAATTTCTTTAGACTGCTTACATAACTTGCTTCTAAAGGTAATTTGTACGTCGATACGGTACTCGCATCCTCACGTACTTCTTTGTACGCTGCGGTTCTGCGTTCCGTGTCTCCTTCAAATTCCTCTTTATTAGCTTCGTTCTGTAAGCAGTCTAATATTTCATTATCCATTTTCGTTTAAGCGTTAATTATGAATGGATGACTTACAATAATAATCGATAACATTATAATAGATATAAGTACTAATTGTTTTTTACGTTTATAATTTATCAATGCCGTAGCTCTTTTATTACTTAATAATTTTTCGGTTTCGTTCTGTTTAGTAGCTTCTATCTGCTCTGCATTTCGATCTTTTACATTAAGATAATCCAAGTATAATCTTAAGTAACCTCTTACGTATACTTCTTCCGGTAAAACATCAAAATCACCCTCTTCTAAAGCTACTAAATATTTTTTTCTAATTTTTAAATCACTAGATACCTGATTTAAAGTTTTACCCGAATCTAACCTAATTTGCTTAAGCATTGACGACATAATTTACTCAAGTTTTTGTAAGAATATTTCAAATTTCTTATTTGCTAAAATAATTATATTTAAGTCTATAGTTTCTTGAGATTTAATTTCTTTAATAAAATCAAGAAAATTTCTAACTAAGTTATTATTATTATCAATCCATAAATCTAAATCAATAGTTGTTTTAGATTTATTAATTATTTTTATTAATAATCTACGTTGTTTGTCATATAAATCATCTTTTAGCGATTGAATACCTAAGCGACGCCAAAATGAATCGTTCAATTGCCTATCACAAGCTTTACGTAACCAATCAAGACTAAACATATCACTTATAGCAAAATAAGCTTTTGCTATCTCTTTATTATTTCCTAAAGTCTGTTTTGTTACATATATAATGTCAAATACTGAAATTAAATTGTCAAATGTAGCGATAGTAGCAGCAAATGATTCCTCTACCCCGCTAGTTGTATAATAATTTAATTTTTCTTCAAATCTTATTTTAGTTTCTCCGACTAATAAAGTACCTACCGTTTTTCTTAAGTTTTGTGCAGGAACTCTAAACTCTTCTATAGTTTCACTAATATTAATAGGATGTTTTAAATTTTTAATAAACCACGAAATACCTCGACGCATTAATTTCGTTATTTCGGTAAACATGTCGATTTTTACATTGTAATCAATATTAGTAGGTAGCTTACTTATCGTTTCCCATATATCATCAAGATCAAAAATTTCACAAATAATGGTATATGACCTTATTATATCACAAAGAGGAGCCCCAATCTCACGCTTTACAATACTAATAAGCGGTCCTCCAAGCTGATTAATTATTTTATTTATAGTAACGGTTTTAATAATCTCATGTTTAAGAGGATGAGATAAAATTTCATTATAAAACTTTTTTTGCATCATTTCAGGAAAATAATCTATAAGATATGCATCAAAATATTTATCATGGGAAAAAGTAGAATTAAGTAACTCGTGATAAGCCGACCTTTTACTATATGATAGCAGTAAGCAAAGCTCAGGACGAGTTAATACTTCACCGCTAATAGCTCTTCTATTCAATTCTTCTGCACTAGGCAAAAATTCATTTTCCCGCTCTAATACTTTTTCTTCTTCTAAAATATCTATAAATTGACTAAGTATATTAACGGTTAAAGTAGGAGATAGTTGCATAATTGTTATTGCTTCGGTTTGCTTATAATTATCAAGCAATACTAACTCTTCAACTTGCTTTGTCATATCGTTTAGAAGTTTATTACGTTCTTCTAAAGTAATTTTTCCTGAGGTTACCGCACTACTTAAAGCAATCTTGATATTTACTTCATGATCAGAGCAATCAACACCTGCTGAATTATCAATAAAGTCGGCATTTATGCGTCCGCCTTTTTTAGCATATTCAACTCTACCTCTCTGTGATACACCGACATTACCGCCTTCTGCTATAACCTTTGCTCTAATTTCTTCACCGTTACATCTAAGGTTATCATTTGCTTTATCACCGATTTCTAAATTATTTTCCGTTTTAGCTTTGATATAAGTGCCTATTCCGCCATTCCACAATAAATCAACATCTGCTTTTAAAATAGCTTTAATTAATTCTTCCGGTGACATCTCATTATCATTTATATCAAGTAATTTTTTAATTTCCGGTGATAATTTTATTAATTTACTACTGCGTTCAAATACTTTGCCTCCTTTAGAAATCAGCTTAGAATCATAATCGGACCAATTAGAACCCTTTAAATTAAATAAACGCAAACGCTCATTAAAACTTGATAAAGGATCAGGAGTAGGATCAATAAATATATGTTTATGATTAAAGGCGGCGACTAACTTAATAGTCTCTGATCTTAGCATACCGTTACCGAACACGTCTCCCGACATATCTCCTATACCTACGACGGTAATAGGGTCTTTTTGGACATCTAACCCTAAAGTTTTAAAGTGATTAGTTACGGAAATCCAAGCTCCTTTGGAAGTAATAGCCATTTTTTTATGATCGTAACCTGCAGAACCACCGGAAGCAAAAGCATCATCAAGCCAGTAATTATATTCTCTTGCCACACTATTAGCATAATCCGAAAATGAAGCTGTACCTTTATCGGCAGCAACCACTAAATAAGGATCTTCTTTATCATAAATAATAACCTCTTTCGGATGTACTACTTTACCGTCAATGATATTATCGGTTATGTCTAATAAACCTCTCAGGAAATTCTTATAGCATTCTACCACTTTTTCCATATATTCATCACGAGTAAGCCCTTCCTCAGTAAAATGAACATAAAAGCCGCCTTTAGAACCGACAGGGACAATAACGGAATTCTTCGTCATTTGTGCTTTCATAAGCCCAAGGACTTCAAGCCTATAATCTTCTGCTCTATCCGACCATCTAAGCCCCCCGCGCGATACGGGACCGCCTCTTAAATGAACAGCTTCAAAATTTCTAGAATAAACAAATGCTTCGGCAAACGGAACAGGTTTAGGCAAATCCGGTACTTTTGAAGAATCAAACTTAAATGAAAAAATATGTTTATGTGGTTGATAGTAATTTGTTCTAGTAATAGCATTAACTATACCAAGCATATTACGTAGTACTTTATCTTCACTACTCATCTCAACGGTTACTAAGTAGTTATTTAGTTTGTCTTTAATTACGTCACAATTATTAGACATCTTCCCAAGCTTCGCTTCTAGAGGTAATTTAGACGTCGAACCGGTACTCGCATCCTCACGTACTTCTTTGTACGCTGCGGCGGCAAGTGCTTCCGTGTCTCCTTTAAATTCCTCTCTATAAGCTGGTTTAGAAAGATTTCTATCATTGGAGTATTTAGGATTGAATTTTATATCAAATAGATTTACCAACATTTTTGTATATTCGGGATGTTTAAGTAACGTTAACTGTACATAACCTTTACCATAACTAAATCCTGTTTGATGTAAATATCTTGTTAAAGCTTTGACGAGTTTAACTTGCTTCCAATTAAAACCGGCAAGTACTATTAATTTACTTAAAGAATCATTAGCAAGCATCCCAAGTGCCATTTTATCTAAAGCTTCTTCAACATTTATTTTTAATTCGGTAATATTATCCTTTACAGGTACAATAGAAGTTAAGATAAAATTATATATCCAGCTTTCTTTGATTCCCAAAGCCTCCTTAATTGCAAAAGTTTGTTCATCAATTGCTTTAAAACCTAAATTTTCGATTGACGGCAATATGTTAGAAAGGGCAAGTTTTACTTTTGGACTATATATTTTTAAGTAAAATTCCGTTTCATTTACAGAAACTAGATTAAACATACATTCTTGTGACTTGCTTGCTTCCGTTAAATATTCAATATCTACTAAAGCTATCTCTGGAGAAAATTTTTGCCTATAGTCTGCCGGAAAAACATTATCAAAAAGCTTTAAATTAATACCTGCTTGATATTCGCAGAATTTTTTAGAAAGCTTAAAATAAAAATCTTCACTCCAACGTGTAGAGATACGATCTAAATCTTGCTGTATTATTTCTGCTTCAAAATTTATTTTATGTTCCCCTTGTGCTTCAAGCGTTACAAAAAGATAAGAAAAATTACCGGCTACTTCGGTGATATAGTTGGATAAAATTTTACTGCCGAATTTTTCCGCTAAATAACAATCTATCATATTATGTATTTCAGCCGTTAAACGTTCTCGTGGCAGAAAAATTATGATATTAAGAAAAGAACTCGACCAATCATATTGAATAAATAATTTAAGCTTCTTACTCATCATACTTGAGAGCATATGTAAACACATACAATATAAATCGCCTTGATCAATTTGTATTAAAGCTTCTTTCGGTAACGACTCCATTAAAATTCTTAACTTATCGGCATTATAACCGGATAATGCAAAACCGGCTTTCTCAATTACAAAATTAAATTTTTGTCGTAGGATTGGAATATTACTTATTGAATGGTAATACATATTTGAATTATATATGCCGAAAATTATACTTCCCGAAATATATTCACCCGAAGAGTTAAATTTTTTCACTAAGATATAGTCGATTAAATTATCTGAATGGATAAGCGACGCACTATTTATTTTACCGAGTATTATTAATTGATTTTGATATAAAGGATTAGCAGAACATTTTATAATATCATCAATCTCTTCTTTTACTTCTTGCCATATTTTTGCTGCTCCTATTTCATTGCTTAATTTTAAAGATTTTACCTCAAAATCAAGAGTCCCTAATAAAACCAAATTATCGTTTTGTAACCAATTTAAGAATTCTTTAGCCTCTTCAAAATTTAATTTATCATTATCAATTATATTTTTAGATAAATCTTGTAATTTTGTGAGTAATTGCGGTAAATGGCTATAGCTTTGCTCTAACTCTTCTAATCTTTCATTTATAGCCTCAGTTAAAAATGTAGCAGTTTTATCATCAAAGTTTCCTAAAATGGTTAAATGTAGTATCGATTCTGATTTTTCATCCGACACAGAATTTTCTAATATTTTTTCTAATTCTCCTTTACTATTTCGGACACAGTTTATTACCGGATGGAGTAAAAACTTAGTTTGCAAATTCATGTTTTTAAGCAGACATATGATAAAATCAACAATATGCGGCTTATTATCAAGTAATATCAAGACATTTATTGCCGGATCATTTTCGATAACTGCCTTTGTTATTGCTATTTTTCTTGCTCTTTCTACCCTTTGCTTAAAAAACTTAAAGGCTTCATCTGCAAAATTTTGGAATAATTTTTCTCTATTCTCAAAATCATAATCTATCGGAATATAATTTAAAAACTTTTGAACAAAATCTATATATATGGAACTTGACTCACGTTCCTTGCTAAGTTCTAGAATTTTAGTTTTATAATTCGGAATTTGACAATTTAAATTTAAAGAGGTTGTTTTTGGGGTCATGATTTTCTCAAGTAATAATAATATGATTATTTCTTTTGTTATTATATTATATAAAATAACTTAAGCAAGAGGCATAGAAAATAAGTGGAAACGATATTTGCACAAAGCTCTGCATTCGGTAAAGCAGGCGTAGCGGTTTTTAGGATTTCCGGTCCTAAAAGCTTAGAAGTTTTACAACTACTTACCGGTAGAAAGGACTTTAAATCGAGATTAATGTATTATCAACAAATTACAGTCCCTGAAACTAAGGAACTAATTGATAATGCTATGGTTGTTTATTTTAAATCACCAGGTAGCTTTACCGGTGAAGACGTAGTTGAGATTCATACGCACGGTAGTAAAGCTATTTCTATAATGCTTATTAATGCATTGTTAAATATATCTGATATTCGTTTGGCAGAAGCAGGAGAATTTACCAAAAGAGCTTTTTTAAATAACAAATTCGATTTAACGGCAGCAGAGGGGATAGCTGATCTAATTAATGCCGAAACCATTATGCAGCATAGGCAAGCAATTAGACAAGCAAGCGGCGGGCTTGAAGAATTATATAATAACTGGCGTAGTCAGCTTTTAAAAATTATCTCTCTGCTTGAAGCTTATATAGATTTCCCTGATGAAGATATACCGGATAGTGTCCTTAATGACGTTAATAACACTCATAAAAACCTTGTAAATGAAATATCTAATTATCTTAACGATAATAGACGGGGAGAATTACTAAATAGCGGTCTTAAGCTTGCAATTATCGGTCCACCAAATGTTGGTAAGTCTAGCTTACTAAATTTTTTAATGCAGCGAGATATAGCGATTGTCTCAAATATCGCAGGAACTACTAGAGATATAATTGAGAGGCATTTAGACATTGGCGGCTATCCTATTATTTTACAGGATACAGCAGGTATAAGAGAAGAAAGTAGTGACATTATAGAGCAAGAAGGTATAAAACGAGCTATTAATTCGGCTAAAACAGCGGATATTAAAATTATAATGTTTGATGCCGAAAAATTAGACTCCTCTATAAATGAAGATATTATTAATTTAATTGATGAAAATACTATCACAATAATTAATAAAATCGATTTAATCGAAGCTAGTAAAATCTTTTCTATTGAAAATAAATATAAATGCTTAAGAGTTTCAGTAAAAAATAATATTGCTCTTTCAAGTATATTAAAAAATATTGAAAATATTGCCGAAAATATGGCAGGATTTACCGAAACTCCTTATATAACAAATCAGCGTCATCGTCATTATTTAAAACAAGCTCTCTCACATTTAACGGCTTTTAGCTTAGATAATGATTTAGTCCTAGCAACTGAAGATATTAGAATGACGGCACGCTGCATCGGTGCAATTACGGGTGTCATCAACGTAGAAGAAATACTATGCGAGATCTTTAAAAATTTCTGTATAGGTAAGTAATGTTGTATAGCTCGTTCTATGTCATTCCCGCAAGGTATTATTGCATGGACACCAAATCGTCATTGCGAGGAGAGGCAAAGCCTCGACGTGGCAATCTCATGAAACAGTAGACTTCTTGCATAACCTCCTTCTAAAGGTAATTTGTACGTCAATCCGGTACTCGCATCCTCACGTACTAAGTGTACGCTGCCGGTGCTGCGTTCCGTGTTTCCTTCAAATTCCTCTTTATAAGATAGGTTATGCAAGAAGTCTACTGTTTCATGAGATTGCCACGTCGAGGCTTTGCCTCTCCTCGCAATGACGAAAAAACGAAACATTACAGCATAACAATCATTTTTCTCAAATCTTTTCATATATTAATTTATTTTAACTTTATCTTGACAAAAACATTAACATACTCTAGAAACCACGTTTTATGGTTTTATTAATTAAAGGAGTAATATTATGGCACCTATATTAAATATAAACTTAAACTGTTTCATGCCTATATTTGCAAATAAAATGGTGAGTAGCTTACCTGGAAATACAAAGCATATTATTTATAAGTTAGGCAATACTATACTTTCATCAGTATATAATACTGTTAAAGGAAGTTTCACTAACGGTTATTTAGTTGAGAATATAAAATGTAATTGGGCAGGAATCTATAATCATTTAACAGATGTACCTAACGATTTATCAGCAGTAATTAGGGAGTGTACAGGCATTAAAATCCCTATAAAATCTATTGTTACTTATGGAAACAGTACTAGCGTTATTTTAGAAGAAGGTAAGCACTTACTTCAAAACAATACCCTAGTAGAATTAAAGGAATGCACTACCACTGAAGGCGAAGCTGTTTTACAAGAGCATAATGCCAAAATGCTTGTTAATAATTTGAGAAATATTTTAAATCATTCGGAAATAACTTTGAAAAATGCTCAAGAAGCAGGGGTAGAAATTTTTAATTTATTGAATATACCAGTCAAATTCACTACTGATAATCTTAAGGTTATTCTAGATGCTTTCAACGTAACTTTGGACGATATATTCCCTACAGAAGTAGGTAAAAATATTTTAGATCTACTAAGTAAACCTTTCACTGAGGCAACCACTTCCACTACAGAAAAACCTAACGACTATGGTGGATATACCGGTGCTTATATCACCGCTACGGTATTTGGAGTAATAAGTCTAGGTTTTGCAGCTAAATATGGATGGGATTGGTATAAGGGAAGAAATATAAAAAATGAAAATTTAGATTTAGTAATGAAGAATAAAGAATTAGCATTTGTAGAACTACTACATGAAAATTTTAAGAATAATGCAGTTATATTAGATGAAATTATAAAAATTAATAATTTAGATGATATTATAAAACTAGCAAAATCTATTAAGGAATATGAATTCTCAATACTACCACTAACTAATTTAAATAATGAAATTGTAAAATTAAATTCCCCATCCGCTATAGCAATAAACTTAGATTCTTCAAGCGGAATATTGCATGAAATATGTAAGAGTCTTGGCGGTGATGATAGTTTTAAGACTATCAGCAACTTTGCAAGCTTAATAACAATTATACGAACAGCAAATCCCAAGTCTGAAGAATATAAAGAAAGCATTACAGAAATATTTGAGATATTTAACCCTCGTTACACAGATATTGACTATCAAAATTGCAAAATGCCGTTATTAGCCGATGTATCATCACCATCTGACTCTTACGGTATAGAAGCATAGAACGTTGTTAGTACCATAACAAACCATCATTGACTTTTTGAAAGTTATATATAAAATGATACTTGGAGTAGCAAAGTGCTATTTCGGGGTGTCGAAACCTCTGCCAAAAGTGAGAGCATTTCTCACAAAACTGATGTAATCCTCGACTTCACGGTCGGGGAGATATTAGGTATGTCCAGAGCTTAAGGGTTACTGTAAGCTTAAAACCTAGTGTGGCTGACTTTTGGCAGTTTTCGACCTCCCCAACCACCAAAAATTATGCTCATTGGTGGTTAAAAAACTTAAAGTATTTCAAATTAAGCCTAGGCTGTGTAAAGGAAAATCAATTTAATCTATTTTTGCTTTTTTTGGCTACAAATTATAAGATTTTTTTGAAATAGGGACAACTATTACTGCAAAAATCTTATTAATTTTCGCTTAAAAATTAATTTTCTTTCACATAGCCTAGTTACTTTGCAAGTTTAGGCGGTAAATAATTCTCTGTTGAGATTACTTTTTTACCGGTTTTATTTTCCAAGGCCGTTTTAGCGTTTTTAGCTATACTTCCTCCTATTTTACTTGCAATCTTATTTTCTTCCATTCCTGTTGCATTATTAGTTTCTGCTACTTGACGAGTAGATATAGCTAGACCATAGTAAATAGGTACATACTATGCTAATATATATGTTATAAATGATAATAAATAAATTATGGCAAGCAGTTACAGTTACGATTTAAGAATGAAACTATTCAAAGCTCTAGATGATGGGCTCTCAATTGTTAAAGCATGTAAAATATTCAATATAGGTCGTAACACTATATATAGATGGAAAACTCTTAAATGGGAAACAGGAGATATAAAAGCAAAACCTTATGGTCCAGCAAAGGGTTATAATGCAAAAATAAATCTCAAAGAATTTGAAGAATTAATTATCAATAATCATGATAAAACAGCTAAAGAATTAAGTATTATACTAGGTAATAGATTACAAAGAACTAGAATAAATTACTATAGAAAACTACTAGGGTACACTTATAAAAAAAAGTCATCTTCATCCCAGAAGGGATATTGGTTTAAGGAATGAATTTATAGAAAAGATACAGCAAATTTCTAAAGAAACTCTAGTATTCATTGATGAGTCAGGAATAGAAGATAATGCTTGTAGAGAATATGGATGGAGTATAAAAGGTACTAGATGTTATGGAAACAAAGTGTATCAACATAAATCCAGGATCAGTATGATAGCGGGGCTTCGTAATAATCAAATTATAGCGCCAGTAATATTTGAAGGAAATTGTAATAAAGAAATATTTACAACCTATGTAGAGACTATATTAACTAAAGAATTACATCCTGGACAAACAGTAATTATGGATAATATCAACTTCCATAAGAATAATATAATAAGAGAATTAATCGAGTCGGTTGGGTGCAGAATTTTATTCTTACCTACATATAGCCCAGACTTAAATCCTATAGAACATTATTGGTTTAAGATTAAGAACGAAATAAGAAAAGTTACGGGGCAATTCAAAGATATCAGTATGGCTGTAGAACACGTACTAAAGTTTATTTAACTGTACCTATTTACTATGGTCTAGCTATACTTCAGCAAAACTCGTATGTCATTCCCGCTTCCGCGAGAATCCAGTAAAAAAATGATATAAAAATTTAGTACATTAAAGGTAAAAGATCATCTAGATAAATAAATTATTAGTTTAAAAATAAGTTATCGATTGACTTTTTGAAAGTTATATATAAAATGATACTCGAAATAGCAAAATGCTATTTCGGGGCGTAAGAACCTCTTAATCAACGTGGTATTTGTATCGACCATAAAAATGATACAATCCTCGGCTTTATTCCGGTCGGGGTTATAATAGTTATGTCCAAGGTTTAAAGCTTAAACTTAGAACCTAAAGGCTATTATGGCTATCGTTGATGGTTTTCTTACTTCCCCGACCACCAAGAGTTTATTTCTCTTCGGTGGTTGAAACTTGAGCAATTTAAGTTTAATCAATCGGGAGCAAAAGACGGTAAGGTTTCTATACCAATTTCATCATGTAATAAAGCTATTAATGTAGAGAGGTAGATGCTTTAAAGGGAGGAAGAACATACATAATCACACCCGCCAATATTAGCATGATTATTCCTAGAATAATATAGCTAGACCATAGTAAATAGGTACAGTTAAATAAACTTTAGTACGTGTTCTACAGCCATACTGATATCTTGAATTGCCCCGTAACTTTTCTTATTTCGTTCTTAATCTTAAACCAATAATGTTCTATAGGATTTAAGTCTGGGCTATATGTAGGTAAGAATAAAATTCTGCACCCAACCGACTCGATTAATTCTCTTATTATATTATTCTTATGGAAGTTGATATTATCCATAATTACTGTTTGTCCAGGATGTAATTCTTTAGTTAATATAGTCTCTACATAGGTTGTAAATATTTCTTTATTACAATTTCCTTCAAATATTACTGGCGCTATAATTTGATTATTACGAAGCCCCGCTATCATACTGATCCTGGATTTATGTTGATACACTTTGTTTCCATAACATCTAGTACCTTTTATACTCCATCCATATTCTCTACAAGCATTATCTTCTATTCCTGACTCATCAATGAATACTAGAGTTTCTTTAGAAATTTGCTGTATCTTTTCTATAAATTCATTCCTTAAACCAATATCCCTTCTGGGATGAAGATGACTTTTTTTTATAAGTGTACCCTAGTAGTTTTCTATAGTAATTTATTCTAGTTCTTTGTAATCTATTACCTAGTATAATACTTAATTCTTTAGCTGTTTTATCATGATTATTGATAATTAATTCTTCAAATTCTTTGAGATTTATTTTTGCATTATAACCCTTTGCTGGACCATAAGGTTTTGCTTTTATATCTCCTGTTTCCCATTTAAGAGTTTTCCATCTATATATAGTGTTACGACCTATATTGAATATTTTACATGCTTTAACAATTGAGAGCCCATCATCTAGAGCTTTGAATAGTTTCATTCTTAAATCGTAACTGTAACTGCTTGCCATAATTTATTTATTATCATTTATAACATATATATTAGCATAGTATGTACCTATTTACTATGGTCTAGCTATACCTACTATATTAAATGCATTTATAAAAGCAATATTAACCTCCTTAATTAACTCGTGAGCAAATGAAGGTGGTAGTTGTTGAGCAATAATTATTCCTTCACCGATTGAGTCACGAGCTATTTCTGCCATTGATACAGAAACACCGTGAGGAATTACTAGATTGTTACTATATATAAAAGATGTAATACTCACAATAATAGCTATACCTAATACATTACCTAATTCATATGCTGTTTCTTGTAATGCTGCTGCACCTCCGGATCTCTCTGCCGGCACTGCATTCATCATAACTGTTACGGTGGTAGAGAGGCATAGACTACTTCCTATACCAAGCAATCCAAGATATATAGTATTCGATAGTAAATCTCTATAGTCTAATATACTAGGTAAAATCAATGATATAGTAGTAAAGATAAGCCCACTAAACATTATTACACGTGCGGTAAATCGTGTGAGTAAATATGGCATAACTAAAGATGCAATTAAAGCAAAAACTGCTGCAGACAACATATAAAGACCTGCATACAAAGGACTTAACCCTTTGATAAACTGTAACCATAAGGACATAAGATACATTATGGATCCTAAGACACAAGTAATCAGCAAATAAACTATTACTCCTATACTAAAATTGCTAATTAAGAATAAACGCATATCCACTAACGGATCATCACATTTAAGTTGGCGTAAGGTAAATATTATTAGTAACACAATGCCAATTAATAGCATTCCGCCGGATGCTAGATTCATAATACCGTATTTAGCCAACATCTTAATGCCTTGAACTAAAGCTGCCATCCCAAAAAACGATTGAAATACTTCTATCCAATCCCATGGTTCATTACTAGGATTAGATGATTCAGGAATCCAAACTATGCCAAAAGTAAGCAAATGCTTAAAATAATTAAATATGCCATCTAAATTTATAAGATGTAGATGCTGAGTTATCTTTAGCGATATATTCAGTTTGTGAGAATTGTGATACCATATGTGATAAGTTATTTATAAGGGTTTTACTAAATCTATCTTTTTTGGAAACTATGCGACTGTTAACAAGTAATTTAATTAGCTTTAAAATTTATAATACAAGTAAATTTAACATCTAAGCATCACCTAGTATGGAAGTCAAGACGGGCTGTTGAAAAAATCAACAAGGTTGCAAATACTTTAATATTTTTTTATCTTTAATAGCAGTAGATAAAAAAACCAAAAAATAATTTTAAGTATCCGTTTAAAATTTTGTACTATCGCAATCATCAGTATTTGAATCTGTGTTTTCTGTACACTTCTAAATTTTGCTCCTCGTAAACCATGATTCTCCTTAGCTTCACCAAATAGACCTTCTATTTTCCACTTTCTCTCAATTAGTTTTTTCTTAAAATCAATTCTATTCTGTCTGACCTTTACCTCATCTATTTCATCCTGATAAGGATTACGATAAATAAATCGTCCTCTATTACTATAATTATCAGAAATACAACCTGATTTTAGAGAGCAATTTTTACAATGCCCTCCTGTAATACGATAACGTTTTATTTGTTTTTTATCTAATTTATCATACGGATAAAGATAATGTCCCTGTGGACACTTATATCTATCCTGTTCTCTATCATATTGAAATTCCCCCCTACTTATTTTTCCTTCACCAAGATTATCTACATGTAAAGGTATATAAGTTGTAATTCCAAGTAATTTAAAATATCCATAGGTTGGACCTCTACCATAACCTTTGTCTGCTATCCATTCTTTTACTCTAAAAGAAAAATTATTTAATATATTCCAAACTCTACTTGGAAGTACAATACACTCATGTTGTGATCCTGTACTTACATAACAATCTATTATAATACGTGAATCTGAATCAATTGAGTAGTGGGTCTTATAACATAGCTTTTTATAACCATTAGTTCTTGATACAAGACTACAATCAGGATCTGTCCTACTGACATGAGTTTGATTAGATATTTTCCTTACTTTTTTCCCTTCTCGGAAATCATGATAACGACGTTCATATTTTTTTAATTCTCTCTTTTGTGAATCACCTTGATCTTTTCTTAATATTAGGCTATTCATAGAGGCATTAGATTCAACTAAAGAGGCATCTGAAATAATTGTTTCTCCTTTTATAATATCTAGTTCATACCATTGCTTAATCAAGCTTATAAATATTTCTTGAAATAGTTCTACCCCAAATCTATCTCTTATCCTACTTAATGATGAATGATCCGGTACTTTATCCTCTAAACTTAAACCACAAAACCACCTATATGCTATATTTAACTGAATTTCTTTACATAATCGTCTATTTGACTTTATACCATATAAGTAACTTATTATTTGCATCCTAAAAAATAATACAGGATCAATTGATGGACGTCCGTAATTAGCACAATAACGATTCTTAGTTATTTCATAGATAAAAGAAAACTCTAATTCTTTAGCTTCATGAATCCTCACTAATAAATGATCATTAGGTATCATGTGCCTTAAGCTAAGGCTATTACATCTCACACTTTGATCAAGCTTATAACCCTGCATCTTTACACCTTCATTTAAGCATAAAAATACAGCTTATTCCTTAGATTAACTCTTTTCTACTTCTTTTTATAACTTTTTCAACAGCCCGAAGATTTAATCTTACAAGCACAATAACATAAATAAAATTTGATTTTTCTTTCTCAAGCTTATATTTTAATTGATAAGCTTATAATATGGAAATTTATGTCAAATACAGATAAGGAAAGAGCCATTGCCGCAGCACTCGCACAAATCGAAAAAAGCTACGGTAAAGGTTCGGTAATGAAACTAGGGCAGCGTCCAAATGTTGATATAGAGGCCGTATCGACCGGCTCACTTGGGCTAGATATAGCTCTTGGGATTGGCGGTGTTCCTAAAGGCAGAATAATCGAGATTTTTGGTCCTGAAAGCTCAGGTAAAACTACTTTAACACTACATTTAATTGCCGAAGCACAGAAAAAAGGCGGCACATGTGCTTTTATTGATGCTGAGCATGCATTAGACCCTGCTTATGCTAAAAAATTAGGCGTAAATATTGATGAGCTTATTATTTCACAGCCCGATACAGGTGAACAAGCCCTAGAAATTGCCGATACATTAATTCGTTCCGGCGGTATTGATATGATAATAATAGATAGTGTTGCGGCTTTAGTACCAAAATCAGAGATTGAGGGCGAAATGGGTGATGCTCAAATGGCTTCTCAGGCAAGATTAATGAGCCAGGCTTTGCGTAAACTTACCGCATCAATTAATCGTACCAATTGTATTACTGTTTTCATCAACCAAATCAGAATGAAAATAGGTGTGATGTTCGGTAGTCCTGAAACTACGACAGGCGGTAATGCCTTAAAATTCTATGCTTCTGTTAGAATCGATATAAGAAGAATCGGCTCCATTAAAGATAAAGAAGAAGTAATAGGCAGCCAAACCAAAGTAAAAGTAGTCAAGAACAAAGTATCTCCTCCGTTTAAAACTGCAGATTTTGATATAATGTACGGTTCAGGTATTTCAAAAGAAGGCGAGATAATCGACCTTGGAGTTAAGCTTGATATTGTTGAGAAATCCGGTTCTTGGTTTTCCTACAATAACGTACGCATAGGTCAAGGGCGTGAAAACGTCAAACAATATTTAAAAGAACATCCACAAATTTCCAACGAAATTGAGAAAATAATACGTGAAAAATCGTCAAAAATTACTAATATAAATCTTGATCAAACGGAGGAAGAAAATGATTGATTTAACAGGTAAAACTTCCTTAATTACGGGAGCTTCAGGAGGCATAGGCGGAGCTATAGCAAGGTTACTACACAAACTCGAAAGCCATGTAATTATTAGCGGTAGTAATGAGGAAAAATTAAAATCCCTTGGAAATGTTTTAAAAGATAATTATACGATAGAAATATGCAACCTTGCAAATAAGGAAGAATGCAGCAATTTAATATCTAAAGCATCAAAGCTAGATATTTTAGTATGTAATGCCGGTATTACTAGCGATACGCTAGCAATTAGAATGAAAGATGAAGATTTTGACAAAGTTATTGATATTAATTTAAAAGCAAATTTTATTTTAAATCGTGAAGCAATAAAAAAAATGATGCAAAACAGGTATGGACGCATTATTAACATATCTTCAATAGTAGGAATTTCAGGTAACCCTGGGCAGGCTAATTATTGTGCTTCTAAAGCAGGTTTAATAGGCATGACCAAATCGCTCTCTTATGAAGTTGCAACCAGAGGAATTACGGTTAATGCAGTAGCTCCAGGATTTATTAAATCAGATATGACCGATAAACTAAACGAAAAACAAAGAGAAGCCATAGTACAAAAAATTCCGCTAGGTACTTACGGTATGCCGGAAGACGTGGCAAATGCAGTCGCATTTTTAGCAAGCGATCAGGCATCATATATTACCGGTCAAACTATACATGTAAACGGCGGTATGTTAATGGTATAAAAATTAATAAGATTATTTTGTGCTAGCATAAAATAATTTTTTGTGCTAGAAGTTCTTTTAAAGATAAAATACTATAAATATTTTAAATAAATATTCATACAGTTAAAATAAAGTCTAATAGCCGAATAACCGCTATTATACGGCATATAAAATTAAATGATTTATGGAGTTCAAAATTATGAGTACAACGGACAAGATCGAACAGAAAGTTATTGAAATGGTTGCTGAAAAGCTAAATAAAGATAAATCGATAATAACTACGGATTCAAGATTTATAGAAGATTTGAAAGCCGATAGCCTTGATACCGTAGAATTAATGATGGCAATAGAAGTTGAATATGGTATTGATATCCCTGATGATGAAGCTACTAAAATTAAAACCGTATCCGATGTTATAAAATATATCAAAGAACACCAATCTTAATCTGCATAAATTAAATCCCTAATAGATAATTAAAAATGTCGAATCAAAGAGTAAATAAAAGAGTAGTTATTACCGGACTTGGACTTGTTACTCCTGTTGGGCTTAATGTTAGCTCATCTTGGAAAAATATTGTAACCGGAGTAAGCGGTATAAAAACTATTACGGAATTTGACACCTCTAAACTTGCGTGTAAAATTGCCGGACTTATAGATAACTCTGAGAAAGATGGATTTAAACTTGAAAATTTCACACAAGCAGATGACGTTAATAGACTAAGTAAAATGGATAAATTTATCCATTACGGAGTAGCAGCCGCAACCGAAGCAGTTGAAGATAGCGGCTGGTTACCCGAAGATGAAGAATCTCGTGATAGAACCGGCTTGATATTAGGTTCAGGAATCGGCGGGCTTAAAATGATCGAATATACCTCTATCAAACTTTATCAAGAAAATAACGGCAAAGTTAGCCCTTTCTTTATTCCCGCCTCATTAATTAACCTTTTATCCGGTCTTGTTTCTATAAAATACGGTTTTAGCGGTCCGAACCAAACGGCAGTAACAGCTTGCTCTACAGGGGCACATGCTATAGGCGATGCTATGCGTATGATAAAGCACGGCTATACCGATGTTATGATCGCAGGCGGTGCAGAAGCTCCAGTTACACCTGTTGGAGTTGCAGGTTTCGTTGCTGCTAGAGCATTATGTACTAAATATAACGATAATCCTGAAAAAGCCTCAAGACCTTGGGATAAAGACCGCAGCGGTTTTGTTATGGGTGAAGGAGCAGGCGTTATAGTCTTGGAAGAATATGAGCACGCTGTAAATCGCGGTGCTAAAATTTACGGTGAAGTTATAGGATACGGCTCTACAGGTGACGCATATCATATGACAGCCCCACATCCTGAAGGTAGAGGAGCTTATAGAGCGATGAGAGACGCAATGCTAGATGCAGCTATCACGCCCGATATGATTGATTATATTAATGCACACGGTACTTCTACTACACTTGGTGATGGAATAGAATTAGCAGCCGTACAAAAATTATTTTTAGAAGCGAATCCCAAAGTTTTAATGTCTTCTACTAAATCATCAATAGGACATTTGCTTGGTGCGGCAGGAAGTGTTGAGTTTATCTTTTCAGCTCTTGCAATTAGAGATCAGATTGCACCGCCAACCTTAAACTTAGATAACCCTATGGATGAGGTTAAGATAGATTTAGTTGCACTTAAAGCTAAGAAAACTAAGATAGATTACGTGCTTTCCAACTCGTTCGGATTCGGTGGTACTAATGCCAGTTTAGTGATTAAGAAGGTTTAGTCTAAATCATTGTCATACCGTGGCTTGACCACGGTATCCAGCTTAAAAATGCTAAAAAATATATATCCTAAATTGTTTTCTGGATACCATGGTCAAGCCACGGTATAACACCATTATGACCCCAATTTATTACATCAAAAACGGTAATCTAAGCTTTGCGGATAAAGTAATTTTATCTGATTTAGAGCTTTATTTGTACAAAGGCGATAAGATTTGTCTTATAGGACGTAACGGCTGCGGGAAATCAAGCTTAATGAAAGTAATATCAGGTAATTATGAGCTAGATAACGGTGAGTTATTTCAAGATCCTTTAGTTACAACCGGTTATTTAAGACAAGATATTTCTATAAAAACTAATCTAACTGTTTATGATTTTGTCTTAGATAGTACAAAAGAAATAGATAAATACCAAATCGATATAATTCTAGAAAAATTACAAATCAACGGAACAGATAACTTATCAACCTATTCAGGGGGTCAGCTTAGAAGAGCAAGCCTTGCTAAAGCTTTAATATTAGAGCCGGAAATATTACTACTTGATGAACCGACTAACCATCTAGATATTGAAACAATCGAATGGTTAGAAGAATTTGTTAAATCTTATAACGGTGCTATTATTTGCGTTAGTCATGATAGAACATTCCTCTCAAATGTTACTAATAAAATTTGGTGGCTTGATAGAGGGATTTTACGTAAATCCGATAAAGGATTTAAATTTTTTGATGAATGGCAAACAATTATCATAGAACAAGAAGAAGACGCTCTTCGGAAATTAAATAAAAAATTATCTCAAGAGAATGAATGGTTAAATGCCGGTGTTACTGCTAGACGTAAGCGGAATCAAAAGAGACTTGCGGAGTTGAAAGCTTTAAGAGCAATAACACAAGAACAGACTGAAAAACTAGCTAGTTCAAAACAAAGAGTTAGGGCAGAGCTTGCCGAAAATATAGCTAAAAGTAAATTCATTATTGAAGCAGATAATATTACTTTTAGTTATAAAAATACTAAAATTATTGATAATTTTAGCTTTCGTGTAAAAAAAGGCGAGAAAATCGGTATAATCGGTGTAAACGGCTCAGGCAAATCCACCTTTATCAAATTACTAACAAAGCAACTTACACCTGACTTGGGTAAAATTATATATGGCGGTAATTTAGATATTTCATATTTTGATCAACATAGAGAAAAACTAGAGCCTAATCATACATTACAACAAACTTTATGTCCTACAGGCGGTGATCAAGTATTTTTGCCAAACGGTAAAACCATGCATGTTGCCGGTTATTTAAAACAATTTATGTTTAATCCTAAACTACTTAATGCAAAAACTGCTATTTTATCAGGCGGTGAAGCTAATAGATTATTACTTGCAAAAATTCTAATTAACCCTGGAAATCTGTTAATTTTAGATGAACCGACTAATGACCTCGATATGGATAGTCTGGAAATTTTACTAGATATACTTGCAGATTATTCAGGTACTTTAATAGTCGTGAGCCATGATCGTGACTTTTTAGATAGGTTAGTTACTAGAACTTTAGTTTTCGCTCAAGGTAAAATTCATGATTTGACAGGAGGTTATGAAGATTATAAGCAGTATTTTACTACCTCTCCTATAACTAAAAAAGCTTCAAAACCACTACCATTAACTTCTCAAAAAGAACCTCTAAATAAAAAGCTATCTTATAAATACCAGCGTTTGCTTGAAACATTACCAAATGATATTGAGAAGCTAGAAATATCCATCAAACACTTAGAAAAAGAACTTGAAGACGTTAATCTGTATTTAGATAATCCTCAAAAATACACTCAGATCACAAATCAATTAACTCATGATAAAAAGAAGCTAGATGAGTTATTAAATCAATGGCTAGAAATACAAAATTAATTTTTGTTAAAATTTTCTTGACTTAATTGTTAATTTTTATTAACGTTTTATGGATAATGGGAACACACATAAAAGGTTATTGTGAGTAAAATTACGAATAAAGGATATCCACAAAAAGAAAAAACAACTGATCCTCAAGCACTTAATGATATCAAAGCTATTCTTGCTCAAATTACCGCTACTAATAACCCTGCAGAGTTAAGTAGATTAGTAAGTGCAGCTCGAAATATTAAATCCGATAGTTCTTTTATTAATGATATAGCAGAAAAAGTAGAGGCTATAGCATTAAAAAAGCAAGAACTAGCAGAAAGCCAGCTTAATTCTGAAATTACTCAAAAAGAGCTAGAACAGTTAGAAAAACAAAGAGAACAGGAAGAAGCAATAATACAATATAAAATGGAAGCTGCAAGGCAAATTCAAGAACTTAATGCTATCCATGATGGATTTAAGAGAAAATCAGAAGAATATAAAAAATTATCTTCTCCTATAGCAACAATGGTTAGAATAAATGAAAATGGAGAAGAGATAATCGATGAACAGGCGATTAATAAAAATATTTTAACTAAAGAAGAAATAGAAGAACGTAGACAAAAACTTGCAGAGCTTAAGAAGGAACAAGAAAAAGTAAATATAGTAGTTAAAAAAGCTAATGAAGAAAAAGAGATTATAGAAAAAGAAATTAATGATTTAACCGAGAAATTAAAAGATAAAAATTTATTACCTGAACAAATTAAGGAATTAGAAGAGAATTTAAAAGTAAAGAAAGAAAATCTAGCAGTTAAAAACACTGTAGTAAAAGAAGCTAAAAAAGTTCAAAAACACGTTCAAGAAGAAATAGAAATTGTTAATGTATTTCACCAAGAAAATCAAGAAAAAATAAATCAGCTTGGAGATGCTATAGAGAAATCAAAAAATACTCTAGATCCTAACAAACATCAAGAATTTAAACAGAAGCATTTTTTACTCAATAGCCAACAGGAAGCAATAGTCAATAATAAAAATTTAAGCAGTGAAGATCAAGATGTACGTAAAAATATATGTAGTAAAATTAATACTCAACGTGAAGCTAATAAAATAAAAGATTCTTTAAATAACCCAATAGCTACCCCAAAGAATCACCAAGTTGAGCAAAGTAATCAAGTTCAACAAAAAAAACAAAATAACGTGTGGATAAGATAAAATTTAACAAATAAATATAGGAGAAAATATGAGTAAACAAAGTAATGATATGGATACATTAGCGGAATTACAAAGAATTAAAGCTAAAACAACAACTTTATCAAACGAGATAAAATCTCAACCTATGAAAAATATGGTAAGCCCACCTAATAGTACCGGAACAACATATTTAACAGTTGATCAAAATTTTGATAAAATGCATAATAATGATTATGAAGCTCAGCAAACAAAACTTGCCGGCAAAGGTGCTAAAAAAGGCGTATGTGAAATAATATAACATTCTAAAAGCTGTAACTATATAGTTACAGCTTTTGTATCATTTTGAATTAAGCTCGAAAGACCTATTGCCTGTATTTTTTCTGACAATTTAAAGCTAATATCACCTGGAAATATTACATTAATTTGATCAAGTTTTAAATCTTCTAAAGATATTTGCATTGATTTTGTAATGCTCGGCGTATTTGTATATTTAATTTCAAACCCCAAACGTTTTCCATTTTTAAAAATTAAAAGATCTATTTCCGCTCCATTATGAGATGACCAAAAATAACATTCTTCGGGTTCTGCTTTATAATATCTAATAATTTGTTCTAAGGCAAATCCTTCCCATGATGCACCTATTTTAGGATGAGTGCTTAAAGCTTCATAATTATTTAAGCCTAATAAAGCGTGATATATTCCACTATCTCTAAAAAAGATTTTTGGAGTTTTAACTTGTCTTTTTTTAAGGTTTTCATACCAAGGCTGCAAAATACGGATCATAAAAGTTCCCTCTAAAATATCTAAATAATGCTTTGCGGTATGATATGAGATAGATAAAGAATTCCCAAGTTCTGAGGCATTAAATATATTAGCGTGATAATGGCAAAGCATTAACCAAAACCTACGTAACTGCATAGACGGAATTGTAAAACCTAAATTTGGTATATCTCTTTCTAAAAATGTTTTAATGTAATTCTGACGCCATAAAGCACTTAACTCTTCATCATCTGCAAGATATGATAAAGGAAATCCGCCGCGTATCCATAATTGCTGAGTACCTGACACTTCAGATAAGGTAAACGGTGTCATTTCAATATAACCTATTCTACCTGCTAGTGTTTCAGAACCTTGTTTAATTAAGTCTCTTGATGCACTGCCTAGTACTAAAAATTTAATATCAGTTGTATCAACAAGAACTCTTAAAATAGGGAATAGATTCGGTTTATACTGAATTTCATCAATAATAACAAATCCTTTTAGATCAGACAAAGCAAGCATCGGTTCATTTAATCTTGCTAAATCTAAGGGATTTTCAAGATCAAAAATATTGATTTTAGGAATATTATAAGCTTCTGCGAACTGTTTAGAAAGGGTAGTTTTTCCGCACTGCCTTGGTCCTAACAAGGCACAAACTTTATGAGTTTTAAAATGTTTTATTATTGATGAAAGGAATTGTTTTCTAAGCATTTAAACTAGTACCATGAAAATTAGAAACATAACTTCTAATTTTCAGTATAGAAAGAAAAAACGATAAAGTCAAAACGCTTTTTCTCGTTCTGCAACTATAATCGCATGTATTTTTTTAAGCGTATGGTCGAAATCATCGTTAGTAATTACATAATCGTACTCATTAGCATGTGACATTTCGTTTTGTGCCGACTGCATACGTAATTTTATTGCTTCTTCATTATCGGTCGCTCTATTTCTTAAGCGTTGTTCCAGTATTTCAATACTAGGAGGCAATACAAATATAGCAACAACATTAGTAGCATTTTTCTTAATACTCCTTGCTCCTTGCCAATCAATATCAAACAAAACGTCCAAGCCTTGATTTAATAACATTTCGACATATTCTTTAGGCGTACCGTAATAATTATCGTATATTTTAGCATATTCAAGAAATTTATTCTGCTTAACTAATTCTTCAAACTCTAGACCGGTCTTAAAGTAATAGTTTATACCCTCTACTTCTCCTAAACGTGGTTTTCTTGTAGTTGCCGAAATAGATAAACGCAAATTATTATCTATTTTCAATAATGCTTTAGCTAAACTTGACTTACCTGTACCTGAAGGGGAAGATAAAATTATAATCAGTCCTTTATTTTTTATTGTCATATTTTATGTTTTATTTCGTAGGTACAGCATATTTCAGAAAGATTCAGACAAGATGAATTTAAATGCGAGCCTGCGAAAGCAGTAGGTAAACTACGTGAGTACAGGCGAGTCATGCAAAATTCGCTTGTATCAAGCTTTATGAATTATTCTGTACTTTTCTTTTTATTACCTCATCCATAGTACAATTAAAATATTTTGCTATTTTTAAAATAGTATCTATTTCAGGATTAAATTCACGATTAACTTCTGCTCTCATAATTCTGCTAACGGTCGTGTAAGGGATATCAGTAACTTGAGCAAGATATTTACGATCTATCTTTTCTTGTTTTAATTTTTCTTCTAAAAATTCTTTTACTTTAGTAGCAAGTGCCATATCACATACTCCGAATAAATTAAATATTGATGTAGTATAATTCAGAAAGCTTCAGACAAGACGAATTTAAAGGCGAGACCTACAAAAGCTTTTTGAATTATACTACCATGCGTTTTTTATAATTATAGGTAATTTATAAGATCTTATAATTACAAATCAAACCTGATATTATAATTTCTATATTTAGAATTGCTACTTAAAAACATTTCAGCAGCCCTAGTAATTCTTCTTTGCTGATTGAAAGATACAAATCTATCATCAATTTTAGAGCTTCTTGCTTTGACTTCAATAAAAACAATTTCTTTATTACGTAACGCAATAATATCTATTTCACCGACATAATAACGAAATTACATATTATTGATAAAATAAACAAGTTTTTTATAGGTTTTACTGGATTCCCGCCTATGCGGGAATGACATAGAGTACAACATTAAAAAAACAGAAATTACTCTTTAGGCAATAATATTTGTACAAATTCCGTTTTAGATAGATCAGCTGCTACGTTTACCATAACATCATGTTCCGTAACTTTAGACACATAACCCACTAAAATACCTGCAGGATAAATGTTACCGTGCCCAGAGGTTACTATCTCCTCATCTTTCTGTACTAAATGATTGTTAGGCAAGTATAAAATTTTACTATTATTATTATTACCTGCTAAAATACCTTGTTCTCTTGAAGAATTAGCTTTAATAGGTATTCTAGAATTAACATCGCTAATTAACATTACTTTAGCATAATTATTACTCACTTCTATTACTTTTCCTACTAATTTTCCTGAATTAACAACGATTTGATCAAGTTCAATGCCTTGCTTTTTACCTGCAGAAATCAAAGCTGTTCTAGAAAATGGATTAAAGGAAACACTCAGTAATTTAGTAGTAATATATTCAAATTCTTCTTCCTCAGCAATCGTTAACAAATCTTTTAATGCAATGTTTTCGGCTCTTACCGATTCTACTTCACTTTGCAAATGTTGTAATCTTGCTATCTCAAGTTTAAGTTCTATATTTTTTCGTTCTAAATCTTGAAAATAAATAAATTTTTGTGTTATTGAATTTATATATTCAAATATATCTTCATAAACTGCTAAACCGGTTGATACTATACTACCGGTTACTTCAAGTGATATACTAGATATTTTTTTAGGCGTAGTAAAAAATAAATATACAGACAATCCAAGCCCAAATATAACAAAAAAACGCTTAAGAGTATTTGATATTATTCTTATTAATTCTAATGAATTTGAAGAATTTTTTACTCTATTTGCAAGTATTGCCATTTTTAATCCTGTTTAAATAGTACATGTTTTAGCTTTGTAAAATCTTCAAGTACTTTTCCTGTTCCAAGTGCTACACAAGAGAGGGCATCATCTGCAACTATCACCGGCAATTTAGTGGCTTCACTAAGAACAAAATCGAGGTTTCGTAATAATGAGCTGCCACCTGTTAAAACAATTCCCTTATCGACTATATCTGAAGATAACTCAGGAGGTGTTGCTTCTAGTGCTACTTTTACCGCTTCAACAATTTGACTTACCGGTTCAATTAGACTATCAGCAATTTGTCTTTCGTTCAATATCATTTCTTTAGGAATACCGTAAATTAAATCACGTCCTTTAATTTCAATCTTTCTCGGCTCAGCATTTTCATCTACATAAGCCGTACCTATTTCTTGCTTTATCTTTTCGGCAGTAGCCTCACCTATCAATAGGTTATAGTGCCTTCTTATATATGAGATAATAGCTTCATCCATCTTATCACCGCCGACTCTTACCGACCTTGCATATACTATGCCCCCTAGTGATAAAACTGCAACTTCCGTAGTGCCTCCTCCAATATCAACAATCATCGAACCGGTCGCTTCCGTTACGGGTAGCCCTGCTCCGATCGCTGCCGCCATAGGTTCTTCAATTAAATAGACATCCCTACCCCCTGCACTTTCTGCTGCTTCTTGGATAGCACGACGCTCAACCGGCGTAGAACCGGAAGGCACACAAATAACAATTGTCGGACCAAAAAAAGAGCGACGATTATGCACCATTCTAATAAAATACTTTATCATTTCCTCTGCACCCTTAAAATCGGCAATAACACCGTCTTTTAAAGGTCTTTTTGCTTCAATATCCGTAGGAGTACGCCCAAGCATCATTTTTGCTTCATGACCATAAGCATAAGGCACAAAAGCACCGTCTTTTTTTATTAACGCAATAACAGAAGGTTCCCTTAGAACAATTCCACGACTTTTTTGATAGACAATAGTATTTGCCGTACCAAGATCTATAGCCATACCGGAAGAAAACCCTTCCAAAAATTTCATTATCATTTTATTTTTTCTCTCTAAATTCTAAAAACTTATTTTTTGATTCTTATTGTCATCCCGTGGCTTGACCACGGGATCTTGTATAACAGACTATGTCCTAAGATACCGCGATCAAGTCGCGGTATGACATTTAACTGGATCCCCCGCTTCCGCTGGGATGACATAGCATCAATACTTTATTCAAATCTCCTTATAATGTAAAATAATAAAGTTACTAATAAAAAATATTAGCATACTAGGTAATAAAATAGCAGCAATTAAAGACAAATTATTATAAGTAAGTATTTTTAATAATATTTCTGATAACGAATATGCTATAAAACCTGAAAATAAACCTAATATCAGTATTTTTTCTTGGGAATTATCACGATGTTTAAGACTAATAAAACAACTTGCTAAAATTACGGTTGCCATCATCATTATAGGCTTAAATAATTGCTTGTAATAATAAATTTGATAATTAATAGCCGGTAAACCTGAATTTAATAATTCATTAATTAATTTAGGTAAAGCCCAAATAGAAACCATTTCAGGACGAATAAATTTATTTACTAAACTATTAATTGATAAATTTGCCTGTATAGTTAAATTGTTGTAAGCCTTAGTTTCCTCTTTTGTGAAAACCTTAACCCTATTTAAATGTAACATTTTATTTTCAATAATACCGTATAATGCATCAATTCTCTTTAAAAAAGAATTATTACTATCAACAAATAAAATTGTAATATTATTTAATTTTTTCTCGGCAACATTAATAAATTGTGTTTGGATAATTTGATTTTCATCATTTAAAGATTCAAAAAATAATAAACCAGATTTAGATATTATACCCTCACTCAAGGCTTTTTTAGTTAGTTTTGCTTCTAATAACTCATATTTTTGTAAGCCTATAGTACCGATAGGATTCAATATAGTCGTAAAAACTATACCTAAAATTAAAGTTACAATACATGGAATAACAAGCACTTGCCAAATATGAATACCGCTAGATAACATAGCCGTTAATTCATTATTTTTTGTTAGATTTCTAAGAAAAAATAACATAGCGGTAAAACTAATTAACGAAGATACTTGACCTAGTAAATAAGGGATCTTATATAAAATAAGTCTCCAAAAAAAACTAAAAGGAACATAAATATTTTTGAATTTTTGTAAAAGATCAAAAATATTTGAGATAATTAATAGCCCGATTAAAAGAAATAATATAATAAAGAAACACTTAGAATATAATTTAGTAAGATACCAAGAAAGTGTTTTTAGATTAATCATTATAAATTCAGTGCTAATGCGAATTTAAATAAGAATTTGTATGGTGGGGCTGGTAGGACTTGAACCTACGACCACACCGTTATGAGCGGCGTGCTCTAACCAACTGAGCTACAGCCCCTTTTCATTTGAAATTTATATAATTATTATGCAGTTAAGTCTAGTAAAATTTTTATATTTTTGAGGTATCGCCTAAAAAACAGGGCAATGTGGATCAGTTTTTTCGTCATTGCGAGGAAATTACAAAGTAATTGACGAAGCAATCTCAGAAGTTTGTTGTTATTTCATGAGATTGCCACGCAGCCTATGGCTGCTCGCAATGACGATTTGGTGTCCACTCATCAACGCTTTCGCAATAATAACATCAAGTTATAAATAAAAAAAGGCCGAGTAGTAAACTCGACCTTTTAGGATACTATAATTAGTAAATAATTTTAGTGATGTACAACTGTTACAGCTCTACGGTTATAAGCAAAAGCTTCTTCAGTATTACCCATCATAGCAGGTCTATCTTTACCATAAGAGATTGTATTTAATCTGTTATGATCGATTCCTTTATTAGCTAAGAATTTTTTCGCTGCTGCTGCTCTTCTTTCACCTAAGCCTAAGTTATATTCTCTGGTACCTCTTTCATCGCAATGTCCTTCAACAGTAGCTTTTACTTCAGGATGCTTTGATAACCAGCAAGCTTGTCTCTCTAACTCTTCTTTAGCCTTTGGTGATAAAGCAGAGCTATCAAAAGCAAACCATACCGCATTTCCTGCATGCTTCTCAAAATCTTTCATTAATGAGGTTTCTTCACCTTGGTTCATATTACCGTCAAATTGCGGTGCTCTTTTTGTTGTATTACACCCTGCAAGCACAAATAATGCAAGAAAAGCTAATGTAATTTTTGTTTTCATAATTAAACTCCTTGAGATTATAATTTATTAATATTGAATTCATTTTAGCTAGTTCATAAAACTAAACTAACCAAAAGCTATGTGAGTTAGTATATATCATTATTTTATTAGTTTAAAGGCTAAAATATTATAAAATGCAATTACTCATGTATAAATGTGGTAAAAATATCATTTTTATAATACGAGTAGATACTTTGGATAAATAGATAAATGAAGTTTAATGTAGAAAAGAGGAATCGATTTTGAAGCTTATAACCGCAGCGTATATATAATATGTGAGGATTATAAGCAAATTAAGTAACGCTGCCAATTTTCAAATTAAACGATTATATTCACCATCTTATTAATGCACTGCCCCAAGTAAGACCTGCACCGATAGCTGAAAATAGTAGAATATCACCTTTTTTTATTTTACCTGATGCTTTAAGAGTACTCAAAGCAAGCGGAATAGAAGCCGCTGAACAATTAGCGTGCTTCTCTACGGTTTTTATTACCTTATGTTCTGATAGGTTTAATGATTCGGCGAGTTTATTAATAATACGGATATTTGCTTGATGAGGTATAAAATAATCAATATCGCTTACACTGAATTGATTAGCATGCAGTAAATCTTTTATAGATTGTTGCATTTTTTCTATTGCATGACGAAATAATTTTTGCCCCTGCATAACTATTTTGCCACTAATACCGTTCATACTTACACCACTGTTTGTGTATAATATTTCATAATCAGCTCCGCTTGCAAAAATATTACTATCTATTAAACCGGAGTCATCACTACTACGCTGTAATATTACGCTACCTGCTCCATCGCCGAATAAGACGCAAGTAGTCCTATCATTCCAGTCTAATAATGACGTCATTTTCTCGGCCCCTATAAGCAAAATAGTTTTATATTTACCTGATGAGATAAGAGAATTCGCTACTTGTAAACCATAAACAAAGCCGGCACATACTGCTTGTAAATCAAAAGACGGTATATTAGTTAAACCAAGATAACCTTGAAGCTTAGAGGCGACCGAAGGGAAGCTATTATCCGGAGTAGTAGTACATGTAATAATTAAATCAATATCATTTGCTGATATCCCTGCATCTACTATAGCTTTTTCAGCCGATTTTAAAGCAAGATGGGAAGTATATTCTGTATCACCTGCTATATGACGCTGCGTAATACCTGTTCTTGTTCTAATCCATTCATCATTAGTATCTACAAATTTTGCAAGTTCGTCATTACTAACTATTTTTGAAGGAAGATACCCGCCGCAACCAATAATTTTGCAGGTCATAGCTTTAGGCTACTTCTTCTTCAGTTTCAATTTTTTTCGTTACTACTTGACGATTATTATAAGTCCCGTCAACTGAAGAAACGTGATGCGGAAGCTTATATTCGCCAGTTTGCGAGTCAACTATTACGTTAACTTTACCAAGTGCTAAATGTGAACGTCTCATATTACGTCTTGATTTTGATGTTTTTTTCTTTGGAACTGCCATTATTAGCCTCTCTAAATATAAATTAAAAAGTATTTGTCAAATTAGTGAAGCAGTATATTATAATCTTGTAATAAAATCTAGATAAAATTAAACTTATGAAAATTTTTATAACATACATTTTTAGTATATTAGCCTTTTTTTCCTTAAGCGGCTGCAAAACTATCGAAAATAGAGGGCAATCCATAGATGATTCGGCACTTGTAAAATTAGAGTCTAAAAAACTAAACAAAGCGGAAGTCGTAGAATTAATAGGTACGCCTACTATGGTACCGGAATATTCCCAAAATACCTGGTATTATGTTGAGAGAGTTATGTCTCAAAGAGCTTGGCTTAATCCAAAAATTGAAAAGCAAAAAATAGTAAAAATTACGTTTGATGCTAATAATTTTATGCAGGAAGTAGTAGTAATAGATGATTCTCATAGACAAGATATAGAAACAGTCCGTGAATATACTAGGACATATGGAACGGAACTTAACGGATTACAAAAATTTGTTAAAAATTTAGGTAGATTCAATAAAACCACCGACGGAAATAAAAACAAAAGCAAAAATAAGAAGAAGAGATAAGTACCTTAATCGTCATTGTAAGGGGGCTTATCTGCGTGGATCAATTCCACCACTGTGTCACCCCGTGGCTTGACCACGGGGTCCACAGTCTTTTTTAATTTTTTCTGGATACCGTGGACAAGCCACGGTATGACACCGAAGCAGGCGTAACACCAACACCCATAAAACAAAAAACTATCTAATATGATTTCGATATTTAGTAAATTAAAACAAAGTTTATCTAAAACTTCTAATAAAATATCGGAAGGTATCGACAAAATATTTTACAAGAAAAAATTAGATGCAGAAACTCTAGAAGAGCTAGAAGAGCTACTTATCTCAAGTGATATGAGTGTTTCGGTAGTAACTAATATTATTGAAGAGTTTAAAAAGGTAAAATTTGACAAAGAAATAGATAGTGATACAGTAAAAGATGCACTAGCTGAATTAGTAGAACAGCAGCTATCAAAATCAGAAATTCCTTTTACTTTAGATGCAAATAAATTAAACGTAATTTTAGTTTGCGGTGTTAATGGAGCAGGTAAAACCACGACTATAGGTAAGCTTGCTGCAATGTACTCAGCACAAGGGAAAAAAGTAGCAGTTGCGGCCTGCGATACTTTTAGAGCAGCTGCCGTAAATCAGCTAAGTACTTGGGTAGATAGAGCAAATGCACTACTTATTACCGGTGAAGAATCGGCTGACCCTGCGAGTGTTGCTTACCGTGCTATGGAAGAATCGATAAAACAAAATATCGATATACTTTTTATCGATACGGCAGGCAGACTTCATAATAAGAAAAATTTGATGGATGAACTGTCTAAAATTGTAAAAGTTATAAAAAAACTAGACGAGAATGCACCCACTCATAGCATTTTAGTAATTGATGCTATTACCGGACAAAATACTTATAATCAAGTAGAACATTTTAATGATGCTACTAATTTGACGGGGCTTATCGTGACTAAACTAGACGGCAGTGCTAAAGCCGGAGTACTTGTCGGAGTAGTACAAAAATTTAATTTACCCGTATACTTTATCGGTATAGGCGAGAAGATAGAGGACTTAAAAATATTCAACCGACATGATTTTGCTAAAAGTCTAGTAGGACTGTGAGGCTTTGCTACGTCATTTGCCCGCACGAATATTGAGTCGTCATTGTGAGCAGCCGTAGGCTGCGCGGCAATCTCATGAAGTAATAATAAACTCCTGAGATTGCTTCGTCAATTGCTATGCAATTTCCTCGCAATGACGATTTAATTAAAAATAAAATCATAAAATGACTCAAAAAAATACCTTATTACTCATAGACGGATACGGATTTGTTTTTAGAGCCTATTATGCACAACAGCCTTTAACTTCGCCGAAAGGCGAGCCTGTCGGTGCTCTTTACGGCTTCACTTCAATACTACTAAAATTACTGAGTGACTTTAAGCCTAAACATGTCGCTGTAGTATTCGACAGCGGCGGGGAAAATTTCCGTCATCATATTTATCCTGAGTATAAAGCTAATCGTCCGCCTCCTCCTGAAGATTTAATTGTACAATTACCTTTAGTTCGTGATGTTGCAAGTAGTTTAAATTTTCCTATTCTAGAGAAGAACGGTTATGAAGCCGATGACATTATCGCAACCTTTGCTACTAAAACGGTCATGCTTGGAGAAGAGGTCATTATTATCTCTTCCGATAAAGATCTATTGCAGTTAATGAGTGAAAACATCAAAATATATGATCCGTTAAAAGGGAAATATATTACAGAGGAGGATGTTGTTAAAAAATTCGGTACTACTTCTGATAAATTACGTGAAGTGATGGCTTTAATCGGCGATAGATCGGATAATATTCCGGGTGTGCCATCTATCGGACCAAAAACGGCAAGTAGTCTTATAACACAATTTGGTTCTGTAGAAAATATATTTAACTCTTTAGACCAAGTCTCAAGCGTAAAACAACGTGAAACTTTACAAAATTCTAAAGAAGCAGCGTTAATTTCATGGCAGTTAATAGGGCTTGATTCTAATGTTGATTTAGATTTCCAGCTGAATAATTTAGAATGGTCACCTCCAAATAGCGATAAATTAACAGGATTTTTACAAGAATACGGTTTTAAATCTTTATATAAAAGAGCAGAAAATTTATTCGATATTAAAATTAATGACCACAAAGAGATAGCAGATAATAAAGTAACCGAAGCAAAAGAAATTAGTAATGCTAGTGAGTTAGCAAATTTTGCTAAAGAAGCTGAGAAAATAGGAATATTTGGAATATACTTACTGCAGCATAAAGGAGATAATCTTGCTTTTATTTTATCACTGCAAAACCAAAGCTATATTATAAAAATTTCTAACACTTCTCATAATCTATTTTCTTATAATACTAAAACTAATAACAACTGGTTTTCGGATATAATCTTCAATTTACTAGTCGATAAATCTATAAAAAAAATTACTTACTCTCTTAAACCTTTAATGAAATTTTATGCAAACCAATCTCATGAAATTACGGCTATAGAGGATTTAGAACTAATGCAATATGCGTTATCTGCCGGTTTATCACAGAAAAATTTATTTGAAGAAGCTTTGAAAGAAACTTTGATAGAAAATATAATTATCGAATCAGCAAAAATAGTAATAAACTTTATCTCACTTTATAAGCAAACTATATTGGAGCTTAAAGACAACAAAGCCTTTAGACTTTATAGCGACATTGATTTACCTATTTGTTTTATTTTAGATAAAATGGAGAAAGTGGGTATTAAAGTAGATGCTAATTACCTAAAACAATTATCCGCTGAATTTGGAGCAGAAATTCTAAAACTTGAAGAAGAAATTTTTGCTCTTAGCGGAACTAAATTTAATATTGGTTCGCCAAAACAATTAGGTGAGATTTTATTTGAAAAAATGCAATTACCTTTCGGTAAAGTTTCGGCTAAAGCAAGCTCTTACTCAACAGGAGCGAAAATACTAGAAAAACTTAGTGAGCATGGATATAACATAGCTGATTTATTACTAAGGTGGCGACAGCTTACAAAATTAAAGAATACTTACACCAATAGTTTACCGAAACAGATAGATAATATAACTAAGCGGGTACATACGACATTTTTACAAACTTCTACCACTACAGGAAGACTTAGCTCACAAGAACCTAATCTGCAAAACGTACCGATTCGCTCTAGTGAAGGGAATAAAATCAGACAAGCTTTTATCGCTGAAAAAGATTATAAATTAATATCTGCCGATTATTCTCAAATTGAGCTTAGAATATTAAGCCATATCGCAAATATAGATGCATTAAAACAAGCATTTATCAATAAAGACGATATCCATACTCAAACCGCTTGTCAGATCTTTAACTTACAAAAACACGAACTAACTAGCGAACATAGACGTAAAGCAAAAGCTATAAATTTTGGTATTATTTACGGTATAAGTGCTTTTGGGCTTGCTAAGCAATTAAATGTTACTAACGGCAAAGCATCCGAATATATCAAGAAATATTTTGCCGAATATAAAGGAGTACAAGAATATATGGAGCAAACAAAAGCTTTTGCAAGTAGCAACGGCTATGTCACAAATTTCTTCGGCAGAAAATGTTTTGTACCTCTAATTCATGATAAAAAGCTTAAACAATTTGCAGAGCGTGCGGCTATTAACGCTCCGATTCAAGGAACTAATGCCGATATAATTAAAATTGCCATGATCAATCTAGATCAAGAAATAGAAAAACGTAAACTTAAAACAAGATTAGTACTGCAAATTCATGATGAATTACTATTTGAAGCACCGATCGAGGAAGTAGAAATTATAATACCCATTATTAAAAAAATCATGGAAAACTCTACTAATATGGATGTACCGATTATAACCGAAATTAGAGCAGGTAATAACTGGATGGAAATTCATTGAATAGTTGGTCATTCCTGCGAAGCTAAGTCGTCATTGCAAGCAGCCTTAGGTGTTGTTGCATGGATGATTTTGATAAACTATAAAGGTTATTTAGGATCAGTACATTTTAATGCTTCCGAAGAACTATTCGGTAAAGTAGAATTTATAAGAGATTTGATAAGTTATGAAGCATCTGACGCTAAAACTTTAATAAAGTCATTTCAAGAATTTTAAAAGGAGAGTAATTTATGAAAAATTTTATATTTACGTCTGAGTCAGTTTCTGAAGGGCATCCGAACAAAATTGCCGATCAAATTTCAGATACGGTACTTGATTAGATTCTAAAACAAGACCCTAACGGTCGTGTTGCCTGCGAAACTTTTGTAACAACCGGTCTAGTTCTAGTGGGAGGTGAAATTACTACTAGTAATTATGTGGATATTGAGCAAATAGTACGGAGTAAAGTACAAGAAATTGGCTATAATAATCCAAATTATGGATTTGACGGTAGCTGTTGTGCCGTAATTTCTTCTATAATTAAACAATCACCCGATATAACTATGGGTGTTGACAATGCAAATGACGATGAAATAGGTGCAGGAGATCAAGGTATGGTTTTCGGTTATGCTTGTAACGAGACGGATAGTTTAATGCCTGCACCGATTTACTACGCTCATCTTTTAATGAAAAGACAAGCATATTTGCGTAAACAAAATGTTTTATCTTGGCTTAGACCCGATGCAAAATAACAAGTCACGTTACGATATGAAAATAACAAACCGATTGCCATTGATGCGGTAGTTTTATCAACTCAGCATCATCCGGAAATACAACAAAAAGACCTTATTGAAGCAGTAATGGAAGAAATTATTAAACAGGCATTACCAAGCCATTTACTTCATAAAGACACTAAATATCTAATTAACCCGACAGGTAGGTTTGTTATAGGCGGTCCTGTTGCAGATTGCGGTTTAACCGGTAGGAAAATTATCGTGGACAGCTATGGAGGAATGGCAAGACACGGCGATGGTTGCTTTTCAGGAAAAGACCCAACCAAAATAGATAGGTCGGCTGCTTACATGGCATGCTATATTGCTAAGAATATAGTAGGAGCAGGACTTGCCGATCGCTGTGAAATACAAATATCTTATGCAATAGGCGTTGCTGCTCCCGTATCTATTTACGCTGAAACTTTCGGTACTAGCAAATTAAGCAACGAACAAATTACTAAGCTCATAACACAGCATTTTGATATGCGTCCAGGCAGAATTATTAAACATCTTAAGCTTCGCACTCCATGTTATCAAAAAACGACTGCTTACAGTCATTTCGGCCGTGAAGACGAAAATTTTACATGGGAACAATTAGATAAAGTAGATATATTGAGGTGAGTAATTATTGACATTTATTTATTCGTAATACATGATTATTTTTATCTTTGTTTAATTAGTTAGTTGAAAATATGGCTGAGAATATAAATAATGATAGAAAGTTCGGTAACTTAGAAAATTATGATAATGAACTTACAAATACTGCTCTAAAAGAGAATAATCAAAATAAGCTGAGAGAGCATTATGAAAATATCACTCAAGCCTTAAATGCACGAAGTAGCCATCATCATAGCTTAGTAAACTCGGTTAAATAAACTTCTGTTCCTATTACCTCTCCCATTGAGGACATACCTTGAACAATTCTACATAATATTATTATAATAGAAGCTGTTATACCAATTGTAAGTAGGAAGTAATGCCATTACTATGCACGAAGTAGCCATCACCATAGTTGTTATAACTACTGTAGTTTTTCGCCCATATGTATCGCCTAAATATCCAAAAACGAGAGCCCCGAGTGGTCTAAAGATAAAAGTAGCACATAAAGCTGCTATAGAGTAAAGCGAAGTAGCATAAGCATCAGCTTTTGGAAAAAAGCTCATTAAGAAGTACGGACATATGGACATAAAGCATAAGATCAAAATATTCCAATAAGGTTCCTACAGATAACAACCCTACAGCTTGTTTCTGTTCTTTTGTCAAACTTCTTTGTTCTTTTTCGTAGCCTAGCATAATTTTTGTATAAAAAATTAAATTGTAAAAAAATTATACTGTTTTGTATAAAAGTCAATAAAGGATTTTGTCTTATATAATTTAAATAGATTAATAATATTTCCCAATGCCTAATTACAAATCAGAGGAATATATAATATATTAGACCAAACTTTATCCCAACCTTTTGCATGAGAAATATTAGGAAAAGTTTGTTTTTTTACACATAGTGAGTTACTTGTTTTTACGTAAAGTTCTGCTATGAAAGGCGGGACTCTTTTGTCCTCCATACCGGAGAGATGTAATTGAGGGATATTATTAACCTGCTTTGCATAATTTATCGGGTTTAACGATTTAACTAAGTAACCACGATAATTATGATATTTATCAAATTTTTCAGTATCTAAATTACCGGCAATCGTTATAATATCTTTAACATTACTATTTTGAGCGGCAATTAATATTGTAAGCCCGCCGCCACCAGAGAAGCCGACTAAGCTAAATTTTTGTCCGTTATTGATAATATTTATGACATTGTTAATTGAATCTACGACTTCCTGCCCCATTCTTTTATCTAACCAATAATCGCTAATGCATTTTGAGTTCATTTCTAAAGGAGTATATTGGCAAGGTCTTGCTATATAAACAATATTCGGTCTTTTATCCATTGTAGCAAGCTTTAAGAGCATCGGATTAACGGGAGTAGGGTTGTTGGAATTAGCAGATCTATCCGCAAGATGTCCATCTCCCTCAATATAGAATACAAAAGGTAGGTTACGGTCGGTAATACGCTGATAAGTCGTAAGAGTAAAATCACCTCCGTTTACTAGCTGCATCTGAAAGTTATTTTGAGTTGCTATATCTTGCGAATGCTTTACCCTACTAGCTACATCATGGGTAGTAGAACACCCTGAAAGAAATATTGATGTAAGGAATATTATACAAAGAAGTTTTTTCATAATATTTAAGGTTATATTTGGTGGAGTTATTTACATGGCTTTAATGACATTCCTGTGTGGACATCAAATCGTCATTGCGAGTGGGCATTGTTGCGTGGATCAATTGCACCTCTGTCATCCCGTGGCTTGACCACGGGATGACACAGTGAATTTTATCGAACCACGCAGGGCAGGCAATACCTGCTCGCAATGATGACAGAAAATAATTAAAACGGTATTTCGTCGTCTAAGTCGCTATGATCAAAGGAATGATTTTTAGTTTCAGGATGTTTATATTCGCTATGCCCTGAATCTTGAGTATGATTATTAGAGTTTTTACTATCTAATAATATTAATTGTGAATTAAAGTTTTGTAACACAACTTCCGTGGTATATTTTTCTTGACCTGAATTATCATTCCACTTACGGGTTTGCAATGAACCTTCAATATATAATTTACTACCTTTTGTGACATAGCGTTCTACAACAGATACTAACCCTTCACTAAATATCACTACTCTATGCCATTCAGTTCGTTCTTTTCGTTCGCTGGTAATGCGATCTTTCCAAGTTTCGGTTGTTGCTAAGGAAAGATTAATGATTTTTTTCCCTTCGCCCGTAGTTCTAATTTCCGGATCACGCCCTACATTACCTATTAATATTACTTTATTTAAACTACCTGCCATAGATTACTACCTATTTTAAAATATTATTATTGCAATAATAAAATAAAAGAGCCTATAATACTACAGGTTTTTTAAAAAATATCTCAAAAATTTTGTAGTGAAGTGATTATGAACCAAGAATATATTAAGGTACGCGGTGCTAAAGAGCATAATCTAAAAAATATAAATGTTGATATTCCAAGGAATAAATTTGTTGTTATCACCGGTCTTAGCGGTTCAGGCAAGTCTTCTTTAGCTTTTGATACTATTTATGCAGAAGGTCAAAGGCGATATGTTGAAAGCTTATCTTCATATGCAAGGCAATTCTTACATTTACAAAATAAACCGAATGTGGAATCTATTTCCGGATTATCGCCTGCTATTGCAATTGACCAAAAAACTACTTCTAAAAATCCTCGTTCTACGGTTGGAACTATAACGGAAATTTACGATTATCTTAGGTTATTATATGCAAGGGTGGGTATTCCTTACTCTCCGGCAACCGGTCTTCCGATACGTAGCCAAACGGTTTCCGAGATGGTAGATATAATTAATGAACTACCTAAAGGTACGAAAGTATATTTACTCGCTCCTATTGTTAGAGGACATAAGGGTGAGTTCAAACGTGAAATTATGAATCTGAAAAAACAAGGCTTTCAGAAATTAATAGTTAACGGTGAGGTTTGCGAAATTGATGATTTACCGAAACTTGATAAAAATAAGAAGCATAATATAGAAGTCATCGTTGATAGAATAGTTCTAGACGAAAGTTTAGGTAATAGGCTTGCAGATAGCTTAGAGAGTTCGTTAAATCTTGCCGAGGGTATTACTTATTTGGAAATTGTAGAATTGCCGCCGGCAGTTAAGACCGAGTTTGAAAAAAATCAGCATATTACTTTTTCCGAAAAATATTCTTGTCCGGTATCGGGTTTTCAGCTTACTGAAATAGAGCCTCGAATCTTTTCTTTTAATAGCCCTTTTGGAGCATGTCCTAAATGTGAAGGAATAGGTAAAGAGTTTTTCTTTGATAGAGATTTAATAGTTCCGGATCAAAGAATTTCTATTAAAGACGGTGCAATAGTGCCTTGGGGTAGTACATCTTCTAAATTTATCCTAGAGACATTAAAGGCTCTTGCCGATCATTATAAATTTTCTATTGAAGTACCTTTTGTAAGTTTATCACAAAATGTTAAGGATATTTTATTTGAAGGTTCAGGAGAAGAGGCAATAAAGTTTGAATTTCACGACGGTTCTAAAACGCAAATAATAAAACAACCTTTTGCCGGTATAATACCAAGTTTGCAAGAAAAGGACCGTACTATAGAATCGGTTTTAATTAAAGAAGAACTAGCTAAATTTAAGTCAGAACATAAATGTACTGCCTGCTCAGGGTTTAGATTAAAAGACGAAGCATTATGCGTTAAAATAGCGAATCTTCATATAGGCGAAGTAGCAGGTATGAGTATTGCAGCCTTGCAAAAATGGTTTAGTCACTTAGAAGAAAAATTAAATAAAAAGCAATTATTTATTGCCGAACGTATACTCAAAGAAATTACCGAGAGATTAAAATTTCTTATGAATGTTGGGCTTGATTATCTAACGTTATCACGAGAAGCAGGTACTTTATCGGGAGGGGAAAGTCAGCGTATTCGTCTTGCATCTCAAATAGGTTCAGGGCTTAGCGGTGTTTTATATGTACTTGATGAGCCGTCTATCGGTCTTCATCAACGAGATAATACAAGATTAATTGAGACACTAAAAAGGCTTAGAGATCTGGGTAATACCGTTTTGGTAGTCGAGCATGACGAAGAAACAATGTATGAAGCAGACCATATTATTGATATAGGACCGGGAGCCGGTATTCACGGCGGTCGTGTTATTGCGGAAGGAAATGCTGAAGAAATAAAGAATTTTGAAGAAAGTATTACAGGTAGGTATCTAAGCGGTCGTCAAACAATCAAAGTGCCTTCTGAAACAAGAGTAGGGCATGATAATAGGGCAATTGAATTACTTGGGGTGGTTTCCAACAATTTAGATAATGTTGATATCAAAATTCCGCTTGGTACTTTTACTGCTATAACGGGAGTATCGGGAAGCGGTAAATCAAGCTTGATGATTCATACTCTATATAAAGCGGCTCTAAAGCATTTAGAGCCAACTAGCAAAGTATTTCCCGGCAAATATAGAGAATTAAAAGGACTTGAATATATTGATAAAATTATCGATATTAATCAATCTCCGATAGGTAGAACTCCTCGTTCAAACCCTGCGACTTATACAGGTGCCTTTACCCATATTAGGGATTGGTTTGTGGAATTACCTGAATCAAAAGCTAGAGGGTATAAAGTAGGCAGATTTTCGTTTAACGTTAAAGGCGGTAGATGTGAAGCATGCCAAGGTGACGGGCTGATTAAAATTGAGATGCATTTCCTACCTGACGTATATGTGAAATGTGATATTTGTAATGGTCACAGATATAATAGAGAAACGCTTGAAATAAAATATAAAGGCAAGTCTATTGCTGATATTTTGATGATGACGGTAGAAGATGCAATGCAATTTTTTGAAAAAATACCATTAATCTATGAAAAACTAATTACCTTAAATGAGGTGGGTCTAGGTTATATCAAAATCGGTCAGTCTGCTACTACTCTTTCAGGAGGCGAGGCACAACGTGTTAAGCTTGCTAAAGAATTATCAAGACGTTCAACCGGTAAAACGCTTTATATACTTGATGAACCGACTACAGGACTACATATAGACGATATTAATAAATTGTTAAAAGTATTACATAAACTTGTTGATATGGGCAATACCGTTTTAGTTATCGAGCATAATTTAGATGTTATAAAAACGGCAGATTATATTATTGATGTCGGTCCTGAAGGCGGTGACAAAGGCGGTAAGATAGTTGTATGCGGCACTCCTGCCGATATCGCTGCTTGTGAGGAAAGCCATACCGGTAGATATTTAAAGCAATATTTGGAATAAGTATAATGCCGTTAGCGTTCACGGGTGTTGCGTGACCTATTATTCCTCTCTGTCATCCTGTGGCTTGACCAGCCTTGTTTCATAGATATCGAATCGTCATTGCAAGCAGCCGTAGGCTGCGTGGCAATCCAGAAAAATAATAAAAAATTTTTACTGGATTGCTTCGTCAAAACTTACAGTTTTTCCTCGCAATGACGAAAAAACCCATGCATGCAACAACCGGTTTGACCACTGGATTCAGTAAACATATAAAAATTTAATTTTATATGTTTACTGAATCCCGTGAATAAATCACGGGATGACAGAGAGGAATAATAAGCCACGCAATACTCGTGAACGGTTATCTAATGCTTATGATCGTGGTGGTGGGTATAGAAGCCTAGAGAAGAAAGTGCATTTGAGAATTCAGAGTTAGGAGTTATTTCGTTTGGTATTCCGCTACAACATATATGACCGTTTAAGCATATCACTTGATCGGAGTTTTTTATTACGGTAAATAAATCATGAGAAATCATAAAAACCGTAATATTTAGCTTTTTACGAATCAAATTAATAAGCTGATAAAATTCTTGTTGGCTTGTTACGTCTAAAGACTGTAACGGTTCATCTAAAATAATTAAGTCGGGATTATTAACTATTGAACATGCAAGAACTACCTTTTGAAACTGCCCTCCTGAGAGCTTAGAAATTTCTTGATCTTTTATATGTTCCAAATCAATTAATGATTTAATCTCTTTAATATTGTTATTAAAATTACTAGGTGCTAACAAATCTAAAAATTTTTTTACTGTAATAGGTAGATCAGGGGTTAATCCGAACTTCTGCGGTACATATCCGATTTTTAATTTGGGATCAATTATAATCTCGCCGTTTGTAGGTTTTTCAAGGCCAAGCATTAATCGTACTATGGTAGTTTTTCCTGCACCGTTAGGTCCAATTAAAGTAGTTATATTATTTTTTTTGACAGTGAAACTAACATTATTTATCGGCAATTTATTACCGAATTTTTTAGATACGTTACGAAACTCGATTATAGGTTTTTGCATGTATCGGTTCACTCCTGTCATCCCGTGGCTGCATTATGTAGAATAAATGCCGATTAGTTCTGCTTCGGCAAGTAAATGTTTTTGCAAAGCCAACACTAAATCTTGTTTACTAGCATTCTCATCAAGCTCAAGATAATCATTTAGAGCGTATAGTTTAAAAAAGTAACGATGAGGTTTGCCGGCAGGTGGACAAGGACCGCTGTATTTTTTTTCTTTCCAGCTATTATTTAAAATTTTAATATTGCTATCTATTTGTCCTTCTGAAAGCTTAGTAACAGAAGCAGGAATATTATAGATTATCCAATGATCCCATATACCGTGCGGTGGTGCTATTTCTACCGGTGCATCCGGATCATCCATGATAAGTGCAAAAGATTTAGTATCTGCAGGAGCATTATTCCATTCTAGATGCGGTGAAACATTTTGTCCTTTACAAGTAAATTTATCAGGAATGCGGTCATTATGTTTAAACGTCGTACTTGTTATTATGAAAGTCATGATTGCTCTCTTAGTTTAAGGGATGTCATCCCCGTGGCTTTACCACGGGATCTTGTGTCACAGGCTGAGTCCTGAGATACCACGATCAAGTCGTGGTATGCACAGGAATTGATCCACGCAGGCAATGCCTGCTCACAATGACGTTTGGTCTATCAATTCACAACTTGCCATTGTCCGTCAGGTTGGCGGCATGCATTACCGTATGCTTTTTGTTGTTTTCCGCCTATTACAACTGTTTGAGTGTACTCACGGCAATATTGACCTGTACTATTTCTATAAGTTTTATTAGGTGTTACGTAACCGTAATTGCCGTTATCCGGATTACGCCATTCTGTACTACTACCGCTAGGAGCTGCTTCTAAAGCTCTTTGTGAGGTGAGTTCTGCAAGTCTTCTATCCTGCTCATCCATACCTGCACCGATTTGTCCACCAAGAACTGCTCCAAGTAATGCACCTACACCTACTCCGACAAGCTGTCCTTTACCTTTACCGAATTGAGAGCCAAGTAATGCGCCGCCGGCACCGCCAAGAAGTGTTCCTGTACCTTGTTTATTCATACCGCCCGGACCGTTACAGGCTTGTAATATAGAAGCTGCAAGAGCTATAATCATAATTTTAGATAATAGTTTCATATAATTCTCTCTAAATTAATATATATTAATATATAATTTAATAAGTATATGGTTTTTAGAATTTTGTAAAGTTAAAACCAGATTCTGTAAACAAAATTTAAATTATTTGTATTTTAAAATATTATTTTTAATTTTGTTCACGGAACCTAATTATAATTGAATTTTATATTTTCTTTGTTAAACTATAAAAAATAAATTGGAAAGATTTGTCATGGATACTAATAGCCGTAATCGGTTAATAAAATCGGCATCTTATTTATCGGTTACTACGGCATTAATTATTTTAAGTATAAAATTATATGCTTGGGTTGTTACCGATTCGCAATCAATCCTTGCTTCTTTAATTGATTCGATGCTTGATATAACTTCCTCCTTTATTAATTTAATAGCTTTAAGATTTGCCCTGCAACCGCCGGATCATCATCATCGATTCGGGCATGAAAAAATGCAGGATTTAACAATTTTTTCTCAATCGATATTTTTCTTTGCTTCAGCTTTTTTTGTAGGCTTTTCTTCGGTTAAATCGTTATTTGAAAAAACAAAACCGGAGAATATTAGCGACGGTACTACTGTAATGTATGTATGTATATTCTTAACAATTATTTTAGTACTTTATCAAACTTATGTAATTAAAAAAACAGGATCGGAAATAGTAAAAGCCGATAAGCTTCATTATTTCACAGACTTACTAACTAATGTTATAGTAATTATCTCTATAAATTTAAGTGATTATTTTTGGTTTGTTGACCCATTATTTGGTGTAGTTATTTCGTTATATATATTTCACTCTTCTTATTCTTTATTTAAAAAGGCATTTAAAAATTTAGTAGATCATGAATTACCCGAACAAGATAGACAAAAAATTATCTCGATAGTTAATAACCATTTAGGCGTAAAAGGTATGCACGAAATGAAAACTAGATATGCCGGTCAAAAAGCTTTTATCCAGTGCCATTTGGAAATAGACGGCAATATGTCGCTTTATAATGCTCATAAAATTAGCGATGAGATTGCTTTTGAAATATTGCAGGAATTTTCGGAGGCTGAAATAATTATCCACCAAGATCCTTTTGGAATCGAAGAACACGTAAATTACCGTGAATATATTGTTAGATAAAGAAGCTAATTTTAATAATTTTTTCATGGAGCAAGCTTTAAAACAAGCACGGATTGCTTTTGATAAAAATGAAGTTCCGGTCGGAGCGGTGATTGTAGATAGGTTAAATCAGAAAATTATTGCTAGTACCCATAACAATACGGAAGAAAAAAATAACGCTCTTTGTCATGCTGAAATTATTGTTATTAATGAAGCATGTAATCTTATATCTTCTAAAAATTTAAATGATTATGATATTTACGTTACTTTAGAACCTTGTGCTATGTGTGCGGCAGCTATAGCTCATAGCAGGTTAAAACGTTTATTTTACGGGGCTTCTGATTCCAAGCACGGAGCAGTCGAAAGTAATTTACGATATTTTAACAGTAGTGCTTGTTTTCATAGACCGGAAATATATAGCGGAATTCTTGCCGAAGATTCGGGGCTATTAATGAAAGAGTTTTTTAAAAGGATACGATAATCATGGTAGAGCATTGCCTGCGTGGATCATAAAGTATGCTCGGTGTCATACCGTGGCTTGACCACGGTATCCATAAAAATAACTTAAAAATACTAATAAATTTTAGTATTTTTAACTGGATCCCGCGATCAAGTCGCGGGATGACAAATGAAAAACCTATACACGCAACAATGCTTTTGCGGGAATGACATAGAGGATTGCAAGAATGAAATAAAGAAGTAAGAAAATATGCTAAAACTATTAACCCCCTATTATTTTAATAAATTATCGAAGGTTATAATACTTATATTAGCTATATCTACTTTCCTAATGATGATTATAGGTCTTTATTTAGCCCTCATAGTTTCGCCGGTAGATTATCAGCAAGGTGAGTTTGTACGCATTATGTATGTTCATGTTCCTGCTTCTTGGATGGCCCTTGGTGTTTATGTTTTCATGGCAGCATGCAGCTTTAGCTATTTAGTATGGAAAACTACTATTAGCTATTTGCTAGCCGTAGCTTCTAGTTACGTTGGAGCTACTTTTACTTTGATTAGTTTAGTAACAGGTTCTTTATGGGGAAAACCTATATGGGGGACATGGTGGGTTTGGGATGCAAGACTTACCTCCATGCTCATATTATTTTTATTATATTTAAGCTATATTATTATAGTGAATAGTGCGGATAATATAAGAAAAGCACAAAATCCTGCTTCGATTATTGCTATTATCGGACTGATTAACATACCGATAGTAAAATTCTCGGTAAATATTTGGTATAGTCTGCATCAGCCTGCTAGTGTTTTAAGGTTTGGTTCTCATACTATTCATTCTTCAATGTTAAAGCCTTTAGTTATTATGTTTATAAGTTTTATACTATATTTTTTGTTAGTATTACTTTTAAGAACCTCTATATTAATCGATAAAATTAAGAATCGATAACAAAATGACCTATGTTGTAACCGATGAATGCGTAAAATGTAAATATACCGATTGCGTTGAAGTATGTCCCGTAGATTGTTTCTATGAAGGTGAATTTATGCTAGTTATCAATCCTGATGAATGTATAGATTGTGGCGTGTGTATTCCTGATTGTCCTATAGATGCTATTAAACCCGAATCACCGGAGTTAATAGAATGGGTAGAACGTGCAAAAGATTTTATAGAAAATAAAGGATGGAAAAATATTACCAAAAAAAAACCTGCTTTGCCTGATGCCGATAAATTTAAAGATGAGAAAGATAAGTTTAATAAATACATAAATAACATGAATTAACTATAATGTGTTTATTTTGTCACAAAACTTAATAAAAGCTTTATTATATGAATCTAATTGCCGATTAAATATAGAACTAAAAAATATAATATGTTATATATGCTATTAAGATAATGTTTAATTATTTAATTTTGAGGTGCTAATCATGAAAAAGTTACTTTTAATAGCTGCAAGTGCAACAATTTTATCTTCTAGCGTATCATTTGCCGAGGGCATGGATAATGAGTGGTATTTAAGAATAGATGCCTGTGCAGCAATGTTTAATAAAGAAAAAGATAAGGCAACCGGTGTTAAATTAAAATCTAATATAACTGTTCCAGTTGATTTAGGTATCGGTTATTATATTTCCGAAAATTTTAGAGCCGATTTAACTTTAGGTACTATAATCGGTGGGAAGTTAAAGAAATCCGGAGCTGCGACTAATGCACCTTTTACCGGTACTAATGTTTCAGCAAGCCATAAACCTACTATTACACGTTTACTTATTAACGGTTATGTAGATTTAACTAATTTTGATATGTTCGATGTTTTTGCTGGTGCCGGTGTTGGTCCTGCATTAGTTAAAGAAAAAATTACATATAATGGGATAACCGGTCTTTCATCTAACACTAAAAACAGAACTAATATCTCTTACAAGCTAACTTTAGGTACTTCTGCGCAAATTGCCGACGGTGTTAAAGCAGAACTAGCTTATAGCTGGATATATGATGGTAGAACAAAAAGTAAGAATGTAATTTACCAAGGAACAAGTGTACCAACCGGTGGCATGCGTTATCAAAGCCACAACTTAACAGCCGGTATAAGATTTGATATATAATTAACAAGAATATATTAATAGTTTTAGGTAATAATCTAATGTCATTCCGTGGCTTGACCACGGGATCTAGAAATACAAAAAAAAGACTGGACTCCGTGGTCAAGCCACGGAGTGACATTAAACGACAACTCAGAAATGTCACTTAAAACTATTTTTTATCGAATTTAGGTAAAAATTGTAAAATTATTATCTAATATCGTTTTTACTAACAACTAATAAAATTTAAAGGAAAAATTTAACAATATGAAAAAATTACTTTTAATAGCAGCTGCAAGCACAGCACTTTTAACTTCCGGTCTTTCATTCGCTGATTGCGATATGAATTCTTCTGTAGATTCATCTACTAATTCATCGATGTCATCATCTCTGGAAAATCAATGGTATTTAAAACTTAATGCCGGTGGCGTGATTTTTGATAAAGCGAAATCTTCAAATAGCAGTGTTAAGTTAAAATCCAATACAGGTTTTACCGGTAATATTGGAGCAGGTTATTATATCATGGATAATTTAAGAACTGATTTCACAATTGGAATGGTAACAAATAACTACATGAAAAAGTCTACAAATGTTTCAACCTCTAGCTCTACTGTTACTACTGTACCATCGGTTATTTCAGCAGGTGGACAACTTATTATTAATGGTGTTGTGATTCCAGGAGGTGTGTTTACAAGTGGTCCTGGCGGCACTGCTACAGTATCAGTAAAACATAAACCTACTATTGTAAGTGCATTACTTAACGGTTATGTAGATTTTATTGATTTAAGTATGTTTAAAGTTTTTGCAGGAGCAGGTGTCGGTGCTGCGTTAGTAAAGGAAAAAGTAAATATTTCAACTAAGACTGTTGCTAATAATAATGTTATTAGTAGTACTAATTTTTCAGGAACCACTAAAAACAAAACCAACTTTGCTTATCAATTATCTTTAGGAACTTCATTTGAAGTAGCACAAGGTGTGAAAGCAGAACTCGTTTATAGCTGGACAGATTACGGTAAATCAAAAACTAATACTAAAAATGTTGCCGGAAATAAAGTTAAATTTGGTGGAACCCGTTATAAAGGTAATAACTTAATGGCAGGATTAAGATTTGATATGTAATTAACTCTCAAATCTTTTTACAAGCTAAAAAGGAGTCTTTAATCAAAGACTCCTTTTTTTGTTTGTGTGCCTTGGTATTGCCTACGTGGATACTGAGGCGTCATGAGCTAAGCGACTGTAAGGTATTATCGCATGATTCAGCTTTTTCGTCATTGCGAGGAAAATTACGAAGTAATTGACGAAGCAATCCAGTAAAAAATTCTGATTTACAGAATTTTTTTAATTATTTTCTGGATTGCCGCGTCGCCTACAGATCCTCGCAATGACGACTTGGGTATCTACGCAACAACGCCTGCTCGCATTGACGATTGAGTATTCACGCAGGCAATGGTCATAAGATTTGTGGGAACGCATGCAGAGTATGATAAGATAAATGTTAAGGAGATTTGAGTATGGAAATAAATATTATAAAAACAGAAAAAGAATATAAAGAAGCATTAAAAGAACTAGATAATTTATTATATGCAAAAGAAAATTCCTCAAAAGCTGAAAAATTAGAAATATTATCAATATTAGTAGAAGATTATGAGAATAAACATTATAAAATAGAAGCACCTGACCCAATTGAAGCAATTAATTTTAGGATAGAACAGCTTGGACTTTCTAGAAAAGATTTAGAAAAGAGCATAGGTTCAAGAAGTAAAGTATCTGAAATTCTTAATAAAAGAAGACCTCTTACTTTATCTATGATTAGAAAATTACATAAAAATTTAAATATTCCGGCGGATATTTTAATTCAAGAAATCCACACGAAGAGAGCATGACTTAATTCTCATACTTTAGGCTTTTGCTTATAAAACGTTACGTTCATTTGATGTATTGCTTCAAAGCCTAAATAAATTTTAATACGTTCTAGAATAATATCTTGATAATAAGGTAATTCTGCTGCCGTAGCATTATCTTCTGCTTGTATAAACAGCGTATTAATCTTTTGTTTTTTATAAGTATAGGTGGTGATTTTTAAAGGTAATGCTTTAGTACTGAAGTTAAATCCGACTATTTTATTCCAGTTAATCATGATTTCAGGCAGCAATGGATGTTGTTTGGCAAATATACGTCTAACTATTTTATCAATATCCTCTTTAATTAGCTTCATTTTAATAAACTCTGCACTGTTAAAGTTATGACGGCTAAAGCAAGCATTATAGATATTACGGGAAAATGTAAAGATGTAACCGATATGATCATTAAAAATATATTACAAACTGCTATAATCGATACTACTTGTTTATGAGACTTACCTTTTTGTACTGCTTTTTGGAAAAAATGCTTTAAATGAGGCTGCCAAATTTTTTCTTTATTGAGTAGCCGAATTAATATGGTTAGTACGGCATCGGTAATGTAATATAAGTTAGCAATAGCACAAGCTATAAATAAATTAGTGCTTGTAAGAGCAAGCAGGAGCAAGCAAAGACCCGTTAAGAATCCAAGGCTAATACTTCCCACATCTCCTAAAAATATTTTTGCCGGATGCCAATTAAATATTAAAAAACCACAAGAACAACCAAGAATAATAACATTTACACTAGATATAAAATACGAGTTATCAATAGTAGGAAATTGTAAAAAACATAATATAAGCATAGTGCTAGATAGATGAATAGATTCTATGCAGCTCATACCGTCTATACCGTCCATAAAATTATATATATTAATAAAGCCGCTTAAAGCTATAACTAAAATAGAATATATTAGTATATGGACGGAATTTACCTGTGAAAAAAGAAAAATAGCAAAAGCTGCACAAATTAAGTGGACTATTAAACGAATTAGAATAGGTACGGCTTTTAAGTCATCTAAAAAAGAAACCGAGGAAATTACCAATAATAAAGGTAGTATTTTTGTTGAATTAATAAGATTATTGCTTGTTATATATTCAAATCCGCTCAAAGCAATCATTACGACAATTACAATAGCAAGACCGCCGCCGCGCGGTGTTATCTTATCATGAGAGCGACGACTACTCGGTACATCAACTAAACCGATTGCAGGAAGATATTTAGTTAATATATATGTTAATATAGCGGTTGCTATAAAAGAAAAAATAAATAGTAGACTTCCTGCATAACTTGCTCCTAAAGGTAATTTGTGCGTCAATCCGGTACTCGCATCCTCACGTACTAAAGTGTACGCTGCGGCGGCAAGCGCTCCCGTGTTTCCTGCAAATTCCTCTTTATTAGCTACGTTATGCAGGAAGTCTAAAATGCTATAGCTATTTATATTCATAGTAACATATTAGATTTAAAACTATAATATTTGTTATTACTTATAATGACGTGATCATGTACTATAATATTTACGGTTTGGCATGTCTCTACTATCTTATTTATCATATGAATGTCGGCTTTTGAAGGTTCAGGGCTACCGCTTGGATGATTATGCACAAGTATAAGGCTGCTTGCTTCGTTAAATAAAGCTCGTTTAATTATCTCACGTGGATATACCGCAGCTTGGTCTATAGTTCCTTGACTTAAAACCTCATCGGTAAAATATTTTTCTTATTCAAAAATAATATACGAAATTGCTCGAGTCGCATATTGCCCATATTAACTTTTAAATAATCAATCAAAGAACTCCAAGAAGCAATAATATTTTTATTTATTATTTTTTGTTTCAATACTCTATTTATCAACTCACGTATTAGAGCAAAATTAATATATAAATTTTCATTAGTACCTTTAATACTAAGTAGCCTTTCTTTATCAAGATTAATTAAATCCGTAATATCAAAATGGTCAAGTAACTTTTTAGCAAGAGGCTTTACGTCTTTACGAGGGATAGCCGAAAATAACATTACTTCAAGTAATTCGTAATCGGAAAAATGTTCTGCTCCGGCGGTAACGAAGCGTTCTTTTACCCTTTTACGGTGACCTATATAATGAGGCGTACCTATTTCATCATTACCGAATTCTATCAAATTATTTTCTAACATTGTGTGAATCAAATTGAATATGGAGGGTATTTTAATTTTTTCGGTGATAACGTAAATATTTCAAAACCGTCTTTAGTCACGCCTATAGTATGCTCAAATTGAGCCGATAATGATTTATCACGTGTAGTAACCGTCCATCCATCTAGTTTACTTAATATAGTGTCGTAATTACCGGCATTTATCATAGGTTCAACGGTGAAAAACATCCCTTCTTCTAACGTTATACCCGTGCCGCTGCGACCGTAATTTAATATTGACGGTTGGTCATGAAAAACTCTTCCGATACCGTGACCCGTATAATCTCTAACCACAGAATAATTATGTTTCTCGGCATAGCTTTGAATAGCATGTCCGATATCACCGAGTTTAGCACCAGGTCTAACTACTTCAATCCCTTTCATCATTGTATCATAAGTTACTTGAATAAGACGCTTTGGCTTAATTGCTACGTCACCAACATAATACATACGGCTAGTATCACCGTACCAACCGTCTAAAATTACCGTAACATCAATATTTACTATATCACCGTTTTTTAATGGCTTATCGTTTGGAATGCCATGACAAACCACATGATTTATAGAAGTACAAATCGATTTCGGAAAGCCTTTGTAATTTAACGGTGCAGGAATGGCATTATTAGAAGTAATAAAATTATGACAAAGGTCATTTAAACTATTAGTAGTGACGTTCGGCTTTACGTAATCAGTAATAAAATCGAGTGTCTCTGCAGCTAATTTCCCAGCTGCTCGCATCTTTATGAAATCTTTTTCCGTATGGATTTTTATAGTCATGAATTTTGGTTACCTTTCACTCAAGTAAAAAAATGTATTTTTTATAATACAAAATGGTTCTTTTAATGTAAATAACTTATCCTATTATTGAGAAGTGCTGCTATGTTACTTGATTTAGGTTTTGGATATTATATAATTGCTAATATAATTATTATTTAACATAATGGGTGTAGTTAGGTTATTAATTTGCTCTTTCTGTTGTGGCTGCACATTCAAATTCTCATCCATTTCTTAAATTTGTAGGTTCAGAAATCGCAGTACAATCTTTTTTCATGATTTCCGGCTTTTATATGGCTATGATTCAGAGCAATTATACAAGCAAAATAAAATTTTGGAAAAGTAGATATTTAAGGCTTTATCCTACTTATATCTTTTGTATTTTAGCTACTTTCCTCTTGCAGCAAAAATTTTCTTTTTTAAGGCAATTGTATAATCTTCCATTTCCGGCTGGTTTTTTTTAATTTTTACAAACCTAACAATGTTGTTTCAAGATGTAACAATGTTTATTGGAATTAATAATAATACAGTACATTTTACAAAATACTTTACTGACTCCACGCCTCCTCTTTATCAATTTTTGTTGATACCTCCTGGTTGGTCAATTGGGTTAGAAATTTCTTTTTATTTAATAGCACCTTGGATTCTAAAAAAGAAAAATATCTATATTTTATCCATAATTTGTATATCTTTAATTACTAGAATTATTCTTCAGTTTAACGGATTTATAGGAGATCCTTGGTCTTATAGATTCTTTCCTTCTGAACTTGCAATTTTCTTAATCGGTAGTCAAGCATTTTATATTTATTCTAGTAAAGAAATAAACGAAAAAAAGCCTTGGCTTAGTCAATTACTCTATTTATATATTATATTAATAATTATTACTTTTCCGTTTATCCCAATAGAGCCTCAACTAAAAAAATTACTTTTTTATTGTTTATTTGCTCTATCTTTAGGAAAAATATTTGACTTAACCAAAGATAATAAGTTAGATAAATTAATTGCTTTACTCTCTTACCCAATATATTGTTGTCATTTAATTGTCTTGTATAACATATTACCTGCTATTTTATATTGGGCTGATAATGGGAAATTTCTTAATACGTTGGTTACTTTTATAACAATAATAATTATTTCTTTTTTAATTTATTTCTTTATTGAAAAGCCTATAGAGTATTATAGAAAAAGATATAAAACTCATAATTTAGCTTAATATTTAAAACTATGCTATATTACATAAATAAAATTCTTTCAAACAATAAGGTACAAGCTGTTATCTTAGGGATAATCGGGCTTTGTATTGTTACTGTTCTCACGTCATATAATATAGACGATCCGTCTTTTAACTCGGTCACAACAGAGTACCCTAGTAATTTAGTCGGAATTTTTGGCTCTTATTTATCGGATTGTTTATATCAATTTTTTGGATTGGCTGCTTTTATTATACCGCTTGCTTGCTTTGTTTGGGTGAGAAATTGTTGGTATGGAAGATATCGCGGCTCATTTATCCGTATATTTGTAATGTTGCTCGCTCTCGTTAGCAGTAGCACGTTATTATCTAAGATTAAGCTAGAATTCATACCGGCAAATGCAGGCGGAGCTATTGGAATAATAGCTTCTAATTTTTTTGAGCGATTTACAAATCAACTATACTTATTATTAATATTTTTTACCTTTATTATATTAGTTGTTTTACTTGAAATTAAATTTACTTCTTTAAGTAATTTTATTATTAAGCTAGGTAAATTTTTAATCTATCGGGTACAATCTTTTTTACATAATGTATTTTCACGATTGTCGTCGATAAGATTATTCCCTACTAAAAAAAGTGATAAGATAAATATAACTTCTTCTTACCAAAAGCCTGTAAGTGAAAAAGTAAAATTCACTGAAGAAGCAAGACCCATACCTGCAAATCCTATAAAATTCTTTAGCAAACCTGTTAGCCCTAAAATATCTCAAAGCGAAATAGCAGAATTGCCGCCTATTTCCTTATTACGTGATCCTGAAAACCATCATGTAAAAGGGGCTTCTTCCTCAGAGCTTAAACAAAAGGCTGAAGAGTTATTAACCGTGCTTAATGATTTTGGAGTTAAAGGGCAGATAATTAATATCAATCAAGGACCGGTGGTAACTCAATATGAATTTGAGCCGGCAGCAGGTACTAAAACATCAAGGGTAGTAGGATTATCTGGCGATATAGCACGCTCACTATCTGCTTTATCAACAAGGATAGCAGTCATACCCGGCAAAAACGTACTTGGTATTGAGCTTCCTAATAAGCAACGTGAATTCTTTTGTTTGAAAGAGCTTATAGAGACTCCCGAATACCAAGACAAATCAACTTTATTGCCGTTAGTCTTGGGTAAAGATTTAGCAGGTAAGCCGTTAATTGCCGATCTTGCTAAAATGCCTCATTTATTAGTAGCAGGAACCACCGGCTCAGGTAAATCCGTCGGTATTAATGCGATGATTGTATCGCTCTTATACCGCTATACTCCCGAAGAATGCCGCTTTATCATGATCGATCCGAAAATGCTTGAATTATCGGCTTATGATGGAATACCGCATTTGCTAACTCCCGTGGTAACCGAGCCTTCTAAGGCGGTAGTTGCTCTTAAATGGGCAGTTAAGGAAATGGAAAACCGTTATAGAATGATGAGCAATATCGGTGTTAAGAATATCGCAGGTTATAATGCAAAAATCTTAGAAGCGGTTAAAGAGAATAGAGTAATTGAGCGTTCGATTCAAACAGGTTTTGATCCTGAAACCGGTAAGCCTATTTATGAAACCGTTACGATGAATATGGAAAAACTACCTTACATTGTGGTTATTGTTGATGAGATGGCTGATTTAATGCTAATTGCCGGTAAGGATATTGAAATGCTGATTCAAAGGCTTGCTCAAATGGCAAGAGCGGCAGGCATTCATATTATTATGGCAACGCAAAGACCTTCTGTAGACGTTATTACCGGTGTTATTAAAGCCAATTTTCCAAGTCGTATTAGCTTTAAAGTTACCTCTAAAATCGATAGCCGAACGATTTTAGGCGAGCAAGGCTCCGAGCAGTTACTCGGTATGGGTGATATGCTATTTATGGGTAATACTTCAAAGATAAGTAGGGTACACGGACCGTTTGTTAATGAAGCCGAAATTGAGAAAATTACGGAATATTTGAAAGAGACCGGTACACCTGAATATATCTCTGCCGTTACCGAGCAGTCTGAAGAAGACGATAGTAGCATTGATATCGGTGACGGCACATCTGATAAAGTGCTTTACAAAAAAGCCGTGCAGATAGTGCGTGACGAGCGAAAATCTTCCATTAGCTATATCCAAAGGTCGCTTAGAATCGGCTATAACAAAGCCGCCAACTTAGTTGAGAAGATGGAGAAAGAGAGAATAGTCTCACCACCGAATCATACAGGTAAAAGAGAGATATTATTGCCTGAGAGATAAATGTCATTCCCGCGAAGGCGGGAATCCAGTACTTTTAGCTGTCATACCGTGGCTTGACCACGGTATCTTGTATCCACAGGCTGCGTGGCAATCTCGTCAAATATCCTGAGATTGCTTCGTCAATTACTTGCGTAATTTCCTCGCAATGACGACTCGGTATCTACATTTATCATTGACATTATTAATATATTTTAATAATTGCCGCCGCAATATATTAAATAATGGAAATAATTCAATGACTACCTCTAACACTGGAACCAGACACCCAAGTTACTATGCCTCATATGCAAAAATTACCCCTAAAGATTATATAATATCACGTCTTAAAGCTTTAAAAGCTAAGATAGCGAAAGTAAACCCGATGGCATAATAAATGGTCGGATTTACATATAGCGGTAGGATCTAAAGAAATAAAGTTAGTAGAAGCTTTGTGTAATGAAAAAAATATTAATGCTACAGATGCTAAATGTAGAACTCCTTTGGAGTTAGCAATACTTGGTCATGATTTAGAAATAGTAAAATTTTTAGTTCAGATGGGAGGAAAGATTGCTCCTAATATGTATGGTTGGTCTGCTATTCACTTAGCAATAAAAATCGGTAATGTGTAGAAATGGTAGAATATTTATATGAGAATACGGAATTTCAAAAGTACGATAAATATGGCTATACTTTACATGATTGGGCAAGAGCAATGGGGAATGGTAAAATAGTACAATTTTTTCATGATAAAAATCATAATAATAATAAAACGCCTCTAGAGCTAGCCGTAGAATCGAAAAATATCTCGTCAGTAAAAGCGTTAATTAGCAAAGGTGCTAAATTTGATATTAAAAGCGAACTCGGTTATAAGATTTTTGAACTTATTATTGATTCTGAAGATTTGAGATTAATAGAGTATCTAGTAAATCATACACTAGTCGGTAAAAACACGGGGCAGCAAACACTTTTAGAAAAAGTAACTCAAATTTATGACAAGAATATAAACACCTCAAAACTAGTAAAAATTTTGATTAAAGATTACGCCGAATTTGATAAAGCTTTAGGACAAAAGCTTTTACAAAAAGCAATATATGCCGGTGATTTAGAGTTAGTAGAAACTTTATATAGTAAAGGTGTTGATGCTCAGTACAAAGACCAATTAGGACGTCTAGCTCTGCATCATGCTATAAAAGCTAATTGCGGTGAAGAATACAGTTTTTAATTGAACATACTACGGATATTAATTATCGTGATAAATCAGGTTTAAATCCTTTAGGCTTAGCAAAGAGTAATAATTGTACAGTAGCTACAAAATTATTACTCGAAGCCGGTGCTTATGAAGGTTATATGTATGATGATGTTATTAAGGTGTTAGGGAGAGAGAGTACGGATACTAAATCGTCATTGCAAGAGGTATTGCCTGTGTGGATACTACCGAGTCGTCATTGCGAGAAAATTACGAAGTAATTGACGAAGCAATCTCAGGATATTTGACGAGATTGCCACGCTCTCTACGTTCGCTCGCAATGACGATTCGGTCCACGCAACAAGGTCTGCTCGTAATGACGAAGGCCGGTCCACGCAGGCAACGCCGTTACAAAATGACATATAATCTATACAAATGCCATATATTCATACTAAATTTGTAAAAATATCATCTAAATTATTAATTATAATAGACATATTTAAAAAATTGTATTAAATTATAACACTTTCTAAGTTATTTAATTTTTATTAAGGTTTACATATGGCGAATATTTCTCCAAAATTATTTCAAAAGGCAATTCAAAAAGGTCTTAAAACCGCTTTATTCACCACCTCAACCGCAGCATTAATGCTGAGTAGTAGCGGGGCGTTGGGTGTTGCTGCGGGTGTTATTTCTACTAATGATGCAGTATTTAGTGATCTTGCTGCTGCCGGTAATTGGAATAAGATAACGGCTGGAGGAGTAGCTAATGGTACTCCTGTTGACGGTCCTCAAGACAATAAGGCATTTACTTACGGTGGTAATCATACTATCACTGCAGATGAAGTCGGTCGTATTATTACGGCTATAAATGTTGCGGCTACTAATCCTGGAGGCCTAAATATTACTGAAAATACCAGCGTCGGTTCTATTGATACAGATGGTAACTTGTTGCCTGTTACTATTATTGCCGGCAAAAGTTTAACTTTAACCGGTACTGCTGCGGTTGTTGCACATCATGGTTTTGGTGCTTTTGCTGATACTTATACGGGTTTAGGAAATATAACTTTAGGGGGAGCGAATGCTGGACTAATTATACAATCTGCAACTCCGGCAAAGATAACACTTACAGAAAATATAGATGGAGGAGGTATAATAACTGCCAATACAGATGCTGCCATTAACGGAACAATAGGTAATGTTAATCCAGCAGCTCAAATAAGCGTTGGGGCAAGTACCCTTTCTCTTGGAGGGGCGGTTATTAAAGCCACTACGACTAACTTAACAAATGCTGCGTCGGTATTAACCCTTACAAATGCAAATGCAGTATTAACAGGTGCTATTGATAACACCACAGGCGGTGATAATGTAGGTGTCTTAAATTTAAATGGTGCATTGAGTCAAGTAACCGGGAATATAGGTAATACGAACTCATTAGCAGAGTTAAGTGTAGGAGCAGGTTTGCTACAAGTACAAGGTGGAGTAGTAAAAGCGAATGCAATAAACTTAACGAATAATGCGTCAGCAGTGACATTTATGAATCCTGTAGTAGTGACCGGAGCGATAGATAATACTGGTAATGCTGGTAACGGTGTAGCAACATTTACCGGAGCAAGTACGGTAACCGGGAATATAGGTAACACGGCAGCATTAGCAACAGTGAATGTAGGAGCAGGAATAACATTACAAGCCGGAGGAAACTTAATTACAAATAATATAAATTTTGGAGCAGGCAGTACGTTAGAGTTTAACGGTCCTCTTGATGGTGGTGGTAACATAATTACTTATGGGTTTAAAGGAGCTATAGTAAACGGTAATAATGCTACATTAAATGTTAATACAAAGTTACTTATAGCATATGATCCAACTGCGGGAACAATCGCAACAATCAATATTAAAGCCGATAATAATTTTGCATTTGATGCAAGTGCCGGTGATGTTACTATATTAGATGGTCAAGCGATTGTTTTTGAAGATGCAAATTCTATTTTAACTCTTTCTAACCTAACCGGAGGCGGAGTAAATAATATATTATTAGCAGCTGATTTAGCGGCACCTGGTGCCAATGAAGGTCAGTTAATCTTTGATGGTGGGGTTAATGGACTGAATATCGGAAGTAATCTAGCAGGTACTGTTAGAAATATTGGTGATGCAGGCGGTAATAAATTTGAAAATTTACTTATTAATCATGTGGTTACAATAACCGACGATGTAAATTTAGGTATACATGACTTGGTTATTAACGATAATGCAGATTTTACTAGTAGTACAGCATTTAATGCTGATGCTATACAAATAAACAATGCTACTTATAGGATTGATGCAAATGGCGGTGATTTAAATGTACCGGCAGCAAATATTGAATTTGCCCATGCAGATGCAGAGTTAGTATTACAAAATAGTTCAAATGCAAATGACCGTACAATCACATTAGGTGCAGATATAGATCCTAATAATGATGATGAAGGTATAGTAACCTTAAATTCCGTAAACGCAGGAAGAAAATTAACAATAGACGGAGGGATTACATTCGGTAGAGCTAAGAGGTTACAAGCTATAAAATTTCAAGGAGCAGGAAATTTGGGTACAGTAGGTATCACTTTTAATACAGCAAATATAGAGCTTGATACTACAGGTGTGCTAGAGCTTGGAGCTACTACGGCGAATGTAACATTAATTAATGATGCCGTTCAGTTAACTCAAACCGGTAATATTGGCGGTTTCTTAGATTTTAATGCAAAAAACGGTACGGTAACATTAAATAACAATGTAAATGTTGCGGGAGCAGTCCAAAATACCGGTGGTACTAATAACGGTACGTTAATAGCTTTAGGTGCAAGTAATCTTAATAGTGTAAACGGGATTGCTATGTTAAAAGTCGGTGCAGGAGCTGTAAGCATAACCAAAGGCGGTAATACTAGCATCACCGAGATCCAAGGTAACGGTACTGCACTCTTAACATTACCTGCAAACTTTAACTTAACAGGCAGCATAAATAAAACCGGCGGTCAGGCTCTGAAGCTAAACTTCACAAATGGTGGCAGTGTTAGTGGTGTTGTAGGGACTGTGGCTAATTCGGTTGGTGATATCACAACGGCAGGTGCTACAAGTTTTGCAAGCAGTGTTAACGCAAAAGGTACGGCGACGCTCAGCGGTACTACAAGTTTTGCCGATACATTTACTAATACAGGTGCTGTTACTTTAGCCAAAGGTTCTATCACTAATTTTGCTAAAAATGTAACGGCTACCAGATTTGCAGCTAACGGTGCTACTATTAATTTCGGCAATAGCCTAGCCTTTAATAGTAATATAACAGGTAGCGGTACTACACTTACTTCAGGTGCAAATCAAGTAACATATACCGGCACCGGTAGCTTTACCGATATGCTAACCTTAAATACTACTTTTGACGGAGCAGCTAAGTCAGGCGGTAATATCTTAATTAAATCAGGCAGTACTCTTGATTTATCAGGGGTTTCAACTTTAGCACTTGTTGTTACTGCTACTAATTTCGACATTAATAATATAGATCCAAATACCAAATATACGGTAATATCTGCAGAAACAGCAGGCGGTTTAAAGCCTACTCCCGCAGATAATGTTAAAGTAACCGTTAATAATGACAACCGCTTTGTCAACTTTACTTTTGATGCATCAACTTTAACGCTATTTGCGAAGGATGTATCTCAAGAAGTGATAGATAACAACTTCAAACCGGGCGGACCACTTACAAATATCCCAAATGCTGCAAATGTAAAGAAATCGCTTGAGTTAATGGAGCAAGCACCAATCGGTTCGGATGCACGTTTAGCTTTCGGTAACTGGGGAAAACTGACTCCAATCCAAGAAGCAGATGCTGTAACTCACCTCATGCAAGACGTTGTAAAACCTAGCGATACTATAACTGCTATTAATAATCAAGTTATACTAAGTAATATCTCAAGTAGCTTAATTAATCTAAATGCTAGAATGGATGCAATACAGCCGGCTGCTGTAGCTGCCGGTGATGAGGACAGAGATGCTAAGTTTGGTGCATGGATAAGTCCGTTTGTCGGTAATGCAACGCAGAAGATGCGTAACAATATAAGCGGTTATAAGTCTGATACAACTGGTGGCACTATAGGTTTTGACGGCTTAGTTAACGATGATCTAGCACTCGGGCTTGCATATACAAGAGCCGATACTGATATCAAACTGAAAAATAATAAGACGGGTGATAATAAGGTAGAGAGTAACATCTATTCCGTATACGGTTTATATAATGTACCTTATGAAAATCTTTTCGTTGAAGCTATAGCATCTTACTCGGATAATAAGATAAGAAGCAAATCAAGACGTGTTATTACAACGGCATTAGCGACTACTGCTTATCAAACTGCAAACGGTAAGTATAAATCCGAAAGCTATACAGGTCAGTTAATGGCTGGTTATACTTATGCAATGCCTGAGAACATTAACTTAACACCGCTAGCTGGGCTTAGATATTCGACTATCAAAGATAAGGGCTATAAAGAAACAGGTACTACTTACCAAAATCTTACCGTTAAAGGCAAGAACTATAACACTTTCGACGGTTTACTCGGTGCTAAAGTATCAAGTAATATCAATGTAGGTGAAGTAGTGCTAACACCTGAGCTTTACGCAATGGTTGATTATGTCTTCAAGAATAAAGTTCCGGCGATTGATGCAAGATTACAAGGTATGACTGCTCCTTTCCCAACCAACAGCTTTAAGCAAAGCAAAACAAGCTTTGATGTCGGCGTTGGTGTTACTGCTAAGCACAAAATGATGGAATACGGTATTAACTACGATACAAATATCGGAAGTAAGTATTTCGCTCAGCAAGGTAGTGTAAAAGTTCGTGTGAACTTCTAATATCTTGGTGTCATCCCGTGGTCAAGCCACGGGATGACACTGAGGATCTTAAATAAAAAATTATGTTAGATAATATTAGAAAAACTGCCGATAGTTTTATAATGCGGGTTTTATTCGCAATGATAGCTTTTGCTTTTGTCGGCTTTGGTATTAAAGATGTATTAAACGGAAGAAGAAGCGGTGATATTGTTACTTTTTCTCATGTGAAAAATATCTCCCAGGAAGATTTTTTGAGAGCAAAATCTTTAGAAATTAATGCTATAAATAAGCAATTAACCGATGAAGAAATAGCACAGTTAAATATTGATAACCGAATCCTAAAAAGGCTTGTTTATGATAATGTCTTAGATTATCTAGTTAGCTATTATGACTTAGATCTAAGTGATGATACAGTTAAAATTTTAGTTAAAGAATCACCGGTTTTTAAAAATGAGCAAGGTGTTTTCGATATAAAAATTTTTAAAACTTATTTTAGAAATTCTTATATGGATGAAGAAAAATATTTATTAAACTTCAAAGAAAAAGCTCTAAAAAATATTTTTGTCGGTACTTTTGTAAAAAGTTTCTATGTTCCTAAAGCTATGACTGACAATATAGTAGATTATATGGCTGAAAAAAGAGAGGTAGAATTAATACAAATAGATTTACAAAATAAACCAAAAGATTTACAAATCCCTACTCCTACCGATCAGCAATTAAAGGATTTTTACCAAGATAATAAAACCTCGTTTGAGGTACCTGAGAAACGCAGCTTTTCTTATATTAAAGCTAATATTAAGGATTTAAAAGTCTCAGTTACTCAAGATGAGTTGTTAGAATTTTATAATGAAAATAAAGATGAGTTTGGAAATCAAAGTTTTGAATCGGTACAAAAACAATTACATGATTTATTAAAGGCTCAAAAAATCGACATACTTAATATGGAGTTTGCTAAAAAGCTGGAAGATGAGACGGCAGCTGGTTCTAGCTTAGTTGAAATTGCCGAAAAATATAAGCTACCGATACAAAACGTTAACTATGTCAGTTATGCAGAACTTATTGAAGATAAAATAATTGCCGAAAATGCCGATAATATTTTTGAGCTTTCGGAAGGAGAATTATCTTATCCTATAGAAGCAGAAGATAAAAGCTATCTTATATTGGTAGAATTAAAATCTATTCAGCCAGCAAAAATATCTGAATTTGATGCTATTAAAGAACAGGTAAATAAAGTTTGGATAAAGCAGAATATCGCAGATGTAAACTTAAAGATTATCAAGGATTTAGCAAAGGAATATAATTCAGAGCAAGAGAATATAAAAGAGCTTAAAGCTAACGGAATAAAAATAAGCAAAAAAAATTATATTAGATCCGAAATGGAAAATGATTTAACACTAGCTCCTGAAATATTATTATCAATTTTTAATACTAAAATAGGAAGTAATACGCCTGTATTCCAAGTAGGTGATGAAGTATATTTTGCACATATTAAATCTAGAAGTATAGATGAATTAACGGCTAAAAATATTCATGTCAATTCAGAAAAAAATATAATATATAATATTAAAAATTCTGTAATTGACGAACTAATTAACTACACAATTATTCAGAATGATATGCAGGTAAAGGCTAATTTTAGTAAGTAGGGAAACCCATCGAGTCATACCGTATCGTCATTGCGAGGAAATTACGAAGTAATTGACGAAGCAATCTCATGATATTTGATGAGATTGTCATGCAGCCTACGCCTTGCTCGCAATGACTATAAAATAAGCCGCACATTATAAACAAAAAAATAGAACTATGAGCTTTAAAGATTTACCGGAGTTTTTAAAATTTTTAGAAAAAAACGGTGAGTTAAAGCGTATTTCTGTTGAAGTTAAAACTGACCTAGAAATTACTGAAATTAGTAGAAGAGTATTAGCACAAGGCGGACCTGCATTACTTTTTGAAAATGTTATAAAAGCCGACGGCATTAAGTCCGACATACCTATTCTAACTAATCTTTATGCTAGTATAAATCGTATTTGTATGGGGCTTAAACTTAAGTCACCCAAAGAATTAAGAGAGCTTGGTGTTTTACTAGCATTCCTTAAACAGCCGCAACCTCCCGCATCTTTTAAAGAAACATTGTCAATGCTACCGCTAGCTAAGCGTATATTTGCTATGTCTCCTAAAACCGTATCAAAAGCAGCTTTTCATGAAATCGTCATTGACAAACCGAATATCAATATATTGCCGATTCAAAGATGTTGGCCTGATGATATTTCGCCTTTAATTACTTGGGGGATAGTAGTTACTAAAGGACCAACAAAAGATAAAATCGATAATTACAACCTTGGCATATATAGAATGCAGGTTATTTCAGAAAATAAGCTATTGATGCGTTGGTTAAAGTTACGAGGTGGAGCAGAGCATCATAAACGTTGGAAAGAAGCAAAAAAAGAACCGTTTCCTGCTGTTATCGTTATTGGGGCAAATCCGGCGGTAACTTTGGCAGCGGTTACGCCGATACCTGAGAATATCTCAGAGTATAATTTTGCAGGTTTACTCGGTAATGAAAAAGTAGAGCTGGTGCAATGCAAAACTATTGACCTCAAAGTACCTGCACATAGTGAAATAGTGCTGGAAGGCTATGTAAGTTTAGAGGAGTATTTGCCTGAAGGTCCTTTTGGAGATCACACCGGATATTATAATGATGTTGAGGAGTTTCCGGTATTTACCGTAATGGCAATAACGATGAAGAAAAATCCCGTATATTTAAGTACTTATACTGGAAAACCGCCTGATGAGCCGTCAATCTTAGGTGAAGCATTAAATGAAATTTTTATTCCTATCTTGCAGCAACAATTTCCGGAAATAGTCGATTTTTGGCTTCCACCTGAAGGTTGTTCATATAGAGTTGCAGTAGTATCGATTAAAAAATCCTATCCCGGTCATGCTAAAAGAATAATGCTTGGGATTTGGTCTTACTTACGGCAATTTATGTATAGTAAATTTATTATCGTTGTAGATGACGATATTGATGTTCGTAATTGGCAAGAAGTAATTTGGGCAATAGCAACAAGAAGTGATCCAAGGCGTGATACGAGCTTCATAGATAATTCCCCGATAGATTATTTGGATTTTGCATCACCTGATTCAGGGCTTGGTAGTAAAATGGGAATAGATGCAACCGATAAAATATACCCTGAGACAAATAGAAAATGGGGTAAAAAAATAGAAATGAGTCAGGAAGTTATCGACAAGGTTGATAGTATATGGAATAGTTTAATGACATAAGGTATACTCGTTTAATTTGAAAAATTGGCGTCGTCTACGTTTATATTAATTGTTAACTTTTTAGAAGTATCTTGGAACTAAACATGTATAACATTCCCGAACGAGACGATAATTAATAATTTCAAAAAAATTGCCGATAAATATCAAGAGCTTATTTTACATTTCATGCAAGGTAGGGGGAGTATGATCCCTAGGAGCCTAATTGATAGTGATAAAAACAGAATTATAGCTTTCTTTAATGGTAGAACAGTTTTGGGCAAATCCTGAAAAATTTTGCTTAATATTGAATATATTGATAAGTTAAGAGAGCTTACAGCAAGTAGCTTTGCAAAATTTGTCGGTAGTCCAGCAAAAGCTGTATTTTCTCCGGATAATAGAGATAAAAGATTTAAAGATTCTTCATGGGAGGATAATGCTTATTTTGACTTTGTTAAACAATATTATTTACTATCTAGTGAGTGGCTTAAGAAGAATATAGAACAGTATGAGCTATCAAATGATCTCAAGCAACATTTAGAGTTTGTAACTAAACATTTTATCGATGCTTTTTCACCTTCAAATTTTGCTTTTTGTAATCCAAAAGTTTTACGTGAGACATTAGAAAGCGGCGGTCAAAATCTAGTACAGGGATTAGAAAATTTCTTAAGAGATATACAAAGTTCCGGTGATATATTAAATATCAAAACTACTGATAAATCTGCTTTTAAACTCGGTAAGAATATTGCTGCAACAAAAGGAAAAGTCATATTTCAAAATGATTTAATGCAATTAATATGCTATGAACCGAAAGGGAAAGTTCATAAGATTCCGATATTTATTATTCCGCCATGCATAAATAAATATTATATACTCGATTTATCTCCGCATAATTCTTTAGTATCTTTTTTGGTAGAAAATAATTTTCAAGTTTTTCTTATTTCATGGGTTAACCCTGATATCTCTCTATCGGAAAAAGGCTTCGAGGATTACTTAAAAGACGGTATTTTAGCACCTTTTGAGTATGTGAGAAATCTTGGTTTTTAAAAAATTGATTTTGTCGGATATTGCATGGGAGGTACATTCCTTGCTATAATTATCGCATACTTCAAAGCAAAGAAAATAGATTCCGTTCATAGTGCTACTTTCTTTACTACTTTGCTTGATTATACTCATCCCGGTGAGCTTGGAATATTTTTTAATGAAGCTACGATTAACTACATTAAGGAAGATATAAAACTAAAAGGCTATTTTGATGGGCAGTATTTATCAAATAGTTTTAGTTTGCTAAGGGCTAATGATTTAATTTGGACATTTTTTGTCAATAATTATTTACTCGGTAAAAAACCGATGCCTTTTGATTTACTATATTGGAATGCGGATTCTACTAACTTACCGGCAAAAATGTATGAGGAATATTTACAAAATACATATTGCAATAACTTGCTAAAAGAGTCTAATAATTTAGAGGTGCTCGGAACAAAAATAGATCTTGGAAAAGTTAATTGTAACTCTTTTTTTGTAGCCGCAAAAGAAGATCATATAGCTCCATGGCGTTCAATATATGATGGAGTAAAATTATTAAACGGACATAAGATTTTTTGTTTCACGGATTCAGGGCATGTAGCAGGTGTAGTTAATCCTCCTGCGATTGCTAAATATAATTATCGGCTTTAAATGACGACTTAAGTTTAAGTAGTCATGAGTGGCTTATAAAGGCTACGGAATATGAAGGCTCATGGTGGAATTATTGGCTTGATTGGCTTATAAAAAATAATGATAATAAGCTAGTAGATTCTTTAGATTATCAGAATCTAAAGGCTATTAAGAAGCACCGGGAAGTTATGTAAGAAGATAGGTGTTGGATCTTTTTATTGTCATACCGCGACTTGATCGCGGTATCCAGTCTTCTTCTTTATTTTTTTATTGGATACCGTGGTCAAGCCACGGTATGACATAGCGGAATGCAAACCATGCAGATAACGCCTAAAATATAAATAAGTCATGAAGAGAAAAAATAATAAATTTATAGAAATATCTATTGCCTTTATCTTGGGAGTTGCTTTAGGTATTTATGGACAGAATCCGGATTATTTTACTAATCTAATAAATCAAAAATCATTAGCTTTATCTGCACCTCAAATAAAGCATTACAATATTTCAGAGCTTTCAAGAAGTAAAGTTAGTACATGTTTTACTCCGCCTGCCGGTTGTACTAAGTTTATAGCCAATCAGATAGATAAAGCTGAAGAATCTATTTATATGCAGGCATACGGTATGAGCGATGCGTTAATTACTACTGCACTTATTAATGCACAGATGCGAGGAGTAAAAGTTAGAATATTACTTGATCGTAGTAATTTAAAGCAAAAATTTTCTAAATTACACAAATTACAACGAGCAAAAATTGATGTAGGTATAAATAAAGTACCCGGAATCGCTCATAATAAAGTTATAATTATCGATAAAAAGAAAGTAATAACCGGTTCGTTTAATTTCACGGCTGCTGCCGATAAACGTAATGCTGAAAATGTGATTGTTATAGAAGATCAAGAACTAGCAGAGTCTTATTTACAAAATTGGCTAAACAGAAAGGCGAGCAACTGAGAGGAGATTTCCACGATGTCATTCCTGCGAAAGCGGGAATCCAGTAACAATATTAAAAGCTCAAATAATTTCGCTTTTTTCTGGATTCCCGCTTTCGCAGGAATGACATCAAACGCATTTTTCGATCCATGCAACAATGCCTTCAGTCGTTCGCAATGACGTTGAAAATTAAGCAGATTTCTTATTGAAGTTTTTTTGTACTTGTTCTGCCATATTCTGCATTTATTAGAAGCATGATGAACATTCTCGGCAATATGCTTATTTGCGGCTTCTAATATTTTGGTTGAAGACTCATAAGCAATACTTGCTAATTCCTTAGAATTATCCATAGATGTTTCATAAATAGATTTTAAACATTTTTGATGACATTTACTAGCTTGTTTGAAATCTTTAGAATTTGCTGCTTCTTTAGTAGTATTCAAAATAGTATTAACATTATTTTGTATAATCTCGGAATTTTTCTTAAGCAAAGATTGCATGCTTTCTGTAGCAATTTGGTTAGTTGTTAAAAGAATATTCATAGCTCTTTGCATTGTATTTGTGATAGATGAAAGATCTACACTAGGGATATTTTTCATAGAACTCATATAAAATTCCGGATTCATAATAGGATTTCATTAAATCTAAAAATTGTGTATTATTTAACATTATTCATTCTCCTAAAATAAATTAAATTATTTACTTAAAAAATTTTTTGTGTTTTATAGGTTACGTATATGTAAACATAAACCCTCAATTCATGCTAACATTTATAAAATTATGAGTCAATAATTGTTAGCATTAAGAATAATATTGAAAATAGTTAAGTTTTTATAAATGTTAGATATATCAATTCAAGAATTAATAAATAAGTGGCAAAAATACCTCGTTTTGCAAAGAAATTACTCTAATCATACAGTAATTTCTTATAATAATGACCTTAAGCATTTCCTTGAGTTTATGAATTATTATAATTCAGAGCTTGTAACGATAAATCATATTAAAACCGCAGATATAAGATTAATCCGAAGTTGGCTTGCAAAACGTAACTGTGATAATTTTACCACTTCTTCAATTTCACGTGGTTTATCTGCAGTAAAAAATTTTTATAGGTTTTTAGAGAAAACAACACAATTAAATAGTCATATAATTTTTTCTATAAAATCTCCTAAAAAAACTAAATTGTTACCAAAAGCTTTATCGGAGGATGATGTAGTAATATCACTTGAACATATTGAAGAATATGGGAATGTTAAGTGGGTAGAACTTAGAAATAAAGCCCTACTTGTTCTTATATATGCTTCAGGTCTACGTATATCGGAGGCATTATCAATTACGAAACTTCATCTACAAAATCTAGAATTTATAAGAATAATAGGTAAAGGTAGTAAAGAAAGAATAATTCCGTGGTTACCGATTACTAAAAATTTAATTACCAAATATTTAGAAATATTGCCGTATAAGCTAGGGGATAATGAACCGATATTTAGAGGAAAGCAGGGTAAGAAATTGCAGCCACCGGTATTTAATCGTGAATTAATTAAATTAAAGCATTTTTATGGTTTACCGCAGCATTTAACTGCTCATTCATTTAGACATAGTTTTGCTTCACATTTGCTTGAGCATGGTGCAGATTTGCGCTCTATTCAAGAGCTATTAGGTCATAAAAGTTTATCTACTACACAAAATTATACTAAAACAAGTATAAAGCATTTAGAGGCTGTATATACTACCGCATATCCAATTAAAAAATAAAATATATTAATATTCATAATCTTCTTGCGTTAATTTTAAGTTATATATTATATTATTTTAAAAACCTTATAAACATAATATATTAAAGCTAATATTGAGATATTAATATGTTAGAAACACCTAAATTACCTATGGGATATAAACCTTCTAAAGATGAAGAATATATGTGTCCTAATCACCTAGAATATTTTAGACAAAAACTTTTAAGATGGAAAGAGGATTTATTAAAGGAATCTCAAGAGACTTTAGATCATTTAAAGGAAGAAAATTTAAAAGAATCCGATCTTAACGGTTGTGCTACTCATGAAACAGAAAGAGCTTTTGAGCTTCGTAGTAGAAATAGATATTGTAAATTAATGAGTAAAATAGAAGAAGCATTATCACGTATTAAAAATGGGGAATATGGTTACTGTGAAGAAACAGGCGACCCAATAGGTATAAAAAGATTAGAAGCACGACCTATTGCTGCATTATGTATTGAAGCTCAAGAGCGTCATGAAAATTATGAGAGAAGTCATTTGGATGAGCCTGGAAACTGAGTAGCTAAGTAATTTATGTAGTGGATACTGAGTCGTCATTGCGAGAAGAAACTATAAGTTTCGACTAAGCAATCCACTAAAATGCGTAGCATTTTTATTATTTTTCTAGATTGCCACGCCAATGACGATTTTGTCTCCACGCAACAATGTTCACGACTATTAGCGTTTATATACCTTAAAACCTAAAGAAGTTAGAGCATTTACCGTTTCAAATAAAGGTAATCCCATAACATTTGAATATGAGCCGGAAATAAATGAGATAAAAGCTTCTGCATAACCGGAAATTTTGTACCCGCCGGCTTTATCTATTCCCTCATCCAAAGAACAATAAAAATTAATCTCTTCATCACTTAATTTTTTGAACTTAACAATAGTCTGAACTATTTTTTGTCTAACTGTAAGCTGATCATTCTCTTTTTTGATAATACATAAACCGGTATGGACACGATGACGACGTCCGGATAACATCTTAATACAATTCTTGACTTCTTCGTAAGTAGTAGCTTTCGGCAATATTCTTCTACCTACTGCCGCTACGGTATCGGCAGCTATAATTATAGCTGATTCCTCTATTTGAGATGCAACTTTTATAGCTTTTTCGTAAGCAAGTCTTATGGCTAAGGGAGCGGGTAATTCACGCAAATTAGGTGTTTCGTCTATATCTGCTGGAATAATTTGTGAAGGAGTAATTCTTATTCGGTGTAGTAATTCAATTCTTGCAGGAGAGCTTGATGCTAATATAATCGGTAGGTTTTTTTTGTTCTGCTTCATACTTATAAAGACTAGTGACGATGAATCACACGCCCTTTAGTTAAATCATAAGGAGTCATTTCTACCGTAACTTTATCTCCTAGTAATATTCTGATACGATTTTTACGCATCCTACCGGAAGTATGAGCAATAATTACATGATCATTCTCAAGCTTTACTCTGAAAGTAGCATTAGGTAAAAGTTCAAGTACTGTACCTGTAAACTGAATGAGGTCGTCTTTTGACATTAGGTTTAAATTTATATTTATGGTCGGGGCGGAGAGATTCGAACTCCCGACCCTCTGGTCCCAAACCAGATGCGCTACCAGGCTGCGCTACGCCCCGAGAATTAATTATGTCTATACTATATACTCTATTATTCGTAGCAAATCAATTTGTTTATGTAAAAATTTATAGATTTTGCTCAATAAAGAAAGATATCGTCATTGCGAGCAGACATTGTTGCGTGGATCGAAAAACGTATTCGGTGTCATACCGTGGTCAAGCCATGGTATGACACCGAGCGTGCTTTATGGTCCATGTGTATTTCTTAAGTTTTATATACGATTTACCGAATTTCTATAAAAAATATATAAAGTTTAATTTATTTTAAACAAGAAAAGTAACTTATGATTACTTTCTATATGTAGAAAATACTTTATTTTATAAGTATTTTTATAGATATTTTAGTATTTAATTAATGTTTTTTAACTAAAAGTAACGTGTTATTTATATAACAAAATCATAAGTTAGAAAATTTTTTGTTCTTTTAATAATTATTAATCATTTCTTCTTACCCTCTTTTATTATTTAATATTAATTAAAGACCTGAATAAAAATTTAATTTTATTATTAACTTTTTTTAAAAGTGCAACATAACGAAAATATTAAGAATTTTTATCTTAATCTCATTTTACTAAAGATTTTTAAAAATCTTCCAAAAATACATAAAATTTATATTTGTTAATGAATACTAGTCTCGAATTTATAATTTAGAAAATTAAGTCCAAATTTAGGAGATGTTATGTCAAGTCAACGAAACGGGCTGTTGAAAAAGTTATAAAAAGAAGTAGAAAAGAGTTAATCTAAGGAATAAGCTGTATTTTTATGCTTAAATGAAGGTGTAAAGATGCAGGGTTATAAGCTTGATCAAAGTGTGAGATGTAATAGCCTTAGCTTAAGGCACATGATACCTAATGATCATTTATTAGTGAGGATTCATGAAGCTAAAGAATTAGAGTTTTCTTTTATCTATGAAATAACTAAGAATCGTTATTGTGCTAATTACGGACGTCCATCAATTGATCCTGTATTATTTTTTAGGATGCAAATAATAAGTTACTTATATGGTATAAAGTCAAATAGACGATTATGTAAAGAAATTCAGTTAAATATAGCATATAGGTGGTTTTGTGGTTTAAGTTTAGAGGATAAAGTACCGGATCATTCATCATTAAGTAGGATAAGAGATAGATTTGGGGTAGAACTATTTCAAGAAATATTTATAAGCTTGATTAAGCAATGGTATGAACTAGATATTATAAAAGGAGAAACAATTATTTCAGATGCCTCTTTAGTTGAATCTAATGCCTCTATGAATAGCCTAATATTAAGAAAAGATCAAGGTGATTCACAAAAGAGAGAATTAAAAAAATATGAACGTCGTTATCATGATTTCCGAGAAGGGAAAAAAGTAAGGAAAATATCTAATCAAACTCATGTCAGTAGGACAGATCCTGATTGTAGTCTTGTATCAAGAACTAATGGTTATAAAAAGCTATGTTATAAGACCCACTACTCAATTGATTCAGATTCACGTATTATAATAGATTGTTATGTAAGTACAGGATCACAACATGAGTGTATTGTACTTCCAAGTAGAGTTTGGAATATATTAAATAATTTTTCTTTTAGAGTAAAAGAATGGATAGCAGACAAAGGTTATGGTAGAGGTCCAACCTATGGATATTTTAAATTACTTGGAATTACAACTTATATACCTTTACATGTAGATAATCTTGGTGAAGGAAAAATAAGTAGGGGGGAATTTCAATATGATAGAGAACAGGATAGATATAAGTGTCCACAGGGACATTATCTTTATCCGTATGATAAATTAGATAAAAAACAAATAAAACGTTATCGTATTACAGGAGGGCATTGTAAAAATTGCTCTCTAAAATCAGGTTGTATTTCTGATAATTATAGTAATAGAGGACGATTTATTTATCGTAATCCTTATCAGGATGAAATAGATGAGGTAAAGGTCAGACAGAATAGAATTGATTTTAAGAAAAAACTAATTGAGAGAAAGTGGAAAATAGAAGGTCTATTTGGTGAAGCTAAGGAGAATCATGGTTTACGAGGAGCAAAATTTAGAAGTGTACAGAAAACACAGATTCAAATACTGATGATTGCGATAGTACAAAATTTTAAACGGATACTTAAAATTATTTTTTGGTTTTTTTATCTACTGCTATTAAAGATAAAAAAATATTAAAGTATTTGCAACCTTGTTGATTTTTTCAACAGCCCGGAAAAAATACTCTAAAAAATTTAATAAAAAAAGGCATGTTCGTATCAACTGCGGCAGTGATGCTTGCTAGCACAAGTGCACTCGGGGTTCGAACCGTCATAGGTCCAAATGCTGTGTTATCCACAGGCTTTAACCTTGATGGTGGAACGCCTTTTGCCCCAGGGGATGATTTAGCACTTGGAGGAGTGTTTAATTTCACTGCTAATGTTTCAATTGGCTCTTTAAATATAGGTGCCAATAATAACGCAGTTATGACTGTACCGGCCAATACCGCAACATCTAATGGTGCCGGAAGTGGACTAAATATCGATTGTCCTAATAACGGGGCGGCTTTAACTTTAACAGGTAACACTTATTACGTTAATAATATGAATTTTAAACCTACAAAAAATATCAATTTTTCCGGCTCAAATTCTAGTTATATAGTAAGTAATGGATCAAAAATGAAGCAAAATTTATAGCTACTGTGAAACTAATTCCGGCACAGGATTTATGGGGTCAATAGGAGTACACGTGGCTTCTGGTAAACGAGAAATTGCACTTGATGCAGGTAGTGGCAACGGAACAGGGGGAACAAAAAGGCTTAACATATTTAGTACCGATGGGATAGCCGATGAGCCGGGACAACTTCTAAATCAAAATCCGGTTACAATTACAGGAACTATCTTTGCACAAACTATTCAGATAGGAAACCAGTATCAGCCTCTTGTTGGAGGTGACACCCATTATGGTGTAGATTGGGAAACGGGAATTGATACAGGAAATGGAGGGTTAGTACAATTTACGCACAACTCGTTAACACGCTTTCAAAAAAGCGTAATTTCTGATATAGATTTTAAAGGTACTGCCGCACAAGTAACAATAGCTGCCGATGCGAATGTCGGCGGAGCTACCGGTGGGAAATATAATTAATTCCGTAGCCGAAGGAAATAATACATTAAATTTTGCCGGGTAGTACGGTTTACCGGAAATATAGGAGCCAATAATGCGATTAATACATTAAATGTTTAAGGCGATAATACTACAGCTGTTGATTTGGGAGGTAATGTTACAGTTAATAACTTTAATTTTACTAGTGATGGGATAGCTGCAGTAGGAGGAACATTAACTGCAACAGCAGGAGTTGATTATAACAATGCAGCAGCTAGACTTCAATTTAACGGTGCTGTAGGCACAAATCCTTATACTTTTGCAAGTCCGGTTCTTCAGGCTAATAATGGTATATTAGACGTTTATACTAACCTTCTTGCTACTAATGCGAGTATCGGAACACTTGCAACAATTAATATAAGTAATGTTGTAGGTCCGGTCAACGGAGAGTTTACGGTTACCGTTCCAGGAAATTTTGCCTTAGGAGGTACGGTTAATATAGCTACTGCTGGCTCACAATTGATTATAGAAGCACTAGCTGGAGGACAAACAGTGAACTCGATGAAGGTAATGCTAATAATTCCGTTTACGGAGTATGGGTTAGCCCATATTACGGCAAAGCGGTACAAAAAGCCTTTAACGGACTTAGCGGTTATAAAGCTAAATCTACCGGTGGTTCAATCGGGGTCGATACCGTTATAAACGATAATATAGTTCTTGGTGCTGCTTATACTAGAGGTCGATACGAAGTTACGTTACCAAAATGCTAAAGCCGGTAATACTACTAAGGTCGGAACTAACATGGGTTCTATATACGGTTTATATAACTTTATAAATAACTGGTTTGTAGAAGGCGTAACTACCTATTCACGAAGCGATATTAAAACTAATGAACTACGTAATATTATAGGCGGTTATGAAACGGCACACGGTAAGTATCATTCAACTTCTTATAGCGGTCAAGTAGTTGGGGGTTATAATTATCTATGGAAAGAAACTTCATTTGCACCGATGGCAGGTTTAAGACTTACTAAGATTAAAGATTTCGGTTATCAAGAATACGGTACTTCTTTCCAAAATCTAACTATTCAGAAGCGTCAATATAATAAGGTTGAGGGTATACTCGGCGGTGAAATTAAAACAACTTTCTATAAGGATGAGTTCATAATTAGACCGCAAGTTCATGCCTTTATTAATTACGACTTTAAAGGTAAAACACCGGCAATCATTGCAGATCTTAACGGTCTTAATGAGCCTCTACCGGTACCGTCACCTAAACCTACTAAAATGCTGTATGATTTAGGAGCAGGGGTAGTACTTAAGAAAGGCAGAATGGAGTACGGAGTGCATTACGGGTTGAACTTAGCTAAAAAATACCATGCTCAATCCGGTACGCTAAGACTTAACTTATGTAATTTGCTATTAGTAATAATTTAATGAACTATAACATATCTAAATTGTAAAACTCTACACGGGCTGTTGAAAAAATCAACAAGGTTGCAAATACTTTAATATTTTTTTATCTTTAATAGCAGTAGATAAAAAAACCAAAAAATAATTTTAAGTATCCGTTTAAAATTTTGTACTATCGCAATCATCAGTATTTGAATCTGTGTTTTCTGTACACTTCTAAATTTTGCTCCTCGTAAACCATGATTCTCCTTAGCTTCACCAAATAGACCTTCTATTTTCCACTTTCTCTCAATTAGTTTTTTCTTAAAATCAATTCTATTCTGTCTGACCTTTACCTCATCTATTTCATCCTGATAAGGATTACGATAAATAAATCGTCCTCTATTACTATAATTATCAGAAATACAACCTGATTTTAGAGAGCAATTTTTACAATGCCCTCCTGTAATACGATAACGTTTTATTTGTTTTTTATCTAATTTATCATACGGATAAAGATAATGTCCCTGTGGACACTTATATCTATCCTGTTCTCTATCATATTGAAATTCCCCCCTACTTATTTTTCCTTCACCAAGATTATCTACATGTAAAGGTATATAAGTTGTAATTCCAAGTAATTTAAAATATCCATAGGTTGGACCTCTACCATAACCTTTGTCTGCTATCCATTCTTTTACTCTAAAAGAAAAATTATTTAATATATTCCAAACTCTACTTGGAAGTACAATACACTCATGTTGTGATCCTGTACTTACATAACAATCTATTATAATACGTGAATCTGAATCAATTGAGTAGTGGGTCTTATAACATAGCTTTTTATAACCATTAGTTCTTGATACAAGACTACAATCAGGATCTGTCCTACTGACATGAGTTTGATTAGATATTTTCCTTACTTTTTTCCCTTCTCGGAAATCATGATAACGACGTTCATATTTTTTTAATTCTCTCTTTTGTGAATCACCTTGATCTTTTCTTAATATTAGGCTATTCATAGAGGCATTAGATTCAACTAAAGAGGCATCTGAAATAATTGTTTCTCCTTTTATAATATCTAGTTCATACCATTGCTTAATCAAGCTTATAAATATTTCTTGAAATAGTTCTACCCCAAATCTATCTCTTATCCTACTTAATGATGAATGATCCGGTACTTTATCCTCTAAACTTAAACCACAAAACCACCTATATGCTATATTTAACTGAATTTCTTTACATAATCGTCTATTTGACTTTATACCATATAAGTAACTTATTATTTGCATCCTAAAAAATAATACAGGATCAATTGATGGACGTCCGTAATTAGCACAATAACGATTCTTAGTTATTTCATAGATAAAAGAAAACTCTAATTCTTTAGCTTCATGAATCCTCACTAATAAATGATCATTAGGTATCATGTGCCTTAAGCTAAGGCTATTACATCTCACACTTTGATCAAGCTTATAACCCTGCATCTTTACACCTTCATTTAAGCATAAAAATACAGCTTATTCCTTAGATTAACTCTTTTCTACTTCTTTTTATAACTTTTTCAACAGCCCGTACACTTGATCTGACAGGTAGAGATTGATTAAGCAGCAAAAGTGCTGTCAGATAAGTAAGAATTAATAGACTTATCTTGAGCAATTTTAATGCTATCCTTGAAAGTTTGCATAGGAGTTTTTCCATAACAGAACTTTCCAGAATGCGGTCTAGTATTGTTATATTTGTTTAAATATTGATCTAAGTCAATCTGTAAATCCTCTAATGAGCTATAAATCTTTTTACGGAAAGCTATATCATAAAATTCATCTTTTAAAGTTCTATGTAATCTTTCGCATATTCCATTAGTTTGAGGAGAACGTGCCTTAGTTTTAGTATGATCAATATTTTCTATAGCCAAATATAACTCAAAAGCATGATGTTCTACCTTACCACAATATTCCGTTCCTCTATCTGTAAGGATTCTCAGTAGTGGTACATCATGATTATTAAAGAAAGGTATTACCTTATCATTTAAAATATCAGCGGATGTTATTGCAGATTTATCAGTATAGAGTTTGCAAATAGCCACTCTAGAATAAGTGTCAATAAAGGTTTGTTGGTATATTCTACCTACTCCTTTCATATTACCGACATAATAGGTGTCTTGTGCACCAAGATAACCGGGATGCTGAGTATCAATTTCTCCATGAGCCTCTTTAATTTGTTTTGCTTTTTTTAAAGCAGATATCTGCTCTTCTGTCAGTAAGATACCGTCCTGTGCAGATTTAGCTTCTAAAGCTTTGAGTCGTTTCTTTAGAGTTTCAAGATCGTTGCGTAGCCAGATAGAACGTACACCACTGGATGACACTATAATACCTTGCTTTATTAGTGCTTGGCTCGCACGAAGCTGACCAAGAGCAGGATTCTCTATAGCAAGATTTATTACTGCTTGTTCTATATGTTCTGATACACGATTCTTTACTATAGGTTTCTTACGACTCATATCCACAAGAGCCGCTTCTCCGCCCATCTCATATAGTTCCTTGAAACGGTAAAAGCTATCTCTTGAATAGCCCATTACTTTACACGCAGTACTAACACTACCTAGTTGTTTTGCAAGTTCTAATAATCCTAATTTAGGTTTGATTATTTTTTGATCATAATTTGACATATTGTTCCTATTAATTGAGTTTTATATTTAGTTCGTGGATATGATAGATAACTCCTTAGTTATCTACATACCCACAAACTCGTCTAATTTCAATCTTAATATGTCAGATCAAATCTGAAGGTTTACATCTAAATCAACATTTAGAACGGTACTTAGTTTTTTTAGTGTATCTATTATGCCTTTTCGTAATCCTTTTTCAATAGATGATATATATATTGCTTAGTTTTACCGATTTTAATAGCTAATTGTTCTTGAGATAACCCTCTATATTCACGATAAACTTTAATAGGATTTTCACCGTCCAGGATTTTTTGTACTAATTCTTCAGGAAAATATTCCTCATTTTTGGCTATAGCTTCAGTGTATAATGTTTCATCGGTAATACATTGTTTTTTATTGATAAGTTCCTGATATTCATTAAAAGGTATAACAACAAAAGCAGGCTTTCCTTGATATTCTATTATATGTTTATTACTCATTTATATACCTCTCCTCTAACATCAACATTAATTACTAGAATTTCTAACTTTCCTTTATTTATTCTATATATAACTATAGTCCCCAATCCTTAATCTATAACCATCGTGTCCTATTAATTTCTTGATATTATTATTTTCCTTATAAGGATTTAGCTTTAGTTGTTCTAATTTTTCTTTTCTTTTGTTTGTAGAAATTTTGAGTAAATTTTTTAAAGCTGTTTTAGAAAAGCTGAGTTTATATTGCATTTAGAGATGAGAATAGATTATTATAATATACTCTATGTAAGAATAGAAGTCAACATATTGTTGACCAATGCAAAAGTTAATTTAAAATTTGGTTTTATCAGAAAAATTATAATCTTAATGCTAAGTAAGTATAAAACTTAATTAAAAATAAGTTGAATTTGTGTAAGATTTATTATATTAGTATTTGTAATTATTTTTCAGGAACTGCGATAGTTTTTATGGTAATTGCATGTAGTTTTGTATTTAATATTTCATATAAGGCATTTTTTACTAATTTATGTTGATTAATTAAAGAAAGTCCATTAAATTGAACATCTGATATTTCTAATGCATAATGGTCTTGATCTCCTACTAAATCAGTAATTTTTATTATACTGTTTGGAAAGGATTCCTTAAGTATTTTTTCTAGCTCTTCTGCAGATATTGCCATTATTTTATCACTTTTTAGATATAAAAGCCTATAAATATTAATTAAAGTTTTTTTGGTTAAAGTAAAGCTTTATATGAATTTTTATTATAGAATTTTAAACATTCATTGATAAACTCTACTCTTATGCATATAATAATTAATATTATTATGCCATTTATTAATTATTATGAAAAAAGAAGCTGAAGAATTAAAATTATTTATCTTAGAATGTTTGAGTGAGAAAAAAGCAGAAGATATTGAGGTAATTGATTTAACAGGAAAACATAAATTAGCCGATTATATTATATTTGCTAGCGGTAGTTCGACTAAAAATGTTGGAGCAATTGCTGAATATGTAGCTTTAGAATTAAAAAATAATGCCGGTGTAAATAGTAATATTGAGGGGCTTGATAAATCAGAGTGGGTACTAATAGATGCAGGTACTATTTTAATTAATATTTTTATCTTGAAGCACGGGAGCATTTTAAGCTAGAAGAAATTTGGAAAAGATGAACGATCATATTCTTATTAACGTTATAATTTTACTCGGTACTGCGGTTTTTATCGTGGCTATACTTAAGCGTCTTAGATTAAGTCCAGTACTTGGTTACTTAATTGCGGGAGCTGCAATAGGTGATCACGGTTTAAAAATCGTAACATATGACCAAACTAAGTTACTAGGTGAACTTGGTGTAGTATTTCTATTATTTGCAATAGGTCTTGAGTTATCCTTCGAGCGATTAAAAGCTATGAGACGATATGTCTTTGGTCTCGGTAGTTTGCAAGTTTTAACGACTGCTATAGTAATTGCCGGTGCAATGGTACTTATAGACGGTAATAGTAGTGCGGCTATCATTACCGGCGGTGGTCTTGCCCTTTCATCTACGGCACTTGTTATGCAGGTTATTGAGGAAAATCGTAGTCAATCAACGCAAATAGGAAGAGTTTCTTTAGCTATTCTATTACTGCAAGATTTGGCCGTAGTTCCATTGCTTGTGATAGTTCCGTTACTTGCCGGTAACAATAAAGCCTCGCTTGCAGCGGCTCTTGGTATTGCACTCTTAAAAGCCGTAACGGCCTTACTTACAATATTTATTGTCGGTCGTGTTTTTCTTCGTCCTGTATTTTCATTCATTTCATCAGAAAGTAATAATGCAAGCGAGTTACCTATTTCGATGACTTTGTTAATAGTACTTTCTGCTGCTTGGGCTACCGAAACATTTGGTTTGTCTTTAGCTCTAGGAGCATTTGTTGCCGGAGTATTAGTTGCGGAAACTGAATTTAGATTGCAGGCAGAAGAAAGTATTTATCCTTTTAAAAGTTTATTTTTAGGATTGTTTTTCATGACCGTCGGTATGAATATCGATGCCCTAGAAATGTATGAAAAAATATCTCATATTCTTACTTTATCTATTGCTTTAATAGGTATAAAAACCTTAATCATAACGGCTTTTTGTATTTTATTCGGTTTTAATAAAGGAGTTGCTTTTTATTCAGGCTTATTATTATCGCAAGGCGGAGAGTTTGGTTTTATATTATTCAGTTTAGGTAAAGATAGCGGAGTATTAGAAGAAAGTACTGCCGATATATTATTACTCGTAGTTACTTTTACTATGGCACTTACTCCATTACTCGCAGCTTTAGGGAAAAAGATTGCCGAGAAAGTTGATAAAGGACTAGGTAAAACTCCGACTCAAATGATTGAGCTTGGTGCAAGAGATTTAACAAACCATATTATTATTGCCGGACTCGGTAATACCGGTAAAATGGTAGCAAGAGTTTTGGAAGCAGAAGGTATAAGTTACGTAATACTTGATTTAGATGATGATAGAGTCAAAGAAGAGCTATCAAACGGTTTACCGGTTTTTAAAGGTGATGTATCGCAAGCCGATACTCTAAAGGCATTAGGTACGGAAAGAGCATTCGCTATAATACTTACTATGAATAATCAAGTAACTATTAAGAAATCGCTTAAAACAATTAGCGGTAATTATCAGGATATACCGGTTGTCGTTAAGTTAAAAAATTTAAAAAATGCTAGAGAGTTTTATGATTTAGGCGCCACAACTATTATTCCGGAAAGTTATGAGACTGGATTACAAATCGGTGGAATAGTCCTAAAAAATATAGGTATTAGCGAGCAGGAAATTAATAGAATAAAAGTACAATTTAGGCTTGGTAATTATATAATAGCAAAAAAAGAAGATGCTTTATCTGAAGCGGAAGATAATGATTAAAATTCTTATTATTTTAATTATTGTAATATTATCAACAACAATTAACGCCGATAATAAAAAATTGCCTATTCCGAGATTTGTTTCAATAAAATCTAATGAAGTAAATGCAAGAAGCGGACCAACTACTAAATCTGCCGTAGAATGGGTTTTTGTTAAAAAAGGCGAACCGGTAGAAATAACTGCAGAGTACGAGCAATGGCGACAAGTACGTGACATTAACGGCGAAGGCGGTTGGATACATTCAAGCGTCTTATCAGGTAAAAGATCAGTAGTTATTACTTCTAATAAGAAAACAGAACTTACCAAATCCGCAGACCCTAAAAGCCGAGTTATAGCAAAATTAATGCCCAAGGTTCGCTGCGGTTTAAAAAAATGTAAAGAACAATTCTGCCAAATTACATGTAAGGATTACACAGGTTGGATTTCCAAGAAAGTAATTTGGGGAGTATATGATGATAATGATAGGTATTAATTTACTATAACATTTAATAATAAAATTATTTACTACCTGAGGTTAATTTACTATATATAAAAACTTACTAAAGATATAATTATTTATGCAAAGATATTTAGACGGTACAAATGATGTCGCATTTAAAAAATTATTTAGCGATAAAGTAAAATTAATAAATTTACTGAACTCTCTTCTTAGGTTATCGAAAGGAGATAGAATCATAGATTTAAGCTATATAACTACTGAACAAATTGCCTTTATTTCTTGAAGGGAAAAGAAGTTTATTCGATCTAAAAGTTAAAGATGAAACTGGTAGATGGTATATAATCGAGATGCAGCGTAAAATGGAGAAAGATTATCTTAATAGAACGCAGCTTTACAGTTGTTATACCTATATTAATCAAATTAAGAAAGGTATGAAACATAGGGATTTATTGCCGGTAGTAATAATTTCTATCATAGGAACAAAAGCTTTGCCTGATGAATTGCCTTGGAGTGAAATGAAAGAAATTGCTAAAGATAATTATGATTATTGGTTTGGTAGAGGTAAAGGTTTTTTAAAAGGGGCAACTACTTATTTAAACGATTTGGAGTATGCTTTATCAGCCTTTTCACTTCATCAAGCTACCGAAAGTTTTTACAGTACTATTTTATTAGTTTTTTTCTAACTATAAACCTAAATTGCATGATATAAAAAAGTTAGGTAATAGAGTAAGAAAATATCATATTGAGCTATTACAGGTATTTCCTATGGCAACGCCGGAGCAAGAGGAATGTTTTAAATTACTACAAAAAGCTTATGTTGACGCAAGATATGATAAAAATTATAAAATTACAAAAGAACAACTACTTTATCTTATTGAAAGAATAGAAAAATTAAAAGAAATCACCGAAAGAATCTGTACAGCAAGAATTAATCAGTAGTAGGTTAGGGTCATTCTTAGCTCAGCATTGCCTGCCTGGATACCGAGTCGTCATTGCGAGCGACTGCAAGGAGCGTGGCAATCCAGAAAAAATAACAAAAAAATTCTGTAAATCAGAATTTTTTACTGGATTGCTTCGTCAATTACTTACGTAATTTCCTCGCAATGACGGAAAAGACGATCCACGCAACAATGCCTCGCGGGAATGACATCGAGCGGGTTCTTCGAGCCATGCAACAAAACCTAAATTATGCAGCTATTACAGCTCTGTTTTTAATAGATCAAGAAGATAATGCAAAGGAACTACTTCAACTTATGAATTAAGATAATATTTATCCTTTCCCGGGTATACTATATAAGCTTTCTTTGGTTTTAAGTCTTGCAATGCATTATAGAAACCTTTTGATATAGAAGGAGTAAGGGATCTTTTAATTTCAATTGCCGTAAGATTATTTATGCTTGATTCTAGTATTAAATCTACCTCTGCCCCTCCGGCAGTTCTATAAAACCAACTATTCATTTTATTTTTAACTGTAGATAAAATATTTTCTATTACAAATCCTTCAAAACTTCCTCCGAGAATATAATGTCCGAGTAGCTCATCATAAGACTTAATAATGCATGTAGGATACCGCTATCACGAATATATAGTTTGGGGGCTTTGACTAATCGCTTCTTTACATTACTAGACCAAGGTCTTAGCAATCTTATAAGGAATAAATCCTCAAAGAGATCAATATATCTCATTATAGTAGGGACTGATATCCCAAGGCTTGCTGCTATTTTGCTAGCATTTAGTAAATCGCCTTGACAATGAGCAAATATAGTCCATGTTCTACGTAAAACTTCTGTAGATATATTATAGCCGAGTTGCGGTATTTCACGTTCTAAATAAGTCATGATAAAAGGTTGCCGCCAATTCATACTACTATTATCCGAAGCACTAAGAAAGCTATCGGGAAAGCTGCCCCTAAGCCATAATAAATTATCATCAATATATCCGGCTTTTCTAACTTCTTGAATATTAAAACCACAAAGCTGAGTACAAATTATACGACCTGCTAACGATTCTGAGGAATGCTTTAATAATTCTTTAGAAGCAGAACCAAGAAGTAAGAATTGTTTAACCTTTTGCCCCTGCTGACGTCTTTCATCAATAACGCTACGTAAAACTTGAAAAAGCTGCGGCATTCTTTGAATTTCATCAATAATAACTAAATGGTTAGAATGAGTTTGAAAGTAAAGCTCAGGATCAGATAATTTTGCCAAATCTGAAGGCTTCTCTAAGTCTAAATATAAAGGGGTAGGGGATATTTGTGCGGCTATTTCTTTTGCCAAAGTAGTTTTTCTCACTTGTCTTGGGCCTAAAATAGCTACAGCTGAAAACTCATTTAAAAAAGATTTAATATCTTTTGCTAAAAAACGCTCAATCATTATACAAGTATTATTAATATGGTAAAAAAGAAAATAAAAGATAAGGCTCATAAAAAAGAAAGTATGATTTGTACTACACTTCAAATCAAGCTTTAGCAAAATTACAAGCAAAAGTGCAAGATTATATAGATACTACAGGAGAAAAAATTTCTCTAGTAGATGAATTAATTAAGTTAAGAAAAGCAGATGGATAGTGCTTTCGGTTTATTTAAAATTTGATAAAATTATCTAAATATAGTATAGAACTTATTTATAATATTAAAAATTTTATGAGTAAGAAGCTTTATATTAAGACCTACGGATGTCAGATGAATGTTTATGACTCCGTTAAGATGCAGGATTTGCTTTATCCCTTTAGCTATGAACCCACGGAAAATATTGAAGATGCTGATGTTATTATTCTAAATACCTGTCATATCAGAGAGAAAGCAGCCGAGAAAACTTATTCTGAACTCGGTCGTATTAAGAAAATACAAGATACCAGAAAAAAACAAGGCTTAAACTCTGCAATAATAGTTGTAGCCGGTTGTGTTGCACAGGCGGAAGGTGAAGAGATTTTCACAAGAACTCCTTATGTTGATATTGTTGTCGGTCCGCAATCTTATTATAACCTACCGGAATTAATCTCAAAAGTCGTTAGACACGAAAAGCACTTAATCGATCTTGATTTTGTTGAAGAAGCAAAATTTGATCAGTTACCTGAGCAATTATATCCGCAAGGAACAAGTGCCTTTATATCGGTACAGGAAGGGTGCGATAAATTTTGTACTTTCTGTGTAGTGCCTTACACAAGAGGTGCTGAATTTTCAAGGAATGTAGAGCAAGTTTACAGAGAAGCACTAAAAGTAGTTAGTAGCGGTGCTAAAGAAATTATGTTACTTGGACAAAATGTCAATGCATATCACGGTAAAGGTCCTGCAGATAAAATATTTAGTCTAGCCGATTTACTCAAACATCTAGCACAAATTCCAAATTTAGAGAGATTACGTTATACCACCTCACACCCGATAGATATGAATGATGATCTAATAAAACTGCACGGCACCGAACCTAAATTAATGCCGTTTCTACATCTACCGGTGCAGTCAGGTTCAAATAAAATATTAAAATCCATGAACCGCAAACATGATCGGGAATATTATTTTGATATAATTAATCGCTTAAGAGAAGCAAGACCCGATATAGTTTTATCCTCTGATTTTATTGTCGGTTTTCCCGGTGAAACAGATGAAGATTTTGAGGATACTTTAGATTTGGTCCGCAGAGTAAAATACGGTCAGTGCTATTCGTTTAAATATAGCCCACGTCCCGGCACACCTGGTGCAACTAGAACCGACCAAATACCTGAACATATAAAATCAGAGAGATTAACTATATTGCAAAAAGAACTTATGGCTCAGCAACTAGCTTTTAATGAAAGTTGTGTTGGTAGTACTATGAAAGTTCTATTTGATCGCGATGGTAAATTCGACGACCAGATAATAGGTAAAACTCCATACATGCAGTCCGTATATATCCAAAACCCTAATAAATCTTTACTTGGTAAAATCATTGATGTAAAAATTACTAAGGCTTCACTTAATAGTTTAACCGGCGAAATATTATAAGTCATGTATAAATCTCTATTTTTTTGTTTAAAAATTTTTGCCTTCCTTATTTTAGTAGGTTGCGGGATTACTGCTTATATAATATATCACTATTCACGTGATTTGCCTGATTACTCACAGCTTGCACGTTATTATCCACCGTCGGTAACGCGTATTTATTCCCGTGACGGCAAATTAATGGAGGAGTACGCTTTTGAACGTCGTGTATTTGTACCGATTAATAGCGTACCGAGTTCGCTAATAGAAAGTTTTATTGCAGCTGAGGATAAGAATTTCTATAACCATCCCGGCATTGATTTGCTTGGAATAGTTAGAGCGGCATTTTTAAATATATCTAATTATTTACATCATAGGCGTATGGAAGGAGCATCTACCATTACTCAGCAAGTGGTTAAAAATTTTCTGCTAACTAACGAGGTTTCTCTTGAACGTAAGATTAAAGAAGCGATTCTTTCTTATATGATTTCAAGAGTATTTACTAAGGATCAAATCTTAGAATTATATCTTAATCAAACATTCTTTGGTCGCGGTGCATACGGTGTTGCGGCAGCTGCACAAAATTATTTTAATAAATCCGGAGAGGAACTTACCATTGCAGAATCAGCTTTTATTGCGGCACTGCCTAAAGCCCCTTCCAAACTTAATCCGGAGAGAAACTACGCTAGAGTAAAAGCTCGTCGTGATTACGTAATAATGCGTATGTTTGAAGATGGTTATATAACAAGAGATGCTGCGAAAGAAGCTATGGATAGCCCGATAGTTTTACGTAAACGAGCTAAAGAAGAAACTGTTACGGCTGATTATTATGCCGAGCAGGTGCGAGAAGAAGTAATTAAGATGCTAAATAGTAAAGAGGAATTTTATACAGGAGGTCTTACTATTATTACTTCTTTAGATGCAAAGATGCAGCAATTAGCCGAAAACTCTCTAAGAAAAGGACTTAGGGAGTTTGATAGGAAGCGTGGTTTTAGAAAACCTATTGCCAATATTTCTCTTGATAATTGGCAAGAAGAGTTTAAAAAATTACCTACACCTCAATCGCTTTTAGAGTATAAATTAGCTGTAGTTCTAGATGTGACTGATAACCATGCAGAGATTGGACTTATAGACGGCAGCAAATCTAAAATTCCTATTGCTGAAATGAAATGGGCAAGAAGTAACCTTAAATCAGTTAAGGCTTTGCTTAAAAAAGGTGACGTGATAGTGGTTGAGGCTATAAAAGAGGGGTATGCTCTTCGTCAGATTCCTGAAGTAAATGGGGCTATTATGGTTATGAACCCAAATACCGGACAGGTACTTGCAAGCGTCGGGGGGTATGATTTTTCCACAAGTAAATTTGATAGAGTAACTCAAGCACTTCGTCAACCGGGTTCTTTGAGTAAAACCTTTGTTTATTTAGCAGCCCTTGAAAACGGTGTTAAGCCGAATCAGATTTTTAACGATGGACCTATTGAGATTTTGCAAGGTCCGGGTATGCCTAGCTGGCGTCCTAAAAATTATGAAGGTAAGTTTTTAGGTGAAATCACTATGCGTACCGGGCTTGAAAAATCTCGTAATCTCATAACCGTAAGAGTTGCGACTGCTGTAGGGCTTACAAAAATCGTTGATATAATTAAGCGATTCGGTATTAATAATGAACCGAAAAAAGTTTACTCTATGGTACTTGGTTCAATTGAAACTACACTTAGCAGAATGACTAATGCTTATGCAATTATTGCTAACGGCGGTAAAAAAGTTGAGCCTCATTTTGTAGAATTAATTAAAGACCGTAACGGTAAAATTATTTATAGGCGAGATGATAGAGAATGTCTTTCTTGTAATGTTTCAGATAACAATTTAGATACCGCAATATTAGAAATACCGAAAGAATATATCTATAGAGTTACGGATGAAGCTAGTGATTATCAAATTACTTCGTTTTTAACCGGAGCAATAGATAGAGGTACCAGTTATGCTGCGAAGAAGCTAGGGAAAATTATCGGTGGAAAAACCGGTACTAGTAACGATAGTAGAGATACATGGTTTGTAGGTTTTACGCCCAAGATAGTAGTTGGCAGTTATGTTGGCTATGATACACCGAAAGAGCTTGGAAAAAGAGCAACAGGTTCAAACGTAGTATTGCCGATTTTTATTGATTTTATGAGTAATGCTTATAAGGATGAACCGTCGCTGCCTTTCAAAGTTCCTGATTCAATAAAATTATTAGCAGTAGATAGAGCAACCGGTAAAATTACGCCAAGCGGCACGGTTATAGAAGCATTTAAAGTCAATAATTTTCAGATGCTTGAGAATGAAGATATGATCGATAATCACGATAATAATGATATTTTTGATTATGTACCGAGTAAGGAAGATCAGTCTCAAGAAATTTATTAAATTGTATACACTTAGTTTAAGCGGATGTCATTCTCGTACAGCATTGTTGTATGGATCAATATTTCCCTCTGTCATCCCGCAAGCTTGTAGCGGGATCCAGTTTAAAATACTAAAATTATTAGTATTTTAAGTTGTTTTCTGGACCCCGTGGTCAAGCCACGGTATGACACTAAATACATTTTTTGATCCATACAACAAAGCTACCTACCTACTTATTCATTTATTTGGAATTTTAATTATATGAAAAAAATTATTTTACACCTAACTGCCCTAATATCACTTACTGTACCTTTTATAACTCAAGCGGATTGTTTTTTAGTTAAAGAAAATGATAAATTTATTAAACGGGAAGGTATAGACCATAGTAAATAGGTACAGTTAAATAAACTTTAGTACGTGTTCTACAGCCATACTGATATCTTTGAATTGCCCCGTAACTTTTCTTATTTCGTTCTTAATCTTAAACCAATAATGTTCTATAGGATTTAAGTCTGGGCTATATGTAGGTAAGAATAAAATTCTGCACCCAACCGACTCGATTAATTCTCTTATTATATTATTCTTATGGAAGTTGATATTATCCATAATTACTGTTTGTCCAGGATGTAATTCTTTAGTTAATATAGTCTCTACATAGGTTGTAAATATTTCTTTATTACAATTTCCTTCAAATATTACTGGCGCTATAATTTGATTATTACGAAGCCCCGCTATCATACTGATCCTGGATTTATGTTGATACACTTTGTTTCCATAACATCTAGTACCTTTTATACTCCATCCATATTCTCTACAAGCATTATCTTCTATTCCTGACTCATCAATGAATACTAGAGTTTCTTTAGAAATTTGCTGTATCTTTTCTATAAATTCATTCCTTAAACCAATATCCCTTCTGGGATGAAGATGACTTTTTTTTATAAGTGTACCCTAGTAGTTTTCTATAGTAATTTATTCTAGTTCTTTGTAATCTATTACCTAGTATAATACTTAATTCTTTAGCTGTTTTATCATGATTATTGATAATTAATTCTTCAAATTCTTTGAGATTTATTTTTGCATTATAACCCTTTGCTGGACCATAAGGTTTTGCTTTTATATCTCCTGTTTCCCATTTAAGAGTTTTCCATCTATATATAGTGTTACGACCTATATTGAATATTTTACATGCTTTAACAATTGAGAGCCCATCATCTAGAGCTTTGAATAGTTTCATTCTTAAATCGTAACTGTAACTGCTTGCCATAATTTATTTATTATCATTTATAACATATATATTAGCATAGTATGTACCTATTTACTATGGTCTAGCTATACAAAAAAAATATAAGGCTAACTATAATCCAAATTGAACAATTAATTATTGTACTTACAGCACGTGCTTTAGTAACTTCTATATATTCATTCTTATAACTAATTCTCTTTTCTTCTAGCTCTTTTGGAGGCAACCCTTTAATTGTTCATATAAATCCTTATCATATGATTTTAGCTTTAAATATTGCTCATTAGTACTATAATTTTATAAGTTCCTCTTTATTAGTATATTCCGGCAGAAATAATGTAATGAATGCATTAAATATAATAGAGAGCGTTATCAATAAAACTATAGTAGTAACAAAACAAACTACCATACTATAAATATAAACATAATTTTTTAGTTTTTATAATTATTTACAATTAAGAGAATAAAAGTCAAAAAAAGAAAAGCAATAATTAAATTACAAAAGTTTATGAAATCTCGAATGCAAGGTTCGAATTTTCATGATATATTTTTTTAATTTAACTTTTTTGAAATGAACCTATTAACAGAATCACAATAGCATAATACGTATATATTCTGAATAAATGAAAAGTAATTAAACGAGTATATTACCTATACTCGTAATCTTTGTGTAGTTTACTAGCAAGTGCCTGCTCCCATTTGTCGCCGTTTTGCAGTAATCTTTCTTTATCGTAAATAAGTGCGGTATGAGTTAGACTTGCAAACTCAAAATTAGGTCCTTCAACTATCGCATCTACAGGACAAGCTTCTTGACACAACCCGCAATAAATACATTTTGTCATATCGATATCATAACGAGTAGTACGTCTACTGCCGTCATCTCGTTCGTCCGCTTCAATCACTATCGCTTGTGCCGGACAAATCGCCTCACAGAGCTTACAAGCAATACAACGCTCTTCGCCGTTTTCATAGCGACGCAGTGCATGCTCACCCTTAAATCTAGGGCTAACAGGACTTTTTTCATAAGGATAATTTATGGTAACTTTGGGCTTAAAGAAATACTTTAAAGTCAAAGCCATCCCTCGTACTATCTCATATAGAAAAAACGATTTTAAATAGTTTATCATAATATTAAAAAAATACCTGTCATCCCGTGGCTTGACCACGGGATCTAGTAAAACAATTTATAGTGCTTTTAATTCGTATATTTTTTCTGGATCCCGTAGGTCAAGCCACGGGATGACAATGGAGAGCAATGATACTCTCCCCCTCTAAATACTCGGTAAATTATCGGTATACATAAGCACGCTTGACACTAACACCACCCAAAATAAAGTTAGAGGTAAAAATACTTTCCAGCCAAGTCGCATTAATTGATCATAACGATATCTTGGTAAGGTCGCTCTAATCCATAAAAAGCAGAACAATAAGAATCCGACCTTAAATACAAACCAAAAGAACCCCGGAATACAATCTAACCACGATATATTAAAGGGCGGCAAGTAACCTCCTAAAAAGAAAGTCGTAGTCATTGCACTAACTAATATCATATTAGCATATTCCCCTAGGAAAAATAAAGCAAATCCCATAGAGGAATATTCAACATTATAGCCGGCGACTAGCTCCGATTCTGCTTCAGGTAAATCAAAAGGTAATCTATTTGTTTCAGCAAGCACTGAGATAAAAAACACGACGCCCATAGGTAGTAGCATTAAATCAATCCACCACTGCATTGTTCTTTGTGCTTCAATGATCCCACTTAAATTGAGAGTACCGGTAGTAAGTAGCACGGTAATAATAACCAGCCCCATCGACACTTCATAAGAAATCATTTGAGCAGATGAGCGTATAGCACCAAGGAATGCATATTTTGAGTTACTAGCCCAACCGGCAATAATAATGCCGTAAACGCTTAATGAAGATATAGCAAGGATATATAAAACACCGACATTAATATCTGCAAGAACTACGCCCTTTGCAAAAGGTATAACTGCCCAGCCGATTAAACTTAATATAAAAGTTATCATCGGTGCTAAAATAAATAATATTTTATCGGAATTGGTTGGAATGATCGGCTCTTTGAATAAGAGCTTAACCGCATCGGCAATAGGCTGAAGTAATCCAAACGGACCGACAACGTTAGGTCCTCGTCGGAGCTGCATTAATCCAATAACACGACGCTCTGCATATGTTAAATACGCAACGCACAATATTAAAGGGATAGTGATTGCAACTACCTTTAGAGCGATGATAATTAACGGAAAAATATATTCAAAAAAGAGTTCTGTCATGAGAGTACCTCGGTGTCATACCGTGGCTTGACCACGGTATCCAGTAGTACAATACACGCTATATCAACATTTTTACTGGATACCGTGGTCAAGCCACGGTATGACATTATTGTCATGTTGCCTCCTCGTCTCTTGCTTCCTTAGCCTCAACGCACTTAGCCATAGTGACTGAGTTTTTACTAATTATGTCTGTCATATAATAATTAATAGGTTCCGCAGTTATAGGCTCTTTTGATAACTTATCTTTAGAGCTAAATTTAGTAAATTTATTCTCTGTAATTTTATCAATACTAGCAAATATCTTATATTCTTTAGCAAGCTTGGCTCTTACTTCTTGCAAATTATCCATTCCGATATCTATTTTTAGAGAACTGGCAAACTCTTTAATAATTTCTATATCTTCTTTAGCTATTCCTACAGGCGATACTGCTTTTTCTGCTATTTGCGGTCTTCCTTCTAAATTAACATAAATTCCGCTCTGCTCGGTATAAGCAGCCGCAGGTAAAATTACGTCAGCACTCGCAGCACCTGAATCCCCGTGATGTCCTTGATATATTATAAAAGCCGATTTCAGCTTATCAAACGGGACTTCATCAGCTCCAAGCAGGTAAGCAAGTTCCAACTCTTCGAGCTTAATAGGAGTATTAAAACCGATATCAAGACCGCCAACTATAGAAGCGTGATTATGCAATATATTAAAGCCTTTCCAATCATCACGCATAATATTATATTCAGCCACTATCTTATAAATAAGCGACAATATAGCATATCCGTCATCTCTTGCATATACGCCGTCACCTAGTATAATCATCGGATATTTTGCTGCTTTAAAGGCTTTTGCAAATTCATGTTTACCGCTAGCTAACTCCTCAATTATTTTAGGGTTGCTTCCTAAATCCTGAATTCTATAAGTTTGATTATGTCCTTCGCCTATTTTTGCTATTTTTAATGAGTCGGCACGTACTCGCATGCCTATTCTGCTATTTAATATAGGTGCTATTTGTCTTGGATTCGCTCCGATTAGTAAACATAAATCAGCTTTTTCTACGCCGGCAATAGTTGTATTAAATAAATAGTTTCCTCGCTCGCTTGTATCTATTTTATAGTTAAACTGATTAACACTATAGTTATTAGAGCCAAGCTTTTGCAGTAATGCTTTTAGCATAAACATTGCTTCGACAGAAGCAAGAGAGCCGGCAATAGCGGCAATTTTCTCAGGTTTTACGGATTTAATTTTATCCGCTATAATTTTTAAAGCTTCACTCCAGCTAACTTCTACTAACTTACCGTTTTTTCTGATATAAGGGCGATCTAAACGCTGATATTTCAAACCGTCATAACTAAAGCGATTTTTATCCGAAAGCCACTCCTCATTTATTTCTTCATTAACACGAGGTAATATTCTCATTACCTCATCGCCTCTGCTATCAATGCGAATATTAGAGCCTTCAGCATCATGCACTCCAATACTAGCGGTATGTTTTAGTTCCCATTTACGGGCTTTAAAAGCATAAGGTTTGGAATTTAAAGCACCGACCGGACAAATATCTATCATATTACCGGAAATTTCAGAGTCTAAAGTTTGCTCTAAATATGAAGTTACCTCCATATGCTCGCCTCGATGAATAGCTCCCATTTCTTCTATTCCCGCTATGTCACTCGCAAATCTAATGCATCTAGTGCATTGTATACATCTAGTCATTGCTGTTTTAATCAGCGGCCCCATATATTTATCTTTAATAGATCTCTTATTTTCATGAAATCTATTAGTACCTTTGCCGTATCTAAAAGCCTGATCTTGCAGGTCGCACTCCCCACCTTGGTCACAAATAGGGCAATCTAGAGGATGGTTAATAAGTAAAAACTCCATCACCCCTTCACGTGCTTTTTTTACCATAGGCGTATCGGTATGAATAATCATACCGTTACCGGCAGGCATTGCACAAGAAGCTATAGGCTTTGGTGATTTTTCCATTTCAACCAAGCACATACGGCAATTACCGGCGATTTTTAGACGCTCATGATAACAAAAATGAGGAATTTCTTTACCTGCTTGTGTACAGGCTTGATAAACGGTGCTGCCTTCTGATACTTCTATTTCAGAACCGTCTATAGTAAGTTTTATCATCTTTTATTTTATCCAATAAGTCATAGGGTTCGGATAAGCTTGATCCTCTATCATATATTTAAAACCGATAGCAACACGAAGTATATACCAAACAGCGAGTGCAAAATACAATACTACTCCAATAATGATAAACGTAAATATGAAACATACAATCCACCCAAGAACTCCAAGACAAAAAGTACGAAATAAAAACACGTAATGACTAGTAGCAAAGTTATCACCTTTATCTTTATTGAGATATACAAAAAATACTCCAATTAACGGTAATATCGGTGCTACTATCCCGCATAGATATAATATATATACCACTATTAAATTTTTCTTACCACTCTCGGTATATTCTTTAAGATGCTTGTCCATATTTTTACCTCTTTATGTCGTTCCCGTGTGGCGTTGTTGCATGGATATCTGAGTCGTCATTGCGAGCAGTCGTAGACTGCGTGGCAATCTCATGAAATAAAACAAACTCCCGAGATTGCTTCGTCAATTGCTACGCAATTTCCTCGCAATGACGATACCAGTAAACTACCCCTTCAAACTCTCTACCACAAAATGCATAATACTGCCGTGATTTATATAATTTATCTCATTATCCGTAAATATTTGCAATATTAAATCGATTGTTCTTATTTCACCGGTTTGTTTTTTTATCACGCATTTAACAGGATTATAAGGTCTTATATTCTCGCTTAAGCCTATAATGTCAATAGTTTCTGAACCGTCTAACTTTAAATCTAATCTTGTATTATTGTCGGTAAAAGTTAGCGGTAAAATACCCATACCTACTAAATTTGAGCGATGTATTCGTTCAAAGCTCTCGGCAATCACTGCCTTTACACCAAGCAACCCAGGTCCTTTTGCTGCCCAGTCTCTAGATGAGCCGCTACCATATTCTTTACCTGCAAAAATCACTACCGGTACATCATGAGCTTTGTAGTCCATAGCTGCATCGTAGATAGTTTGCTGCGTGCCGCTTAATTGATTTATAGTAAAACCGCCTTCTACACCTTTACACATCTCATTTTTTATACGGATATTAGCAAATGTGCCACGCATCATCACTTTATGATTTCCTCTACGTGATCCGTAAGAGTTGAAATCTAGAGGCTCTATATGATGGTCCGTTAAATATTTAGCAGCAGGGCTGGTTTTACTAATACTGCCTGCCGGCGAAATATGATCGGTAGTAATAGAATCGCCGAAAATTGCTAGAATTTTTGCAGATTTTATATCTTTTATACTATTCTCGCTGCCTATATCCTCAAAATAAGGCGGATTATTAATATAGGTACTATTCTTATCCCAATTATAATTAGAGCTAGTAGTAACCTGTAAATCTTTCCACTCTTTTGTTCCGCTAAATATATCAGAATATTTTTCTATAAACATAGAGGAATTAATTGAATTTGCAATAACTTCATCTATCTCTTCTTTGCTTGGCCAAATATCTTTTAAATAAATATTTTCTCCTATAGGCATATTTGTTAGATCTATATTAAGAGTGCCACTAAGTGCATATGCTACGACTAAAATAGGCGAACCGAGATAGCTTGCTTTAGTAAGTGGATTAATTCGCCCTTCAAAATTCCTATTACCAGATAAAACAGAAGCAACAACTAGCCCGTTTTTGTTAATAGTTTCCTCTATTTCTGGATTTAGAGGTCCGGAATTACCGATGCAAGTAGTGCAGCCGTAACCTACTAGATTAAACCCTAATTCATCTAAATATTTATCAAGACCTCTAAGATTCAAATATTCCGTTACGACTTTTGAACCAGGAGCAAGAGAAGTTTTAACCCAAGGCTTTACCTTTAACCCGTATTCTAGTGCTTTTTTAGCAAGAAGTGCTGCACCAATCATAACCGAAGGATTAGAAGTATTAGTACAGCTAGTAATTGCTGCAATTACCACATCGCCGTTACCGATTTCGTAATTCTGATTTGCTACGGCATATTTTTTATCAATGTCTTTATTTTCTAAAGCAAAATTCGATAATTCATGTTTAAAATTACTTGCTACATCGTTTAAGTTTACTCGATCTTGCGGACGTTTTGGACCGGCAAGTGAACTATGTACCGTGGATAAATCTAGCTCTAAAACCTCAGTATATTCTGCCTCATGCTCAAAATCATACCAAAGATTCTGCTCGGTTGCGTATTTCTCTACTAATTTGATTTGCGTTTTTTCTCTACCTGTTAGCTCTAGATATTTTATAGTTTCTTGATCAATCGGGAAAAAGCCGCAAGTAGCACCGTATTCAGGCGACATATTAGAAATGGTAGCACGATCGGCAATCGTTAGATTTTTTAGCCCCTCACCGAAAAACTCAACAAATTTACCTACTACTCTCTTTTTACGTAGCATTTCAGTAACGGTTAAAACTAAATCGGTTGCGGTAGCTATACCTATTAATTTTCCTGTTAGTTTTACACCGATTACTTCCGGTAGAATCATAGTAAGAGGTTGTCCAAGCATTGCAGCTTCCGCCTCTATTCCGCCGACTCCCCAACCAAGCACCGATAATCCGTTTACCATAGTTGTATGGCTATCCGTTCCAACTAAACTATCAGGATAAGCAAGCCCGTCCTTATGCCACACGACTTTTGCTAAATATTCTAAATTTACTTGATGGCAAATACCCGTACCTGGCGGCACTACTTTAAAATTATTAAATGCTTGCTGCCCCCATTTAAGAAATGCATAACGCTCTATATTACGTTTCATTTCCATTTGAACATTTTTATCGAATGAATCCTTAGCTGCGTAAGAATCAACGCTTACGGAATGGTCTATTACCAAATCAACAGGAATAAGCGGATTAATTTTTAACGGATCGCCCCCTATTTTCTTCATCGCATCACGCATAGCAGCCAAGTCCACAATAGCAGGCACACCAGTAAAATCCTGCATCAAAACTCTTGCCGGCATAAAATCTATTTCCGCATTAGATTTTTTAGTTTTTAGCCATTCTTTAAATACAAGTAAGTTTTGCTTTGAACCATTAGAACGTAATACATTCTCAAATAACACTCTTAAACTATATGGAAGCTTTTTTAAGGGAAGTTCGATATCGCTTGCCGCTTTATTTATATCATAAATTTTGTATGAAGTATTATCGACTGATAATTCTTTAAGATATTCTGAATTATGCACTTTTGACATTTGTTTCTCACTTGATTATGTGGAATGAACATCGTCATTGCGAGCATCCGTAGGCTGCGTGGCAATCTCGTCAAATATCCTGAGATTGCTTCGTCGAATTACTATGTAATTCTCCTCGCAATGACATAAAAATAACCTTATCCCAAAACGTAGATTTTTCAAACAAATTAATGTTGATCTGATAAAGGTTTTTGAAGTTCTAGAAGCTTAGTTGCTATTTCTGCTTCACTTAAATTCGTAACGTTAATAGCCGTTTCCGTAGCTATATTAATATAATTTGCCGTTACTTCGGTTACACCGCCGGAAATAAGATAAGTGTTTTCAGATTTATGCATATCATCTATATAAACCTGCACTAAACCGGCTTTTAAATTAACAATCATCGGAGCGTGACCCGGCAGCACTCCAAACATACCCTCCTCACCCGGCATTGTTACCATTTTAGCTTGCTTTTCAAATGCAATACTTAAAGGAGTAATTATTTTGACTAGAATTGTTTCGTTCATATTTTGGTTTATCCTTAATGTCACCCCGTGGCTTGACCACGGGGTCCAGAAAAACGACTTGCTATATTACTACTTTCACTGGATCCCGTGGTCAAGCCACGGGGTGACAATGTCTACATCTTCAACGTCTTTGCTTTCTCAATAGCCTCGTCCATAGTTCCGACCATATAAAAAGCAGCTTCCGGTAAATCATCGTATTTACCCTCTACAAGTCCTTTAAAGCCTGCAATAGTATCAGCTAAGTTAACAAATTTGCCTTCAGCTCCGGTAAATACTTCGGCGACATGGAAAGGCTGCGATAAGAAACGCTGTATTTTTCTAGCACGCGATACGGTTAGTTTATCTTCTTCGGATAGCTCATCCATACCTAAAATAGCGATGATATCCTGCAACGATTTATAAGTTTGTAAAACTTGCTGCACTTGTCTTGCTACACTATAATGTTCTTCACCAACAATCATCGGATCAAGTACCTGAGAATTACTATCTAACGGGTCAACTGCCGGATAAATTCCAAGCTCGGCTATCTGACGGCTAAGTACTGTTGTAGCATCTAAATGTGCGAAAGAAGTAGCAGGAGCAGGATCGGTTAAATCATCTGCCGGTACATATATAGCCTGCACGGAAGTTATTGAGCCGTGCTTAGTAGAGGTGATACGCTCCTGTAGCTCTCCCATATCAGTAGCAAGAGTAGGCTGATACCCTACCGCTGACGGAATTCTACCAAGCAACGCCGATACTTCAGAACCTGCTTGAGTAAAACGGAAAATATTATCTACAAAGAATAAAACATCTTGCCCCTCATTCATATCTCTAAAACTTTCTGCAATGGTCAGGCCGCTTAACGCAACTCTTGCTCTTGCTCCAGGCGGCTCGTTCATTTGCCCGTAAACTAAAGCTACTTTTGACTTTTCAAGCTCTTCAAGGTTAATAACACCCGAGTCAATCATTTCATGGTAAAGATCATTACCTTCTCTAGTTCTCTCACCGACTCCTGCAAATACCGTATAACCGCCGTGGGCCTTAGCTACGTTATTAATAAGCTCCATAATTAACACGGTTTTACCGACTCCTGCACCACCGAATAGTCCTATTTTACCGCCTTTAGTATAAGGAGCAAGTAAATCAACAACTTTAATACCGGTTACTAATATATTACGCTCGGTTGACTGATTGGTAAAATCAGGAGCAGGCTTATATATAGAAGAAATATTTGAGCTTTTAATGTCTCCTTTACCGTCAATTGGCTCACCTACAACATTCATAATACGCCCAAGCGTCTCAGTACCTACAGGAATACGAATAGGACTGTTTGTATCTATTACTTCTACGCCCCGCACTAATCCTTCAGTAGAATCCATAGCAATACAACGCACCGTATCATCGCCTATATGTTGTGCTACTTCCAGTACTATCCTTTGTTTATCGTTATAGCACTCTAGAGCATTTAAAATTTCCGGTAACTCACCGTTATTCGTAAATTTTACATCCACCACCGCTGAAATAATCTGAGTAATTTTACCGATATTTTTTGTCATAATTTTTTCTTTTGTTATAATTTGTCATCCCGTGGCTTGATTGCGGGATCCAGGCTTCTCTTTACTTTTTAATGGATCCCGTGGTCCAAGCCACGGGAGGATGACACAGCCTTATACCTAAACCGCCTCAGAACCAGCTATAATCTCTATCAACTCCGTAGTAATAATAGCCTGTCTTGATCTATTCAACTTTAAAACTAACTTGCTTATTAAATCATTAGCATTATTTGTTGCATTTTCCATAACGGTCATTCTAGCTCCCTCCTCACTTGCTCTACTTTGTAGTAAAGCATAATTTATTTGGGAATTCACATATAAATTAATTAGATTAGAAATTAGATTCTCCCCCTCATATTCATAATGATCATTTTCTACTGCAGAATCATCTTGATATTTTTCTACCGGTAAAATCTGCTGCTTAGTCATAATTTGAGTCATTGCGTTCTTAAATTTATTAAAATATATAACACAATTACTAACTTCTAGATTTTCTACTGCCGACATAATTTTTTGTTTTACTTGTAGCATCAGATTTTCATCATGAATTTTGGGTAACTCAAAATAACTATCAATATAATTTACATAGTGCCTTTTTAGTGCTTCGTAACCTTTTTTTCCAATAATGATAAGTTTTATTTGTTCGCCTTTATTTTCTAACTCTTTAATATCATTCTTAACTTGTTTAATTATACTGTAATTAAACGTTCCGCATAAACCACGCTGTGATGTCATAACTATCAATAAATTTGCTTTATTCGGCACGGTATTAAAAAATTTCTGCTCTTCTATAGATAACTCATACATATCAATTGATAATATAGCAGACATCATTTTACTAATAGCCTCAATATAAAAATTTGAATTGGCTATTTGACTTTTTATTTTTGCCATTTTAGAAGCTGATACTAGTTGCATTGCTTTAGTAATCTTTTGTGTAGATTTAATGCTTTTAATTCTAGTTCTTAACTGCTTTAAATTTAACATAATAGTTTTTTGGTTTTTCCATTGTCACCCCGTGGCTTGACCACGGGGTCCAGTATTTTTAACTTATTTTACTGGATGCCGTGATCAAGTCACGGCATGACACAGTAGGCTTTTACGAAATTTTCTAAAAATGCTTTTAGTTTTTGCTCGGTTTCTTCGGTTATACGTTGCTCGTTTTTTATTGATTCCAAAATATCTTTTTTATTTAACCTTATCTCCGTAAGCATTTTATCTTCAAATTCTTTTACTTTCTGAAGCGGTACATCATTTAAATATTTCTTAGTCCCGACATAAATACTTACTATTTGTTCTTCTACCGGAAAAGGATGATATTGAGCTTGTTTTAATATCTCAACTAATCTTTTACCGTGATCGATTTGTGCTTTAGTGGCAGGGTCTAGATCTGATCCAAATTGCAAGAAAGACTCAAGCTCTCTAAATTGAGCAAGTTCTAGCTTTACCGAACCTGCTACCTGCTTCATAGCCTTTATTTGTGCCGCAGAACCAACACGGCTTACCGAAATGCCGACATTAACGGCAGGTCTTACGCCTTTATAAAATAGCTCGCTTTCTAAGAAAATTTGACCGTCGGTAATTGAAATAACATTTGTTGGGATATATGCGGATACGTCACCTGCTTGCGTCTCAATTATAGGAAGAGCAGTAAGTGAACCGCTGCCTTTTTCCTCTGACATTTTAGCAGCTCGCTCAAGCAATCTTGAATGCAGGTAGAACACGTCACCGGGATACGCTTCTCGCCCGGGAGGTCTTCTAAGTAATAATGAGATTTGTCTATATGCAACGGCATGCTTACTTAAATCATCATAAATAATAAGTGCGTGCATGCCGTTATCACGAAAATATTCACCCATGCTACAGGCAGAATAAGGGGCAATGAATTGAAGAACCGCAGCTTCTGATGCAGTAGCCGAAACAACGATTGTATAGTCCATGGCTCCGGCATCTTCTAATTTCTTTACTATCTGTGCAACACTTGATCTTTTCTGCCCAATAGCTACATAAATACAATAAATTTTATCACTTTCATTAGTAAGTGAATGGGCTTGTTTTTGATTGATAATAGTATCGACGGCTATAGCTGTTTTTCCGGTTTGCCTATCACCGATTATTAACTCTCTTTGCCCTCTACCTATTGGGATTAACGAATCTATAGCCTTTATTCCGGTTTGTACGGGTTCGCTTACGCTCGTTCTTTCTATTATTCCCGGAGCCTTCATCTCGATATGTCTGTACTCTTTACTTGCAATATCGCCTTTGCCGTCAATAGGATTACCTAGAGCATCAACAACACGACCAAGCAAAGCTTTTCCTACCGGTACTTCTAAAACTTCTTTAGTTCTTTTGACATTATCGCCTTGCTGTACTTGGTTATCATCCCCCATAATTACAGCACCGACGCTATCATTCTCCAAATTTAAAACAAGACCCTTAACACCGGATTTAAATTCTACCACTTCACCAGATTTTACATTAGCAAGACCGTAAATTTTGGCTATACCGTCACCGACGGTTATTACCTGCCCTATTTCCTCAAACTCACTTAAGCAATTAATATTAGCTATTTCCTTTTGTAATATTTCAGCTACTTCAATAGGCTTTAGTTTCATGTGGTTTACGTCTCCTAATTTTCTTGTCATTGCGAACGAGCATTACCCATGTGGATACTAAGTCGTCATTGCGAGCAGCCGTAGGCTGCGTGGCAATCTCATAAAATATCCTGAGATTGCTTCGTCAATTACTTCGTAATTTCCTCGCAATGACTATATAAATATCTATGCAGCAATATTAACTTTCTTTAAAGCTTTCGTTATTTTCTCTAAACTACCTTTTATTGAGTAATCTTGCAACATACTATCATATTTAATTACAATACCGCCAATAATAGTACTATCTATATCAAATAATATTTCTATTTTTTGATTTAATTCTTTTTCTATACGAGATTTAATCCACTCCTGCTCTTTAGGTTGTAACTTATTTGCAGAAATAACCTGAACTATCTTTATATTTTTACTTTCATATAGTAAAGTATTATAAGCATCTACTATATTAGATAAAATAGCAGTACGAGAATTTTTTACCAATAACAATAAAAAATTTTGTACTATTGTGCTAATTTTGATATTTTTTGCTAACGAATTGACTGCGTTAATTTTGTCGTTCTTATTTACTATAGGAGAAAATAGGAACTCTCTAATATCAAAATTATCGGTAATTATAAGGTTTATAGAAGTAATTTCTTCAAAGATCTTATCTTGTATATTATCAACCATAGCGTTATTAAATAACGCTACTGCATAATTCTCGATTAAATCACCTTTGTTCATTTTTTTAATTATATTTAAATATGTATTGCTCTATCATAAGCGGCGAGCACTGATTCATGCATCATTTCCGATAAAGTCGGATGTGGGAAGATAGTGTTAATTAAATCCAATTCCGTTCCTTCTAAATTTTTTGAAACCACATATCCTTGTATTAATTCCGTAACTTCCGAACCTATCATATGAGCTCCGAGCAACTCACCCGTCTTAACATCAAATATAGTTTTAATTAAGCCATCACTATCACCGCTTACTAAAGCCTTACCGTTAGCTATAAAAGGAAATCTGCCTATTTTAAGCTCATAACCTAAGGTTTTTGCTGCTTCTTCAGTCAAACCGACGCTTGCTATTTGCGGCGAAGAATAAGTGCAACCGGGAATATTATGTTTATTAATAGCATGCGGTTTTAAGCCCGCTATGCTTTCCGCTGCAATAATACCTTCATGGCTTGCTTTATGAGCTAAACAAGGCACTCCTGCTACATCGCCTATAGCATAAATTCCTGATTCCGTAGTTTGCATTAACCCGTTAGTAGTTATATAGCCGTTTTCTACTTTAATTTTTGTTTTCTCAAGACCTAAATTTTCCGTATTAGCTGTAATACCTACTGCCATAAGTAAAATTTCAGCTTGTAATTTTTGTGTTTTACCTGCTAACTCTAACTCAACTTCTATCGTATCTTTTGTTTTTGTTTGCTTAATTAACTTAGCATTTGTAATAATTTTTATACCTTTCTTCTCAAAGCTCTTATGAGCGATTTCGGCAATTTCCGTATCTTCAGCCGGCAATATTCTATTATGTGCCTCAATTACGGTAACATCCACACCGATACTATTATAAAATGAAGCGAATTCTATACCTATTGCACCTGAGCCGACAATAATAATAGATTTCGGCACATGCTGTGGTATCATAGCTTCCTTAGACGTCCAAATTTGTTTACCGTCAGGCTCAAAGCCTTTTAAAACCCTAGATCTTGCTCCGGTAGCTATAATAATATTTTCTGCTTTTACTGTAGGTTTATCATTTATATTTATTACCTTATTTCCTGCAAGACTTGCTACTCCGTCTACCACGGTAACTTTGTTTTTTTTCAGTAGTAACTTAACACCGCCTGCAAGCTTATTTGAAATCTTTCTTGAGTGTTCGACTATTTTCTTAATGTTGATTTCAGCACCTTTAGCATCAATTCCATAATCTTTAGCATGTTTTATATATTCAAAAACCTCAGCAGATTTAAGCAGGGATTTAGTCGGTATACATCCCCAATTAAGGCACACCCCTCCTAAATGTTCTTTTTCTATTAATATAACTTTTTTCTTTAATTGTGCTGCTCTAATTGCTGCAACATATCCACCTGGACCACCGCCTATAACGACTACATTGTATTGTTCCATTTTATTTTTATTTTGTTTGTTATGAGCATTAACGTCATTGCGAGGAGATGCGTAGCATCGACTCGGCAATCTCAGGAATCATACACTATCTCCTGAGATTGCCACGCTCCTTTCAGTTGCTCGCAATGACGAAGGAAATGACACTAGAGTATACTACTCTTCAGCATCCATCTGTTTTTTTCATGCACTTTAATTCGTCCAATAATCATATCGGCTGTACCCTCATCGCCCTCTGCTTGTGCTACTTTGAGTCCCTTATATAATGTATCTCTAATAATATCTTGATCTTTTGTTAGACTTTTAAGCATTTCATTTGCTGTTGCGTTTGGATTTGCCTCATCTACAGATGCAAGTTTTATTAAATCTGATAATGCGGGGACTTTAGCACCTAAACTTCTTATTCTTTCAGCAAGCTCATCTAAGCTTTCAGCTAAATCTTCATACTGCCCCTCAAATAATAAATGTAGACTTCTAAACTCTGCTCCTTCTACATTCCAATGATAATTTTGTGTTTTAAAATATAAAGCATAACTATCTGCTAAAATTTGTTCTAAAGTTTTTACTACTTGCATAATACCCTCAAATTTCTATGAACTTTTTGACTTTATAACATTTCTTTAGATACTTCAAGCAATATTGAAATTTATATAATTTCACCTAATTGCAATGATTATATATTAATTATTAATTTTTGTTAATAATTTCTTGACTATCAAATAAGTACTGCTTATCATGCACTTCAATTTTAAAAATCCAAAAAGAATAGCAAAATAGATACATCAATTAACTTCATTTTTAACCACTGTGGCAAGAATTACTACAGCAAGAGCAACAATTGGAGACCAAGAATATAATATGCTTCAAATAGGATATAACGGAGAAAATTATTATAAGATCCTACTACAAAAAATTTAATTGTATCGAATTGTCTTAAAAACAATATGGCAGCGATGGAGTGTAGCAAAGGAATTGAATTATTAAATAGCGATATCATGAACCTAATATTTAGAGGGTTTTTCAAAGTAAAGAAAGTGTTAACTATAGACGAGGCTATTATTACTGCAGTTAATGATAATGGAGATGATATACGAGATTATATATTTAAAAAACAAGGTGATAATACTTTTGTGTATGAGGAAGCATTGATGAAAATATGTCAAGAAAATTTTCGTTATTATTCTGATCCACAAAATTATACTAAAATTTTAAACCCTACTATTGAGTATATACTTAATACTGCAGCAACTAATAACCCTATTACTATAGGGTAAAGGATGCGAAATATTTGAGGTACTTAAAGGAAATAATTTGAATGGAATTTCTTCAGAAATAAAGGATTTAATAGCTAACCCGATATCTAGGCACTACTCAAGGTACTAGCACAATAGAAAACTTAGTAAACTACATAACAAAAGACTTACCTGAAATAGCAGCTAATACGATTAATAACACAATAACAAGCTCTACTGCCAAAATTTCTGAATCAATCTTTTCCAATAACACTGAAAGTTGGACTGAAACGGGAATAAATTTAATTAATAACACCGTAGCAAACCTTACTAATACTGATTTCAATACAACTTACAACTCTCAAGAAAATATGTTTGATGAGAGTGATAACGATAATTCCTTAGTTGCTCCATATATAAGCATTGGCACAGCTGTAGTTGCCTCCATAGCTGTTATAATAGGTGCAGGAATAACTTGGTATGTTAGAAATAAAAACGCAAAAAAAGCTAAATTAAAACAATATATTGATGAAATTGAAGCTGAAAAACTTGCTGCTGAAATTAATGAAGATGTTACTACTGAAAATAACACTCTACTTGATAATGATCATGCTGTGGTAGATATGACGGGAGTCTCCTATGAAGAAGAAGGTACTTTAGTATAGATAACTTAGAGTATTGCTTTTTAATCAACAACCAATAGCAAATTCACTGTTGGTTGTTCCTCGAAAATAAAAATTGGGATTTATTTCAATTCTTTTAGCTTTTCTTTCGCTGCTTCTTTAGAACGTCGTCCTGCATAAGAATCATAAGTTTTATTATCTTCAATGAAATGTATAAAGAAAACTGTTCTGTCATTTTTTTGTAGCCAACCTATAAACCATCCGATTTTACGATCCTTTAATTTTACAGTTCTATCTTGGCTAAGTTTATTACCGCTGCCTGTTTTACCGTAAAGCTTCCAACCGAAAATCTTCAATAAACAAAATATTTTTAGTCATTTCTTGGGCTTTAACACTTACAGGCAATTTATTCTCTGCTAGTTTTTGAAGAAAAGCTAATTGTTCTTCCGGTGAAATTTCTAAAGAACTAGAAAGCCCTGCATTAGTTAAACCGTTATTCTTTCCTTTATCTCCTGAAATATCACGATTACCATAATCAAATTTTGTTACATAATCACGGAATTTTTCAATACCTAATTCTTTGGTAATAACCTGAGAATACCAAACACAGCTAGTCTTCATCCAATCTTTAGGTGTTTGGGATTGTTTCCAACTTCAAGATAGTCAGCATATCCTTCTTTAAAAGGTAATTTTGGATGAGTTTCATCAATTAAAAACCCATAATCATAACCCATTAAACTTATAGCAATTTTAAATGTTGAGCATGGAGCATAACGAGACTCGCAATTATAACTAGACCATAGTAAATAGGTACATACTATGCTAATATATATGTTATAAATGATAATAAATAAATTATGGCAAGCAGTTACAGTTACGATTTAAGAATGAAACTATTCAAAGCTCTAGATGATGGGCTCTCAATTGTTAAAGCATGTAAAATATTCAATATAGGTCGTAACACTATATATAGATGGAAAACTCTTAAATGGGAAACAGGAGATATAAAAGCAAAACCTTATGGTCCAGCAAAGGGTTATAATGCAAAAATAAATCTCAAAGAATTTGAAGAATTAATTATCAATAATCATGATAAAACAGCTAAAGAATTAAGTATTATACTAGGTAATAGATTACAAAGAACTAGAATAAATTACTATAGAAAACTACTAGGGTACACTTATAAAAAAAAGTCATCTTCATCCCAGAAGGGATATTGGTTTAAGGAATGAATTTATAGAAAAGATACAGCAAATTTCTAAAGAAACTCTAGTATTCATTGATGAGTCAGGAATAGAAGATAATGCTTGTAGAGAATATGGATGGAGTATAAAAGGTACTAGATGTTATGGAAACAAAGTGTATCAACATAAATCCAGGATCAGTATGATAGCGGGGCTTCGTAATAATCAAATTATAGCGCCAGTAATATTTGAAGGAAATTGTAATAAAGTGTAAAACTCTACACGGGCTGTTGAAAAAATCAACAAGGTTGCAAATACTTTAATATTTTTTTATCTTTAATAGCAGTAGATAAAAAAACCAAAAAATAATTTTAAGTATCCGTTTAAAATTTTGTACTATCGCAATCATCAGTATTTGAATCTGTGTTTTCTGTACACTTCTAAATTTTGCTCCTCGTAAACCATGATTCTCCTTAGCTTCACCAAATAGACCTTCTATTTTCCACTTTCTCTCAATTAGTTTTTTCTTAAAATCAATTCTATTCTGTCTGACCTTTACCTCATCTATTTCATCCTGATAAGGATTACGATAAATAAATCGTCCTCTATTACTATAATTATCAGAAATACAACCTGATTTTAGAGAGCAATTTTTACAATGCCCTCCTGTAATACGATAACGTTTTATTTGTTTTTTATCTAATTTATCATACGGATAAAGATAATGTCCCTGTGGACACTTATATCTATCCTGTTCTCTATCATATTGAAATTCCCCCCTACTTATTTTTCCTTCACCAAGATTATCTACATGTAAAGGTATATAAGTTGTAATTCCAAGTAATTTAAAATATCCATAGGTTGGACCTCTACCATAACCTTTGTCTGCTATCCATTCTTTTACTCTAAAAGAAAAATTATTTAATATATTCCAAACTCTACTTGGAAGTACAATACACTCATGTTGTGATCCTGTACTTACATAACAATCTATTATAATACGTGAATCTGAATCAATTGAGTAGTGGGTCTTATAACATAGCTTTTTATAACCATTAGTTCTTGATACAAGACTACAATCAGGATCTGTCCTACTGACATGAGTTTGATTAGATATTTTCCTTACTTTTTTCCCTTCTCGGAAATCATGATAACGACGTTCATATTTTTTTAATTCTCTCTTTTGTGAATCACCTTGATCTTTTCTTAATATTAGGCTATTCATAGAGGCATTAGATTCAACTAAAGAGGCATCTGAAATAATTGTTTCTCCTTTTATAATATCTAGTTCATACCATTGCTTAATCAAGCTTATAAATATTTCTTGAAATAGTTCTACCCCAAATCTATCTCTTATCCTACTTAATGATGAATGATCCGGTACTTTATCCTCTAAACTTAAACCACAAAACCACCTATATGCTATATTTAACTGAATTTCTTTACATAATCGTCTATTTGACTTTATACCATATAAGTAACTTATTATTTGCATCCTAAAAAATAATACAGGATCAATTGATGGACGTCCGTAATTAGCACAATAACGATTCTTAGTTATTTCATAGATAAAAGAAAACTCTAATTCTTTAGCTTCATGAATCCTCACTAATAAATGATCATTAGGTATCATGTGCCTTAAGCTAAGGCTATTACATCTCACACTTTGATCAAGCTTATAACCCTGCATCTTTACACCTTCATTTAAGCATAAAAATACAGCTTATTCCTTAGATTAACTCTTTTCTACTTCTTTTTATAACTTTTTCAACAGCCCGTACACTTGATCTGACAGGTAGAGATTGATTAAGCAGCAAAAGTGCTGTCAGATAAGTAAGAATTAATAGACTTATCTTGAGCAATTTTAATGCTATCCTTGAAAGTTTGCATAGGAGTTTTTCCATAACAGAACTTTCCAGAATGCGGTCTAGTATTGTTATATTTGTTTAAATATTGATCTAAGTCAATCTGTAAATCCTCTAATGAGCTATAAATCTTTTTACGGAAAGCTATATCATAAAATTCATCTTTTAAAGTTCTATGTAATCTTTCGCATATTCCATTAGTTTGAGGAGAACGTGCCTTAGTTTTAGTATGATCAATATTTTCTATAGCCAAATATAACTCAAAAGCATGATGTTCTACCTTACCACAATATTCCGTTCCTCTATCTGTAAGGATTCTCAGTAGTGGTACATCATGATTATTAAAGAAAGGTATTACCTTATCATTTAAAATATCAGCGGATGTTATTGCAGATTTATCAGTATAGAGTTTGCAAATAGCCACTCTAGAATAAGTGTCAATAAAGGTTTGTTGGTATATTCTACCTACTCCTTTCATATTACCGACATAATAGGTGTCTTGTGCACCAAGATAACCGGGATGCTGAGTATCAATTTCTCCATGAGCCTCTTTAATTTGTTTTGCTTTTTTTAAAGCAGATATCTGCTCTTCTGTCAGTAAGATACCGTCCTGTGCAGATTTAGCTTCTAAAGCTTTGAGTCGTTTCTTTAGAGTTTCAAGATCGTTGCGTAGCCAGATAGAACGTACACCACTGGATGACACTATAATACCTTGCTTTATTAGTGCTTGGCTCGCACGAAGCTGACCAAGAGCAGGATTCTCTATAGCAAGATTTATTACTGCTTGTTCTATATGTTCTGATACACGATTCTTTACTATAGGTTTCTTACGACTCATATCCACAAGAGCCGCTTCTCCGCCCATCTCATATAGTTCCTTGAAACGGTAAAAGCTATCTCTTGAATAGCCCATTACTTTACACGCAGTACTAACACTACCTAGTTGTTTTGCAAGTTCTAATAATCCTAATTTAGGTTTGATTATTTTTTGATCATAATTTGACATATTGTTCCTATTAATTGAGTTTTATATTTAGTTCGTGGATATGATAGATAACTCCTTAGTTATCTACATACCCACAAACTCGTCTAATTTCAATCTTAATATGTCAGATCAAATCTGAAGGTTTACATCTTAGCATATAAAATATTTAGATATGGTAATAAGGTATGTCTCGAATATTTTAGCGAGAAACATCCGGAGCTAATTACAAAAATTTTCAATGATTATCCTCATTTATTTTTTAGGAGAGAGGCAATTAACATATGTATTAAAAATGAAGATGATAGACAAAAAGCATTAGATGCAATAAAGTTAAAATAGTCGGATAAATTTTTTAAAGATTGCTTTGACACAGTATTCCCTAAGGTAGATGTTGTTGTAAACCTTATATTCGAAGAAGAACCTAAACCGAAGCACGTATCTAATGAACCTGAACTTGTATTTAACTTAGAGGTCCTACCTTTAAATATAGACGAAAATGATGATGTACTACCAACAGGTAATGTAGAAGATAATAATCACTAAACAAATAAAATGACTAGCATATATCACATTCTTGACCGTGTTCCTGCTATTTATAAGCAGGACATGGAAATAGAGTATGAGCATTTAGCGATGCAATTAATTAAGTCCGGTAAATTACGGATAGATACCGATGATTGCTGCAATTTTGCAAGGTTTACCGAGCCTGCTCTTAATATAAGCTTAATGGTTAGTAAAGAAGAACTAACAAGTCCGCATTTAGTCCCCGAAACTACCAAGCTTTTTCAAAATTTATACAGAAACTCTGCTTCAGATCAAAAAATAAAATCAATTTTCGACAATTTAAAAAAGCAAATACAAAAGCTACAGCCGGTTAAGAAAGAAGTAATCGAAATGCTGGCACGTCTTTTTGTACAGTCTGCTCATCCAATCGTAATAAGATGGCTTCTTTTTAATAAGACGGAAGTATTCCTTACCTACTCGCATAATATCGGCGATATGATGGATATGGTTAGCTGGCAACGGATAGGCGGTAATAGCGGTATGCAAAGCACTAACGGTAAGGACGTGGCTATTTTTGTTTCATGCGGCGGTAATCCTTTTGCTGAAAACAATAAAGATCATCCGACTTACGGCAACGGCTTTGCTGCGGCAGCAAGACTTCAGATTATCGCAGCTCAAGAACTTGGGCATTTTGCCGATATAAAAAGAGATGATAGGGGGCGGCAAATAACTCGCCATTCAGCTAATTTTTCCGGTACTAAAGCTACCGATAAAGTACGAATTGCTAGAAAAAATGATATAATACATTGTCATAATTTGCTGGCTAAGCTCCTTAAAGCAGGTATGAAAAAGCAATTAGATTATGAAACGAAACTTAAATTTTATAATGTAAATAAAGTTAGCGGCTTAAAAGTTTATGCTATAAAATTCATGATTTTTATATATAAATTTCGGCTTTTAAATTATAGCAGTAGGAATAACCTAATATTTGTAAAAAAATTTAAAACCGATAAATATATGGCATTAATGATTGAGGCTATGTTTAAAGATATGCAAGCTAATTTATCGCCAAACGCTGACGTGTATAAAAATAAAAACCCTGAAATTGAAGAAGCTGTAGCCTGTATTGAGGCACTTGCTAGAGTACCGCAACAAGCCGTAAAATGGGGGTATTTAACTACCAAAGAAACTATGCATGACCTTTATAAAATATATTATAACAAGGTTATACCTTCTCTGATTACTAGCTATAATGCTGTCACCGGTGAAAATTATAAACGTGATTTTAAAAAGCCAAAAAGTAATTTCTTTTCTAAAATTAATATCTTTAGTAACAAAAAGTTAGTACTAAAACCGGTTAGGGAATTATGAGTATACTGATGTGAAATGAAGAATAGCAGACGAAGATAAACTTCAAAAAGAGCAAGGAATTCACAAGGCGAGGAGGCATTGCTGCGTGGATATCGGTTTTTCCGTCATTGCGAGGAAATTACAAAGTAATTTGACGAAGCAGGGTCTGTCAGATTCTTTGTGTAAGTATGATTTCTCCATTTGCCCAATTTTGTAAATTAGTATCACAAAGGATTGCAAATTGATTTAAAGCCATCGCCCAATTCTTAATAGGCATTGTCCATTTTTTAGAGGCATTTGTCAATGCCAAAAAGATTATTTTCTGAATCGATTTGTCATCTGGAAACACTCCTTTATTTTTAATAATTTTACGAATTTGACGGTTAGTGGATTCAATAGCATTAGTAGTGTAAATCGCTTTTCTAATGTCTTCCGGAAAGCTAAAAAATGGAGCTATGCCAGACCAATTTCGTTGCCATATGTCAAAAATAACTGGATATTTTTCATCCCATTTTTTGGCAAAATTTTGTAATTCTCTTAATCCCTCTGCTTCATTTATTGCAGAATAAACTGCTTTTAAATCAGCTGTTACCGCTTTTAAATCTTTGTATGATACGTATTTTACAGAATTTCTTACCATATGAACAATACACAACTGCACTATGGTTTTTGGAAAAATGCTATTTATCGCCTCTGGAAAACCCTTAAGACCATCAACACATGCAACATATATTTGTTCAACTCCTCGATTCTTAAGTTCTGTTACTACCTGCATCCAAAATTTAGACCCTTCATTCTTGCCTATCCAAATTCCTAATAGCTCTTTCTTGTCCTCCATATTCACTCCAATAGCTATATAAACTGCTTTATTTATTATTACATGATTATCTCTTGCCTTAACATGAATACAATCTAAGTACATTATAGGATATACATTATCAAGTGCTCTATTCTGCCAGGCAGTTACTTCCTCTAAAATACCATCAGTTACCTTTGATATTAACTCAGATGATACCTTGGTGGCATATAGTTCTTCTAAGTGCCATTGTATTTCCCTAATGGTCATTCCCCGAGCATATAAGGATATTACTTTATCATCAAATCCTTCAAATTTACGCACTCCTTTTGGAATTAGTTGAGGTTCAAATTCTCCGTCCCAATCCCTTGGCACTTCTACTTTCAATTTACGACCTTCTGGATCTATTAGAGTCTTTTCATAATTGCCATTACGTCTGTTATCTGAGTCTTTCTCATTTTTAGAATGTTTCTCATAACCTATATGAGATTCCATTTCTTTCTCTAAAATCTTATTTACTATCTGCTTTTTAATTTCCTGAAATATCTCTTCTTTGCCAAATATCTCAGATGGATCACTTTGTGATAGTATTTCTGATACTACTTTTTCTATAGTTGGATTTGATACTTTGCTCTTATTTTTCATATTAGCCTCATGTAAGTTGTTTTAATTAATTTTATTCTTAACTATTTTTATAACTTACACAAACTTTCTGACACCCTCAGCAATCTCAGGAGTTTGTTATTATTTCATGAGATTGCCACGCAGCCTACGGCTGCTCGCAATGACGATTTAGTATCCCGTTTCTACAGGAAAGATATTATTAGAACAATATCTTTAACTTTAATGAACCTTGATGGCTAGTATATTTGCTGCGTAAATTACAGTTATACGTTGCAAGTAGCTCAATATTCTTATGAGCCGTAAGTAAACTTGCACCTACATTATAGCCGACTTTCGGTGTGCTGCTACTTGTAGTGTTCTCAAAGTAATTATCTGCTCCAATAAATCTAGCTTTCACCTTAGGTTGCTTATTGCTAAAGCTATTTTCTATGGAAGCATGCAGTCCGGATACTATTTGAGTATCGTTTGATAATCTCTTAGGAGCGGTTAGTTTTATACCTGCAATCCCTGTAGTTAAGTTACCGGATTTACCTGCAACATACATATTATTCACACCTGTACCGGTTTCGGTATAAGCTTTATATGTATTATATCTAATACCGATATTAGGCATTAAATTTATACCGTCCATAGCAGAGAATTGATAACCGACATTACCCTCAAAACCGTAAGCTTTGCTTGTATATTTACCGCTAGCCGTTTTATAACTATTAGGTCCGACCGGTCTTAAGTCCTTCTTGTTGATTTTACTGTTACTTGCTGAAAATATTTCTTGTAATATAAGGCCATTACTAAATTGTTGTTGACCGTATAGAGAAATAATATCGCTTTCTGCCGATAATTTATCACCGGTGCTTGAACCTTTAAACTTAAAGTCAGAGTTCATACGGCTATATGCAATACCGACAAGACTATTTTCCCCGATGTAAAGATCACCGCCGATCGTGCCACCGGATACCGTCCCTTTATAGCTAGGATTACCTTTATATGCATCTTGATTACTTGAACCAAAAGTACCGGCAACCCATAATCCTTTTTTAGTAATTATAGAGGTTTCTTCATCACCTGCTGCAACGGCTATCATACTACCGCCTGATAGGTGATTATTAATATTAGCAGTTACTGCTTCAGCCGTAACATTTGCTACACTAACCGATCTTGTTCCTTGCTCGGTTAAATGCTCTACTACTTTTTTTGCATTATCAGGTGCAACTTGAGCTAAGTTTGCTACGAATAATAAAGATTGCTCTTGCTTTGTTTTACTCACTACAACAGTATCATCATTAGCTACTTTAGCCACTTCTTTAAGCTCAGCTTTATTATTTACTAACTCCTTAGCAAGTTCTACCGCATGTTTTTCAGGATTTTTCATAACAAGTGCAGATTTTTCTCTGATCACTTCTTTTTGCACTTCCGTTACAAAAGTATTTTCCGTATGGACAACGATAGTATTATTGATTGCCTCAGCTAATTTTTGCAGCTCAGGTTTTTTAACATATTCTTATTTCGTTAGCTTGACGTTGCTGATACTCCGCTTGCAGTCTTTGCTCTTCTATTCTTCTATTATTTTCTTCGACTATTGCTCTTTCGTTAGCCTCTTGTTGTGCTAATCTTTCATTTTCATTTCTTCTTTCTTCTTCTTGCTGTTGCTGAGCTTGCAGTCTTTGTCCTTGATGCTGTTGCTGAGCTTGTCCTTGCCCCTGACCTTGTCCTTGCTGGTTCTACTGTGCTTGAGCTTGTTTGCTGAACTTGCTGTTGTTGCCGCTGTAATCCTTGAATCTCAGCTTGTAATCTAGGTTGCTGCTGTGCGCTACTTCTTGAGCCGCTGCTTGTCCTGCTTGTTCCTAAAGTTCATTTTTCCCGTAACCGGATTATAATTATGCCCTTCAGGAACAAATGCACCGCCATTGACCCTAAAAATAGATAATGCCGATACTGCATCTACGGGATGGGCACCGTTAACATTAATCTCAATACTTGTACCGGCTAATACGCTAGGGAGATTATTTTGAAAAAATACACTATATCCTCCGGTTACGTTAAATGTAATATTACCGGAAAATTCTACATTACCGTTAAGAATTAAGTCACGTCTAAGGTCAAATGTTGAACCGTTAATTTTAGCATTTCCCTCAATTGTAACAGGATTAGCGTGAACATTATAAGTACCGGCCTCAAAGTTAACTTTGGGTAGCATAAATGTTTTTATGTAGGTTACGAACATGATTACCCGTAAATGTTAACTTCTCAATCCTCTTATTTACTGCACCGACTTCATAAATATTAGGAGTATTTACAAAAGTTACTTCACCTTGGCCTGCTTTACTAGTAGTAATGTTACCGATTAAATCTTTATTAAACTTTACTTTGCCGCGATTCGTAAATTCTAAATTACCGGTATCCTCTATTATCCTGATTATACTGAGTCATATCAAGTTTTTCTTGAAACTCAACATCATTACTTGCTACTGTAATCTTCTTTGCGTATACATTTTGTTTGAATTCAGCTTTATTTTCATTTCCAATTTTTATCTCGGCAACTCTAAAATCCTGTAAGCCGACGCTTTTACGAAAAATTACCGCATTTTTTCCTTTTACTTCAACTATACCATGATCATCTCCCGGATTATTGGAAGCAACTCCGGACCATACATCTATATTCTGTTTAGAAGAATCTATAATTAATTTTGAATTTTGTCCTAAAACAATATCATTAGAATAAATATCGGACTTTAAGGTAGCTGTTTTATTATTTTCTATCTGTAATGCAGAAATACTAAAAAGATTCATTCCATCGTGACCGATAGGTTTTGTAAAAACTACATTATTGCCTGCTACAGTTAATCTACCTCTCTCTATACCGTTAGAGTATATTCTACTATCAACCGTAATATTATTATTTTCAAAAACTAACTCAACCGACGCACCGCCAAATCGAATTGCACCGACTGCACTAATATCGTTTCCCTTAATAACTAATTTACTATCCTCAACTAATGCTCCTTTGTTTGCTACCTGATGGTGAAGTAGTATATCCACTTTTGCATTCTTATTACCACCATATCCTAGGGGAACTCTTAAAGCATTTTGAACTGCTGCTTGAGTTTCATTGTTATTATACATTAACTATATTATTAATACTAACTTGACGAGTTGGATTATTAGTCGGAATTATAAGCCCCCATGAAGTATAACCGTAAAGATTAATATTACCTATATTGATATCAGTATCAATATTAAGACGCTGATTATTCTCCGTTAAGATAATATTATCACCGTTTTGTGGATTATAATGAGCTCCATTATCAATCATTCCCATCTCATGTGTAAACAGTCGGTCTTGCAGCAACAATATCCACCACAAAGCTTTCTGCACTTGCAAGTAGCCCGATACTACTGGTTGCTAGTAAAAGTTTATTAAAAAAAGTTTTTTTCTTATTAGTCATAATTTCCCCTATAACTTATTGTTTTTAATGATTTTACCACTTAACTTATTGGTCATTATACATTATTTATTTATGACGCACAACAATTAATTAATAAATTTACTATTAGTTAATATTTATTAATTAATTACGATTGAGTGATTTATAAAATTTAAAGGAAATAGGCTGGTTTAATGAAGAAGGGTTATGGTGCTTGTTTGGTGGGTAATCGTCATTGCGAGCAGGCATTGTTGCGTGGATCAATTTCACCTCTGTCATCCCGTGGCTTGACTACGGGGTCCATAAAAACAATAAAAAATACTAATAATTTTAGTATTTTTAACTGGATCCCGCGATCAAGTCGCGGGATGACAGAGGTGAAATTGATCCACGCAACAATGCCTTGCGAGCAAGCCGTAGGCTGCGTGGCAATCTCATGAAATAATAACAAACTCCTGAAATTGCGTACGTACAATTACTTACGTAATTTCCTCGCAATGACGTCAAAATAACATCCTATTCATCATCTATATTAGAAAGCTCATCTTGTAATTCTTGAGAAAATATATCCTTATCATCGTTAGAATCACTTGATTTCTTAAGGGAGTTTTTGAAATCATTTAGGTCTTTATTTTCAAATATTTCAATAGATTTTAAAGTCTCGTTTGGAATTATAACTATAATATTTTTACTTAATTCATCTAAATAATCAGTGGTGACGGAAACTTTCAGCACTCCTCCATATTTGCTCTGTTTGCTACTTACTACAAAATCTTTTAAAGATTTACTTTTAAAATAGTTTTCAGAAGTAAAGATCATTGTTATAAAAAATAGTACTAACGAGATAGTAGTACCTACGGCAAATCCCGCTAATAGCCCTAAGAATCTGTCAATAAAACCGTTTCTCATAAACGAAATTATAGCAAGAAATTTATAAACTATAAAAACACATAAAATTAAAGAAATAACATAAGATATAACACCGGCAATAATTATTCTTATAACCTCATTATCCATATATTTCCCGATTAGTTCAGAAATATATGGATATAAGAAATATCCTAACATTATAGAAGTAATAAAACCGAGTATTCTAGTTGAAAACCCGATTATACCTTGATATAAGCCGAAAAATGAGAAAAGAGTAATAATAGCAAAAATAGTAATATCAAAAAATGTGATCATTATTGTTAACTTCTATTGAATAATTGGATTTAAATCTTATATATTAATTATTATAATTAAAGTTTTATTTATGGGCGATAAAATTTTTTATAACTTATCCGGTAAAACACTCGTTGCTACACCACATGTAATTACAAAAGGCATTTACCATAAATCCTTAATTTATATGTTATCACACACGGAAGAAGGAGCAATAGGATTAATATTTAACCGCTTAGTAAATCATATAGATTTAAAATCGTTTTTTAAAATAAAAAATGACGAAATAACAACCCCGGTTATGGTTCCTATATATCTTGGCGGACCCGTAGAACATGAAAAAGGGTTTTTTCTTCATTCTAGCGATTATAATAAAAATTTGTTATTGGATTTCCATAATGATTTAGCAGTAAGCTCTAATTTAGAAATTTCAGAAGATATAGCTTTCGGTAAAGGACCTAAAAATAGCTTATTCATTGTCGGTTATACAGCATGGAAACCAGGACAGCTTGAAGAAGAATTAGAGAAAAATCTATGGCTGGTTATGGATTGTAATAAAGAATTTATTTTTGCCGATAATCCTGAAAGTAAATGGCATAATGCATTAAAACACTTAGGCATTGATAAAATACATTTCTCATCACAAATAGGGAATGCTTAGATAACGTCCATTAGGTATGGCTCATGTGTCATTTTGCGAAGAGGTTTTGTTGGCGTGGATCGATAAACCCACTATGTCATCCCGTGGTCAAGCTACGGGATGGACACAGAAAAGCACTGAATTCCCACTTTCGCAGGAATGATATTTTTATTTAACCATTTTTTGGTAAGCCTAAGCAATAATGCTTTAAAAATTTTCCTTGGCTGCTAATTAAATACACAAAATTAGAATGTTGTAATTCATATTCGTTTGTTTTTACATCAAATATTTTGGATGTATAGAAGACCTTAAATTGGTTTGCTAATTGTTCAATATCTTGTACTCCCCCCGTTAAACCTATAAAATTAACATCTATTTTTTCTAAATATTTTTTTAATACCTCACTTGTATCATGCTCAGGATCTAGAGCAATAAAAACTACTTGTACTAAAATATTCTCTTTCTTCAAAATCTTAATAATATCTTCTACTCTTTTTAGTGCTTAATTGTCATACAAGGAATAGGTAGTACCAAAATAAATCAAACTTAAATGACCTTGCAAATGGGTACTATCAAATTTCTTTCCTTCTTGATCTATAAGAGTAAACTTAATTTTAGGCGAATCGTCCATATTACTAGTTTTTGCCCCAATCTTAATCTTAGACGAAGTTAATGAAGAATAAAATAAACATAAAAATATTATGCCCGTAATCATAACTAGGGCTATAAAAATTTTTATAATATATATTTGGTTTTTATTATTTCTCATAACCTAAGTAATTATTAATATTTATTTATAATAAAACTTATTCTTATCATATACGCAATAAAAATTATCTTTTACTATATTAAATATCGTAATATCTAAATTGTGATATTTTTATCATATACATATTTTTAGTTAATAAATTTATTAACTAAGTTGAAATTTTTTGAGTTAATCTTAAAGTTAAGATCATTAAATAAAAAACAACTGATGAGGATGATTAATATGTTAGATTGGTCAAAAATGACTAAAACACACCAACAGCAAGAAACGGAAAAATCTGTTCTTGAAATATTAGAACCTGTTAAGCTGATAAATGAATATGAACAGAAATATGCACCTATTATTAATCAAAGTAATAAAGCTATAGTCACCTTAGGACCAAATAAAGAAGATTTAAATATTCTAACTAAATTTTTTAAAGATAAACAATTAGCAGTTAAGAGTGATGACTTTGGAAATTTTGAATTTATCGGAACAAGCGGACATGATGAAAAAATAGACATCTTTAATGTTCCTGCAAATAAAAATCAACCGAATTTAATGATTTGTAACAGTAATTATTTAAATAACAACCATTCATTTGCCCAGTCAATTCTTAATACATTTTTTTTACAAAAGATTTTAGATACTAAACCAACCAAATTTATTTTAGTAATAAAAGATATTGCCATACAAAACGCTCAATCTCCTGATACTCAAAATAAGATAAAAGAGCTTACTGGTGTATTATGGGAATTTACTAATTTATTTGAATCCATAGACACAGGTAATAATATATCCGTAATTTTTACCGACACAATAAATGAGAAAACTCAGATTCAAATATCTAATATTTTTAATGAAGCTCTTAAAGAAAAAAGCTTTAGTGAAAAACAAAAATCTATTATTGCTAAATTAACATCCAATTTTTTCCCTAAGCCTAGTAATAAGCCAAAATACGGAAAAATATTAAAGATTCTATATGATAAAGATTATATCACACCTAATAAAATAACCATCAATGATTATAATTCACAAGAAATTTTAAGTGCGATAAAGATGATTAATCTAGAAATAAAATCTAATATAGATGCACTTAAAACAGAAATAGATAAAATATGGGATAAAGAAAAAAATACAATATTTGATCCATCTAAAAATCAAAAATTAGTACAACTAATAAAAATCCTAAATGATTCTCAAACTAGGGACAATAAAGACAAGACTATAGCAAATTTTCTTAAGGCTAGTGATGAATTATATTCTATTTTACAAATTTCAAAACCGGAAAGTAGTTTAAATTCTCTTATAAATTATTTGAAATATTTTTCCAATATCAATAATTTTCAAGAGAATTCAAATTTAATTAATTCTTCAGAGTGGTTTGATAATTTATTTAGCGAGGTAGCAAGCTATAATATAAATGGAGAATTATTATTAGCTTTCATAGCAATGATAGAGAGTACTAAAGAGTCGTTTCTTAAAAAATTAAATGAAACTGTTCAGAATTTTTATAATAACATAAAAACTAACAAAACTTTAGATACTGCAGAAGTTAATGATATATTTAAGCTGAGAGAATTTTTAACAAGAATTAAAACCGCTAATATAAAAAATTTAGAGGATATTAAAACTAACTTAAAAGCAAATTTAATAAATTTATCTCTGAATTTATCTATAGATAAAAATATTACTAATTTACAAAACCTAATAAATCCCATCAATGAAGAAGATGCTAAATCGCTATGGGAATATATTACCGGTTCTATAACAGAAATTATTAAAGACGAAGATATAAATATAGTAATCTATAATAAGCTACTTACTTCTAAAATACTTCCACAACAAGAGATAGATACTTATAACAAGTTAGAGACATTATTAAAAGATGCTTATGACAATATGTCTAAAAAACATAAGGAAGAACAATTATTAAAAAGCACTTATGAAGATACCAAAGAATATAAAGAAGAACATTGTAAGCGTCAATTAGCTGAAATTTATTGCCAAAAAGCCAAAATCTCCACAATAAACGCCGAATCAATCAATAGAGTTATATAAAAAAGCTGCCGAACTTGGTTCTGTTAAAGCAAATATAGAACTCGGCAAGAAGAATTATTCTGAAGCTCTCAAATATTTACACTTAACTCCCGATGTAACCGGCGTATTAAAAGCTTTTGAAAGCTTAATCAATACTCATAAATCAGAAATAATAAGCAAAATACAACAGGGTGGTATCGAAGATATAACAAAATTATCTTTAGTATTAACTGAAGCATATTTAGAGCAAGCGAAATATTTTAAGAACAAGGGGCTAACAAAGTTAGCAGGAGACGCGCAAGAATTAATAAGAATAGCGTTTTTCGATATTATAACGGCAACAATAACCATAGATGAATATAACAATAATATAATATTACATAACCTTTATAAATGTCTAAGTACTTTATACTCCTCTCTTGATACTCAGCTTAAATTTAATAAGATAGCCACAAAATATAAAGATTTTACTCAACAATTTAATAATACGGGAAAAGACGAGAACCTATATCTACTTAGCCTTAAGGATATACCTAGCGATTATAATGAAGATTCTAGCAATATGTTAGGTGCTTGTTATAATTCCTCAGAGTATCCTCAATGAGAAAAATTTAATATCTCTTAATACAATTTTTATAGACAAGCAGAAATGTGGTGCTAGTATAAAAATAGCTATATTTAACGATGAATTAGATTATGACAAATAATCAATTTTCCGAAGATACCAAAAAAATTGCTGATCAAATAAAAGATGCATTAATGGGTATTAGTGACGATCTTGTACTTGAAAGTAAAGAGGTAGAGGAAATTTTTGAAGAATTAAGCCAAAATGAAGAATTTGAGTATGAGATGGAACGAATACTTGCTATCTTAAATGAACAAACTATGGATTTAACTCAACTGCAAAGTCGGATTATCTTATTAATCCGTAAGTATTTAGGTAAAACTAAAAGCTTAAAGCTTAAAATGCTTAAAATGGATGAGAAGCTCATTAACAAGAATGTTGCCGAAGTCAGTAATTATTTAATGCATCAGCATTCTAAAATAGTTAGAGATGCTAATAAAAACCTTGCAAACCCAAAAGACAAATTACAAGGTTTAACCAAACAAGCTAGAATAGACTTAAAACTTTTATTAAAAAGCTTTGCCGTTTACCAAATTTATATGTTTATGAACCCAAAAAGAATAGCAGGCGAAACAAAGCTAATGAACTTCGCCTATAATATGATAAGAGGGGGAATGAAACTCGCTAAAAAATATGAAGGCGGCAAGGAAAAAGACATTAAATCATATTCACCTAGACTTATTAAAAAACTTGAAAAAGCTCATGTCGGCTTTAAAAAAAGTGGCGGTATATCAATTTAACTATTGTATCTTTTTATAAAGAGCTTATACTAGACTAACATTAATATTATGATAGGTATCAAGCTTTCAACTTAAATTATTCATGTAAACTTAATATTTCAGAACTAATAACTTGGGTACATCTTGGCTGCAGTACTCAAGAAAAACACCACGCTCAACCTGTAAAAATTAACATAAAACTCTTTCTCTCAACTCCTCCCCTTGCTACTGTAACGGATAATATAAACGATACTGTTTGTTATGCAGAAATCGTACGGCTAGTACAAAAACTTTCTCAAGAGAATCACTTTAATCTTATCGAGTATTTAGCCGCACAAATATATGATATTATTTATCAAAATTTTATCGAATCTAAATTAGAAAAGATTTTTCTAAACGTAACCGTTACTAAATTAAAATCACCGGTTTCAGGAGTGCATGGCGGAGTTTCTTTTTCTTATTCAGGAAAGGAGACACTATGATTTATATTTCTATAGGCAGTAATTTAGGTAATAGACTTTTAAATATTAAAAAAGCTCTAAATTTACTAAAAAGTTGTGATTTTATATTGCTTAAGCAATCTATTATTTTTGAAACACAAGCTATTCTACCATCTAATGCAGATAAAGCTTGGGATAAATCATATTTAAATATGGTGGTGCAGGGCAAAAGTACTTTAACGCCTAGTAAACTTCTAATTGAGCTTAAAAAGATTGAAAAACAACTAGGTCGAGCAAGCTCTTACGATAAATGGTCTCCAAGAGTTATTGACTTAGATATCCTACTTTGGAATAATTGCCATATAGATTTACCTGATTTAAAGATACCGCATCCTGAATTATTAAACAGACCATTTCTTATTCATCTAATTGCAGGTTTAAGCTTGGAATGTCGTTATTCATGTCCGATCAATAATTTTTATAACAATAAAACCTTTGCAGAAATAGCACATTTAATTGAAAATCAAGGAGTTATACGCTCTCTTGTTTTAAATCCTCAATTTGTCGGTATTTTAAACATTACTCCTGATTCTTTTTCTGATGGAGGATTGAGTTTTCATAAAGAAGATGCCGTTAGAAATTTTGTACGCTTGATAAATGAAGGGGCTACAATAATTGAGTTTGGATCACAATCAACACGTCCTTCTGCTTTAATTATTAATGAAGATGAAGAATATGCAAGACTTGAGAATGTTCTTGAAGAGCTTAGGGAAGTTATAAAGGAAAAAGAAGTTATAGTCAGTATTGATAGTTTCACTCCTGAAGTAATTAAACGTGTTTTAAAAAAATATCCTATTTCCTGTATCAACTTGGTTAAAAATAATCTAGATGACTATACATTACGATTAATTGCCGATTATAATTGTAAAATTATTACTATGCACTCATTAACCGTTCCACCGCAAAAACAAAAATGTCTTGATTTCGATAAATCTCCGCTTGCTAGCTTAAATATATGGGCAGAGCAAGAAATAACAAAATTAGAAAAATGTGGATTTGATAGAAAAAATATCATTCTTGATACTGGAGTTGGTTTTGGAAAATCCATTTATCAAAATTTATATATATTACAACATATTAAAGAATTTAAAAATCTAGGGTGTGAGATATTGGTAGGACACTCACGAAAATCTTATATTTCTGCTTTTTATAATTCCAAAGCATCGGGAAGAGATTTAGAAACAATAGCAATATCAAAATATTTAACAGAACATGGAGCTGATTATTTACGAGTGCATAATGTTATAGAGCATCAAAGATTTTTTGTAGCAGACCATATGATTAAATATTCATCTTATGAAAAATAGAAAAATCATCGGTATAATGGCATGTGACCCACAAGGGGTGATAGGTAATAAAGGTCAGATACCTTGGTCTTATTCTAAGGAGTTTGAATATTTTTATCAGACGGTAAAAAATAATATTATAGTCATGGGACGAAAAACCTTTGACTCTATACCTGCAAAGATTTTAAAAAATTGTATTTGTATTGTTTTTTCAAGAAATACACCATTACAATCTTATAATAATAGACATCTTTCCAAACCAACTTATAGAGAGGAATTTAAAGGATACACGGAACGCAGCACCGCAGCGTATATAGACAATCGCACAGATGCGAGTACCGGATTGACGTCTAAATTACCTCTAGAAGCGAAGTTTGGAAAGATGTCTATTATATTTTTTATTAAATCTTTAGATGATTTTTGGCAGATAATAAAACCTTTTACTGATAAGAAAATTTTTATGGTTGGGGGGACAGAAATAGCGACTCTTTTCCTAGAGCAAAATCTTATTGATGAATTTTTACTTACAAAAATAAATAAAAATTATGATGGAGATACTTTTTTTCCTCTTAATCTTTTAGCAGAATGGCATTCTGTAATAATAGATAAAACAAATAATTATCAGATTTATAAATTTACTAAAAGGAGGTAAGATGAAATTTTTAGAACAGCTTAATATAGATCTTGAACGATATAATCTTTTAAATCATCCATTTTATCAATTATGGAATATGGGAAAACTTACTCATTCTACTTTACAAATTTACGCAAAAGAATATTATCATCACGTTACAGCTTTCCCACGTTATATAAGTGCAATACATTCCAAATGTAGTGATATACAAGCTAGACAAATATTACTTGGTAATCTTATAGAAGAAGAACAAGGTGAAGAAAATCACCCGGAACTATGGAAACGTTTTGCTGAAGGACTTGGATGTTTAAGAAAACAACTCACTTCAGAACCTAAATTAGACTCAACTCAAAAACTTGTTCAAGGTTATTTGAAATTAACAGAGAAATCTTTTTCTATAGGTCTTGGAGCACTTTATGCTTATGAACGTCAGACTCCTAAAGTATCTGACTCTAAAATTCAAGGGTTACAAAAATTTTATGGGATTTCAGATTATAGAACTTTACAATTTTTCATTGTTCATAGTAAAGTTGATCAATGGCATACACAAGAATGTGCAAATTTGATTAATAATTTAAGCTCAAAAGAACAAAAATTAGCATATCAAGGAGCAATAAAAGGAGCAAAACTACTATGGCAATTTCTAGACGGTATAAATGCAACGTATCAATAATTTAACTATTATTCTTTCATAAAATGAAAAATATCTTCCTACATTCCTTAAGTCTTGAGAATTATCGTAATTTTAAAAATCTTGAACTAAAAACAGATAATACACCAATAATTTTAATAGGTGAAAACGGTAGCGGTAAAACTAATATTTTAGAAGCTATATCGCTATTTTATCCAGGAAGAGGGCTGAGATCAGCAAAACTTGCCGATATATGCAAAACTTCAGAAGATCATTGTCTAGTTAAAGCTCTATTGCAAAGTAAGCTAGGACTTGCAGAATTTACCACCCAATTTAAACGTAGTTCTAATAGAAGGATAACTGAGTATAACGAAAGTAAAATAGCCAATAATGAGTTAAGTAAATTCACTAGCATGGTATGGCTGACTCCGCACATGGAAAGAATCTTTACAAGCGGTAGCAGTGATAGAAGAAAATTTCTTGATAGAATAGTTTATAATTTTGATCCAAAGCATACAGAGCTAGTTAGTAAATACGAATATTATATGCATGAGAGAAATAAAATTCTAGTAGAAGATATAAGAGATGATAATTGGCTTAAAATTATTGAAGAAAAGATGGCTGATATTTCTAACCATATTGCTAATAATCGCTTAAAAACCTTAGAATTTATGCAGCAAGCAATAGATGACCTTGAAAATGAATTTCCAAAAGCCGATTTATCGATTGATGGCATTGTTGAACAAAAAATATTAAACGGCGAAGAAAATATTGTTAGTTTTATTACTGCAGAACTTTATCAAACAAGAAGCAAAGATAAACTACTTGGTCGCACTAGTTTTGGAGTTCATAAAAGTGACTTTTTAGTAAAGCATCAAAAGAAAAATATCTTAGCCAAATTCTGTTCTACCGGTGAACAAAAAGCTATATTAATTGCAATAATCCTTGCTGAAATGAATTATGCTATAAAGCTAACTAAAATAGCACCGATTTTACTTTTAGATGAGGTCTTTGTGCATTTAGACGACAAAAGACGTCAATATTTAATCGAATTTTTTACCGGCTTAAACATGCAACTATGGGTTACCACTATCAATCTAGAGGGAATAGAAAATTTTGCAGGTAAAACACAATTGATTAAGTTATAATTATGATCATTTAGCTATCAATCATTATTTACTTCCCAATCAGATTCACAAGAAGAATTTATTATATCGTCATTAATTTTAACAGTACCTCTTAAACAGCCAAAATAACTTTTTTTATTTTCTTTAGTATCAATCTCTAGAGGCACTACCTTAGCAATCGGCAATTTTCTTTTTGTAATAATGAAAGAATTATGTTTACTTTTAACTTGATCAACTAGATTTAAGAAATGCTTTTTAAACTCAGTAGCATATAATTAATATTTACCTTAAATTACTACATGACCATTAACATATGTTATATAGTATTTAGAGTATAGTCATGAAATATAAAAACATCAAATTAAATTTAAAGTTTTTGTATATAAAATATATTGCTTAATCTTTTGAAACTGCTTAAAATTAATTTTTAATTTATGTAAATACTATGACAAAACAAGCTAATAAAATATCCTATGATGAAGTACCTTACTCTCCATTTACTTTCAGTTATACCTCCCCACCGTATTTAAGAACTATCGGTAAGCTATTTGGACTAAACCCTCCGCCTCTTGAAACTGCTAAAGTACTTGATATCGGTTGCGGGGTTGGTGTTAATCTGCTTAACTTTGCTGAAACATATCCTAAATCACAATCTCTAGGTGTTGACTTATCCAAAACACAAATAGAATTAGGTAAAAAAATTACCAGTGATTTAAAAATAAAAAATGCCGAACTAAAGGCATTATCTATATTAGACCTTGATGAGTCATACGGTAAGTTTGATTACATAGTTTGTCACGGCGTATATTCATGGGTACCTGAAGAAGTACAAGATAAAATACTCGAAGTCTGTAATAAACTGCTAAATCCGAACGGCATAGCTTTTGTAAGCTATAATACGCTCCCGGGCTGGAATATGCAGAGAACAATACGTGAAATGATGATGTTCCATTCAGAGCTATTTAATACTAGCCACGATAAATTACAGCAAGCTAGATTACTTTTAAAGTTCATCAATGACTCATTAGAAAGCTCCACAACGCCTTATTCTAATTTCTTACGAGATGAAACAAAATTATTATCTGCATATACGGACTCATATGTATTACATGAATATTTAGGCGAAATTAATACAGGTACATATTTTCACCAATTCATAGAAAAAGCTCAAAAAAATCATCTAAATTACTTAGGTGATACGTCGCTTACTGCAATGTTTATCGGTAATTTACCTACTAAGGCAGCAGAAAAGCTACAAGCCGTTAATGATATTGTTCGTACTGAGCAATATATGGATTTTATCACTAATAGAAAGTTCCGCTCGACATTATTATGTCATCAAAACATGCCTATAAACAGAAAAATTGAATTTAATAATTTAAAAGAGTTTTTTACTAGCCTTAATATTAGACCGGTAACTCTAGAAAAAGATGTTGATTTAACTAACCAACAGGAAAATGTTAGCTTCTATTACGAAAATTTACCTGATCCTTTTATTTCAACCACTTCACCGATCATGAAAGCTATTTTATATGTATATACTGAAAATATTAGCAATCCGATAAGCTTAGAACAAGTAGCAAAAGAAACTTTAAAAAAGCTCGGTAAATATCAATTACAAGATTTCTTAGCTGCACTAGAGCAACATTTTATCAAATTCATTTTTCAAGGTTATCTCAAAATATTTGAGACCAAACCGCATGCTATAGCAACTATCACCGAAAAACCTAAAACTAGTGAATTTGCAAGATATCAAGCAAAACAAGCACATTTTAATAATGCAACTAACGTGTTTAGCGTCACTAATAGACTTAACGATATGGTAGGTATACCTATACATGAAAAATATATTTTAGAAATGTTAGACGGTACACATAATATTGATGATATTAAGAAAGGCATTCTTGAAAAAATTAATTCAAAACTTTTAACTGCTCGTGATGATAAAGGACAGGAAGTAACAGATCCAAAATTGTTAAAAGAATTTGTTGACTATGTAGTGACTGCATCCCTTGAGAAATTCCGGATGAACTATCTGTTAGTAGGGTAAGTTAGTATGGCTTTGTAGGGATTGCAAATAGGTATTGTTGCACAGGTCGAAAAACGCACTCGGCGTCATCCCGTGGCTTGACCACGGGATCCAAAAACCACTTAAAGTATTAATAATTTTAGTACTTTTAGCTGGATCCCGCGATCAACTCGCGGGATGACAACAGAAAGCTTAGCCACGCAACAACACTTTAGATAATGTCAAAACTTACGCTACTAATTTTTCACGCAATACTTCAACTAACTTATTAATTGCTTCGGTTGGGTGGATGTTTTCAAGGATAGCAAGCTCACCTGCAAGTCTATTTAAAGCTGATTCGTAGAGTGTTCTTTCACTGTAAGAACGATCATTATCAACATTTTTATGTAAGTCCCGTAATACTTCGGCTATGGCTACAATATTACCTGAGTTAATTTTGCCTTCATATTCTTGTGCTCTTCTACTCCACATTCTATTTCCTTGCTTTGGTTTACCTTGAAGAGTTGAATATATGACATCTAAATCTTTTCTGCTTGCAACCGCTCTAAGCCCAACAACCGCAGCTCTACTAACAGGCACTTTTAATGTCATTTTATCCTGCGAAAAGGAAATTACATATACTTTAATTTCAGTACCTGCAATAGTATGATATTCAATATTTGTTATTTCACCAACTCCATGTGCAGGATAGACAATTCTCTGCCCTATTTTAAACTCAGATTTTTGTTCGGTTTTATGTTCGGATTGTGTTGTATTTGCCATTATTAATTCCTCCGTAGTGGTTTTAGTGCCTAAGAACTTAATGTTAGACTATTATTTTCTATAGCATAGCACATTTTGCTTCTATTATAAAGTAGATATTTTTATTGAAATAAAATTGATACGATCTATATTGTAGATAATATTAATAGTTAAAGGAATAAATATGCGAAGTATTTTTATTGTACTAATATTTTTATTATTTTTGAGTAGCTGTTCAGAAGAAAAAGCACAAGATAAGAACCATGAGGAAAAACAAATAATAGAGCAAGAAACTCTGCAAAATAACGAAACTTCTAAAGAAACGAATCAGGAAGCCGTAAATTCTGAAAATACGGCTGAATCGATAGTTCCTGCTAATGATAATAATCAGACTGATGAAGTATCAACGCCGGCTTCACAAGAACAAAAAAATCCTGAAATAAAACCTGTTAAAGTCACTTTTAAAGTTGATAATAATGATATGGTTCTCGGTAACAAAAAATCAAATGTTATAGTAGTCGAGTATTTTTCTCCTACCTGTCCGCATTGTGCTTATTATCATCAAACAATTTTTCCGGAACTTAAGAAAAAATATATCGATACTAACAAAATTGCATATGTGACTCGTGAATTTATTGCTACTAAGCAAGATTTAGATGCTGCAATCTTAGCCCGCTGCAAGGGCGATATAGATAGCTTTGTACAATTTCATAATATCATATTAAAAAAACAAGATAAATGGGCTTATAGCAATAAATACAGAGAATTATTAACCGATATAGGTCAGCTCGGAGGTGTTTCTCCGGAAGAATATAAGCAATGTTTAAATAGTGATAAAATTACTGAAACACTAATTGCTAATACTAATTTTGTAGCAAAAGCACCAAAATTTATAGGTACCCCTTCTTTCTTTGTTAACGGAGTACAAACCGGAAATTATAGTATAGATAATATTTCCACAGCAGTTGATAAAGCTTTAGAGGAGCAGAAAGAAAAAGCAAAAAATGAAATGAGCTTGTAATTTAGATCGTCATTGCGTCATTGCGAGCAGTCGTAGACTGCACGGCAATCTCGTCAAATATCCTGAGATTGCTTCGTCGACGCCTATGGCGTCTTCTCGCAATGACGGAGATAAACTAATGAATACGGAAAAACTAAAAGATATCAAAGCAAGAATTAAAGACTTAAAAACTCCTAAGTTTTCTAATCCTAAAATTCGGCAAGAAATTAGCCCGTTCACTATCGCTGTAGATTTAGTTTCAGGTACAATGGTAGGTGTCGTAATTGGAATATTTACAGATAAGTTTTTTAATTCTAAACCTTTATTTCTTATTATATTTACAATAATAGGAATGATTGCCGGCTTTAACATTATAAGGCAAAAAGTAAATAATAAAAAGTAAGGAAATGACTCATAGCCCTTTAGCACAATTTAATATCAAAAAATTAATAGACATCAAAATGTTCGGTTTTGACGTCAGCTTTACTAATTCGAGTATCTATATGTTACTTGCTAGCATCCTAGCTCTAACTTATTTTTACTTAGCTTTTTATAACCGGAAATTAGTACCTTCTAGATTACAAGTGAGTGCTGAAATAGTTTATAATCTTGTAGCTGATATGTTAAATCAGAATATAGGAGTAAAAGGACGTAAATTTATTCCGTTAGTTTTTAGTTTATTTATTTTTATTTTATTCTGTAATTTACTTGGTATGACACCTTATAGCTTTACTGCTACTAGTCATATTATCGTTACTTTTACCTTGGCAATTCTAGTATTTTTAACGGTAACTATAGTCGGTTTTGTAAAACACGGCTTACGTTTTTTAACTCTTTTTTCACCGCACGGTACTCCTTTATGGTTAGCACCGTTGATAATAGTAATTGAACTATTTACATATTTAGCAAGACCGGTTAGTTTATCATTGCGACTTGCCGCTAATATGATGGCGGGACATGTTTTATTAAAAGTAATAGCCGGTTTTACCGTTTCATTAATGATTTACTTGAAATTTCTGCCAATCCCTCTTATGGTGATACTAATTGGGTTTGAAATTTTTGTTGCAATACTTCAAGCTTATATTTTTACTATTTTATCTTGTATGTATCTTAATGATGTTATTAATTTACACTAATTGTTATTTTGATTAATTAAAAGTTAGGTTTTTTATGGACATGGTTTCTTTAAAATTTATTGGTATAGGGCTTATGGCTATCGGCATGTACGGTGCAGCTCTAGGCGTTAGTAATATATTTAGCTCTCTACTTAGTTCAATAGCACGAAACCCTTCAGCTGCAGAAAACTTACAAAGAATGGCTCTGATCGGTGCAGGTCTTGCTGAAGCAATGGGGCTTTTTTCCTTTGTAATTGCTATGTTACTTATTTTTTCTTAAAATTCATTTTTAAATAAGATGCCTCAATTTGATACTGCTACCTATTATTCACAAATTTTTTGGCTTATCGTTACTTTCGGCTTATTGTATATCTTTGTTTATAAATTTATAACTCCAAAAGCCGAAGAAATTTTTAATAATAGACAGACAAATATTCAAGATAATATTACGCAAGCCGATACATTGACCATAGAAGTAGAAAAGCTAAATAAATATTATAACGAGGAAATAGACAAAACAAATACTGAAATAGATAGGCTAAAAAAAGAAAAAATAGACTCTTTAGAATCAGAATTTTTAATTAAAAAAAAGAATCTAGAGCAAGATTTAAAAAACTCTATAAATCAAAATATTGAAGATATAAATTTAGCTGCTAAGCAATTTAGAACTAATAAAAGTGAAGCAATCATAAAACTTGCCGTTAATATTATTGAAAAAATAGCCGGAACTAAAGTAGATATGAATTTACTACAAAATATAAAAGTAAAATAATGAATTTCCTAGATGAGAGCTTTTGGCTTGCCGTTAGTTTTGTAATTTTTGTATATTTAATTTATAGACCGGCAAAAAAAGCCATTTTAAATTCTTTAGATGCTAAGATTTTAGAAGTCCAAGAAAAAGTTCTAAAAGCTGAAAAGTTAAAAGAAGATGCTGCTTTGCTCTTTGAACAAACCAATGTACAGATAAAGAAATTAGAAACTTTACGCTCTCAAATGATAGAAGAAAGCAATGAAGTTACAAAAAAAATCATTCAAGAAAAAACTAAAGAAATTGAAGAATTTTTAGAGCATAAAAAATTTGATGCTATACAGTTAATTCAAAACCAAAAATTAACCGCAAGTAAGGAATTACAAGATGAATTTTGTGATAAAGTGATAAAGCTTGTTTCCGAATATTTTCAATCAGCTAAGCTTTCAGAAAGCAACATTGCTAAAAATTTAATGGATAAATCTGATTTTCCTCATGATAAGGATAAAGCTACATAGCCACATTAACCACTAGCTAGCAATTTATTTAAAATTGCTTCATCATTAACACATAATCGTAATATTGAGCCGTCAATAAAATATTCAGGATGTTCATTTGTTATCTTGTTTGTTAATTCAGGATAGGCTCTAACAAATTCTTTTACACAAAGGAAGTTTTTGCTAAGGCTGTTAATCGCTCCTAAGCAAATCACTTCAAAACATAACATTTTAGCTATTTCTATATTTTCAGATAAAACTCCTAGTTGTTTTGCTAAATATCTATCGCCTAAATAGCCTTTCACCCCCCAATTTCCTAAAATTGAGAACTTACTATTCCATTTATCTTAGCACTAATATATATTTTATTTAAAACGTTCTTTTGTATTTTTTGTTTAATTTCTAATGTATAGCTAGACCATAGTAAATAGGTACATACTATGCTAATATATATGTTATAAATGATAATAAATAAATTATGGCAAGCAGTTACAGTTACGATTTAAGAATGAAACTATTCAAAGCTCTAGATGATGGGCTCTCAATTGTTAAAGCATGTAAAATATTCAATATAGGTCGTAACACTATATATAGATGGAAAACTCTTAAATGGGAAACAGGAGATATAAAAGCAAAACCTTATGGTCCAGCAAAGGGTTATAATGCAAAAATAAATCTCAAAGAATTTGAAGAATTAATTATCAATAATCATGATAAAACAGCTAAAGAATTAAGTATTATACTAGGTAATAGATTACAAAGAACTAGAATAAATTACTATAGAAAACTACTAGGGTACACTTATAAAAAAAAGTCATCTTCATCCCAGAAGGGATATTGGTTTAAGGAATGAATTTATAGAAAAGATACAGCAAATTTCTAAAGAAACTCTAGTATTCATTGATGAGTCAGGAATAGAAGATAATGCTTGTAGAGAATATGGATGGAGTATAAAAGGTACTAGATGTTATGGAAACAAAGTGTATCAACATAAATCCAGGATCAGTATGATAGCGGGGCTTCGTAATAATCAAATTATAGCGCCAGTAATATTTGAAGGAAATTGTAATAAAGAAATATTTACAACCTATGTAGAGACTATATTAACTAAAGAATTACATCCTGGACAAACAGTAATTATGGATAATATCAACTTCCATAAGAATAATATAATAAGAGAATTAATCGAGTCGGTTGGGTGCAGAATTTTATTCTTACCTACATATAGCCCAGACTTAAATCCTATAGAACATTATTGGTTTAAGATTAAGAACGAAATAAGAAAAGTTACGGGGCAATTCAAGATATCAGTATGGCTGTAGAACACGTACTAAAGTTTATTTAACTGTACCTATTTACTATGGTCTAGCTATACTTTATCTATACTTAAATTGTAAACCTTCAGATTTGATCTGACATATTAAGATTGAAATTAGACGAGTTTGTGGGTATGTAGATAACTAAGGAGTTATCTATCATATCCACGAACTAAATATAAAACTCAATTAATAGGAACAATATGTCAAATTATGATCAAAAAATAATCAAACCTAAATTAGGATTATTAGAACTTGCAAAACAACTAGGTAGTGTTAGTACTGCGTGTAAAGTAATGGGCTATTCAAGAGATAGCTTTTACCGTTTCAAGGAACTATATGAGATGGGCGGAGAAGCGGCTCTTGTGGATATGAGTCGTAAGAAACCTATAGTAAAGAATCGTGTATCAGAACATATAGAACAAGCAGTAATAAATCTTGCTATAGAGAATCCTGCTCTTGGTCAGCTTCGTGCGAGCCAAGCACTAATAAAGCAAGGTATTATAGTGTCATCCAGTGGTGTACGTTCTATCTGGCTACGCAACGATCTTGAAACTCTAAAGAAACGACTCAAAGCTTTAGAAGCTAAATCTGCACAGGACGGTATCTTACTGACAGAAGAGCAGATATCTGCTTTAAAAAAAGCAAAACAAATTAAAGAGGCTCATGGAGAAATTGATACTCAGCATCCCGGTTATCTTGGTGCACAAGACACCTATTATGTCGGTAATATGAAAGGAGTAGGTAGAATATACCAACAAACCTTTATTGACACTTATTCTAGAGTGGCTATTTGCAAACTCTATACTGATAAATCTGCAATAACATCCGCTGATATTTTAAATGATAAGGTAATACCTTTCTTTAATAATCATGATGTACCACTACTGAGAATCCTTACAGATAGAGGAACGGAATATTGTGGTAAGGTAGAACATCATGCTTTTGAGTTATATTTGGCTATAGAAAATATTGATCATACTAAAACTAAGGCACGTTCTCCTCAAACTAATGGAATATGCGAAAGATTACATAGAACTTTAAAAGATGAATTTTATGATATAGCTTTCCGTAAAAAGATTTATAGCTCATTAGAGGATTTACAGATTGACTTAGATCAATATTTAAACAAATATAACAATACTAGACCGCATTCTGGAAAGTTCTGTTATGGAAAAACTCCTATGCAAACTTTCAAGGATAGCATTAAAATTGCTCAAGATAAGTCTATTAATTCTTACTTATCTGACAGCACTTTTGCTGCTTAATCAATCTCTACCTGTCAGATCAAGTGTACCGGGCTGTTGAAAAAATCAACAAGGTTGCAAATACTTTAATATTTTTTTATCTTTAATAGCAGTAGATAAAAAAACCAAAAAATAATTTTAAGTATCCGTTTAAAATTTTGTACTATCGCAATCATCAGTATTTGAATCTGTGTTTTCTGTACACTTCTAAATTTTGCTCCTCGTAAACCATGATTCTCCTTAGCTTCACCAAATAGACCTTCTATTTTCCACTTTCTCTCAATTAGTTTTTTCTTAAAATCAATTCTATTCTGTCTGACCTTTACCTCATCTATTTCATCCTGATAAGGATTACGATAAATAAATCGTCCTCTATTACTATAATTATCAGAAATACAACCTGATTTTAGAGAGCAATTTTTACAATGCCCTCCTGTAATACGATAACGTTTTATTTGTTTTTTATCTAATTTATCATACGGATAAAGATAATGTCCCTGTGGACACTTATATCTATCCTGTTCTCTATCATATTGAAATTCCCCCCTACTTATTTTTCCTTCACCAAGATTATCTACATGTAAAGGTATATAAGTTGTAATTCCAAGTAATTTAAAATATCCATAGGTTGGACCTCTACCATAACCTTTGTCTGCTATCCATTCTTTTACTCTAAAAGAAAAATTATTTAATATATTCCAAACTCTACTTGGAAGTACAATACACTCATGTTGTGATCCTGTACTTACATAACAATCTATTATAATACGTGAATCTGAATCAATTGAGTAGTGGGTCTTATAACATAGCTTTTTATAACCATTAGTTCTTGATACAAGACTACAATCAGGATCTGTCCTACTGACATGAGTTTGATTAGATATTTTCCTTACTTTTTTCCCTTCTCGGAAATCATGATAACGACGTTCATATTTTTTTAATTCTCTCTTTTGTGAATCACCTTGATCTTTTCTTAATATTAGGCTATTCATAGAGGCATTAGATTCAACTAAAGAGGCATCTGAAATAATTGTTTCTCCTTTTATAATATCTAGTTCATACCATTGCTTAATCAAGCTTATAAATATTTCTTGAAATAGTTCTACCCCAAATCTATCTCTTATCCTACTTAATGATGAATGATCCGGTACTTTATCCTCTAAACTTAAACCACAAAACCACCTATATGCTATATTTAACTGAATTTCTTTACATAATCGTCTATTTGACTTTATACCATATAAGTAACTTATTATTTGCATCCTAAAAAATAATACAGGATCAATTGATGGACGTCCGTAATTAGCACAATAACGATTCTTAGTTATTTCATAGATAAAAGAAAACTCTAATTCTTTAGCTTCATGAATCCTCACTAATAAATGATCATTAGGTATCATGTGCCTTAAGCTAAGGCTATTACATCTCACACTTTGATCAAGCTTATAACCCTGCATCTTTACACCTTCATTTAAGCATAAAAATACAGCTTATTCCTTAGATTAACTCTTTTCTACTTCTTTTTATAACTTTTTCAACAGCCCGTGTACGGGCTGTTGAAAAAATCAACAAGGTTGCAAATACTTTAATATTTTTTTATCTTTAATAGCAGTAGATAAAAAAACCAAAAAATAATTTTAAGTATCCGTTTAAAATTTTGTACTATCGCAATCATCAGTATTTGAATCTGTGTTTTCTGTACACTTCTAAATTTTGCTCCTCGTAAACCATGATTCTCCTTAGCTTCACCAAATAGACCTTCTATTTTCCACTTTCTCTCAATTAGTTTTTTCTTAAAATCAATTCTATTCTGTCTGACCTTTACCTCATCTATTTCATCCTGATAAGGATTACGATAAATAAATCGTCCTCTATTACTATAATTATCAGAAATACAACCTGATTTTAGAGAGCAATTTTTACAATGCCCTCCTGTAATACGATAACGTTTTATTTGTTTTTTATCTAATTTATCATACGGATAAAGATAATGTCCCTGTGGACACTTATATCTATCCTGTTCTCTATCATATTGAAATTCCCCCTACTTATTTTTCCTTCACCAAGATTATCTACATGTAAAGGTATATAAGTTGTAATTCCAAGTAATTTAAAATATCCATAGGTTGGACCTCTACCATAACCTTTGTCTGCTATCCATTCTTTTACTCTAAAAGAAAAATTATTTAATATATTCCAAACTCTACTTGGAAGTACAATACACTCATGTTGTGATCCTGTACTTACATAACAATCTATTATAATACGTGAATCTGAATCAATTGAGTAGTGGGTCTTATAACATAGCTTTTTATAACCATTAGTTCTTGATACAAGACTACAATCAGGATCTGTCCTACTGACATGAGTTTGATTAGATATTTTCCTTACTTTTTTCCCTTCTCGGAAATCATGATAACGACGTTCATATTTTTTTAATTCTCTCTTTTGTGAATCACCTTGATCTTTTCTTAATATTAGGCTATTCATAGAGGCATTAGATTCAACTAAAGAGGCATCTGAAATAATTGTTTCTCCTTTTATAATATCTAGTTCATACCATTGCTTAATCAAGCTTATAAATATTTCTTGAAATAGTTCTACCCCAAATCTATCTCTTATCCTACTTAATGATGAATGATCCGGTACTTTATCCTCTAAACTTAAACCACAAAACCACCTATATGCTATATTTAACTGAATTTCTTTACATAATCGTCTATTTGACTTTATACCATATAAGTAACTTATTATTTGCATCCTAAAAAATAATACAGGATCAATTGATGGACGTCCGTAATTAGCACAATAACGATTCTTAGTTATTTCATAGATAAAAGAAAACTCTAATTCTTTAGCTTCATGAATCCTCACTAATAAATGATCATTAGGTATCATGTGCCTTAAGCTAAGGCTATTACATCTCACACTTTGATCAAGCTTATAACCCTGCATCTTTACACCTTCATTTAAGCATAAAAATACAGCTTATTCCTTAGATTAACTCTTTTCTACTTCTTTTTATAACTTTTTCAACAGCCCGTACACTTGATCTGACAGGTAGAGATTGATTAAGCAGCAAAAGTGCTGTCAGATAAGTAAGAATTAATAGACTTATCTTGAGCAATTTTAATGCTATCCTTGAAAGTTTGCATAGGAGTTTTTCCATAACAGAACTTTCCAGAATGCGGTCTAGTATTGTTATATTTGTTTAAATATTGATCTAAGTCAATCTGTAAATCCTCTAATGAGCTATAAATCTTTTTACGGAAAGCTATATCATAAAATTCATCTTTTAAAGTTCTATGTAATCTTTCGCATATTCCATTAGTTTGAGGAGAACGTGCCTTAGTTTTAGTATGATCAATATTTTCTATAGCCAAATATAACTCAAAAGCATGATGTTCTACCTTACCACAATATTCCGTTCCTCTATCTGTAAGGATTCTCAGTAGTGGTACATCATGATTATTAAAGAAAGGTATTACCTTATCATTTAAAATATCAGCGGATGTTATTGCAGATTTATCAGTATAGAGTTTGCAAATAGCCACTCTAGAATAAGTGTCAATAAAGGTTTGTTGGTATATTCTACCTACTCCTTTCATATTACCGACATAATAGGTGTCTTGTGCACCAAGATAACCGGGATGCTGAGTATCAATTTCTCCATGAGCCTCTTTAATTTGTTTTGCTTTTTTTAAAGCAGATATCTGCTCTTCTGTCAGTAAGATACCGTCCTGTGCAGATTTAGCTTCTAAAGCTTTGAGTCGTTTCTTTAGAGTTTCAAGATCGTTGCGTAGCCAGATAGAACGTACACCACTGGATGACACTATAATACCTTGCTTTATTAGTGCTTGGCTCGCACGAAGCTGACCAAGAGCAGGATTCTCTATAGCAAGATTTATTACTGCTTGTTCTATATGTTCTGATACACGATTCTTTACTATAGGTTTCTTACGACTCATATCCACAAGAGCCGCTTCTCCGCCCATCTCATATAGTTCCTTGAAACGGTAAAAGCTATCTCTTGAATAGCCCATTACTTTACACGCAGTACTAACACTACCTAGTTGTTTTGCAAGTTCTAATAATCCTAATTTAGGTTTGATTATTTTTTGATCATAATTTGACATATTGTTCCTATTAATTGAGTTTTATATTTAGTTCGTGGATATGATAGATAACTCCTTAGTTATCTACATACCCACAAACTCGTCTAATTTCAATCTTAATATGTCAGATCAAATCTGAAGGTTTACAATTTAAGTATAGATAAAGTATAGCTAGACCATAGTAAATAGGTACAGTTAAATAAACTTTAGTACGTGTTCTACAGCCATACTGATATCTTGAATTGCCCCGTAACTTTTCTTATTTCGTTCTTAATCTTAAACCAATAATGTTCTATAGGATTTAAGTCTGGGCTATATGTAGGTAAGAATAAAATTCTGCACCCAACCGACTCGATTAATTCTCTTATTATATTATTCTTATGGAAGTTGATATTATCCATAATTACTGTTTGTCCAGGATGTAATTCTTTAGTTAATATAGTCTCTACATAGGTTGTAAATATTTCTTTATTACAATTTCCTTCAAATATTACTGGCGCTATAATTTGATTATTACGAAGCCCCGCTATCATACTGATCCTGGATTTATGTTGATACACTTTGTTTCCATAACATCTAGTACCTTTTATACTCCATCCATATTCTCTACAAGCATTATCTTCTATTCCTGACTCATCAATGAATACTAGAGTTTCTTTAGAAATTTGCTGTATCTTTTCTATAAATTCATTCCTTAAACCAATATCCCTTCTGGGATGAAGATGACTTTTTTTTATAAGTGTACCCTAGTAGTTTTCTATAGTAATTTATTCTAGTTCTTTGTAATCTATTACCTAGTATAATACTTAATTCTTTAGCTGTTTTATCATGATTATTGATAATTAATTCTTCAAATTCTTTGAGATTTATTTTTGCATTATAACCCTTTGCTGGACCATAAGGTTTTGCTTTTATATCTCCTGTTTCCCATTTAAGAGTTTTCCATCTATATATAGTGTTACGACCTATATTGAATATTTTACATGCTTTAACAATTGAGAGCCCATCATCTAGAGCTTTGAATAGTTTCATTCTTAAATCGTAACTGTAACTGCTTGCCATAATTTATTTATTATCATTTATAACATATATATTAGCATAGTATGTACCTATTTACTATGGTCTAGCTATATTACCGATAAAATTATTATTTTGGATTTTAGCGGCTATTTCCTCTAACTGCGGAAGCGTTAAATGTAGATTGCTAAAATCTAGATGAACAAATGAAGGGGTATTCTTTTCTAGACACGCTATAATTGTTTGATAATCACTTGTATTAACTGGATTTTTTGAAGAAAACACATCTGCTTTCATAAATATACTTCATAAAATTTTATTGGTTGTATTATATAGCTCTAATTGAACTGAACTTTGCGTTTTCAACCAAACTTTTTGAAGCATTATAAATTAAAAGTTATTATTTTCAACTATTATTTTTATTCTGAATTTAAAATTAGATTATTTGAGATAATGAATTTATAGGAAAATATAGAATGGTGACCCCTACGGGACTCGAACCCGTGTTCCCACCGTGAAAGGGTGATGTCCTAACCGCTAGACGAAGGGGCCTTCTTAAAGTAGGCAAATAGATATATTAGTCATATGACCACGGTATGACAGTAAGTTAGAAGTTTTATACAACAACTTTGCAAATATTGCAAGTATAAAAATTATAGGTTTACCTTAAACTTAACACTACCTTGATGACTTCTATAATGTTTATTTAGATAATAATTATAATCCAAAGAAATAGTAGTATTCTTGATACTGCCTATAATACCCGTTCCTAAATTATAGGATGTTTTCGGTTGCTTCGGTATTAGATAATCCTGTTTGAATGTATTATCAAATATTTTAACAACTCTATTTATTCTTTGGGTTTTCTCTTTAAAATTATGTTCTACCGCTCCTTGGAATGTTAGACCTAAATTATTAAATTTTAGAGCATCTTTTAAAGGTACTTTGACTTTAGTACCGACAATTCCGGACAATATATTATTCTCTTTCATTGTAAGAGCTATTTCTTGTACGTTAATACCGGTTTCATTATATACCCCGTCTCGTGACTTCCCGTATCTTAAGCCGATATTTGGAGTAATAACGAGCTTGTTCTGCAAAAGATAATTATAATTCAGTAATGCTTCTGCATTATAACTATGATTGCGATGTTTTACATTACTTCTAATTTTAGTATCACCATATGAATAAGTTGTCTTATCTTTAATAAAGTTTTTAGAAGCAGATACTAAAGCTTGTAGTGCAAAATTCCTCGGTAATTCTTTTTGTCCGTAAATAGAAACTACATGGCTATTAATAAGTTCTTTATCATTATTTTTACTATTTTTAAATTTAAATACTGAATGAACATTACTATAAGCTATACCTAGAATATTATTGTCGATTTCAACGTCAAACCCAATAGTAGCACCTTTGTTAGTACCTCTATAACCGGTCATATTGTCAACGCGTCCATGATTATTAGTGCCGTACATACCACGCATCCACAAACCTCTTTTTATACGAGACTCTTCTTCATCACCGGCTCCTACTGCTACCATATTATTAGACATATTCATAGATGCATCTAATCTGTTACGAATCATATTATTTACAATAGTATTAACAACTTTCGCTTGATTTAAAGTAGGAGCGTTTTCTGAAATTTGCGTTTGCATTTCTTTTTTTGCTTTCTGTTCAAGAGGAACAGCCGTATCAACTTCCGTTATTTTAAGGTTACCCCCATCGGAATCGGATAATTGCTCTATTGTTTCTTCTTCCTCTTCAAATCCTGAATCATAACTTTCCTCATCTTCTTCATCTTCGCTACCGTCACTTAATGCTAATGCATACTCATTACTTGATACAGGTAATAAAGATAATTTTCCACTTACGTCTGTTACTTCTGTGTCTTCTTGTTCTTCATCTCCTGTAGGTAAGGTAGATTCTGATTTACCATCCGACACTAACATTTCTTGTAACAATGACTGAGCAAGAATGTCTTCAGCTTCTTCGCTTGTATACTTCTCTAGAAGTAACGAAGAAATTTTTTCATCATGCTCTTGTAATAGTGCATTTATTGCTAAAAGCATGTTTTCATCTAATTCCTCTACATCCTGTATACGATCACTTATATAAGCCATTGCTTCTTTAATATGATTAAGTTCCTCACTTCTAGAACTTGAGCCAGGCAATTCTTCTATTTTTTGTATTTTATTGCTTAATACTCTTATATAGGTATCTACATAATCTTTATCATTTTCTATTTCCTGTAAAGCTAAATTAAGTGATTTTTGTTGTGAAGGACTGGTTGTTTGCAGTATTTCGGTTCTCTTTGCATCTAAAAGGCTTATAAGCTGAGCTGCCTTTTTTGTTAATCCACTATCTACACTTAAACTAGACTCCTTATGATGCTCATTTCCCCAACCTGAATAAAATCCGGCATCTTCATCTGTTTCTTTACCTAAAGTGCCGTTTGATAAGCTCCCCAAGCCTGAATCCATACTTTTAGGGTCCTCTATTTCTTGACTCGACAACATTACTGTATAAGGTTGCTGCTGAACTTTTGTTGACACTAAGTATCCATCTTCATCCTCCAGTTGTTCACCTAAAATTCTCTGAACCCCACGACTTAATGGCATGGTTGGCTTTGCTTTTGGCGGCTGCTTATAAGTAGAACCGGTAGAACTATTATAAACAACAGAAGTTAATAACTTTAGATTTTCCTCTATCTTATTTAATTGTTCAGAATAACCATTCATTTTATCTTGCATGGCTCGTAATGCCGTTCTACTTGTTTCTTTTTTCGCACTAGCAGCTACTTCTTTAGCTTTATCTGCTGCCGTTTTTATAGCTTTTTCTTGTTTCTTTATTTCTGATAACTGCTTTTGTGCTTCTTGTTTTTTCTTTTTATCTTTTATATTTCCTACTCTTGTTTCCAATTCTTCCAACTTTTTCGGCAGTATTTCACTATAACCACTCATTGTTGACTGCATTAACTGCATTTTTTTTGCAATATCTTCCCTGATTTCTACTATATCTCTTGCTTTTTCTTTTCTTTTCTTTTCTCTTTCTGTTCTTTGCTTATCCTCTGCTTGCCGCTGTTTTTTTGTTTTTTCTGCAGCAATATGTTGTTGATTTCCTAATACATCTTGCTGAGCCTCATTAATTCTTGCTTGCTGTGCTTGAAACGCGCTAACTTTGGTTGACGCCGTTGTAACCGGAACTGTTCTCTGCGATTTTATCGAAACTTTATTTACTGGAATATCTATTTTTTCTATTTTCTGAAATAACGTATCTGCTTCACTGTTTCTACTTACTAACTCTTTTTTAAGTTTTTCTATTTCTTTATTATTTTTTCCTACTTTTATCGTATCTTTATCAGATTCATGTTTATTTTTTATTCCTCCTTTCTTTTTGTTCCAATCGCTTAGACTCGTATTTGCTTCATCTAATGCTATTATTTTTTGTCCTATCCTTTCAGCTTCTGACTTTAGTTTTTTTGCTGTTTTTTGTGATGAAGTTAGCTGCGTATGCAACTTCTGCAATGGTTTTTTATTTTTTTTACCTGTAGTATCTTTAATAGCCTGTGTTACTTCAGCTAACTTGATTCCTATCGTCTCATTAACTCGTGATATATTACTTACCATTCCTGCTGCAATTTCAGTACTGCTTTTTTTTATAGGCAACGGTACAGGTGTTATCGGTCTCGGAGGAACCGTTGGTTTACTAAGTTGTACTATCTGTTGCGGCTCGCTACTAAACGATAGTTTTTGTACTACCTTTGAGCTTGTACTTGGTGGTGTATTAACTCCTACACTATCATTTGGTTTAGAATCTGGAGTAGGCTGATACGGAGTCGCCGGTGTTGATGGAGTACTAGGTGCCGTAGTATAATGTTCCGGTGATGTCAGGGTAGTACTTGGCATATTAGGTGCAGTGACAAAGCTATTTGAAGCTGGACTAACAGTAGGCGAAGATGCTGTTATTATAATCTCTGGTTTTTGAGGCGTTTGCTCTGTCGGTTCAGAAGTATAAGTATTTTGACTTCGTTCTGTTTTTTCACTGTCTACAAATGTTTTGCTTCTATTAGGTGGTCGTACTTTTCTTGCTTTTCCGACATCAGACTTACTACGTGCTATCTTTTTATAATGATCCTCTACAGGAACATCTTTTAATGGATTAGATGCCTTAGGTTTGTTAAATATTTCCATTTCTCTTATTTCAGATGGAGTATATGTGTTCGGTTCCGGTACAATTACTGTTCCTATCTGCTGCGGGGTATTTGTCGTATCTTTGTTTCCGTTTAATTGTGACAAGTTATTCAACAATTTATTACCGAGGTCGATACGAAATGCTTCTTTACTCATCGCCATACTCTCAAAAGGTATTGCAATTATTGCTCCTACTGAAATAGAGGCAAGCAGAGAATATTTTAAAAATCTTGATTTTTTTAGTAAATTTTGTTCTGTTAACTTATTCATTACAAATATCTCAATTTAAATTAAAATTTTATATACATAAACGTTAGGCATTGTAATGAATAAGTTAATAAAAAGCAATATATAAGTTAATTTATCTTAACTATAATTACAGGAGAATTTTGTTCTAATTATTGAAAATATAACAGATATGACGTATAATGCATTTTTAACTTTTGATAGAAAATGCTACAATATTTTAAAATAACTTTGGAAGCAGAGTATAATAATTTAAATATTTGGTATTTTATTAGTTTTATTTACGGTATTATTGTTTATTTTTCGCTTGATTTTGAGCTTTCATTTACAACAATTTTTTTCATTTTTTGTGTTTGCCTAATATTAACTTTTACTAGAAATTCTAATGTATTTTTACAGTTTACTTACTGGACTAATTGGTTTGGACAGAAAGATAGTGCGGTGTTACCCTTAGAGGATAATATTTTCATAACTAATCACGGACAGAAAATTGTCATTAACAAAAATAATCATTGTGAGAAAGCCGAAATTCATATTAATCTCAATTATAAATCTAAATGCCGCGGGAGCTTAATAACGATTAATAAAGATTTTTTTAAAAAAAGCCCTGTTATACTTATCTTTTGCAATAAAAAGGAATGTACGGTAAAATCTTAGTACCGGACTGTTTTTGTTCTATGTCATTCCCGCTTCCGCGGGAATGACATAAACGAGCCATACAACAAGGTCCAGCTTTTAGCTAGGATGACATCAAAGTCTTTTTAAAAACTATCCGATACTATAGGTAAAACCAAGTAATGCAAGTTATACATAAAACATTAAAAATCCCCTCAAAAGGATATAGAAAAATCTTGAGTCTCTTAAATGAAAAAGGACAAGCAAGACTTATAGGCGGCTGCGTACGTGATGCGTTACTAGATCTCTTGCATAACGAAGCTAATAAAGAGGAATTTGAAGGAGACACGGAACGCAGAACCGCAGCGTACATAGACGTACGTGAGGATTCGAGTACTGGATCGACGTACAAATTACCTTTAGAAGCAAGTTATCCAAGAGATCTACTTGAGAAAGATAGCTATGATATAGATATAGCTACTAATTTGATACCTAGTGAAGTAACAAATATTTTATCTGGAGCTAAAATAAAAACTATTCCGACCGGTTTAAAATCTGGCACGATTACGGCTATTTTAAATAATGAAAAATTTGAGATCACGACTCTTAGAAAAGATATCGAATGTAACGGTAGACATGCCAAAGTAGTATTCACCAACGATTTTGCTGAAGATGCCGCAAGACGAGATTTTACTATTAATGCTTTAAGCTATTGTCCCTTTAAGAACGAGATATATGATTATTTTGAAGGGTTTAAGGATTTGCAGCAGGAAAAGGTTGTATTTATAGGGGAAGCTCTAGATAGAATTAAAGAAGATTATTTGCGAATTCTACGCTTTTTTCGGTTTTCTAGCTATTATGCGAATCAGCTTGATGATGGCAGCTTTAAAGCATGTAAAGCTTTAAAAGACGGCTTAAAAACTTTATCACGAGAACGAATAAAAAGCGAAATGGATAAAATTATTGTTTCAAAAAGAGCAGCACAAATTTTAAAAGCTATGTTTGAAATAGGAATATTAGAACTAATATTCTCTATCCAAAATTATGAAATAAAATTTTTTGAGCAGGCAAATGATTTTAAATTAGAATTAGCTACTCGATATGCACTCTTATTATATTGTCAAAAAGATTTAAATTTAAAGGTCTTTCTAGATTGGAAATTCTCAAGACATGAAGCAATGCAAATATTATCAATAACGAACTTTCTGAATGAAGCTAAATTTAACATAAAGAAAATTTGGTTTGAAAAAAAGAATTATAAGGAATATTTATTAGCAGCTAGCATAATCGGTAAATTAAATCATTCACAAGCAAAAGAATTTATCCTTAAATATGATGCGTTATTACGTCCTAAATTCCAAGTAAACGGTAATGATTTGTTAAATATGAATATAGAAAAAAAAGAGATAGGAGCAAAACTAGAATATCTAAAAAATTTTTGGATAGAGCAGGATTTCAAACCTAGTAAATTGGAGTTGTTGGAGAAATTATGAGAGCTAGTATGTCAAACCGTCATTGCGAGGAGGCATTGTTGCGTGGACCGGTAAAACCCACTGTGTCAAGCCACGGGGTGACACAGTGGGTTTTACCGGTCCACGCAACAATGCCTCCTCGCAATGACATAAAAGTTAAAATTTTAATCATATTATATCTACTATTCTTCAGCCTTACTAGCTATGCTAAGCCTAAGATAGTTGTAAGTATTACGCCAATTAGTAGTATTGTTTCGATGCTTGTTAAAGATAAAGCGGATATTGAGAGCTTAGCTATTAGTAGTGACTGCCCGCATCATTATAATTTAAAACCTAGTGATTTAGTAAAAGTTAAAAATGCCGATATAGCAATTTATATTAATGAACAATTTGACGGTTTTGCCGAGAAATTAATTGATAATCATAGCAAAAACATTATCAAAATCAGTGATATTAAATCTTTAACCACTATAAAAGATAATTGGCATATTTGGCTTGATCTTAATAATGCCGCGATTTTACTACAAGAATTTGCACGAATATTTAGCGAAAATTTTCCTGAGCTACAAGAAGATATTAATAATAACCTTTTTGCAGCACTTAAAGAATTAAACAAACTACAAGAAATTAAAAATAACGAGCTTGCAACGATAAAAGACGTAATTTTATTAAGTGACAGTAGCGAGTATTTTTTTATTAATACTAATATTAAAACTGCAAAATTATATAGCGAAAGTCAAAAAAGCCTCCGATATATAAGCAAGCTAGAAGATTTAATTAAAGAGTCTAATAACAAATGTCTTATTTTAAGTAACGAACAAAATTCACGATTATACGATAAATTAAACGCTAAAATAATAATATTAAATAGCGAAAACTGGAATGTTCAGAATATTAATTCAAGCACTTTTCAGAACCAATATTTACAAATGATTGATCAAGTTAAAAAATGCATACACTAAATAGCAAAGAAGAGACAAAAAAACTTGCAAAGCTTTTAGCACAAAGCTTAAAACCAAATGATATAGTTTTATTTAACGGTGACCTTGGAGCAGGTAAAACATTTTTTTGTCGTGAAATTATTAAATATTTTTGCGGTGAAAATACAAGCATTATAAGCCCGACTTTTAACTTACTGCAAACATATCAAGTTCCTAATTTCACCATAGTCAATTCAGACTCGTTTGATGACAGGCGTGGGGAGCGAAGCCTATATACTAATAGGCGAGACGACGAGCAACGAAGCAGTAAACGTGGATCAATTGACTATATTTATCATTATGATCTTTATCGTCTAAAATCACCTGAAGAAATTTATGAACTTGGATTTGAAGAAGCATTAAACGGTAATTTAATTTTAATAGAATGGTATGAAATTATTAAGCACCTACTATCCCCGCCTTTAATCGAAGTAAATCTAGAAGTATTAGACGAAAACAAACGTTTGTGTAGCATTATAACAAATTCACAAGAATCTTCCCTTATTGATTTTTTACAAAATTCTCCGCTATTCGGTACAAAACTTGATATTCAAAGAGATAAAAGTCCTACTAGAAAAGTTAAGTTATAATTATGAACTATTTAATTTTTATTTTAAATAATTTATAAACTTCTCCATCATTTCTTTTTCCTATAAGAAAGATATATGTTTTAATTTTATCTTTTTGATAAATTATTCTAAATTCTCCTACATCAACTCTATAGTATAGCTAGACCATAGTAAATAGGTACATACTATGCTAATATATATGTTATAAATGATAATAAATAAATTATGGCAAGCAGTTACAGTTACGATTTAAGAATGAAACTATTCAAAGCTCTAGATGATGGGCTCTCAATTGTTAAAGCATGTAAAATATTCAATATAGGTCGTAACACTATATATAGATGGAAAACTCTTAAATGGGAAACAGGAGATATAAAAGCAAAACCTTATGGTCCAGCAAAGGGTTATAATGCAAAAATAAATCTCAAAGAATTTGAAGAATTAATTATCAATAATCATGATAAAACAGCTAAAGAATTAAGTATTATACTAGGTAATAGATTACAAAGAACTAGAATAAATTACTATAGAAAACTACTAGGGTACACTTATAAAAAAAAGTCATCTTCATCCCAGAAGGGATATTGGTTTAAGGAATGAATTTATAGAAAAGATACAGCAAATTTCTAAAGAAACTCTAGTATTCATTGATGAGTCAGGAATAGAAGATAATGCTTGTAGAGAATATGGATGGAGTATAAAAGGTACTAGATGTTATGGAAACAAAGTGTATCAACATAAATCCAGGATCAGTATGATAGCGGGGCTTCGTAATAATCAAATTATAGCGCCAGTAATATTTGAAGGAAATTGTAATAAAGAAATATTTACAACCTATGTAGAGACTATATTAACTAAAGAATTACATCCTGGACAAACAGTAATTATGGATAATATCAACTTCCATAAGAATAATATAATAAGAGAATTAATCGAGTCGGTTGGGTGCAGAATTTTATTCTTACCTACATATAGCCCAGACTTAAATCCTATAGAACATTATTGGTTTAAGATTAAGAACGAAATAAGAAAAGTTACGGGGCAATTCAAAGATATCAGTATGGCTGTAGAACACGTACTAAAGTTTATTTAACTGTACCTATTTACTATGGTCTAGCTATATGTTAAACCTTTTAAAAGCTTACTATCATTAGGGTGGTTTATTAATTCACACAATTCTTTAATCTTAATTGCTATTTGCCGTGCTTGCTTCGTATCTAACTTTTCAATAAACTTTTGTGAACTTTTTGATAATATTAAAGTCATATTTATTCCTTTAATATCTTATTTAAAAAATCCTTACTCTCTTCCTCTGATAAAAAACCGCTTTTACTCACATTTTTTGCTTGCATTGCCCAATACATATCTTCAAGCTGATTAAATTTCTCATATTCTTCATGTGATATAAGAACAACTGTGGGTTTACCGTATTTATTTATAATTACCGGTGATTTTACTGCTTGATTCATCAACTCCCCAAAATGATTTTGAGCTTCTTTACTACTAATACTTTTCATATTGTTACTTTATTTAGTTTGTATAATTATTATATTAGCTATAATAGCTATTATCAATATGATAACTACTAATTATTAATATCTAACTAATCAATTGTCATGTAATAAAAATGCCTTTTCAATAGGAAGTAATTTTAATTCCGGTAACATCGGCATAATTAAATTTATTCCGGCTTTTTCGTTACTATTACCGTGTACCAATATAAAAGAACCATTTTGAACTTTTTCGCCTTTAGCAAGCCATGCCTTACTGCCAAGCGGGATAAATCCCAAATCTTTTAGTTTTTCTATTAATGTTTGATCAGAAACTAATCCAGGGAAACGAAAGAAAGGCGACGGAGCAATATTATAACTTACTAATATTTTCCCTGCTTCTAATACTTCATTTTCAAAATCATCTTTATTGGAAAGAAGGAAATTATCTTCAAGAGGTTTATCTTTAAAATAAGGATGACTAAACGAATGATTAACCCATGTTATTTGTAAATAACCGTTTTCTTGTTGCTTTATTAGCCACAAAAACTCCTCTTGATGTTTATTAATCCATAATCCTGAAATACATATAGCAATCGGAATAGGTTTATTTAGTTTGATCGATAATTCTACGAGCTTTTTAAAAAAATCTTCTTCAAAGCTTTTGGAAGAAGTACACATATCAATCGTAAGAAATTGACCTTTTACTTTATACATGCTACTCGTAGCACCGTAATTTTGTTGTACAGCGTCATTCACAAAGCTTGACACAGGCGAATTTTTCGAGTTAAGTCTTTGCTCACGTACTATTGCTCCGCAGACTTACTCTTAAATTCATCCTGTGTCAAGCTTTGTGAATGACGCTGTATAAAGCTATATTTATTTAAAACTTTAATATACGGAGTTTTATTTAATTTTTTTAGAAGATTTTCTTTTTCTATTTTATTCGTAGGTAAAATTACCAGCTCTTGTAGGGCTATTTCAGTTTTAAAAGAATTCGGATCTACTAAAACGAAATATGATTTTTCATTATTTAAATAAGAACGAATAGCGATTTTTATTTTTTTATTCTCAGCAATTACAGGCAAAAATACCGGTTTATAATCAGTTATAATCGCTGCTTTTTCATCCGCATAACTTAAATTAAAAAACAATATTATAAAAATAAAACTTAAAATATTTCTCATTACTACCCATTCAAGCATTGTTACGTGGATCAAAAAATGCGTTCTAGGTCATGGCTTGACCACGGTATCCAGAAAAATAACTTAAAATACTAATAATATATTAGTATTTTAAACTAGATCCCGCAATCAAGTCGCGGGATGACAGAGGTGGAATTGATACATGCAACAACGCTTACTCTTTCATAACATTATTATAAAATTCCGCAATTTTCTCTTTTACCGCTACGGGATCGTTCATCAAATTAACGGCACCTCTAAACTCTGCCGAATTCGGTAAACCGCTACTATACCAACCAATATGCTTACGTGCAATAGGTACGCCCACGGATTCACCGTAATAATCAAGTATTGCATCATAATGCTCTGTTACAATATCTAGCTGCTCTGCTATAGAGGGAGCAGATTTTTCTTCACCTGTTTTAAGGTAATGATCAATTTGTGAAATAAGCCAAGGTTTGCCGTATGCTCCTCTACCGACCATAATACCGTCCGCACCGGATTTTTGCAGGGCTTCTTTTGCTTTGGCAAAATTAGTAATATCACCGTTAGCAATAACCGGAATTTTTACCGCTTCTTTAACTGATCGTATAAAATCCCAATCGGCATTACCGGAATAAAACTGACATCTAGTTCTACCGTGAACGGTAACCATCTGAACACCTGAGCTTTCAGCAATTTTGGCTAAAGTCGGAGCATTTTTCGTATTATCATCCCAGCCCATACGCATTTTAACGGTTACCGGCAGCTTAACCGCTTTAACGGTAGCTTCAAAAATCTTAGATGCCAGCTGCTCATTCCTCATTAGAGCTGAGCCTGAATAACCGCCTACTACTTTTTTTGCCGGACAGCCAAAATTAAGATCGATAATTTTTGCCCCCATATCCTCGTTCATTTTAGCAGCTTCAGCTATTACATTCGGCTCACAGCCCGCTAGCTGTATACAAGCACTTGTTGCATCATCACGCATAATAGCACTTTTTTGTAGTGACTGCCTAGATTCCACAATCATTGCTCTACTTGCTACCATTTCAGAAACTACAAGCCCTGCACCGAATCTTTTCACCAATCTTCTAAATTCCAAATCCGTAACACCCGACATTGGAGCTAGTATAATATTTGAAGAAAGCTCAATAGTGCCGATTTTGATCATAAAAACCGTTATAAAAATAAACGCTCATAATATCATAATTAAGTATTTTTGTCTAATATTACTAATTAAGAATAGACAAAAGCCGATTAATCTATTATAAGCTTATTGTTGTATTTGGTTTTCCAGTCATTGCGAGGAGAAACTGCAAATTTCGACGAAGCAATCCAGTTAAAAAATTCTAATTTATAGAATTTTTTTTATTATCTTTTCTGGATTGCCACGCTCCTTTCAGTCGCTCGCAATGACGATTTAGGCATACTCTGAATAAATGAGGAGTAAGTAGACGAAGTTTAATTTGGAAAAGAGCAAGGAGTTCACAAGACGAGGAACGCAGCGCTTATACGTGAGTACCGCAGTACTTGTAGAACGACATAGCCAATTTTTCAAATTAAACGAGTATATACGGCCATGTAGCTCAGTCGGTAGAGCAAAGGACTGAAAATCCTTGTGTCGTTGGTTCAATTCCAACCGTGGCCACCATTCTTTATTTCTATTCCAATTTATATACACCTCAAACAGCGAACACATTATAAATTAAGGACTTTTTGCTGTCCAAAAAAAGTTAGATAATGTTGAATCTTTCTAGTGATTCTTCTTTAAATCAATCTCAATTCATTTATTTACACTTCTAATTAAATTTCTATTGCATTCTTAAAACTACTTATTACAGTTTATCCATATTTTAGTTATTTTTTTAACAAAATATTAAAACTTATAAGATTTAATAAGGATATAGATATGAAAGAATTAATAGAATTTCTAGAAAAAAGAGGATTTAAAAACCAAGCTAAAGCTAACGGCTTAAGAGATGGTACTACTAAATTTAAAATTTCTTGGTGCAACATAGGTGATGAAGGAGCAAAGTTTATTGCTAAAGCCCTTAAATTAAATATAATATTTTATATTTTACATAGAAGGGGAACAATTTGTCCCAACCCTTTAAATTTTTATGCTATCTGTAAATTTTGTTACACAAAAAAGTATTACTTAATATACTGTCGCTTAGTGGAGCAAATAGTCTACTTGCCTCCACTATTTCAATTCTTCTTCTTTCTGCTTATTTAATTACTCTAAGTTAATCAGTTTTTTAAAGTAATTAATTTTATATAACAAAAAGTAATTTTCGTTACTTTTTAAAGCTCGTATATTCAATACAAAATCATTCTTGTCATAAATAAAAATTTTAACTAAGTTTAGATATAATAAAGTGCCGAGAATAATTGAACGAAATAAACCAAGCGATGCTTTTAAAAGTTGTTTATCGATTATAAGTATAATTTTTCGGTATGGCAATTTGAATAAATTTCTGATTAATTTGTAGTAAGAATATGATGTATAAGGTTTTTCAGCTAAAATAAGTTCTATTCTTAATTCCCTATTTATGCCATTTGGATAAATTTCACGTAATAAGTCTTTGTCTTTAATAATAAAATCTAGATACGGCTCAATAATGGCTATTTTTCTTCTACTGTTTTAGTGTTCATAACGGCTTAGTTCTCCTGATTAAACTTAAATGATTCAAGTTTGATCACCAAGAAGCTAAGTTAAAGCCCGATTGGTGATCAGGGAGTTAGAAACACCGTCAACAAGAACAGCTGAGTAGTTTTTAGGCTTAAAGTTATACTCTAAGCCCTGAACATGACTACTACCTCCCCGACCGTAAAATATCGAGGAATAAACCAATTTAACGGTGGTTTTACCGCCTGTTGATGGAGGTTTCTATACTCCAGAACAACCTTAGCTGTTCCAAGATGATTCTAAGCAAAACTCTAAACAAGTCAATATGATTATTGATTTCAGAAATTTTTTCATTATTGCATGACTGGTTTGTCATTCTAGCTCAGCATTGTTGCGTAGATCGAAAAATGCGTTCTAGGTCATACCTTGGCTTGACCACGGTATCCAGAAAACAACTAAAAATACTAATATTATTAGTATTTTTAACTGGATCCCGTGATCAAGTCGCGGGATGACAGTGATAGAATTGATCCACACAATAATGCCTGCTCACAATGACGATATCATTCTTTACTTAGCAATACCTTTTATACTACCTGTAAATTTTGTTGCATAATAAAACTATCACTTATATACTTTCGCTAATGATTAATTTGCTTAAAGTTTCATATGGTAAGTAGTAATTTTTATAAAAATTTAGGACCACGAAAACTAACGGCAATTATAGATTTTTTACACAATATTATAGAACCTCCTAAGATTCATGAAGATATAGCTATTCATGATATTAAAATTCTGCAGGAAGCATCACCAAATGATATTAGCTTTTTAAGCAATCCTAAATACTCCGAATTTTTAAAAACTACCAAAGCTGCTGCTTGTATAGTGCCGAAAAATTTTACGGGAGAAGCAAATCCAAATACTCTTTTAATACATGCCGAGAATTCATATTTTGCTTACGGCAAATTGATTGATTTTTTTTATGCTCCTATTAAATCATACCCTGCTAAAATAATGAAATCCGCTATTGTTGCAGATTCGGCGACTATCGGAAAGAATTGTTATATAGGTCACAATGTAGTTATTGAAGACGAGGTTATTATAGGTGATAATAGTATTATAGAAGCCGGAAGTTTTATAGGTAGAGGCGTAAATATCGGCAGAAACGCTAGAATAGAACAACATGTTTCAATAAATTATGCAATTATAGGTGACGACATCGTAATACTTGCAGGAGCAAAAATAGGACAAGACGGGTTTGGCTTTTCTACCGAAAAAGGCGTACATCATAAAATATTTCATATAGGAATAGTTAAAATCGGCAATAATGTTGAAATTGGTAGCAACACTACTATTGATAGAGGTTCGCTTCAAGATACTATTATAGAAGATTTATGCCGCATAGATAATTTAGTACAAATAGGACATGGAGTAAAAATAGGTAAAGGTTCTATTATCGTAGCACAAGCAGGTATAGCAGGAAGTAGCACGATCGGTAAATATTGTGCTCTTGGAGGGCAAGTAGGAATCGCCGGACATCTAAATATAGGCGACGGGACACAGGTAGCAGCACAAGGCGGTGTAACACAAAATATAGAGGCAGGTAAAATCGTCGGCGGTAGCCCTGCAGTTCCTATCATGGACTGGCATAGACAATCTATTATTATGAAACAATTACTAAAGACCTATAATAGCAAATTAAAAAAGTAGTTTGCTATTGAAAAGGGCTTTGTTGTGTGGATCACAATGTCATTCCTGCATGGATACTGAGTCGTCATTGCGAGCAGGTATTGTTGCGTAGCAATCCAGAAAAATTAGCAAAAAGTGCCGATTTTAGCACTTTTTACTAGATTGCTTCGTCAATTATTTCATAATTTCCTCGCAACGACGGAAAATTTACATTAAAGAAGAGACCTAAATAAATGATCATAGATATTACCGAAATCATGGATTTGATACCTCATCGCTATCCATTTTTATTAGTAGATAGAGTACTTAAAATCGATCCTAACAAATCAATAACAGGTATTAAAAACGTTACCGTTAACGAGCCGCAATTTACAGGACATTTTCCGGCAAGACCCGTTATGCCCGGCGTTCTAATGGTTGAGGCTATGGCACAATTAGCTGCTATATTAGTTGCTAAATCTTTAGGTTCTACTAAGAATAAAGAAGTGTTTTTAATGGCTATCGAAAATGCAAAATTTCGTAGAATTGTTCAGCCAGGGGATATTATGCATATCCACGCTGTTATTGATCAGCAAAGAGCTAACGTATGGAAATTTTCAAGTACGGTTACGGTCGAAGGCGAAATAGCCGCAGAAAGTAAATTTACCGCAATGATTAAAGATAAATAGGGACATAGTGTCAAATTCTAATATCCATACTACAGCTATAATTGCCGAAGGTGCAAAGCTCGGTAAAAACATAAAAATCGGTCCATACTGTATTATAGGTGCTGAAGTAGTGCTTCATGACAATGTCGATCTAAAATCCCACGTAGTTATTGAGGGGATTACCGAGATCGGCGAAAATACAGTAATCTATCCTTTTGCATCAATCGGTCAACCTCCGCAAATCTTAAAATATGCTAATGAGAGATCAAGCACGATAATCGGCTCTAACAATACTATAAGAGAATATGTTACAGTGCAAGCAGGAAGCCAAGGCGGCGGAATGGTGACAAGAGTAGGAAATAATAATTTATTTATGGTCGGCGTTCATATCGGTCATGACTGTAAAATCGACAATAATGTAGTATTTGCTAATTATGTAAGCCTAGCAGGTCATATCGAGGTAGGTGATTACGCAATAATCGGCGGACTGTCTGCCGTACATCAATATGCTAGAATCGGTGAATATTCAATGATCGGCGGGCTATCACCGGTCGGAGCAGACGTAATACCGTTCGGACTTGTAAGTAGTAAACGTGCGGTGCTTGAGGGCTTAAACCTAATCGGTATGAATAGAAAAGGGTTCAATAAAGCAGAGTCTTTAAGTGCTTTAAAAGCTATCGAAGAAATCTTCTCAGGCGAAGGTAATTTTGCTGAGCGTATAAAACAAGTTGCCGAGAAATATAACAATAATTCTATAGTAATACAAATTATCGATTTTCTTAATCAAGATAGTAGTAGAGCATTTTGTCGTTTTGAGAAGTGATGTGATAGGTTCTTACTTGTCATTCCTGCGAAAGCATTGTTGCGTGGATTGGGGTTTCCGTCACTGCGAGAAAATTACTTAAGTAATTGACGAAGCAAGGAAGAAAAAAATTCTGTAAATCAGAATTTTTCTATTACTTTTTCTAGATTACCACGCTCCTTAAATTCACGGTCTTGTTGCATGGATCGTTTTATGTCATTCCCGCGTAGGCGGGGATCCAGTAAAACATATAAAAAAACAAGTTTTTTTATATGTTTATTTTATCAAATATGTAACTTCTATATCAATACTGAAGTTATTTTGCTGGATCCCCGCCTACGCAGGGATGACATCGAACTCGTTTTTCTATCCATGCAACAACACCTACAGTCACTCGCAATGACGGAGTATTTTTTCTTGTAAAGAATTTTGGCGTAAACGAGTTTTCAAGCTCTTAAAATCAACTATTTCTGCATTTTGATTTTGCTGGCTACATGCAAAAATATATTTTTTCTTTCCTTTAACTTTTTGGATACATTGTCCACAAATCCCCTTCATCATACATTGCATCGATGAATTAACACTAACTATTAGCTCCGTATTTTCACCGAATATTTCATTTTTTAGACTTTGCAATTCTTCTATTATTTCAGGAGAAGCATTAATTATTACTCTATCCACATAAGTTAATTTACGGTTTTTTATATCAGGATAGGTAACAAATATAACTTCATTATTATTTTCTTTTAGAACTTTTAATAAACCTACATTACCGGCTTCGGAATCAACAATAACTATTTTTTTATTTTTAGGTATTTCCATCGGCAAGCCTGTCGGTCCCATTAAAACCACTTTCTCATTTTCGGATAATGTTTTACATAAGCTAGTAGATTTACCGACTTCAAAAACTATGAAGCTAATTAAACCTTTTTCTACATCGATATTTGTAGGACTTAAGGCTACCGGCTCTATTAACTTAGCAGCATATTCAGAATAATTTTGTAAGCGAAAGAACTGTCCGAACTTAAAATTTTTAGCAGCAAGCGGCGAATGAATTACCAATTCAAAAGCTTTATCATCTAAGATATTTATTTTATGAATTCTGCTGACTAATAAATAATCAAGCTGCGTACAAAAATCTTTATAAATACCTTTAAAGCCAGGGTCATTATTTATAAGTCTTTTGTTAATAGCCTCGTACCCTTCTTTGGTACTAGCAAGAGCTTTCACTACACTTCCTGAATATTTAGGATTACAATCACCGAAATAACTATATTTATCCTCATCAAATTGAGTGTTATTTTCTATACCGATTGCCATAATTACGGTTTTGGCTTTGATTACTATAGTGTCATCCCGTGGCTTGACCACGGGATCTATAACATTATTCTGATATTTTTTCTGGATTCCGTGGTCAAACCACGGGATGACACTGAATTCCACAGATTCTACATGACCGTACTTATCGGTGTTAATCCTTAAAGGCTGCATATTTTCTTTAAAATCAACACCAAATGCTAATGCATATATTAGCTCCTCGTGATTTAATTTATACGCCGGCGAATCTTGCAATCTTCCACGATAGTATACAGTAGCACCCCCAAGCTTATTAAAAACCTTTCTTAATTCTTCATTATTTTTAGCTTCTTTAAACAATTTTGCATGAGCAATAAATTCTTCAGCTATTTCTTTATCTTCCTCCGTTAAATCTTTTTCTATATAATCTTCGGCAAATTTCTCTACTTGCTTTTTATAGTAATATAGACTTTCCGTTGCTGCATCTAAAGAAGTAAGACCGCCGCCTATTACCGCAATCGGCATTCTAATTACCATATTAGTATTAGAATTTTTTAAAAATGCCCCTCCGCTTTGTAAAGTCATTAAGAAATCGGAAGCCGTTTTTACGCCTTTAGCTTCAAAATTTTCTATATCCAAAACTTTCGGCTGACCTGCTCCAATGCAAAAAGCCATATGGTCAAAACCCAAATCGAAAGCCTGTTCTTTCGTTATATTAAAATCTAAAGCTACCCCGTCATAATATTTAAAATTATTATTTCTCTCTAATATTAGCCGTAATATATCAAGATTGTTTTTATTCCAGCGAACAGTTATACCGTATTCTGCTACCCCTCCAAATCCTCTTGGCATTCTTTCCGATAACAAATTTTTATATTCATGCCAAAATTTTATAGGCTTATGAACGTCAAAAGGCAAAGGAGTAATTTTTAAACCGTCAATAGCCGTAACATTGTGACCTGACCGTAATAAATAATAGCTAAGACTAAAACCTGCAGGACCAAGACCGGTAACTAAAATATTATAATTAGTAGGTTCTTTTGGTAGAGGTGCATAAATATTAAGCGGATTCCAACGAGTAAGAAGTAGATATATCTCTAAACCGTAAGGTAATTTAAGCGTTTCTTCTAAAATATTTGATTCTATTAACGGGATATTTACGGGATCTTGCTTTTGGTAAATACAAGCTTTTGAGCAATCATTACAAATCCTATGACCCGTTGCCGCAACCATCGGATTATCAATAACAATAATAGCAAGAGCACTTAGGTTAAAACCTTGTGCCTTAACATAGTTCATCTCGGAAATCTTCTGCTTTAAGGGGCAGCCGTTTTGAGTGTCATCCCGTGGCTTGATCGCGGGATCCATTTGTTTTTTTTGGATCCCGCGATCAAGCCACGGGATGACACTCACCCCCCTAGAACAGGAATCCTTATCCTGCTTATGGCAATAAATACAATAATGAGAGTGGTTTAGAGCTTCATCTAGATTTAAAAAAGAATCTGTATAGTCAAAATCTACTCTCTCATTTTTTTGATATTTTAATATTTTTTTATCGTCTATTAGGTTTTCTTTATCTAGTTTTTGGGGGATTGTAAACAAGATGTCATCTCGTGGCTTGACCACGGGATCCAAAAAACAACTTTTAACATCAACATTTGTCGATTTACTGGATCCCGTGGTCAAGCCACGAGATGACACTGAATGGCAATAACCATAAACTCTACACGCTACATATTGTGCTGCTATGTCTAATTCTGTGGCAAAACTTTCTTCTGCCTGTTGCCATATAATTATTTGTTTGGCAAATTCTCTAGAGGTAAAATTCGTACCTATTAAATTAGTTAGCTTTAAATACACCTCTTCAAAATCAATATCTTTTATTTTTTCCGGTGGATATTTTTTTACGGCAACACGCTGAACAAATTTTCTTTTACATTCATAAATAATATCAAAATCTTTATGCTTTAATCTTGATATAGTTACTTCTTTTGAAATACAAAATAACTCTGCTAAAAAATCGTCTAAATGAGGGGAGATTTTTAATAAAAATTCGGAATAATCTTGTGGAATAATAGAGAAAGGAGTTGATCTAAATAATATTAAACCTTTATGCAGAAATTTATCGGCTTTAAAGAGATAATCTAAAAATATTTGATCTAATTTTTTAAGTCCGGTTAAATCTAATTCATTAAAATCTAGATTAAAACCAAGTTTCATAAGTAATAAATAACTCTTTTAGAAAATTGTCTGTAAATTAAATAACTGATACAAACAGTAATAAATGCAACTATAATAGACTTAACTATCAGCATCATATCCGGTAATGTTCCGTCAATCACCAACACTTGTACGGGTCTTATAACTAAAAAGAACGGATTAAATTCAAAATATATCTTTTTAGACTCCGGAATTAGCGAATATGGATAAACTATCGGTATACTCCAATAAATAACTCCGAGAATAACATTTAATATTTGTGGAATATCTCGAATATACGGCGTTAAAAATGCTACTGCGATAGAACCGCTAATCACACATATTATTAAGGGCAAAATTAATATCGGCATAAATATTATTTGCCAAGAAAATTTTTCTGGAAATAATAAAATAAAAGCAAAATACATTGCCGAAAATGAGCAAATTAAAGTATATAATTGCCCTAAACTGTCCGCAACAGGAAAAAAAGTCTTAGAAATTCTAACTTTTTTTATTATTTGATCACGTGTTACCAAAGAACTCGAACAAATCGTTAGGCTGCTTACTATAAAACTCCATAAAGGAATACCGCCGACTAAGTTCATTACCATAAATTCTCTTGGCTGTCTTAATAAAAAACCGAAAAAATATGAAATTACCATTATGTGAATAAAAGGCTGAATTAAACTCCATAAAGAACCCAAAAAAGAATCTTTATTTTGCCTAATTATAGAAGCTTTAACTAGTAATGCTATTGCCCGCCAGTATTTTTTAGAAAAAAAATACTTTATCATTTATGAATTTCCTTGTTGTTGGTTATAGATTTTAAACATTTCTGATGGAATCCCATCACCTATAATATTGCCGTCTTTTAATAAAACACATCTATCGCAATTATCTTTTATAATTTCTTCTTGATGACTTACTATTATCGAAATAGGAGTATTCTTAAATTTATTTTTCATTAAATTAAGAGATTTTTCTATAAAATAGCTATCGCCTGCCGCAAAAACTTCATCAAGTAATAGAATCTGTGGATTTTGAAATATTGATACGGAAAAAGCAAGGCGTGATAACATTCCTGAACTATAATTTTTTATCGGTAAGTCGATTTTACTACCTAATTCTGAAAAATCTATGATTTCTTGCTCAATTTTTTTGCTATATTTATCTAACATATTGTTATATAGCATTAACATTTTTATATTTTCACGACCTGTCTGCTCCTGTTCAAAACCGACTCCCATATCTATAATTGCCGCAATATCTCCATGAATTTTGACGGTACCGGATTTTAACGGATATATTCCGGCAATTAGCTTTAGAAGCGAACTTTTTCCCGAACCGTTACTTCCTATAAAAGCTATTTTTTCTCCCTCATAACAAGAAAAATTAATATTATTTAATATAGGTATATTTGGAGAAAGAGAGACTCCTTTTTTCAAGAAGAAATGCTTTAAATCTTGAGCTCTTTTATGAGTATCTATGCCTTCTACATAACCATCGGTTATCTCTATAAATACTTTTGAATGGTTAAGTGACATAAAATAAATATTAAATAGATTTATTAATCCAATTTAAAAGAGAATTTTTTTGTTGCAAACCTATTTTAGTATCTTTTTGTTCACCGTTTTTAAATAACATTATCGTTGGAATACTACGAATACCGTATTCTGAAGGAGTGTTAGGATTTTCATCAATATTCATTTTAAGTACTTTTACTTTGCCTTTTAATTCTTTACTGATTTCATCTATTATCGGTGTTAACATTTTGCATGGTCCACACCATTCTGCCCAAAAATCAACCAGTACCGGTAAATCCGATTCTAATACTTCCTTTTTAAAAGAGCTATCCGTTACATTACTTGCCATAATTTCTCCTTGTTATTACTATCGGTAAATGAAGAGTGGTTATACGAAGGTCAATTTTAAAAAGAGTAATCGGTCTGCAAGGCGAGGAACGGAGCGTATACTTAATAAGTGAGTACCGCAGAACTTGCTAGACGACAACGCCAATTTTTGAAATTCACTGAGTATAAAATAAAATTATAAAGTACAGGCTTCTACTTGTAAATAATGAAAATCTTTTTATTTATTATATTTATTTTTTCTATTATAATATATCCGCATTATTAAAGCTGCTGTTTCCTCTATTGATCTAGTCGACACGTCAATTACCGGCCAATTTCTTTGATCACAAATTTTTCTAACCTCTAAGCATTCTTTTTGTACTATATTAAAATCTGTATAGCTTTTATTTTCGTTAATTTGCAATAAATTTAACCTAGCTTCCCTTATCTCAATTAATCTATTTGGATTAATGACGAGTCCTACTACTAATTGATCTATATCTTTTTCTATAAAATCAGGAAAGGGACAATTATAAACATAAGGAATATTGGCAGCTTTTAGACCGTTATACGCTAAAAATACGGAAGTTGGTGTCTTAGAAGTTCTAGAAGGACCTATTAATATTATATCAGCCCCCGACAACTCATTAAGCATTTGTCCGTCATCATGTCTTATGGCATAATCTATGGCATTAAGTGTATCAAAATAAGTTTTATCGAATTTATAATTGTAATTCTGTTCTTTTTCTATTTCAATACCTGAAAAAACAGACATTTCTTTAATAATTTTACCTATTACAGAAATACATGGAATTTTTAATTCATAACAAAATTTCGTTAAAGCTTTTCGGAGTTCTTGATCGGCAATCGTGTATAATACTATCCCGTGTCTAGATTCTATTTTACTTAATACTTCATTTAGCAATTCCAAATTTCTAATCATTGGCCAATGATATAATTTTGGTTTTACGGAAGTAAATTGTGCAAGAGCAGAATTTGCTGCATATTTTGCAGTTTGCACGGAAGAGTCTGAAACCAAGTGAATAATTAGCTTTGTCATACTTTACACATGTAATTGTGGATAATTTTTTTAATAACTTGTTATTTTTCCTATTAAAATCTATTAAAAATTTCCTCAAATCCTTATTAAATCAAGTAAATCTAGTGTATTTTCTTTTAAATAAATAGTTTGTGGATAAAATTGTGAATAAATATCATTTTTCTTTGAAAAAATAGTCTTTTCTAAGCTATAAATGAATTTTACGCTTAATTATCCACTTGTATAAATTCATTACAAACTTATGTGAATTATAATTAAAAATACCGATATTTTTAAGAATATTTTAATGAAAATTTTGTTGATAACTCTGTTTAAAACATTTAATCTACATAATTCTGTTTACATAAACAACAAACAATAAATATATCTATTAATTTAATATTTTTAGTAATAGCATGAAGCAAATTTTAAATCCGTTAAAAGGAAATAGTAATAAAATACCTATTTGGTTTATGCGTCAAGCAGGTAGATATTTGCCGGAATATAAAAAAGTAAGAGAAACAACAAAAAATTTTCTAGATTTTTGTTATGATGTTAACAAAGCAACGGAAGTAACCTTACAACCGATAAAACGTTATGGATTTGATGCAGCTATTATTTTTTCTGACATATTAGTTTTACCTCATGCTCTTGGATGGGAAGTAGATTTTAAAGAAAATGTAGGACCTATATTAAAGCAATTCAAATCACAAGAAGATTTTAAATATCTGCAAAGCAATCCGAATAATAAATTAGAAAAGATTTATGAAATAATAAAAAAAGTAAAAAAAGAATTGCCCTCCACCACTTCTTTAATAGGGTTTGCAGGTAGCCCTTGGACAGTGATGAGTTACATGCTAGAGGGAAAAGGGAAACAAGATTTTAAAACGAGCAAAAAATTTATATATGAAAATAAAATACTTGCTAAAGAATTATTAAATTTTATTACGGAAAAAACAGCTGATCATCTTATGAATCAAGCAAGATCGGGAGCAGATGTTTTAAAGCTTTTTGATTCATGGTCAGGAGTACTTGCAGAAGAGGAGTTTACTGAATTTGTAATAGAGCCGACAAAAAAGATTATACTAAAAGTAAAAGAAGTTTTTCCAAAAACTCCTGTAATTGCTTTTCCTAAAGGAGCGGGATTATTGTACGAAAAATTTATAAAAGAAGTACCGATAGATATTTTAGCCGTAGATCAAATGATTCCTCTTGAAAAAATGAAAGAGTGGAGTGATAAAGTAATAGTACAAGGTAATTTAGATCCAGTTGTATTATTAACTAATAAAGAAATTATTAAAGAAAAAGCTTATAAAATTCTTCAGGTAATGAAAGGAAAGAATTTTATCTTTAATTTAGGACATGGTATTTTGCCTGAGACACCTCCGGAAAATATAGAATTTTTGACAGAATATGTTAGGTTATATGAAGAAAAGAATAGCAATAGTACTTTTTAATTTAGGAGGTCCAAAAGATCTTGAATCCGTAAAACCTTTTTTATTTAATCTATTCTATGACAAAGTTATAATTAATCTGCCAAATCCTTTGCGTTATATTATCGCTAAAATAATTTCTATTATTAGAGAGAGAAAATCTCAAAAAATTTATTCTTTAATTGGTGGTAAATCTTCTTTACTTCAGGAAACAGAGGAGCAGAAATTAGCACTAACCGAAAAGCTAAAGCAACTCATAAAAGAAGATTTCGCTATTTTTATAAATATGAGATATTCAGCACCGTTTGCTAAAGAAGTAATAGGTCAAATAAAAAAATATAACCCAAGCGAAATAATATTATTGCCTCTATATCCTCAATTTTCAAGTACTACGACAGGATCTTCGGTTAAAAATTTTTTACAAAACCTTGATGTTGATATTCCAATTAAAACAATTTGCTGTTATCCTCTAGAAGAAGATTTTATAAAAACCCATGTTTTATTGATTAAGGAAAAACTATACGATAAAAATTTTCGTATATTATTTTCTGCTCACGGGTTACCTGAAAAAATAATAAAAGCAGGTGATCCTTATAGTTTTCAAATAAAAGAAACAGTAAAAGCAATAGTTAAAGAATTAAATATAAAAGATCTAGATTATAAGATAACTTATCAAAGTAGAGTAGGACCTATGGAGTGGTTAAAACCGAATACGGAAGACGAAATAGAGCTAGCAGGAAAGTTAAAAAAAGACATAATTATCGTACCTATATCCTTTGTATCCGAGCATGTTGAAACACTAGTAGAACTTGATATTGAATATAAATTAATCGCAGATAAATATAAAATTCAATATACCCGAATTCCGACACTTGGAACAAATAAAATTTTTATTAATAGTTTGACAAATATATTGCTACGATTTATTAGTAAGGTTGATACTAATTTAGTTACGAGTAGCTCTAATACAAGAATATGTCCAAATGAATTTACTAAATGTTTATGTAAATTAACAAATTAATAAGGAAAAGAATGGCAAGTTACTATCTATGGTTTAAGTCAGTCCATCTGATATCTGCTATATGTTGGATGGCAGTACTTCTTTACTTACCTAGAATATATGTTTACCATACCAAAGCTAAAATAGGTAGTGAGCTAGATAGTACTTTACAAGTAATGGAGCTAAAATTACTCAGATTCATTATGAATCCGGCAATGATTAGCACATTTATTTTTGGTTTAATAAATGCTCATATTTACGGGTTTGTTGCTCTTGATACTTGGTTTTACGTTAAAATGTTTGCAGTATTAATTTTAGTGATATTTCACGGTTTACTTGCAAGATGGCGAAAAGATTTTGCAAATGGTAAGAATGTCCATTCAGAAAAATTTTACCGCATAGTTAATGAGATTCCGGCTATCTGCATGATTGTTGCAGTGATTATGGTTATAGTGAAACCATTTGACTAGTATACTCGTTTTATTTGAAAAGGGATTGTTAAAGATATATAGTCATTGCGAGCAACGGTAAGCTGCGTGGCAATCTCATGAAATAATAACAAACTCTCCTAAGATTGCTTCGTCAATTACTTACGTAAATTCCTCGCAATGACGTTAAAACCGATCCATGTGGGCAATGTTTTTCCGTGAAAGGAAAGCAGGAATGACATAAATGAAAGCAATGCCTGCTCATCTATACTTTAGCAATACCAAATATTGCTTCTAGTTCTGCTAAGCGTTTCTCTATTGCGTTGATATCTCTCTTTTTCAAAGGTCTTTCTGTAACTCTGTTATCTCCCCGACCATAAGGTTGAGGATTACATCAGTTATGTGAGAGATGTTCTCACTTTTGGTAGAGGTTGCTACACCCCGAAATAGTGTTTTACTATTTCAGTTAAAGTTTATACCTAACTTCCTTTAAAAGTCAATCTATAACTTATTTTATTTTAAACCAATAGTTTATTTATCTAAAAGATTTTTTTATTTCTAATGTAAGTTGTAAAATTTATTTAGAATATCTATAATTCATAAAAAATAATATGGAACATTATGAATAATAGCGATGAACTTAAATAAGTTAGTAATTTTTAAAGATAAAACCATTAGAGGAGTTTTGCATAATAACGAATGGTGGTTTTCAGTAGTTGATGTAGTAGGAGCATTGACTGATAGTGCCGATTCTAGTGCTTATTGGTGTAAACTTAAGCAAAGATTAAATCAGGAAGAAAGTGAAGTCGTGACAAATTGTCACGGTTTGAAATTGAAAGCTCCTGACGGCAAAATGAGATTAACAGATTGTGCAAATACAGAGTCATTACTTCGATTCCGTCTCCAAAAGCAGAACCGTTTAACAATGGCTTGCTAAAGTCGGTTATGAGAGGATTCAAGAAATTTCTGATCCGGAAAAGTCAATTGATAGAGCAAGGGATAATTGGAAACGGCACGGTCGTAGCGAGAAATGGATTCAACAACGTATGATGGGGCAGGAAACACGAAATAAATTAACTGATTACTGGAAAAATCATGAAGTAACAAAAGAGAATGAATTTGCTATATTAACTAATATTATTCATCAAGAATGGGCTGGTATAACTGTTAAAGAACACAAAAATATAAAGGGCTTAACAAATCAAAATTTAAGTGATCACATGAACGAAGCAGAATTAATTTTTACTGCTCTTGCTGAATTATCTACTCGTCAGGTAGCGGAAACTAATAATGCAACAGGCATGGAAGAAAATAAGGTTGCAGGTAAAATAGGAGGAAGTATAGCTAAAAACGCTAAAACGGCCTTGGAAAATAAAACCGATAAAAAAGTAATCTCAACAGAGAATTATTTAATACATAAACTTACAAAGTAAAAAAATTTGTTATAGTGAAATGTATTGAATTAGATGATATTTATAAGAAATATTTTATTTTTTTAAGGATATAGCGAATATCGCTAATGCCAACCATGAGATATGTTATTTAAAAATTAAAAGATGAAATAGAAATGTCACCTAATTCAATGCATTCACTATATAGACCGTGAAGCCAAGGATTGCATTGGTTTTGTGAAAAATACTCTCACTTTTGACAGAGGTTTCGACACACCGAAATAGCAAAACGCTATTTCGGTTATGATTCTATATAGAACTTCCACAAAGTCAATTAAACTGTAAAACTCTACACGGGCTGTTGAAAAAGTTATAAAAAGAAGTAGAAAAGAGTTAATCTAAGGAATAAGCTGTATTTTTATGCTTAAATGAAGGTGTAAAGATGCAGGGTTATAAGCTTGATCAAAGTGTGAGATGTAATAGCCTTAGCTTAAGGCACATGATACCTAATGATCATTTATTAGTGAGGATTCATGAAGCTAAAGAATTAGAGTTTTCTTTTATCTATGAAATAACTAAGAATCGTTATTGTGCTAATTACGGACGTCCATCAATTGATCCTGTATTATTTTTTAGGATGCAAATAATAAGTTACTTATATGGTATAAAGTCAAATAGACGATTATGTAAAGAAATTCAGTTAAATATAGCATATAGGTGGTTTTGTGGTTTAAGTTTAGAGGATAAAGTACCGGATCATTCATCATTAAGTAGGATAAGAGATAGATTTGGGGTAGAACTATTTCAAGAAATATTTATAAGCTTGATTAAGCAATGGTATGAACTAGATATTATAAAAGGAGAAACAATTATTTCAGATGCCTCTTTAGTTGAATCTAATGCCTCTATGAATAGCCTAATATTAAGAAAAGATCAAGGTGATTCACAAAAGAGAGAATTAAAAAAATATGAACGTCGTTATCATGATTTCCGAGAAGGGAAAAAAGTAAGGAAAATATCTAATCAAACTCATGTCAGTAGGACAGATCCTGATTGTAGTCTTGTATCAAGAACTAATGGTTATAAAAAGCTATGTTATAAGACCCACTACTCAATTGATTCAGATTCACGTATTATAATAGATTGTTATGTAAGTACAGGATCACAACATGAGTGTATTGTACTTCCAAGTAGAGTTTGGAATATATTAAATAATTTTTCTTTTAGAGTAAAAGAATGGATAGCAGACAAAGGTTATGGTAGAGGTCCAACCTATGGATATTTTAAATTACTTGGAATTACAACTTATATACCTTTACATGTAGATAATCTTGGTGAAGGAAAAATAAGTAGGGGGGAATTTCAATATGATAGAGAACAGGATAGATATAAGTGTCCACAGGGACATTATCTTTATCCGTATGATAAATTAGATAAAAAACAAATAAAACGTTATCGTATTACAGGAGGGCATTGTAAAAATTGCTCTCTAAAATCAGGTTGTATTTCTGATAATTATAGTAATAGAGGACGATTTATTTATCGTAATCCTTATCAGGATGAAATAGATGAGGTAAAGGTCAGACAGAATAGAATTGATTTTAAGAAAAAACTAATTGAGAGAAAGTGGAAAATAGAAGGTCTATTTGGTGAAGCTAAGGAGAATCATGGTTTACGAGGAGCAAAATTTAGAAGTGTACAGAAAACACAGATTCAAATACTGATGATTGCGATAGTACAAAATTTTAAACGGATACTTAAAATTATTTTTTGGTTTTTTTATCTACTGCTATTAAAGATAAAAAAATATTAAAGTATTTGCAACCTTGTTGATTTTTTCAACAGCCCGTACACTTGATCTGACAGGTAGAGATTGATTAAGCAGCAAAAGTGCTGTCAGATAAGTAAGAATTAATAGACTTATCTTGAGCAATTTTAATGCTATCCTTGAAAGTTTGCATAGGAGTTTTTCCATAACAGAACTTTCCAGAATGCGGTCTAGTATTGTTATATTTGTTTAAATATTGATCTAAGTCAATCTGTAAATCCTCTAATGAGCTATAAATCTTTTTACGGAAAGCTATATCATAAAATTCATCTTTTAAAGTTCTATGTAATCTTTCGCATATTCCATTAGTTTGAGGAGAACGTGCCTTAGTTTTAGTATGATCAATATTTTCTATAGCCAAATATAACTCAAAAGCATGATGTTCTACCTTACCACAATATTCCGTTCCTCTATCTGTAAGGATTCTCAGTAGTGGTACATCATGATTATTAAAGAAAGGTATTACCTTATCATTTAAAATATCAGCGGATGTTATTGCAGATTTATCAGTATAGAGTTTGCAAATAGCCACTCTAGAATAAGTGTCAATAAAGGTTTGTTGGTATATTCTACCTACTCCTTTCATATTACCGACATAATAGGTGTCTTGTGCACCAAGATAACCGGGATGCTGAGTATCAATTTCTCCATGAGCCTCTTTAATTTGTTTTGCTTTTTTTAAAGCAGATATCTGCTCTTCTGTCAGTAAGATACCGTCCTGTGCAGATTTAGCTTCTAAAGCTTTGAGTCGTTTCTTTAGAGTTTCAAGATCGTTGCGTAGCCAGATAGAACGTACACCACTGGATGACACTATAATACCTTGCTTTATTAGTGCTTGGCTCGCACGAAGCTGACCAAGAGCAGGATTCTCTATAGCAAGATTTATTACTGCTTGTTCTATATGTTCTGATACACGATTCTTTACTATAGGTTTCTTACGACTCATATCCACAAGAGCCGCTTCTCCGCCCATCTCATATAGTTCCTTGAAACGGTAAAAGCTATCTCTTGAATAGCCCATTACTTTACACGCAGTACTAACACTACCTAGTTGTTTTGCAAGTTCTAATAATCCTAATTTAGGTTTGATTATTTTTTGATCATAATTTGACATATTGTTCCTATTAATTGAGTTTTATATTTAGTTCGTGGATATGATAGATAACTCCTTAGTTATCTACATACCCACAAACTCGTCTAATTTCAATCTTAATATGTCAGATCAAATCTGAAGGTTTACAATTAAAGAAATATTTACAACCTATGTAGAGACTATATTAACTAAAGAATTACATCCTGGACAAACAGTAATTATGGATAATATCAACTTCCATAAGAATAATATAATAAGAGAATTAATCGAGTCGGTTGGGTGCAGAATTTTATTCTTACCTACATATAGCCCAGACTTAAATCCTATAGAACATTATTGGTTTAAGATTAAGAACGAAATAAGAAAAGTTACGGGGCAATTCAAGATATCAGTATGGCTGTAGAACACGTACTAAAGTTTATTTAACTGTACCTATTTACTATGGTCTAGCTATACATTGGAAGATTTATAAAAATACGCAAAACAATAATAATTAATCAAGTTGTAATGTCTGTGCAGATTTTATAGAGCTTTCTAGATGAGAGGATAGAAGAACAATACCACCGCTATTTGCTTTCATAACAATTAAATTATTTAGTAAATCCCTATTTTCTTTGCTTAAATTAGTTTCAACTTCATCAAGTAGCCATAAGTCAGATTGGCAAGCAATAAGCCTTGCTACAGCTACGATTTTCTGCATCCCGCTAGACAGACTATAGCATTTTTCATCTAATAAATCGTGTAATTTGAAGTAATGAATAGCAGCGTATAGGGTTTCAGCGGAATTATAAATTTCCGACCAAAATTTTAGATTCTCAAAAACAGTCATTTCGAGTTTTAGACCTAAATTATGACCGATATAAGTACAATAGGGTTTAGCGATATTGTTAATATTACAGTTTCTATAGTAGATATTACCGCTACTAGGTTGCATAATTCCCGCTATCATTCGTAGCAGTGAGCTTTTACCGCAACCGTTAGCTCCTTTTATATAGGTGATAGAAGAAGGAAGAAAAGTAATATTTAGATCAAATAAATTTCTTTGTGCCAAGTTAAATTGTAATTGATGAAGTGATAGCATGCCCTTGTCATACCGTGGTCCCGCCACGGTATCCATAAAAGCAATTTAAAATACTAATAATTTTACTAGATACCGTGGCGGGACCACGGTATGATATCTGTTGCTTTTCAATAAATTTAATTTTCATGATGCTCTTCTGGTGTGGTCCCAGTTAATTCTGTATTATCTTATTGATTATTATGACCAATTCCAAGTTTGTCACGAGCACCTCTTAAAGCTTTTTTATGATCTGATGCATCAGGATTTACCACATGACTTATATCTATGCCTGTTACCTTATAGCTTCTTGACCTAGCTTTTTAGTTGCGTTGTCTAATTCATGATTTACTTTTTTAGCTTCTTTATCTATTCTTTTTTTCATATAGACCTCACTTTTAAGTTCTATAATTAGAGTAGCATTTATATTTTTTGTAAGCAATTAAAATTTTACTAGCAAATTCTCCACCGATAAACGAAATACGTTTAAAATAGAACTCGGCATTAGACCAAAGTAAATAATTAGTAGTATTAAAGGAGTTATTGAGATTATTTCATATTTATATAAATCTCTGAAATGCATAATTTCTTTATTGATAATCTCACCGAGCATTACTTCTTTATATAATTTCAGCATATAAACCGCCCCAAGTATTATGCCGAGAGCTGCTATAAAGGTTGCTATTACGTTCACCTTATAAATCCCAAGTAGGCTTAAAAATTCACCGATAAATCCGCTAGTTCCGGGTAGCCCAACAGAGCCGAGCATAGCAATCATAAAAAATGTGGCAAGTACAGGCATTTTACTTGCTACACCACCATATTTAGCTATTTCTTTAGTATGCAATCTTTCATATAAAGTACCGACTATTAAGAATAAGCATGAAGAAATCACGCCATGGCTAAGCATCTGAAATATTGCTCCGCTAACTCCGGCTTCAGTAAAGCTAAAAATACCTATCGTAACATATCCCATATGTGCAATTGATGAATAGGCTATCATCTTTTTCATATCTTTTTGAGCAAAAGCAACAAGGGACGCATATATTATAGCAATAACGCTAAGGTAAATTACGTAAATTGCAAATTCTTGTGATACACTCGGAAATAGCGGTAGTAATACTCTTAAAAAACCGTAACCACCGAGTTTTAGCAAAATACCGGCAAGAATAATCGAGCCGCTAGTTGGAGCTTGTACGTGTGCATCGGGTAGCCAAGTATGAAACGGAATCATAGGAATTTTAACGGCAAAAGCAATAAAGATAGCCCACCATAAAATTTGCTGAGCAAATAACGGGATGTTATAGGTAAGTTCAGAAATATAGGTTAAATCAAAACTATGAATTTTGCTGTAAATATAAATTAATGAAAGTAGAAAAAATACTGAACCAAAGAAAGTATATAAGAAGAATTTAAGAGCTGCATATATTCTATTCTCACCACCCCAAACGCCTATAATGATATACATCGGCACTAATATTGCTTCAAAAAAGAGATAGAATAATAATAAATTTACAGAGGTAAATGCCCCTATACAAAAAGATTCCATTAATAAAAAACATACTAAATATTCTTTAATATATTTTTTAACGGTAAATAAGCTTCCGATTATACAAATAAGAGTAAGAAAGGAAGTTAGAGCTACGAAAAATATTGATATACCGTCAACGCCAACATGAAATTCAAGCCCGATTTTATCAAGCCAAGCGTAGCGTTCAACAAATTGATAAGCGGGGTTTGAGGAGTCAAACTCTATTAAAATATAAATAGTTGAGATGAATGTTAAAACAGAACTAAGCACTGCAACATACATTACATATATCGGTTTATCTACCTTTTTACTTTGACTAATAAACAGCAAAATATATAGCACGCTTATTAGCGGCAGAAAAATATTGATAGATATAATAGGTAATTCTAACATTCTTTTAAGATTTTATGAGTTTTTTTATTAGTATATGTCATTCCCACGAGGCATTGTTGCGTGGATCAATTCCACCGCTGTCATCCCGTGACTTGATCGCGGGATCCAGTCCTTTTTTAATTTTTTTCTGGGATACCGTGGTCAAGCCATGGTATGACACTAAAAACCTTTCCAAACAAAATAACTAATTGTTACAACAATAAATGATACTATATACAAAGCATAATTAAAAACATATCCTGTTTGTGTTTTGCCGGTAAGAACGCTAAAGCAATTAACGACTCGTGAAAAACCGTTCGGTCCAAAACGATCGATTATTTTCTGATCGCCAAGATAAAATAAAGAAGCTAAACAGTTAATAGGCTTCACAATTAAGAAATTATATACCTCGTCGAAGTAATATTTATTTCTTAGAATGTTGGAAATTAATCCAAGGGGTGTCATCCCGCAGCTTGACTGCGGGATCCATTTTTTTTGGATTCCGTGGTCAAGCCACGGAATGACAGTACTTGACTTATATAAGTAAATCCCAATAACAATTCCCACTATACCGACTGCCATAGGTAGTAATTTTATATATAAAGGCGGGTGGCTAATTAGTAATTTATAAATATGTAAATTAAATAGGCTTTCATGGAAATAACCGTTTGGTTTGTCCATAGAGAGTAAATAATAGCCGATCATACCGCTAAAAAAGCTCCCAGCGACAAGTAATATAAGTGGATTATTCATTACTTTAGCCGGTTCGTGAGCATGCTCAAAAACATCTTTTTCTAGCTTAGTTTTGCCATGAAATACCAACATAATAATCTTCATTGAATAAATAGCGGTAAGTATTGCTGCTGCTATCCCAAAAATGAACATAAATGAGCCGCTACTATAAGCCACTTCTAAAATCGAGTCTTTAGAGTAAAACCCTGCTAAAGGATAAATCCCTATTAGTGCAAGTGAGCCGATTAAGAAATTTCCGTAAGTTACCGGCATTTTATTTCTTAAATCACCCATTTTAAAAATATCCTGCTCGTGAACGGCATGTATTACGCTGCCGGCTGATAAGAATAATAAGGCTTTAAAAAAGGCATGAGTTACTAAGTGAAATATCCCGCTATTATAGGCAGATACCCCGCAAGCCATAAACATATAACCAAGCTGGCTACAGGTAGAGTAAGCAATAATCTTCTTGATATCGCTTTGCATAATAGCAATGCTTGCAGCAAAAAGACAAGTAACACCGCCGATAATCGTAATAAATTGTAGAATTAAAGGGCTATATTCAAACAAATACGAGCAGCGTGCTACTAAGAATACTCCTGCCGTTACCATGGTTGCTGCGTGAATAAGTGCGGATACCGGAGTCGGTCCTTCCATCGCATCAGGAAGCCATACATGTAAACCAATCTGTGCAGATTTACCCATACAGCCGATGAATAATAAGAAGCAAATAATATCTAGAATAGAAAACTGTAACCATATTTTTGTATTAGATAATAATTCTGCAGATGAAAATACATCTTTGTAATTTGCCGAATCACAATAAACAATAATCGTTATTACGCCTAAGATAAAAGCAAAATCGCTGGCTCTATTTGTTATAAAAGCTTTAATCGCTGCTTTATTGGCGGATTCTTTTGAATACCAAAAACCAATTAGTAAATATGAGCAAACGCCGACGCCCTCCCAACCGAAAAATAACTGTAAGAAATTATCGCTAGATACTAGCATTAACATAAAAAAAGTGAATAAAGAAAGAAAAGACAAGAAGCGTATAATCCCCTTATCTTCGGCCATATAGCCAAGCGAGTAAATATGCACGACGCTAGATACCCATGTTACGGCTATAAACATTATGCTAGTTAGCTGATCGATATAAATCGACCAATTTACTTTAAAATTTCCAACCTCAATCCATGGTAATAATTTAATATGGATTATATTTCCGTCTAAGCCCGCATCACAAAATATTATTAATGAGAATAAGGCAGATAAAGATAAAAAGCCGGTTGCAATTACTTGAGCTAATTTTTTGTCTATTATCCTTACGAATAACTCGTTTATTATTGCAGAGGCAAGCGGTAACATGATGATCATTATGGAAATATTTTGATACATCATTATCCCCTCATCTGATTAATGTCGGTAATTTCAATTGAGCCTTTATTACGGAAATATATTAGTAATATTGCAAGCCCGATTGAGGTTTCGGCAGCTGCTACGGTTAAGATTATAATACTAAAAATTTGTCCCGATAATTCTTGCATATATACGGAAAATGCAACAAAATTTATGTTAACTGCAAGCAGCATTAACTCAATAGACATTAATATATTGATAATATTTTTGCGATGCATAAATAATCCAAACATTCCGATAGTAAAAACTAAGCTGCTTAAGATTAAATAATGATTAAGCGAAATATATTCATTCATATTTAATATTCTCAACACCTTTATTTAGAATAGGCTTTGTCATTAATACGGTATTTTCTTTATTGTGACGTAGTTGTTTTGATATATCTTGACGTTTTACTCCCTCACGCTTCTTTAGCGTTAACGTAATACATGCAATCATAGCGACAAATAAGATAAGGCCCGCCATTTGAAACGGTAGCATAAAGTCTGTGTAGAGTACGCCTCCTATTGCTTTAGTATTTGAGATATTATTTGTTATGGCAAATGATATATCGGAGCTGAAATTAATATTTTTGGTGCCAAGTAAAATAATTGTTACTAAATCAGCAAACATTATTAGAGCTATAAAAATACTTAAAGCAAGATTTTCTTTTAACTGTGTTATTGTCTTATTAAAATGCATATCTAGCATCATTATCACAAATAAGAATAATACTGCTACAGCTCCAACATAAATCACTATCAGCATCATAGCTAAAAATTCTGCTCCAAGCAAAATCATAAGCCCTGCACCGTTGATAAATGCAAAAATTAACCATAATACCGAATATACGGAATTTTTGCTTAAGACAACGCATAAGCCACTGATAGTTATTAATGTTGCAAATAAATAAAAAAATATAGGCATGGTGTTTATATAGGTTGTGTCTTATCTCTATTTTATCCTCGTAAAACTCGTTTTACAACATTAGGTTCTTTCTCAATAATCTTAAGAAGTAATTTTGCAGCTCCGGTAGGTAATCTTCTGCCTTGTTCCCAGTTTCTTAAAGTTGCAACACTAACTCCAAATGTTGTAGCAAATTGTTGTTGTGTTAATTTTAACTTATCTCTTGCTTCATGCACGTCTATATTAGATAATTTTATATCATGTTTATTTGCTTTTAATTTTCCTTTAGCGTATAAAAACAGCCTCTTGCATTCCAATTAATATACTTTTTTCGGTTTGATTAGTATTTTTATTATTCATTTTTGCCTCTTCCGACATGTTTTTTGCATGATTTCGATATCATCCCCGCGAAAGCGGGAATCCAGAAAAATAACCTTAATATAAACATATTTGACAAAGTAAACCTATAAAAACTTGTTTTTATAGGTTTTACTGGATTCCTGCTTTCGCAGGAATGACATAGTAAATGCCTATATTCAAACATCAAACCAACAAAGCATTAGAAGAAAATTTCTCGATCATCGGAGTAAATAAGCTTTCTAGTTCTTTGCGTATTTCTTCTTTGTTTTCTACCTTTTGACCTTCTTTACTTAAAGTTAGCTCGCCTTTTTCTACATGACCAAGTACAGCCTCAATGATTGCTTTTTTATCATGTTTACCGTCCATATATCTAAGTGCAAACTTCTCAAAGAAATTAACGCCGATCGGTTCATGTTTTAAATTTGTAACCCACATAGAAGGTGTATGGGTTGCTTGATGTATTACCATTTTTGTTGTTTTAGGCTTATCAAGCTCAGGGTTATTTCGATGCTTCTGATTTGTAATACTAATATAACCTTGTAATACTAGCTTCATTGCATTATTTAAAAGCTCAGCTTTAATTTCGTTTAATTTAGTATTATGTAGCTTTTTATTAGCTTCAGCGGTTATTTTCTCAAAGCTTAACGGATTATTTAGATTCTCGCTGAAAGTGTATAAAATAGCTTTCATATAAGGCGAACTAGTTGTTAAGTTAGAGTCTTTATTACCGTTTAAGAAGAATTTTAAGGATTCTGAAGCATTATTAAGATCTACTTCTTTGAGTGGTTTTTCAGGCGCTATATTAAAGATCATATTAAATTTCGTTATATCATCATTGTTAATATTTCTATTAATTTTCACATCACTATGACATAACAAAGTGGTTCTAAAACGACGATTCGTAATGAAATCCATATATTGTTCAGTTCTAACTATATCGTTCACCGCTTTTAACTGCTCTACTACTTTTGGTGGCATATTACCAAGATACATAGTCGAAAGATTACAATCGGCTAAATATTGTAAATTGTGCTTTCTTGCTTCATTCATAAATTCATGGAAGTAGAATTGAGCATTTTCTTCTTCTAGATGATCATGACGTAAATAATGATCGGTTTGTTTAGCAAGCAGCTCTGCCTCGGTTTTTAATACTTCTGCATAAGGAGTTTTAGAATTCTCTAAGCTATCCTTAACAAATTCTAGTAACAATCTAGATTGAGCTATTCTATCCCGTACATTTGCAAATGAGCTAGAATGATACATCATCATATCTCTAATAGTACGGACCATATTCCAACCCGGTAGCGTATTATAGCTAATATATGCTATTCCGTTTGGGCTAAGATTTTTATTACAAACTTCAAAAATTTTATCTCTAACGGTTTTTGGCACCCAAGAAATTACACCATGGCAAATTATATAATCAAACTTACCGAAAGAATCATCAATATCGGTTATCGAACAATGATGAAATTCTATATTTTTCAGTCCAAGTTCTTTGACATTTTTATTTGCTTCGTCAATTTGTACCTTAGACAAATCAACCCCAACAAAATGAGCTTTTGGATAAAGAACTGCGTGTGGTATTAAATTACCGCCTGCTGCACAACCAAGCTCTAATATTTTTGCATTCTCGACTTCAGGAGCATTTACATTGAAAAGAGTTGCAAGTGTACTTAAGTGATAGGGGTGGGTAGTGGCATACGGGTAGCTCTCATATGGTACTTCATCATAAGTGTTATGATCTGAAACCACACCGTTAAGAACTGATTGTATGGAATGTGATTTTTTTGCCGTCTTATCATGACCGTTAGGGGTAGAAGAAGAGTTAGTAGCTTTTGGGGACATATTTTTTCCTTATATAGTTGGATTATTCGTGTCATCCCGCGGGATGACATTGCAGCTTTCATATAAATATTTCACAGAATTATTAAAATGGCAATCTAATGGCAATCTATAAGTAAATCCTACGCCAAATTCTCCAATGGCTATAGTTTTTTGATAGGATTTGCCGGCACAAATTGCCCCGTTTTCATATCAAGCGTATCATAATTAATTCTTACTTTATATGCCGTTTGTAATTTTGCAGTTGCATCAATACTTAAATTTGAAGTTACATCTTGTGAAATCCCAAGACCTGCTTGCCAAGCAACACAATTTTTATGGGTTCTTCTTACTTTAAATCGCTATTTATAACACTCCACCTAGAAGAGGTAACTTTTATTTGTGCTATTCCACCTCCAAGTATTACAAAAGGTGTGAAAGTTTTTATTTTTTCTAAACCATAAATAAGATTTAGCATATATATTTGATAATACGGTAGTATTACCTGGAGTTTTAGGAATAGTGAGACCATTACTTAAATTTTGCTGAGGTAATACGTAATGCAGACGATATTTAGGTTGATAAGTTGCTGAGAATTCAATAGCTATCTGTGGATATATTATATAGCCTATTTCCCCACTATACATACTTGATTTTTTTAAAATTATTTCGGTATTTGAGTGTTTATGTCGGAATTTACTAACGACCGGTTCAACTATTCCGCCTTCTGCTCCTATATAGAACCCTGTTTCTTTTGCAAAAGCAATGTTATTAAAAATGATGATAGTAATAAAAAATAATTTTAGTAATTTAGTCATTATAATTTCTTAAAAAATAAAAAAATATTATATACCCCCTTTATTAATGGTCAATCATATTTTTCCTAATTATGGAAGCAATTATACCAAATAGTAATAAAGTAATAGTTACAGTGAGCGAAACATATGCCGGAATCGCTATATAATGATGAATAAATATTTTAAAGCCGATAAATATTAAAATTAAAGCCAAAGAATATTTTATATAACTGAAACGTTCTACAATTTCTGCTAAACAAAAGAATAACGCTCTAAGCCCTAAAATAGCAAAAATATTTGAAGTATAAATTATATAAACATCATTAGTAATTGCGAATATTGCCGGTATACTATCTATAGCAAAGACTAAATCTATTGCTTCTATCAGTACTAGAGATATAAAAAGGGGGGTAAAATATAGTTTGTTATTACGTTTAACAACAAATTTATCCTCTTCAAGATTAGGAGTAATATTTAGATTTTTTACTATTGACTTGTAAATATAAGAATTCTGTATATCAAAAGTTTTATGTGATACATAAAAAGTTTTTATACCGGTAGCAATAAGTATTACGGCAAAAATATATAATAACCAGGCAAATTTATTTATAAGAATAATACCGCCGTAAATCATTATGGCTCTGAATATTATTACGCCTATTATACCGAAAAATAAAACACGATGTTGATATTTCCCGGGAATTTTAAAAAATTGAAAAATAATAGAGATAACAAAAATATTATCAAGTGACATAGCTTTCTCAATGAGAAAGCAAGTATAATATTCACGAGCATGATCTACCCCCGTATTATAGTAAACATAGATACAGAATAAACAAGCCATTACAAAATAGAAAAGACTAAAAAGTACGCTTTCTTTAAAGCTCATTACGGTATTTTTTTTGTGTATTATTCCCAAATCGAGAATCAGTAAAGCAGCGATTACCGTATAAAAAATAATCCAACTCATTTATTTATCTCTTCATTTTATATTGCATGTGGAAATATAACCCCCCGCCAAACATAACTCTTAGCTGGAATTTTATAGTATTTTCTCCTTGTTTTAAATAACGCTTTATATCAATCGGTAAATTCTTAGCTTGTAATGCTTGACCTTGGTCATTTCCATTGTTACAGTACCTTTTCTCATCTAGAGAATCAACGTTAGTAGGGAGGCTAAGTAGCTTTGTGCCGTTGACATATATTAATGTGCAATCATCATACCATAAATCTTTTACTTCAAAATACTCAATATCGTCCATTATTGCATCTAAAGTTACTTTGAATTCTACAGTATGCAATATTGTATTGCCCGGTTCATTTGTTGCATCTATAAATGCCCCATCCTTTGGAAATGCCATAATGCTCTCCTGTGGTACCGGTTTTTTGTTTAAGATATAGTCACCTATTTTAGTTACCGGATTATAAGGGGTCTCAGGTAATTGGCTTGATGGAAAGTCGTTATAACCAACTTTTATAGGTAATCCTGTAGATTCTCTACAGCCGACATCTTGACCTAAAGGTTCAAACTCGACAACCTTTCTATCAGAATATGACAAACAATGGCGTTCTAAAGGTTTACTAGGATCAATAACTATCCAATTCGTTGGACATTTTCCTTTTGCAAGTTCTCCTATATCGCTTTCAGGCCATTCTGCATTACCGTGATTGTTACCGGAAGGAGCTCCCGCTGTGCTAGGAATTTTAGCACAAGTAGGTACTAATATAGGAGCACAAAGATTCAGCTCTTGCCAAGTTTTATCTCTTACATCCTCAGTCTCAGCTTTATATGTCGGCTCAGGACGAGTGTTTTCATCTCCTTTTGTATATGTCACTGTATAATATTTTGAAGGATCTACCGGTACTAATATTGGTCCTATGTTAGGTTCCGGCTTAATTCTATCTGTATAATCCCTACTTAAAACACATATTGGAGTATTAGCCTTATCGTTATTGGTATAGCATTTACTCGGGATCTTATTTATATTGCAAGTATAAATTGTAATACCTCTTCCTGGACCTGACACTGTTTCTTCTAGAGTACAGCTCGTTAGATCTGTATCTTTTTTACATAAGCCAAGATTTGGATATTTAACGCTATATTTATTTTTAAAATCCTTACAATTTATAGTATCGTTGTTGTTTAGTTTAGCAAGTACACAATTTGTCGAGTCATTATTGTAACCGGGAATAGGTGATCCATCAGGTAAAGTAGGAAGCGGCATAGGATTACAATGTTGGAAATTTTTCGGCATCAAGCAAGCATGTGTTCCACCTTGGATATATTTACCGTTTATATATTCTAAATATTTTAAATATACCGCACTTGAGTCAGGATTTCCATTACTATCATAAGGTTCTTTATCGTCTTTATATTTACCGTGAATAGTCAACTGATTTAGAGCATTTTCTCCTGAAAACGGCATAGCAATATATTTATCTTCCTTCGGATCTTTTGGTGGATCTTTAGGTATAAACGCAACGGAAGAACTATACTTATAACCGGCAAGCATTACTATGCTTTCTGTGTCAGTGGGGTTGGGAGGTGGAGGTCCGGCGTATGCTAACGGCGTTACAAGAGTGCTTGTTTCATCTATGATATTGTTGCCTTCTCTTACTTGTAATGAAGCAATGAATTGCGGTTTATAATAAGCATCGTTGAGATTGCTATTATTAGTACAGGTAATTCCGGCATATTGTTTTGCACATTCATAAGCAGCTAAGCTGTAAGAATGATTTGCTCTCGGTACGCAATCTATTAAATTACCGGACTCAAATAAGCAAATATTATTAGGATTTTGCTTATCGTCTTCAGTATTACTAATAGAGACATAAAGCTTTCTATCTTTACCGTTATTGTCTCTTAAGGTGACATCTGTCTTTATAGGCATTAAGCTAGTTGTATCTTGTTTTTGTACCTCAGGAAATTTTACGCTTACATCCTTAAATTCGCCGATATTAACTCCCCATACTTTTTGGCAGGTAGTTGAATTAGAACTTGGACAGTCCGGTATATCGCTTATGTAGTAATCGCTAGGTGTTTCTACATTTCCAATTTTCTGCGAATATACTATTCTAAATCCCTCATTACAACCGTTAGCCGTAACACTACATGGCGTAGGAATTTCTGTATTAATACATGGAGTGCCGCCTGAAGTATTCTTACACGATTTGATTAAATCTTTAAAAGCCGTATTAGTATGAGTAATTTTTGCTGAAGAAAAATCTATATTACGTGGTTCTACACAAGTTTTGAGGTTAGAGGGAGAACTCGTGCAAAGTGGAACAAGATTGCTAAAGCTAACACGTATGGTATTATTAACAATATTGTTTTTAACATTAATATTAGACGGCACTACACAAGCCGGACTAGTAGAAGATTGGTCAAACTTGCCGCTTGCATCTTTTATGCTACATACATTATTAGCACTAGCATTAATGCTAATATAATCTAAATTTGGACAATATGGCGGTGGAAAAGGTCCTAAAGGTAATTGTACACAACCAAAAGAATAGCTATCTACAGAACCGTTTAATGACCCAAGTGCTTCAATAATTTTTATTATTAAATCTGGAAAAAAATTAAAAATCTTTCCTATTGCATTAAGTATTGATTGAAGTACTTTTATAAATTCTGAATCTTGATCTATCATACCAAGAAGCTGCCCTAATAAACTTGGTAAACTTGCTCCTTTTACCATTTCAACTAAAAATTTTAATACTTTTGCAATAGGGCTAAGTTCATTAGTTTGATGAAGAGGTTGACGATTAGGATTCCAGTCCATCGGATCAAGATGTACACCGGAATCTGAAACAAGGTTAACAAGTCCAGGATCGCTATAAGCACAAAGTTTAGGAGATTTTAAAGTAACTATTTTTCCGTCTACACCGATTATCTTATTATCACTTTGCGTGTAACCGACTTTATTGAGATGTACTCCATCGGTATAACCTGGATCTGCAGGGGAAGGTGTAGTATTTATTCCGGGAGGCGGAGGCATATCCGGTACGGCAATTCTAGCACAAACTCTAGTTAGAGGTAGACCGTAACCTGTAGGCCATAATACACATTCTCCATCCCAATTTAAAGTAGAGTTTTGGTGCCAACAAGCTGCGGCATTACAGCTTTGAACTCTAATACGAATTTTTGGAGTAAAGTAACTACTATCAGGGGCTTCTTCCGCACATCTATTGAGTAAAAAACCGATAAATGTACCTGGGTAATCAAATTTTAATAAACAAGTATCATTATCGCGACCGTCGCTTTTATTCCAAGGAGGACACAATGTGTCTGGTTTAAAAGGTCCTCTTTTTACTTCATTTTTGCTGCCCTTATTCCAAATTTCCGTTCTTTCACTTTGACCGCAATTACATGGATCGTTAAGACAATCGACTATATCACCCCAAATAGATGCATATACATTAAATGAGAAAAATGAAAATAAGAAAAATAGTAAATATTTTTTTAACACTTTGAGTATTCTTTATGCTCGTTGTTTTTATAGTTCATAATAAATTATTGTCATCCTGCGAGCTTGTAGCGGGATCCAGTCCTTTTTAGTTTTTTTGGATCCCGTGAATAAATCACGGGATGACAGAGTGAAATATTAGTTCGTATTTAACTCATTATATAGGTAATTAACCCAATTATCCGGAGGACCTTGGTGTTGTTCAAGTATTTTTTTATAAATATCCATTTCCTCTTGTCTGCTTGATAAAATACGGACAATTCCTATTAAAGCGGCAATACTTAATTCAGAAGCTATCGATTCATTATCCTTACTAATTAAGAACATTCTTGCAGAAAGTATTAGCTGTGATAATTTTCGTGTTTCCGGCTCGCTTAAACCTAAAATTTTATCTAAATCTTCTATTTTAACGTCAGACGGTAAAATAATTTTAGTATTAATTAAATCAAGCCAAGGTTTTATAGTATATTTTGGATATGACTTAAGATAAATAAAATTGAAATTACTGACGAAAATACCGTTATTTTGAGATAAATTATTATAGATTAAATTTATATTATCATAATAAACCTCAGGTCTGTAAAGTTTATCAAAATTATCGGCAGCAAATATTTTAGGTTTTCTGCCAACTAGGCTTAAATGATAAGTAAAAGCATAAATTACTGCTGCACTAATACTTTGGTGCTTCTTTAAATTATTATTAAATTGTTCTAAAAATTTTCTCTCCGTCGGGTAAAATTGTTTAGAAAACGGCTCATCAGAAAGTTTATATAAATTAAACCCTATAACTTTCCCTTCTTCAATGTTAAGAGACGGTCCATCAAATAATCCATAATATAATTGTTCTTCGGTAAAAACTTTAAGTTTATCAAGTATTTGTATTCCTCCTTCCTCCTTAAAATCTTCTAATTTTAAAATATTGGAAAAAATACGTTTTTCTTTTTCAATTGATAAAATTTTATTTTTTAATTTCTCTAGAAAGGATATCTCTATTTCACTAAGAGGTGAAATATAATGACCACTGATTAATTTTAAAAATTCTAAAATGAAGGCTTGTGATTTTTCTGTATCATCTACTAAAAATGGATTGATAATTTGTTTGTCCGGTTCTAACCATTTGCCTTCTATTGCCTCGATAAAAATTTTAGAATCATTATTATTAGAGATATAAATTATTGTTGGATCGTATTTAGTCGATTCTGATATTAAAAAGTTCAATAATACGGTTTTGCCGGTTTTCCCCGTACCAAAGATGCAAGTATTACCTTTATTCGTTTTATCATGAAAATTCATGAAATATGGAGTACCTTTCTCGGTTCGTAGTAAAGTTATAGCCTTACCCCAAGGATTATATTGATTACCGAGTGTAGTATTATGAAGAGCGGTAAGAGAAGCAATATGTTCTACGGATAATGGTGACATTCTACGTATAAAGGCAAAGTTAGCAGGTAATTGCGACCAAAATATTTGCTCAATATTAAGATCTTCTTTTACATGAATAATACCAAGTTTAAAAAGTTCGGTTGATGCTTTAGTTACGGCTGCATCTAGTTTATTTTCATCTTCTTCTATAACGGCAATTGAAATTTGCTGATTACAAAATTGAAAATCTAAATTAGCTGCATCAAGCTTATTAATCCCTTTGTGATTAAGTAAAATTGAGTCGTTAGTAATTTTTAGAATATAATCTTGACCACGCAATTTGGATGTTACTTGTTTTTTGCTAACAAAGTAAAATATTTCAGTTATTATTAATTCAATCGGTAACTGTAAAAATTTATCCAGTGTATTAGAAGGAGTTTCTTGATATTCTTTTATAGATAGTAAAGAAGCGAATTTATTATTTTTCTCATGATCCGTAACTACCATTTTATCGCCGCTAATTGTATAAATACTTCTACCTAGTGCATCGGATAAATCTATTATAGGTACCAAACAATCATTATTATTAAGATTAGCTATTCGATTATATAAAAATAAAGGATTAGAAAAAACATTATCATTTTTAAATATTATACCGAGTTTTTCAGCACCGAATTCGTTTAAATCGTTTAAAATATTATTAGTGATATTTTCTAGTTTTTGAAAAGCTGAATCTAAGTAGTTATTTTCAAAATCAGTAATTAATTTATTAGATAAAGAATTTATTAAAGAGTTAAAATTTTTGATGTCAACTTTAGCAGAATTATGTACTATAGATATATATAAAGTATTAACGAATTTATCATTCCAATGGTTTTTTCTTTGCCATAGTGCATGAATATTTGCCGGTAATAATTTTTTGTAAGGAGTGGAATCGTCTAAATTTTGTTTTTCTCGTATTGTATGTAGCCAAAAAGCAAAATCATAATCGGTTATATTCTTTTTTATAGAAACTCTAACCATTTCACGTAAATTTTGTATGTTATCGCTTATTTTCTCTGAGTTAATGCCGTGTATTTTGATAATTTGTAGTAATTTACCGTCTTTAGTAAGTAAAGTATTTTCATTATAATGACATGCTATAGGTATAAAATTAGGAGCATTATAATTATATATATCTTTGTCAAATTTTCGTAAATCACTAAACACAAATAACCTGAATTTAAATTATCGTTTTGTATACTATGTAACATTTGGGATATCATCCCGCGACTTGATCGCGGGATCTAGAAATAACTTAACAATACTAATCATTTTATTATTAGTAATTGGATACCGTGGTCAAGCCACGGAATGACACAGAGTCACACAACGCCGTTTCCTACATGACGATGCCAATTTTTCAAATTAAACGAGTATACCATAAAACTTTATCTTATTATTTATATTTAATAAACAATTATTCACTATATGTAGTGATTTTTTGTAACCCTCCCATGTAATTTATCAAGACATCAGGTATAGTTATTGATCCATCTTCATTCTGATAATTTTCAAGTATTGCAACCATAGTTCTTCCGATAGGTAATCCTGAAGCATTTAAAGTATGAACTAAGGTAGTTTCGTTACTGCCGAATTCCTTATATCTTGCTTTCATTCTACGTGCTTGAAAATCTCCACAATTAGAACAGCTAGCAATTTCGCGATATTGCTTTTGTCCCGGAAGCCATACTTCTATATCATAGGTTTTTTTTGCCGCAAACCCTATATCTCCGGTGCAAAGTAACATAACACGATAAGGAAGATTCAGTTTTTGTAAAATAGTCTCTGATGCATTAGTTATATATTCATGTTCGGTTTTTGACTCTTCCGGAGTAGTAATAGATACAAGCTCTACTTTACCGAATTGATGTAATCTAATCATACCTCTTGTATCTCTACCGCTACTACCTGCTTCTGATCTAAAGCACGGGGTGTAAGCAACATAACGCATCGGTAATTTTTCTCTCGGTATAATAGTATCGGCGACTATATTTACTAAAGATACTTCTGCGGTTGGAATTAGTCTGTAACCATTTGTTGTTGCAAAAGACTCTTCGGCAAATTTAGGTAGTTGTCCTGCATTATACATAGCATTATCTCGAACTAATACCGGAGGTGATATCTCAAAGAAGTCAAACTCTTTAGTATGAACATCAATCATAAAATTAATTAAAGCACGTTCTAGCTTTGCTAAATCACCTTTTAACGTTACAAATCTAGCTCCTGAAATTTTAGCAGTTTGTTCAAAATCCATTAAATTTAATTTTGTACCTAGTTCAAAATGCTGCTTATTCAAAGCATTTGGATTTGTCTCTCCGTAAGTACGAACTAATTTATTCATACTTTCATCAATTCCGTAAGGTACTTCTTCGTCCGGAATATTAGGAAGCATATTTAATAGTTCATTTAATTCGTTATTATTATTTAGATCCTGTTCGAGTTCTTCCAATTTCTCATTTATATGTTTGACATCTCTTTGTAACCCTTCAAACTCTTCGCCGCTTTTAGAGGCCATATTACCTAAAATCTTTGATTTTACCTTACGTGCATGCTGAAATTCTTGAATTAAACTTGTAATTTTTCTTTTCTCTCCGTCGAGCATAGCAATTTTACTAGACATAGGTTCAATAAATCTTTGGCTAAGCTTTTCATCGAATAATTCTTGATTTTCTCTAATCCATTTGATATTTAACATTTAGTGTCCTCGGTTTTTCTATAAAATTACATATCATTATTGAAGTTTCATATAATAAAAGTAGCGGTATTGCAAGAGCAAACTGGCTTAAAATGTCAGGAGGTGTTAATATTCCTGCAATAATAAAGTTAATTACCACGGCAATGCGTCTTTTTTGCTTAAGTGTTTGTACCTTAACTATTTTTAGTATATTTAATATTATTATCACGACCGGTAGTTGAAAAGCAACTCCAAAAGCAATAATTAAATGAATAACTAAATTTAGATACTCGCTAATTCTTGCTTCCAAAACTATCGGTACTATCATATCACGTTTTTCAAAACTAAGAAAAAAATTCCAAGCTTTCGGCATTACAAAGTAAAAAACAAAAATACTACCGCACCAAAATAAAATAGGCGACATAAAAAGAATAAAAGCGATAATTTTTTTTTCATGGCGGTGTAACCCGGGACTGATAAATAAATAACACTCCAAAGCAATTATAGGTATAATAATAGTAAAAGCAGTAAAAGCTGCAAGTTTAATATAGGTAAAAAATGCTTCTGTAAGTCCTGTATAAATTATATTTCGTACCGTATCACCGCTTAGCTTAGCAAGTGGTTTTAATAAAAAACTATAAATATAGTCGCTAAAATAATAGCAAATAGCAAATATAATTATAAAAGCAGTAAATATTCTAAGAAGCCTTATTTTTAATTCTAATAAATGTTCTTGAAAACTATATAGTTTCATAAAAATTCTGACTCTTCATTTCGCAGAAATATATATATTATAAACCTTTTTTAATAATTGTCATATCTTTTTAGAAATATTCACAAAGCCTAGTTTCTTTCTATATATTTTATAAAATATCGGTATAAATAACATGCTAAACAGAGTATTACCTAAAAAGAATACAGGCCAAGTAAGATATTTTGCACAAATACCGCCAAGGCTAGCTAGAATAATACGGCTAAGAGAGCTAAAAGATGCAATAATAGAATATTGTGTGGCAACAAATTCACTATTGCAAAGGCTAGCAAAATAGATAGAGATAATAGTTCCTGCAAAGCCTGCACAAAAATTTTGTACTGTAACAGTTATTATAAATGTCTTTATATCATAGCCGATAGTAGCAAGAATCATAAACATAAGAGGTGATAATAATTGAATAACTCCACCAATTAAGACACTATGAAATATACCCATTTTTGTAGCTAAAACGCTGCCTAAAGCTCCCCCGACGATCATGATTAGTAACCCGTAAGCTTTGTAAATAACGGCAATTTCATGAGTAGTAAAACTTAAATCTAGAAATAAAGGAGAACTCATAGCCATAGGTATAGAATCCGCAGCTTTATATAAAAAGATAAACAATATAATTAGCAGTAAATATTGCTGTTTATTTTTTAAGGAGATAATACTTTTTTTAATAACTTCAAAATATTGTTGTAATCCTATTAAATTAGTAGTTGTATGACGTATTTCTTTTGATTGTGGTTCTTTGATACACAAAATTACTATAGGTCCAATTAGAGTAATGAATAGAGCAAATTTATATACTGTATTCCAGCCGAAAATAATTGATGAATATAAAGCACCGACGCTACCAAGTAACATACCTAAACGAAACCCTATGCTACTAAAGGTAAAAGCCATTGAAAGCTCTTCTTTCGATGTAGGTCTCTCAATTCTATATGCATCAAGTACAATATCTTGAGTAGAACTGCAGAATGAAATAATAAATAAGATAACGGCAGTAATATATAAATTATTACAAGGGCTTATGTTTAAGAACCCCGTCATTGCTAGGATTAAACATATTTGTGCTACTAATGCCCAGCCACGTCTGTGACCGAATTTAGAACATAAAAAAGGTATAGAGTATTTATCTATAAAAGGTGACCATATGACCTTTAAGCAATACGGAAAAGCAGCTAGTGATATCGAACCTATTATATCAGTGGTGTATGTTGCTTCGGATAATTGATATGGAACTGTAAAAAAAATTAAATTGAACGTAAGACCGGAAATTAAGCCTAAAAGTAAAATACCGATTAAATATGTATGGTTATTTATGTCATTCCTGCGTGAATTGATCTTCAACGTTGCGAGGAGAAACTGTAAGTTTCGACGAAGCAATCCAGTAAAAAATTCTGATTTACAGAATTTTTTATTATTTTTTCTGGATTGCCACACTCCTTTCAGTTGTGGCTTTGTTGCATGGCTCACTTCTACCTCTGTCATCCCGCGAGCTTGTAGCGGGATCCAGTTAAAAATACTAATATTATTAGTATTTTTAGTTGTTTTCTGGATACCGTGGTCAAGCCACGGTATGACACCGAACACGTTTTTTGAGCCATGCAACAACGCTTTCAGTCGCTCGTAATGACAATTAGGTACACACGCAATAATGCCTCGCAGGAATGACATAAAGGAATGATTAAAAATTTTGTACATGAAATCTAATAGCTTTAAATAGTTACTTAATATTTCATTTTTAGGGAGTAAGGGGCTACTTTGGAAAATATTTTACCGACTACCGGTATTTTAGTTACAATAGTGCTGATTAAGAAAAAAGAAGGAATAACATTTCCTTTAACCATAATTAATTGCTGCTTGGTATCAATATTACCTTTCATAGTAAAATCAAAGAACGGTCCATGTGCTTCCGTATCAAAAATTGTAATTATATTTCCTCTATAATTAAATTTACCGGTCATATCTTCAAATAAAATATTTTTATTATTAGTTATTGAACTAAGAAAACCCGGCAATGAAACAAAGGAAACAAGGCGTGTTAAAAAAGGAGTATCGACTACCGTAAAATGTTTTATAGAAAATTTGCCGTCTAATATCGGCACTATTTCACCTTTTTTTACTTCATATCTTTTTGTATTTAAGTTGATATTAATCTGACCGTTTTGCATAGTGGTATACATTCCGAGTCCCTTAAGCAATGCTCCGGCATTATCGGATTCAATTAGCCATTGTTCAAAAGTGTCCTTAGCGGTAAGCGACATCTTAACTTTTTTATTGTCGATATTAGCATTTAGAAAACCGGAGAAACACCGCACTTTATCACATTTAATTGCTAAATCAAGATTACCTAGAATTATATTATTTTTTAAAAGTATTTTTGATATATTAGTTTTTAAATTAATATTACGTGTAGAATCTCCCTCTTTTTCTAAAAACTGCATCATATTAGCATTTGATAAATCTAATCCGCTTCCATAAAGTTCCGTATTAAGATTATGGTTATCTATGATTATTTTTCCTTTTAAATCCGTATGATTATGTTTAACAGAGGCTAGATTAATATTATAAATATTTTTCTTAATTAAGGCATTACCGTTAATTTTTAGATTATCCTGCCCTGAAAGGTTAAATTCAATATTTCTATCGAAATTTTTATCATTTAATTTAGTATATAAATATAAATTAGCTTTTTTATATAATTTTTTATGAATGGATACTTTATCTATATAAAATTCTAAATTATCAAGATTAGAATTAACGGTAATAAAACTCTCATTATTATGCTGTTTTTTATACTCAAAATTTAAAACGGTGCTGCCTGAAATTAATTTAAATACTCCTAATCTTTGATTATTTGCCGCAATATTACTTTTTATTTTAAGTAAACACTCATTATTCTTATCCGATATATCATGATCATAAGTAAAGCTGCTTGCATAATTATTAATTTTACCTTTACCGCTAATATTTAGTTTATTGTCTTTAAAGCTACCTTTGGCTTCACCATTTTGTAATAGGATATTATTGTCTAAGGTGTTAAAAGAGATATTTGTTAATGTCGACAAAATATTATAGCTATTAGGGATATTTGGGCTAATAGGAATTATTAGCTCTATTATTGAATTTGCCGTTCCTTTGATTTTTTTAAGATCAATATTTTGATATGCATCATTTGGAACAAAGGCAATTAAGTCGTTAATTTCACCTTTAGCAGTAGCATTAAAAACAAATTGCGATTTATCTGGTCCTTCCCATTTGAAAGTCATAATACCGTCTGAAACGACACTTTTACCGCTATATGCTTCATTAATTAGAAATTTTATTTCCGGTCCTGAAATGATTATATTAGTATCAACTTTAGTTAAAGGCGGTAAATCTTTATGATATTTATATTCAAAATTCGAGATATGTAAATTTGCTTTTAAATTATCTTCTACTAAAATATTTTTTTTTAAAAATTTTTTATCTAATTTAATATTTAATTCTCCGTTTTGGATGTAACCTTGTTTTATATGTTCTTGCAAATATGAGATTATAGGATTATCCGGAATAATTTTTTCGACTGTTTGATAAATTATTAAAGGCATATTTGCGGCAGCTGCACTTGCGTCGATATTTTTATCGGTTATTATACCGTTTAGTGATAAAAAAGCTTTATCCCCAAAGGTAAGTTTGCAATTAACGGTCTTTGGATTATCTTTAGAATAGGTGGTTTTATATGAGCATAAAGCATTTCCTAGCGGTAAGCCCGCTCCTTGCTCATCGGTTAAGATATCACTTTTTATTGAAGTTAACCGTATGTCGGTTAGGGAATCTTTTTTAATTATATTTAACGAATAATCACCGGTCGTTGAAGTATTTATAATCTCTTCATCGTTATTTGAGATTACGGAAATTTTATCAATATTAAAATTAGCTTCTATTAATGAATTAGAAAAGAAATTTTTGAAATTAAAGAAAAGATTAAAATCGTTAATTTCTCCTCTAGCATTATCTATAAGACTTAAGGAAATTTTATCTATGGATAATCGGTTTTCTTTAAATTCTAAATTATGTAGTACAGCCTTTATATCATTTTTACTTAAATAAAATTCAATTATTTTTTTCAAAGGTTCATTTAAGTGTCCTTTATTTGCACTATAAACAGTTAGAGTTATAGCCAAAGATAATGAAATTAGAATTATAAAAATACTAGTAAAGGTTTTTTTAATAAAATTCATTTGAGCTTGTAAATCTATTGAAATATGATAAAAGCTTTATATACTCGATCAACTTCAAAAATTGGCTACGTCATCCTACAAGTACTACGGTACTCACGTATTAAGTATACGCTCCATTCCTCGTCTTGTGGATTCCTTGCTCTTTTTGAAGTTGATCTTCGTCTATACTACTCTTCATTTATTTGAGGTATACACTTGGAATATAACGTATAATTTAAAAATTTAATATAAAAATCACAAAAAATTATGAATATTACATTTATCGGTAGCGGATATGTGGGATTAGTCTCAGGTATTATTATGGGCTATTTAGGTCATAATGTTACTTGTCTTGATAATGATGAGGTTAAAATATCCAAATTAAATAAGCAAATATTACCGATTTATGAAGCTAAACTTGATGAGTATCTTAAGCAAGTTTTAGAATCTGATAGGTTAAAATTTACAAATATTTATAATAATGAACTTCAAAATGCCGATGCAATATTTATTACGGTCGGCACGCCTTCAAAAGAGTCGGGAGAAGCAGATTTAAAATATGTCTATGATGCTATTGATAAAGTTTCTATGCATATAAATAAAGATTGTTTAATAGTCATAAAATCTACTGTTCCGCCTGATAGTTGCAGTAATATTATAGCTTATTTAAAATCAAAAGGCTTTTCATTTAATGTTGCTTCTAATCCTGAGTTTTTAAGAGAGGGCAGTGCGGTAGAAGATTTTTTATATCCTGATCGTATAGTTATCGGTGTAAATAATAAAGAATCAGAGGAAATATTACGAAAAATTTATGCACCTTTAATAGAACAAGGTGCAAAGTTTGTGGTTACCGATTTAGTGACGAGCGAACTTATTAAATATGCTTCAAATAGTTTTTTAGCTACCAAAATTGCTTTTATTAACGAAATGGCTGATTTATGTGAAAAAATCGGCGGTAATATTAAAGATTTATCTAAAGGTGTAGGACTTGATCAAAGAATCGGTCAAAATTTTTTAAATGTAGGACCGGGTTTTGGTGGTTCGTGTTTTCCAAAAGATATTCTAGCATTAAATAATCTTGTAGAAAATCATCGTATCGATTGTAAGATTCTTAAGGCAGTAATTAAAAGTAATAAGCAGCGTCCAAGTAATATGGTAGATAAGATAGCTACTTTGTTAGACGGAGATTTAAAAGGTAAAAATATAGCAATTTTAGGCTTAACATATAAAGCAGGAATAGATGATGTTAGAGCAAGTCCTGCCATCGAAATTGTAAAGATCTTATTAAATAAAGATGTATATGTTAAAGCATTTGATCCTATCGGTCTTGAAAATGCTAAAAAGAATTTGGAACATAAAAATTTGCTATATTTAGATTCGGCAGTTGAAGCTTGTAAATCAGTAGATATTATAGTTATTGCAACTGAATGGTCAGAATTTAAAGAACTTAATTGGCAAGAAATTTATGATTTAGTAAAATCTCCGATAATCATTGACCTTAGAAATATACTAGATAATGAAGCAGTGAAAAAAATCGGTTTTAGATATTATGCAGTCGGAAGTAAAATTTAGTCTTTGTAATTGTCATCCCGCGACTTGATCGCAGGATCCAGTCTTTTTAAATTTTTTTCTGGACCCCGTGATCAAGACACGGGGTGACACAATGACATGAATACAATAAAAACTTTAACATTAATTTAAAATGCGACCTGAATTTATTCATTTAAGAACTCAAAGCTCTTATTCTTTTCTAGAAAGTGCATTAACGATCGAGAAGGTAGTAGAGCTTGCTTCATCGAATAAAATGTCTGCTATTTGTTTGGCAGATAAGGGAAATTTATTCGGCTCATTAGAGTTTGCATTATATGCAGTAAAAAAAGGACTGCAGCCGATACACGGAGTTATTCTCAACATAAAATATAATATACAGCTAAATTCAGTAAGCTTCAGACAAGATGAATTTAAGAGCAAGCCTGCGGAGCGTACAAAAGTACGTGAGCAAAGGCTTGACTCAAAAAATTCGCTTGTATCAAGCTTGCTGAATGATGCTGGAGATATTTTTGCTCAAATTTTACTTATAGCTAAAGATGAAACCGGCTATAAAAATTTACTCAAACTATCAAGCCTTACTTTTACTAAGAATGATCGTAAGATATGCGATCACATTGATTTTGAAGATTTAATCGAATATCAAGAGGGATTAATAGCGTTATGCTGTTATACCGACGGTATTGTCGGGAAATGCTTGCTAGCTCGCAACGAGGAGCAAGCGATGCTATTTGCACGTAAATTACAGGAAATTTTAGGAGATCGTTTTTATTTTGAGATTATGAGACATGATCTACCTGAAGAACAGTTTATTGAGGATAGTTATATTAGAATTGCTGCCGAGCTTGCTATTCCGCTTGTTGCTACTAATAAAGTTTTGTTTAGTGAAAAAAGCATGCATGATGCACATGATGTATTGTTATGTATATCAGCTGGTGTTACTAAAGAATATCCGGATCGAAAAACAGTTAGCGAAAATTGTTATTTTAGATCACCGCATGAGATGATAGAGCTTTTTTCTGATCTACCTAGTGCCATCCAAAATACCGTGAATTTAAGAGAGCGTTGTTATTTTGCAGCACATGCAAACCCGCCGATGCTGCCTAATTTTGCCACCAAAGATATTAGTGAAACGGATTTAATTAGAAAAGATGCAAAAGAAGGGTTGCTTGCAAGGCTTGCTACAAAGTTTAAATCTGAAAATATTTCGTTAGAGAATCAAGAAGAATTGAAAACCGAATATTTTGCTCGTCTTAATTATGAGCTGGATATTATCTGTAATATGAATTTTGCCGGTTATTTTTTGATTGTATCCGATTTTATTAAATGGAGTAAAAAAGAGGGTATTTTAGTCGGACCAGGTAGAGGTTCGGGAGCAGGTTCGGTTGTTGCTTGGAGCTTGCTTATTACTGATCTCGATCCGATTAAATTTGGCTTATTATTTGAAAGATTTTTAAATCCTGAACGTATTTCAATGCCTGATTTTGATATTGATTTTTGTCAAGAAAGGCGTGAGGAAGTAATTAATTACGTACGCTCTAAATACGGTAATAATAGAGTAGGACAGATTATAACTTTCGGTAAGATGCAGGCAAAGGCTGTAATTAAGGATGTCGCTCGTGTTCTTAGTTTACCTTATAAATTCGCTGATTATCTAACAGAACTTGTACCTTTTAGTGCAGTTAATCCCGTTAGCCTAGAACAGGCAATACGTGAAGTTCCGGAGCTTGCAAATGCCGCTAAAGGTAATGGACTGTATAATTTAGAGGGTGAGGCGGAGTTAATTAAGCTAGTGCTTGATACTTCGTTAATTCTTGAGGGGTTACATAGGCATTCCTCAACTCATGCCGCAGGAATCGTAATAGCAGGTACTGATTTAGTCGATATAGTACCGGTATACAAAGATGCTAATTCCGATATGCTGGTAGTCGGTTATTCTATGAAATATTCTGAAATTGCCGGTTTAATTAAATTTGATTTTTTAGGGCTACAAACCCTAACGGTTATTACCGATTGTAAGAAACTGCTTAAAGAGCAAGGGATAGAAGTGGATTTTAACAATATGACGTTTGATGATAATAAGACTTATCAAATGTTGTGTAAAGGTAAAGGAGTCGGCGTTTTCCAATTTGAAAGTATCGGGATGAAAGATGCACTTAGACGCCTTAAACCTGATTCTATACATGATTTGATAGCTCTTGGTGCGTTATACCGTCCCGGTCCTATGGAAAATATCCCTACCTATATAGCTTGTAAGCATAAATTACAACAGCCTGATTATTTACATGAGCTATTGAAGCCAATCTTAGAAGAAACTTACGGAGTGGTGATATATCAGGAGCAGGTACAAAGAATTGCTCAGGTTCTTGCAGGTTATACGTTAGGAGCTGCCGATTTACTTCGTAGAGCAATGGGTAAGAAGATAAAAAAAGAAATGGAGGAGCAGGAAGAAATTTTTGTTAAAGGAGCAATTGCTAATAATATTTCGGAATCTCAAGCTAAATCCATTTTTGCAACCGTGGCTAAATTTGCCGGATACGGTTTTAATAAGGCACATGCTGCGGCTTACGGTGTTATTTCATACCAAACTGCATATCTTAAAGCTAATTATCCTGCTGAATTTTTAGTAGCATGCTTAAATCTTGAATTAAATAATCATGATAAAATTAATTTATTTCTGCAAGAAGCAAAAGATAACGGCATAAAAATTATTGCACCTAATATTAATATTTCTGAAGGATATTTTAGCGTAAAGTCTTCGGACACTGTCATCCCGCGAGCTGCGACTTGTCATCTCCAAGGTTCTCTATGTCATTCCTGCGAAAGCGGGGATCCAGAAAAGGTAGAAACTGCTCTGAATCATAAAAGTATGAAAATGGATTCCCGCTTTCGCAGGAATGACATAGAAGGTATTGGATATGACAAAGAAGAAAATGCAATAATCTTTGCCTTAGGTGCTATTAAGGGAGTCACGCCGAATTTCGGTAAGTTAGTAACGGATGAGCGAAAAGCAAGAGGAATGTTTAAATCAATTACTGATTTTATTGAAAGATTACCCCCAAAATCTATTAACAGTAAATTATTGGAAAATTTAATTAAATCAGGCTGTTTTGATGAGTTACATGATAATAGATTGCAATTATTTTCAAGTATTTCAAAATTGCTTTCTTATTCAACTTCATATCACGAAGAGCAGGAATCTAATCAATTTAGTTTAATTAAAGTTTCTACTTTAAGTCCAACTATTTTAGTATCAAGTGATTATGCCGATAAAAATACCTTAGCTTTTTACGAATTTGAGGCTATGGGTTTATTTATATCTAATCATCCTCTTATGCAGTATCAAGAAATATTTAGTCGTTTAAATATTTTAAATATTGCGGATTTACATAATAACTTACCTGAAGGTACTAACCGAGTAAATCTTGCCGGTGTAATACAAAAAAAGGATTCTCGTATGTCAGCAAGAGGTAGATTCGTTACACTCGTGCTTTCCGATCCTGAGAATATCTTTGAGCTTAGTATTTTTAGCGAAGAAGTCTTAAAAGATTATGTACATTTACTTGACGTTAAAAGTTTGGTAGTCGTTAATTGTGATATAATCAAAGATGAAGGAGGAATAAAACTAACGGCAAAAAGCTTTTTATCAATTGAGGATGCAATTAATAATAAACAATTCGAACTACAGCTTTACCCACAAAATCATGAAGAATTACTGCAGATAGTAACCTTGCTTGCAACCCGCACTAATAACGGGGATCAGAGTAATGCTAAAGCTACGATCTATTTACAAAGCGAAGATGTAAAGAATTTTGTAGCAAAAATTACATTACCGGAAAAGTTTTTTCTCCAAGGGCAAGATTTTGAGATTTTAAAAGGATATAGTAAATAGCGGGGTTGTTGCTCGGCTTTCTGTGTCATTCCCGCGAGGCATTGTTGTTTGGATACCGAGTCGTCATTGCGAGCAGCCATAGGCTGCGTGGCAATCTCATGAAATAATAACAAACTCCTGAGATTGCTTCGTCAATTACTTCGTAAATTTCCTCGTAATGACGAAAAAACCGAGCCATGCAACAAAGCCAATGCCTCGCAGGAATGACATCGAAACCTTGAGTCAATTTTTTATAGGCAATACCTGAATTGACGGTAAAATGAATCTATAATTGAGTAATATTCTTTGATGTTTTTTTATCGCTAAATACTGCATTATTATTTTTATTATCGCTAAGTTCCATATATTTTGTTAGTCGATGTTTGTCTGCTATTAACTTTGCTTCTTTTTCTAAATTGATATTTTGCTTAAGATTTGGATCTTTAATTAATTCTTTAAAATAATTACTTATGGATTTTAATCCCAATTTTCCCGTTAATTTACTTAAATATTTATAAAATTTATTTTGGATCGTTTGTTTTTTAGGTTCTGAATTTTTATTGAATATATTATCGGTTTTAACTTCTTGTTTTTTATCGTCTACCACTTTCATACTATCAGGTGGATTTTTATTAGCTTCAGTTATTAGTTCATTTACTAAATTTTGTTTTTCTTCTTTAAGTACAGCGTCATTCAAAAAGCTTGATACAAGCGAATTTTTTGAGTGTATTGTATCCAAGTTAGTTAGTAGTTTCTTGTTTTTCTACATTCGGGAGCGGTATATTAATATGCTCGTTTTTTGTTTCAATTATAGGTGAATCTATTAATTTATTCTCTCCAAAAATATCTAGAGCTTGCTGCGTAAACTCATCTACTAATTTTTGAACTTTTATATTTGTTTTCACTATGGTCTTTAACTACTTGAGTGATTTCTTCGGATGCTTTTGCTTCCGGTCATTTTGTATTTTTGTGCCATATCTTTTATGACATCATCCAATTTCTTATGTTCTTCTGATAACTCTAGCGGTTTAGGGTTAGTATTACTTTGTTTCATTTGCCGGAAAATATCTATAGCCGGACGGTTTTCTATTTTTGCTTGTATTTGTGCTTTGATAAGTATATTTACATCTTTATCATTTAAGCATTTTTCTGATAGCTCTTTAATGATTTGTTCTTTGTTAGATTTATATAATCTATAATTTTCTAAAACTTTTTTTGAGGGAGCTATTTCGTGCTCTTCAAAACAAGTTTGAATATGGTTTATGACAGGCTTTGATCCTCGGTAATAGGTAAATCAGTGTCCTTATAGGGAAACACGGTAGATAAAAAATCTACTAGATCAATCTTGACATACTTTAAATTAGATTCTTCAGCAACTTTATTAAATAACTTTTCTTTTGTGCTTGGTTATGCCCTTCATTATAAAAAAAGTATCAAAATAATTAGTAGCTGAATTGGCAATATCTTTTTGAAATTGATTTTGATGAGTTGTATTTGAGATACTTTGTTCTTTTATTAAAGGTATATTTAAGATATTTGCTAAATTTTTTTGTTCGCTTTCTAAGTTTGATATTATTTGAGATACTTGATTTTGTGTAATAAAATCATATATTTCACGAAATTCTGAATCCGGTACATTGTCTCTTAAAGCTTCTCTTATTGACCTGCTGCTACAATTCCCTAAAGTTTGTCCAGTAACTGTTCTTCTTGAATCAACTTTTAGATTAATAAGTTGTTCCGATTTGAATCTGTTGATTTCGTTATATGAGCTTTTATTGCTTCTATTTCATTTATAGATAATATACTATCTTTTACTTTTTTATCTGTTTGATTTTTGAGTTCATATTTAATTGAGCTGAATTTTGCTTTACTTCTTGCTTCTATTGTTTCATTTATTTTAGATAATTGATCTTTTGGTGTTTGATTTAGCTTTGAATTATCTGCTCTTACCCCAGCACCGGCATTATATATAATACGATAATTTTTTCCGTTTTCTTTAGAATATTTTATAACATTTGCATGTAATCCTGTATTAGTGGAGCATTAGAATATTATAAATATGCCTCTCCGGTTTTTTGCAGTTTATCATATATTTTATCCGTAGTTTCTTCTAAAAATTTTTTTAACTGTTCTGCAGGCGGTAATTTATTTGAGTTAGTTAAATTACGTACTGAAAAGGATTGCTTATAAATCTCATCTAAGCCACCTATAAAATGGTCTAATTTTTATCTGTATTTTCTCAGGATTTAAAGCTTTATAAGCTCCAAGTAAGGCTTTATAACCGCTAGTCGTTATAAAATGAGCTGAGCCTAAATTATAATCTTTTGTGGATTTATCATAGGTACGGGCATCGTCAAGCATTTCGCGGTACTGAGTTGCTTTCGCTTCATACTCATATTCCCGTACGTTATAGTAATGGCATTACTTCCTACTTACAATTGGTATAACAGCTTCTATTATAATAATATTATGTAGCAAGGTATGTCCTCAATGGGAGAGGTAATAGGAACAGAAGTTTATTTAACCGAGTTTACTAAGCCTCCAATACAATATCCTATTGTAGCCTTAGCTACGGTTTTCGCTACTGTAGGAACTTTCGCAGCTCTAGGAGTTGCTACTATTGTTACTTCTTATGGCTTTAATTGGCGTTATGCATTTGGTATCGGTGCAATTATTGCTGTTGTAGGAACATTAGCAAGAACCGCATTACGAGAAACTCCTGAATTTGCTAATGCAAAGCTTAAATTACTTAAAACTTTTGAAAAAGCTAATAGAGATATAAAAGTATTAGAAAATAATCCTATTTGGAAAGAAAAAATTAATAAAACACAGCAATAGCTCTATTTATATTGTGCATGGCCTGTATGTTTTTATTTTGCATATATTTATTGTGGCGATATTCTTGTAACCAAATTTAACTGTACTCCTGAACAAGTTATAAAACAAAATTTCAAATTATCTATAATAGAACTTATAAGTATAATAATAGTAGCAGCATTAAGTTATAAGATATATCCTTTAAAAATTCTAAAAGCATTATTAGGTATCTTTACTATTACAATATTACTATGTCCATATTTATTAAATAAAGCTTCTAATCCAAATCAAATATTTATTATTCAATCACTTATCATGGCTTTTGCCCTTAATGTTATGCCGGCTGTACCAAATTGTTTTAGACATTTTCCAATCTTTAAACGCTTTACTTCCGTAACATTTACATATGCTTTATCAGCTGCTTGTATGTATGTTATTAGCTCTTTTGGTTTTCCTCATTTAATAAAAACCTTTGGAAACTGGGGAGTATTAATTATTATGATTCCAACAAGTATTGGATTTGGTATATTTCATTTTAAAAAATTGGAGAAAGAAAGTGGAAATTATCCGACAAAATCTTTTGCCCCTTCTCCAGTGATGTCTGCTTAATTGATAAATATTTTTTGCATTTTATTATTAACCGGCAGCAGGTACAAAAGTATTATCACCACTTAACATGCTAACATCATCGTTTATATTGTGATTATCAATTATTTCGTTAAGCTGGTTTTCTATAGTCATAATTTTAAATTTTGTAGATTTATCAACTATGAGCTTTTGCATACTAGCAGTTATTTTGTCTATATCGGTTATATTATTAAGGACTTTAATGTTGTTTACTATATTCTCTATAGTGTCTTTTATTATAGCTTTATCTTTAACATTTATCGCAATATTAGTAGCTACTTTATCATTTATCCCATCAACCAACTTTTGAAAACCATCTATTTTATGCAATAAGTCACATACATTTTTAAAACCTTTATTTGTAGCTATACTTAAAGCTGTTTCACCATTATTAGTAACCTGATTAATAGCCTCATTAGACATTTTAGGTATAAGCAATTCGCAAACCCTTTCATAACCATTAGCAACAGCCCAAGTCAAAGCCGTATAGCCGTTATTATTAACATGATTAATAGCTGTAATGGACATTCTATTAATAAGTAATTCACAAACTTTTTCTAAGCCACCACGGACGGTTTCTAATATCTCTCTATTATTAATAGCTGTGTTGGACGTATTAATAAGCAGCTCATAAACTACTTCTAAGCCCTTTTCTAAAGCAGAAATTAATATAGTATTACCTTTTATTCATCAAAATTATTTAATTCATCCTGATTTATATGTTTTATTAGGTTTTGCGTGTCTACTTGATTTTTTTCTTTTATATCTATTACTAATTTTTTCCATTTAGTTAAATTATCGTCTACAATATTAATATTTTTTGCAGAAAGTACTTGTTTTTGTTGTTCTTTATATTCCTTTTCTGCATTTGTTTTATTTTTTTCATATAAATTGTCTGCCCTATATGAGTATCCATCAAGTCCTTTCTTGATTTTTATTGCTGCTTTATATTTTTCTATAGCTTCATCATACTTTTCTTGACTGCATAAATTATTACCCTCTGCATTTAAGCTTTCTGCTTTTTTCTCGGCTATAGTTTTATTTCTTTGCAGATATCCGTTAATTGTCTTTAATGTTGTATCGCCTATGTTGTTATAAGAAAGAGAAAGAGTTGTGCCACCCTTTCTTAAACTATCGGCTTCCCATTTCAAACCTCGTTTTTCTAGAAATTCTATTAGTTCTTTCATATCTTTATCCTTATTAAATTCTATAAATCTTAATATTTTGTTAAAAACGAGCTTAAATCATAATAAGGAGCTTTAAGAAAGCAATAGAAATTTAACTAAAAGTATGAATCAACCACTTTCATCTGAAAGATGAAAGTTTGTTTTATAGCGACTAGAAGTCGCATATGAAGCTAAAGCTTATGCGACCCGTTGTGCAAAATCATGTCTGGCTCATGTGTACCAATATGCCTATTAATCATATAATCGTTACATTACCACTATTAGACCTACAGTAACTTCCTTGCACACACAATGTCTACCACACTGTATAATAGCGACTATAGTAAACAGTACGTAATTTCCTGACGTATTGAACTCATGGTGCTTGTGATGCTAACGCATCATGGCGCACATGGCAAGCTAAAGCTTTTCCATCTGGAAGATGGAGGTTTTAACCACCAAAGGGACTATAAATAAATTAGGATTGATTCAGGTAATCTATTAATATATAGAGGATTAGAGGGAAATAATAATGTTGCCGACGTGTCGCTAAACCTTGCAGCTTAACACCGCCTTTAGCGTATATCCATCTTGGCAGTTCATCGACAGCCGCTAAATATTCAACTCGGTTAAGCTTCTGCGGCAAGGTTGATGCTTGAAACTTCCCGCTACCAAAATTAAAGATAAATGAGATTAAGGCGGCTTGTTGGTTTTCGGTTAATGACACACACCCTAGTGGACGATTATCGACACATTTACCAGCTTCGAGTAATTATTATTTACCTTCCTACAGATCCTCGCTTGCTTTCCCGCAATATATTCTTGGGAGTAGTAATAGAATGAGGAAGGGGAGATTTATGTTTGTTAATAGTAGCCCTTATGTGTTCTAGTGTTTGTTTAGTATTTTTATTAGCATGTGTTATAGCCTCCATATAAATACCTAACTTCTTTCTGTTCTTTTTTGAAAGCTTCTTTATTTCCTATGTTAGCCAAAGCTTTAAAACTATGTTTTATAACTTGTCCAATATTTTTAAAAACATGCGAATTATCTTTTTTAACTGTTTCTTTGCACCATGTATCTAGATTCTCTAATTCTTTTTTGATTTCTTGAGAAATTGCTTTTTTGTTTTCAGGATTTTCCTTCCCTTTTTCATAAGTATTAATAATCTTGTCTAATTTTTCTTTAAACTCTTTTTCGTTATTACTCAGTTTTAAATTAAGCATTACATCAGAGTGGTCTGATGATAGTTCTTTGAGGATATTAATAATTATTTCTTCTTTTAATCCATTATTAGCTCCATTAAGCAAATTTTCATATTTATGATCTGGTACTATATTCGTTACATAATCTAAGAATTCTGTTTTGTGGTAATGATTCGGTATTGAGTTTAGCAAATTCTCCATTGTGTCTACATATGGAGCTATACTTGTGATATCATGGTTATTAGATGAATCGGCTATAAGAACACTAAAGTCTTTTAGTATATCTGGGTTCTTTAATGTTAATTTATGTTCTTTAAAAAACTTTTCTAGTTTACTGTTAATTTCATGTTGTCCAAATTTACCTTGAGTTGAAGAATTTGGCATTTTGATAATCCTATATTAGTTAACACAAAAGAAATTAAAGCTTATATTAATAAACTTGAGAAATATTTTTAATTAAATTATTAATATTCCTTTTTATAAGGTGATAAATTTACTATTTAGAAGAAAGAGAAAAGCTGCTTAGTTTAGAGATTTGGTGAAAGACACTTAATATTCCAGTTAAACGGCAAAAAGCTTGATTTTATGCTGTATCCGCCGTTTGATAGCTTTATAAAAGTGTCGGAAATCGAAGAATGGCGCACCCTAAAGGATTCGAACCTCTGACCCACAGATTAGAAATCTGTTGCTCTATCCAGCTGAGCTAAGGGTGCTAAACATTTACAGTAAACTTTATATCAGTTTAAGCAAAGTTTTTCAAGGATTTTTTTTTATTAAAAATAATAAGCAAATGTGATAAAAGATATTCATGGATAAATTCTACAATTACAATTCTTCTTCAAATCAGGCTTTACTTAGTCTTAAAGTAAAACCTAATTCTAACCGGAATCTAATTAGCGATTTTATAACTATTTAATAATATCCCATATCTAAAATTATCTATAAAAGCAGTACCGGAGCAAGGTAAAGCTAATGAAGAAATCATAAATTATTTAGCAAAAGAATGGAAATTATCACGTAGTAATATCGAAATTATTAAAGGTCATACTCATAGCTTAAAAACGATATTGATAAAAAATATTAATGAAGACTATTTAAATTTGATTATTAATTCCTATATTAAATAAATAAAGTTTTGTTACAAGATACCAAAATCGTCATTGCAAGCGACTAAAAGGAGCGTAGCAATCTCAGGACTATAGCACGAGATTGCTTCGTCAAAACTTACAGTTTTTCCTCGCAATGACAAAAAAACTGACCTAGTAACAAAGCTAAAAACAAGAATTTATAAATTGGTTTAGTATGACACAAGAAAAGAAAAAGTTTGATGCCGAGGTTGGCAAGATTTTAAATTTAATGATTCACTCTCTTTATAGTAATAAAGAGATTTTTATGAGGGAGTTAATTTCCAATGCTTCGGATGCTTGCGATAAATTACGTTATTTATCTCAAAGTAATAGTGCATTAGTAGCAGGTGATAGCAATTTTAAAATTACGGTTAAAGTCGATAAAGATAACAGACAAATCATTATCCGTGATAACGGCATAGGCATGAATAAAGAGGATTTAATCGAAAATCTCGGTACTATTGCAAGATCGGGTACGGCAAATTTTCTTAAAAGCCTCTCCGGTGATTCTAAAAAGGATAATATGCTAATCGGTCAATTTGGTGTTGGATTTTATTCAAGCTTTATGGTAGCCGATAAAGTGACTGTAACCTCAAGAAAAGCTGGTGAGGATAAAGTTCATGTTTGGGAATCAGACGGGCTTGGTGAATATATTGTCTCAGATTCAGATAAAGAGTTCACAAGAGGCACGGAAATCGTTTTACATATCAAAAAGGAAGAAGATACATTCCTTGATCATTTTAGATTAAAACACATCATTAAAAGCTATTCCGATCACATAGCAGTACCGATATATTTCTTTGATGAAGCCGGTAATAATGAAATCCAGCTTAATTCAGCTTCTGCATTATGGACAAGACCGAAATCAGAAATTACGGAAGAACAATATAAAGAATTCTACAAAAGCTTATCTTATGCCGTTGATGACCCTTGGATAACGATGCATAATAAAAACGAGGGAGCTATAGAATTTACTAACCTACTTTTCATCCCATCGAGCAAAACATTTGACTTATTTCACCCTGATCGCAAAAGGCGAGTAAAATTATATATAAAAAGAGTATTTATATCTGATGAAAATATAGATTTAATCCCGTCATATTTGAGGTTTTTACGAGGTGTAGTTGATTCAGAAGATTTACCACTAAATATTAGCCGTGAATCACTGCAGCATAATAGCGTGCTTGAGAAAATCAAAAATGCTATTACAAAAAGAGTGCTTGGCGAGCTTAGAAAAAAGAAAGAGGAATCACCTGAAGAATATAATAAGTTTTGGGCTAATTTCGGCGGTGCTTTAAAAGAGGGTTTATGTGAGGCCACTACCGATCATGAAAAATTATTAGAGGTATGTATATTCAGAAGTGCCTTGCATAATAAAATGATCAGCCTTGACGAATATATAGCGAATTTTAAAGAAGGGCAGAATACTATATATTATTTAAGCGGTGATAACCCCGATAAATTACTTTCAAGCCCACAAATCGAAGGGTTGTTAAGTAAAAATATCGATGTATTACTTTTTACTGATACAGTGGATGATTTTTGGGTAAATGTTAATAGCGAATATAAAGGACATGCTATTAAATCTGCTACTAGAAGCGATATCGATGTAGAGCAAACCACTTCACAATCTGAGAAGAAAAATACAGATAGTAAAAAATCTGATGATGAATATAAATTGCTAACCGATTATTTTAAAGAGACACTCGGGGAATTAGTAAAAGAAGTTAAGATCTCTAAAAAACTTACTTCAAGCCCTGCTTGTCTTGCCGTTAGCGACGCTGCTATGGATATTCGTATGGAGAGATTTTTGATTGAACAGAAACAAATAGCTAATGCCTCAGCTAAAAATTTAGAGCTAAACCCTAAAAATAAAATCATAGAGAAAATCTTTAATGACCTAAAAGCAAATAATAAAAATAATGAAGAATTGGTTAATCTAATATTTGATCAAGCCTGTATTTTAGAGGGTGAACCGGTTGCTGATACAGGGGCATTTTCAAAGAGATTAAACGATATTGTACAAAAAGCCATATTATAACTTTAAACTTTTTTAATTTTAATGTAGAATGGTTGCAATCCGTTGTCATCCCGCGACTTGATCGCGGGATCCAGTAGAAATACTAGTATTTTTTATTGTTTTTATGGATCCCGTGGTCGAGCCACGGGATGATACAGTACGTTTTACAATTCACATAAAAAATTTCTAACAATCAATAGTTCTAATGTTTTATTACAATACTATATTTAGCAAACATATAGATAAGATCAAAAGCGAAGGAAGATATCGAGAATTTAAGGCCTTAAAAAGACAAGCCGATAATTTTCCTTTTGCAGAACACGCTAATAAACAAATAGTTATGTGGTGTATTAATGACTATTTGGGTATGAGTAAACATGCAAAAGTAATGCAAGCTTCTATAGATGCCTTGCTAAAATACGGTGTTGGATCAGGCGGAACTCGCAATATCGGCGGTAATAATATCGCCATTCTTGAGCTTGAAAAAGAACTTGCAAATTTACACAAAAAGCAAGCAGCTTTAGTTTTTACATCCGGTTTTGTTGCAAATGATACAACGCTTGCAAGTCTTGCTAAAATCATGCCAGATATAGTATTTTTCTCCGATGAGCTAAATCATGCATCAATAATTGCAGGGATTACAAGTTCAAGAGCCGAGAAATATATATATAGACATTTAGACGTTAAGCATCTAGAAGAGCTTTTACAATCAGTCGATATTAATAGACCGAAAATTATTGTTTTTGAATCGGCTTACTCTATGGACGGTTTCTTCTCACCTATCAAAGATATAATCAACTTAGCCAAAAAATATAATGCTTTAACCTTTATCGATGAAGTTCATACGGTCGGTTTATACGGTAAACAGGGTGGCGGTATTGCCGAACTTCTTAATTGTAGTGATCAAATCAATATTATTCAAGGTACACTTGCCAAAGCATACGGCACTATCGGCGGTTATATCACTAGCAACCATAATTTAGTCGACGCTATAAGACTAACCGCTCCAGGGTTTATTTTCACTACTTCATTGCCGCCGGTAATTTCTACCGCTGCAACGCATAGTATTAGACATCTCAAAGAATCAAATGAAGAACGAATAAAACATCAAGAAGTAGTTACAAAACTTAAAAATTCTTTTGAACGTTTTAATATACCTTATTTGAAAAATGAAAGTCATATAGTGCCGATAATTATTGGTGATCCGATTAAAGCGGCGAAAACCTCAAATATGCTCCTTAATGAATACGGTATTTACGTTCAACATATCAATTTTCCAACCGTACCGAGAGGTACGGAACGCCTCCGAATCATCCCAACCCCTGCCCATACCGATAAAATGATCAATGATTTATCTATAGCCTTAGTGCAGATATTTGCCGAACTTGATATAGAATTATCTTCTGCTAAAGAACTTAACGAAGAAGTACGTTTGAACCTTATTGCTTAATGTCATTGCGAGGAAAATTACGAAGTAATTGATGAAGCAGTCTAGTAAAAAATTCTCTTAACGTCATTCCCACGGAAGCGGGAAGGAAGTAAAAACCTATAAAAAACTTGTTTTTTTAGGTTTATTTTATCAATAATATTTAGCAATATTAAGGTTATTTCTCTGGATTCCCGCTTCTAGCTAGGAATGACATAATATCCACGTAACAATGCTTTCAGTCGTTTAGCTCATGACGATATCCATCTTTGGTTAACAATGCCACAAATCTTATACCAAATTTATTTACTTTCTTTTGCTCCTAAATCATCTAGTTTATTGAAGTATGCCCTAAAAAAAGACTAAGATATAACCATTTAAATTCTTTTTAAAAAATAAAGGTTTACCCCCATAAATACCTTATTTCTATATAATTAATTTGTTTACTTTGAAGAATTTATAATTTATTTTTCCATGAAATATTCAATGTAAAGCTGTAATTATTGAGCTTTTAAAGCTAACTCAGATAAAGAACAAACGAGCAATAACAAAAAAGAAAAAAGTATTTCTACAAAATCGACTACGGCTAGTCGCTTAGCTCATGACAATATCCATCTTTATTTAGCAATGTCTAAAAAATATAAGTAATATGAATTTTAACTTAATATAATTACCAAATATGTCTTTTTTTGACCGCAAAACTGCAATTATTAAACTCCTTAAAACTCATGCTGGCAAAGAGTTTACTGCTTCTAAAATAGCAACTTGGCTAGTTGATACTTATCCTAAAGAAGCAAAGAAAAAAGAGGAAGCAAGCAATGATAAACGATTACTTAATGCTAAAAGCAAAGTAAGAAAGAGAAAAATTATTATCATGATTTATAGAAATGAATTGAATAAGCTATTGAACGCTATACAAAAAATAGAACCGAAAATTAAAATAACCAAGAGAGGACGCTGGTTTAGATATTGTTATGTTAACAATATTAATAACATAGTTAATTATGATAATAAATGCTATGAGACATTTGATCTTAAATCCAAAATTATTAAGTTTCTTAAGACTAATGCCGGAAAAGAATTTACTGCTTCCCAAATAGCCGTATGGATAGTTGAAACATACTCTCAAGAGTCTGCTAGAAAAGTGCAAACAAGTAACGATAAGCTATTAATTAGCGTTAACAAGATGAGTAACACAAAAGAAATAGCTATACTTTTGTATAAAAATGAAATGAAGACGCTATTACCTACAACCATACCAAAAATAGAACCGAACATTACGATAATAAAAAAGGGAAATCGGGCTAAATATTGTTATATTAATAATACCGATAAGACATTTGATAAATCCAAAATTATTAAAGCCCTTAAAAATCATAAGAAAATTATTAAAGCTCTTGAAAATTATAAGAAGCAGGAGCTTACTGCTATGGAAATTGCTCAATTGCTGTTAAGTGCTAACTCTAAATAGTTAGTGATTGCAAAAATATACGACTATAGTAAATCACCTTAAATTAAGTGCAATTTTTTAATTTTTAAAAAATTGCACTTAATTTAAGGTGATTTACTATATATGCCGGCAAAGGTGAGTCCTGCGAAACTCACAGTCAACAATGCCTAATCCTAATGGGATTTTACAAAAACTATTGCATATTTCAGCTCTTTAGTTTATTTTGATTAGCAAACTATGTACAGAATTAATGGATTATTAAAATGGGAATTACCGTATTAAAAAACGAAGGATTGGATTTTCATGCAAGAATCTCTACTCCTTTAAGTGAGATAGATGACGATATTCAAAAAGAATTACTTGATTTAACCAAAAAAGTTAAAATAGCGGGTTTTAGAGCCGGTAAAGTACCGGTTTCAATTGTTAAGAAAAAATACGGTACTTCCGTCAGGAATGATATAATAGAAAGAAGAATTAACCATTCGGTAAATCACGTTATTAAAGAGCATAATCTAAATATAATCGGTAGACCCAAAATTGAAGAATTACAAAACGAACCCGATAAAGCTTTAGAATTTACCGTAAAAATAGAGCTATTACCTAAAATTACTATTCCGGATTTAAAGAAAATCTCACTAGATCGTCCAAAATTAGAAGTAAACTCTAAAGATGTTGAAGAACAACTAGAAAAACTTGCCGCATTAACAAAAAGCTATACCAAAGAAAGTAAAGCAAAAATAAAAGATGGAGATCAGGTTACTATTGATGCAATCGGATACCTCAAGGATGAAGCTTTTGAAGGCGGTAAATTAAATGATTTTAAGGTAGTAATAGGTAGTAATACACTTATTCCAGGTTTTGAGAAACAATTAATAGGTTCTAAAACAGGTAGTGAAGTAGATGTTAATGTTACTTTTCCTGAAAATTACCATGCTAAAGATTTAGCAGGTAAAGATGCTCATTTTGCAGTACAAATTAAAGCAGTACATACTGCAGAACCTACCGTTATTGATGAGGAGTTTGCTAAAAAATTCCAAAGTAATAGTCTTGAAGAATTGCGTACACATTTTACTAAACAAATAGAAAATGAGTCGGAAGAAGCTATTAATACTATAATGAAAATGAACTTATTTGATAAGTTAGAAAAATTGTTAGATTTTGATGTACCGGAATCTTTATTAGAGCAAGAAAAAAATATTCTAAAGTCCGAAACCGATAAAAATGACCAAGATGAATCATTATTAAAAGATAAATCCTCTAAAGAAATAACAGAATATTATAATAAATTAGCCCTACGCCGTGTGCGAATAGGCTTATTACTTGCTGAATATGCAAAATCTAAAAATTTGCAATTAGAGCCTGATGATTTAAGAAAAGTTATTATGCAACAAGCACGTAATTTTCCTGGGCAGGAAAATATGATATTTGATTTTTATAAAAATAATCCTAGAGCAATTGAAGGACTTAAAGGTCCTGCCTTAGAAGATAAAGTTGTACAATATATATTTAATAACGAAATAAAGCTTAAAGAAAAGAAATATACTAAGGAAGAGCTAGAGAAATATCTAGAGGCAGAAGAGTAACGTATTACTTTGATTTAAAGTTTACCGTTTTTTTCATTCTTGCAAAAACAGGAATACAGTGCTTTTTTTGTGTCCGTGGCTTGACCACGGGCTCTTGTGTCACAGGCTGTATCCTGAGATCCCGCAATCAAGTTGCGGGATGACATTAAAGATTACTATTAATAATATTAGTGTCTTAAATTGTATTTCTGGATCCCGTGGTCAAGCCACGGTATGACATTGAACGGGTTTTTCGATCCATGCAACTAATACCTAACAGTATTACTCCTGATTTTTATAGTCTTTAAAGCCAGTTTAACTATTTTATTTACTCCGGTATTAGTGTAGGTAGAGATAGGAAAAACTTCTTTATTAGTAGCTTTCTGTAACTTATTTATTTTTTCTTGTATTTCCTCATCGGTAAGAACATCACATTTATTAAGACATATGATTTCGATTTTATTTTTTAGATAATCGGAATATGATTCAAGCTCAAGACGTACCGTATTATAATCTGCAACTACATCATTACTAGAGCCGTCTATTAAATGTATTAATACATTACATCTTTCTATATGCTTTAAGAATTTATCGCCAAGTCCGTGACCTTGATGAGCTCCTTCGATCAAGCCAGGAATATCGGCTATAACAAACTCTTCGTCATCAACATACACCACTCCAAGATTCGGCACTAAAGTAGTAAAGGGATAATCGGCAATTTTAGGCTTGGCTGCCGTTACAACCGATAAAAAAGTAGATTTACCGGCATTTGGAAGACCCACAAGCCCAACATCAGAGAGAAGTTTTAAGCTTAAATGAATCCACATTTCTTCGGCAATTTCTCCTTCCGTACGCTTTCTTGGAGCTTGATTAACCGACGTTTTGAAATGACTGTTACCAAGACCGCCACTTCCTCCTTTAATTATTTCAAAGCTTTGGTCATCTTCAGTAAAGTCATGCAATAATATATTGCCGTCCTCGGAAAAGATTTGAGTACCGATGGGAACATCAAGAACTAACGATTTTCCTGATTTACCACTTCTATTTGAACCTTTACCGCTTTCACCGTTTTCTGCGGTAAAATGCTGTTTATATCGATAATTTACTAGCGTATTAAGATGGTGATTACTCCTGAAAATAACACTACCGCCACGTCCACCGTTACCACCGTCCGGTCCGCCTCTGTCAATAAATTTCTCACGATGGAAACTAACACAACCATTGCCGCCGTTCCCACCTTGTATATATATTTTAACTTCATCAATAAAATTCATATGATTTATATTTTCAACGTCATTGCGAGGAGCGAAGCGACGTGGCAATCTCATCAAATCTCTTGAGATTGCCACGCTCCTTGCAGTCGCTCGCAATGACGACAATGTTTACCTCTCCCGAATACCCTTATACTCTCTATGTGCATAACCGGTGTAAAGCTGTCTTGGTCTACTGATTTTTTGTTCAGGGTCTTCGTGCATTTCTTTCCATTGTGCCATCCAGCCTACGGTTCGTGCTATTGCAAAAAGTACCGTGAACATTTGCGACGGTATACCCATAGCTTTATAGATAATACCTGAATAAAAATCAACATTTGGATATAATTTTCTCTCAATAAAATATTCATCTTTAAGAGCGATAGCTTCAAGTTCTATTGCTATTTGTAAAAGCGGATTATTTTCTAACTGTCCGAGTTCCTTTAATACTTCTTTGCACGTTTCTTTAAGTACTGCGGCACGCGGGTCATAGTTTTTATATACACGATGACCGAAACCCATTAACCTAAACGGATCATTTTTATCCTTAGCTTTAGCTATATATTTAGGGATATTCTCAGAACTACCGATTTCTTTAAGCATATTTATTACCGCTTCATTAGCCCCGCCGTGAGCAGGTCCCCAAAGTGAGGCAATACCCGTGCTAATACAAGCAAAAGGGTTAGCTCCGGATGAACCGGCAATTCGAACTGTTGAGGTAGAAGCATTCTGCTCATGGTCTGCATGTAGGATAAATATCTTATTAAGAGCATTTTTTATTATTGGATTTACTTTATATTTCGTACAATGCGTTGTAAACATCATATGCAGAAAATTTTCGGTAAAATCTAACGAATTATCAGGATAAATAAACGGTTGCCCTATAGAATATTTATAAGACATTGCGGCGATAGTAGGTATCTTAGCAATCATTCTAATAGCAGTAAGTTCGTAGTCTGCTTCCTTAAAATTCAATAAATCAGGATAAAATGCCGAAAGAGAACCGACAGCCGCAAGCATAATAGCCATAGGATGAGAAGAGCTACAAAAGGTTTGAAATAAATAATGTAATCTTTCATTCACTAATGAATGATGAGCAACCTGTTTAGTGAAATTATTATACTGCTCGCTACTTGGTAGTTCCCCATAAATCAGTAAATATGCTACTTCTAAAAAATCACTTTTTTCAGCTAAATCTTTAATATCATATCCTCGATGCCGCAAGATTCCTTTATCACCGTCTATATAGGTGATAGTAGACTGACAAGAAGCAGTAGACATAAAGCCCGGGTCGTAAGTAAAGCAATCGGCTTCTGCAGATACCCTACTTATATCGATTACATCCTCACCGATACTTGCTTTAAGTATCGGTAATTTAAATATTTTTCCTCTGATTTTTAATTCGGCAAATTCTGAATCATTATTATTTTCATTGGTCATATGGATATACCTTATTTTTATACATCAGTAAGTATAACCCTAATTTAATGAAATTAGAAATGAATTATGATTTATTAGGATTTAAAAATTTTCTTTGATATCTTACTCAACTTGCAAGGTTAATGAAAATTTAAAACGCACATGCTTCTACTTTCAACTGCAAACCTAAAGCGTTTAATAAAGATCCTATATTGTCGAAACTTGGATTACCTTTGCTAGATAACATTCTATATATATGTTGTCTATTTATATGAGCTTCTTTAGAGATTTTTGCTATACCTCCTTTTGCTATAATGGTTTCTTTTAAAGTAGCCAAAAATAGCTCCTTATTATGATCCACAAAATATTGCTCTAACGCTTCATTAATATATCCTACTAATATTTCCTCATTTTGTAATTTTTCTTTTAAATAATCTGTAAACTTTTCCATATAACACCCTCAATTTCGTTTATAAACTTCTTCTATTATTTCTAAGGCTTTTTTAATATCTTTGCCTTGAGTATCTTTATTACCTGCATTTAATAGCAGAATAATTTTATTATCTTTTTCAGTAAAATATATTCTATAACCTTTGCCAAAGAAAAACCTAAGCTCATATAGCCTTCCTTTTATCTGTTTGTAATCACCATAAATTCCATATTCTAAGCGAACTAATCTATTAAGAATTCTACTATGCGTCTCGATATCTAATTTTTCTAACCAATCTTTAATATAAGATTTACCATTTTCTGTTATAAAAAATTGTATTTGTTTAGTTTTTTGCATATTAAGCTTAACTAGAGACGATTACATTGTCGCATATATACAACTAATTGTCCAGTAGAAAATTATTTTAAAAAGTACGTGAAACTGTGAGTACGAGATTAATGTACAAGTTATGCAAGAAGTCTATTATTTACTAAATACTCCTTAATCTTGAGTAAATCATACCAAGAGGTTCGTTTTTGCATAGGTTGGCGTAATAGATAGGCAGGGTGGAAGATTGCCGTAGTTTGAATAGGAGCGGATAGATATTTATTGGTATAAAAATAATATTCTTGTCTAATTTTAGTAATACCTGAATTTTTTCCAAGTAAGCTAGTTGCAGCCGTGCTACCGACTAGAATAATTAGCTTCGGGTTAATAAGAGCGATATGCTTCTCAACGAAAGGTCTACAAATATCGACTTCTTCGAGTGTCGGTTGTCTATTAGCAGGAGGACGCCAAAATACCGTATTCGTAATATAAGCGTTATTTTTTCGTGAAATTCCGATAGCGTGCAGCATATTATCAAGTAAATTGCCACTTTCACCGCAAAAAGGTATGCCTTTTAAATCTTCGATACTTCCCGGGGCTTCGCCTATTAACATAATTTTAGCTTCCAAATTACCGTCACCGAAAACCGTATTAGTAGCAAATTTCTTAAGTTCACAACCATTAAAATTTAGTAGAGATTCTTTTAGTTCTTCGATATTATTAGCTTTATCGGCAAGAGATCTTGCTAGGGTTATATTATCATGAACTTTATCATTAGAAATCTTCCCAAACTCTACTTCTAGAGGTAATTTATACGTCGATCCGGTACTCGAATCCTCACGTACGCTTGTGTACGCTGTGGTTCTGTGTTCCGTGTCTCCTTTAAATTTGGAAAGATTTCTATTCATATTGAATGCAGTTTCTTTTGTAGGCATAAGTTTTACTTGTGGCTTTTCAGTTAGCTTGGTATTATTACTCACTTTTAATTTCGGTGGATGTTCATGGCAATAATATTCAACACCGATTGCACTTAACCATTTAAGCGTATTATTCATTATCTTAAAATAACATATGTTAGCATATAATGTACCGAACGAACTAAATAATATAAGACTTGATAAAGCTTTATCACAACTTCTTGAAAATGTTTCTAGAAACCAAATTCAAAAATCTATTAAAAGTTCTTGCGTACAAGTTAATGATGTAATTATTTCTGATCCTGATGTTTTGGTCAAGGAGAATGATGTTATATTATTTTCTTTTAAAGAACCTGAAGAGCTAAAAATTGCAGCAGCAAATATAGCACTTAATATAATTTACGAAGATGATGATTTGATAGTAATTAACAAAGCTGCAGGTATGACGGTACATCCTGGAGCAGGGCATCATGATGATACACTTGTTAATGCATTACTTTATCATACGAAGAATTTATCGGATATCGGTTCATCAGAAAGACCCGGGATAGTACATCGTTTAGATAAGGACACTACCGGTTTGATGGTAGTTGCTAAAAATAATAAAGCACATATGTTGCTTGCAAATCAGATAGAGCAAAGACAGGTAATACGGAAATATAAAGCGTTAGTGTGGGGAGTAATTAATCCGCTAGAAGGAGTCATTAAGAATAATATCGGTCGTAGCCGAAGCGATCGTCAAAAAATGACCATATTAAAATATGGCGGTAAAGAAGCCGTTACGCATTACAAGACTCTAGAATTGTTTTACAGCGGTACTATTAGTATGGTAGAGTGCAAGCTTAGTACGGGCAGAACTCATCAAATTAGAGTACAGCTAAGCCATTTAAAACATTCGGTAGTCGGCGATCAAACTTATGGCAATAACGACCGAAAAATTGCTCATTCTCCCCCTGAACTAAAAGCAAAATTAATTGATTTTAAGCGTCAAGCCCTACATTCTTGGTATTTAAGTTTTACTCATCCGACTAGTAATGAGATTATGGAATTTTCTTGTGAGCTGCCAAGGGATATGGGGAGATTATAACTGATAATAAATCTTCTAACATATTTAGTGAATTTACCGAACTTAAAAAACGAGTACCGTTAGGTAGTGTAGATGAGATTTTAGAAATGAAAAATTTTGGCAGAAAATAAAACTTTCCATGCAATGTTCTATAAAGCAAATTCTTAGTAATGCTACAGATAAATTAAATAAAATCGGTATTAGTTCGCCGCAATTAGAAGCACGAATTTTACTACGGCATGTTATAAATAAACCTATTGAGTATTTGCTTATTAATCTTGATGAGCAGTTAAATGAAGCCGAGATAGAAGCTTTTGAAAAACTGTTAGAGAGAAGATTAAAGCATGAACCGATAGCGTATATTACAGGTGTTAAAGAATTTTACTCACGTGAATTTATTGTTAATAAACATGTATTAATTCCAAGAAGCGATACTGAAGTTTTGGTGAGAATAGTTCTAGGGTTACTCAAACCGTCATTGCGAGCGACTGAAAGGAGCGTGGCAATCTCAGGGATTTTGCCTGAGATTGCTTCGTCGACGCCTATGGCGTCTTCTCGCAATGACGAATACACAAAAATCCTAGAACTTGGGACAGGTAGCGGCTGTATTGCTATAAGCCTATTATGTGAGTTACCGAATGCTAATGTAATTGCGACCGATATAAGTCTTGATGCTATAGAAATTATCAAAAGTAATGCGGCAAAATATGAGGTAATGGATCGTTTGCAAGTTATTCATAGTGATTGGTTTGAAAATCTAGGAAAGCAAAAATTTGATCTTATAGTTAGCAACCCACCCTATATATCTCACAGCGAAAAATCAGAGATCGCAATTGAAACAATCAATTATGAACCGTCTATTGCTTTATTTGCTGAAGAAGACGGCTTACAGTGTTATAAAACAATCGCCGGAAATGCCAAACAATTCTTAAAACCAAACGGTAAGATTATATTAGAAATAGGGTTTAAACAGGAAGAAGCGGTAACTCAAATTTTCTTAGATCAGGGTTATAATATTGAAAATGTTTACAGGGACCTACAAGGTTACAGTAGGGTAATATTATTTTCTCCTATCAATTTGAATAGGTCATACGCAAGACGCATCGGTAAAAACTTGTCAGGAGTGCAACAGAATTTATTAGATAACGAACTACCAAAATATTTATTTTCTAAAGAAAAGCTTGTAAATGAAAAACGTAAAGTATTTCTTGAGATAGGCTTTGGTATGGTGAGCATTTCATTAATCAAGCTAAAATGAATCCTAATGCACTTTTTATTGGGGTAGAGGTATATTTAAACGGAGTTGTAAATGTTTTAAAACTTGCGGGTGAACATAATATCACGAATTTTTTATTATTCCCTAATAATTTGGATTTAATATTAAATGAGATACCAAGTAATAGCCTTGATGGAATTTATATTTTATTTCCTGATCCATGGATAAAAAATAAACAAAAAAAGAAACGTATTTTCAATAAAGAACGACTTAAGGTTTCACAAGATAAGCTAAAAGACAACGGTAATTTAGTATTTGCTTCCAATATCGAAAATTATTTTTATGAAGCAATAGAGTTAATACAGCAGAACGGTAATTTTGAAATTATAAATAAAAATGATTATTTAAAACCGCACGATAACTATGTAATGACCAAATATCATAAAAAAGCTATTAAGGCGAATAGAACGCCGAAATTTATGATTTTGCAGCACGTTTTAGGCGATCATTAATTGCAGCCCCTATATTCACTTGAGGTATCGGAGCAACTGCTATACTGCTTACATCATGAGCTGCAGCATAATCGTCAAGAATTCTTAAATAAGCATAAAGATTTGCAGCAGCTTCTATAAGATTACCTTTGGCACTTAAATTTAACGAAAATTTTCCCGTAAGATTACTATTGCCAAAATTTAATCCGATTTCTTTATCCTCTAAATTTATAGCATTTAGCCTAACCGGTACTTTTGGTGAATAGTGTTTAGCAAGCATTCCCGGAGCTTTTATAGTACTTGTCTCTGATGCTTTTAAAACTTTTACCCCTAGTACTTCTTCTAAAATTTCAGCAGTTATAAACCCTTCTCTAAGAATAGTAGGAGTAACAGTTGTTGTATCGATTATCGTTGACTCTAGCCCATATTCAGATTGATAAATTTCAGGTGCTAAAATAAAGATTTCTGCGTTTTCTGAAAAATGTTTTGTAACATGCTCGACGTTAGTCGGACTAATATAGTTTGAGGGGTTAGCACTTGGGGCAGCTATAGGTAAGCCTGATTGTCTGATAAGCTCTAATGCTAGTGGATAAGACGGCATTCGAATCGCTATTGTATTAAGCCCTACCGTTACGCTAGGAGCAATATTTGCATTCACTTTTAAAGGGACAACTATAGATAACGGTCCAGGCCAAAATTTTTCTGCTATTTTTGTAGCTAAATCGTTAAACTCCCCTATTTCTTTTGCTTGCTCTATGGATGCGACATGCACGATAAGCGGGTTAATAGCAGGACGATTTTTGAACTGAAAAATCTTTAAACATGCCTCATTATTTGTAGCATCCGCTCCAATCCCATAGACTGTTTCAGTTGGCAAAACAACCACTTTACCTGATTTTATATATTCAACGGCTTTACTGATCATTAATTTAGTTATTTTGGTTTTGTTATATCTGCTTCTTGATGTCATTCCTAGCTAAAAGCGGCGTTGTTGCATGGCTTATTTATGTCATTCCCGCTTTTGCGGGAATGACATAGGAAAGTTTGATCATAAGCGGTTAAACTTAGCTATTTTATGGAATAATTCACAAGTATTTTGTAATAACGATAAACGATTTTGAGCGATCTTTGAATCAGAGTCATTAACGAGTACATTATCAAAAAAGCTAGTAATCGGAGTTAATAGAGATGATAATAAATTTAAGGCTCTCTTATAATCTTTATCAGCTATACTATCTATAATTTGCGGAGAAATTTTTTGGATTACTTCAAATAATTCTTTTTCAGGTTGTGTAATAAAGAGACTTGCATCAACTAAGCCGGTAATTTTCTGACCATCAATTATATTGCTAGCTCGTCTGTAAGCGTTTAATAATTGCCTTCCTGCATCTTCTATTAAAAATTCTTTTAACGCATCAAGCTTAAATTTTGTATCCACTAAATTTAAATCAAGAACTGCATTAATTAACGCAATATCATAGTCATTTTTAAAGTAAAATTTTACTCTTTCTTCAAAGAAAGATATTATTAAATCCTTATTTTTATCAGATGAATCTTTATATAAGTTTATAGAAAAATTAATTAAGCTATTTAAATGTAATTCTAATTTATTCTCAAGTATTATTCTTATTATACCAAGAGCTTGACGTCTTAAGGCATATGGATCACCTGAGCCTGTCGGAGCTTCGCCTGCTATCATCAAACCTACTAAACTATCTAGCTTATCGGCTAAAGCAAGCAAAGCAGCATTTCCGCTCGGTACATTATCATTAAGTCCTTGAGGTTTATAATGGTCTTTAATTGCTGTGGCTACTTCTTCATTTAACCCTTCATGCTTTGCATAATAATAACCCATAATACCTTGCAACTCAGGAAATTCTCCGACCATCTCGGAAACAAGGTCACTTTTGCAAAGTTTCGCTGCCGTAATTAAATCTTTATTATTTGGAGCTATATGCTTACAAATTTTAGTTATACGCTCCACTTTTTCTCTTAAATTACCAAGTTCTGCATGAAATGTTACAGCTTCTAATTTGCCTAATCTTGATTCTAAAGTTTTAGCTATATCCTGCTTATAAAAATATAAAGCATCCGAAAGACGTGCAGATAGTACTTTTTCGTTACCTTTAATAACGAGGTCAGCATTTGCAAATCTACCATTACTGACAAAGAGAAAATACGGTGCGAAATTTCCTGTTTTATCAAATAAACAAAAATATTTCTGATGCGTACGCATCGAAGAAATAAGTACTTCTTTAGGTAACTCTAAAAATTTTTGTGGGATTTTTCCAAGTAACACAATGGGAAATTCACTAAGCCCTGCTACTTCTTCGATTAAACGATTATCTTCTTTTATGTTTAGATTATGAGAATTTGCCCGTTCCAGTAAACCGGTTTTAATTACTTCTTCTCTCTTTGTTCTCTCTAAAATAACATGATTTTCTAAAAGCTTATTTCTATAATCTTCAAAATCTGTTACTTCTAATTTTTTATTATCAGTAAGACGATGCCCGTACGTAATATTATTAGCGGTTAAATGCCCAAATTGCAGTGGTAGTACTTCACCGTCAAATATACATAAAATATTTCGTAACGGTCTAATCCATTTTATTTTGTAATTGCCCCAAAACATCGATTTTGCCCAGCTATATTTATTAATAGCCTCTATAATAATCTCCGGCAAAATCTCTTTTATTTCTCTTTCTTCTGTTTTTTTGACAAAGAAATAATATAGCTGATTATTAATTAATTTAGTAGAAAGCTCTAATTTACTAACATTATGAGCTTTACAAAAACCGTTAATAGCAGCTTCCGGTGCTTCCGTGCTAGGCCCTTTAATCTCGAGTTCTTTTGATAACGTTACTTTCGGCAAGTGAGTAGCATGCAACGTTATTCTACGAGGCCCTGCAAATACTTGTACTTTTGCAAATATTTCGTTTTCTTCAAAAATTTTCGTGAATATGTTTAAATAACCCTCTTCAGCATTTTTTTGCATTAATGCAGGTATTTCTTCACTAAATAACTCTAATAATAATTCACTCACCACTTAACTCCAACCATTTTATACAACAAATTCTAGCTAAATGACGTACTCTTAAAACATAAGAAGCACGCTCAGTTACACTAATCACACCTAATGCATTTAGTTGATTAAATGCATGACTTGCCTTAAGGCATTCATCATAAGCCGGCATAGGTAAATTAGCTTTAATTAATCTCTCACACTGTTCTTCGCTATCCTTGAAATGTCGCAGTAACATTTCACTATCGGCAAGCTCTAAATTATATTTTGAAAATTGCCGTTCAGCTTCGAAATCCACTTCACCGTATTTTAAAGCTTTTTCGCCTACTTGCCCGTTCCAATCAAGCTCTTTTACTTCATCAACACCTTGAATATATAAAGCAAGCCTCTCGAGTCCATAAGTGATTTCACCGGCAACGGGACGGCATTCAATACCGCCGATTTGCTGCATATAAGTAAATTGCGATACTTCCATACCGTTACACCATACTTCCCAGCCAAGCCCGGCAGCACCTAAGGTTGGCGACTCCCAATCATCTTCAACAAATCTGATATCATGAATTTTTAAATCTATGCCTAAACATTCTAAACTTTTAAGATATAGCTCTTGAATATTATCCGGCGAGGGTTTTAAGATAACCTGAAATTGATAATAATGTTGCATTCTATTAGGATGCATGCCATACCTGCTATCCCCTGGTCTTCTTGATGGCTGAACATATGTAACAGACCAAGGTTTGGTACCAAGGCAGCGAAGCACAGTTGCAGGGTGAAACGTACCGGCTCCGACATGGGCATCGTAAGGCTGCAATATTGCACAACCGTAATCCTGCCAGTAATTTTGCAAAGCTAGTATAATTTGCTGAAATGATAGTTTTTTCATAAAAAATGCATTGTCATACCGCGACTTGATCGCAGTATCTAATAAAATCAATATAAATTATTTGTATATTTAAATGGATACCGCGATCAAGTCGCGGTATGACACATAACACAGAAATCTTAATAATACTCCTTGCCGATCTCGATCTTAGGGCGATTGTTTGCTACTCGCCAATCGTTAGTATCACGGAAAGAATAAACACAGCCGCAAAATTCTTGTTTATAAAAGTTCTCTTCTTTGGCAATTTCGTACATTCTGCTAGCACCGCCGTCTTTACGCCAATTATAAGTCCAATAGGTCACCCCTTCATAATGAGACGCAGCCCTAGTTCCTGATTCATTAATTTGGTTCATATCTTTCCATCTAGAAATACCAAGCGAGCTAGTTATAACCTTAAAGCCGTTTTCATAAGCATATAAAGCCGTACGCTCGAAACGCATATCAAAACACATTGTGCAGCGTTTACCTCGTTCAGGCTCAAACTCCATCCCTTTAGCTCTTCTAAACCAATTTTGTGGATCGTAATCCGCATCGATAAATTCTATATTATGTTTCTCGGCAAACTTAATATTTTCGTTTTTACGAAGCTCATATTCTTTTTTAGGATGAATATTAGGATTGTAGAAAAAAAGTGTAAACTTAATGCCGGTATCGATCATTTTTTCCATTAAAGGGCCAACACAAGGAGCACAACAACAATGGAGTAAAACCTTGCTTTCACCGTTTGGTACTTCAAAAACTTCGCTCATATAAGGTTCTGTATATTAAATTTAAATTAATCTATTTTAGCTCTTTTTAACTGCAAATTATAAGATTTTTTTGAAATAGGAACTGCTATTCCTGCAAAAATCTTATTAATTTTCGCACAAAAATATTTTAAATTTTATACACAGAACCTAGTTTACCAAATTCTTTTTATAAGTTTCTTTATAGAATTTTAGGATTATAGAAGATAACAAGGCAAGTGCAATTAAATAATATGCAATAGCATAATTGTCTCCGGTAACTTTCGTTAATATCATTGCTAACATTGGAGCAGTACCGCCAAATATAGCAGCTGCAAGGTTGTATGAAAGTGCAACACCGGTAAATCTTATGCTAGTCGGAAATATCTCTACTAAAACCGTTGGGATAGGTCCCATATAAATGCTAATAACTCCGGCAAATATTACTTGAGATATTATAGCTAAAGTAAAATTCATCGATCCTAAGGCTACAAAAATAGGATAGACTGATAAAATTAACAAGATAATCCCCCATATTAGTACAGGACGCCGCCCCACCTTATCCGAAACATACGCAGATATAGGAAATACTATCATCATTACGATTAATATTATACTACTAACAATTGTGCTTTGCTGATTAGTATAACCGAGTGTTTGCATAAAATTACCGATAAAAACCGTAGAAGTATAAAAAGGAGCAGTTACGGTAATATAAAGACCAAGTGCGATAACTAGTTCTTTTGGGTATTTTGTTAATGTTTCTCGTAAAGGAAAACGTGCTAAACGTCCTGTTTCGTTAGCTTTTTTATAAATAGGACTTTCTGCTAGGTTTTTTCTAATATATAAACCTACGGAGCTAATAAATAAACCGGCAATAAAAGGTATCCTCCAACCCCATTCAAATAGCATATCGGCAGGCATAAAATAAGAAAAACCGGCTGCTGTACCAAGTCCAAGCAGCATACCGCCGCACATACTAACGAATGAGCTACTCCCCGCAAGTCCTCGCTGCTCGAACGAAGCATGTTCTACAATATACGAAATACAACCGCTAAATTCCCCTCCTAAAGAAAAACCTTGTATGAGTCTGATAATAGTTAAAATAATAGGAGCGGCAATTCCAATAGTTTTATAACTTGGTAAGAGACCTATTCCGGCAGTCGGTATTGCCATAGTTATAATACCCATCACCAAAGCAGTACGTCTACCGAATCTATCACCGATATTACCGAAAATAATACCGCCGAGCGGTCGTACTACAAAGCCTGCAGCAAATACCACAAAAGTTAAAGTCTCTCGCATTTCTGAATCCGGAAAAAAATGCTGCCCTATAATATAAGCAAATTGAGCATATAATGCATAATCATACCATTCTAAAGCGTTGCCGATCATGCCGGATATTATTACTTTTCTCATTAAGTTATTTTATTGATTTTAAAAAAGATAATAATAAGAGTAATATTTTATATTCTCAAGTAAAAAATAGCTTTATGGCTTTGTTGCATGGCTCAGAAAATGCACTCGCTATCATACCGTGGCTTGTCCACGGTATCCAGAAAAGCAATTTAAAATACTAATAATTATTAGTATTTTAAGCTGGACCCCGTGATTAAGTCACGGGGTGACAGTGGAAAAATCGATTTATACAACAAAACCCTATCTATGTTTTTCATTAACCACTTTCTTAGTTAATTTAGCATTTATTTGAGAAGGAGAAACTTTAATATTTTTTTTGATGTTTTTTGTTTTTTCTTGAGATAGAAGACTTTCTTTATCATTTTGTAATGTTTTCATAAACTTATCTATATTGCTTTGTTCTAATTTTATTGCATTATCATTATTTAAAATTAATCCTCCAATTTTTTCACCAAGTTCAGGTGCATATCTGACGGCAAAAATTGATGCCGGTACAACTATGATAGAAAAAGCCGCTCCCGCAGTCGCAACACTAATTGCTCCGACTAATAAAGCACAAACAGCACCGGCGATTTTTCCGGTTGCTTGTTTAAATATATTACTTTTTTGTGTAAATGCTAAAGACATCTCTAATATTTTATTAAATTCTTTCTTTATATAGATGGTTGCTTCATCAATATTATTATATTTCTTCATTGCATACATTATAGAAGCCTTAAATAATTTTTTGTGAGATTCCGCATAATTTATTATTTTGTCAAAATTCTTCTCTTTTAAAAGAGTTTTAAATATATTTTTAATTTTTTCTTTTTCGGTACTATTTATTTTTTCATCTCCAAAATAAACTTCTACAAGATTTTCTGCTATTATATCTTGTGATTGCTCTAAAATATTATTCTTATTTTGCTCATTTTCGTCTTCAGAAGTAATCATTATTACAAATAACTCTAATGCTACGGAAAAATTATCATCGTTAATAACCCACATACCTAAATAATTTTTGAGTCTAGAAATACATTTATTAATATATTTTTCAGCTTCCGGTTTAGAATTAAGCCTTAGCGTATAATCTATAGCAAGCATATTTGCAATAGTAGAGCAAGTAGATTTTGTAAGATTATTGACAAAATTATTAACAATATCTTTTTTAAATAAATTAGTATTTACGTTATTAAGTACTATTGCATTATTCATTTTAGTAATTTATTTTGAGGCTAATTCTCTGATATATAATATCAATTTAGCATAAATAAGATTAGGAGCGTGATTTACTGAAAGTTTATAGATATTCTTAGGCGTTAACACTTCTTCATTACGTACTCGTACAAAAGATATAAGAGTATTAGGAGGCATATAAGAATAAATTTCAGAGAATATTTTTAGAAAAGTCAAAAAATCTGCACATGCATATTTTATATTTATGCTATAATTATTTACATGAATCGATTCACCTTCTCCTTCAATCACCTGAACATTATTTTTAAAAAATACTGAATTTATAGATACATCTATAGGTTCTACTAAATCATATTTATTGCTTAAGCTTTTTATTTTAGGAATTAGTTCTTGATAATTTAAGCAACTCACACTACTTGGCACGCTTAAATCTACATATTTTTTGTAAGATTCTAATATTTTTTCTTTAGAGTTAATGACAGAATAAAGCTTTAAAACTTCCTCTGTTAGATTTTCTTGTGAAACTTGTTTATCAAGAATAGATTTACTGTATTCTTGCTGGAAATTTTTTATTATCCAGATAGTTAAGGAAATAAAGAAGAAATATATAATAAATTGAAAGAATATAAGATTCTTTAAATACATAATATATTTTTCAAACATTTTGTGCTTACCTTACTTTATTAGTGTAGAGCAGTTTTTTCGTCATTGCGAGCGACTGAAAGGAGCGTGGCAATCTCATCAAATATCCTGAGATTGCTTCGTCAATTACTTACGTAATTTCCTCGCAATGACGACTTGGTATCCTTGCAGTAATGACACAGTTGTTATGTCTTATCATCAACTATATTAACCGATAAAGGAATTACTATCTTACCGAATATATCAAGTATTTTATCCTTATATATAACATAATCTATCTGCAAATTAGATAATTTATTTTTTACGTTTTGCATATGATCATCTAGCATCTTTAGAGATTCATCTACCGATAGATTATTAGTATGATATTTAAGTATTAATTTGATTATTAATTGCCTCTTAGAAACTAACAAAATATCATCTATATTTGTTAATTCCCATTTAATTTCTTCTAATTTAAAAGCCGGATTTAAAGTAATTATTAGCCTTTTAAGTAAATCAAACGGCAGTGGCACCGGTGCTTCTAGTAATTTTTCTATTACATATAAATCAGCTAGGCTAGTAGTATTTTTAATATAAGGATATTTATATTTTATACTATCATATTCTTGATTTGTTGCATAATATTTTTCATTAATAGAGTTTATGTCTTTGTAATTCTGTTTTGTATTATATTTGATAATACCGACCACTAATATTAATATTATAAGTAATGCACTATATAATTTAAATGTCAGATCCTTTATAGTAACTAGTTTTTTTATTGATTTTAAATTATTATTATAAGCGGGAAAACTCTTATATTCTAGAAACAGCCTACTAATATTCGTATCTATAAATCTTTCTTTTTCTAGAGTTTGCTTATTTAGTATATTATCAACCGGTATAAAGATTACAGGGCGATCTTCAAAATTTGTTGATTCTAATAAAGATTTTAACTCTTCATCTACTATAAGAATTATACAGGCTCTTTGGTCAAGATTACTTATATAGTTTTTAAATAATATCAAACAATCATTAATTTCTTGTTCTATAATACCTTGAACATAGCCGGTTGTTTTATCAAATGGATACTCAAGATTTCTAATTGTTATTATATTATTTTTATGTTTGATAATAAATTTTATACCGCTAGCTTGTGATGCATATACACAAATTTGAAAATAATCGTTATATTTATCATTTTCTATATTCTGCACTATTTTATTTATAATAACTTTTAGCTCTAACGTTAAAAAGTAAATTCCTTTTAAATCAAGCGATCTTTTATCTATAATGCATGAAATTATATCACTTAAAGGTGTTTCAAATGGACACGACATAATTAAAGTCGACCAAATTTCACTTGGGATAGTAGTAATTTCGTAAACACAATGTGCTATAATGTCTTCTTTATCAAAATAACCTTCAATAAATTGTTCAATAGGATCAAGTTTAACTATTGACTGTAATATAGGTATTTGATCGTGCCGTGTTTTACATTCGCTGCCGTCAAGTAAAAAATAAATATCGCTTTTTGGAAATTTACTAAAAAAGTTTTTATAAGGATTTAAGTCTATCTGTTCCTGAGTAGGGATAAATAATTTATCTAATAATTTATTATCGAGAAAAGTACTAAGAAATACACCTTTATTACCTAGTAACACCACAATCTTTTTTCTTTTGAAAGAAAATATTTTTAATTTTGTAGCAAATTGAACAAAATATAATTTGATCGAATCAAAAATATTTTTCATAAATAAATTTATTTTAATCATAATTCAGTGTATTTTACTATACTGGACGTCATTTCTGCATGGATACCGAACCGTCATTGCGAGCGACTGATAAGGAGCGTGGCAATCTCAGGACTTTGGCACGAGATTACTTCGTTAATTACTGCGTAATTTTCCTCGCAATGACGAAAAATGATCCACCCCGGAATGACATAACATTAAATAATATATTTTACCATGACTAAATTTACCACCGAAGAAGTTAGAAGTAAATTTATAACTTACTTTAAAGCAAATAATCATACACATGTACCGGCTAGCTCGTTAATTCCACACAATGACCCTAGCTTAATGTTTGTTAATTCCGGAATGGTACAATTTAAAAATGTTTTTACCGGACAAGAAAAAAGACCTTATAACAAAGCGGTAACTAGTCAGAAATCTCTTAGAGCCGGCGGTAAACATAACGACCTTGAGAATGTCGGTTATACTGCAAGACATCACACATTTTTTGAAATGCTAGGTAATTTTTCATTCGGTGACTATTTTAAAGAACAAGCCATATATTACGCTTGGAATTTATTGACTAAAGAATTTGAACTCCCAAAAGACAAGCTTTATGCAACAATTTATCATACCGATGACGAAGCAGCTTCTTACTGGAAAAAAATAGCAGGATTTGGGGATGATCGCATAATAAGGATTAAAACAAACGATAATTTTTGGTCTATGGGCGATACTGGTCCTTGCGGTCCTTGCTCTGAAATTTTTTATGACCACGGAGAACAAATATACGGCGGGCTACCTGGCACTAAGGACGAAGACGGTGACAGATTTATCGAGATTTGGAATATGGTATTTATGCAATATGAACAAATCGATAAAGATACTAGAATAGAGTTACCGCAAAAATCTATCGATACCGGTATGGGTCTTGAGCGTATGACGGCAGTATTACAGCATGTTAACAATAATTATGACATAGATTTATTTCAGGAAATAATTAATTTTACCGAAAATATAGTAAAAGTGAAAGTAGAGGGAGAAGCTAAATTTTCTTACCGAGTTATTGCCGACCACTTACGAGCAAGTAGCTTTTTAATAGCTGACGGCGTTATCCCTTCAAATGAGGGGCGTAGTTACGTACTTCGCCGCATTATGCGAAGATCCATGAGGCATGCTCATATGCTAGGTAGCAAAGAGCCGTTAATGTATAAATTACTGCCAAAACTTGTTGATTTAATGGGGAATGTTTATCCTGAACTTAAAAGAGCAGAAAGCTTTATAAGCAGTATCTTAGAACAAGAAGAAATTAGATTTAAAGCCACATTAGAACGTGGTCTAAAGCTTCTTACCGAAGAAACAGAAACGCTAACAAAAGGTAATGAATTATCAGGAGAAGTAGCGTTTAAACTATACGATACTTACGGATTTCCGCTTGATTTAACCGAAGATATTCTAAAAAACCGTGATATTTCCGTTGATCACAAAGGGTTTGAAGAGCAAATGCTTATGCAAAAAGAACGTGCTAGAAAATCTTGGCTTGGCTCCGGTGAGTCCAAAACCGATCAACTATGGTTTGATATCAAAGAGCAGCATGGTAGTACGGAGTTTTTAGGATATACGCTTAATGAAGCAGAATGTAAAATAATTGCATTAATTAAAGATAATAATTTAGTTAATGATATAAAAGAGATAGATACGCAATTTCTGCTAATCAGCAACCAAACACCTTTTTACGGTGAGTCCGGCGGTCAGATGGGTGACATTGGGACAATATTTGCAAAAGATTCTGAAGTAGAAGTAATAGATACTTTAAAATATTTAGGCTCTATTATAGTCCACAAATGTATTTTGAAAAAGGGGCAGATTAACGTAGGCGAGAATGCTAATTTTAGTATAGACATAAGATATAGGCAGAATTTAAGAATTCATCACTCAGCAACGCATATATTACATGCAGTACTGCACGAGGTACTTGGTAAACATGTTACACAAAAAGGTTCGTTAGTCGCTCCGACTTATTTACGCTTTGATATTAGCCATTCTAAAGCTGTGACTAATGAAGAAATCACTTTAATCGAAAATAAAGTAAATGAGATTATTAGAGATAATCATGAAGTAAATACTATATTAATGGCAACTAAAGATGCAGTCAAACAAGGAGCTATGGCACTGTTTGGCGAGAAATACGACTCTGAAGTAAGAGTAGTTAAGATGGGCGAGACTTCTTTAGAATTATGCGGCGGTACACATGTCAGACGTACCGGTGACATCGGTTGCTTTAAAATCACAAGCGAAAGTGCTATAGCGGCAGGGGTTCGCAGAATTGAAGCAGTTTGCGGTGAATTCGTAATTAAATTAATGAGAGAAAAAGATAATTTACTTAAATCGGTAGAAAGCAGTTTAAAGACTAATAAAAATGAGCTTATTACCAAAGTTAATAATATTTTAGAGCGTAACAGAGAACTTGAGAAAGAGTTAGAAAAAACTCATTTAGCTAGTTTAGATTTAAGTATAGAACAAATTGAAAAACAAGCTGAACAAATAACAGGAATAAAACTATTACACAAAAAAGTAGGAAATATAGACAATAAAATATTACGCCAGGCTGCCGAAAATTTAACAAAAAAATTAGAAGATTTAATAGTGGTATATATTGCTGAGGGGATTGGTAAATTATCTATTACGGTTGCGGTGAGTAAAGCTATAACAGACAAATACAATGCAGGTATAATTGCAAAAGAACTTTCTTTATTCTTAGGCGGCAGCGGCGGAGGTGGACAAGCAAGCCTTGCTCAAGCCGGTGGGAATGATATAGGTAAGCTAACTAACATCCATGAAAAATTATATAGTTTATTAACAGTGTCGTAGTGTACTAATTTAGGACGTCATTACGAGCGGACTTTGTACGTGGGGATACCCGATTGTCATTGCGAGCAGTCGTAGACTGCGTGGCAATCTCGTCAAGTATCCTGATATTGCTTCGTCAATTACTTCGTAATTTCCTCGCAATGACGAGGTGGTATCCACGTAATAATGCCTATGCAGGGAAGCATTGTATGACGAAATTTATGATTGTTAATACTCTGCTTTCACAAAATAAAGACCGGAGGCGGGAGCAGTAGGACCGGCGGCTTTTCTATCTTTGGCTTCTAGAACATCTTTAATTTGCTCTGCCTGCCAAACATTCTTACCGACAAGCACTAAACTACCGACAATATTACGTACCATATGATGCAAAAATGACGGGGCTGAAAGATATAATTTTATTTCTTCGTCTTCTTTAATAATATTAAGTTCAGTTAAAGTTTTAATCGGTGATTTTGATTGACATGAGCTAGCTCTAAATGAAGTAAAATCATGTTTGCCTAATAGATAAGCGGCAGCTTTTTGCATAGCTAGAATATCTAAAGGTGAACTAATCCACCATGCTCTATTTAAATCAATTACGGATGGATAAGGTCTATTAATAATTCTATATATATAATGACGAGAGGTAGCTGAAAACCTAGCATGAAAATTATTGGGGGCTAATTCACAATTCCATACTCCTACAGCATACGGTCTTGCAAAATAGTTGATAGCCGTAATAATTTTGTGAGGTTCTAAATATTTTGAAAGATCAAAATGTGCTACTTGACCTATAGCATGAACACCGGCATCCGTTCTTCCTGACCCAAACAATATTACCTGTTCACCGGAAAATTTATAAATCGCTTCTTCTAATATCTGCTGTACCGACATTACTCCTGCTTGCCTTTGCCAACCTGCAAGATTCGTACCTAAATATTCAATGGTGATCTTATATCGATACATAAAAGGGGATTGGATTTTACAATTGTCATCCCGTGGCTTGACCACAGGATCTTGTATAACAGACCGTATCCTGAGATACCGCGATCAAGTCGCGGTATGACAATATAAGTGTTATCACGCTTCTAGTAAATCCGATGGATTACCGTCACCACGCTTTCCTCCGCTTCTAAAGCTATTAAGCTTTTTGGATCTAATAGGATGTTGTAACTTTCTTAAAGCTTTTGACTCGATTTGTCTTATACGTTCTCTAGTTACTTTAAATTGCTGCCCTACTTCTTCTAATGTATGGTCAGTATTCATACCTATACCGAAACGCATTCTAAGCACTCTTTCTTCACGAGGTGTAAGGGTTGCAAGTACTCTAGTGGTAACTTCTCGTAAATTTGACTGAATTGCCGCATCAATCGGTGCTACTGCATTCTTATCTTCGATAAAATCGCCTAATTGACCTCCATCACTATCATCACCTACGGGATTCTCAAGACTTATAGGTTCTTTAGCTATTTTCATGACTTTACGCACTTTATCAAGCGGCATTGAAAGACGGTTAGCAATTTCCGTTGCCGTTGGTTCGTATCCGAGTTCATTAAGCATTTGTCTTGAAATACGCAGTATCTTATTAATTGTTTCAATCATATGCACAGGAATACGTATAGTCCTTGCTTGATCTGCAATAGCTCTTGTTATAGCTTGTCTAATCCACCAAGTAGCATAGGTAGAGAATTTATAACCACGGCGATATTCAAATTTATCCACCGCTTTCATAAGTCCTATATTACCTTCTTGAATTAAATCTAAAAACTGCAATCCCCTATTAGCGTATTTTTTAGCGATAGATATAACTAAACGTAAATTCGCCTCTATCATATCTTTTTTTGCTTGTAGCGTTTGTCTCTCACTTTTTTGTATAGTATTCACTAGTTTTTTAAAATCATTAACTAAAAGACCGGTATTAGATTCTATAACCGATAATTCGGCAATCATTTGATCTATATAATCTGATTCTTTAGTAATTAACTCTTTCCAAACGACTTTTTTATTTTTCAGCATTTTTTCTTTCCATGCTGCATTGATAACCGATCCTATATATTCATCGAGGAAATTTTGGCGAGTTACTCCGTATTTTTCAGCAAGTTTTAAAAAGGTTGTTTCTTTATTAATTAAATCACGATTTATTCCATACATCTTACCTAAAATTTCTTCTGTTCTTTTAGAATTAAAATGTATTTCCGAAACTTCATTTATTAATAATTCCAAATTATTATTATATTTTTTGCTATTTTGTAAAACTTTCGGCTCAAAAGATTTCTCATAACATTTTTTAGCTTCAATGAGTAGTTCTTCGCAGATAAAAGAAATCTTATTCATACGCTCTATGATATTAGGTAATATCTGCGTTTCTACTCTAGACATAGATAAGTGATTATCCTCATGCTCTTCTCCTTCGGTATCACTACTATGTTCTTCATCATTTTCGGGTGTTTCGTCATGTAACATGTTAGCTTCTAAATCTATCAGATCACGTAGTAACATTTTTTCATTAACTAAATCTTCATACCATACTATAAAACAACGCATAGCAATAGGGCTTTTACATAAGGAAGCAGTCATTGTTTTACGTCCTTCCTCAATCCTTTTTGCTATTTCTACTTCGTTTTCACGAGTTAAAAGATCGACTCCCCCCATATCCTTAAGATATAATCTTACAGGATCATCGGTAGTACCTATATTTTCTTCTTCTACCTCATCCTCAGGTTCATTATCAACATTGATAGATAGCTTAAATTCTTCATCCATTCCGATATCAAGCTTAATTTCATCATCTTCGTTAGATTCTAAAATATCTACTCCCGCATCGGAAAATTTTAATATAGCTTCCTCTAATTGTCTTATTGAAGGATTTTTATTAAGAGGAAGAGCTTTGTTTATATCATCATAAGTGACCGGTATCTTTTTAGATTTAGCTTTTTTAAGTAAACTATCTATTTTATCTAGATCATTGTCTATATTGCTATTGCTCATTAAATACCTATATGCTTTTTTCTTTTAAAAGAAGTTTGAAATAATTAAGTTATCGTGTGATTAATAAAAGATTCGTTTAAAACTTGAAGTTCATTTGCAATCTTCAGAATTTCTTTTTTATATAATAAAATTTTTTCAAAGTCGTGATTGTCTGTACTGTTTATGGTAATAGCGTATTCTTGTTGTAAATTTATTAGATAATATTTCTTATGTAGCCACTGCCATAATAAATCCAGTCTGATATTATTTTTATTAAATGAGATATCTAAAAACAAATTATCCGTTTTTGATAATAATAAAAAAATATCAAAAAAGCTAGTTTTTTCCACAATTGCAGTAATTTCACTTGCTTCTACGTTATTATCTATAATCTCGTTTAAATACCAATTACGGAATTCTTCAAGCGATTTATTATTAAAATTTAAATTTAAGATGAAATCTTTAATATCTTTTTCTTCAAGTATTATAGGAAATTTAACCAACAAAGCACAAAAAGCATGTTCTAACATCTCAAGCTCTGAATAGCTGTGACTTGAAACTATAGGAGCCAAATTTGAGCTTTTAGTTATAACCTTCTTCTGTTTTGTGACTAAATTTTGCCATATTTGATCTTTAAAAAACCTGTAATAGCTCGCTCTTAAATTACTATCCGATATTTTATTGCAGTAATCTTTTAAATTTTTCTCTAAATTAGCTTTTTCTTCCGCAGTTTTAAAACTCTTACCGCTATACTCAATATGCCAAATCATTTCTGATAGACTTATTCTTTTATCTATAAGCTTTGCAAAAAAATCAGCACCGTTTTTATTTACTGCATCATCGGGATCAAGCCCGCTTAGTAACCTAATGAAAGAAATTTTCTTTTCACTATTAATAAGCGGTAATGCTAGGTTAATAGTTCTTATGCTAGCTTTTATGCCTGCATTATCTCCGTCAAGACATAATATAATTTCATCGCCGGCACGCCATAATTTATGTAAGTGATTCTCGGTAACGCTAGTACCGAGACTCGCAACTGCTTCGCTAAAACCTGCTTGATGTAGTGCTATAACATCAAAATAACCTTCTACTAAAATCGAGTGATTTTTTTTATAGCTACTGCTTATCGCTTTATGCTCACCGTATAGAGTTTCACTTTTTTGAAATACTGTAGTTTCAGGTGAATTTAAGTATTTAGGCAGCCCCTCCCCTAGCACTCTACCGCCAAAGCCTACGATTTTATTGTAAATATTTCTAATTGGAATGGTAATACGGTTAGAAAATAAATTATATATTTCACCGTTTTCTCGCTTGCCGATTAGCCCTGCTTTACCAAGCTTTATAATATCTATATTTTTATCGTGAAAAAACTTTTCAAATTTATTATTCTTCGGTGCAAAGCCTATGGAAAATTCTTTTATTGTTGTCTCGGTAATATTTCTTCGGTGTAAATAATTTAATATTTCAGGCGTTAACTGCGTTCTAAAAAATTTATTGGCGAGTTCTAAAATATTTAGAATTTCATCGGATTCTTCATAAAATTCTTTCTGTTTCGCAGTTAATTTCGGTATCTCTATACCGTAATCGGTTGCAAGCTTTATAGCAGACTCATTATAAGATAAACCGCTAATATTAGAAGTAAATTTTATAACGTCACCGGCTGCTTTACAACCAAAACAATAGAAAAATCTCTTACTATCACTAACTGTAAAAGATGGGGTCTTTTCTTGATGGAAAGGACATAAACCTACATAGTTACCGGATTTTCTAGTTAAAGCTACTTTTTGCCGCACTACATCAGATATGTTAATACGGTTTCTTAAGAACTCATAAAATTCCGGTGTAACTCTCATATTTTATAGTATATAAGAAAGAATAGCTGTAGAAAGACAATAAGAAAGCGGTATAGATAAATTATCGTTAATTCTTAAATCTTTTGAATAAAATTCAGCTGCTGTAGCCCCTATACAACTTATAATGATAATAATAAAACTCGTATTGTACCCTAAATAGAAATACACTAATATACTTATAAAAATTGCAGAAGCTAAGAAAGTAACAGAACCTGATAACGATTTACCGTTACTTAAGCTATTTCCTATTTTAACGCCGACAAGAGCCGCTAAACAATCTGAAATAATTAAAATCAACCACGAACAAATCACTAAATTTTTAGGGAAAAGAAGAGCAGTTAAGAAAAAACCGAGCATCATAAAGCTAATGCCACTTAAAGCAAAAGAACTGTTATTTTCTTCGAGCCTTATAACTTTTGAAAAAAATCTAGTTACAAATTCGCTAATTTTTGCATTATTATGACGTGACACATCTAAATATAATGTAATAGCCGTTATTATAAATAATAATAACGTAATAGCGGTTCTTGGAATAAATAAATAAAGCAGCGGAAATATTATAGCCGATAGGTGGAAAATTTTACGCTTTTTCTCAAAGTCAAAATCTTTAATTTCCATAGAATCATTAATATGTTTTTAGATATGTGAAAAACAATGCCTACGTCATTGCGAGAAAGTATTGTTGCGTGGACCTAGTTCTCGCTGTCATCCCGCGACTTGATCGCGGGATCCAGTAAAAAATACTAAAATTATTTAGTTTTAAATTATATTTCTGGACCCCGTGATTAAGTCACGGGGTGACACAGTGGGTTTCACCAATCCACACAACAATGCCCACTCGCAATGACGATATTTAGGCAATGCCAAATAATTAAAAAGGCTTATTTGACAAATTTAACTATTACAAATATACTTACTGAAATCTATATTATTGAAAATAGTATACTAAAATTACTAAATCTATACAATATAATTATGAATACAAAATTTCCTATCACCGCTAAAGGTTTTGAAAAATTAGAACACGAGCTTAAACATTTAAAACATGTAGAGCGTAAAAAAATTAGTGAAGATATAGCCGAAGCACGAGAACACGGCGATTTATCCGAGAATGCGGAATATGAAGCAGCACGTGAGAAACAAGCATTTATAGAAGGGCGTATTAAAGAGCTTGAAGATATGACGGCAAGAGCGGAAATTATTGATATTGGCAAATTATCGGGAGATAACATAAAATTCGGGGCTACGGTTACTTTGATCGACGACGATACTGAAGAAGAAGTAACATATATTATTGTAGGAGAATATGAAGCCGATATAACTAGAAAAAGAGTTTCAATCGCTTCTCCTATAGCAAAAGCTTTGATTGGAAAATCGGTAGGTGATTTTGTAGAAGTTACAACACCGAAAGGGTCGAAATCATACGAAGTAGTTACAGTTGAATATAAAGAACTAGAACTTTAATTTGATTTTTTTGCCTAATAACTATAGATATTGAAAATTTTGACGAAGCAATCTCGGGAGGCTTAACAAGGTTGACACGTCGCTTCGCTCCTCGCAAAGCATTGTTGCGTGGATCAATTTCACCTCTGTCACCCCCGTGGTTAAGCCACGGGGGTGACAGAGGTGAAATTGATCCACGCAACAACTCCCACTTGCAATGACGACGTGAGTATAACAATAGTTATTTCTTTTTAAACATCTCGAGCATTCTTTTTGTTACTATAAATCCGCCAAAGATATTTATAGAAGCCAGCAGCGTTGCAAAATACCCCAGTAGACCGGAAAACCCAAAAGCAGAGCTACTTGCGGCAATCATAGAACTAAGAACTATAATACCTGAAATAGCGTTAGTAATAGACATAAGCGGAGTATGGAGTGCAGGCGTTACTTTCCACACAACATAATAGCCCACAAAAGAAGCTAATACAAAAATAGTTATAGCAAATACTAGCGGGTCTATAGTACTTGTGTTTGTTTGCCAACTAGTATCTATTACCAAATCTTTTAATTTGTCTGATAATTCTTGGGCATTATGGGCAATTTCAGCTGCCTGTTTAGCCATTATTGGTAATTGATTCATATTTCTCTCTTATTATGTCATTCCTGCTTTCGCACATGAGTGTCAACTTAAGGATCGATGTCATTCCCGCATAGGTATTGTTGCGTGGATATTGAAGGTCGTCGTAGACTGCGTGGCAATCCAGTAAAATAATTAAAAAAATTCTGATTTACAGAATTTTTTACTGGATTGCTTCGTCAATTGCTATGCAATTTCCTCGCAATGACGACCTTCAATATCCACGCAACAATACCTATGCGGGAATGACATTAATTTTCTCACTCACAATTTTTCCGTCTTTAGTAATCAACATATCACGTACTAATTCATCATCCATACTAAACTTACCGTCTTGCAATGCATAGGTTAGAAAATTATACAAATTCTTAGCATATAATTTTGAGCTGTCGGTAGCAATTTTAGTAGCAAGATTTGAGAAGCCTATTATGGTAACTCCATGCTTAGTAACGATCTTATCCGGTTCTGACCCTTCCACATTTCCTCCTGTAGAGGTTGCTATATCAACAATCACTGAGCCATGCTTCATAAATTCTAGCATTTTTTCCGTAACAAGCAGAGGTGCTTTTTTTCTGGGAATTTGTGCAGTAGTAATAACTATATCATATCCTTTAATAATTTTTGCTAAAAACTCTTCTTGTTTAGCTTTGTAATCTTCTGAACTCTCTTGAGCATAGCCTGATTTATCTTGTAAATCTTCCTGTAGTTCCGGTGATACAAATTTAGCTCCTAAGCTTTCCACCTGCTCTTTGGTAGCAGCTCTTACATCATATCCTGCAACAATGCTACCAAGTCTTTTTGCCGTTGCAATAGCTTGAAGACCGGCAACACCGATACCAAGTACCAAAGTTTTACATGGTGAAATCGTCCCTGCTGCCGTCATCATCATAGGAAAAGCCCTTGTGTAATGATAGCTTGCTTCAATTACCGCTCTATAACCAACTAAATTACTTTGAGAAGATAAAGCGTCCATATTTTGAGCTTTAGTAATTCTCGGCACAAACTCCATAGCAAAAGTCGTAAGATTTTTTTTAGCTGCTGCTTTTATATATTCATGATTTAAATAAGGCGACAATAATCCTACAATAATTGCTCCTTTTTTTGCAAATTCAAGCTCGCTATATTTATCCGTAACGGATGAAGGTTGCACCTTTAATATAATATCTGCATCAGAAATAATTTCGAGTGGTACCGAAGATATTTTAGCACCTAGAGCGACATATTCTTCATCAAGAAAACCGGCATGAAGCCCTATATCTTTTTCTACCGTAACCGCATAGCCTTTTTTGACTAGCAATCCTGCTACTTCAGGCGTTATAGCGGCTCGTGTCTCATGCTTGGCTTTTTCTTTTAAAGCAACGATTTTCATAAATACTAATTATATTTTGCATTAACTGAATACATAAGGTATTTTAAACATAATTTAATATAAAACAACGAAAATGAAAAAAATATTTTTTCTAATCATTACTTATCTTTTTGTGAATTCAAACTTAGCATTTGGGGCAGGTGATAAAACAGCTATTTCGGAGCTAAAAACCTATCTACGTACTATAAAGTCGGTTGTGATAGATTTTACTCAAGAAGATTTGTACGGTAAAATAGTTAAAGGAAAATTACTAATCCACAAACCTTATAATTTTAGATGTAATTATTATCCACCTTTCCCTTTAGTCATAATAGGTACTAAAAATTTCGTATCGATGTATGATTATGATATGGAACAAGTAAGCCGTATTAATAGAAGCAAAAATACATTTAATTTTTTATTAGAAGATAATGAGCATTTTGACAAGGATTTTGTTTTTGAATCGGTAGTTAATGAAGGGAATATTTCTAAAATTACTATCTATCATACTCTAACAGAAAAACGTAGTGAAATTACTTTTAATAAAGCTACTAAACAAATTGAAGCATTAAAAATATTTGAAGATAACAATATAGTCACTATTACTTTTGATAAAATAGCTAAAGTACAAAAATTTTCCGATGATTTGTTTAAATTAAAAAACCCTGAAATATTCGGTCCGCCTGAAAGATTAACAAAATCGGAAATAGAAAAAAAATATATTGTTTCTTGAAAATAAACAGGTTATGTTAATTACGCTAGTAGTGGGCATTGTACCTGTTTAGTCGGTCAGGTCTGAAAGGAAGCAGCCGGAGTGGGATTCGGTGGGTCATTACTAGCATTTACTTCGATTCACTGTCATACCGTGGCTTGACCACGGTATCCAGTAAAAATACTAAAATTACTACTATTATAAGTTATTTTTTTGGATCCCGCGATCAAGTCGCGGGATGACAACGGTAAAATTGATCCACGCAACGATACCTGACGAGGTATGACATAAAAAGTCTTATAACAATCGTGACCGATATAAATTCATCTAATCAGTATATTCCTTTTGCAAGGAAATATCGTCCTAATAACTTTGCCGAGCTTCAGGGCCAAGAGGTATTAGTCAAAGTTTTAAGCTATACTATTTTAAACGATAGGCTCGCCGGAGGCTATCTTTTAACAGGTATTAGAGGAGTCGGTAAAACTACCTCCGCCCGAATTATTGCCAAAACCGTAAATTGTTCTGCTTTAATTACTGAAAATACGACTATTAAAACATGTGAAGAATGTACAAATTGTATCAGCTTTAATAATCATAATCACCCTGATATAATCGAAATTGATGCGGCAAGTAAAACTAGCGTAGATGACATACGTAGAATTATAGAATCCGCCGAGTATAAACCTCTACAAGGTAAACATAAAATCTTCATCATTGATGAGGTGCATATGCTCTCTAAAGGGGCATTTAATGCACTTCTTAAGACTTTGGAAGAACCGCCGCCTCATATAATATTTATTTTTGCAACGACGGAAGTACAAAAGATACCTGCAACTATTATCTCAAGATGTCAACGTTATGATTTAAGGCGGTTGAGTTTTGAAGAGATTTTTAAGCTACTTGAATATATAACTAAGAAAGAAAATTTAAAAACCGATATAGAAGCACTAAGAATTATAGCTTACAAATCGGAAGGGTCAGCACGTGATGCAGTATCTATTTTAGATCAAGCAGCTAGTATGTCGGCGAAATCTGACAATATAATTAGTCCTCAAGTAATTAATCAAATGCTTGGGCTTGTCGATAGTTCGTTTATAATAGAATTTGTCGAATGTATTATCCACAGAGAGACGGAAAAAGCTATAAATTTAATAAATAAACTTTATGGTTCCTCGGTTAATCTTGAGATTTTTATAGAATCGGTAGCAGATTTTATTGCTTATCTTAATAAAGTAAAAATGTTACCTAATTATAGTTTGCCTATATATGAATCATTTAATGATAAAACTAAAAGCATATTAGATAAAACCAGCTTGCCGCACTTATCAATCTTATGGCAAATATATAATAAGGGAGTAGGGGAAATAAAAATTTCCTATAACCAACTAACAGAAACGGAAATGTTAGTTATAAAATCTATATATTCGACGTCGCTACCCTTACTTGCAGATTTCGACGATAATAATCAAAATTTAAATCAATCAATTAATCCGGAAATAAAAAAAAAATTTGAAATTGTAGATTTTCTTGAATATCTATATAAAAATAATGAGATAGATATATATTATTTCCTGCTCAATCATACGGAACTTAAAAATCTCAGTAATAATAGATTAGAGTTCGTAAGTCTTGAAGTTACAAGCAAAATAAAAAAACAAATAGAAGATTTGTTAGCTGCTTTTACTAGTGAAAAGTTTGAGATAGTAATAATAAAAGAGCAGAACAAGCAAACCTTAAAGAATCAGTTAATCGGTAAGATTGAAGAAAGTAACGATTTTGGTTTAATTAAAAAACATTTCCCAAATATAACAATTTCGGATATTTTACTTAAAAGCTAAAAAATATATAGGATAGAATTATGGTAAATTTTAATCAGTTTTTAAAGCAAGCCCAATCAATGCAAAAGAAAATGCAAGAAGCTCAAGAGCAAATGGCAAATGCAAGATATACCGGTAAAGCCGGCGGTGGACTTGTTGAGGTTATTGCAACCGGTAAAGGCGAAGTTGAAAAGATTTCAATTGATGAATCTTTATTAAAAGCAGAAGAAAAAGAAATGCTTGAGGACTTAATTAAAGTTGCCTTTAACGATATTAAACAAAAATGTGATGAAGATTCTCAAAATTCTTTTCAGGAGCTTTAAACGGTATGAGCTTACCACCAGGCTTTAAAATGCCGTTTTAACACGGCTCTTATGTCATTCCCGCATGGTATTGTTGCATAGATCGGGAAAATCCACTGTGTCATCCCGTGGTCAAGCCACGGGGTGACAGAGGTGAAACTGCTCCACGCAACAACGTCTTTAGTTGCTTAGCTCATGACGATTTGGTATCCATATTTATTCACAAAATATCATCACAATAAGATGTATCTATCCCCAACATCTCATTAAGCTCTGTTTGTACTATCTCAGGCAAAACTTTAAGTTTCTCTTTTAATATTTGATATTCTTCATTGTTATCATCATTGTATATTTCTTTATATTTCAATAGCGTTTTATCCCTAAGAGAAGGGATAATCATATCATTTAGTTTATCTAACTTTTGCTCTAATTTTTCTTTTTGCTCTTCTGTTAGCTCTTTTTTACCGGTTTCTAAAAAACTTTTCAAATTACGAGCATCTTGTAGATGAAGTTTAACAACATCAATATTATAATTAGTATCCAAAAGTTTTATTGATGCTTTCCAATCTATAAATTCTATTAATTTTTCAAATGAAAATTTATCAATACTACTAAACTTTCCGTTTCTACATTCTTTTGCTAATTTATAAAAATCATCTTCTGCCAATTTATGAGAATCATCTTCACAATTTACGTCATCAGGATTAGCCCCTGCCTTAAGAAGTATGTTAACTATATTTTTATTGCCCAAACTACAAGCTATACGTAGAGGAGTATAGCCTATATCATCCATACAATTAGGATTAGCTCCTGCCTTAAGTAGCATTTTAACTATATTTTCCTTACCTAGAATAGAAGCTATATGCAGAGGTGTATCATCGTGTTCATTTAGTGGTATTGCTGCAAACTCATTAGAAACAGCCATCTTATTATTGACAAGTTCTTTGACTTTCTTAATATCTTCATTGTAAATAGCATTAAACAAATTGATTTTGAAATCGTTTTCGTCATATTTAGATTTATACATAAACCCCTTTTATTTAAAAAAGGCATGTTAGCACTTTTTGATATAAAAGTCAAGAAATAGTTAATAATTTAACTATTTCTTAATAAAGAGAAATTTGTAAAAAATAGACATCTTCCCAAAGCAGTTTATAGAGAGGAATTTAAAGGATACACGGAAGCACTTGCCGCCATAGACATACGTGAGGGATGAGGGATTAGGATCGACGTACAAATTGCCCTTAGAAGCAAGTTATGCAGGAAGTCTAATAATTCAAGATCAATAAATCCTTATCAATCCTGAAACCTTTGAAACGCTCAAGTAACGACATACCAAGCAGTGAAATATCAAGGTCACCAAGACCTACATGTCCTTTGATGTTCTTAAATTCCGTACCGATTACTACACTATTTAAGGTTATAGGGGCAGCTTTATTTTCGCCGTTAGCTGTTAGATAAGTTCTAGTATATTTTAATTTAGTTAAGTCAAAGCCTAATTTTTGGGCATCTTCTTTAGTCAAAGCTATATCACTTGCACCGGTATCTACCATAAATTTTATTTTAACGTTATTTACAAAAGCATTGATATAAAAATGTCCGTCTCCGCTACGGGCTATAATAATTTCTCCGACTTCAGTAGACCATTTATATGATGGAATTAAAGCAGACATTACTCTATGATAAGCGTAGCTCAGCTCAAACCTAAAAGCATAACCGGTTATTATAACCAAGAAAATTGCTGCCCACATTGCTAATTGCAAACAAAATCTGCGTATTTCATTTTGGCTAATAGTACTGTAAATTATACTAAATAATATTAATAACGACGCACAAAAACTCCCTATATTTTGCGGTTCTTTAAAAAATTTTGGATAATGTTGATTGATATATTTGTATAATAAACCGCTTACAATTACGGTGCTGCAAATTATAAAAATAAGTTTTATAAGTTTTTTATTCATATAATATACTACAAGTAAATAAAGAATAGGTATACGAAGTTCTATCTGAGTATATAATTTAATCTATATAATCAAACCAAAATCCCAGCCCATTTTTAAGTGGAAAACTACCTTCTTGGTTCACTAGAATAATAATTCCAAGTTCTTCTGACGGTATAAAACCAATAAAAGAATTAATACCGTTAATATAGCCTGAGTGAAAAATTAAATCCTTATTTGAACGTCCTTTTACTTTAAGAATACGCCATCCAAGAGCATAATATGACTCGATCATTTTTGATCAACAGGCCAAACCAGTTGCCATTTAAATCCAAAAACATCTTTGTTTGATTTTACTGTTTTATACATACGATCTAAAGTACTTTTAGAAATAAGATTCGGTTTATAACCAAAACTAAGTTTGAATATTTCAATCATTCCATCTATTGATGCAAAAATACCGGCAGATGCAGGTACCGTCTTTGGATAGTAAGGCGGAAACGGCAGCAATCTTGTCCGTCTATTATGCTTTAGAATGCGGATAAGCAAGTTGTACATTCGGCTCTAGCGGTAATATTTGTATATCTTGCGTTTTAAGTGTTGTACACAAATTATCTATGCAGCATTTAAAATTGATTTTTTACAATTTAAAGCTTCTTCAAGCAAACTGAAAACAGTGTTACTATATTTATAACATTGTCCGGGTTTACAACTAGCTTGTTGTTTTTTTAGCAGCGTTAAAAGCTTTGAGCGACTCATTCCTTGCTCAATTTCAATTTTCCTGAGAATTGATAACCTGTTGTATGGCTTAAAATATTATTAAGACTAATAGCATTTTTTAAGTATGGTAATTTGAATTTTTCGTCAAAATTTAAACTTCCTTGATCTACCATTAATGCAATTGCCGTTGCTGAAACAGCTTTTGAAACCGATGCTAACGGAAATAAAGTTTTATCCGTAATAACTCCGCTATTACCTTTCTGATTTCCAAACGTTGTTTTATAAATAACCTCACCTTTGTATAAAATTGCAATTGCTCCTCCTTGTAATTCGTCTTTTTGCAATTCAAACTTTTTAATAAAACTTTTTAGTTTTTGCGGTAATTCTACTCGTGTCTGTGCCAAAACTGTACGATGTGATAATAGTAACATTATACTAAAAAATAGGATAAGTTTTTTATTCATATGGTGATATTATTTTCATTTACAAGTATGATACTAAGAAGTTAAATACGAGAGAATAATTTGCTATATACTTCATTCCGATTTCTTTTTCCAATAGCAAGTACAAGTACTATTATACGCTTATCATCTACTTCATATACTAGTCGATAACCGACTGATCTCAACTTTATTTTATATAAGTTATTTCCACCGTTTATTGCATCTTTGGATACATGAGGTGTTTTAAGTCTCTCTAATAACTTTTTTTAAACTGTTCTTTTATTGTAGAGCCTAATTTATCCCATTCTTTTTTAGCAACCGGAATAAATTCTAACTTATAAATCATTTAAATTAACCGCTATTGCTTTTTCTTTATCTTTTAATCTAATAGTAGCAAGCTCTAATAAATATTTGTCATCTAAAGCTTCAATAATTTGCTCATATAATTCAGCCGGAATTAGATAAGCAGTCGGTTTATTATGATTTAATAAGGCAACAGGCTCACCGCTTGCCTTATCCAATAATGCAGTAGGGCTTTTTTTAAATTCTGATATACTAACTGTTAGATTTGCATAAATATGTTCCATTATTAGACTCCAAGTAAACGAAGAAAGTTATACGAAAGATCAACTTGGAAAAGAGTAATCGGTCTGTAAGACGAGGAGCGGAGCGTATACTTAATACGTAAGCACCGCAGAACTTATTAGACGACATAGCCAATTTTTCAAGTTCATCGAGTATACCTATAATTAATACTAAATTAAATACTAATTATAGGCTATAATTTTATCTTTATCAAGAAAATCACATTAAATCGCCTATATTCTCTAAAAACAACCTAGCTCGATGCGATGCCGGTTTACTAAAAAAATCCTCGGCAGGCTGGTTTGCTAAAATCTGCCCTTGATCCATAAAAATAACACGATCCGCTATTAATTTTGCAAACTTCAAATAGTGCGTGACTACTACCATACTCATTTGATCTTTTAATAAATTTATATTCGCTATAACATCTTTAATATTTTCAGGATCGAGTGCCGAAGTCGGTTCGTCGAATAACAAAATTTCCGGCTTCATCATTAAAGCCCTTGCTATTGCTATACGTTGTTTTTGCCCTCCTGATAGGCTTACCGGATATGAGTCAAATTTTTGCGTTAGCTTAAATTTTGCAAGTAATTCCTTTGCCATAGAAATTGCTTGTTCTTTTGGCAAATTTAAAACATTTACCGGCGTATAGATTAGGTTTTCTCCTACCGTTAAATGCGGAAAGAGATTAAAATTTTGAAAAACCATACCGACTTTTAAGCGAAGCTTTCTCCTATCTTTAGGTAATAGCTTCTTCCCGTCTACCAAAAAAGTACCGCTACTTGGTTCTTCTAAATTATTTAAAATTCTAAGCAGAGTAGTTTTACCGCTTCCCGAAGGACCGATTATTACAGTAGTTTCCTTAGTAGTAAAACTTAAATCAACATTCTTAATTGCGTAATTCTTGCCGTAACGCTTACAGACTTTTTCTAAAATAATCATAAACTAGACCGTAAATTTATAACCGTCATAAAGCGGCTTAACGTTATTTGGAAGCATTTTCGTAATCTCATGATAATCTATCGTGTGTCTCATATTGGTTAATAATATCTGCTCAGGTTTATATTTTTCACGCCATTCTAGAACTTTATCAAGCCCTGCATGATTCGGATTTGATTTATAATCCATACAATCTAATATCCATATTTTTATATCTTTTAAAAATTTTTCTGATTCAGGCAGAAAATCGATTACATCGGACGAATAAACAAAATCACCTATACGTAAGCCCAAGCTATCTATAGGGCCGTGATGCTGTCTAAAAAATTGTATTTCGATAGTATTAATCTTAATTTTATCAAAAAAACTAACAGATTGAGTTGTGAATAGTCGCCCAAGCTTAAATAATTTATTATTAAATAGATAATCAAATTTTGTATGGAGCTTTGCAGCACTATCGTGATCTGTATAGATTTCGAATGGCTTATCTTGCATAAAAGTAAATACCCGTAAATCATCGATGCCGTTAACGTGATCGGAATGATAATGTGTTAATATAGCACAATCGAGCTTATTTATCTTTTCTCGTAATAGTTGATTTCTAATATCAAAACCGAAATCAACTAATATTTGACTATTTTCATCTTTAATATATATTGCTGATCTAGTCCTTTTATTGTACTTTGAAGGAGATGTGCATATACTGCAATCGCACCCGATCACCGGTACGCCTATAGATGCTCCACACCCAAGTATTGTTACTTGTAACATAAATATTTAAAATGATGTTTGAAGTTTTTTATAATTTTTGCGGCTTAAATCAAGAAATATTCTTATTTTTGAATAACATTACTAACATTGGTCTAATACCTTATTTTTTAAAAATAATTTCGTTTTGTTTTAATATCGCTAATTTCGCCTTAATATATATTTTATACTGTATATATTTTTATATTCAATTAAAGAAAATTAAAAATGATAATGAACGGCAAAATAAATTTTGGCGCGGTTATAATAAATTAGTTGAAATCGGTATAATATACGGGGTATTCGGTTTAATTTTTACCGCTCTTAAATTTTCAGTTAATTTCCCTCGCCCTTATTGCAGTCTTCCTTTCATGACCGTAATAAATACTGCAAACGAAAGATGCTTTTCAAGCTTTCCAAGCAGCCACGCAGCTCTTAGCGTTTTAGTAACGTATTTTATTTGGGATTATATTAAATTACCATTAAAAATCTTAATGATTTGTGTTATTATACTCGTGTCATTATCTCGCATAAGCCTTGCCATGCATTACCCAAGTGATATAATCTACGGCATTATTATTGCATTTATAACAATATTGATAGGTAAATTAATTTATCGAGTCTTTGCAAATAATATAATAAGAAAGATCGGGGATTTTCATTAATGAGGCAGTAATTAAGAAAAAATATATAAAAACTTGGTTTTTAATCTTGAAAGTTTTTAATATGCGTGCTACAATGTAGCTACATTATTGAAAGAAGATTTTTATGTCTGCTGATTCTATCATACGCATCAAGTTAAGAAAAGCAAGTAGGTTATACTGGTATTACGGTAGTAAATTATGAATTAAAAAGAAGCTAATATATGGTATAAATTTTTGCAAGATTAACAACTAAATTGTGAGAATTTATCCTATGGGGAAAATAGTAAACTTAGCAAAACTATGCCAAGAGTTTTTTGGAGAGACAGCCAATAATTTATCCATTACAACAGGATTTATTAAGAGACAACGAAAAATAACTGGTTCAGCTTTTCTAAAAGCTATAGTGTTTGGTAATATGAGCGATAGTAATTGTAGTCTTGATGGAATGCGTAACTTTTTAAGTGAAGAAACTATAGATATTTCTGCCCAAGGCTTAGACTTTAGGTTTACTGAGGTAGCAGTAAAATTTATGCAGTCAATGTATGAACAATGCTTGAAATTATTTAGAAATACTATGCCGCTTGATTGCAACATTTTGCAGCATGCAACATTTTGCAGCAATTTAATAGCGTTAAATTATTGGATAGTAGCCATATTATTCTACCTGCCAATATGGCGGATAAGGTATAAGGGCTGATCAAGGATATAGAGAACATTTATCAAACATATCTACTAAGGACTTATTAATATCTGATTTAGGTTATTTTGTCCCAGCTTCATTTATTCAAATTATCGAACTTGGTGCATATTTTATTAGTCGTTATAAAGCAGATACTAATATATATGACCCTATCACTGAGGAAAAAATTGATTTATTAAACCTATTAGATAATAAATTCTTTTTATCAAAAGATGTACTTTTAGGTAAACAAGCAAAAGTTAAGCTACGGATTATATGTCATAAATTGACTGATGAACAGGCTATTGGTAGAAGAAGGAAGGCTAATTTATTAGCTAAGTCTCATAAATATAAATCTTCTTCAAGAAACCAGAGATTACTAGATTGGTCAATATTTATCACTAATATATCAGAGGATATGGTTAATGCTGAGCATATAATGATAATTTATCGAGCAAGATGGCAAATTGAATTATTATTTAAATTATATAAAAGTCATGCAAAAATTGAAAATCTTAAAGGGAGAAGTAAACCTGCAAGAGTTTTGTGTGAATTATATGGTAAATTATGTAGTGTGCTTATTTTTCATGGATTATCGAATTGTGTAGAATTAGCAAATGATAGAGAAATTAGTTTAACCAAAGCATTTATTGAACTACAGAAAAGGTCAAGAGAATTATTCCTGTCTATTACTGGACGTCTTAATGATTTAAAGCAGTTCCTTAAGAAATTAATTATAGATTGGGGGAGATTTTCTTTGAAAGATAAATATCGTAAAACCAGATTATCTTCCTTAAATACACTAAAATTATTAACAATTATGGCTTAACTTGATGCGTATGGCTGATTCTATTGTGCGAGCCCGTATTAATGAAGACGTGAAAGAAGAAGCAGCTTTAGTGCTTGCTGCTATGGGACTTACTTTATCTGATGCTGTTCGTATGCTGTTATTTCGTGTTGCTCGTGAAAAAGCATTGCCGTTTGAGCCGCTTATCCCAAATGATGAAACAATTAAAGCTATGAAAGCTGCAAGAAGCGACAAATTAGTTCATGTTGGTAATATCAATAATTTGTTATCTGATTTAAATGAGAACGATTAAACGTACTGCACAGTTTAAACGTGACTATAAACGTGAAAAATGTAGAAAACATGGAATAAATTTGGATGATATTTTACTGAAAGCAGTTAGGTACTTGGTTGCTGATATAACATTACCTATACATATGAGAGATCATGCCCTTATAGGTAATTGAAAAGATTGTAGAGATTGTCATATTAAACCGGATTTAGTATTAATTTATAGAAAACCCAATGCTGACACATTGGAGTTAATACGATTAGGTTCACACAGTGAACTTGGTTTTTAATTATTTTGAAATGAACCGGGAACGAGTTCCCACAAAACCCATCTAACCATCCATAGTACTGAACAGTTTTTGAAAAGCGTTTGATGTCGCTCCTAGCTAAAAACGAGAAGGCATTGTTGCGTGGATCAATTTCACCTCTGTCATCCCGTGGCTTGACCACGGGATCCAGTTAAAAATACTAAAATTATTAGTATTTTTTATTGTTTTTATGGACCCCGTGGTCAAGCGAACTTAGGTGACACAGTGGATTTTACCGGTCTACGCAACAATGCCAAACGAGAATGACATCAAAAAATCAAATAAACATTATGCTACTATACCGAAAATACTTTATAAAAAATATCTTACCGCTGCTTATAGTCGTTACTTTTTCAGTGACTAGTATAGTATGGATAACGCAAATATTAAAACTTTTATATTTATTTGATAAAGGTATAAAAGTTATGAACTTCTTCAGTTTAATAGTTTTAGTACTTCCTACTTTATTATTTATTCTGTTACCGGTAATAACGGTTATTGCCGTGATCTATATCTATAATAATTTAAAAGTCGAGCGACAATTAATTATATTACAAGCTTCAGGAGTTAATAATGTACAGCTAGCATTGCCTGCTTTATATGTCGCATTAATAGTTATGCTACTTGCTTATTATATATCTTCTACCATCCTGCCGTTATCTCATATAAACTTAAAATCACGTTTAAGCTTTATAAAGAATAATTATATATCAAGTATGATTGAAGAGAAAACTTTTAATAAAGTAACGAAAGATATCACTGTTTTTATAGATAAAAAATCAGCAGGGAATATTATGAACGGCGTAATAATATTTGATAATCGCAACGCTGATAACCCATCAGTAGTATTTGCGGGTTCAGGTACTCTTAATATATATGATAATAGCCCGATTTTTGAACTTAATAAAGGCATAAGACAAGAATATGACGTAAACGGTAATTTAACTCAGTTAACTTTCGATTCTTTAATGATAAAACTGCAAAATGATAATCCTTTAGTATCGCAAAGAACTAAACATAATAAAGAAGCAAACGAATATTATATAAGCGAATTACTTGCCCCTCCTCATGATTTAGCTATTACTAAAAAAATTAAATTAATTGCTGAAGCACATCAAAGAATAATTTGGCCTTTATATAATTTTGTATTACCTTTTTTAGCTCTTGCAGTTTTTTTGAGATATCCTTATAGCAAAAAGACAACTTTTATGCCGGTATTATTTTCTGCCTTAACAGTATTGCTAGTTACTTCAATTCATTTTATATTGCAAAATTTTGCCTCAAAAAATCTAGATTTTATTTTTGCTTGTTATTCCAATTTGGTTATTGCCTTAATGATCGGATTATATTTATTTGTACGTAAAAGAATATAAATTTATTAGACTACTTTATTCCAAGTTCCACGAGGATTTTGAGTAAAACAATCAATTTTGTTTTCCTGTCCGGTAAATTTATTTATTTTAACTGTTAATTCTTTTAAATCTTCCGGTAAATCGGTTATTATAATTATCCTTTTGAAAACTCTTATATACTCTTCTGCTTGTAAAATTTTTCCTACATCCGTAGGCGAAATAATAACAAGCACACTAGCATTATTAGGATTTTGTAACTCATCGGTAATATAAATCGGCTGTTTTTCAGGCTGTGGATCAAGCTTACTACCGTGAGGTATAAATTGCTTACGTGAATAAGTCCAAAGATTTTTATTGAGCATTTCTTGGTGATCTGTATCTGCAGTTAATATCACGCTTTTAAGATCAGAGTGATAGCATTTTTCTATCAGAAGCAATATCGATTTTAGAAGTAATTCATCGCTTGTTTGATAAATACTAAATTGCTGCATAAAAATTTTATGTTATTTTTTATGAGAAAATTTAAGTGGTACGGATGAAGGGACTTGAACCCCCACGCCTCGCGGCACAAGAACCTAAATCTTGCATGTCTACCAGTTTCATCACATCCGCATATAGTAATGTCGTTACCGTAAGGCATTGTTGCATGGATTCGATGTCATTCCTGCCTCTGCGGGAATGACATCAAAGTATTTCCATCAAAAAATTATAATACACATCATATAATTTTTGTAAATCGCTAATTTTTGTGTATTCGTTTATTTTATGTGCCGTTTCGGATAATAAACCGAACTCTACTAACGGACAATAATTTTTGACGAATCTTGCATCCGACGTACCGCCGCTTGTAGAGAATTCAGGCTTTATTTTAAGCGTATGCTCTACTACTTTAGCAAATTCTTTTATTTTATCTCTAGGATTCTGAATAAAACTTTCAGCAGAACTACTATATTCTAACTTATAATCTACTTTATATTCTTTACAATTCTGTTTAATAATTTCTTCTATCTGTTTTGCTAAAGTTTCTGCACTATGTAAATTATTAAAACGTATATTGAAAAATGCTTCTGTACTTGCCGGAATTACATTTAAAGTATTATTACCGACATCGATATTCGTTACTTCAAGGTTAGAGCTTTGAAAAAATTCATTAGACCTCTTCGGAAACTCTACTTCTAGGGGTAATTTGTACGTCGATTCGGTACTCGAATCCTCACGTACGCTTGTGTACGCTGCGGTTCTGCGTTCCGTGTCTCCTTCAAATTCCTCCCTATAAGCGAGTTTCCGAAGAGGTCTAGTCCCTTGATCAAGTTTTATATTTGTTAACTCGTTCAATATTCTTATTAAGCAATGCAACGGATTATTTGCTTTATGAGGATAAGCTACATGCCCTGCTAAACCTTCTATATTTAATTTAAAGTTAACACTTCCTCTTCTGCCGATCTTAATTGTATCGCCTATTTCTTTTTCACAAGTAGGTTCACCGACAACGGCAAAATCAATTTTATGCCCTTGATTACGAATATATTGCAGCATTTCTTTAGTACCATGTTTTGCTTTTCCCTCTTCATCACTAGTAAGTAAGAAACTAACGGAACCTTTAAAATCGGTATTATTTTTTATAAAATCTAAACCGGCAGCTAGAAAGCACGCTATAGCCCCTTTCATATCCACCGCACCTCTGCCGTATATCTTTCCATCTTGCTCATGAGACTTAAATGGACTCGCATTATGCCAAAGCTTATGATTGCCTGCCGGCACTACATCTACATGCCCAACAAAGCAAATATTAGGCTCATTGCTACCGAAAACAGCATAAAGGTTAGTGACTTGCTCGCTTTTAGAATCGCCGAATATTTTTATTTCGGTCTTAAAGCCGTGTTTTTTAAGCAAATCATCAATATACTCAATAGCCCCATCGCTCTCAGGAGTTACAGACTTAAAACCAATCAAATCTTTTAAGTAGTTAATGTACATCAATTATTGCCAAAGAGAATTTAATTTGGTTTTTAGTTTGTTTTCAAAAAGCTTTATGGTTTCTTTATTTGCTTCAATTATATTTCTTTCATGTTCTAACTCTGCAATAATCTCTTCTTGAATTAAAAGAGAAGGAAGAGGGATTTTTTGTGCTAAAAGTATCTGAGCATTTATGTTTGCTTGATTATTAGATTGTTTAGCATAATTTTTAAGATTTTTTTGAAATAAATCAGTATTCATATATAAATTTAAAAATTTAGACAGTATTTTTTCTTGGTTGACAACTATTCTTATCAAATAAGAGGCAAAGCAATATTCTGACTCTACTTCAAATATAGAGGTTTTACCTACCAATTCAAAACTATTGGTTCTGTTGAATAAAATACCCCCTTTATTAAGTTTAAATTGTCTAAAAGTTTCTTTATCAATTTTAACATATTTTATATCTGTAAACTCTAATAATCCCTTTTGTAAGTTTCCTATTCTAAGTATTTTTACCCTTCACCCTCTATATTCATGTCTTGTGAAAGACCATACTGCACTTTGTTATTACAAATGTCACCAATTTTAACAATTTTCCATTGTTTATTTATTTCAAAACTGGGTTTCCAATTATCTATTATCTGTTTTGCCCCATCTATTATTTTTTGATAACTATCCAACTCCTCAACAATTTTTTGCTGTTCTTCAATAGGTGGAAGAAAAATTGCAATTTCGTCTAATTTAGTAATGGATATATATTTAGTTGTTTGGGTTGTACAAATATCTAATAACTTTTGTTCTAATGACTTACAGGTGTAAAATAAGAATTTTGGTAAAATTTGATCTGCATATTCCTCTTTAATAACTAACCAATTTATTTGTTGATTAGTAGTAAGCGGTATTTTAGAAAAAGCAACTTTGCCTATTGTTGCTGTACAAGATAGTAATATAGTGTTAGTAGGTAATAATTTTACACTAGTTTCTTCTAAGGCTTTTTCTGTAATTAAATTGTTTAGTTTTAAACGTTTTCCCCATTTTCCAAATCTTCTAAGGTAAACCAAGGTATATCACCGTTATACCAATATTTTTGTTCTTTTCTTGAAGGGGTTGAACCATTATATATATGACATATTTTCGATAACTTTACCAAAGTAAACTTTTCCTTTTTTATCGCTTCTCTATAATGATTACCTACTAAGTTATACCCATTATTCTTTATTTTCTTTAAATCTATAATTTCAAATCCAAGTTCAAACATATTAGTTTTTAAATCAGGATTTTTATCTACCTTACTAATGTCTGAGGAATCAATTTTATTTAAATCATTTATACCAACCATTTTTCTTTTTTTATTGTCTAGAGTAAGTCAATATTCTTTTTGATTATTTGGCTTATGTGCATCGGTAAAATAAAGTATTGACGTTTTTACTCCCGTATAAGGTAAAAAAGTACCTTGCGGTAAAGAGATAACGAGTTGCAACTTTGCTTTTGATAGTAAAAATTGACGAACAGCAGCGGTGGTTTTTCTGAATAAGAACCCTTCAGGTACTACCAATGCCATTCTACCACCCTCTTTTAAATTTTGCAGGCAATGCAAAACACAAGCAGCATCACCGTTATTTTTTGCAATTCCGTTATAATATGTATTAAATCTTAATTTTTCTAAATCTTCATCGGTATTAATTATATTATTTTCTTTGATATAATTAAAAGCTTCAGTTAAGAACCCACCGGTACTGCAAAAAGGATCATAAATTGTTTCTTTAAATTTAGGATCAACCAAATTAATAATGGTTTTAACGATATTTCTCGGTGTAAAATATTCACCTAAATCATTTTCTGTTGATGTGGTTTTTTCTAGGAAATACTCAAATGCATCACCTTTTATATCCGTATCAATTGTAGATAAAATGAGAGGATCGATTGCATCAATAATATGACGAAGAGTATTGGAATTACTTAGAGAAATAGGCGTAAAAACATCACCACCGTATTTATTCTTAATTTGTTCTATAACATAGCTATTAATGTAACCAATAATATCATCGTTTGATTGTGCTTTGATATTATTCCACCAAGATTTTTCGTTGTTTTCGCTTAATAATTTTAAGAATAATATATTTGCAAACTCACTAAATCTTTCTATTCCTGCTCGGAGCCCTTCACTTCTTAAAAGATTATTCAAGTTTTTAAATATTGATATTAATTCTTCACGTGATACTTTAACTTCTTTCGGTATAGTCCAAGCTTCATTACTGTTTGCTTCTAAAAAAGCTAATAATTCTTTTTCACGCAGTAATTCCCTTACTTCGTCATCGTTTAATATAAGCTCTTTATTATTTGAAACAAAACGAGCTTCGCAGTAAGCTCCGTTCATTGCGAACACTATAGGTACATCAAGCAATTTTGCATATTCCGCAGCTTGATCCAAAGCTTGCCTTAAATCCACTCCTGTTTTTTTTGCTTCTATTATTGCAATAGGTTTATCAATATTACTTTCATATAAGATATAATCCGGTCTTTTTCCGTTTAATCTTGTCTGTTCTATTTTTGATTTTGGTTTTTGGAAATAAACATTCTTTTTATTATCATTATCTATATACCATCCCTTATTTACAAGGTTATTGCTGATAATCCATTCGGTTTGCTGTTCTGCTAACATAAGAATTGCTTAGATATTTTTATTTTGTAATTAATAATTATATCTTCTTACACTTATTATACAAGCTTATAAAAGTACAAAAAACAACTTTTTATCTCACTAAAAAATAAATTATTGCTGTGGATTTATATAGATTTTTGACTTTCTTAATGAATTTAAATAACTTATTATTATGAGCCTAATATTAAAATCATGAGTATAAATAACCAGTTAAGAGAATTAATTAAATCAGGCACTTTTGCCGGTATATTATTAATTATTGCTTTTACTTTAGCAATAATTGTCAGCAATAATATTTTCCTAGCAAAATATTATTCTTCTTTTATTTACAGTAAATTTTCTTTAACAATAGGAAATGTAAGTTTACAAACAACTTTTATAGAGTTAGTTAATGACGGTCTCATGACTTTCTTCTTTTTATTAATAGGTTTAGAGATGAAATTTCACCTAGTAGAAGGTGAATATAAAAATAAAAAAACTAATATTACCTGCGGCGGCAGCCCTTGGTTGGAGGTGTGGTAGTTCCTGCCCTAATGTATATGTTTTTTAATTATGATAAACCGGGATTAATAAAAGGATGGGCTATTCCTATAGCAACTGATACTGCTTTTGTCCTTGGTATTTTATCCTTTTTCAGCCGACATATATCTTTAGAATTACGAGCTTTTATTATAGGTTTCTCATTAATTGACGATGCTATACTAGCCTTGTTTTATATTAAAACAATCAATACTCCGGCATTACTAATTTCCTCTGTAATTATATTCATCTTGTTTATATTGAATTATCGACAAGTTAAACAATTATTTTATTATATAATTGTAGGTTTATTATTATGGATTAGTATGGTGGAGTCAGGTATTCACGGTACTTTATGCGGAACCATTATAGCACTTTTTATACCTGTTAATGGATAATATTTGGTTTATTTGTAGATAAGCAATTAGGTATTATGCTATTTTCATATCCATTTGTAAAATTTAAACTCTGTAATTTGCCAAGTGATACTTCATGGTTAAAATTTTATTCTATAGCTATACTTGGAGGAATTGGATTTACCCTAAGTTTATTTATAGGTAGTATTACGTTTGAGAGTAGTTGTCCTTCAAACTCTATGAGAGCTGCAGTAATAATAGGCTCTTTAATCTCTGCATTATTTTGCGTAGCCGTTCTAAAATATTGTACTAGAAAAGAGTAAAGCGTCTTGAAGATGATAACCGCAGACTAGTACGTGAGGATTATCAGCAAGAAACAACGTAGCTAATTTTCAAATTAAACGAGTATACTCATTAAATAACGATGATAGGATTTTAATATATTTTTGTTTGGAAAAACAGGATATGGTACTATATAGATATTATTAGAAGAAGGAATCGCTTTTTCAAGCTTATTTAGCATAAAAGGCATATTATAATTATGCTCTACTAAAATTATTGAAGTAAGATTGTAAGTTACAATAAAATCAACCGCTTTCTTAATATTATCTTCTTCAGACATTATTTTATTCGGAGCAAGTATTACTTGCTGTTCTATTACGCTATGTTCTTTTAGCAAATTTTTTAATTGCCCTGCAGATTCTATACCGGTAATAAATAATATAGGGGCATAGCCTGCCTTAAGCATTGCAATACCGGTTTCAATTTTATGTCCTCCTCCTGCAAATACTATTATTGCATTAGTGGTATTACTATTAAGCTTATAAGAATTTATTAAATATAAATAATAACCAAAACCAACAATCCAAAGAGCAAAAATTGCTAAAATTGTGAGTAAAAATTTTCTGATCATTTAAATATTTTATTAAATTCAGTTTGAATAATTTTATCAAATTCAGACATTTCAATATGAATTCCTAACTGATTTAAAGATGTTACTAAAGAATTTTCAAGTCCACAAGGAATAATCCCACTAAACTTACTTAAATCTGTTGAAATATTTATAGCTACACCGTGATATGTAACCCATTTTCTTACTCTAACACCTATTGCAGCAATTTTAGCAAATTCATCTTTCCTTACTTTTACCCAAATTCCTACTTTATCTTTAATAATATATGCTTTAATTCCAAAATAATTTAAGCTATTTATAATCCATTCTTCAAGCATTTTTATATATAGCTTTAAATCTTTGTGGCGATTTGGTAAGGCTAAATTAAGAATTGGATAAATAACACGCTGACCCGGTCCATGAAAAGTAAATTTACCGCCACGTCCTGTGTAAATTACCGGAATGTCACCAAAATCTAATACTTCTTCTGAGTTGTAATTAGTACCGGCTGTATATACTTCCGAATGCTCAACTAAATAAACAATTTCCGGCTCATTAGTATCAATTACCTTATTAACATGGTCTTCCATTAACTTCAAAGTAACCGAGTAATCAGTGAGACACGGTATTGTTATGAATTGTACCATATTAATTGCCTAACTCGGATTTATATTTCAATATTAATGCATCTAAAATTGCTATTGTTTCAACATCTAAATCACCGAAAAAGTTACTAGGACGAAAATGCATTTGAAACGAAATTATAACATCTTTCATTTTAGAATCTAAAATTCCGGTAGCTTCAAGTTTATAACCGTATGTAATAAATTTTTGCTGAATTGCTTTAATATCGGTTATATCAACTTGTGACAATAGATCGTTAAACACCTGTTCATCATACCAAGCTCCAATATCGTTATCATATAATAGTTTCCAAGGAAATAGTGGACCTGGGTCCTGTTTTCTACCTGAAGCAATATCAGAATGCCCAACCACTCTAGTAGGTTTAATATCATATCTAGCAATAATCTGTTTACACAAACTTATAACACTATTAATTTGTTGCTTTGAATAAGGCAGCCAGGTTATATTATTGTTTTTTGCATTTACTTCAAAAGCAGGATTTACGATTTCAATACCGATTGATGTATCATTAATACGCTCATAACCTTGCCAGTAACTTACTCCGGCATGCCATGCTCTATCATGCTCTTCTACTAATTGAAATATATATTCAGGGTTTTCATTGTTTATTAAATAATGGCTACTTAACCTTTCACCAGTTAAAAAATCTAAAGATTGCTTAAAATCACACTGTGTATAATGTAGCACTAGGAATTTAATACGTTTATCAAATCCCACAGCTCTATAAGATGTTTTATCGATTACTATCATAGATAAAAATTTTAAAGGATGTCGCTATTGTATGTTTTTTTCTATGTCATTCTTGTAAAAGCTTGCTCGCAATGATGATTTGGTATCTATACAAAGATAGCGTCAAGTATAACAAGAAAAATTTTGATGGTGCCGGATATCGGATTTGAACTGATGACCTACCGCTTACAAGGCGGTTGCTCTACCACTGAGCTAATCCGGCATATTAATATGATTATAGAGAAAAAGATATGGTCTGGACCACGGGTATCTAGAAAAATAGCTTGTAATAGTCAAATTTACTAGATCCCGCGATCAAGTCGCGGGATGACACAGGTGTGAAATTGATCCACACAGTCAATGCCTGCTCGCAATGACGAAAACACACTATAAACTAAGCTTCTTTAGCTTCCTTTTTACTTGGTCTAGCTTTGCGGTTTTTTGCTTTAACTTCCATTTCCTTTTTAACTTTCTCAGGAAGAGTAACACCCGCTTGTTCAATAAATTTCGCGACTCGCTCAGTTGGTTTAGCACCGGTGCCAAGCCAATATTCTATACGATCTTTTTTTAAAACCACACGCTCACTATTATCTGAAGCAAGCATTGGATTATAAGTTCCGACTTTTTCTAAAAAGTCACCGTCACGAGGTGCTGTTGCGTTAGCTACTACTACACGGTAAAAAGGACGCTTTTTAGCACCGCCTCTAGCTAAACGAATTTTTACTGCCATATATTACTTACAATTACTTTATTTTTTCTTCTTTAAAAAGAACATGTTTTCTAACTACTTTATCATACTTACGAAAAGAAATTTTCTCGGTTTGGGTCTTTGGATTACGTTTTTTTACCCAAAAAACACCTGTGCCGGCAGTACTTACTAGCCTTACCAAAACATTTTTATTTTTCTTTGCCATTAGCTGACACCTTAAATCAAGATATTATTTTATTATTCTAAGAAAAGCAGAATAAAACGAAATTGAAAAATAGTCAAGTAAAATACTCTACATACTTAATTACTATGGATCGATTTTACTTATGTCATCCCGCGACTTGATCGCGGGATCCAATAATAAATACTAAAATTATTTAGTATTTTAAATTGTTTTTCTAGATACCGTGGTCAAGCCACGGTATGACACCGAATGCTTAAACGAGTTACCGTCCAAATAAGCGTTCGATATCCTTAAGCTTCAACTCAATATACGTAGGTCTACCGTGATTACATTGACCTGAAAACGGCGTATTTTCCATTTGACGCAGTAAAGCATTCATCTCGTCCGCTGATAATTTTCGTCCTGCTCTAATAGAGTAATGACAGGCATAAGTTTCCGTCACATGCTCTATTAACTCCGTCAAAGCTATATTCTCACCAAAATCCGATAAATGATCAGCGAGATCCTGAATTAACTTTTGTACGTTTACGTCTCCAAGGATATTTGGAATTTCAGTTACTATAATAGATTTTTCGCCGAATTTTTCTAGAGTTAAACCGAGTTTATATAGTTTTTCTCTATGTTCATATAAACAATCTGCTTTTTTTTCATTTGGCAGTTCTACTATCTCAGGGATAAGCAAACGCTGTTTGATTAACTCTTCCGTTTTAAGGTAATCTTTTATTTTTTCATACCCTAAACGTTCATGTGCTGCATGCTGGTCGGTAATCACTATACTATCTTCGGTTTGTGAAATAATATAAGTCGTATGAAGTTGTGTTTTAGCTGCCCCAAGTTTATATTGTTTACGGGTTTGCTGTTCATGTTCTATACGGTTTTCTACTTCTTGTTCTATTTTAGCATGTGGTAATGTATCGATTAATTTTTGACAAACATGATTTTGAGGAACTTTATTAAGTGTAGAATGAGTAGTAGGTCTATAATCTGCCGATTTACTATTAACATTTATAGCTTTGCTTATCTGTGGTTGTTTGTTGACTAAAGGATTTTTAAATAGTTCAAGAGCATCAGTTGCAATAGTAGTAGAAGTAACATGGCTTTTATTTGTTAAAGCATTTTTAATTGCTTCTATTAATAAATTTCGCACATAATTCGGGTCATGAAATCTTACCTCTACTTTTGCCGGATGTACGTTAACGTCAACAAGTTGCGGATCAACTTGTAAGAATATAGCACATAGCGGATAACGATCACGAGCTAAATAATCTTGATATGCTACCCTTAAAGCTACCTGTAATAATTTATCTTTTACCGGTCTATTATTAATAAATAAAAACTGATCTTCACTTGAAGCTCTATTATACGTCGGGATACTAGTATAGCCGCAAATAGAGAAATCAGGTGTTTTGAAATCTATATAAGCGGCATTTTTTATAAAATCATCGCCTATAACATCAATTATACGCTGTTTTAGGTTAGTTTCTGCATCTTTATTTTGTCCCTTTAGTTTTAATAAATTCTTGCCGTCATGTGTTAAACTAAAAGAAATTTCAGGATGTGCTAGAGTGATTTTCTTAACCACATCTACAGTTGCTGCAAGCTCTGTTTTATCAGCTCTAAGAAATTTTAAACGTGCAGGTGTTGCGAAAAATAAATCACGTATCTCTATTTTAGTACCTTCATTATGAACAGAAATAGTAACTTGTTTTTCATTGCCACCGATTAATTTAATCTGAAATGCTTTGTCAGCCCCTTGTTTCTTGGAAGTAATTAGCATTTTGCTAATGGCAGCAATAGACGGCAGTGCTTCGCCCCTAAAACCGAAAGTATGAATATTTAGAAAATCACTTTCATCAAGCTTAGAAGTTGTATGACGTTCAACGGCAATTTCTAACTCCTTATCAGTCATACCGATACCGTCATCGGAAATAATGATTAGATTTTTACCGGCACGTTCTAAGATAATATCTATTTTAGTACTACCTGCATCAACAGCATTTTCAACTAATTCCTTTACTACCGATGCGGGTCTTTCTATAACCTCACCGGCAGCAATTCGGTTGATAGTACTTTCCGAAAGAAACTTGATAGTCATTTTGTTACTAATTTAAATTTCTTACTACAATATGGGCAGATAACTTCCTTTTTTTCTTTATCTATCTCTAAATAAACTTTTGGATGGTCATATGGAGATTCTTTGCCCTGGCAAGATACAGATGCATCAACGCTATTAACAATTTCCATAGATTTATACATTATTTCTTTAAGTGAAATCTAATATAAGTTACTTTTAAATAAAAGACAAATATTACTTGATTAACTTATGGAATCCATCTCTGTCATCCCGTGGTCAAGCCACGGGATGACACCGAATGCGTTTTTCGATCTATACAACAACACTGGTATATTTATAAGGAGGTAAAAATGAAAGACAAAGTAGCAGTTATTACCGGTTCTACTAGCGGTATCGGGCTTAAGATAGCAAAACATTTTGCAAAACTTGAGTCTAAAATAGTTATTAACGGTTTTGCAAAAGAAGATGAAATAGCCAAAATTTCAGCAGAATTGAAAGAACTTGGTGCAAGTAGCGTATTTTATCAAGGAATAAATTTGGCAGAACCTGATGAAATTCGTTCTATGTTTGAGAGAATAATAAAAGAATTCGGTAAAATAGACATATTAGTAAATAATGCAGGTATTCAGCATGTTGCTCCTATCGATGAACTTCCTGAAGATAAATGGGAGCAAATTTTGCGTATAGATTTAATAGCCTCTTTCTATACTATAAAATATGCAATACCGATTATGAAAAAAACGGCTTCGGGCGAATTGTTAACATCGCTTCCGCTCATGCATATGTCGCATCACCTTTTAAGTCGGCATATGTAGCAGCAAAGCACAGTATCCTTGGGCTTACCAAAACCATTGCTTTAGAAATAGCTGAGAATAATATTACAGTTAATGCTATCTGTCCCGGTTACGTCAACACACCATTAGTAAGGAATCAAATAGCAGATACTGCTAAAGCTAGACATATCAGTGAAGAATCAGCGTTAAGGGATGTAATCCTTAAATCTCAAGCTACGAAAAAATTTGTAGAAGCTGATGAAATAGCAAACTTAGTAATATTCTTATGTGACGAAAAAGCATCATCAATAACAGGTAGTGGACTCTTGATAGATGGCGGCTGGACGGCACAGTAGTTTTTAATTCTTAATATTTGTTAGTTATTGAGAAATAACTAACAATAAAAACTTCTTGCAAAAATTTAATTTACTCCTTTACACTTGAAATAAACCAAAATTTATTCAAGGAGGAATTTATGCCAGAAAAAAAACATTTACATTTTCAAACTGAAGAAACTGAATTAAATAGAGTAAAAAATGCCAAATTAATTCATTTTAAAGATGAACTGGGCAGACCCATAGATGGGCAATTAGTTATAGGAGAAGTTGAGGTAAAGCGTAATTTGGGTAAGTTTAAAAAAGCTCTAGCCTATCTTGGAATTATTAAAAATACCAAAAAAGTTATTAAAGAAGAAAAATATACGGAAAAAGTAGTAAGCAAAGAAGAGAAAATTATAGGCACCTATGAATTAGGCAATTTTACTAATGATAAGAATTCCATAGAGAACTTTTTAAACAACTTAGATTTCCATGAAGAAAAACTTTACGCATATGATCTTAGTGGTACAAAAGTTGGAGAAGTAGGTGATTTTGGAAAAGTAGTATTAGATGAGAATATTAAGCTTGATGAAACTATTCTTCAAAAAAATGGAAAATTCTTAGATTTAGAAGGTAAAGCTTTACAAAATCAAAATCAGTTTATACAAAACAAGTAGTGGAGTTTATCATTTAAACACTTCTACAGACATAAAATATTTTGATGAAGATATTAAGACTTCAAAAGGTGTTACGAATCTTAACACAAAGCCCGTAAAAAGTGCTCTTAAAGGTAGCAGAGACGCTGCAAAAATAGGAGAAGAACAGAAATTTGCAGGAATTAAAAAGCCAAAAGGTGCTAAACTTACAAAAGTAGGAATTCCGGTAGTTCCCACTAGATAGATAACTAGGTTATAAGTACTTGACCATTATAACGTGTATATTATAATAGTTATGACCAAATTAATATGTATAGCTAGACCATAGTAAATAGGTACAGTTAAATAAACTTTAGTACGTGTTCTACAGCCATACTGATATCTTTGAATTGCCCCGTAACTTTTCTTATTTCGTTCTTAATCTTAAACCAATAATGTTCTATAGGATTTAAGTCTGGGCTATATGTAGGTAAGAATAAAATTCTGCACCCAACCGACTCGATTAATTCTCTTATTATATTATTCTTATGGAAGTTGATATTATCCATAATTACTGTTTGTCCAGGATGTAATTCTTTAGTTAATATAGTCTCTACATAGGTTGTAAATATTTCTTTATTACAATTTCCTTCAAATATTACTGGCGCTATAATTTGATTATTACGAAGCCCCGCTATCATACTGATCCTGGATTTATGTTGATACACTTTGTTTCCATAACATCTAGTACCTTTTATACTCCATCCATATTCTCTACAAGCATTATCTTCTATTCCTGACTCATCAATGAATACTAGAGTTTCTTTAGAAATTTGCTGTATCTTTTCTATAAATTCATTCCTTAAACCAATATCCCTTCTGGGATGAAGATGACTTTTTTTTATAAGTGTACCCTAGTAGTTTTCTATAGTAATTTATTCTAGTTCTTTGTAATCTATTACCTAGTATAATACTTAATTCTTTAGCTGTTTTATCATGATTATTGATAATTAATTCTTCAAATTCTTTGAGATTTATTTTTGCATTATAACCCTTTGCTGGACCATAAGGTTTTGCTTTTATATCTCCTGTTTCCCATTTAAGAGTTTTCCATCTATATATAGTGTTACGACCTATATTGAATATTTTACATGCTTTAACAATTGAGAGCCCATCATCTAGAGCTTTGAATAGTTTCATTCTTAAATCGTAACTGTAACTGCTTGCCATAATTTATTTATTATCATTTATAACATATATATTAGCATAGTATGTACCTATTTACTATGGTCTAGCTATACGTTATAATAGTCATAATAAATATATGAAAAGGATTTATGAATTAGTAATAAAAAATCACTTGCAAGAAAATAGGCAAATGATTTTTATAGAAGGAGCCCGTCAAGTCGGTAAAACTACTTTAGCTAAAAAAGTAATAGATAAAAACTACTACTTAAAATTGGGATGAAGAAAAAGCACGTTTGCTAATTTTAAAAGGAACAACAGCAATAGCAGATTTTATAGGTCTACATATTCCGGATCAAAATAATCCTATTGTGATTTTTGATGAGTTACATAAATTCTCAAACTGGCAAACTTTTTTAAAAGGATTTTATGATGTTGGAGAACAAGCTCACATTATAGTTACCGGCAGCTCAAAGCTTGGAGTATATAAAAAAGGTGGTGATAGTATGATGGGAAGATATTTCCCATATCGTATGCACCCTTTGACACTAGCTGAAGTAATAGAAAATTTTAGTAGTCTAACCAAAGAAATAAATCTACCAAAAAAAATATCTGAAGAACAATTTGAATCCTTATTTAAATTTGGTGGTTTTCCTGATCCTTATCTTAAGAATTCTTCCACATTTTGGCATAGATGGAAAAAAACTAAAAATACTCAGCTTTTTAAAGAAGATATTAGAGAGTTAACACAAATCCAATCTCAAATGGAAGTCTTAGGAAGCTTTTTGACTTCCTCTATAGGAAGACAAGCATCTTATAGCTCTATTGCAAATAAAATTAAAGTATCAATTCCAACCATTACAAGATGGCTTGAGTCATTTGAGTCGTTTTTTTATAGTTATCGTATTTATCCATGGTCAAATAATATTCCTAGAAGTTTAATAAAAGAGCCGAAAATATATCTATGGGACTGGTCGCTCATAGAAGATATGGGAGCAAGATATGAAAATTTTATTGCAAATCATTTATTAAAATTCTGTCATTTTTGGAGTGATTTAGGATTTGGTGAATATGAATTATATTTTATTAGAGATAAATAAAAGAAAGAAGTAGATTTTTTAGTAACAAAAAATAACAAACCATGGATGTTAGTTGAAGCTAAAACTTCTTCAAATCAAGAATTAAACTCAAATTTAAAATATTTTCAAGAACTTTTAAATTGCCCTTTTGCCTTTCAAGTAGTATTTAATATGGAATATAAAGAGATTGATTGCTTCAGTTATAATTATCCTGTAATTGTTCCTGCTAAGACTTTCTTATCTCAATTAGTTTAAAGATCACTCATATAAATCATATTTAACACTTTATAAATGATGTAACTTGTCTATAATAACTAATTAGTAATTAAGTTATTTAAAGCTCGATGAATAGGTCTAAGTTCATTTTTTTATCTGCTATTTCAGGTAATGTACTCGAATATTATGATTTTACGGTATATTCAGTTTTTTCGCTGATTATTGGACAAGTTTTTTTTCCAGGCGAATCAGAATTCATTAGAATTCTTCTAAGCCTTGGAGTATTTGCGGTTGGCTTTTTGACAAGACCGATAGGGGGCATATTATTTGGTTATATCGGTGATAGATACGGTAGACGTATCGCTTTAATAATCTCGATGCTAGGTATGACTATTCCGACCTTTGTTATGGGTCTCATACCCTCATATGCAAGTATTGGGATTTATGCCCCTATAACTCTAGTTATAATGCGGCTTATTCAAGGTTTATGTATTAGCGGTGAAGGAACGGGAGCGGCTATTTTTATCCTTGAACATCGTCAAAATTTAAGACCGGGTTTTACAGCAGGTTTAGTACATGGTTCAAATATTGCCGGTACGTTAATCGCAACATTTATCGGTATTATAATCGAACGTTATTTCTCTCATATAGATTTTGCTTGGCGTTTTGCTTTTCTGCTTGGCGGATTTATGGGTCTTGCCGGATTTTACTTGCGGTTGCGTGTATCGGAAACACCGATTTTTAAAATGCTTGAGAAAAAGAAACAAGTTCTTAAAGCACCTTTTTTCAATGTAATTAGAACTGCTTGGAGATCGATGTTTTTAACTATGTGTATAGGTACTATCGCTAGCAGCGTTATGTATTTAGTAAAAACATATATAAATGTTTTCTATTATAATGTAATGCATCTTAGTAATACTATTGCTTTATCATATTTAGCGTACAGTTCGTTTATTGCGATGATAGCGATGCCGCTTGCCGGCGGTACTGCCGATATTATCGGAAAATTTAAAATGGCAATGCTTGTTGGTGTTGCTATCTTGATATTGATTTTACCGACCATGTTACTTATGTCAGCAGAAGAGATGTGGCAACAAATTATAGCTCTTACAATGCTTGGTATGCTCGCAGGAAGTATAGCAGGTACGGCTTATATATTCGTTATATCCTTGTTTACGGCAGAACAAAGATTTACCGGTGTGGCTTTCAGCTACAATTTTGCAATAGCGATATTCGGTGGAACTTCACCTATTATTTCTCGTTGGCTTGTAGAGCATACAGGCTTATTTTATGCTCCGGCTTTTTATATCATGATCATTGCTGCTGTATTTTTAGTGATTATGTATATGATGAGAAAAGTAATTAAACGAATTATTAATTAAATATGAATATGGAAAATATAGTAAACTCAGCTCCATTTTGTGACAGGCGTGAGGAGCGAAGCCTATATACTAATAGGCGAGCCGACGAACAACGAAGCACAAAGTGGGGATCAGTTTACTATAGAGAAATAACAAGTAGTTGGTTTACTGATTTACGTGATTTATTGTGCAAAGAATTTGAAAAAATCGAAGAAGAATATGCACAGACAAAAGGTTTAAAACCGGCTAAGTTTGTACGCACAAGCTGGCAACGTAACGGCGGCGGTGGCGGTGTTATGTCTCTTATGAAAGGAGAAGTATTTGAAAAAGTCGGGGTTAATATATCTACCGTATTCGGTGAATTTTCTCCCGAATTCCGTAGCGAAATTCCAGGAGCAGAGCTAGACGGGAAATTCTTTGCAACAGGTATTTCATTAGTCGCACATCTTAAATCGCCGTTAATTCCTGCTATGCATTTCAATACTCGTTATATAGAAACTTCTAAAAGTTGGTTTGGCGGCGGTGGCGATTTAACACCTTTTTATCCGGAAGAAAACGAAACTGCAAAGTTTCATGCAGCTTTTAAAGAAGCGTGCGATAAGTATGATTCTAGCTATTATCCTAAATTCAAAAAGCAATGTGACGAATATTTTTATCTAAAGCATCGAAAAGAGCCGAGAGGAGTAGGCGGAATATTCTATGATTACTTAAATAGCGGTAATTTTGAACAGGATTTTGCCTTTACACAGGATGTAGGTAAGGCTTTGTTGTCGGTATATCCCGAAATCGTTAGAAGTAAGTTATTTTTACCTTGGACAACTGAGCAGAAAGAATACCAACTTATAAGGCGAGGTAGATATGTAGAATTTAATTTGCTATATGACCGCGGTACTAAATTCGGCTTAATGACCGATGGAAATGTCGAAGCAATATTAATGTCATTGCCACCTGAAGTAAAGTTTAATTGTAAACCTTCAGATTTGATCTGACATATTAAGATTGAAATTAGACGAGTTTGTGGGTATGTAGATAACTAAGGAGTTATCTATCATATCCACGAACTAAATATAAAACTCAATTAATAGGAACAATATGTCAAATTATGATCAAAAAATAATCAAACCTAAATTAGGATTATTAGAACTTGCAAAACAACTAGGTAGTGTTAGTACTGCGTGTAAAGTAATGGGCTATTCAAGAGATAGCTTTTACCGTTTCAAGGAACTATATGAGATGGGCGGAGAAGCGGCTCTTGTGGATATGAGTCGTAAGAAACCTATAGTAAAGAATCGTGTATCAGAACATATAGAACAAGCAGTAATAAATCTTGCTATAGAGAATCCTGCTCTTGGTCAGCTTCGTGCGAGCCAAGCACTAATAAAGCAAGGTATTATAGTGTCATCCAGTGGTGTACGTTCTATCTGGCTACGCAACGATCTTGAAACTCTAAAGAAACGACTCAAAGCTTTAGAAGCTAAATCTGCACAGGACGGTATCTTACTGACAGAAGAGCAGATATCTGCTTTAAAAAAAGCAAAACAAATTAAAGAGGCTCATGGAGAAATTGATACTCAGCATCCCGGTTATCTTGGTGCACAAGACACCTATTATGTCGGTAATATGAAAGGAGTAGGTAGAATATACCAACAAACCTTTATTGACACTTATTCTAGAGTGGCTATTTGCAAACTCTATACTGATAAATCTGCAATAACATCCGCTGATATTTTAAATGATAAGGTAATACCTTTCTTTAATAATCATGATGTACCACTACTGAGAATCCTTACAGATAGAGGAACGGAATATTGTGGTAAGGTAGAACATCATGCTTTTGAGTTATATTTGGCTATAGAAAATATTGATCATACTAAAACTAAGGCACGTTCTCCTCAAACTAATGGAATATGCGAAAGATTACATAGAACTTTAAAAGATGAATTTTATGATATAGCTTTCCGTAAAAAGATTTATAGCTCATTAGAGGATTTACAGATTGACTTAGATCAATATTTAAACAAATATAACAATACTAGACCGCATTCTGGAAAGTTCTGTTATGGAAAAACTCCTATGCAAACTTTCAAGGATAGCATTAAAATTGCTCAAGATAAGTCTATTAATTCTTACTTATCTGACAGCACTTTTGCTGCTTAATCAATCTCTACCTGTCAGATCAAGTGTACGGGCTGTTGAAAAAGTTATAAAAAGAAGTAGAAAAGAGTTAATCTAAGGAATAAGCTGTATTTTTATGCTTAAATGAAGGTGTAAAGATGCAGGGTTATAAGCTTGATCAAAGTGTGAGATGTAATAGCCTTAGCTTAAGGCACATGATACCTAATGATCATTTATTAGTGAGGATTCATGAAGCTAAAGAATTAGAGTTTTCTTTTATCTATGAAATAACTAAGAATCGTTATTGTGCTAATTACGGACGTCCATCAATTGATCCTGTATTATTTTTTAGGATGCAAATAATAAGTTACTTATATGGTATAAAGTCAAATAGACGATTATGTAAAGAAATTCAGTTAAATATAGCATATAGGTGGTTTTGTGGTTTAAGTTTAGAGGATAAAGTACCGGATCATTCATCATTAAGTAGGATAAGAGATAGATTTGGGGTAGAACTATTTCAAGAAATATTTATAAGCTTGATTAAGCAATGGTATGAACTAGATATTATAAAAGGAGAAACAATTATTTCAGATGCCTCTTTAGTTGAATCTAATGCCTCTATGAATAGCCTAATATTAAGAAAAGATCAAGGTGATTCACAAAAGAGAGAATTAAAAAAATATGAACGTCGTTATCATGATTTCCGAGAAGGGAAAAAAGTAAGGAAAATATCTAATCAAACTCATGTCAGTAGGACAGATCCTGATTGTAGTCTTGTATCAAGAACTAATGGTTATAAAAAGCTATGTTATAAGACCCACTACTCAATTGATTCAGATTCACGTATTATAATAGATTGTTATGTAAGTACAGGATCACAACATGAGTGTATTGTACTTCCAAGTAGAGTTTGGAATATATTAAATAATTTTTCTTTTAGAGTAAAAGAATGGATAGCAGACAAAGGTTATGGTAGAGGTCCAACCTATGGATATTTTAAATTACTTGGAATTACAACTTATATACCTTTACATGTAGATAATCTTGGTGAAGGAAAAATAAGTAGGGGGGAATTTCAATATGATAGAGAACAGGATAGATATAAGTGTCCACAGGGACATTATCTTTATCCGTATGATAAATTAGATAAAAAACAAATAAAACGTTATCGTATTACAGGAGGGCATTGTAAAAATTGCTCTCTAAAATCAGGTTGTATTTCTGATAATTATAGTAATAGAGGACGATTTATTTATCGTAATCCTTATCAGGATGAAATAGATGAGGTAAAGGTCAGACAGAATAGAATTGATTTTAAGAAAAAACTAATTGAGAGAAAGTGGAAAATAGAAGGTCTATTTGGTGAAGCTAAGGAGAATCATGGTTTACGAGGAGCAAAATTTAGAAGTGTACAGAAAACACAGATTCAAATACTGATGATTGCGATAGTACAAAATTTTAAACGGATACTTAAAATTATTTTTTGGTTTTTTTATCTACTGCTATTAAAGATAAAAAAATATTAAAGTATTTGCAACCTTGTTGATTTTTTCAACAGCCCGTGTAGAGTTTTACATATAAAGGCATCGACATAATCTTTAACAAGTCGTGCGTAGTGCAGGATGAAATTATTATAACCGTCCGCTTTATGAAAAAATTGCTTACTGCATTTGCAGAATCTGTTACATGTCCACGCCACGGTTTATCTGATAAATCCATGAAAAACATTGGATAAAACATAATTTTTAAATTACGTCTTTTTAACTCGGTTAAGTAACGCACTAAACTAGCATCATTAATCGTGCCGCCGTAATGAGGGTTGTCACGCTCATCTTTAGAGATAATTTTAGCATTCTCTCTATTATAACTAACGACTTGCCAAGTGCATGAATATGAGGTTAGAGGGTCGTTAAACTCTATAGCCGGTTTTATGCTGCAATAGCCTATATCTTAAACTATCGCCGAACCAAGAAACTACAGGTGCTATCCATTTAATATTAGGGCAGGTGTTTTGTAGCTGATTAAGACTAAATACGCTATCTGCAATATTATAATGATTATGGGAGTTAATAGCCTCATGGCAACACCGCCGTAAGAACTTTCTTGAGTTTTATATTGAACTTCCGTATCGTAAACAAATTCCCCTGATTCCGGGATCATGTTAATGCTACTGATTAAATTTTCAACTTTTGCATAATTACTCGGTAAATAAATATTTGGTTTTCTTGTTACCTCAAATGAGAAATTTGGAATAATATTGCCGAAATCTTCTAAAGGTAATTCTTCAAATACTATATAGCTAAGTGACCTAAAAGCAGGAGTTTTACCGCTACCTAAGTTGGTTTCAATTAAAGGATCAGGTAATTGCGTTTCTGATCCTTTATATAATCTAAAATTATACTTACCTAAATTTATAACTTCATCACCCGCCCATACTCTATTAATTTCAGTAATTTCTCCCTCACAAATACTAACTGCAAAAGAAAAGAAATAGCTATATTCAGTGAAATTAGTAACGGATTTTAAGTTATGAAAATAATGGAAATATTCTTTATGACGGGTACTATTTGCGACTTCTTTTATTGTGTCTGCCCAAATTATTTTTCCGTTAACTCTTGCAGTACCGAAAATTAGAGGTATAGTTTCGCCATAATTTGTCGTTACATACTTAAAGCTTTCTTTGAAATTTTTAATATTATCATATTCTATCGGTTCATGATTTAATTGATCTAAATACTCCCCGAGCATTTTACCAGCAAATCTTCCCACGCTTGAAAATATGCCGTCGCCAAATGCATTTCCAACAGTACCACCAAGCGAACTAAAAAAACTTTCAAACATAAACATATTTACCATATTATAGTTTAATATGGATTGATATTAGCAGTATGATGTGGTAACACTAATATATAACAATTGTCATACCGTGGCTTGACCACGGTATGACACGCTACCTTTAAAAAACGGAACCATAAATGTTTAAAAAATATATATTTATTCTAATATTATTTATTACGTCTATAGCTTGTGCAGAGATTATCGAAGTAGATAACTTAGATAAAATAAAACAAGATTTTAAAGAAAATTATAATAAAAATTATGTACCTCAGGATTTATTAGTAGTAACGGTTTTAGATGAATTTTTGTTTAAGTCTTTAGTGCCTATTGGTGAACAAATTGATAAAGATATTTATCTTACACTAACTCCTCTTTTGCGTAATATTAATAAAAATCCAAAAGCTATTTATATAAATCAATTGATTTTAACTAATGATAGTTATAAGAAAGAATTACAAGAATCTGATTTTCCAAATTTTGTAAATGAAATGAGTAATAGCAAAATCCCTATAATAGCAGTAAATGATGGCTTTACCGGTAATTTTAATAATATTCCTAAATTTGAAATATGGTTTGCCGATTATTTAAAGAAAAATTTCGATATTGATTTTTCAAATAGTTTTCCAAACAATAATTATATTATTTTTAATAATTTAGACAGTTTTGCTAATACTTATCCGGTATTTTATAAGGGTATATTGACGAGTAATAATATATCGGAAGCGGAAATGATGATCAATTTCCTTGTTCAAATGAATTTTATACCGAAATGCTTTATAATGATTAGTAGTAGCGTAGAATTGCTAAGCTCAATGGAATTTCAACTTAATAGTTATAGTTCTAATATATTATTTATTGGTTATCATTATAATAATAAAAATACCCCGGAAAATAAAGATGCTGCATATTATAATAAAACCATTGGTGATTTAATACCTCAAATAAATAAGCTAAAAAGAAATAATCCACCTTTAAAGAATAATAATGCGAAAGGTAAAAATCCTTATGACACGAATAAATAAAGTTTTATTGAGTTTACTTTGCTTAGTTATTTCGTATGTGGGCTACGGTCAAATTATTCCTACTTACTCCGTAGATTCAGTAACAATGAAAAATTTATTACCGAAGATAGATGCAGATACGCTGGTACTTATAAATATAGATAATACTATTATAACACCGAAATCCAAATTATTTCGATATCAGGATAATTCTTATATAAATTTTACTAAATATTTATATAGTCTTGCAGCGGATAACGCATCAGTTAATAAAACTATTGCAAAATTGATAGTGCAGCGTCAAATGATGCTTGTTGAATCTAAGTGGGTAGATTTAATTAATAAGATGAAACAGCAAGGTGCAACAGTTTTAGGTCTTCAAGAAATAACGGCTCCATGTAATTTAATTGAAAATTATGAAGGATGGTTATATACCTTACTTTACGGACTCAATATTAATTTTACTAATAAGGTTAATGATAAAGATGTATTTAGATTTAATCCAAGCGATGCTGGAGCCCCTATTTTTTATTTAGGTATAATATTTACCGGTAATATAAATAGAGTAAAAACTCTTATAGAGTTCTTAAAAATTATACCAAAACAACCTAAAAAAATAGTAATTTTTGCAAATAATAAAAAAGATTTAGAAAATATGGACTCTTATTTAAGTATGGTTGATATAGGGTATTATGGAATTGAATATTTGGGATGGCAAATGTTACCGGGGTCACCTGATCATCAAATCGCTGAGTTGCAGCAATCTACGTTTTTAAATACCGGTCAGTGGTTAGAAGATGATACAGCTGCAAAGATGTTAAATAAATAATTATGAATGACAATTTAATTAATGCTTTAAAAGATTTAATTATTAATACCGGTAAGGTTGCATTAGATATAAAAAAGGCAGGAATATTGACTGATACTAAATCAGATGGGTCAGTAGTCACTAATGCCGATAAGGAAATTAGTAAAATAATTTATCAAACTCTACAAACCTTAACTTCTCAAATAGCTATAGTATGTGAAGAGCAGCCGCTACCTATATTAAGCAGTGATACTTTTTGGTTAATTGATCCTATGGGGACACGGAGCTATGTAAACGGTAAAAGTACATATACGGTAAATATAGGGGCTTATTGAAAACGGTTTTCCAACCATCGGCTTGATATACAGCAAAGCTATATTATACCGATGTAAACGGTCGGTTAAAAATCGAACAGAATTCTAAAGAAATATTTGTTAATCATGAATTTAAACATGAAGAGCTTAACGCGGTAATAGGTTTTTATAATTCAAATAAAGCTACTAAAGAATTTTTAAGTAAATATTCATTCGGTCAAATAAATGCAATAGGCAGTTCAATTAAACTATGCTTAATTGCTGAAGGAGCAGCTGATATATATCCAAAATTTGGTCAAACTATGGAATGGGACATAGCGGCAGGTCATGCTTTAATTAAAGCCGGCGGCGGTAATATTTTAGATACGCATGGACAAGAAATTACTTACGGCAAAGAAAATTTCGCTAATCCTAATTTTTTCGCCTGTAGCCTGTAGTAAATATTGATTGGAAAGGGAGGCAAAAATGTCATCCCGCGACTTGATCGCGGGATCTAGTTAAAAATACTAAAATTATTAGTGTTCTTAGTTGTTTTTCTGGATACCGTGGTCAAGCCACGGGATGACATCGAACGCGTTTTCGATCCACGCAGACACTGCCAAACTCGCATCAAACCAACTTCTTTAACTCATAAATTAACTCAAGTGCTTCTTTAGGGGATAGTTTATCAGGATCTATAGTTCTAAATTTTTCATCTAATTTGTTGCTTATAGTAGTTTTATTAGGCTCAAGATTGAACAAACTCAAATTATTTGATTCCGTCGATAAGATATTTTTTCCTTTACCTGTAGAAGTTTTTTCAAATTTAAGCAGAATCTGCTCAGCTCTGTTTATAACACTCGCAGGAAGACCGGCAAGAGCCGCAACATGAAGACCGTAAGACCTATCGGCAGCACCTGATATAATATTATGTAAAAATAGAATATCTTTACCTGACTCCTCAATAGCAATAGTATAATTTTGCAAAGCCGGCAGGAAATTACTCATAACGGTTAGCTCATGATAGTGCGTTGCAAATAAACAGCGACATTTTAGCTTATCATGGATATATTCAAGCACCGACCATGCTATAGATACCCCGTCATAAGTGGATGTCCCTCTACCTACCTCATCAAGTATGATTAGTGAGTTTTTTGTAGATTGGGCAAGAATCGCTGAGGTTTCAAGCATCTCTGCCATAAAGGTCGATTGTCCCTTAATTAAGTCATCGGCAGCACCTATTCGGCTAAATATTTTGTCGACTACTCCTATTTTAGCACTTTTAGCCGGCACAAACGAACCTATTTGAGCAATGATTGCAATAATGGCGTTTTGACGTAAAAAAGTACTTTTACCTGCCATATTAGGACCGGTAATTAACCAAATACGCTCAAGCTCCGATAAATGACAATCATTATATACAAAGCTTTTGCTTTCTTGCTGTAGTGCTTTCTCTACTACAGGATGCCGTCCTTTAACGATGTCAAAGCTTAAATCATCGGTAAATTCAGCCTTAACATAATCATATTCATCAGCGATGTAAGCAAAATTACAAAATACGTCAAGTCCGCTTAAAGAGCTTGCAAGTATTCGTAAATAGGAAGCTTTTTCAATTACTTGGCTACAAATATCCGCATATAATTCTTTTTCTAAACTTATTACTAAGGTTTTGGCATTGACTAAGTCGCTTTCAAGCTTTTGTAATTCGGCAGTAGTGTAGCGGACATTATTAACTGTGGTTTGACGGTGAATAAATTTGGAATCAGTGATTTTATTGACATTTTTAGCAGTTATATCGATAAAAAGCCCTATAACATTATTATGGGATATTTTTAAACTGTCTATTCTCGTTTCTTTGCGATATTGCTCTTTTAGCTTTTCAATATGTAATTTTCCGTTATTAATTAAATCATGTAATTGTGCTACTTTCGGATGATATTCATGTTTTATTATACCCCCTTCATTTAAATTATTCGGTGCATTTTCCCGTATTGTTTCATCTATTAAATTATATAACTCTTCATTACCTGACAGTGGCTTAATAATTTTTTCAATAAAATCAGGTAAATTAAAACCGTAAGCATCAAAAAATACTCCTTTAATAATCGTTGCAGTTTCCAAGGTATATTTAATACTAAGTAAATCACGACCCGAACTTCTGTTCATCGTAATACGGGTTAAGCAGCGTTCTATATCACTAGTTTTTTTTAGAAGTTCTCTAGTTCTTTTTACTATTTCTAAGTTGGAATAAAAGAACTCGGTAATATTTAAACGATGATTTATTTTAGCAATGTCGGTTAAAGGACTTGAAAGAAAATTATATAGTAAACGTCCGCCTTGTTTAGTAACCGTATGATTAAGGGTGCTTAGTAAACTTCCTTTCGAGCCGCCTTGTGAGTTTGTTACAATTTCAAGATTGCGTCTAGTTGCAAAATCAATAGTCATATAGCTATGAAAATTGATAATTCTAGGGATTGGCAAATGAGGAATATTTTGTTTTTGCGTTAACGATAAATATTCTAAAATGCTACCTATGGCACAAATTTGACTGCTAGATATTTCTCCAACTCCTTTAATATCTTTCATTTTATAAAAATCTAAAATAATTTTTCCACATTTATTAACTGCAAAAAAACTATCAACTTGATAGGTAATACGAAAATTTAATTGTTTAAAAATACTATCCGCAAGATTAGAAGATCTTAGATTTTCGCTAAGTAAAATTTCACGAGGTTTTAAACGGGCAAGTTCATTAAGAATTTCGGCTTCCGGTACATTAACTACAAAAATTTCGGAAGTAGAAAGATCAACATAACAAAGGCTAGCCGTTTCTTTATTTTTTGGTATTACGAGACTTGCTAAATAATTAGGTTCTGCTGAAGCAATTAGATTTTCTTCAATTATAGTTCCTGGAGTTATAATACGTGTGACGTCTCTAGTAACTACCGCTTTATAACCGCCTCTATTCTTTGCTTCTTCAGGTGTTTCTAGTTGATCACAAATAGCAACCTTATAATTTTCTTCAATTAACTTAGTTAAATAATTCTCAAGAGCATGATAAGGTACTCCGCACATCGCAATTTCTTCTTCGCCGTTTTTGCCTCGCTTTGTTAAAGCAATGCCAAGTACATTGCTTGCTAGAATTGCATCTTCATAGAACATCTCATAAAAATCACCCATTCTAAATAATAATAAACAATCTAAATGAGCAAATTTAATGTCTAGATATTGCTGCATCATTTTCGTTGCAACATCGTAATTATATTTTTGTTTAAACTCTTGAAGATTCATATTAAGCAAAGTTATATATTAGTTTATCAGATATAGGCTTTATTGCGTAGACCAGTTTCCTAATTGTCATACCGTGGCTTGACCACGGGATCCAGTTAAAAATACTAAAATTATTAGTGTTCTTAGTTGTTTTTATGGACCCCGTGGTCAAACCACGGTATGACACCGAGTGCTTTTTTATATCCATGCAACAATGCCCGCTCGCAATGACGACGTCTATCTATATAAAACTACTTTATCTTTGATAGGCGGGTGCTATGTCTGCCGCCTTCAAATTTGGTAGTTAAAAACTTATCTATAATATCAAATACTATTTTGTGATCTACGGTTTTTGCTCCGAGTATCAAAATATTAGCGTCATTATGAGCTTTAGCATTTTCGGCAGTTAATATATCATTGCACAAAGCGGCTCTTATCTCCGAGCTACGATTAGCAGCTATAGACATACCAATCCCCGTATCACTAATTAAAATACCGATAGGTGCTAATTTTTCAATAATAATATCTACTACTTTCTTAGCATAATCAGGATAATCAACGGTTTGTGTATTATTCGTTCCGCAGTCATAAATCTTTAGAGATTTCTGCTCTAAATAATTGATAATTTCAGACTTAAGCTCATAACTTGAATGATCACTAGCTATGACAATATTATAAGTTTTCATAGTTAATTTTTTGATGGAAAATAATGATAAAAATTATATACTATGTAAGATTTGTTTTCTAATGTAAATAATAGTTTTGTTAAATATATGAAATATCCTGTTGCACTTAGTATCGTTATATGTTTTTGTTTAGTTTCTTGTGTTGATCAGCCACCGGCTCCAATTGAGTATAAAGTAGGAGATGTTACTGCAAATAATAATTCTACCGAACTAGAACACGACGAGGGGTTGATAGTTCAAAGAACTATGGAAGACGATCCCGTATCAGAAAAAGTTAGTGGTAGACTCGAAGAACCAAAGGCAAAAATTATAGAAGATGATAATGATAATATTGAGATTCCTATATTTCGGAATGAAGACGAAGATGAAGAAGCGATAGAACAATTAAATTTTGTAAAACCGTTAAATGGGGTAATTATTACCGAGTTTAAAGCCGGTAAAAGTAAAGGGATAGATATTGCCGCTAAAGAATATAGCGAAGTTAAATCTATTGCTGCAGGAACGGTAATATATTCAGGCTTTAATAAACAATTCGGTAATTTAGTAATAGTTAAGTTAGATAAAGATGATTTGGAAGTAGCATATGCGAGTTTAGACGATTTGTTACTTAAAAAAGGTGATAAAATTGCTAAAAATAGTGTTATCGGACATGTAGAACATAAGTTATATTTTGCGATGCGTAAAAACAAAATAGCGGTTGATCCAAGCAAATATATAGAATTTTAAATGGAAGATTTTATTACTCTTACCAAATACGGCGAACCTCAAAATGTTATAGTAAGGAGGAGTAGCAAAGCTAAAAATATAGCCATCCGAATTACGTCTAAAGGTGCAGAGCTTGTATTACCTCTTAAGGTAAAAGTCGAAAAAGGTCATAATTTTTTATTAAGTAAAGAATATTGGGTTAGGCAAAAATTACGTCGTAATGTAACTGAGATACCAAAGGATGAAGATAAGATTTCTATTTTGGGTAAATCTTATGAAATAATACATATTGATTCGTCTAAAAATCAGATAAAACTAAATGATTCTACGTTAGAAGTGTATTGCAGTAAGGTACTAAAAAAACTTAGTATAGAAGTATTCCTTAAAAAGAAATTATTAGCAGAAATAAAAATAATAGTAGAGAATATATCCAAAAAACATAATTTGACTTATTCTAATATTAGAATAATGGAAAATGTTAGCCGTTGGGGGAGTTGTTGTAGCAAAGGGAATCTTGCTTTTAATTGGCGGGTAGTTTTTGCCCCCTTTGAAGTACTAAAATATTTAGTAGCTCATGAAATGGTACATTTAAAAGAAATGAACCATAGCAAAAATTTTTGGCAGTTAGTTGAGGATATATATCCTGAATACCAACCGGCAAAATTATGGCTAAAAAGAAACGGTAAAAATTTATATAGTTATTTGTCATGAAATGTCATGCCGTGGGCTTGTCCACGGCATCCAGAAAAACAATAAAAAATACTAATAATTTTAGTATTTTTAACTGGATCCCGTGGTCAAGCCACGGCATGACAGAGGTGAAATTGATCCACGCAACAATACCAAGCGGGAATGACATCGGAAAGGTTAATTTAAAGAAAAACATAAAGGATAAATAGAATGCACAACACCACAAAAAGAGTAACAGTTCCGGCACTTGAAGAAATCTTATATGAGCCTATAAAAGTTTTAGATCACGGCTTTATTAGAGTTATCGACTATATGGGGGATGATAGTGCTATAGTACAAGCAGCTCGTGTTTCTTACGGTAAGGGTACGAAGCAATTAAACCAAGATAAAGGGCTGATAAACTACTTGCTTCGTCATTATCATACCACTCCTTTTGAGATGTGTGACATCAAGTTCCATATTAAACTACCGATATTTATTGCAAGGCAATGGATTAGGCATAGAACAGCTAGCGTTAACGAATATTCGGCAAGGTATTCTATTTTAGGCAACGAATTTTATTTACCTGAACTGGCAAATATTGCTTCCCAATCTGCCGTAAATAAACAATGTAGGGAAGGGGATAGCTTACCGAAAGAAGTGGCTGAAAAGGTCCTTGCAATTTTAGAGGAAGATGCTAGACAGTGCTACGGGCATTATAAGGAACTGATGAATGCCGATGAAGAAGGTAATATTATAGATGAGAACGCCACAGGGATAGCAAGAGAGCTTGCTCGTATGAATTTAACTTTAAATTATTATACGGAATGGTATTGGAAGATTAATTTACATAATTTACTTCATTTCTTAAGGTTGCGTGCCGCCCCTCACGCACAATATGAAATTAGAGTTTATGCCGAAAAAATGCTTGAGATAGTTAAAGCTTGGGTACCTTTTACTTACGAAGCTTTTGAGGAATATCGTTTGCAGGGAGCGAATATTTCACGTAAAGGTTTAGATGTAATTAAAAGAATGATAAAAGGTGAAAAAGTTACCCATGAAACTAGCGGCATGACTAAAAGAGAATGGGAAGAATTAATGAAGATTTTTGGGTAGTGGATGTCATTCCTGCGAAAGCAGGAATCTAGTAACCTTTAATGTCATACTGCGACTTGATCGCAGTATCCAAAAAAATAACTTATAATAGTGTTGCAAGCTGGATCCCGCGATCAAGTCGCGGGATGACACCGTACTGACGGAATTTGATAAAAAGGAGTATTTTGAGTGAGAAATATTATATATTTTATACTATCACTATTATTTAGCTTTACCGGCTATGCACTTGAAACAATAAATATTGAGCATGGGCGAGCCGACCCTACGCCTATAGCAGTAAATAAATTTAATGCTGATAGTTCTACTGATAACGTAGTAGGTCACGATGTGGTTAAAGTTATCTCTAATGATTTAAAGCTTTCAGGATTATTCCGTCCTATTTCCTCTGCATCTTTTATAGAAGAGAAGACAGGAATAGAATATAAACCGCTTTTTGCTGCATGGCGTCAAATTAATGCTAGTCTTTTAGTAAATGGTGAAGTTAAGAAACTAGAAAGCGGTAAACTTAAAATTAGCTTTATATTATGGGATACATTGCTTGAAAAACAGCTCGCCGGTGAAATTCTTGAAGTACCTGAAACCTTATGGAGAAGAGCGGCACATAAAATTGCCGATAAAATTTATGAAAAAATTACCGGTGATGCCGGTTATTTTGATACCAAAATAGTGTATGTATCAGAAAGCAGTTCTTTACCGAAAATAAAAAGAATTGCTTTGATGGATTATGACGGGGCTAATAATAAATACCTTACCAATGGAAAGTCATTAGTCTTAACCCCAAGATTTGCTCGTTCGGCGGATAAGATTTTTTATGTTTCATATGCTACCAAAAGAAGAGCACTTGTTTATGAAAAAGATTTAAAAACAGGCAAAGAAAGTGTAGTAGGTGATTTTTCCGGTATATCTTTTGCTCCTAGATTCTCACCGGACGGTAGAAAAGCTGTAATGTCGATAGCTAAAAACGGCTCGACGCATATCTATGAAATCGACCTTGCTACTAAACGGCTTCATAAATTAACTGACGGATTTGGTATTAATACCTCTCCTAGCTATTCACCGGACGGTAAAAAAATTGTGTATAATTCCGATAGAAACGGTGTACCTCAATTATATATCATGAATTCGGACGGAAGTGACGTTCAGCGTATTAGTTTTGGTGGAGGTTCTTACACTGCTCCTAGCTGGTCGCCTAGAGGAGATTATATAGTATTTACTAAGATTACTAGAGGAGACGGAGGAAAAACTTTTAATATCGGAATTATGAAAGCATGCCCCCAAGATGATGAGAATAGCGAAAGGATAATAACAAGCGGGTATTTAGTCGAAAGCCCTTGTTGGTCGCCTAACGGACGAGTTATTATGTTTGCTAAAGGTTGGCCTTCAAGAGCTAAAGCTCCAGGAAAGAATAAAATTTTTGCAATTGATCTAACAGGTCATAATGAAAGAGAAATTATAACACCGGCAGATGCTTCTGATCCGGAATGGTCAGGTGTGCTGAACTAATGTCATTCCTGCGAAAGTAGGAATCCAGTTTTTTAAGCAAATTATATACTAAATTTTCATATAATTTTCTTTGTTTTTATCATTTTTTTACTGGATCCTGCGATCAAGTCGCGGGAATGACATAAACGAGTTGTGCAACAAGGTCATACCTCTGCAGGAATGAAGTTAAGCTACTTCTCTACTATGGTTTAAAATAAACTTCTTTATTTTTTCAAAAGCCGTATTTTCTATTTGTCTAATACGTTCCTTAGAAATATTATACTCACTGCTTAGAATATCTAGAGTTTTAGGAGTATCTGTTAATTTACGCTCTGTTAAAATACGAAGTTCCCTATCGTTTAAAATCTTCATAGCATTTGATAGTAACTTCCTTTTACTGGTAGAATTTTGCTTATTAATAGCCATAGCTTCGGGAGTAGGGCGTGTTTCCGGTAGTAGTTCTATTAACTCTCCGGATTCTGCATCGTCACTATTTATAGAGTTATTTAACGATAAATCAGGACCTGAAATTCTAGTATTCATTTCGGAAACTTCATTAACCGAAACGCCTAGCTCATCTGCTATTTGTGCAAAATCATCGGTAGTAATAGCCCTTGAGTATAAATTAGTAATTTTATGCTTAACTTTATTAAGACTAAAAAATAATTTTTTTTGTGCGGCCGTTGTTCCCATCTTTACTAATGACCAAGATTTTAATATATATTCTTGTATGGCTGCTTTAATCCACCACATTGCATATGTTGATAGGCGGAAACCAAGTTCGGGATTGAATTTTTTTACTGCCTGCATTAAACCTATATTACCTTCTGAAACCAATTCGGTAATAGGAAGACCGTAAGTCCTATAGCCGCTTGCAACTTTTGCAACAAGCTTAAGATGGCTCGTTACTAATTTATGTGCAGCTTGTAAATCATTCTCTTCTAAATAGGATTTCGCTAATAAAAATTCTTCTTCTTGCGTAAGTGAAGGAATTTTATTGATTTTCTGTAAGTAGCTATAAAATCCTGATTCGCTAGAAATTGCTAATGCATTAATATTATTAGTCATACTAACCTTAAAAACTATTTTTCTTTATACTAACACATATATGATCTAAAATAAACTTTTTCTAGAGTATTTTTAAATAAAATCAAATAATGTCTAAAAAATCCAATAAAAATTTAGCTTTTTCCTTGCTGGGATTAATAATTAGCATGGTGTTACTAAGCTTTGCTTCCGTACCTATCTATAATTTATTTTGTAAAGTTACAGGATATGGCGGCACTACTGCAAAAGAAACGGTGAGTGTATATTCTAAGGTAAAAGGCACTAAACCTATAATTATCGAGTTCGATGCTAATGTTGATAAAGATTTGCCTTGGCGTTTTATCCCAAGGCAGCAAAGAGTGCAAATTGTTCCGGGGCAGAATACTCTAGTGTTCTATGAAACGGAGAATCTAAGTGATAACGATATAATAGGTACTTCCGTATATAATGTTACTCCAAATAAAGCAGGAAAATATTTCGTAAAAATTCATTGTTTTTGTTTTGAAGAACAATTATTAAAAGCCGGCGAAAAAGTCTTAATGCCGGTTACATTTTATATAGATAAGGATTTTGAGCTTGATCCTGAAATGCAAGACATTAAAGTACTTACTTTATCTTATAGTTTCTTTAAAGTAAGAGAACTATAGCTGTCACCCCGTGGCTTGACCACGGGGTGACAACGGAGCGTTTTTCAAGAGCCACGCAACAAAGCCCATCATTGATGTTCAATAACCCATTTACGAAGTCTAACAATCGGCGGAGTATTTATAAGAGCAGTAGAAGGTAAAACTTTGCCGTTAGTATTAAAGTTAATTATAGGATCTATACCGTATATGCTATACCAAGGCTTTAACGGCGAGCTATTTGAATATTTACGGTGAAACCAAGATAAAGAAGGTGTTGTTTCTTCATACTCTATTACTTTAACCGATTGTGGATTTTTGTGATATATAAGGCTAAGTACCGATTGGTCGGAATGATGCCATTTATATTCATCGTAATTAGGGTAAATATTATAATCTTTGCCTGAAAGAATTCTAATATCTTCACAACTTTTTAGCCATTTTTCAATAAAAGAACGAGAAAGCTTGGTATTACGTACAATAATAACGGCACACCAAATGTGATCGTCATTTCTGCATTCGTCAGTAAGACAATCCATTAAAGCAAAAGTTTCACCTTTAACAAAACTACCGTTTTTACGATTGCGATCATGTACCAGTAATATATCATTATCGCCTAAAAGATTTGTTAAATTACTGATATGCTTTTTAATAACAAATGCTGAATCTAAATATACTATAATAGCTCCTTCCGGTGCATTTTTCATTGTTTCAAGTATAATATAAGGCTTCCATAGCCATAACCCCGCTCCTGCAGGTTCATTAAAAATTTCTTGATTTTTTTCTATAAATGCTTGATTTATATGCTTTTTCTTGTAGTTAAATATGAAATCTATACCTTTATTAATCGCATAATGAGTAGTTGCATTTTGATTACGATAAACATACTCTGGATCGTCGGCATAAGAAACTAAATAAATAGGCTCCTTTATAGAATTCTGAATAGATAAATCTACTTTTTGTAATGATAGGTCATTAATAAAACCTTGACGTGCATATTCTAAAATAATCAGTAGAAAATAAATTAGAGCTAATGTAATAACTGTTTTGTATAATATTTTAAATAACATATAATTTTTTAAGCTATGTGTCTTGTTGTGTGGATCAAAAAATGCGTGCGATGTCATACCGGGGCTTGTCCCCGGTATGACACAGTGGATTTATCGGCCTACGCAACAATGCCTGCTCGCAATGACGAAATCGATAATTATTAGACAACGCCAATTATAGCATTTTAATATATTAAAAGATAGTGTTGTAATTTAATTATAAATTTAGTATAATTTGCTGTTTGTTTAAGGTTGGTATGATTAATTTAGGGGATAAGCAGTCTACTATAGTTGTCGCAATGTCAGGCGGGGTTGATAGTTCGGCGGTTGCCGCAATGCTGCATGAACAGGGACATAATGTTATAGGTATTACCTTGCAGCTATATGATCACGGTATGGCAGTAGGGAAAAAAAATGCCTGTTGTGCCGGTCAGGATATTTACGATGCTAAAATGGTAGCAAATAAGCTAGGTATTCCCCATTACGTACTTGGTTATGAGAGCAAATTTAAAGAGTTGGTAATAGATAATTTCGTCGATAGCTATTTACAAGGTGAAACACCGCTTCCATGCGTGCAATGTAATAAATCGGTAAAATTTAGGGATCTAATTAAAACGGCTAGAGAACTTGGGGCAGATAAGCTTGCTACCGGTCATTACGTACGAAAAATAAACGGTGATAATGGAGCGGAATTACATACAGGGCTTGATCCGGCAAAAGACCAAAGTTATTTTTTATTTACGACAACTAAAGAGCAATTAGAATATTTAAGCTTTCCTCTTGGAGGACTTACTAAGGATGAAACACGAAAGCTTGCTAGTAAATTTGGGCTTGAGGTAGCGGATAAGCCGGATAGCCAAGATATTTGCTTCGTACCTGACGGGAATTATAAGAGCGTAATAAATAAAATACGTCCCGGTAGCAGCGAAAGCGGTAAGATTGTTCACGTAAACGGGTTTGAGCTAGGAGAACATAGTGGTATAATTAATTACACTATAGGGCAACGTCGTGGGCTTGGTATAGCTTATAACAAGCCTTTATATGTAGTAAAGATTGATCCTAAGGACAATATAGTATATGTAGGACCGGAGTCTGCATTACATGTGCAGGAGTTTATAATTAAAGACGTGAATTGGCTTGCAGATGAGACTAAAGATAACGAAAAGCTAGAAGTAGCCGTTAAAATCCGCTCAACAAGACCGCCTCGTTTAGCCGAAATAAGTAAACTCGGTGATGATAAAATGAAGATAAAATTTTTATCCGAAGAAAAAGCCGTCGCCCCTGGACAAGCATGCGTTATTTATGCCGGAGAGAGGGTACTTGGCGGCGGATGGATTACTAGGGATATGAGGTAATTGCGTCATTGCGAGGAGCGAAGCGACGTGGCAATCTAGTTAGACCTCCTGAGATTGCCACGCTCCTTTTAGTCGCTCGCAATGACACAATTCACAAAAAAATAAGCTCACTAAAACAGGAGAAAATAATGAGTTTTTTTAAGAAGAAAAGTTTTGAATCAGTAAAAGAGATAGGTAGCTCAAGCGGTCTTAGTAAGACGCTTGGAGCATTCGATTTAATATTACTGAGTCTTGGTGCAATGGTTGGTACGGGCGTATTCGTTGTTACCGGTATAATTGCCGCTAAATTTTCAGGACCTGCAGTGATGATATCTTATATGATTGCCGGTATTACCTGTATTTTCGTCGCACTTGTTTATACCGAACTTGTTGCTATGCTTCCGACTTCCGGCAGTATTTATACTTACTCTTATGTTGCATTCGGTGAAGTATTAGCTTGGATGATCGGTAGCGTTATAATATTAGAGCTTGGAGTATCTGCTGGAATAGTAGCTGCCGGTTGGTCAGGTTATATACAAGGAATATTGGAAGCAGGCGGAGTATATTTACCAAAAGCCTTAACTACCGTACCTTCAAATGGTGGAGTAATAAATTTACCGGCATTTTTAATTTCGGCATTTATTGGATTTATTTTATTTTTAGGTACTAAAGATAGTAAAAAAATAAATGCTATTTTAGTTTTTGTAAAAATGGCAGCAATATTTGCTTTTGTTGTGGCAGCTGCTCCGCATTTTGATGCTACTAATTGGAGTAATTTTATGCCTTTCGGTTTCGGTGGAGTCGTGATGGGTTCTTCTATTTTGTTCTTAGCTTTTACGGGATTTGGAACAATTGCAACTGCAGCTGAAGAATGTAAAAATCCAAAGCGTGATATAATGATCGGTATTATAGGATCACTAGTTTTAACTACTTTAGTATATGTGGTAATGTCAGGCTTAGTTACCGGTATAGCTCCTTTTGATCAGCTAAATAATGATCGTCCGCTTGCTTATGCCTTAACTATCAATAATAGTAAAATTGGTTCAGCAATTGTTTCAACCGGAGCGGTTTGTGGTATGATGACGGTGTTGATGATGAATATTTACGGTACTTCTCGTATTTTTTATGCTATCGCACGTGACGGTTTACTACCGAAAAGTTTTGCAAAATTGCATCCTAAATATGATAGCCCATATGTTACGATTATAATATTCTCTGCACTTGCAGCGTTTTTAGGAGGTTTTTGTCCTACTGAAATTATAACGCAATTAACTTCAATGGGAGCACTTATTGATTATATTGTTGTAGCAATAATAGTAATGATGTTTAGGATAAAATTACCGACTGCTCAAAGAGCATTTAAATGTCCTATAGTATTTGTTATTGCACCGTTTATTTTGTTTGCTTGTATCTATCTATTACTTACACAAATGTATGGTGATGAAATATATAAAGGAAACTTTAATATATTAACGGCAGGTCGTGCGTTAATATATTGGTTTATTACGATATTTGTTTTATATATTATAAGATCGTTCTTTATGAAAGAAGAGCAAAATTAGGGACGTATGTTATACTGTGGCTTGACCACGGTATCTAGAAAAAATAAAAAAAACTGGATATCGTGGTCAAGTCGGCGTTGTTGCATGGATACCCGAGTCGTCATTGCGAGCGACTGAAAGGAGCGTGGCAATCTCATGAAGTAGTAAAAAATTCCTGAGATTGCCACGTCGAGGCTTTGCCTTTCCTCGCAAGGTATTGTTGTGTGGATAGAAAAACCTACTCGATGTCATCCCCGCGAAAGCGGGGATCCAGAAAAATAACTTCAATATTGATATAGAAGTTACATATTTGGTAAAATAAGTCTAAAAAACAAGTTTTTTTAGATTTTACTGGGGCCCCGCTTTCGCGGGAATGACATAAAATGGTCCATGCAACAACGCCTCCTCGCAATGACGTTAATCCACACAAAACCACAAAATTAAGCAAATGACTGAAAAGCTGCAACCACTCCGAGGAATGAAAGATCTTTTGTCGGATGATTATAAAGTTCACGACTATATAATTAACAAAGCAAGAGATGTTGGAGTATTATACGGCTATAAGCAAATGAGTACTCCTATTTTGGAGTATACTAAAGTCTTTAACCGCTCGATGGGTGAAAGCTCTGACGTAATCAGCAAAGAAATCTATAGTTTTTTAGATAAAAGCAATGATTCCGTAGCATTACGACCTGAATTTACAGCAGGTATTATAAGAAGCCTTATCTCAAACGGATTACAACATAAATTACCATTAAAGTTCTTCTCTACCGGTCCTGTTTTTCGTTATGATAGACCGCAAGCAGGGCGTCAAAGACAATTTCACCAACTAAATTATGAGTATATCGGTGCTAAAGGAGCAATTACTGATGCTGAAACTTTGAAGTTAGCCGTTGATATATTAAAAGCACTCGAAATAGAGCAGGATACTACCTTAGAGCTTAACTCTCTTGGATGTAGTGAATCAAGAAGCGTTTATCAGCAAAAATTAGTAGAATATCTAAATGATTTTAAAGATCAATTATCAGAAGAAAGCAAAATAAGGTTATCCAAAAATCCAATGCGGATACTTGATTCTAAAAGTGAGACCGATCAGAAAATAATAGCAAACGCACCGGTTTTATCTGAATATTACACTGATGGGTCTAAAGAATATTTTGAGGAGTTAATAAAGTATCTAGATATTTTAGGCGTAGAATATACTATAAACCCACGTTTGGTTAGAGGACTTGATTATTACTGTCATACTGCTTTTGAATTCACTACGAAAAAGCTTGGGTCACAATCTACTATTCTAGCCGGCGGACGTTATGACGGGCTTGCTAAAATCATGGGTAATAACGATGATGTACCGGCTATCGGTTTTGCTGCCGGTATCGAGCGAATTGCTTTAATGCGAGAATATAATATATCTGAAGTAAAGCCGGTATTTGTATTACCTATAGGCGAAAATAATATTTGCTATGCTTTAGAAATTGTAGATAAATTGCGAACAGAAAATATTGCTACTATCATAGAACCCCTAGGTAAAATAGCTAAAAGAATGCAACGCGTTCTTAATGAAAATGCTAAACTTATTATTTTTATAGGTGACGAAGAGCAGACGAATAATAGCTTAAAAATCAAAGACTTAAAAAAAGAAGAAGAATATATAGTAGATTTTGCAAAAGCTCTTGAGTTATTGAAGAAATATTAGCATTGCTCCGAAGTAGTTGATATCGTCATTGCGAGGAGAGGGGGTTGCACGGATCGGATTCTCATTGTCATCCCGCGACTTGATCGCGGGATCCAGTTAAAAATACTATATTTTAAGTAGTTTTTTGGATCCCGTGGTCAAGCCACGGGATGACACCTAGTGCGTTTTCCGATCCACGCAACAACGCTTACGGCTGCTCGCAATGACGCCTCAGTATCCACACAATAATGCCAATAAGGTCTTTTTAAGGGTTGTATAAAATAAAACCATCTCTTTTTACCCTAAATTTAACCACGACATCTAAAAATATAACGATTTAGCCATATAGAGTTTTTAATTTAAAATGATAGTGAATGTTTAGTTAGAAATAAAAAGGTCTTTATATTTAAGTTGGAGTTTTGGGTGATACAGATGTAATGATTTTATTAATTTTATTCCAAGGTAAAACTTCTATGTTTCCTCTTATTTGCTCAGTAGTGCCTGCATATATAATATAACCGTTTGCTTGACCTGCTAAATTGTTCCAATAATTAATTCCTTTGAAAAATTCTTGAATTATAGTTTTACTTGCTTTAATTTCAATTGGAGTTAGCGTATTACTTTCAATTAATATATCAAGCTCATGTCCATGGCTATCCCGCCAAAAATATATACCTTCTTCTTGCCCTTTATTAAGACGATTTTTAAGTATTTCAACTACTATCATATTCTCAAATAAACTTCCTTTAGCATAATATTTTTCTAACTGTTCAATTGATTCGAGTCCAAGTAAAGTGCATGCAAGACCGGTATCATAAAAATATAATTTTTCTTGCTTAACTAAACGTTTATTATAGTTTTTATGATGTGGTTTAACTAAATAGATTATAAAGCTTGTTTGTAATAGAGAAAGCCATGACTTTACCGTGTTATAGCTCAGTAGCTATAGATGAGAAATTTACTAATTGTCCTATACGAGTAGCACAGATTTTCAAAAAAGTTTGAAATGTTGAAATGTCGGTAATGTTTTTAAGTTGCCTAACATCTCTTTCGATGTAGGTACGTATATAGTTTCTATACCATATTGTAGGCAATAAGTCTTGAGTGTAAAGTTTAGGGTAAAAACCTTTAAATATAAAATTTAGAGGTTCTCCCGTAACAGGTAATTTACTATTGATTTCGTTATGACTAAGAGGCAGTAAATATACTATAGCTGCTCTACCTGCTAAGGATTGTGAGATACTTTTAAGTAATAAAAAATTCTGTGAGCCTGTTAAAATAAATTGTCCGGCGATTTGGTCATTATCTACTTTCGTTTGTATATATGAAAATAAGTCAGGACAATATTGTACTTCATCAATAATTGCTCCTTGGCTATAAGTAGATAAAAAACCTCTAGGATCTTTTTTAGCAAATTCTCTTATATCTACATCTTCAAGCGAGACATAAGGTTTATCTGAAAAAATCATTTTTACTAGAGTAGTCTTGCCGGATTGACGAGGCCCTGTAACAGTAACTACCGGATAATATTTTGCTGAATATTTTATATAATCGGTTATATCACGATCAAACATAATATAATTTATTTAATATTGTACAAATTATAAATCCAATTTCTATTTTGTACAATATTTTTTTGTATTATTCAAATCCAAATCCAGCAAAATATTTATGAAAATATCCGGTATCATATTTTGAGTCTCCTATAACCTTAGTTTCATCAACGTAAAAATTCAAATTAGGTATAAAGGGTTTTTCTAAGGGGATAATAACACCTCGACCATGTATTATATCATAACGATAAGCATCACCATTAGGTTCTGTTACTATCGTTCCACCTTTAGGGTTAATATAATAAGTATAATTACCAATTTTTTTTACATAAGGTCTTAGATCTTCTTGTTTTGGCATATTAATTTCCTTAATAAATTAATTGTTTTCTTAATATATAATTTTTATATATTATCACAAGAATAATTATAATAGCTATCTACAGAACCTAGAAATTCAGATTTATAAATTGCAGTATTATATTCATAAGGATATTCTAAATATTTTTGCAATTTTAAAGTATTTTCTTGAAATAATGGGTAATTATTTGATGGTTCGTGCTTTGATAAATTGAAATATTTCCTTGCTAACCATTTCTTATCTTGAACATTATTAAAAGTTTTGATTTTTGAATATCTGCTTTGTTGTTCTTCTTGTAAAAAATAATCTTTATAATCCTTATAATCTTTTGGAAGATTTAATATAAATCTAGAATATTGTTCTAACTGAAAGTTTGTTAACCAAGTAAATATAGAATATAAATTTTCTCTATGGTTCGAAGAAAAAATAACCGCAACTTCTGATTGCTTTGTATCTGCTCCTATCTCTCTTTCAATAACGTCATTAGATAATATAACTAACTCTTTATTAAAATGTTCTTTAATTCTTTGCTTGAAATCATTACATCAAACATGTCAATTTTAAGGTAAATAATTGTTTGTATTTATTAAGCCATGGGCCAAAAGCTATAGATTCAAGTTTTTTAAAATATTCAATTAATTTCATATGCAACCGTAGGTTAAATTTAAGGGCGGCAAAAATTGAGATAAGTCAAGAGATATTAAATTAATAGTATAAAAAGTATTTGTCACCCCGTGACTTGATCACGGGGTCCAGCTTAAAATACTAATAGTTATTAGTATTTTAAATTGTTTTCCTAGATACCGTGGTCAAGCCACGGTATGACACTGAATTGATCACTAAAAATTTTTCACATAACCTAATGACAAAAGTAAAATATGAATATATTATTTAATTTTAGAATAATTAAATAATATACATTTCAATGAGTGCAGATACTAATATTAGCGATAGCTTAGAAATTGTTACGCAAGATCATTTATCGATTTTTTCTTTAATAAGTTCATCCGACATTATCGGTAAGTCGGTTATGTTGATGCTTCTTATTGCCTCGATTTGGTCGTGGGCTATTATTTGGGACAAAATATTTAAGCTAGCACAAGTACAGCGAAGAATGAAGAACTTTGAAAATGTGTTTTGGTCCGGTGGAGTATTGGAGCAATTATATGAAAGCATAAAGAGGTCGGTTAATAATCCGCTAGCTTTAATATTCGTATCCGCTATGGATGAGTGTAAGAGTTTAAGTACTAAAGGGCTTTCTGATGCATTAAAAAATAACCATAAAGAGCGTATCACAAATTCAATGTATCTAGCTCAAAATAGAGAAGTCGAAAAGCTTGAGAAGAATTTAAGCTTCTTGGCAACCGTCGGGTCAAGTGCTCCTTTCGTGGGTTTATTCGGTACCGTTTGGGGGATTATGCACAGCTTCCAATCGATTGCTAATTCAAAAAATACTTCTCTTGCCGTAGTAGCTCCCGGAATTGCCGAGGCGTTACTTGCAACTGCGATAGGCTTATTTGCAGCTATTCCGGCAGTAATTTTTTATAATTATCTGATTTCCCGTATTACTCTTATCAATAATAAGATTGAAGATTTTATTAGTGAGTTAAATTCTATACTTTCTAAGGCAATTGATCAGGAGAAAATGTAATGGCTATAAAGCTTGCCGGAAGTAATAGAAAAAGTAAAAGAGCGGTAGTTAGCGAAATTAACGTTACGCCGCTTGTTGACGTGATGCTTGTGCTATTAATTATTTTTATGATTACTTCTCCAATGCTTGTTTCAGGGGTAAATGTGGATTTGCCTGAGACAAATTCAAGCCCGATTTCAGGGCAGGATGAGCCTTTGGTTGTTACTATCAATAATAAAGGCGAAATTTTCTTACTTGAAACTCCAATAGAAAGAACGCATTTAACCGACAAGCTTGCAAATATCACTAAAGAAAAAAAGGATGCTAGAATTTTTGTAAGAGGCGATAGAAATGTTTCTTATGGGCAGGTAGTAAAGATAGTTGCCGAAATTCATGCTGCTGGCTTTTCTCGTGTAGCTCTTATTTCAAATATTAAAAATAATGAAAAGTAATCAAAATAAGGATAATTTTACGGTTTTCCTTACCTTCTCTGTTGTTCTGCACTTACTTCTTTTATATTTTTTTCTATTCAGTATGCCGTCACTTTTTGAAAAATTACCGGAAGAGCAAACTATAACTTTTGAAATGTTACATGTTAGCGATAAATCAAATATTATCACTCAGACAAAGCAAAAAGAAGCCCCCATAGAAAACGAAGACGCTAAAAAATCTGAGCAGAGTAAGCCAAAAGAAGAAGAACCGCAAGATTTGCCTAAAGAAGAAAAAGCAAAAGAGCCTGAGGCTAAAACAATAGAAGAAAAGCCTAAAATAGAAGAGAAAAAACCTATAGAAGAACCAAAGCCTGAAGAAGCGAAAGAAGCGTTGCCTGAGAAAAAAGAAGAAGTAAAGGAAGAAAACCTAAAGAAGAGGAAAAAAAACAAGCAGAAGAGAAGAAGCCCGAAGAAAAGAAAGAGGGAAAGAAACCGGCTGAGAAACCTAAAGAGGTGAAGAAAAAAGAGCCTAAAACCGATGAGCTTGATTCTTTGCTGAAGAATTTAGAACAATCTTCGGAAGGGAATAATGTAAAATCCAATAAGCATCAAAGGTCAAAAAAAGCTGATAATGCAAAAGAAGCTAAAGGGGTTTATACGGATGGGCTGCTTCTTTCCGATAGTGAAACATCTTTAATAAAAAGACAAATTGAAAGACATTGGAGTAATGTACCGGCAGGGGTTAGAGGTAATAATAAGGTAAAAGTTATTATTAGCATTACACTAGATAAAGCAGGTAATGTTGAACAGGCAAAGGTTAAAGAAAAAATCTGTCCTAATATTCCGGCTAGCGTTTGTGAAGCTTTAGCGGATAATGCAATTAGAGCAGTATGGCAGGCAAGCCCTATCGAAAACATTGATCCTGCTCGTTTTAACCATTGGAAAGAGATTAATTTTAGCTTTGATCCGAGTAAATTGTAGGTTGGGCATTGCCTGTGTGGATACCACCCCGTCATTGCGAGCAGTCGTAGACTGCGTGGCAATCTCATGAAATAATAACAAACTCCTGAGATTGCTTCGTCAATTGCTATGCAATTTCCTCGCAATGACTATTTTCGAGCCACGTAGGCAAGCCTTTCGCAGGAATGACATTAAGAACCATGCAATAATTTAAAAATATTATTCATCATGTTCGTGGTGATCACCGATTAATTCAAACCCCATATCTTTTCGCTCATTATCAAAACAACAATAGCAGCAATAACCTATCAAGAATAATAAAGTTGCTCCCATTAAAAGTAGAGTCAAAGCAGCACTACTAGAGCTTGTTAGCTCATATTCTGAAGGTAATAAATCCGTAGGGATGTCTTTGTTCATAAAACTTAGTTATTATGTTTACTATTTATAAATAAAAAAACTCTATAACTTTGTCTATTAAAATTAGATTTATTTCACAAAGTTTTAAGAGCAGGATAAGTAAATAACAATAAATGGTATAGATTTAGACCAAAATGGACTATCATAGAGCATAGCCTGTTTATAATATGCATAACCATAGAAAAAACCGCATATAGTGCTTAAAGCTATATATATTAGCCCGCCTTGAAAATTGTGTTGACCCCAAATATTAAAGATGCTATAATAACAGCTAAAATTTGCTGTTTCAGTAAAAGATTTTGTAATGTTTTGTAAAAACCCTTGAAAGAATACTTCCTCAGCCATACAAACAAGAAAGAAATTATTAATTGCCCATATCGGTAATATGCTTGGTATTTTACGTAACCGCTTATTAAAGATAGAACCATAATAATTATTATACACAGTAATAAAGATAGTAATGTGTATTTTACAGTGCCGCTACTCTCTTGTTTTTCTAAAGACATCTTTCCCAACTTCGTTTCTAGAGGTAATTTAGACGTCGAACCGGTACTCGCATCCTCACGTGTCTATATACGCTGCGGTGCTGCGTTCCGTGTCTTCTTTAAATTCCTCTCTATAAGCTGGTTTAGAAAGATGTCTAATATATAAATCACTGATAGAGAAAATTATTAAAGCCGGCATTACCTTATCAAAATTTAGATACATAGAAAACGGTATGGATAATTCTGATAACTAACTGTACTTTATTAATAGCAAGTATATTAAAAAATCCCGGAACTTTATGAAAAGCAAATAAAGTAAAACAAAGGGAGATTAATATAAATAATAAGGTTTTTAGTACTTTATTTAACTGTAAATTAGAATAGGCATAGGTAATAGCAGCAAAAATAGATAAAGCCCCAACTCCTATAATATTTATTACGCCTTGAATAAAGCGGCTAAAATTGTAATGCCTATGCCTAAATATGCAGGTCTTTTATCACGACAAAATAAAGATATTAAGATTGTTGTAATGAGAAAAATGTAGGTGATAGTTAAGGATGACATGTAAATCTTTATAAAAAACTATTTTTAATATATAGTTATTTTTTAGCATTAAAAATAGAAAAATTATTAAATATAGAGATTTTTAATAAATAATAATTGGATTTTAAAAAGAAAATATAAAAGATAATCATAAGAGAACCAATAAAATAATATATAGAATTAGGAGATTTTATGAAAGATATAGAATATTGGGAAAAAAATTTTGAAAGCTGTAAATATTCAGATAAATTAATCGATAGGCTTTTATTTTTAAATACCCAAGTAAAACAACCTATCGATATTAGAGAAGTTAAAAAAGGTATTTATTATGCTCGTAAATATCATGGTGAGCAAATGCGTCAATCGGGTGACCCTTATTATTCTCATCCAATCGCAGTAACAATTATGGTAGCGGAATTTGTAGCAAAAGAAGTGCCTAAACTCTTTACTTTTAGAATGCTACAAGCTGCATTACTTCATGACACTATTGAAGATACTGAACTTACTGAAGAAATGATTAGCAACATTTTTGATGAAGAAGTAGCAAGGCATGTAGAAGGTCTAACTAGAATTAAACCTTGTGGAAAAATAAGTAGCGAGAAAAGTCTTGTTTTATTAATTAAACAAAAAAGATACGATACTGCTCTTATAAAACTTTTTGATAGAATACATAATTTACAAACTTTAGAAGCAAAATCGCCTGAAAAAGCTCATAAAATAATTAAAGAGACATTAAGAAGCTTTTTAGTGTTAAGTGAAATACTTGAAATACCTTTAGTTTCAGAGGTTATATATGCTGAATGTTATAAAAATAATTTAAAGTTTAATATAAATTCTACTTTTAATAAAATTATAAATTTCGATCCTTTTCCATTCTATCAAAATAAGTTACTCCCATGAAGAAAGTTATACCTACCGGAATGAAAATTAAAAATAATCCCCAATATCCTAGATAATTGGTAATATAAACTAAACCAAATGACGTTATAATATAAGTAAATAATTTTGCTATTGCACTTAGCATACTAGTATATGTAAATCTCTTAAAAACCGGAAAATATTTATAAAATATAGGAGATGCCGGTACGTGATCAAATACGAATAATGCAGCTAAACATTGAAAAATAAAAATATATAAAGGAATAGGGTTATAATTTAACATTATAGGAAAAAAAATGAGAGAGGTAAAAAATAGATATAATTTTACCTTTAGGATTTTTAAAGGATGAATTTTATAGCTAATAAATGCAAGACCGATAATACCGAGTAAATCTATTATAGATACCCAAAAATTTTGATTTATAATTTGATTCGGAGTAAATCCGCATTCTCTTTTTAATATATCACCGCAATATATATACACGAAATAAAAACACGGTGGTCTAGCACACTGGATAAAGAAATACCAAATAGAAGTGGCGTTTGGAACTTTTTGATCTAGAATATCTTTGTCAATTTCTTCAAGCATAATATTATTTTCTTGAAGTCTTAGTTTTAATTTGTTTCTTTTATTTGAAAATGCATCTGCTTCTTTTAAACTAGTCCTTGCAATAGTACCTACAAAAGCGATAGTTGCACCAACGAAAAAGGCTATACGCCAACTTGATTCATGGTGATAAATATTTTGATTAGTAAAAATTGATGCAATACCTAGTGCTACCGTCGTGCCTATGGCAGAAAATACGGTTATAATTGCTACTAATGGATATTGTATAGGAGGAGATGAATTTTCGGTTAAATACAGCTCTGCACCTCGTGCTTCTGCAGTTGCCGACATACCTTGAATTATACGACATATAGTAAGAACCCAAGAGGCTGTTATACCTATCTGTGCATATGTTGGCATGATGCCTATAATCACACAAGTAATAGCCATTAATAGGGTAGTTAAAACAACTACAATCTTACGGCCAAAATGATCGCCTATATACCCAAATATTAATGCTCCTATAGGTCTTAGCAAATAGGTAGAACAGAAAGAAAAGGCAGTAAGCAACGAAAAAGTGAAAGAATCATATTCCAGAAAAAATAAATTATTTAAAAGCACCGCCATATGCACATAAAGCATAAGGTCAAAATACTCTAGAAATGTACCTATAGAAAGTAATCCGACAGCTTGTTTTTGTTCTTTATTTAAACTTCTTTGTTCTTTTTCGTAGCCTAACATAACCTTATATATATAATTAGATTACAAATAAGTTATACTTTTTTGGTTTAAAGTCAATAAAAATTAATAATTTTTAATAAATATTGTTACAAAATATCTAGGTTCCGTAAAGTTATCTAACCTAAAATTTTCAAATTATCTATTTTTCTCTGAAAGCTTTAAATGCAGTATCAGTAACGGGATCAAGTAAATATCTAAGTAGTGTTCTAGTACCTGTTACGATTTGTACCTCAGCTTGCATACCGGGGTGTAATTCAAGATTTTTAACTTTAGCAACTTTGTTAAATTCATCCATATCGATTTCAACTCTTGCAACATAATAATTATCTTGCTGTTGTCCCGGATGCTGTCTTTCATCTTGTACTATATCGGGAGATATGCTTACTACTTTACCGGTAAATGTTGGAGTTGTTCTTGATTTAAATGCACTGAAACGTATTTTTGCAACTAATCCCTCATGTACTGAGTCAATGTTTTTTTGAGATACCTTTGCTTCTATTATTAATGGGTCATTAATTGGCGAAATTTCCATAATAGGTTGTCCGTGACTTATAACACCGCCTATTGTATGATATTTTAAATTATTAACTATACCGTTAACAGGTGATCTGATTATCACACGATTAAGCGAATCCGTCAGGGAATTATATTTTTCTTTAAGAGATGCTGTTTGTACTTGAGCTTCACGAAGCTCGGTTAAAGTCCGTTCAGTGTATTTATTTTGTTGATTTATAATTTTAATTTGAGTTTCGGTAATAGCATGGCGTATTCCTGCTATTTCGGCTTCAGTTGTTGCAACATCGCTTTTTGAAGCGGCAACTTTTGCCTCTTGGTCTAATAAGGCTGCTTTTTGTACAAAGCCTTTTTCTTTTAACGTTCTTAAAGCTTTTAAACGGTCTTGATAAACTTCAGCAGTCTTGGAGGCGGCAACTTTTTTTGCTTCTAAACCTTCAATTTTTTTCTCAAGTTGAGCAATATTTTGATGTAATGCATCTTTCTCTGAGTTATATACTTCTTTTCTAGATCTAAATAAATTTTCCTGTGTATGAATTATTTTAGCTACTTCCGGTAAATTTATATCCTGCATTAGAAAATCAGAGAATTCGATTTGTTCTAAATTATCACGTTCGGCAATTAAACGATTTTCAGTTGCTAAAAAATTACGGTACTGACCAAGAATATTTTCATGTTCGCTTTTTATTCTAGTTTCTTCAAGTTCTATTAATTTATCGCCTTCTTTGACTTTATCACCTTGCTTAACATAAATAGCATTGATTATTCCGCCTTCATGATGTTGAATCGTTTTTTTATTTGTGCTTGGTATTACGATACCGACAGCTACAGCACCGCTATCAAGCGGAGCAAGAGCCGACCATAATCCGCCTATTAATACTAAAAAGATAATAACATAAATACCGAAAAGTATAGGTGATCTTGCAGCTTGGGCTACGTTATTACGATCTTTATCGGTTTTCTTGGTAATAAAATTAACAAACCTATCAAGTTTTACTAATAAGAATTCTATAGCATGAGAGATTTTCTTTAATGTAGTGTTTATTAAAGCTTTACGTTTAGAACTCTGACCTTTAAGGTTTAACGCATCTTCTCTTAAGGACAATAATTGTTTTAATTGTTCCGGAATAATTTGAGGTTTATTGTGTTTTAAGTCCTGCATAATATTTAATCATTATTCTCCTCTGTCATCCCGTGATTTATTCACGGGATCCAGGAAATTATTAGTATTTTAAGTTGTTTCTGGATACTGTGGCGGGGCCACGGTATGACAATTAAACTTATTTTGATATGACACTTTAGTTATTAATATGAATTGTACCGCTTTTTAAAGTTAAAGTTTTAAAGTGTTTTTGAATCTCTTCTTCCGTTCCGTAAACTGCAACGGCTCCATCCTGTAATATTAGAATTTTATCAACAACGGATAATACGGATGGTCTATGTGAAATTACAAGAACTGCTATTCCTTTAAGTTTTGCTTGTTTTAAGGCACTTGCAAGGGCAACTTCACCTGCTTCATCTAAATTAGCATTAGGCTCATCTAAAATGATGAGTTTTGGATTACCGTAAAAAGCTCTAGCAAGCCCGATACGTTGTCTTTGACCACCTGATAGATTAGAGCCTGCAGGACCGATATCAGAATCATAACCATCAGGGAATCTTAATATCATTTCATGAGCTCCGGCTATTTTAGCTGCTTCAATAACTTTTTGTGGATCGGCATCTTCTTCCATTCTAGCTATATTTTGTTTAATACTACCGCTAAAAAGTTCTATTCCTTGAGGAAGATAGCCGACATGTCTACCGAAATCTTCTCTATTCCAACGATAAATTTCAGCACTATCTAAACGTACGGAACCTGATGATTCTTTCCATACCCCGACTATGATTTTAGCTAAAGTTGATTTTCCTGTAGCTGAAGGACCGATAATTGCTAAAACTTCGCCCGGTTGTACTGCAAAACTAACACCTTTTAAGATATATTCCGGTACGGGAGGTTGCGGTAAATGTTTCGGTATAGGGTGAGCATAATAAATATTTTCAACAGTAAGATGACCATCAACGTTCGGAATTGGCATCGCTTCGTCTCTAGAAGAATAAGTGTTAAATAAATTATTAATGTTTTTGTATGATTTAATAGCACCGCTCATACTTTTCCATAAATCAATAGCATTATCGAAAGGAGCAAGAGCTCTACCGACTATGATAGAACTCATAATCATATTACCGGGAGTCATATCTGCACTATGAGATTTTACAACAATGTAAGCACCGACTCCGGTAACAGCCATTTGCATTATATTACGAATAAACCTTGAAAAGTTAGAAATAACACCGTTACGATAGCTAGCAACCGATTGCTTATCAAGTGCTAATATGTTAAATTTATGCCAATTTTTTGTAATATTCTTCATCATTCCCATTGCTTCAATTGCTTCTGCATTTCTGTTTGCAATATCGGCTTGTGTCATACCTTTTATCGAAAATTCGGTAGCTTCACCGAGCGTTTTATTAGTAGCTGCAGCGTTAAAGAAAGCGGTTGAAACTATTATAATTGCACCAAAAACGGTAATAAGACCGATATATGGATGAATTGAAAAAATAACCGCAATATAGATAAGGCTCCAAGGGGCATCGAATAAGGTATTAATTCCGGTACTTGTTAGGAATGTTTTGACGGCTTGAAAATCACGTAATAATTGGCTAGAACCCATATTTGCTCGTGTTGCAGCTGCAGAAATTGAAGAAGCAAAAATTACGGGAGCTACTGTTCTATCAAGCCATTCTCCTACCTTTATAAGTGTAAAAGAACGGGCAATTTGTAATAATCCATAAACAAAATAAATATATGCGATTATTATTGATAAAAATAATAATGTTTGTAGATTACCGCTTCCAAGGACTCTATCAAGAACTTGTAGTGAGTAAAGAGGAGTAATTAACATTAGTAAGTTAATTACAAAAGCAAACCAAAAGACTATCCAAAAAGCTGTTCTACATTCGCCTAATGCTATTACTAGCGGGTTTTTTTTATTTAGATTATTATTTTTATTATCCATATTAGTTATATTATAAATAATTATTAATTAGTTCTTCAGCAATTTGGACGCTGTTTAAAGCTGCTCCTTTACGTAAGTTATCACATGTGATCCATAGATTTATCGTATTAGGTTTACTTACGTCATTTCTAATGCGGGAGACATATACGGCATCTTCGCCTACCACTTCAACGGGTGAGATATAAGCAAGGTCATTATTATTAGAAATTGTAACAATTCCATCGGCATCTTGTAATATTTCTTCGACTTCTTTGGCATCAATTTTGTCGTTAAATTCTATGTTAACCGATATAGAATGACCGATAAATACCGGTACTCTAACAGAAGTAACGCTAGCTTTAAAGTGATTACCTATAATTTTGTTTAGTTCAAAAGCAATTTTTACTTCTTCACTTGTATAGCCATCTTTATTTAAATCACCTATATGAGGAAAAAGATTAAATGCAATCTGTTTTGGAAATTTCTTAGGATCATTCTCTCCAAAAACATATTTAGATTTTGTTTGGTCGTAGAGTTCGTCCATTCCTGCTTTACCTGCTCCTGATACTGATTGATAAGTAGATATCACTACTCTTTTAATCTTTATTTCATTATCTAGCGGTTTTAATGCTACTGCAAGCGGAATTACTATACAGTTAGGGTTAGCTATGATATTTTTAGTATTAAACTCTTTAAGTGTTGATAAATTAACCTCAGGTACAATTAACGGTACTTGATCGTCAACTCTAAAAAGTGAGGATTTGTCGATAACTACACAATTACTAGCAGTAGCTTTTGGTATAAATTCTTTTGAAACTTCTGAACCTGCACAAAAAAAAGCAATATCGATATCGTCAAAATTTAAATTTTTTAAACTATTAATTTGTAGTATTTTTTCTCCAAAGCTTACTTCCCGCCCTAGAGAGCTATCTGAAGCTATAGCATAAACTTTATTAATGGGGAAATTACGCTCAGCTAGAATGTTTAAAGTTTCACGCCCTACATTTCCTGTAGCTCCAATTACTGCAATATTGTATTTTTCAGTCATTTTTATTTATTAATCCGATGAGTTTTTCACCGCCGATAATATGGAAATGGAAATGAAAAATAGTTTGTCCCGATTTCTCGCCTTTATTAGTTATTAAACGATAACCGTCTTTATCTAAACCCGCTTCATTTGCTATATCAGAAATTTTAGCAAAAAAATGTTTTATTTCGTCTATAGAAGCTTTAGAGATAAAATCGGCATAATCTATATATTCGTTTTTAGGTATAACGATAATATGTACAGGTGCTACGGGTGCTATATCTTTGAATGCTAAAATTTGTTCGTCTTCATAAATTATTTCTGCCGGAAGATTTTTACCTATGATTTTTGCAAAAACATTTTCTTTGTTATACATCATTTTATTCCTGTTAAAAGCTTTATTGCATGGCTCGTTTATGTCATTCCTGCGTAGACACCTAATCGTCATTGCGAGCAGTCGTAGACTGCGTGGCGATCTCATGAAATAATAACAAACTCCTGAGATTGCTTCGTCAAAATTTCAATTTTTCCTCGCAATGACGGAAAAATCGATCCACGCAACAATGCCATGCGGGGATGACATCGATCCTTAAGTTGACACTCATGTGCTTTTAGCTAGGAATGACATTAAGGACATTTTTCTATTCATTAAACGAGTATATTACGTTTTAGAAATTTTAATTCAGCTTCAATTCTAGAATTGGCAATTATTATATCTTCTAGTCGGTAATTATTTCTTTTTAAATAATTTTCTCTAATATCTGAAGCAAAAAAGCCGAAGCCTAATATTAAGACTATCTTAAATATAAACTTTAACTCTTCGATATTAATCTCCGTAACGATTATATTCGCTATTACGGCAATAGCAACAACTAACCACATTTTATGGTATAATGCCCAAAATATACTTAAAAGAGCAGCTATCCATGAAAAGCCTTCTTCAATAACAATAAAATTATTATTTTTTTGTGTGGAGTTAATGTATATTGCGTATATATTCATTATTTAAGTTTAAGCCTTGAAAATTCAAGGGACAATAATTATTAATTAAATTGAATCAGTCAAGTATACCTTTGATACTTCAAAAATTGGCTACATCGTTCTACAAAAGAGCTGCGGTACGAACTATATTAAGTATACGCTCCGTTCCGAGGACTTTGAACTCCTAGCTCTTTTTGAAGTTGTGTCGAAGTATAATAACTCTTCATTTATTTAGGAGTAATTCTAATACTATATAGTACTTAATTAACAACTTAATATCAATAAATTTTATATTATGTCAGATAATTTAGCCTTACACGGCACAACAATACTTTGTTTAAAAAAGAACGAAGAAATAATTATAGCAGCAGATGGACAAGTCTCGCATGGTAATACCGTACTAAAATCTACAGCACGAAAACTTCGGACTATAGCAAATAATAAAATTATTGCCGGTTTTGCGGGTTCTACGGCTGATGGTCTTGCGTTATTTGAAAAACTTGAAGTAAGGATAGAGCAACATAAGCATAATCTACTTAGAAGTGCAGTTGAGCTTGCAAAAGATTGGCGTAGCGATAAATATTTGAGACGTTTGGAAGCAATGATGATTGTTGCTGATCGTAGTCATATATTAATTTTAACCGGTAACGGTGATGTCGTAGAGCCTGAAAATAATGTTGCAGCAATAGGTTCAGGCGGTTTATTTGCACTATCTGCCGCTCGCGCTCTAATGTCTTACGAGAATAATTTAACTGCTGAAGAAATTGCTTTAAAATCTATGAATATAGCTGCAGATTTGTGTGTATTTTCTAATCATAATATTATAATGGAAAAAGTTGTATGAAAGCTACTAAAACTACTTATAAAAAAGACCCTATGGGGCTTACCCCTTCTCAAATAGTTAATGAACTTAATAGGTTTATCGTAGGTCAAGAAAAGGCCAAAAAAGTCGTTGCTATTGCACTTAGAAATCGTTGTCGTCGTAAAAGAGTAGAAGGTAATTTACGTAATGAAATAGTACCGAAAAATATTTTAATGATTGGTTCAACCGGTGTCGGGAAAACGGAAATAGCAAGACGCCTTGCAAAGCTGACTAATTCTCCTTTCTATAAAATAGAAGCAACTAAATTTACCGAAGTCGGATATGTAGGGCGTGATGTAGAATCAATAATTCGTGATTTAGTCGAAATAGCCGTTAATACTGAAAAAACTTTAGCAAAAATAGAAGTAGATATTAATGCCCGTGAGAAAGCGATAGAGAGAATATTAGATAGTTTAGTAGGTAAAACTTCTAGTAGTGAGACTAGAGAAAAGTTCAAAGAAAAAATTTTAAACGGCGAACTTGATGATACGGAAATTGAAATTAGTGTAGCTGATACTACACCTGTCGGCGGTGGAAGTTTTGAAATACCGGGCATGCCGGGAGCATCTATGGGCATTCTTAATCTTGGCGATATGATTGGACGAGCCCTTGGTAGCAGTAAGACTAAAACAAAAAAAATGCTAGTTAAAGATGCTATGGCTATTATTATACCTGAGGAATCAGAAAAATTAATAGACCAAGAAAAAATTATTCAGCAAGCTATAAATTTAGCTGAAAATGACGGGATAGTTTTTATTGACGAAATTGATAAAATAGCTTTGACCGGTAGTTCCGGAGCAAAAAATGCCGAAATAAGTAGAGAGGGAGTGCAAAGAGATTTGCTACCTTTGATAGAGGGAACGACGGTTAATACTAAATATGGACCGGTTAAAACCGATCATATATTATTTATTGCTTCCGGTGCTTTCCATATTGCTAAACCTTCTGATTTATTACCGGAGTTACAAGGAAGATTACCGATGAGAGTAGAATTAAATTCGCTTACCAAAGATGATATGATTAAAATATTGCTTGAGCCTGAAACTAGTTTAATAAAGCAATATTCGGCGTTAATAGGTACTGAAGACGTGCATCTTGAATTTGCTGCTTCTGCTATTGAAAAGATAGCGGATTATGCGATCACCGTTAATTTAGAAGTCGAAGATATAGGGGCTAGAAGGCTGCATACTATACTTGAGAATTTGCTTGAGGATATAAGCTTTGAAGCTAGCGAAATGAAAGACAAAAAAATAACTATCGATGATAAATTCGTAGAAAATCAATTATCAAAAATAATGACTAATCTTGACTTAGCTAAGTTTGTTCTATAGTATGCTTTTTCAATTAATGATTGGGCTAAGATTGTTATTTTTCGTCATTGCGAGGAAATTACGTAAGTAATTGACGAAGCAATCTCAGGAGTTTGTTATTATTTCATGAGATTGCCACGCAGTCTACGACTGCTCGCAATGACGACTTTAGTATCCATGCAATAACATCTACAACCTAGCAAAATGGCGTTTTAAGAAAAATTTCATGATAATTCATATAGCAAGTCTAACGTTTAATGGAATTGATATTATTGATGTTGACGTGCAGGTACAAATATCACCGGGTATCCCTGCTTTTATTATAGTAGGGCTTGCCGATAAAACTATAGCTGAATCAAAAGAACGAGTTAAAGCAGCGTTATCTTCTATAGGGCTTGCACTACCTACTAAAAAGATTTTAATAAATTTAGCTCCGGCAGATTTAGTAAAAGAAGGAAGCCATTTTGATCTTGCGATTGCTTGTTCGATACTTACCGCTTAAAGGTTCACAAGTTTTAACTCCTCCGGAAGCTAAGCTGCAAGATGAGCCGATAAATTATCCCGATTTTAAAGATATAAAAGGTCAAAAAATTGCTAAACGAGCTTTAGAAATTGCAGCATCAGGTGGGCATAACCTTTTAATGTTTGGTCCTCCCGGAACCGGTAAATCAAGGCTTGCTGCCTGTCTTCCCAGTATACTACCTAAAATGTCTACAAAAGAAATTTTAGAATGCAGCACGATTACAAGTATTGCAGGAAAATTTTTAGACGGTAAACTTACCAAAGCAAGGCCGTTCAGAACTCCGCATCATTCATGCTCACTTGCCGCTATGGTCGGCGGCGGTGTCGGAAAAAAAGTAAAGCCTGGAGAAATTACGCTAGTTCATAACGGAGTATTATTTTTAGATGAACTACCTGAATTTCCACAGCATGTTATTGATGCATTAAGACAACCTATTGAAAATGGTGAAATACTAATCTCCCGATCAAACGCTCATATAAAATATCCGGCAAATTTCCAGTTAATAGCAGCTATGAATCCTTGTAAATGCGGTTATTTAGGCGATTCTTATAAAGAATGTATGAAAGCTCCAAAATGTGCTAGCGACTATCAAATGAAAGTATCGGGACCTATTATGGATAGATTTGATTTGCATATAGAAGTATCTAGTATTAATGTTTATAATTATGACTTGATTGTAGATAACTCTGAGGAAGAATCTGAATATATAGCTGCAAGAGTCGAGAAAGTGCGTTTGATTCAAGAAAAGAGATATGAGGGCTATAATATTAAAACAAATAACAAATTAGACGGGCAGTTATTAATAGATTACGCTATGCCTGCGGATGAAGGTAGAGATTTACTGAATGAAGCGGCAAATTTCGTTTATCAATGCGTGCTTATAACCGAATACTTAGAGTAGCACGCACGATTGCCGATCTTGAGAATGTTGATAAGGTCTTGAAAATTCATATTACTGAAGCTTTGAGCTATCGTAAAATGGAATTTAATAATATGTATACGAAGATCAACTTCAAAAATTGGCTACGTCGTCCTACAAGAGCTTCGATACTCACGTATTAAGTATACGCTGCGTTCCTCGCCTTGTGGACTCCTTGCTCTTTTTGAAGTTGATCTTCGTATACTGTCTTCATTTTTTGCAATATATTTAAGATGATTTAAGGATAAAAGATATGAGTACTATAATAAGTTTTGATTATGCTATAAAATATTTGCTTAAGGATAAAGGTGATTACGAGATAGTTGAAGGATTTATCTCGGCAATACTTAAAGATGCCGGTTATAGTGCCGTTAAAATAAAAGCATTACTTGAGAGTAGCAGCAATAAAGAAAATTATAGCTTAAAATCTAGCGTAGCAGATGTAATTGTGGAAGATGAAGAAGGGCATAAATATATAGTAGAAATAGATAAATCCTATACAAATCTTTTTATGCATAAAGCTTGTTTTAATTCTAGTAGATTAATAGTTGATAGTATTTCTAAGAGCGAGGATTATTCTACTATAAAAAAATATTTCATATTAATTTATTGTATTTTCCTTTTGATAATATGAAAGCACCTTTATATCACGGTAAGACTATTTTTAGAGAAGTTGATAAAAACACCCTATGAAATTTTCTTTGGGAGATATGAGAGGTAAAATATTTGATTTATGTAATGTATTTCCAGAATATTTTGTAATATCAGTACCATTATTTAATGATGTTATAAGAGATGAATTGGATGAATGGCTATATGTAGTAAAACATTCTGAAGTTAAGAAAGATTTTAAATCACCATATATGAAGAAAGTAGCAAAGCGTCTTGATATACTTAAGATGACTCCTAAAGAGCAAATTATTTATCGTGCCTATATGAATAAAAGCTTTAAAGAGCGTGATTATATAGTTTCCGCTGAAGAAAAAGGTAGAGAACAAGGTATGGCAAAAGGAATAGAAGAAGGGAGGAAAAAAGGTAGACAAGAAGGGATACAAGAAGGCGAAGTTACAAAAAGTATAAAAATAGCAAAAAAGATGTTAATGAAAAAAACTCGATAGAAGAAATACATGAGATTACTGAAGTATCTATAAAAGAAATAGAGCGATTAAAAGCAGAAATTGAGAACCTTAAAAAATAACTATCTTTAATGACAAAAATTTACTTTATAGCCGGTGAGGTGTCAGGAGACTTTGTAGGTGGTCGTATAATTCAGCATTTAAAAAACAATATAGGAGTACAGCATCATTCACAAAGCTTCAGACAGGATGAATTTAAGAGTAAGTCTGCGAAAGCAGTACAAATAGTACGTGAGCATAGACTTAACTCAAAAAATTCGCCTGTATCAAGCTTTGTGAATGATGCTGTACAGTTTGTTGGTGTTGGCGGCAAATATATGGAGGAAGCTGGTAGCTTTAAAAGCTTATTTCCTATTACTTCCATAAATTTAATGGGTTTTGTAGAAATTTTGTCTCATATTTTTAAGCTTAAAAAATTAATTGATAAAACTGTGGAGGATATAATAAATAGTAAAGCTGATTTATTAATTACCATAGATTCACCAGGGTTTACTTATCGTGTGGCAAAGCGGGTAAGAAAACTTTTACCAAAGCTGAAAATGATTCATATCGTTGCGCCGTCAGTTTGGGCATATAAAGAGGGTAGAGCAGTAAAATACGCTAAAATTTATGATTGTTTATTTGCTTTACTACCGTTTGAGCCTCCATATTTTACTAAAGTCGGTCTTGATTGTAGATATATAGGTCATCCGATTATGGAGCAGGAGTTTTATAGCGATAAAATAGCTTTACGTGAAGAGTTTAAAATAGACGAGAATGAGAGAGTTTTATGTGTTACTCTCGGAAGCAGAAAAGGAGAGATTCTAAAGCATTTACCGGTTTTTGTTTCTTCTATTGAAGAAATATTTAAGAGTTGTAATAATCTTAAAGTTATATTTACTCTTGCAAATCCTGCTCATGAGGCAATAATAAAACCATTTTTAGAAGATGTTAAGTTTAATTATTTATTTTCAAGTGAGAGACTTAAAACTTATGCTGTTGCGGATGTAGCTCTAGCAAAATCCGGTACTAATACTTTAGAGATAGCAGCTTCCGGTACCCCTATGATTGTAGCATATAAGGTTAATATTTTAAGTTTTCTTATCATTAGGCTATTGATAAAAATAAAATATGTTACGTTAATAAATATTATAGCCGATAAAGAAATAATTCCGGAATTTATCCAATTTAATTGCCGAGCTAGTCTTATTAGTAATAAGCTTCAAGAGTTATTATTTAATTCTAAAAAAGCTTATGAGCAGGTAATAGAAAGCCAAAAAATTTTGCAGCAATTAGGATTTAAATCAAACCGATTACAGCTAAATTCAGAAAGCTTTAGACACGATGAATTTAAAGGCAAGCTAGATAGGCGTACAAAAGTACGTGAGCACAGGCTTAGCTTGGAAAATTCGCTTGTATCAAGTGATCGAGATGACGCTGTACCTTCTTATATAGCTGCAGAAATTATTAAACAGGAGTTCTTAGAACCTAAAATAAAGTTGTTAAAAGAGAAAGATTAGTACTTGAACCGGTGATCCACAACATTTTCTGAATTATAATAAACATTAATATTAATATAATAACAAAATATATTTCCATGTTTTTTCTTATAGTATTAATTTGTTTCATTAAAATTTCTAAATCATTGGAAATTTTTTTGTAGTCCTCATTGTTATCAGAACGCATTGTTGTCAAGAAACCGGATAAGTTTCCTAACTTATTTTGTAAAGTTTTTAACCTTTCATTATGTTCTTCGTGTTTTAGATCGGTATTGTGATCTTGTATCATAATATATAATGCCCATTATAAGATCAGTATTAATGCTAGTAATATAAACTATGAATAAAGATTTGTATTTTTTGTTTGTAATAAAAATTCCAACTTTTCATTTTACAGGAGTATACTATTGTTATAGTAAATTGGTTTACGTTATTAATTTGTTGCTCATTAGTCATCTAATTTTAATATTTTAATTACCAAATATTAAAACTATTGATTTATTTAGCAAAAACTATTTAATTTAAATTTAGCAAATATTTAACTTCAACCAAACTTTAAGTTAATTTAACTATATGTTATTTCAAATGTCAAGAAAAAACCATATTTCGTGGCAATATTTCTAAGCCTTATAAAAATAATAGTTATTATGTTAAAAAAACTATTAAAAACTAAACTTTTTTTAGTTATAGTATCTCTAACTATATTTATTACTTTGCTAAATTTTAGTATATTTTATATTTTTGTGCCGGGTAATCTTACTCAAAATAAAACGATAATTATTGAACCTAAATTATCCGTAAATCAAATAGTTACAAAACTTTATTCTAATGAAGTAATCAAATATCCGAGAATTTTTAAGGTAATTGCTAAAATTTATTCTATAAAAAGACCTCTTAAAAGCGGTGAATATGTGTTTACTCGTAATATATCGCCTCTGCAAACTTTAAGAATATTAGCAAGCGGTAAATCTATAATACACAAGATAATTGTACCGGAAGGTACGGTAGTTAGTGAGGTTATAAAGAAAATTAATGAAGAAAGTCGATTACTTGGAGAAATAAAAGGGATAATACCTGAAGGTTTTTTAATGCCTTCCACGTATTTTTTTTCTTACGGTGATCAAAAAGAGCAGATAATCGATCAAATGAGAAATTTAATGTCTGCTAATTTAGATAAAGTAATGCAAAATCTTGCACCAGATTCTCCGTTAAAAACTAGACTTGAGGTATTAACGCTAGCTTCAATAATTGAAAAAGAAGCCGGCTCAAATGCAGAAAAGCCTATTATAGCAGCAGTATTCATTAATCGTTTAAAGAAAAATATGAAGCTACAAGCCGATCCGACTACTATATATGCTTTGACTGAAGGAAAATTTAAATTAGCAAGAGCTTTAACAAAAAAAGATTTATTGCAAGAACTACCCTATAATACTTATTATATAAAAGGTTTACCACCCGGTCCGATTTCTTGTCCGTCGTTAAGATCTTTAGAAGCAGTGATAAAACCTGCTAAGACGGATGCATTATTTTTTGTAGTTGACGGTAAAGGCGGGCATAATTTTTCTAATAATCTTAATGATCATAATAGATTTGTTGAAACTTATCGAAAAAGTTTGATTAAAGTACCTGAGCCGGAAATTGATCCTGAAAAACCATCTACTCGATGAACTTCAAAAATTGGCTACGTCGTCTTATAAGATCTGTGGTGCTCACGTATTAAGTATACGCTCCTCGGCTTACAGACTCCTTGCTCTTTTTGAAGTTGATCTTCGTATATTTTTATCTACTTAAGGGATGTTATCATGAATAATAGTGAATTTAGTAAAATAGCCGAGACAACAATTGCATATATAGCAGACAAGATAGAAGAGCAGGATGAAGAAGCAAGTATAGATATAGATTTACAAGGCGATATATTAAATCTTGATACTGATAAAGGTATATATGTAATAAATAAACAAAGTGCTGCCAAAGAAATTTGGTTGTCGTCGCCGGTTAGCGGTCCTCATCATTTTTTTTATGAACAAGGCGAATGGAAAAATAGAGCAGGGCTTGAATTAATGGCTATTTTAACTGAAGAACTTAATATTAAATTTGATACTCGTTGAACTTGAAAAATTGGCTATGTCGTCTTTGTAAGACCTCGGATGCTGAACGTTTAATATACGCTCCGCTCCTCGGCTTACAGACTCCTTGCTCTTTTCCAAGTTGAACTTCGTATGGCTACTCTTCATTTTACTTCGGAATATATATGAAAAATTTTGAAACTGCTGACAGTGCTGCAAAAATCTATGATTTAATAATAAAAAATGCCCCTATTGATGCATATATACTCCTTGATGTTGACGATACTATTATAACTCCTAAATCAAAAACTTTTAAGAAGCCACCTTATAATCAAATGATTGACAGAATTAAGGAAAATAAAAGTAATTATGACAATTATGAGGAAATTATCAGTAATTGGCGTCTGCAGCGAAAAGTAATATTAATTGATGAAGAGTGGGTAGAAGTTATAAACAAGCTCAAAACAAAGTTTCCGGTTTACGGTCTTACACAAATGAATACGGGAGAATTCGGCAATATTCCTTCTATGCAAGATTGGCGATATAAAGAATTAAAGAGTCTAGGTATAGAATTTTCAGATAATGAAGAATTAGCAATTTATAACTCAGGACAAAAGGATGATGCTATTTGTTATAAAGGGATATTCATAACAGGTAATCATTCAAAAAGCGGTATTTTATCAAAATTTTCTGATAAGTTAAAGGCTAGCTTTATTGTATTTGTTGATGATCGTACGAAGCATGTTGAAGATGTAAGAGATTATTGTAAAAAGAATAATATAGGTTTTTTAGGTATTTTATTTGATGGGCTTAAACATTTAACAGGTGAACCTGATCCAAAACTCGCCGAATTTCAAGAATCATATTTAATAGAAAATGCTAAATGGCTTGAAGATGAAGAAGCTTATGGGTTAATGGTTAGGAATAATTTAACTTAAAAGGATCACAATAATGATTATTAATATGTCTGATAAAGAATTCAGGCGATTAGAAGCTTTTAAAGAGCAAGTATTGCTGAAGGGATAGATGATTTTAAAAATAATAAAATACATGATTCTACTTGGGTGTATTCAGAAGTTTAAAAAATAAGATTGAGACCATTCCCGCATAGACATTATTGCATGGCTCGAAAAACCTACTCGATGTCATTCCCGCGAAGGCGGGAATGACATCAAAGTCATACAACAACGCCGCTTCTAGCTAAGAATAACATAAAAGAATCTAAGTAGGCAACGTTCTAAATAATCCTCAAAATCCATGAGTTTTGAAAATGTACTTTCTAAAAAATTTTTTGATAATACTTGTAATTCTAATTCCAAATCTAGTATCCGCAAACACTTATCAGCAAATAAACTACAAAATAACACCTTTGTCTAACACGCCTGTTTCAGCTATCAAAGTTGAGACGGAAATAATAGGCGATATGAGTGGCGAGATTATTTTAGATTTACCCTATGCATGGGCAAATGCTACATATTACAAGCAAATCAAAAATGTTAAGCTTGAATATCCAATTGGAAAATTACAATTTAGAAATCAAGACTCTAATGAAGCTATTTTAAATACGGGGAAAATTAATATTATCCGTTTAAGCTATGAAATATATCAAAAAGCCGGTAATCCTTGTGATATCCACGAAGCAATAATTAGACAAAATTTAATTCATTTACCGGGTTATGGGCTTTTTGCTACTCCCGGCGATCTAAATGGAAATGACATAGTAGAGTTTAATATTGAATGGAATAATATTCCTGATAGCTGGAAAACAATATCAGATTATGGTCTTGGTAAAAGGGTGAAATTTAAAGCTACGCTGATTGAATTATATAGTGTAGTTTATGCAGCGGGTGATTTACGTGTTTACAAAATTGTCGATCAAAAAAATCCTGTATATCTTTCGTTACATGGTCAATTTGATCTTAAAGATGAAGAAATAGCTTCTTATATAAATAAAATTATCAAGGGACAAAGAACATTTTTCCATGATAATGATTTTCCTTATTATCTAATAAGCTTGCTCGAAGGCGATCAACCTACAACGGGCTTAACTCATAGTTTTACTGCGTTTATTCCTCAAGGTTTAGACAAACAGGATTATATGACGTTACTTGCTCATGAACATATGCATAATTGGACAGGGAAGAAAATACGTAATAACTTAGAAGGATTAAATTATTGGTGGAGTGAAGGGTTTACCGATTATTATAGCAGGGTTTTAGCCTTACGTTCCAGTGTTATAACGCTTGAGGAATTTATAGAAGAATTTAATCAATTCTTTGAGGATTATTATTTATCACCTGTTATAAATGAATCTAATAGCAGAATAAAAGATGATAACTGGAAAGATTATGCAGTAGAGAAATTACCGTATTATCGTGGATTTGTTCTTGCACTTTATTTGGACAGCCTAATTAAAGAGAATAATAAGAGTAAATCGTTGGATAATGTTATGCTTGATTTATTTAAAACCTCAAAAGAACAATAATTTTCAAGCGATTATTTTAAAAAAATAGTTAAAAATTATGTCCCAAAAGGGATAGATAAAGAGATAAACGAATATATAGAACAAGGTAAAACTATAGATTTAGCTGATGTTGCTAAAGTGCTGCCGATCGAGAAAATAAAAATGGGGGCATATGATAGTGGTTTTGATAGAGATGCTTTAATAAATAATTATACAATAAAAAATATTGACGAAAATAATAATGTTTATAAATCTGGACTTAGAAACGGGGATATAGTTATAAAATATGATTTTCCTAAATGGGGTTCTCCTGATCAGATAGTTACAATCAAAACAACTAAAGGCGAGTTTAAATTTAGACCTGAAAGTGCTAATAAAAAAGATATATAGGTTCAAGCCTAATTTATCTAAAGAAGATAAGCTAAAAATCAAAAAGTTTTTTAACAGCTAAACATTCCTTTTATCTTAAAGTATTATTAATAATCTAATCATTTATTAATAATATCCATTGACACAACCCAACATTTAAGTTATAATTGCGTCATGATTTAATTTTAAGGGGAAAAATCATGACAAAAAACTATACGTGGCCACAAACCTCAAAAAAAACATCTAGTTACTTTGATAGTGCTACAATTCATTTTCAAAATGCTACCAAAGCTGCGACTATGCTATCTTAGCAACGGAACATGCTATTAATGTAATAGAAAACGGTGCAAAACTGTATGTTCCGTTCAAGGTTTTGTTTCTGAGGTGAACAACTCTAATTATTCTTTTGTATCTACATTTGCTCAAGCAACCGTAGCAAGCCTTGCAACTTTTGCTTATTACAATCTCCGGTTCTTATCGGTGCTCTTGCCTTAGGAGCAATTTTAATTTCGCTGTCCGATTCTATCGAATGTGTAAAAAATACAGTAAAAGCAGGACTAACTGCAGGATATGTAGCTTATGAAACTGTGGAAGGTTTAGTAGCAGAAGGTATAGTTTCTCTTATTGCCTATAATATTTACGGTGATACCGCAGAGCTTGCCGGTGTTATTAATACTAACATGATAGAGTTGAAATATTGTCATACTCAATCGTCATTGCGAGGAGGCATTGTTGCGTGAATCAATTCCGCCTCTGTCACCCCGTGGCTTGACCACGGGGTCCAGTTAAAAATACTAGTATTTTTATTGTTTTTATGGATACCGTGGTCAAGCCACGGGGTGACAAATTAATCGTTTTACTATCTCTTCTCTATCAATCAAAGGTAAAACGCCTGCGATTTCTGGTCCTGATTCTCTGCCGGTTAAAGCAAGGCGAAGAGGTAAAAATAACTCCTTACCTTTCCTGCCTGTTATATTTGTTATTTCTTTAGTCCAAATGCTCCAGCTATCTTTAGTGATTTCACCTGGCGGTAATAATTCTGCTGCTTGCTTTAAATATTCTTTATCTAAATTTAGATTTTGAACATTCGGAGTTTGATGGCAAATTTCCCACCAATCTTTTACATCACGTAATTTTTGCAAGTTAGGTCTTACCGATAACCAAAAATTTTCATCAATATACTCGGCATCTATTTCTTTAAGGCGTTCTTTTACTTCATCAAAATCTAAACTTATAAGTAATTTATGATTTAATCTTTCTAAATCTTCCGGCTGATAGATAGTTGGACTTTTAGAGAAACTACTTATCTCAAATTGATTTGCTAGCTTATCTATTGATTTATAAGGCAAGATTTGTGCGGATGAACCAAGTAAACTAAAAAAGCTAGCAATTGCCATAGCTTCGATTTCGATTTCTTTTCTAAGAGTTGCGATCTCAAACCCTCCCACTCGTTTAGAAATTTTCTCGTCTTTATTTATTATTAAACTCAAATGCCCAAAAACCGGCGGAATCTTATTTAATGCTTCAAACATCTGAATTTGAATAGCGGTATTGCTAACGTGATCTTCACCCCTAATAATATGAGTAATATCATAATCAATATCGTCAATAACCGAGCATAACATATAGGTCATACTACCGTCTGCTCTTATCACTATTGGATCACTTAAAGCCTTGCCGTCATATTTAACTTCGCCTTTGATCATATCATGCCAGCTAATTGGTTCATGATTTACCAAAAATCTATAATGCGGTTTTCTTCCTTGTTCTATATATTTCTTTGCTTGCTCTTCAGTTAGATTTAAGCTAGCTCGATCATAAATCGGCGGCAAACCTTTAGATAATTGAAATTTATGCTTTAATTCTAGCTCTTCAGGAGTCTCATAGCAGGCATATAATCTTTTTTTGTTTAGTAATAGATTTTTGATTTCATCATATCTATTTAAACGGCTTAATTGGTTGAACGTTTGACCCCAATTAATATTTAAAAATTTTAGATCTTCCTCGATAGCGTCTTTATATTCCTGTTTACTACGCTCTAAATCCGTATCGTCAAATCTTAAAATAAACTGTCCGTTATGCTTCTTTGCATATAGCCAGTTAAGCAGTGCTGCCCTGATATTCCCAACATGTAACATACCGGTCGGTGACGGAGCAAATCGTGTTATAACTTTTGTCATAAATAAGTAATTTTATTAATTGTCATCCTACTAAAAAACTATGTTATGCCGTGGCTTGACCACGGCATGACAGGGGTGAAATTGATCCACGCAACAATGCCTCCTCGCAATGACGATTATGACATTCTTACGCCTGTTTCTTCTCTAACTTCGCTTATTGTCTTCAATTAGCTTCATTGCGTCATCTAATCTTAAATTTAGAAAATCATATTTTTTTGGCACTGAAATAAATTTACCCATATATTTTATGTAAGGACCGAATTTACCGTATCCTATCATAATTTCCTCGCTACTATCTTTATGCACGCCGATTTTAAGCGGTAAGCTTAGAAGCTTTAATGCTATATCAAGTGTAATATCGTTTTGGTTCAGGCTAGCAGGCACGGGGCTACGTTTCGGCTTTACTTTGCCTTCTTGTTCGCCAAGTTGAATATAAGGTCCGTAAGGTCCTTTTTTCAGATATATTTCTACTCCGTCTTTATTCGTACCTAAAACTTTATTCTCATTAGGAATAGCGGAAGGCTCGCCTTCATTCTCGTTATTATCGTTACCGCTAACAATAGATTTTCTAAAAGTACATTCAGGGTAATTACTACATGCTAAAAATGCCCCGAACTTACCAAGCTTTAAGCTAAGCTCGCCTGTTTTACATGATGGACAAACTTTAGATTCTTTATTCTCACCGAACAAGTGATAATCAAGGGCTTTCTGTACATAGCTAATAATCTCGGTTATTTTCTGCTCGTTTACCGATTCAATATTATGGTTAAAACCGCTCCAAAAATTACTTAAGGCAGCTTTCCATTCAAGCTTGCCGGCTGCTATTTCGTCTAATTCATTTTCAAGTCCTGCCGTAAAATCATATTCAACGTATTTTTTGAAAAAACCGACTAAAAATACCGTTACCAAAAGTCCAAGCTCTTCAGGTATAAATCGTTTTTTTTCAAGAGAAACATATTTTCGATCTTGTAAAACCGATAAAATACTAGCATAGGTCGAAGGACGACCGATCCCAAGCTCTTCAAGTTTTTTCACTAAACTTGCTTCCGAATATCTTGGAGGCGGCTCGGTAAAATGCTGATTCGGAATAACTTCTTTAGTTTTAAGTGGTTCTTGTTCTTTTAAAGGCGGCAGCATTTTATTTTCTTCTTCAGCCTCATCGTCCACACTTTCACGACAAACCTTATAAAACCCGTCAAAAGCTATAGTCGATCCGTTTGCTTTTGCCAAATATTCTTTATTTTCCGAAGCTAAATTTGCAACTACCAAATCCATTATAACATTTTCCATTTGGCAGGCTATAGTTCTTTTCCAAATTAGTTCATAAAGCTTATAATAATCCTTTTCTAGCTTTTCTTTTAAGCTATCTGGAGTATAAGTAATATTCGTCGGTCTTATCGCCTCATGAGCTTCTTGAGCATTTTTTACTTTGGATTTATAAATTCTAGGGCTAGTCGGTAAATATTTATCGCCGTAACTTTTATCGATTAACTTGCGTATATCTGCTATTGCATCATTTGATAATGTAACGCCGTCGGTTCTCATATAGGTAATAAGCCCTATAGTTTCCTTACCTATGTCAACGCCCTCATAAAGTTTTTGTGCTATTTGCATAGTCTTTTTAGCACTAAAACCTAGTTTTCTTGCTGCTTCTTGTTGTAGTGATGAAGTAATAAAAGGAGGTTGAGGCTGACGTTTTTGTTGTTTCTTTTCTATCTTATCAACATGAAAATTTTGAGATTTTAATTTTTCGGTTAAATCTTTGGCATCTTTTTCGTTAATAATTGAGAATTTTTCTAGTTTCTGATCGTTTACGTGAGTCAATTTAGCAGTAAATAGTTCGTTATTACTATTTTGCATTTTAAGGCTAATATCCCAATATTCTTCTGACTTAAAACGCTCTATTTCATCTTCTCGTTCACATATTAATCGCAGAGCCACGGACTGCACACGTCCCGCCGATTTACATCCCGGTAACTTACGCCATAAAAGAGGTGAAAGGGTAAAGCCGACTAAATAGTCTAAAGCTCTTCTTGCTTGCTGGGCATTTACTAAGTTAGTGTCAAGTTTTCTAGGGTTCTCAACGGCATGAATAATTGCTTTTTTAGTGATTTCATTAAAGGCTATCCTTTTAAAAAAATCATCGGATTTAACCTTATTTTTTTCTTTTATTACCTCTGCAACATGCCATGAGATAGATTCACCCTCACGATCAGGATCGGTTGCAAGATATACTGCATCAGCTTTTTTAGCATCTTTAACTATGGCATCTACATATTTACCGGCTTTATCGGAAATATCATATTTCATTGCAAAATTTTCATCAGGTAACACCGAGCCTTTTTTAGAAGGTAAATCTCTAATATGACCGAATGATGCAATGACCTTAAACTCATCACCTAAATATTTATTTATCGTTTTTGCCTTTGCCGGCGATTCTACTATTACTAATTTCATCTACTTATTATAAACTAATGATATTTTATTACCGGCGTGACGCATTACTTTCTCGGCGAGTTCTAATTCTAATATTACCGTATATATGATAGGAAGCGGTAATTCTATTTCTTTTTGTAAATATTCAAAATCTATAGGTACTGCCGATAATAGTTCCAATATAGGCAGTACGCTCCTTTTGTGACGGTTCTTTAACATATCTCGTATTTACTGTTCCTAGCTCAACAAAATCCTTAAATAACCCATCATCTTTTTTGATAAATTTTTCATATTGCGGTAAATTAGCTACAATATCCTCCGCTGATTCCACTAAATATGCTCCTTCTCTAATCAATTTATTTGTACCTTGACATCTTGGATCTAAAGGAAAGCCGGAAACAGCAAATATTTCCCTATTTTGTTCAAGTGCAAATTTTGCAGTTATTAATGAACCGGATTTTAAGCTTGCTTCTACTACCACTACTCCTAAGGCTAGTCCCGATATTATCCTATTACGCTGTGGAAAATGTTTTCCAAGCGGCGTAGAGCCAATAGGTAACTCAGCTAATATTAAACCTTCTTCTGCTAAATTTTCAAATAGTTTTTTATTTCCCGGTGGATATATATGATCAATACCTCCGGCAATGACTCCGATGGTTCGAGAAACTGCTACTTGATGTACGCTGCTATCTATTCCTTGTGCTAACCCTGAAACGGTTATATAACTTTCTTTTACTAAATCATTTGCAATTTTATGAGCAAAGCTTCTTCCGTTTGCAGAAGCGTTTCTTGCACCTACTATTGCAACGTATTTATTATGATTTAATAACTCTATATTACCTTTATAGCTTAATATTGGCGGTGGATCATAAATTTCAAGTAACAATTTTGAATATTCCGGAGATTTATATGTGATGATCTTAGCATTATCTTTTTCGAGAAGTTCTAACTCTTTTTCAGCATCGCTTTTACTAAAAATTTTAATTGGTTTTGACTTTCCGCCTCGCAAATGAAAAATCCGGAGCGTTATCTATGGCAGTTGCTGCATCACCGAATAATTTAATTAAACTAAAGAAAGTTTTAGGACCGATATTTTCACTCCTAATAAGACGTAAAATATTAATTGTTTCAATATTATTTAGGGTTATTTGATATGAGTTAGTGTCATCCCGCAACTTGATCTCAGGATCTCAGGACACAGCCTGTGATACAAGATCCCGTGGTCAAGCCACGGGATGACATAAATAAGAGCAACTACAGCTTCTCGGCATGTGAGCTTAAATAATGTGCTATACCCTCATGTGATGGGGTAATTGCTTCCTCGCCTTTATGCCAGCCGGCAGGACAAACTTCGCCGTGTTTTTGATGATGAGTTAAAGCATCGATTACTTTTAATGTATAATTAATATCACGACCGATAGATAAGTCGTTAACTAGCATGTGACGTACTATGAAATCCTTATCAATTAAAAAAGCTCCACGCAAAGCAACACCGTCTTCATTAAGTACGTTATATTTTGAAGAAATATCCTTTTTTATATCGGAAACCATTGGGAATTGTACTTGTCCAAGTCCGCCTTTATTATGCGGAGTATTTTTCCAAGCTAAATGGCTAAAATGAGAATCAACGCTAACAGCTACTACTTTAGTACGTCTTTCGGTAAATTCACCAAGCTTATTGTGAAATGCTATAATTTCCGATGGACAAACAAAAGTAAAATCTAGGGGATAAAAAAATAACACTATATTATCCCCCGCAGCATAATCGCTAAGTTTAAACTTATCGTCTATATTATTATTAGGCATAATAGCTTTAGCTGTAAAATCCGGAGCAGTTTTGCCGACAAATACTGACATATTCATAACCTTTTATTAATTAATAATCTGATATGATATATAAAACTAATTATTATTACAATATAAATTGCTACTTATCTATTTTCTTTTCCGAAGAAGCTTTTAATTGGTTAAATATAGTTAATGCTCCGGTTACAAAACTACTCGGTTCTGAAAGGTTTGCGGGTAAAATTACAGTGTTGGTATCTTTAGCCAAATTACCGAATGCACTAATATACTGCTCAGCTACTTTAAGAGCTACCGCCTCACTTCCTCCCGTTTTTTGTACGGCAGCTGCGACAATCTCAATACTATTTGCTGTAGCGGTAGCGACTAAGCCTATTGCTTCAGCTTCACCTTTTGCTCTGTTAACTTGATCCGTATAAGAAGCTTCTGAATTCAGTACAATTTGTGCTTTTTCACCTTCTGCATGGTTAATTTTTGCTTGTCTATTACCTTCCGACTCTAGAATTTGAGCTCTTTTTTGACGCTCTGCTGCTACCTGCAATTCCATAGCTTTAAGTATAGTTTGCGGAGGTTGAATATCTTTAATTTCATAACGCATACATTGTATACCCCAATTTATAGCAGCCTGATTAATAGCTGCTACAATTGCTACGTTTAAAGTTTCGCGCTCTTCAAAAGTTCTATCTAAAGGGAGTTTACCGATTTCCGAACGCATAGTAGTTTGAGCAAGCTGTGTTATGGCATAGTAAGGATTATTAACACCATAAGATGCTGCCATTGGATCAATGATTTTAACATATAAAACGCCATCAATAGATAATGTTACGTTATCATTTGAAATAGCTGTTTGAGCGGTAACGTCTATTGCTTCTTCTTTTAAAGTATGTTTGTATGCTACTCTTTGAATGACAGGGATTAGTAAATTTAAGCCAGGCTGCAGTACCTTATCGAATTTTCCCAATTTTTCTACTACCCATGCTTGTTGTTGCGGTACAACTTTAACCATTTGTATTATAACTAAAATCGCTATAATACTGAAAATTAATAATGCATATTCCATAATTCAATACTTTTTTTATTTCCACTCTATATTATTTTTAATTATAAAAAAAGGATTAAAGTTAAACGGTACTTAAATTATATATTTTTTTATCAATAAAATGGGTTTTAATTACTTTGAGTAAAGAAAGAATGCTTGAATATTCTTCAAGTTGTTCATTTACATTTTTTATCTCATTTAAAGCACTATTAAAATCTTTCTGTAATAAATAAGTTTCAGCAGCTTTATTTTGTTCTAGTGTTTTAAGTAAAATATTTTGTAAAAATCTATAATAATAGTCGTCTAGTTTAGGTATATCAGACATAATAATAAATCATATAATTATTGAGATCTTAATTTATATATTAATTTTTAATAATTCAATAATTTTTAACTAGATTTACATATACTTAAGTCTTTATCTACTATGTCGGAATCTATATTTAAACAGTCAAGGATTGAGTGAAATACATAATCATGGCTAATTTCGGTATTAGCATAATTTTTAATTGAAGATACTGAGTCAGGATATTTTGCTTTAAAATCGTCCGATACCCAAACTATAAGAGGTACGGTTATTTGTTCTGCAAGTAGTGGGCCACCGTGACCGTAATAACCATTTTCTCCTAGCGATTCGCCGTGATCGGATACATATAATAAAAATGCATTTTTATCTTTAAGCAAATCTATTAAATTAGATAAAAAAAAATCGGTGTATAAAATTGAATTATCATAACTGTTAACTAAAGCAAACTTATCGCAATCACTTGCATCCCCCTTAACCTTAATAGGGCAGGTAGGGGTAAAATACTCAAACTCTTTTGGATATCTTGCGTTATAGTTCCAGTGACTTCCTGAGGTGTGAACTACTAAAAATTGTTTCTCTGAATTTGTTATTATTTCTTTTATAAAAGGCAATATTTTTTCATCATAATCATTTAAAGAGAATAGGGCAGAGCCGCCCGGTACTATAGTAAAATTAACGTCGTTATATATATTACTGAGGTCAAAATTTGCAAAACTCCTCATTAAAGTTTGAGTACCGATCCAGGTAGTATTAAATCCAAGATTTGTTAAAATTGATAAAAAGCTGTTCTCTTGTCTAGTATTTTCAATTTGACTTGCAGGATAACGTGAAAGTAATGACGGTACGGAAAGATAGGTAAGGTTAGAAGAAGATTTAGCTTTGAAAGAAATTAGGTTTTGAGTAGTCTTTAAGTAAGGGGTCGTATCTCTTTCATAACCGTTAATACCGAAATGATCAAATCTTGCTGATTCTCCTATAACTAAAACACCGATAATATCTTTATCTGACTTATCTATAAAGTTATATTGTTTGCTAATATCTATACATGCATAATTTTTATCACCGAAATTTCCAGCAAAATTAAGGTAGCTATTATGTAAATACTGAATGGGAAAATGATTTTTTAGTATCTTAAATGAAGGAGTAATAATATTATATACAAAAATAAGTAAGCAAGCGGCAGATAATAGTTTTGTTACGAATGATTTAGAATTTTCGGCGGCAAAAGATTTGAGAGTATAAAAACAAGTAAAAAGACAAAAAATTATCCATATTATTAACTTAATGCTGGTTAATTCATAAACTTCGTTTAAATCTGTTGAGAAAAAACTACCTATTACTTGTTTAGTAGGATTGATTTTGAAGAAATAAATGTAATAACTAGCAATAGCGGATGTTATAAATAAAAACCCCACGCCGATTTTTAACACTAATCTATGTACGCTAAGACCAAAAAATGCTATAAAAGAAAATATATAAATATAACAAAAATCTTTTGATAACTCTAATATCCCTCTAAAGATCGTTGCTTTATAATAATCAAATTTATAAATCAATATTGCGGTATTAAATAACAAACAATAAATAAAGGCTAAAATCGCCGATAATTTAATTAATTTGATATCTATGTGTTTTTGAATAGTTTTTAGCATATATAATAATTAATAAAGTAATTTTTATAACTATCATGATCATAAAAAATCTTCAAGAATTTTATCGGCTTTTAATACCAAATGCTCCGCTTATCGCTATTGATTACGGAAGCAAAAAATTAGGAATCGCATTATCTAATCAAGAACGTAGTATTGCTATGCCCTTAAATACTATAACCGAGATAAATAAAAAAATTGTTATTACTTCCTTGCTTAATATCATCGAAAAATATAAAGTTTGTGGCGTGGTAATAGGTCTACCGATTGATATGAGCGGAGCAGTAACGGAGCAAACAAATATAGTGATGAAATTTGCTGAAGAGCTAGCAGAATCTATAAACTTGCCTATATATTTACAAGATGAAAGACTAACTACAAAAGCTGCAAATAATTTCCTTAAATCATTCGGCGTGAAAAGAAAAGACCGTAATAATAACGATGATGCAGTAGCTGCTAGTATGATTCTTGAAACCGTGCTTGATTCTATAAAAAAACTTTAGATTATCATTAATTGAATATCGTCATTGCGAGCGACTGTAAGGAGCGTGGCAATCCAGAAAATAATAAAAAAATTCTGTAAATCAGAATTTTTAACTGGATTGCTTCGTCAATTACTTTGTAATCTTCCTCGCAATGACGTAAACTTTTTAAATTATTCCCTTTTTTAAGTAATGCCTTTCTAGCTTTTCAAAAACCTTATTGTAAAGATATATTATTTATGATAAAACCGATCCGGTAAAAATAAATAAGATATACCATGAAAATATTAATTCTAGGTGTTACCGGTATGCTAGGTAATAGCATATTCAGGTTTTTAAGTAGTGATAAAAAATTTGACATTTTTGCGACAGCCCGAAATAATTCCGCTCGTTCTTATTTTTCTAAGGATTTATCCGATAAATTAATTACAAATGTAGATGTTGAGAACCATGATTCGTTAGTTGAGGTATTTAATAAAGCAAAACCCGATATATTAATAAATTGTATAGGGCTTGTAAAACAACTAGCTGATGCAAACGATCCGTTAAAAACATTGCCGATAAATAGTTTGTTACCGCATAGGCTAGCTAATTTATGTAAATTAGCTAATTCAAGGTTAATCCATATTAGTACGGATTGTGTATTTTCAGGAAAAAAAGGTAATTATAAGGAAAGCGATTTTCCTGATTGTTATGACCTTTACGGTCGTTCTAAGTTTCTTGGTGAGGTAGATTATCCTCATGCTATCACTTTGCGTACTTCAATTATAGGTCATGAGCTGGCAGGCAATAGAAGCTTAATAAATTGGTTTTTAAGTGCAGAAGGGCAAGTGAAAGGTTTTGAGAAAGCTATTTATTCAGGATTCCCGACTGTAGAGCTTGCAAGAATAATAAGGGATTTTGTGTTACCTAATAAAGAGCTGCATGGGCTTTATCATGTTGCATCAAAACCGATTAACAAGTTAGAATTATTAAAATTAGTAGCGGAAATATATAATAAAGAAATCGATATTATTCCGTCAGATGAGCTTGTAATAGATCGATCACTAGATGCTACTCGTTTTAACGAGGTAACGGGATATACGCCTCCTGAATGGCGTGAGCTTGTAAAGCGTATGTGTGAGTTTGGGTAGTAAGGCCGTCATTGCGAATATAGGTTTGTCCACTCTTGTCATCCCGTGGCTTGGCCACGGGATGACTACCTTAGAGTGTTTCTCGATTTACGCAATGACAGAATGAATAATAACAAAATGGGTATTTATATATAATGTTTGTAGATAAAACTTTAATGATTACAGGAGGCACCGGTTCGTTTGGTAATGCGGTGCTTTCTCGTTTTCTTAAATCCGATATTATTAATGATATTAAAGAAATTAGAATTTTCAGTAGAGATGAAAAAAAGCAAGAGGATATGCGTATTGCTTTAAATAATCCGAAACTTAAATTCTATATCGGGGACGTACGCAATTATAAAAGTATTGATGAGGCAATGCACGGTGTAGATTATGTATTCCATGCCGCTGCTTTAAAGCAAGTTCCGACTTGCGAATTTTATCCTATGGAAGCAATAAATACTAATGTCTTAGGGGCTGAAAATGTTTTAAGTGCAGCCATTAATAATAAAGTTGCAAAAGTTATAGTACTGAGTACCGATAAGGCTGTATATCCAATTAATGCAATGGGATTATCTAAAGCGTTAATGGAAAAGTTAGCAGTAGCAAAAGCTCGTATGTGTAGCCAGGGTGAGACCGTGCTTTGTGTCACTAGATACGGTAATGTTATGGCTTCCCGTGGTTCAGTAATTCCTCTTTTTATCAATCAAATTAAGCAGGATAAAGACCTTACCATCACTGAACCTTCAATGACACGTTTTTTAATGTCGCTTGTAGATTCCGTAGATTTAGTTTTATATGCGTTTGAGCATGGACGTCAAGGCGATATTTTTGTACAAAAAGCTCCGGCAAGTACAATCGAGGTACTTGCAAGAGCGTTACAAGAAATATTCGGTAGCAAAAATGAAATACGCTTTATTGGTACACGTCACGGAGAGAAGCATTATGAATCGTTAGTATCATCGGAAGAAATGGCAAAAGCTGATGATTTAGGTGGTTATTACCGTATTCCTATGGATGGACGTGATCTTAATTATGCCAAATATTTTGTTGAGGGTGAAAAGAAAGTAGCTCTTTTAGAGGATTACAATTCTCATAATACAAAACGTTTAAATTTGGAAGAAGTAAAAGAGCTGCTACTAAATCTTGATTATGTGCAAGAGGAGCTAAAAAATGCTTAAAGTAATGACGATTGTCGGTACTCGTCCTGAACTTATTAAACTATGCTGTGTGATTTCCGAGTTTGATAAATATACTAATCACATCCTAGTTCACACCGGTCAAAATTATGCATATGAATTAAATCAGGTTTTTTTTGATGATATGGGAATTAGAAAACCGGATTATTTCTTAGAAGTAGCGGCAGATAATACGGCAAAATCTATCGGGCTTATTATTGAAAAAGTTGATGAAGTACTTGAGAAAGAAAAGCCCGATGCCGTTTTATTTTACGGTGATACTAACTCTTGTTTATCGGCAATTGCCGCTAAACGCCGTAAAATTCCGATCTTTCATATGGAAGCAGGAAATCGTTGTTTTGATCAGCGTGTACCTGAAGAAATAAACCGTAAAATCATTGATCATATTAGCGACGTTAACATTACGTTAACCGAGCATGCAAGACGTTATTTAATCGCTGAGGGACTACCTGCTGAGCTTATTTTTAAATCAGGTTCGCATATGCCTGAGGTCCTTGATCGCTTTATGCCTAAAATATTAAAGTCTGATATTTTAGATAAATTATCATTAACCGCTAAGCAATATTTTTTAATTAGTTCACATCGTGAAGAAAATGTCGATGTCAAAAATAATCTGAAAGAATTATTAAGTAGTTTACAAACGCTTATTAAAGAGTATAATTTCCCCGTAATCTTCTCAATACACCCAAGGACTAAAAAAAGGCTTGAGGATTTAGAGGGATTTAAGGAGCTTGGTGATAAAATAAGGTTTTTACCGGCTTTTGGTTTTACGGATTACATCAAACTTCAGATGAATGCTTTTTGTATTTTATCCGATAGCGGTACTATCACCGAAGAAGCATCAATACTTAATTTACCTGCTTTAAATATTAGAGAAGCACATGAACGTCCTGAAGGTATGGACGCCGGCACGCTTATTATGTCAGGTTTTAAGGCTGAGCGGGTGCTGCAATCGGTAAAAGCTATTACGGAAGAACACGAGAATAATAAAAATACGCAAGATATTGTACCGGATTATGCTGAAGCAGGTCTTGTATCAAAGAAAATATTGCGTATAGTTTTAAGTTATGTGGATTGTGTTAATCGCACAGTGTGGTTTAAAAAGTAATCCTATTCATTATTACCATATCAAAAACATGAAATTCTTTAAATTAATAAAACTTAACACTTTATTTTTAAGTGTTTTTTTACTAATAACTCTTATATCTTCTTTTTGCTATTCCAACGAAAATTCTTATAAAAGAATAGTTTTCCTTGTTAGTACAGAGACATTCGGCGGCAAAGGTGTATACGCAATGTATAATGAGATGAAAAAAATAGGTCATGATGTCAAAATTGTAATAGTACCTCATCCTCATCCTAATATTCAAGGAGGAATAGATACCGGGTTTATTAGTAAATTTGATACACAAGATGTGATATATCCATGCGGTAAGTATGCTTCTTATTCAAATGTTAATACAAAATGTGAAATTTCTGAACTAAAAAATTATCAGCCGGATTTTATCTTTACGCAAAACCCTTACGAAAATTTCCAAGGCTATATATCAGAACCTTTTACGGCTGCTAATTTGTATAAGAGCTTTAGAGGAACTAAAACAAAAATTATGTATATAGTCTATGGTCCGCATATCTTTCATCAAAAAAATATTGATGATGATAAGTTATCAAGTTTCATAGAGACGGTATTTGTTGATTCAGAAAGTACAAAGGATATCTTTATTAGTAATTATAAATTTTCTAAGGATAGAGTTATTGTTTCAGGTTATCAACCATACTATGAAGTAAGAAATTATAATATTAAAGAAAAACCAAACTCGGAAACCATTTTATGGCTTCCTAGATGGGAATTATCATTTAAAAATAGAGATTTATATGAAGGAGGTTCTACTTTCTTAAATTATCACTATTTTTTCTATAATTATGCATTACAACATCCTAATATTCATTTTATTATAAGACCGCATGTTACACTATTTACCTATGCGGTCGGTAAAAATTACTTAAGCCAAAGTGATATGGATAATATATTAAGTAGATTTAATTCTTTAAAGAATGTTACTGTTTCTGCACATGCATTCAGGTCGTTACTAGATGATATAATGGTGTCAGATATTGTAATAAGTGACGGTACTTCATCTCTTGCTGAAGTAGTAGTTGCCGATAAGCCTATAATTTACTTAAGTAATGGTTGGAATAATGAATTTAATAGCAATGCTCTATCTAAAGAATTAAAAAAATATATGTATTTTGCTTATGAGCCGCAAGATATTATTAACTATATAGAATTTATTAAGCAAAATCATTATTTGCCTTATCATGAAAATAGTAGCGGCAGAAATCAATTTAAAAAGATGCTTGATCCTGTAGAAAACCCTGCTGCATTTATCGCCGAATATTTATTAAAATTATAATAGTTTAAATAATTTATGTTAGAAGAAATTTATAATGACGGAGAAAGATTAATTCCTGGAGAAACTCATGATATTTTAGAGGTAATTCGTCATAAAAGTAGCTATAAGATTTTTAAAAAAATTATAGAAGTCGATATACTTAATAGCCCATTAATGCTAAATCAAAAAATAAAAATTTTAGATATAGGTTGTGGAACAGGACACGGAACTTTCATGCTTAGCGATATATTAGGAGTAGAAATTATAGCAATAGATATCAGTAAAGAATCTATAATTTATGCTGAACAAAATTATGGAGCATCTAATATAAAATATATTAAATCTGATTTAGTTAGTTTTATTAAAAAGGCAGAAGAATATGATTATATTGTATCAAGACATGCACTTGAGCATATTAAAGATGGGTTAAATCTGGTGCTTAATCTTAAATATAAAAAACGATTAATAGTAAATGTACCTTTTAATGAACCGGAAGGGAATATATATCATTTAGTTAATTGGATTACTGAAAAAGATTTTGAATCATATCAGAACCAAGAATTTTTATATGAAGGATTAGATGGCGTAACTAACGACACGTATTCTGAAAAAAATCCTCCTAATTCTATAATCTGTATATCCAGTAACTCAGATTTAAAGCCTATAAAACAATTATTTAACTATCCAATCTCAGCTTGGAACCCGGAATTTTTAGAAAAGTTAGGTTTGCAATTCCAAGATATATTAAAACAATTGCTGCAAACTAGGGATGCATTTAAAAATAGCGAAGAGAAAAACTTAAACTATGAAAGTAAATTAAATAATACTGTAACAGAGCTAAATAATGCTTTAGAAGAAATAAAAATTCTTAAAAATAAACTAATTATTAGTGAAGAAGAAAAATCTATTTTTTTAAAGCTCTATAGAAAATTTAAACAATAAAACTAACATTTTATAAATTATTTTTAAAAGTTATGACAACTAGAAAAGATAAACCTCTAAATATTTATCATACTTTAGTTTCCATTATTATACCTGTCTATAATGGGGCTAATTATATGAAAGAAGCTATAAATAGTGCTTTAGCACAAACTTACAAAAATATTGAAATTATTGTTGTTAATGATGGTTCAAAAGATAATGGAGAGACAGAACGCGTAGCATTATCATACGGTGATAAAATACGCTATTTTCATAAAGAAAACGGCGGCTGCGGTTCGGCTTTAAATTATGGTATAAAAAACATGAAAGGGGAGTATTTTTCATGGCTTAGCCATGATGATATATATTATCCTAATAAAATCGAGTATCAAGTTAACATATTAAATAAATTAGATAATAAAGATACTATCATTTATGGCGGTTATGAATTAATTGATGAAAAAGGAAACTCTCTACGTTATATTAAACCGGATAGTGTGCTACATATAAATAAACTTAATATTTCTTTATTACCTTTATTACGAGGATTAATACATGGTTGTTCGTTATTAATTCCTGCTAAATATTTTCATGAAGTCGGTATATTTAATGAAGCTTTACCGACAACGCAAGATTATGATTTATGGTTTAAAATTTTCCGTGTTGCTCCTATTCATTTTGATGAGTCTATCCTAATTAAATCTCGTTTTCATTCAGAGCAAGGTAGTAAAAAAATATCAAATCATAACGAAGAATGTAATGTATTATGGTCATCGTTTCTTCGTGAGTTAACAGAAGAAGAAATGATTAAAATGGAAGGTTCTTCTTATTTATTTTTAACTCGTACAGCTAATTTTTTATCAAATAATACTCCATATAATAAAGCCTGTAATTTAGCAAATACTATGGCTAAGCAAGTACTACATGATACTAAAGTTAGTGTTATTATACCGGTATATAATAGAATAAATTGGGCAATTGAAGCTATAGAAAGTGTACTTATTCAAACACACAAAAATTTTGAGATACTTATAATAGATGATGGATCGACTGATGATATATCAGAATTAACTTCAATATGCAAAAAAGATAAAAGAATAAAATATTTTCATAAAAAAAATGAAGGACCTGCTGCTGCACGTAACTTAGGTATTAAAAATGCTATAGGAAAATATATTGCTTTCCTTGATTCGGACGATTTATTTTATGGGGATAAAATAGAAATCCAATTAAAGTTTATGGAAGAAAATAATTTTATATTTTCTCATACTTCATATAAAAAAATAAATGAAAAAGGAAAATATATAGAATCTGTTCATTCCGGGTTTTTTAGTGGAAATGTTTTTCCTCAAGTCATACAAACTTGTCCAATAGCAACGCCGACAGTTATGGGAACTTTGACGTTATTCCAAGAAAATTTATTCCCTGAAAATATAAGAAGCGGTGAAGATTGTTGTTTATGGATATCTATTGCTAGTAAAAACTCAATAGGCGGTATAGACAAAGAATTGTCTAAAGTACGAATTAGCGGTGGTACTAATACGTTTATGGACCCAAATAAATATTCAGTAGGTTTAATAAATATTACTTCTTATGTTCTTAATGATTCTTATTTAAATAAATTTAGTCCGTTTACTATTAATTTGTTATTAGCAGCTGTTACACAATTAAGATTACTAGAAAATAAAAATGAAGACTATAAAAAAAGTAATATTTTTTTTTTTCAAAAATAACTATGTAATTCAAAAAATACGAACCTATTGCTTTGTGACAAAAATTTTGATTTTATTAACTATTACTTCTATAAGGCAAGAAGGAATACGTACAACAATCTCTAGAATACAGAGATGGCTTAGAAAGCATATATAAATAACTATTCCTCAAGTATCTTAACTTTTGAGCCGTCGCTGATTTTAGTCATACCTTCGGTAACGACTAAGTCACCTTCTTTAATATCGTCAGAGGTAATTTCAATTAAACCTTCTGTACGTGTACCGATTTTTACATATAATTGTTTTACTGTATCACTGTCTATTTTATAGATAAAGTTACCTTGATTATTTCGTTGAATACAACTTTCGGGGACGGTTAGATTTTTATGGGGATTAAGTATAAGCATCACATCTACAAAGCTATTATGCAGGATTCTTGTACCCATAGGTAAAATAATTTTAGCTGTTAAAGTACCGTTATCTGATAAGTAATGCGATACTGCTCCGATTGTGCTTTTAATTTTTCCTGCAATTAAAACTTCAGTATCGACTCCAACTTTTCCGCTTAAAGACTCCGGTAAAAATACTTTGTGAGTTTTCTGTTCCGGTAATGCTAAAAAGATAATCGCCTATTTTTACTTCATCGCCAACCATAGACTTAATTACGCCTATTTTACCGGAGTAGGGTGCAGTAATTATCATGTCGTTGTATGTTTTAGAGTTTTGGAATAATTAAATTTTGTATCTTCAAGTTCGCTTTTTGACCTTTTATATTCCTCGTTGCTTACAAATTTTTTAGCAAATAAAGCTTCTTTTCTATTATAATCTTCTTGTTTTGTATTTAATAAAGCTGCTGCTCTAGATTTAGTAGTTTCTGCTATGTTTTTATCTATAACCAGCAATATATCCCCTTTTTTACTATTTCTCCTTGATGTGCTGAGACTTTTTCAACTACTCTGGTGGCATTAGCATAATAATCACGGCTATTATCATTCTGGCATTGCCCTACAATATTAAATATGTCGTAAAGCTCGGCAATTTGTACTTTAGTTGCTTTTACTCCTGTAATTTTTCCTTCTTCCTTTTTACTTGCCATAGTAGAAAGTGAGATAAGTAAGGTAAAAAGAACAATAAGTTTTGCAGGCATAATATTATACTCTAAGGTGAATAAGTGTTATTCTAGTAGTTTGTCCACGGCATCTAGGGAAGGTAACTAAAAGCGTATGTTGTTGTAACATTTTTAGCTGGATACCGTGGACAAGCCACGGTATGACAAAGTGTGCTTTTTAAGCTCCTCATCTGTTAACCATTTATATTCTTTTTCTAGAATTTCAAATCTGATTTTTTCTAATTGTTCATCAAGATCAGGTTCAGGAACGATAGCAGAACCCATAAATTCAAATCCTTGATAGTTAATTTTAAGTTTCTTACAAGTTTCTTGTAATGATAATAAATTTTCTTCTATATTATCAATAAATATTATTGATTGCGGATAATAATTTGTTTTGCGTAATACATATTCAAGTACGCTTCCTTTATCATATTCTGCGGTGTAAATTATGCCGTCTTTTAATGTAGGTTTACCGCAGCCGGCATTAAAATCTTCTATTATTATCTCATCTTCTAAAGGTGAAAATTCTTGAAAAATTACCTTTAATTCAGTGAGTTCACGAATTCTCCATTCGATCATATCTTCAATTACGCCGAATTTACCGGTAGGAAGTTTAGTAAGACCCATTGCGGGTATATTTTTTTCTTTAAGTAGAGCAAATATTGTTAATATATCTTGATTAACAAATCTAGCTTTTCTATCTTTAAGAACGATGCTAAGTAATAATTCACATTCTTTTCTAGTAAGTCTTTTTTCAATGCTCTTCATTAATTCTTTTCTATAATCATGTGTTAACCTAGATTCATCACTATCCATTACAATTACTTCATCTACATCAAAAAGCACCAAGTTAGTATTATCGGCTTGTTTTACCGCTTCTATAACTTCTTTAAAATTGTGAACTTTATTTATTTTGCTATACATATTTATTATTTATTTAATATTAGAGAGGCTAATTACTTCTTCTAAGGAATTTGTCATTACCTTTAAATCTTCTTCTCTAGACAAATTATGGTGACCGTCTTTAATTAGCTTCATTACTATTTGTTTACTCGTTATTTTTTCTAATAATTTTACTGAAACATTATAAGGCATGTCTTCATCTAACATCCCATGGATTATATGTAGCGGTGTATTTATATCAATCTGTTTCTTTGTCAATAATAAATGTTTTTTTGCATCTTCTATCAGTTTATAGCTTATAGGATATTTATGCTCACAATTTTTACCGCTTACTTCTAGTATTCCTTCTTTTTGCATCTTATTTTGATCATTTAGAGATATATTTTGCCAAATATTTTCAGTAAAATCTGGAGCAGGGGCTACACACACAAGCCCTTTTATTTTATCAGGAAATCTTAAAGCCGCAAGAAGTGCTAGCCATCCTCCCATGCTCGAACCTACTAATATCGCCTCTTTATCAATTAATTTATCTAAAATTAGTGATACTCCTTCTAACCAATCACTAATTGTTTGATCCTCAAATTGTCCTGATGCGTTTCCATGACCGAAATTATCAAAAACAATAAAATTATAATTGTTTTTTTTACAATAATCTATTAAATAGATAGCCTTAGTTGATTTCATACTAGACATCAAGCTGTGTAAAAAAATTACAGATGGAATATTTGTATTAATTATTCTATAATTATCATAGACAATAAATTTGTCTTGTGTTTTATTATAAAGCTTGTGCATTTTAAATAATTATTTTAATAGATTGAGATTTAATGTCTTCATTAAAGTCAAGTAAACGATACAATAAATATACTATTTTGCAAGTAGTTCCTGCTCTAGTTTCGGGAGGGGTTGAAAGAGGTACTATAGAAGTTGCAAAATATCTTAAAATTCTCGGTCATACTCCTATCATAATTTCAGCAGGCGGTACTTTAGTTAAAGAGTTAGATAAGGAAGATATATTACATATTAAAATGAATAGTAGCAGTAAAAATCCTTTTGTAATTCTGAATAATGCAAAATTGATAGCAGAAATAATCAAAAAATATAATGTTGATATAGTTCATACAAGATCAAGGGCACCGGCATGGAGTTCATATCTAGCAACAAAATGGACTAATGCTAAATTTCTGACTACTTTTCATGGGGTTTATAATATTCCGAATAGTTTTAAAAAATATTATAATAGCATAATGCTAAAAGGCGAGAAAGTTATTGCCGTATCTAATTTTGTAAAACAACATTTGCTTGAAAACTATAAAATTGATGAAGATAAAATAGTAGTAATTGAACGTGGAGTAATTTGTGATTATTTTAATCCGGCAAATTTAACATCCGAAAAACTTAAAAAATGTCGTGATAAATATGATGCACCGAGCAACGTGCCGATAATATTAATGCCTTCTAGAATGACAAGCTGGAAAGGGCATCTTGTTTTAGTAGAAGCATTAAGTAAGTTAAAACATAGAGATTTTTATTGTTTAATGGTCGGTGATATATCTAGACATCCCAATTTTACTAATAGAGTAAAAGAGCTTATAGCTACTCTAAAACTTCAAAATAAAATTCAAATTTTCGGTAATGATTCGGATATAATAAACCTATATGGGATTTCCAATATTATCGTTTCTGCCTCAATCGAGCCTGAAGCTTTCGGTCGTACTATTATAGAAGGGCAGGCGATGGAGAAGCTTGTTATTGCAACTAATATCGGCGGTGCAGTAGAAACGATAAATAATAATATAACCGGTTTCCACGTAGAACCAAATAATGCCGAAGCGTTAGCACAGAAAATCGATTATTGTTTCTCAATTTTAGGTACTGATACTGCTAAGAAAATCCAAGAAGCGGCAAGACATACGGTAATTAATAATTTCTCTTTTGATCTGATGCTAAGAAAAAACCTTGAAGTCTATAAAGAAATCTTAAAAAACTCCCATAATTAAAATTTTATTATAATCGCTATTAGTTAGTAGTGTGGTTTATGTCATTCCCGTGTGGCATTGTTGCGTAGACGCCTAATCGTCATTGCGAGCGACTGCAAGGAGCGTGGCAATCCAAAAAAAATAACAAAAAAAATTCTATAAATCAGAATTTTTTACTGGATTGTTTCGTCAATTACTTACGTAATTTCCTCGCAATAACGGAAAAAACGCTCTACGCAACAATACCTTCCAGCAACGGCGGGAAGGAAGAAAAAACATATATAAAAAACTAGATTACTCTTCATTTACTCGAAATATATAGGGTTGAATAGAATGACTATTCTCCTAATAATTCTATTCCGGCATACAAATCTTCAAGATTTATATACTGATCATAAAAATTATTATAGTCATGAATTTACCGTCATGATGTACTACAAGCATTAAAGTTTCCGGTAAAAATTCTTTTAAAGCTTGTTGTGCATTTTCTATAGATGTTTTATCAAGATTGGCAAACACCTCGTCTAAAATTAATATTTTAGGGTTTGAAATTATAGCTTTAATGATTCCAATTTTTTTCTTTTGACCGCCACTTGGTACATTTATTACATCATAATTTTTATTAAAAATTATGGCATTATATGTTCTTAAAAATAATACGCAAGTAGAAACAATTATTATATAGCTAGACCATAGTAAATAGGTACATACTATGCTAATATATATGTTATAAATGATAATAAATAAATTATGGCAAGCAGTTACAGTTACGATTTAAGAATGAAACTATTCAAAGCTCTAGATGATGGGCTCTCAATTGTTAAAGCATGTAAAATATTCAATATAGGTCGTAACACTATATATAGATGGAAAACTCTTAAATGGGAAACAGGAGATATAAAAGCAAAACCTTATGGTCCAGCAAAGGGTTATAATGCAAAAATAAATCTCAAAGAATTTGAAGAATTAATTATCAATAATCATGATAAAACAGCTAAAGAATTAAGTATTATACTAGGTAATAGATTACAAAGAACTAGAATAAATTACTATAGAAAACTACTAGGGTACACTTATAAAAAAAAGTCATCTTCATCCCAGAAGGGATATTGGTTTAAGGAATGAATTTATAGAAAAGATACAGCAAATTTCTAAAGAAACTCTAGTATTCATTGATGAGTCAGGAATAGAAGATAATGCTTGTAGAGAATATGGATGGAGTATAAAAGGTACTAGATGTTATGGAAACAAAGTGTATCAACATAAATCCAGGATCAGTATGATAGCGGGGCTTCGTAATAATCAAATTATAGCGCCAGTAATATTTGAAGGAAATTGTAATAAAGAAATATTTACAACCTATGTAGAGACTATATTAACTAAAGAATTACATCCTGGACAAACAGTAATTATGGATAATATCAACTTCCATAAGAATAATATAATAAGAGAATTAATCGAGTCGGTTGGGTGCAGAATTTTATTCTTACCTACATATAGCCCAGACTTAAATCCTATAGAACATTATTGGTTTAAGATTAAGAACGAAATAAGAAAAGTTACGGGGCAATTCAAGATATCAGTATGGCTGTAGAACACGTACTAAAGTTTATTTAACTGTACCTATTTACTATGGTCTAGCTATATATGGGGCATTGTTTATTAAAAATAGATATAGTCATTGCGAGCGGGCGTTGTTGCGTGTATCGAAAAAAGCACTCAGTGTCATATCGTGGCTTGACCATGGTATCCAAAAAACAACTAAAAATACTAATAATGTTAGTATTTTTAACTGAATTCCCGCTTTCGCGGGAATGACATTACGAACATTCTTAGTGGGTTTAATTTGTAAAGACAGTATTATGTATTAACGAGAATATAACTCGATTACTAAATGAACTTCTGCTTCAAAAGGATATGGAACATCAGAAAGAGCAGGAACTCTTAAATATTTACCGGTTAATGAAGGTACATCAAATGATAAATAGCCCGGTGTTGTTTGACCTTGTTTTGAAACGGATTCTTGGATAAGCGGTATTTGTTTTACGGATTCTTTAACTTCTATAACATCACCTTCCTTTAGTCGTATGCTTGCTATATCGGCTTTCTTACCGTTTAATTTAATATGTCCGTGTGAAACTAACTGTCTTGCAGCAAAAATAGTTGGAGCTATGTTCATTCTATAAACGACAGTATTAAGTCTGCTTTCAAGTAACCCAATGAAGTTTTCACCGGTATTACCTTTCATTTTTTGAGCAAGTGCAAAAATATTCCTAAATTGTTTTTCAGTGACACGACCGTAGTGGCATTTTAATCTTTGCTTAGCTTTTAAATGTAAACCATAATCTGAAGTTTTAATCATGGTATTCTGCCCATGCTGTCCGGGACGATAATTTCGTGTATTGAAAGCATCCTTGCTATCACCCCATAGACTTACCCCAAGTCTTCTACTAGCTTTATATTTAGAACGAACAATTTTTGTCACTGATAATATCCTTAACTTTTATTTGAATTACAGCGTCATTCAAAAAGCTTGATACAAGCGAATTTTCTGACATTCGCCTTTGCTCACGTACTTTTTGTACGCTCCGCAGGCTCAGTCGTCAATTCATCTTGTCTAAAGCTTTTTGAATCTAGCTTTGTAAGAAAATATATACATTTCTTACATCAAAGTCAATCATTGATTTTTAACCTAAAACTTTTTATACTTAAATAAAAAAATCGTATGAGTTCTTTGGTAAAATCAATAAATTTAGGTAAAATAAATTACTCTCAGAGTACAGTTAAAGACTATATATTATTAATGAAACCACGTGTGATGTCGCTTGTGATTTTTACGGGTTTTGTAGGTATGTGGCTTGCTCCTTATTCCGTGCATCCTTTTATTGCCGGTATTGCAGTTGTTTGCATAGCTCTTGGTGCAGGTAGTGCAGGGGCAATTAATATGTGGTACGATAGAGATATCGATAGCTTAATGAAACGTACTCAAAAAAGACCTATAGTCAGAGGTGCTATAGAACCTGATGAAGCTTTATCTTTTGGTTTGATAACGGGATTTTTTGCAGTATTTTTTATGGCTTTATGTGTTAATCTACTTGCATCCTTTTTACTGCTATTCACTATTTTTTATTATATCTGTATTTATACTATTTGGTTAAAGCGTCGTTCTATACAAAATATTGTTATTGGCGGAGTATCGGGAGCATTACCTCCTGTGATAGGTTATGCAGCGGTAAGCAATACTATATCTCTAGAGTCGATTATATTATTTTTGATTATTTTTATTTGGACACCGCCGCATTCATGGGCTCTTGCTTTATTCTGTAACGAAGATTATAAAAACTGTAAAGTACCGATGATGCCTGCAGTAAAAGGGAATTTATATACTAAAAAACAAATTCTAATTTACAGTATTCTTTTATTTATTGTTTCGCTAATGCCTTTTTTTATCGGAATGAATAATTTTATATATTTAATAATTTCCGGTATTCTTGGGTTAGTATTTCTATATTATTCCGGTTCTTTATTCTATGATACCCCTGATAACAAACAAGCTAAACGATTTTTTGCCTATTCGATATTTTACTTGTTTTTTATATTTTTACTTTTGTACTCAACTAACACTATATCCCCTATCAGTTGAGAGATAATAGTGTTGGGTTACTTTTATGGGAGATAAAATTGAAACCCAACGTGAAGAAACATATCATAAGTTTATTTTTATGCAAGTGATTTTTTATTTATAACTGTAATTTTCAAATTTTATTCTTTTGTTTCGTAATTTTGATAAGTAGGAAGAGTTAGAAGATATATCGGATTTGATTCCATGGGATCAATCTGTTATGCAATACATTCCATCGTTGGATAAAATTACTCTTAATACCGGCTTTATAACGTACAGCCTTGCTTCCGTATTCACTTACTTTATTTTCCTGTATGTTTGGTTGCCAAATTAAAGCTTCACTCTCTAATCTATTTGAGGCAATATTTCTTTCATTCTGCTTGTCGTTATGTGTTAAAAATATGCATTCCGCTTTTATAAACGGTTTATATTGGTTATTTATGTATTGATCTAAATCTTCAAATAACTTTGCATATTCGGTGAGCCAGCCTTCATAAGCAATAATAGGAGAAAAGTTTAGATGAACTTCGTAACCTGCTTCAATAAAAATATTCACTGCTTTTATTCTCTCAATAATCGGACTCGTTTTTGGCTCTAATATCTCGCTTATCCTTGCCGGCATCAAACTAAATCTAATCCTTATTTTGCCTTCAGGATTAAAATTAAGCAGTTTAGGATTAACATATTTAGTAGCAAAAGTTGCTTTAGCACGTGGATGTTCTTTAAAGAAATTAAATATCTTTAACCAATTAGTGTGTTTCCAATGCAAACTTACATCAGTAGAACAACCTATATCATATGTCCAATATTTAGAATCTGTTTGATTGGAAATTTTAGTCGGTAAACTTGCTATATGTTTATCCAATACGTCAAGTATTTGATCTATATTTTCATTTATATATAATGTCTCATAGTTATGACGCATAACATAACAATAACTATTTCTGTAACCTCCGGCACAGCCATATATGAAGTTAGGTGTTATGTAATCAGCTGATCTTTCATTAGGACGTACATGCTTTCGTATTTTGTACTATTTTTTTAATCATACGATTTTAAATTAAAGTTTATTTAAAATACTTACTTAGCTTCACAAACTTCAGATTTATTTACTTACATCGAAATTGTAGTTATAAATTATTAATTACAAATATATCATAAGTTATGGAAAAACCAAGCTATCTAAATTTTGATAATAAAAATTATAAATGGAAAAATGATATTGATTATCGTAAATGCCTGGAAAGTTATAGAGTAGGTAAAGGTGAGCAAGGAGTATTAATTTGTCAACCATATAAAAATGAAATTTTGCCTTATTGGAAGTTTAAAACTCCTAAAATTGCTAAAGAAAGTAGTGAAAAAATATATGAAATATTTTTAAAATACTTAGAGGATAATGATTTTGTTGGAGCTGATATGGCTCGTAAATATTTGCAGATGGGTTTTACTAAAAGTAGACGTTATGCTAATTATAAAGATGGGGAAAAATATGACAAAGAAAATGATTATAAGAAATTAGAAAGAGGAGGGGGATCCAAAAAAAGTGAAAAGTGCCTATATATTTTTCAAAAAATGGTAAGAGGCAGAAGATAATAAGAAATATAAAAAGATGAAAATAGAATGGAAAAAACAATATGGGTAAATATTAGCTTTACCAAGTTAGTTTTTTTATATTATAGTAGATTAATAGAGGATAGATTATGACTAAAGATGAAATTGCGGAGCTGTTTAAAAAATGTCTTGCTCTTCATAACAGATATCAATATCAAGAGGAAAAAGACAATTTACGAAAATTCGTTGAAACTGATCCTGAAGAACTTTCAAATTTTATTGAAACTTATAATAAAACTGAAAAATATAACAATAGGGAAGCTGAAGTTTTTCATAGCTTAAGTTCTATTTTAATGGAAAAACAACAAGATAATGCGATTAAATCATTAAAGAAAGCTATGGAACTAGATCCAAGTAAAGCATACTACCACGAAGAGCTTTTTAATAAGTTACATAGAATAAATCCAGAGGAAGCACTCGCTTCTATCAAAAGAGCTATAGGGTTAAATCCAAATAAAAAATCATTATATGAAGACCTTATTATTTTGTTAAAAAAGCAAATTATGATGAAGAAGCAGCAAAAATTACTGAAGCAATTCAAGATTCCCCTAAAAACATACCTAATTTGGTATTAGATACTGAGGAAACAAAGGATGTGTATCCATTAGGTTTGGCACAGGAATAACTGTATCAAAACGTGGGTATTTACGAGTTTTTCACTGTCATCTAGTTTGCTTGCTAACTAAGTCTAGAAAAAATAACTTCAACATTGTTACTGCACTATATGTTTTGCTGGATCCCGTGAATAAATCACGGGATGACACAGAGAGGAATAATAAGTCGCACAACACCCGTGACCATACGCATCAAGTTAAGAAAAGCAAGTAGGTTATACTGGTATTACGGTAGTAAATTATGAATTAAAAAGAAGCTAATATATGGTATAAATTTTTGCAAGATTAACAACTAAATTGTGAGAATTTATCCTATGGGGAAAATAGTAAACTTAGCAAAACTATGCCAAGAGTTTTTTGGAGAGACAGCCAATAATTTATCCATTACAACAGGATTTATTAAGAGACAACGAAAAATAACTGGTTCAGCTTTTCTAAAAGCTATAGTGTTTGGTAATATGAGCGATAGTAATTGTAGTCTTGATGGAATGCGTAACTTTTTAAGTGAAGAAACTATAGATATTTCTGCCCAAGGCTTAGACTTTAGGTTTACTGAGGTAGCAGTAAAATTTATGCAGTCAATGTATGAACAATGCTTGAAATTATTTAGAAATACTATGCCGCTTGATTGCAACATTTTGCAGCATGCAACATTTTGCAGCAATTTAATAGCGTTAAATTATTGGATAGTAGCCATATTATTCTACCTGCCAATATGGCGGATAAGGTATAAGGGCTGATCAAGGATATAGAGAACATTTATCAAACATATCTACTAAGGACTTATTAATATCTGATTTAGGTTATTTTGTCCCAGCTTCATTTATTCAAATTATCGAACTTGGTGCATATTTTATTAGTCGTTATAAAGCAGATACTAATATATATGACCCTATCACTGAGGAAAAAATTGATTTATTAAACCTATTAGATAATAAATTCTTTTTATCAAAAGATGTACTTTTAGGTAAACAAGCAAAAGTTAAGCTACGGATTATATGTCATAAATTGACTGATGAACAGGCTATTGGTAGAAGAAGGAAGGCTAATTTATTAGCTAAGTCTCATAAATATAAATCTTCTTCAAGAAACCAGAGATTACTAGATTGGTCAATATTTATCACTAATATATCAGAGGATATGGTTAATGCTGAGCATATAATGATAATTTATCGAGCAAGATGGCAAATTGAATTATTATTTAAATTATATAAAAGTCATGCAAAAATTGAAAATCTTAAAGGGAGAAGTAAACCTGCAAGAGTTTTGTGTGAATTATATGGTAAATTATGTAGTGTGCTTATTTTTCATGGATTATCGAATTGTGTAGAATTAGCAAATGATAGAGAAATTAGTTTAACCAAAGCATTTATTGAACTACAGAAAAGGTCAAGAGAATTATTCCTGTCTATTACTGGACGTCTTAATGATTTAAAGCAGTTCCTTAAGAAATTAATTATAGATTGGGGGAGATTTTCTTTGAAAGATAAATATCGTAAAACCAGATTATCTTCCTTAAATACACTAAAATTATTAACAATTATGGCTTAACTTGATGCGTATGGTGGTTGTAATTGGGCTGTATGAGCGGCTTGCTCTAGATCAAATGGAATAATAGACGGTATTATTTCTGTAACTAAGGTGTAAGCTGTATCCATAGTAATTTTCATACGTTGCAATGAAGTTAATACTTCTGTAATATTTACTGTAGACATACAAGAAAATTGTATCAAAGGCTTAACTATTGTGCTACCTGGTTCATTTTGTAGTAAGGCTAAAAGTGCTGAAGTATCAAGTACTACTCTATGTACTCATGACTTGCTTCTAAACGTCTTGATTTTATTAATTCATCTACAAGAGAGATTCTTTCTCCTGTAGAATCAGTGTAATTTTTTACCATTGCTTGTAGTTCAGCTAGAGCTTGATTTGGGGTTGTAATATAGATTATATTTTTTTCATATGTAATACTATATCATCACCTGGTAGTAGGTGAAGATTCTGATGGAATGATGCAGGAATAACAATTCTGCCACCTTCTCCAAGTTTAGTACGCATAGTTTGCATAAATTACCATTTTGTCATATTACTTTAATTATGTCATAGTTCCTAACTATTACCCTAACCTAAGGTTTTTGTCAAATAATATTAGCAATTTATATTAATATGTCAAATTGCATATAGATAAATACTTTTTAATGAGGATTATTTAAATCTTCATAATAATCGTGCATTGCTTCTCTATTAGCAGGAATATTATTATTAGATTGCTTTATATCTTGTTTGGGAATAATAAAGAGAAAAAATTTTACTAATTTTAATTATTACTTCATGTAAATTCATATTTTATTCTCCTCAAAATAACAAATCAATTAGAAATGTTCACAGAGCCTAGTATCAATTTTTTCTTTATTATTCTTTTCTTTTTGTACTTTCTTTCTTCTTTGTAAATTCTTTTTTAAAGCAGTTGATAAGTTATTAAATTTAGCTGCCGGTTTAGCTATTGAAGGTTTTTCTTTGGTATCTTCGGTAGATGACATAAATAATTATCTTTTCACATTAGCATTATTATATTATATTGGATATTTTGGAAAATAAAACTATAAATAATCTATGAATCAAAGTAATATAATCTCTCCTGAGTTACTGGATGAGAGAAAAAATATTGCAAGGCAAGGGGGCGGTGAAGCTAGGATCAACGCACAACATCAAAAAGGTAAGTTAACTGCACGAGAACGCATAGAAGTATTATTAGATCCGAATAGCTTTACCGAAACAGGTATGTTTGTATCCCATAGATGCGATAATTTGGGGATGCAGGATAAAAAGTTTTTAGGTGACGGTGTTGTAACGGGACATGGTACGATAAATGGTAGATTGGTATTTATTTATAGCCAAGATTTTACCGTACTCGGCGGCTCTCTAGGCGAATATCATGCTAAGAAAATCTGCGATATTATCGATCAAGCTATAGCAACCGGTGCTCCCGTAATCGGTATTAACGATTCAGGGGGAGCAAGAATTCAAGAAGGGGTTGATGCTCTTGCCGGATACGGTGAATTATTTCAGCGTAATGTTTTAGCTTCGGGTGTTATCCCGCAAATTACCCTAATTATGGGACCTTGTGCCGGTGGTGCGGTATATTCTCCTGCCTTAACCGATTTTATATTTATGGTTAAGAATAGCTCTTATATGTTTGTAACCGGTCCCGATGTAGTAAAAACCGTTACAGGTGAAGAAGTAAGCCAAGAAAAGCTCGGCGGTGCTAGGATGCATACCACTAAAAGCGGCGTTGCCGATCTTGCATTCAACAATGATATAGAAGCATTGCTCGAAATTCGTAAGTTCTTTAATTTCCTTCCGTCATCCAATCGTAGTCCTCTCCCTGTTCGTTCGACTGTTGATCCTGCCGATAGAGTCGATATGTCTCTTAGCACGTTAATACCTAACACTCCTAATAAGCCTTATGATATGAAAGAGCTTGTTGAGCGTATCGTTGATGAGGGAGAATTTTTTGAACTACAACCTGATTTTGCTAAGAATATCATTATTGGTTTTGGTTATATGGAAGGTTATCCGGTAGGATTTGTGGCTAATCAGCCTTTGTATTTAGCAGGATGTTTAGATATAAACGCCTCGAGAAAAGCAGCAAGATTTATTAGATTTTGCGATGCTTTCAATATTCCTATAGTAAGCCTTGTTGATGTGCCTGGATTTCTGCCTGGTACATCTCAAGAGCATGATGGTATTATTAAGCACGGGGCTAAGCTGTTATACGCTTATGCGGAAGCTACAGTGCCGAAGATTACCGTAATTACCCGTAAGGCTTACGGAGGTGCTTATATAGTTATGAACTCCAAGCATCTTAGAGGCGATATAAACTATGCTTGGTTTAATTCAGAAATCGCCGTTATGGGGGCAGAGGGAGCAGCCGAGATAATATTTAAGGAAGAATGTAAAAACCCTGAAGCTAAAAAACAAAAAATCGATGAATATAGGAAAGTAGTAACATCGCCTTTTGTTGCGGCATCTAGGGGATATTTAGATGATATTATAAGACCGCAAAATACTAGATGGCGAATATGTAAGGCATTAAATTTCCTGCGTACTAAAAAAGTAGAACTGCCTTGGAAGAAACATGATAACTTGCCGTTATAACCGTTATTCCTGTGTGGATACCAAATCGTCATTGCGAGCAGCCGTAGGCTGCGTGGCAATCTTATGAAACAATAACAAACTCCTGAGATTGCTTCGTCAAATTACTTTGTAATTTTTCTCGCAATGACAAAAACTAAAATTGTAACAAAAAACTATGAATAAACCATTATTTGATAAAATTTTAATTGCTAATCGTAGCGAGATCGCCGTTAGGATAATACGTACTTTAAAAAAGATGGGGATAAAGTCGGTTGCAGTATATTCTGAAGCAGATACAAACTCAATGTATGTGCAGCATGCAGATGAGGCTTATTATATAGGTGATTCCCCTGCAACGGAAAGTTATTTATCTATTAAAAATATTATTTCGGCGATTCGTGAAAGTGGAGCAAGTGCAGTACATCCAGGTTACGGTTTTTTATCGGAAAATCCAAATTTTGCTAATATTCTTAAAAGAGAAGGTGTTGTTTTAATAGGACCGAGTGCCGGAACTATTAAAAAAATGGGCGATAAAATTGAAGCAAAAAAGATAGCGATAGAAGCCGGAGTTAGTACCGTTCCGGGTTATATGGGAACTATAAACGATGTTAAGCAAGCGGTGGATATTGCTAAAGAGATTGGTTTTCCGGTAATAGTAAAAGCGGCTGCCGGCGGCGGTGGACGTGGTATGAGAGTAGTGAATAATCCCGCTGAAATGGCAAATGCTTTTGAGTCGGCAAAGCTTGAAGCAGCCAATAGTTTTAGTGACGATAGATTATTTATTGAGAAGTTAATTCAAACTCCCCGTCATATCGAAATTCAGCTAATTGCCGATCAATACGGCAATAGTGTATGTCTCGGAGAGCGGGAATGTTCAATACAGCGTCACCATCAAAAAGTAATTGAAGAAGCACCAAGTTCTTTTATTACCGAAGATATAAGGCAAGAAATGTATCGGCAGGTAATATCCTTATCTCAAAAAGTGGGATATTATTCGGCTGGTACCGTTGAGTTTATAGTAGATAGCAATAAAAATTTCTATTTTTTAGAGATGAATACTAGGTTGCAAGTCGAGCATCCTGTTACTGAGCTAATTACCGGTATAGATATCGTTGAAGAGATGATAAAAATCGCAGCCGGCGAGAAATTATCATTTACGCAAGATGATGTAAAATTAAAAGGTTGGGCATTTGAATCACGAATTTGTGCCGAAAACCCAAGCCGAGGTTTCTTACCTTCTAGCGGTAGAATTATAGCTTATTCCGAACCTGCAAAGAGTCCTAATATCCGTATAGATACAGGGATTGGGCTTGGCGGTGAAGTAAGTATGTTTTATGACTCAATGATTGCGAAATTATGTACTTACGGTGAAACAAGAGAGCAGGCAATTGAAGTAATGCGTTCTGCTTTGAGTTCTTATATAATTAACGGTATTGCTCATAATATCAGTTTCTTAGAAGCGGTAATGCTACATCCACGCTTTGTTAGCGGCGATATTTCTACTGCCTTTATTCAAGAAGAATATCCTGACGGTTTTTCCGGGGCTAGTCTAACTTCAGAAGTAACTACCGTATTTTTAGCAACGGCTATTTTTATTTATATATCGGAGCAAAGACGTGCTTCTTTAATTTCCGGCAATATTAACAATCAGGCTAACAAAATAGGTACAAGGTGGGTAGTAACTATCGATGATAAACTATTCCCCGTATTAATTACACCTGTTGAAAACGGCTATAATATACGTCACGAAAGCGATAGAATATATATTCGTAGTAACTGGAATTTAGGTAATGAACTTTTTACGGCTATCATTAATGGTAAAAAGACAAATGTTAAAATTGAAAATATCAGAACCGGTTATTTATTATCGCATGCCGGTATTAGCGTAAAAGCCTTTGTACGCTCTCCTCGTATATCAGAACTTGAAGCGTTGATGGTCTCAAAAGTAGTGGTGGAAGAAAGCTCCGAACTACAAGCTCTTCTAAGCGGTCAGATTGCTGCAATAAAGGTAAAAGAAGGGCAGGAAGTGACGGCAGGACAAGAAATTATGATTTTAACTGCTATGAAAATGGAAAATCTTATTTTAGCCGAAAGAGACGGAAAAATAGCTAAAATTTTTGTTAATGAAAAGGATAATGTTGTAAGAGGGCAGGTATTATTGGAGTTTGCATAAAGTAGTTGATATCACTCCAGCATGGATAGCAAATCGTCATTGCGAGCAGCCGTAGGCTGCGTGGCAATCTCATGAAATAATAACAAACTCCTGAGATTGCTTCGTCAAAACTTATAGTTTTTCCTCGCAATGACGAATTGGGTATCTACTCAACAATACTTTCCTCTCCGTAGGAATAACATTATTCAAGCTCAGAATTAAATATATCTTTTATATCACCGCCTAAAGGAGTTTGACTTTCACCAAGTGTATTAATTTCATCAAGTGAAAAGAATTTTGATTTAGCAGTTTCTCCTAATCTAGAACCTGTTTTAGTTTCAATATTAGCCTCAGAAACATTTACATTATTTATGCTTGTTTCTTGTATTATTTCTGCTTTTAACTTTTCTATAATTGCTATATATTTTCTTATGCTTATCATTATTATGCTTAAATCTCGAAGTATCAGCTTCATGCTTAATTAATAATTTGCAAATATCTTTATATATAGGATTTTCCGGCTTATCTATAAGTGCATTTAATGCTACAAGGACTACTATACCTCTTTCTAAAATTAGAGCATTAGGTTACCATCATGCTCTAATAAAAATTTAAGCATTTCTACATACTTAAGCAGATCTTGTTCTTTAGGTGGGGCTTTATTATAATTGGGTTCATAGGCTTCGATCGCACCGCATACTACTAAAGCAACAGGATCTTCTGAATAATCACCACGAGCTGTTGCACCATATTCAAACAACTTTTCTAAAATTTTGACATTAACTTTTATTATTGCGGATATAACACCTTGAGATGGGATAGCACCTTTTGTTAGGAGGTAATCCATTACATCAGTATGCTCCTCCATAGTAGCAATACTTAAATATAGCACTTCCGTATACAGGATCATCAATTGTAGTATTAACATCAAACCCTTTTTCTTCAATAAAATATTTAACTAAATCTAAACGACCTTGAAGGAACCGCTTCATAAAGACTATCATTTTTGTTTTTCAGTTTTCAAAGAATCTCTTAGAGCTTTAAAAGAGAAGCTTTTATGCATAATTTACCTTAAATTAATTTATAGCGTGCGTACTATAGATTAATCTAAGTAAATTATCAATATCTTAATTGATAGTAAAATAATTTATGATCTCTTAACTTTAAGTTGTATTTGATGGTTCTCTAATTCTACTTTACTTACATAATCAGGCGTGAAATTTTTAGCAAACTCGCCTAAAGTTTGTTCTTTAATAAAGTCTCCATAATTATCAATTATCTTGGATAAATCAAACTCGCTTATTATCTCAATTAAAATCCTGTCAGTTATAGAAAAATCGGCATCTTTTCGAGCCTGTTGTATGAAGCGTACAATGTCTCTTGCGTATCCTTCTTCTATTAACTCAGGTGTTAGCTCTAAATCAAGTATTAACAAGCTACTATTATTCTCAAAACTTGCTGCTCCTTTAATATGTGAATATGGCTCTAAAACTAGCTTATATTCGTCACTATTTAAGGTTTCACCGCATATAGCTAAACCGCCTGCGATAGCTTCCCACTCACCTTTTTTAGAAGCGGCTATAATCTCTTTCATTTTATGCGGCAAACGTTTACCAAGCATTGGGAAATTAATCGATAGTTTTTTGCTTGCGTAATTCTCTAGATCGTCACGATAAATTACCGCCTTAACATTAATTTCATCTTTAATTAAATCTTCAAAATCTTTAAGGTTATCATTATGTTTACTAATGATAGTTATACTAGCTAGTGGTTGCCTTACTCTGATATTTTCAGTGCTTCGGATAAACAGGCTATTACTGCAAATATCAAGCACATTATCCATAGTAGCAACTAGCTCATGATTTATTTCAAAGTCTGAGAGAGTAGGGTAGTTGCAGAGATGTACACTAATCTCGTCATTGCGAGGCACTGATGGGGTGTCATCCCGTGGCTTGACCACGGGATCCAAAAAACAACTTGTAGTGTTGTTGTTTATTGATTTACTGGATCCCGTGGTCAAGCCACGGGATGACAGAGTGTCCTCGCAATGACGTAATCCCTTATATATCGCCTCCGAAATCATAGGCACTAGTGCTGACATCGCAATAGCCATGGTTTCAAGGCATGAATACAGAGTATTATAAGCATTTTGCTTATCTGTATCTTTTTCACTTTTCCAAAATCTAGCTCTACTTCGTCTTATATACCAGTTATTCAATACTTCAAAAAATTCTGAAACTGCATGATAAGCCGTTTGCGTATCGAAATTATCTAAGCTCTCTTCAATTTTTTGTACGGCTATTTTAAGCTTGGATAATATATAAACATCAAGCACGTTTTCGGAAGCAAAATTAAGCTCGCCTTTAAGTGAATCGGCATTAGCATACATCGTAAAGAAATGGTAAGCATTCCATATAGGTTTGATAAATAGACGAAGCGTATCAAACACCATCTTACCGTCTTTATCAATTAATAACTCCTGACCTTTAACAACGTTTGAAGATAACATCGTAACTCTTAAGGCATCTGAGCCGTATTTATCAAATAGCTCCAGCGGATCGGCGTAGTTATTAAGACGTTTTGAAAGTTTTTGACCTGTAGCATCCAAAATTACGCCGTGGCATATACAATTTAAAAATGGTGGACGATCAAATAAAGCGGTAGATAGCACAATTAAAGTATAGAACCATCCGCGTGTTTGAGCTGAATACTCAACTATAAAATCAGCCGGAAAATGATCCTCAAACCATTCTTTATTTTCAAAAGGGTAATGGGCTTGCCCATATGGCATTGAGCCGCTTTCAAACCAGCAATCAAACACGTCTTCGATTCTACGCATTGTTGATTTACCGGTTGGATCATCAGGATTGGCCCTAGTAAGTTCGTCGATAAACGGACGATGTAAATCAGTAACTTTAACTCCGAAATCTTTCTCTAATTCCTCTATAGAGCCGTAAACATCTATGCGTGGATATTTTGGATCGTCTGATTTCCATACAGGCAGCGGCGTTCCCCAGAATCTATTACGGCTTATTGACCAATCACGGGCATTTTCAAGCCACTTACCGAATAAATTATCCTTAACGTGATATGGAATCCAATTTATTTGCTGATTTAATTCTACCATTCTATCTTTAAACTGTGTAACCTTTACATACCATGACGGAACAGCCTTATATATAAGAGGTGTATCTGTTCGCCAGCAATGAGGATAATTATGAATATACTGCTCGGTTTTTAGCCAATTTCCTTGCTCTTTCAGTTTGATAATTATTTTGTCATTTGCGTCAAATACTTGCAAACCCTCTAAATCAGGAATTTCTTTGGTAAACTTACCGCTATTATCAACAGGACAAACAAGTGAGATCCCTTTTGATTCACAAAGTATTTGGTCATCTTCACCAAAGCCTGGAGCCATATGAACAACGCCCGTGCCGTCACCCTCAACCACGAAATCACCTGCAAATATCTTGAAGCTGTTTGGATGATTCTCGAAATAGTCGAATAAAGGCTTATAACTTAATCCCTGAAGCTCTGAGCCTTTAATTATCTCAAAATTTTCCTCACCGCTAAGTCCTAATTCTTTAGCATATTTAGAGACGGAAGAAGCAGCTATAATATAACAAACACCATTTTTGGGGACTAATGCATAATCTATATCACTACCGACTGTGAGGGCTAGGTTCGATGGCAATGTCCAAGGCGTAGTCGTCCAAGCGAGTATACGGTATTCTTTAAAAGATTCCGTGGTCGTAGCCACGGGATGACATAGTACAAAACTCACCGTTATTGCTTTATCTGCTCTCTCACGATAAGAATTATCAAGCCTTGTTTCAAAATTAGAAAGCGGTGTTTCGCATGCCCAAGAATAAGGCATTACCCGCATTGACTCGTATAATAGCCCTTTATTATATAGTTCTTTAAACGCCCAAAGGACGGATTCCATAAAATTCTTATCCATCGTTTTATAAGAATTTTTAAAATCCACCCATCTTGCTTGACGAGTTACATATTCTTCCCAATCGCTAGCATATTTCATTACCGAAGCTCTGCAATGTGCATTAAACTTCTCTATACCGAAATTAGTTATTGCAAGACGTCCTGAAATACCAAGTTCTTTCTCTGATTGCATTTCAGCAGGTAGACCGTGGCAGTCCCAGCCAAAGCGACGCTCGACTTTCTTACCTTTTACGGTTTGGTATCTAGCATACACGTCTTTAACAAAGCCGGTAAGCAAGTGACCGTAATGCGGCAAACCGTTTGTAAAAGGTGGACCGTCATAAAAAATAAATTCCGCCTCTCCATTCCTATCGTCAATAGATTTTTGGAATATATTATTGTCTTGCCAAAATTTTAGTATCTCTCGCTCTAAGCCTGCAAAATCAGCATTCGAACTAACTTCAGGATAATATTTAGTATTTGTCATTATTTTAGAAATTATTATAATAGTTTGGTCTATAATAATAGATAATGACTAAGAGATAAATACATAATTTGTACTAAACTATTTAATTTTAATGAACAAATGAAAATCAGAGAACCTTTTAACATTAATATTATTAATAAGAAAATTAATAATAACCAAGCTATGTTATCTCCTATTCCGGATGTGGGAGGAATATTTTCAAAATATAAGAAAAATAATGAGCTTTCTTTTGAAGAAATAAGAGATAAAGCTTGGATAGAAAATCTTAAAGATAATTATTGGGGGAAAACAGCGGCAAATATTGAACAACAACCACAGTGGTTATCAGCAAAAGAATCAGAAAAGTTTTTTAAATGAAGCATTTAAGCTCTATAAAAATATTTTTTTGATAAAAATTAGCGAATCAAAACAATATTGCAACTTAATTGCAAGTTAGCCCAAGCTTTATCTGCTGTATATACGGGATAATTTTTGATAGAGCAAGACAAGCTCTATCACCAAGTGATAATCCTAGTTGTTTAGTTTTAGTTATTAGCTCTCCGCTTAAAAAAGCTTGCTCCTCATCAAACGGTAAAATTGTTGGAATAAGATTTGGTATTAGCTTATGTGTTTGCTCTCTTGTTAAACCTTTTCGGTCTATCAAGAATTTTACTACTTCTGCAATATTTACAGTACTCATTACAGCGTAAGGTAGTACTTCTATAATTTTTTCCTGTCCTTTTTCTTCAGCAAGTAAAGCTATCAAGGAAGAGCTATCTAGAATCACAGATTTATCGTTATGAGAAGACATTATCGAACCACAAATTAAAACTTAGAATTTTCTTTATTTGCTTCTTGATATTTCTGCTTTAAAAATTCATCAACAAATGATTCTGATTTAGAGCCATGTTATTTAAACAATGCTTGAGCTTCTTTTACAGCCTTATGAAGAGTTACTAAATGTAGTTCATTATTAACTTTATTTATAATGAAAGAATCGCCGGCTTTAAGTTTCATAGTGTTTCTAATTTGATGAGGAATTAATAACCTACCGTTTTTATCAATGCTACTATGTAAAGCTTTCATAATTATATCACTTAATAAATTCTAAAATAGAATATTATAATATACATATAGTGTCAATTATTAATCATGTATTTATTTAAAGCCTACCAATATTACATAAAAATATATTTTACCCCATTTAAGTATATCTACGTAAACATTCTAACTATGGGGATATTTGAAGGATCAAGTAATTTTTTCATCTGTGAGAAAGTTTTTACTATATTTTCTACGGCAGTCTCAATAAATTTATCAGTTTCAATATAATTTTCCGATTCGTCTTGGATATAAAAAAGAATAGATGAGACATAAACCGAGAGTAATAAGCCTCTTTTGGTATAATAGTTAAAATCAAGAGATTTATCGCCGGCATAACGCCAAATAGCATCACAACTACGGAATGCAACTTGAGTGCCTTGCATTGGGTTTAATGCAAAATAAGCGGCATTCTTACTATGAATAATAGGAAGCACGGTTTTGATTCTGATCTTTACGGCTAAAAATATTTTCTCTCTTATTTTTTTTGGTTCTTCTATTGTGTTTAAGCTTTCTAACATAATATTATCTAAGTAGCTTTCAAAGAATTCTACTATTTCAGATAAACCTTCCGGAAAAACTATTAAAGCATAACCTTTTGCAAAGCCGCATTTTTCTTCTGCTTCTTCGAATAGCTTATTATTCCATTCATTAAACGGTAATAATTCTAATAAAGATTGCACGAAGCTTATTTTTTTGATATGGTGTTCTTCTTGAATGCTCATATTTTTAACCTTGACATATAACTTAATTATAGGGTATAGTTCAATAAACCACAATATCTTTTAAGGAGAGTAATTTTAGTGATACTAGTAAATGTTCACGCCGGTAATTGTGATAATACGCTTAAGAATTTTAAGAAAAAGCTACAAAGAGAGCTTTATTTTCGTAAGATGAAAGAACAGCGTTATTATGAAACACCTTCAGCGAAGCGTGTTCGTAAAGCACAAGAAGCAGCGAGAAGACAGAGAAAATTTGCTCGTAAAAAAATGTTTGATGAATAAAATTTCAAACTATTTAAATACTAAATATAAAGCTAGAAATATTAATATTTCTAGCTTTTTTGTTATGTATAGTCAATTGATTTGAACGAGGTAGCACGTTGTTCGCCCTTTCGCCTATTATTATAGGCTCTACTCTCACGCCTGTCACCAAATGGGGCTGAATTGACTATAGATTGCTTCGTAATTTTCCGTCATTGTAAGGAAATTGCATAGCAATTGACGAAGCAATCTCAGAAGCCTACGGCTGCTCGCAAAGCATTGTTGCGTGGATCAATTTTATCTCTGTCATCCCGTGGCTTGACCACGGGGTGACACAGTGGGTTTTACCATACGCATCAAGTTAAGCCATAATTGTTAATAATTTTAGTGTATTTAAGGAAGATAATCTGGTTTTACGATATTTATCTTTCAAAGAAAATTTTCTCCAATCTATAATTAATTTCTTAAGGAACTGCTCTAAATCATTAAGACGTCCAGTAATAGGCCCAATACTAAAGATCGTGCAAGGAGCGGCAAAGTTGAGGAGCCTAAACTGGGAAGTTTTTTATATTTTCTTCATATATTTTTTGAGCTTCCGATAACGATAATTTTGAATAAATCTCTAGAGACTTGCGGGTTTCATGACCAGAGTATGGTTGAATAAGGGCATCGTCTATTCCTCTTTTTTTAAGCCAAGTAAATAAAAAATGACGTAATTTGTGTGGAGAAATGTTTTGTTGCATACCTGTCAAATTACTATATTTTTCTAAATTATTTGTAAAACTCTACACGGGCTGTTGAAAAAGTTATAAAAAGAAGTAGAAAAGAGTTAATCTAAGGAATAAGCTGTATTTTTATGCTTAAATGAAGGTGTAAAGATGCAGGGTTATAAGCTTGATCAAAGTGTGAGATGTAATAGCCTTAGCTTAAGGCACATGATACCTAATGATCATTTATTAGTGAGGATTCATGAAGCTAAAGAATTAGAGTTTTCTTTTATCTATGAAATAACTAAGAATCGTTATTGTGCTAATTACGGACGTCCATCAATTGATCCTGTATTATTTTTTAGGATGCAAATAATAAGTTACTTATATGGTATAAAGTCAAATAGACGATTATGTAAAGAAATTCAGTTAAATATAGCATATAGGTGGTTTTGTGGTTTAAGTTTAGAGGATAAAGTACCGGATCATTCATCATTAAGTAGGATAAGAGATAGATTTGGGGTAGAACTATTTCAAGAAATATTTATAAGCTTGATTAAGCAATGGTATGAACTAGATATTATAAAAGGAGAAACAATTATTTCAGATGCCTCTTTAGTTGAATCTAATGCCTCTATGAATAGCCTAATATTAAGAAAAGATCAAGGTGATTCACAAAAGAGAGAATTAAAAAAATATGAACGTCGTTATCATGATTTCCGAGAAGGGAAAAAAGTAAGGAAAATATCTAATCAAACTCATGTCAGTAGGACAGATCCTGATTGTAGTCTTGTATCAAGAACTAATGGTTATAAAAAGCTATGTTATAAGACCCACTACTCAATTGATTCAGATTCACGTATTATAATAGATTGTTATGTAAGTACAGGATCACAACATGAGTGTATTGTACTTCCAAGTAGAGTTTGGAATATATTAAATAATTTTTCTTTTAGAGTAAAAGAATGGATAGCAGACAAAGGTTATGGTAGAGGTCCAACCTATGGATATTTTAAATTACTTGGAATTACAACTTATATACCTTTACATGTAGATAATCTTGGTGAAGGAAAAATAAGTAGGGGGGAATTTCAATATGATAGAGAACAGGATAGATATAAGTGTCCACAGGGACATTATCTTTATCCGTATGATAAATTAGATAAAAAACAAATAAAACGTTATCGTATTACAGGAGGGCATTGTAAAAATTGCTCTCTAAAATCAGGTTGTATTTCTGATAATTATAGTAATAGAGGACGATTTATTTATCGTAATCCTTATCAGGATGAAATAGATGAGGTAAAGGTCAGACAGAATAGAATTGATTTTAAGAAAAAACTAATTGAGAGAAAGTGGAAAATAGAAGGTCTATTTGGTGAAGCTAAGGAGAATCATGGTTTACGAGGAGCAAAATTTAGAAGTGTACAGAAAACACAGATTCAAATACTGATGATTGCGATAGTACAAAATTTTAAACGGATACTTAAAATTATTTTTTGGTTTTTTTATCTACTGCTATTAAAGATAAAAAAATATTAAAGTATTTGCAACCTTGTTGATTTTTTCAACAGCCCGTACACTTGATCTGACAGGTAGAGATTGATTAAGCAGCAAAAGTGCTGTCAGATAAGTAAGAATTAATAGACTTATCTTGAGCAATTTTAATGCTATCCTTGAAAGTTTGCATAGGAGTTTTTCCATAACAGAACTTTCCAGAATGCGGTCTAGTATTGTTATATTTGTTTAAATATTGATCTAAGTCAATCTGTAAATCCTCTAATGAGCTATAAATCTTTTTACGGAAAGCTATATCATAAAATTCATCTTTTAAAGTTCTATGTAATCTTTCGCATATTCCATTAGTTTGAGGAGAACGTGCCTTAGTTTTAGTATGATCAATATTTTCTATAGCCAAATATAACTCAAAAGCATGATGTTCTACCTTACCACAATATTCCGTTCCTCTATCTGTAAGGATTCTCAGTAGTGGTACATCATGATTATTAAAGAAAGGTATTACCTTATCATTTAAAATATCAGCGGATGTTATTGCAGATTTATCAGTATAGAGTTTGCAAATAGCCACTCTAGAATAAGTGTCAATAAAGGTTTGTTGGTATATTCTACCTACTCCTTTCATATTACCGACATAATAGGTGTCTTGTGCACCAAGATAACCGGGATGCTGAGTATCAATTTCTCCATGAGCCTCTTTAATTTGTTTTGCTTTTTTTAAAGCAGATATCTGCTCTTCTGTCAGTAAGATACCGTCCTGTGCAGATTTAGCTTCTAAAGCTTTGAGTCGTTTCTTTAGAGTTTCAAGATCGTTGCGTAGCCAGATAGAACGTACACCACTGGATGACACTATAATACCTTGCTTTATTAGTGCTTGGCTCGCACGAAGCTGACCAAGAGCAGGATTCTCTATAGCAAGATTTATTACTGCTTGTTCTATATGTTCTGATACACGATTCTTTACTATAGGTTTCTTACGACTCATATCCACAAGAGCCGCTTCTCCGCCCATCTCATATAGTTCCTTGAAACGGTAAAAGCTATCTCTTGAATAGCCCATTACTTTACACGCAGTACTAACACTACCTAGTTGTTTTGCAAGTTCTAATAATCCTAATTTAGGTTTGATTATTTTTTGATCATAATTTGACATATTGTTCCTATTAATTGAGTTTTATATTTAGTTCAGGTTTACAGATTAACAGCTTCTGCTTGCTGCTGTTTTATCTTCTCTTCTTTCATACGTTTTATAGCTGCTAATGCTCCTTGTTGCTGTAAATCTGCAGCTGTCGGTTTTCTTTTTGTAGAAGTTAAGTGTTTATTTTTATTATCAAACTTTTTTTCTCTATCGGAAGCACTATTAATAGTATTATGTTCTTTTTCTATAGCCTTAAATTGATTATTAATAGCTTCTAATTCTACAACGATTTTCCATCTTTCTTCTCTAGTAATATTAGAATTAGCTTTTTTTTCTTCAAGCCCCTTTTTCCTATCTTCTAGTTCTTTCTGTTTTTGCTTTAATTCTTCTATACGTTTTGCATGATTATCTATTTTTTCTTCTGTAATCTTTGTTTGCTGCTCGGAAGAATCCTTTACTTGTCTGCTTTGAACTTTTTTCTTTAACTCTTCATCAAAAGAAAGCGGTTTACTTCGTACAGGTTTTCCTAAATCAGAATGTATTAGATCTTCAAAATTTTCTCTAGAAGCTAACGGTTTTTTACTGATATCAGGTATTTGAGGATCATGTTTTCGTAAATCTTTTGTAATTTCTTGTATATTTTTATGAAGTTCTGCAATTGAAACCATTTTACCTCTCACAAGTTAATTGATTTTAAAGATATAGTAATTAAACCTCTTTTATAGCTTCAACGCAAGCAAAAGTTGCTATTTTTAGTATTTCATTAGCTGTTGCTGTAGCTTGAAGTATTTGAACGGGTTTTTCAAAACCGTTTGTTATAGGACCTATAAAGCTATTTGATGAAAATTCTTGTAATAATTCAGTAGAAATAGCAGCTGAATTTAAACCAGGCATAATTAATACATTTGCAGATCCTGATAATCTACAAAATTTATATAATTTACGTAAATCACCATCTAAAGCCACCTTAACCGACATCTCTCCGTCATATTCAAAATCTACTTTCATGCCACTCAGCTCTTCTTTGTCTTTGCTAAAATTATCTAGTATATTTACTGCTTCACGAATACGAGCTGTTTTTTCCTTAGAAGAATTACCGAATGTTGAAAAAGAAAGAAGTGCAACACGAGGAGTGATTCCCATATTTTTAGCAATTTCTGCAGTTTGGGTTGCTATTTGTACAAGTTCCCAGCTGTTTGGATATTCGGTAATACAATTATCGGCAATAATAATATTATTATCTTTAGCAATCATAATTGAATAGCCAAGGATTCTACGATTAGGTTTTGGTGAAATGGCTTTCATGATATCTTCTAAACTATCGATATAACTTTTCGTAACACCAGTTAAAAGAGCATCACCGTCACCACATGCTACCATACAAGCAGCAAAAATATTCTTATCAGTTTTAACAAGCTTTGCACAATCACGATATAAATAACCTTTTCTCTGAAGTCTTTTATATAAATAATCAGTATATTTCTCTAAACTATCGCTTAAGGCCGCATTCATTATTTGAATTCCGTCTAAGCTAATATCTTGACCTATCTTTTTTAACGTAGCCTCAATTCGTTCAACACGACCAATTATAATCGGATGGCCGTATTTCTCGTCTCGCATCATAAGAGCGGCAGAAATTACTTCTTCTTCTTCACCTTCAGCAAAAACAATCCGTTTAAGCGGTGCATTATGAATTTTTTCAGCTAAGAAATTCATATAGTTAGCAGTAGGGTTTAATCTGCTACCTAATTCTTTCTTATATTTACCTATACTAAAATCTTTAACCCTAGCAACGCCGCTTTCTATTGCAGCAACGGCAACCGCCGCTGCCACTACAGTAATTAAACGAGGATCAAAAGGCACAGGAATAATATACTCATTACCGAAAACCATCTTACGCCCTGAGTAAGCTTTATACACCTCTTCCGGTACAGGTCTACGGGCTAAATCTGCAATGGCTTTTGCTGCAGCTATTTTCATTTCCGTATTAATAGTCTTAGCTCTTACATCTAATGTTCCTCTAAAAATATAAGGAAATCCCATAACATTATTAATCTGATTATTATAATCAGATCGCCCTGTTGCTATAATCGCATCATCTCGCACAAGCTTTATATCTTCAGGAGTAATTTCCGGATCAGGGTTAGCCATAGCAAAAATAATCGGATTATTTGCCATCCCCTTCACCATGTCTTTAGTTACTGCCCCTTTTACCGATAACCCTATAAATACATCAGCATTATTTAAGCTTCCCGCTAAGGTTCTAAACTTGGTATCACTTGCATATAGCTCTTTCCATTTATTCATACCTTCTAGGCGTCCTTTGTAAACAACACCTTTAGTATCACATAAAATAATCTTTGATTTATCAACTCCAAGAGCAATTAATAAATCAATACAAGCAATAGCCGCTGCACCTGCTCCGTTAACTACGATTTTTAAATCTTCAAGCTTGCGATTAGTAAGATACGCAGCATTTATTAGCCCTGCGGCGGTAATAATCGCCGTTCCATGCTGATCGTCATGAAAGACCGGTATATCCATTAAAGATTTTAATTTTTCTTCTATAATAAAACATTCTGGAGCTTTAATATCTTCAAGATTAATACCCCCAAAACTATAACTGAGATACTTCACGGCATTAATAAATTCTTCAGGGTCTTCCGTATTCACTTCCAAGTCAATTGCATCAATATCGGCAAATTTTTTGAATAGTACGGCTTTGCCTTCCATCACCGGTTTTGAAGCGGCAGCTCCCAAATTACCAAGCCCAAGTACGGCAGTGCCGTTAGAGATCACCGCAACTAAATTACCCCTTGCCGTATATTTATATACTTCCTCTAGATTTTTAGCAATTTCAATGCAGGGAGCAGCAACCCCCGGTGAATAAGCAAGCGATAAATCTTGCTGAGTAACTAAAGACTTTGTTGCAGAAATAGCTATCTTACCAGGCTTATCTTTTTCATGATACTCAAGTGCTTCAGCGTAATTTATTTTATTCATTTCATCCATTTTAGAAATTCCTGTTTTATTTGTTTGTTTTAATTTATCGTCATTGCGAGAAGAATTACGTAGTAATTCGACGAAGCAATCTCAGGCAAATTCTTGAGATTGCCACGCTCCATATGGTCGCTCGCAATGACGTGATAAATTCACCCCATTATATACATAATAATTGATATAGTAACTACCGAGAAAAAAGTAGTAAATGTTATAATCGACGCCATAGAATCAGGATCACCGTCAAGCTGACGAGATAAAACATAAGCCGTACTCGCACATGGAAGACAGCTATATAATATTCCTACCGATCTATCTAATCCGTCAATAGACATTAACCATAGTACTACTACACTAACTAGAGGAAATGCAACTAATTTAACAAAGCTTGTAAACATTACATTATGTAAAAGCTCTTGTCTAATAGTAAAATTAAGCCCTGCCCCAACATTTAGCATACCGATAGCTAAAGCGGCATTAGAAAGGCTATCTAACGTTTTCTTAAGCCCTAAATGTAATTCAAGATTTGAGTAATTAAAAACGAATCCTACTAAACTTGCGATAATTAACGGATTACGCACAATTAATTTCATCATTAAAACAAAACTAGTTCTAATAGTATTAGTAACGGATTTATTAGGGATATAATAAGCGAAAATCATTACCGATAAAATATTGGTAAAAATAATCATATAAGAAGAAATAACGGCGACAATAGAAAGCCCGCTAGGACCAAGCAGCGGGCTACTTACTCCAAAAAAAATGTAGCTATTATAACGAATCGACCCTTGAAAAATGGAAGTAAATTGGACTTTATCTATGTTGTATTTTTTTTGGTAAATTATAAGACCGATTGATACAAGAATAGTGGATATAATAAGAGCCACTACTAATTTAATTATGGATGCAACGCTTAAGTCGGCAGTAGATACGTAATTAAACAGCATGGCAGGGAATAGTACAAAATACGATAATTTCTCAATACCACGCCAAAATTCTTCCGAAGTTAACCATTTATTTTTGATAATACTACCAAGAAGCGTAATTAAAAAAATAGGTAACGTACTACAAAAAATTTCATTCATTTGTTTTCGGTGTCATACCGTGGCTTGACCACGGTATCCAGTTTTATAATATAATTTGTTCATGGTTTTATGACAATTGGCTTATGTAATGTCATTCCTGCGGAAGCAGGAATCCATAGAACTATTCAATTAAATCTTTGTAAATTCTTCTGTATAAACAAGCTTTATAATATTATATTTTGAGGTAAAACCCTTTATTATTTTTTGTTTATGTTCATAAGCACGACGTATTATATTATTAGTAATATATAAAGTACCATGCTTATTAGAGCATAATATATACCCAATACATTTTAATTTTGTAGTTTTATTTTATGGATTCCTGCTTTCGCAGGAATGACATATAGGTTACAACTTCCCTTCAACCAACTTCATCATTTCTTTTATACCGTAAAGCTTTATAAAAGTCCCAAGTCTTGGACCTTCATTCTGCCCAAGCAATATCTGATATAAATCTTTGAAGTAATCACGCAGATTTTCATACCCTGCTTTCATTCCTATATCATATATTGCTTTCTGAATTACTTCAGCCTCGGTTTGATCGGATATACTAGATAACATATCTAATATATCCCGTAAAATAACCTTATGCTTTTCAGAAGGAGCTAAATATGATTTATGTGCTTTAATAAAGTCATTATAATATCTTATAGCAAATTCTGCTAAGTGGTCAAGATAAGGACTAGTATTTGGAGTTGCTTTTGGCTCATATTTGCTAATAAATCCCCAAAGTACCGATTTATCGGAAGGATTACACACAGAAGTAAGATTTAAAAGCAACGAATAGGTAATTCCAAAAGTCTCAATTTTCAGTACATTTCCGTGATGGATGTGATAAACGGGATTTGCAAAACGCTTTGCCCTATCCTCTTCTAAATGATATTTCTGATTAAAAGTAATATATTCATCAACATTTTTAGGAATTACATCAAAAAACAAACGCTTAGCTCTAGTCGGATTTTGGTACATAAATAATGCCATACTTTCAACAGGAGCATATTTAAGCCAATCATCAACGCTAATACTATTACCTTTTGATTTTGATATTTTCTCACCGTTTTCATCTAAGAATAGCTCATAACATAGCTGCACCGGCGGCTTTCCTCCTAGGATTCGGCAAATTTCCGAATAAAGTCGAGCATTTGCCAAATGGTCTTTGCCGTACATTTCATAATCGACTTTAAGAGCAGCCCAACGCATACCAAAATCCGGCTTCCACTGTAATTTACAATGCCCTCCCGTTACCGGTACTTCTATATAATTACCGGCATCGTCTTTATACGTAACTGTCCCTGCTCTAGCATCCCATTTTTCTATAGGTACTTGCAGTACCTTACCTGTTTTCGGGCATATAGGCATGAAAGGTGAATAGGTAGCCTTTCGCTCTTCTCTAAAAGTCGGTAGCATCAGCTCCATTATCTCATCATATTTCTCAAGCACCTTTAGTAGCATCTCATCAAACATACCCGCTTTATAACTTTCAGTACTGCTATAAAACTCATACTTAAAGCCGAATTTATCAAGAAATGAGCGAAGCTTTGCATTCATATAATGCCCATAACTTTCACATTCCTTGAACGGATCAGGGATAGAGGTAAGCGGCATATCCATATACTGTGCTACCATTTCAGGGTTGGGGATATTACTTGGCACTTTACGAAGCCCGTCCATATCATCGGAAAAGCAAATTAGCTTAGTCGGAATATCGGATAATTGCTCAAACGCTTTCTGCACCATCACCATACGAGCATTCTCACCAAAAGTACCGATATGAGGTAAACCTGAAGGACCGTAACCCGTTTCAAATAATACATAACCTTTTTCAGGAGTTTTACCGTTTAAGCTGTCTAATATCTTCTTAGCCTCGACAAAAGGCAAAGCATTTGACTTAATTGCATCTTCCCAAATTTCTGACATTTATTTTTCTTGCACTTTAATTAATAATCAGTGACAATATACTAAATTTATTTATTTGTAAAATATCACTTGAATTTCTTACGATTTTGAGCATAAACTAGCGTCATTGCGAGGAGGCATTGTTGCGTGGACCGGTAAAATCCACTGTGTCACCCCGTGGCTTGACCATGGGGTCCATAAAAACAATAAAAAATACTAATAATTTTAGTATTTTTAACTGGATCCCGCGATCAAGTCGTGGGATGACACTGGAAAAACTGATCCACGCAACAATGCCTTGCGAGAAGCGAAGCGACGTGGCAATCTCATCAAACTTCCTGAGATTGCCACGCCCCTTACAGTCGCTCGCAATGACATTAAGAATAAAAAGCCCATGCCATTTAATACTATTATAAATTACATCAGAAAAGATAGCTATAAAGTTCTACATTTAGGGCTAATTGCAATTTCTATAATAGCACTTGCTACCGCTTATATTGCTGAATATATATTCCATTACACCCCCTGCCCTTTATGCGTTTACGAAAGGTTCCCCTATTTAACGCTAATCAAAATTTGCTTAACTGCTTTAATCATCAGACAATTAAGCAAATATACTTTAATATTCATTCTCCTAACTATCCTTAGCTCTTGCATATTATCAACATATCATAGCTTCGTAGAAAGAGGCATAGTACAACCAAGTGCTCTTTGTTCATCAATGATCCGTATCCCGAAAGGTTTATCCATCCAGCATATCAAACAAATGTTCTACTCGCAGCCAATCACTTCCTGCACTAAACCCGCTATCAAAATCCTGGGTATTTCCATGACAGAGTATAATCTACTCTTAAATATCGGTCTTCTAATCTGTTTACTCCTCGTTTGGTTTTATCCAAAAAAAACTTAGTTTTAAAAACATTCCTAGCTCAACATGGGGTTGTTACATGCATTGGGTTTATGTCATTCTCGCATATGCGGGAATCCTCCGTTGTCATACCGCGACTTGATCGCGGTATCCAAAAATACAACTTAAAAATACTAAAATTTAGTATTTTTAACTGGACCCCATGGTCAAGCCACGGGGTGACAGTCATTTTCTGGATTCCCGCCTACGCGGGAATGACATACAGTAAAAATCATAGAGTACTATATCCTACTTCTTACTCACCGTACTCAACGAAATAAACAATACTATCCCTAATATAAGTTTAAGGTTTATGGGATCAATGCCAATCCGAAGCAACACGCTCAGAGCAATAAAGTAAAATTAAAATTATTAGCATGGATTAAAATATGATGCCCTATAACAATCGCACCGATACCGACTAGTGCCACCCCAAAACCCATATTAATATCGGCAAAACCGTTTATTTGTGCAGATAAAGTACCCGTTAAAGCAGTCAAGCAATTACTTATGCTAAGACCGATAGTGCGATAAAGCTCGGCAGGTTTTCCTAAATTAATCAATAAATCTTTATTAAAACCAAAAGCTCGAAGAAATAAACCGAGCTTACCTTTCAATAAAATTATAACTGCAGATATAATAAGGCAATTGATTATTTTAAAGGCACTAACCAATTTTCGAGATCTAATATAGATAATAGCGTCGGCATACCAAGAACCGATATATTAGGACGCTGCATAATTTGTAAGTTAACGGAATAAAGCATAAAACTTGCAAGTATTCCGGCATAAGCCCATTAATGCGGTTATTCTTCTGCATAAACTAACTATACTGCCGATAATTCCGCCTGATATTACGGCAAATATTAATGCAGGAAATAACCCAAATTAAAGACTACGAGCAAATACCGCCGCACCAAGTACATAAGTACCGTCTACGGTAAGATCGGTAATTTTTAGAACCCGATAACTTATATACATACCTAAAATAAGCGGTAGCATTATTAAGGATTGCTCAAGAGCAGTAATAACAATACTCATATACTACTCTGCAATTTCTTTATGAGTGAAAGGAAGTATGGATAAATTTTCTTTAGTTAGAATATCTTGTTTTGACAAAGATTGAAGATTAATAAACAAAGTTAAGTCTTTCATATCCCCAAACGGAATATCTTTCGGCTCTGTTCCTTGCAAGATTTTTTTTGCCATTAAACCTGCTTCCACACCTATTTGCTTTTCTTGTACTCCTACAGCAATAGTAGCCCCGCTAATTACCGAACCTTCATCGGAAGCAATGATCGGAATACGGCGTTTAAATGCTTCTTGCTTTAAAATATTAATTCCGCTAACTATTAAATGATCTTTCAAAATTATAAAACTCTGCGTATTTTCAGGAACATTTTTTACAGCGACCGGCATATCATTTAAATTTTGTATCATTAGCGTGTGCAGAGAAATATTATTGTTTCCAGTATATAATTTTAACATTTCTACTTCAGGTATAACTTTCTCGCTACTGCTATAAATTAAAGTGATATTCTGTAAAAAAGGTAATTTACTAATGGTGTCGGTGATTTTTATCTCATTGTTAACACCGATAACTAAAGGTAGGTTTTTGCTATTAATCATAGCAGCAGCACAAACAACAGGTTTATTTGTTATATGAGAAATAACAGTTTGGCTGGCTGTCGTGCCTATTGGAATTATTACATCAATATCCTGATCTTTTATTTGCTTTATAATGGCAAGTAAAATATTAGAATCAGCATGAGCATTTTTAACTATAATTTCTGCATCTATATCTTTTAGCGACTCTTTAATTCCTGATATAATCTCAGTCATTGCAGCATGTTCAAGTGGAACAATGACTGCTACTTTTTTTGATCCGCATAAACTGCAGCTGTGATGAATAAAACAAAAAGAAAAGAAAAAAATTTTTTATTAGAGATAAACATTTTAATATCCTATTATATATATAGTCAATTCAGTTGAATTTTGTGATAGGCGTGAGGACCGAAGCCTATAATAAATAGGCGAGCCGACTAACAACGAAGCACAGAGTTCAAATCAATTGACTAGAAGTTATAATTTAATAATCAAAATCTAAATTTGCATATAGCAAACATATAAACGCAAAAAATTATCTACGCCAACGCCAATTTTGTATTAAACTATTAACCTTTAAAGATATCATAAATATTTTTAACTGTAGAAATATAAAGTAAAGATAAAAAACTTATCTTTCTTTGACTAGAAGCTAAATAGTCAAGAAAGCTCTACCTTAGAGGCTATCTGTAAATAAGTTTTAATTGGTAATTAAAACTTATTTACAGATAGCCTCTAAATTTTTAATGTTTAGCACCATTTTAAGATTATGTCAATAACCAATAAATAGTATTGCCTAAAAGAATTGCTTGAGATAGCCTATACTCCGATGTCATTACCGCCTTTGCGAAAAGTTATTATTGCATAAAGTTGTTGCACGACTCGAAAAACCTACTCGATGTCATCCCCGCATGACATTGTTGCGTGGATCGAAAAATGCATTTGGTTGTCATACCGTGGCTTGACCACAGTATCCATAAAAGTAACTTAAAATACTAAATTTTTAGTATTTTAAACTGGATCCCGCGATCAAGTCGCGGGATGACAGGGGTGGAATCGATCCACGCAGGAATGGACCTAAACAAGCCATTCATCCTCTTAATGACGATTCAGTACTTATGCAGCAAGGCTTGCAAAATGAAAAAGAAATTCATTTCTTAAACTATGCATTTTCTGTTTGTTCTAATACCGTTTGCCCTAGTAATTGCGATAGAACATCTTGACCTGCTTCAGTCCAGCTTACGGGCGGCTCTTCACCTGTTAAACCGGTACCATAACGATCATTAAATACTCTAACTGCTTGCTGAGTAAATTGATCAAATGTACTTGTGGATTCTACTCCATAGCCATATTCTTTTAAATTTCCTTGTAAAGTATTAACTTTTTCTCCAGTACTATCAGGACTTAATAATAATTTACTCTTTTGCTCTTGCGTAGTCTCAAAATATCTACCAAAACCCGCTTCCGCTAATTCTTTCCAAGGAAATTTTGATCCAGGAGCTATATGAGCATTTCCTTCTCGGTTTACAGTTACTTCACCAAGACCAACTAAATCATGTTTTAAATCTAAATCTGGATATCTTTCTGCTAAATCTGTAAGAAAGCTTTTTAATTTCCCTATTTGCTCTTTAGGAAAATCGCTTTTTGCATCATTAATAAGCATGACTCCAATACCAAACTTATTAACACCTACTTCTCCTTTCCAACTACTCTTGCCCGCATAAAAAGCTTGATCTGTTAAATCATTATGATATTCTTTTTGAGTCCCATCCTTATCAATTATGTAATGAACACTTGCACCTCGCTCATCCAATACTTCACGAGCAGCTTTAATATCCTTGCTTACAGAATAAGTAATTACTACACAGGTAGGTTTTACTCCTTCCGGCCTTGGAGCCATATATTTACCGTTTGGACTATTTGTATTACTAATGCCGTTATTTTCTATAGCCTTACTTTTACTCATAAACTTCCTCCAATATATTTAATAATTGTTAATGGTTCAGAATTTACTAAATCTTAACAAAAATTAATACTTTAGTAATGCTAAGTCAATGAAAATTTAATATTATTCACAAGGTATAGATACTGATCTGACAAGTTCAATTATTATTTTTCTAATATTTGGATTTTGTACTCTAGTAAATGCTCTAGTTAACGATAAAAGTTCTCTTTCCATAGTCCTTGATAATTCTTTATAACCAAAAGAGATGTCATTTTCATATTGCCCTTCTTCTTCAGCAATATTATTTAAAAAATCACTTTCTATTTCTTTGAATAGATATTCAATTTTATTATTAGAAGTATTTTCATCGTCAGTTTTTAACTTTTCTTCTTCAGAACTATTAAAGAAATACTTTAAAGGCGTATTTAAAACTTTTGCAAAAACATATAACCTACTTAAACCTTCTTCATATTTTTTAACTTGGAGAGCACTAATGTCTAAAGCTTGCCCTAATTCTTTTTGGCTAATACCTACAGCAAGACGTCGTTCTTTTAAACGTTCACTTGCGAGTTTGTCCGGATGTTTTATTGAATCATTCATTTTAACAATAAGCTTTAATTATTAAAAATTAATTATTATAAAGGCTATTCAACTTTAAATGTAGTATATATATTACTTTATATTTAATCAAGGAACTTTATTAAAAATTTAATATAATAATACTAAAACCCTTTAGTTATCAAGAATCAAGGCTAATAAATAATTAATTAAAAGTATAAAAACGATGAGTAATAGAATAGTAAAATTACCGAATTGCGAGAATATAGTAGGAGAGGTTAGTTTTTTAGGAATTAAACCTTGGATATAATTTATTTCATTTAGATTTAGTTTTTTTATTGTTCTGCCAAAAGGATCTACTATAGCTGAAATACCGTTATTCGCTACTCTAATCATAGGTAAACCGTTCTCTACGGCTCTACTTCTACTAATATGAAAATGCTGATATGGACCGCTTGATTTACCATACCATGCATCATTTGTAATATTAATTATTACATCGGCTATTTCATTATTCGTCCGTACAAAATCAGGAAAAATAGATTCATAGCAAATTAAAGGTTTAATTTTAAGATTATATTTTTCAAGATAAACAAGCCCTCCGTCTCCTTCTTTATAATCAATTAAACCGTGAGTTAATTTTTTAAACGGTAGTATCTTTTTAAGAGGCATATACTCACCGAAAGGTACTAAATGTGATTTATGGTATTCAAATAATTTATGATCATTTTTATCAAGAGCATACATAGCTGAGTAAAGTTCAAACTCATCACCTTGTTTTTTATTATCCGAAATTCCTCCTGTTATCAAAATAGCATTTGTAGAATTTAGCATTTTTAATAATTCTGATTTAACTTGCGGTATATCATCAGGTACTACTAATGCTGCTTCAGACCAAATAATTAAATCGGTAGGTTCCGAATTTTCCGATAAATTAATATATAGCATTAAATTATGCCAAAATTCTTCTTCATTCCATTTTTCGGTTTGAGGGATCGAAGGCTGCACTAATCGCACTTTTATATTGGTAAAATTTGCATGGTTATTACTTAGCCTTACTGCTCCGTAAATGACAATTAAGGTTAATACTAGAACTGAACTAGCTAGTAATATTTTTAACTGAGTAAATTGCTTGCTAAATAAAGGATAAGCGAAAGTGGCAATATATATAACTATAAAACTAAGTCCATATATCCCTATTATACTTAAAGACTGTATTAAAATATCTGAAAATGAAAAAGCATAACCGATCAAATTCCAAGGAAGACCGGTAAAAATCCACGAACGTATCCACTCAAATAATACCCAACATAAACAGAATATAAATTGGTAATATTTATTATTTTTAGCGAAAAAACTAAGCGTGCAACTTGCCGATATAAAGAAAGCTAAAACTATAGGTAGTCCAAATAACGCAAAAGGAATTGCCCACCAAAAATCTGCAATATAAACGCTAACACCGATACTTATCCAATATATTCCACTTAAAAAATGCCCAAAACCGAATAAATAACCAAATTTTGCGGCTTCTTGCCAATTTTCGGATTTTTGAACTATATAACATAAGTAAGATAACGTTAATAATGCCGGTATAAAGAAAGTCGGAGCAAAAACTAAACCGCTTAACATACCTAGCAGTAAACATATGATTTTAGGTTTATACATTTTTATCGATTATTTGTTTACAAAATAATACATCATGCTATCATTTCAGCAAGTTTTAATATAATGAGTAAATAAATGACTACAGGATTACTACAAGGAAAAAAAGGCTTAATTACAGGTATTGCAAATAATATGTCAATATCGTGGGCGATTGCACAGCTTGCTAAAAAACACGGTGCCGAACTATGGTTTACTTATCAATCGGAAGTACTAGAAAAACGAGTTAAACCGCTTGCTGAGGAAATAGGTTGTAATTTTGTTAGCGAACTTGATGTTACGAATCCAAAATCAATTAGTAATTTATTTGATGATATAAAAGAGAAATGGGGTAGTTTCAATTTCTTACTTCACGGTATGGCTTTTGCCTATAAAAATGAATTAAAAGGACGTTATGTTGATACTAGCTTAGAAAATTTTCATAATTCCTTACATATATCATGTTACTCTCTTTTAGAACTCTCAAGATCCGCAGAAGCCTTAATGCATGACGGCGGAAGCATTGTGACGTTAACTTACTACGGTGCTGAAAAAGTTATACCTAATTATAATGTAATGGGGATTTCTAAAGCTGCACTTGAGGCTAGTGTAAAATATCTAGCAAACGATTTGGGAGAAAATAATATTAGAGTAAATGCTATTTCGGCAGGACCTATCAAAACTTTAGCATCTAGTGCAATAGGTGATTTTAGTACTATGCTTAAATCTCACGCTGCAACCGCACCGTTAAAACGTAATACTACCCAAGAAGATGTAGGAGGAGCAGCAGTATATTTATTTAGTAATTTATCTAAAGGTGTTACCGGTGAAATTCATTATGTAGATTGCGGTTATAATATTATGGGAAGTAATAAATTATAAATTATTGTAGGGATTGATGTCATTCCTGCGAAAGGCTTGCTTGTGTAGACACCGAATCGTCATTGCGAGCGACTGAAAGGAGCGTGGCAATCCAGAAAAATAATAAAAAATTCTGTAAAATCAGAATTTTTTACTGGATTGCTTCGTCAAAATTTTCAATTTTTCCTCGCAATGACGAAAAAACTGAGCCACACAACAAAATCATTATAATTCGTGATTTCTTTTTTTGAGGTGTTCAGGTTTTGGAGGAACAGGCGGTTTTTTAGATTTTGCCTGAACCTTTTTAGCCTCTGACGGCAATACCGGATTATTTAATCTATTTAACTCTTTTGAGATTTGTTTTAACTGTTCTTGTACTTCTATCTTTAAAGGAGTATGAGAGTTTTTAATTTCACTATTTATTATTTTTCCTATTTTCTCAAGATTTTCTTTAGAAATGGAATATGATTTTATACCTATATAATTAACAATCTTTGACCACCAAGTTTGTCTTTTATCTAATCCTTGATATATTACATCTACTAAATCATTTTTTTTGAATGTTAATATATAATCAGAAGCTCCTTCTAAGGATTTAGATAAATGCCTTTTTATTTCTCCTTGTCTCTTATCTTCAATACTTACCTTTTTGTCTTTCTCGAGTGTTGTTATTGCTTTTTCAATTATTGAAGATATCTTAGTCTTTTTTCCTTCATTTGCTTTATTTTCTAAATTTTCTTTGGTATTAAAATGTATATTGGTTCCTATTTTAGCATCTACTAATTGTTTAACATACTTACCGTTAGGATCTTGTATTTCTCGCTCTATCTCAGCAGATTTTAAACCTAATTTTGTATATATATCTGATTCTCGGAAAAGTGGAGCATATAATAAAAAATTAATACTTTGAGCTATTCTACTATCTATCAAATCTTTAGAATCTCTTTTAGGATAAAATTTTTCTTGTAAAATACAATAGTGATCTAATATTTCCTGTGTTATATCTTTTACATCAAGAGATTGTAATTCTCCTTTATCATTAAATTTTGCTTTCATACCTGAGCGTTTTGCTTCCAATAATAATATTTCTTGAAAAACTTTATTATTAGGAGTACAACAAACAAAATTAGGATCATTATCCGGCATTAATTCATTTGCATTTTCCATTATTGCTTGATTGAGTTTATGTAATTGCTCTTTATTAAGCTTTTTATCTAAAAAACTTATAAAAGCTTCCCTTTGTTTTTGCTTACTTGCAGTACTAAAAGCCTGCTGCATCTTTTGCAAAACACCAAAATCAAAATTTTCGTTACCTATTTCTTTGATAACTAAATTTGCTAAATTTTTTGTTTTAGTATTCACTGTTTCTTTTTTATTTTTTGTAGCCATATTTAATATTAATCTAACTCATAATTATTTAAATATTAATGATAGATTAAATTAATTTCTAGATGTTTTTACTATATTTATAATCAAAACTTTAAGACAGTATCTAGAAAGTCATACTGGGCTTTCACTATTTCCTAGAATTTCTATTGATTCTACTATCTCACTATTTGACTGACTATGCATTACTAAATCTAAAATATTTGAAGATGCTAAATTGCTAATATAAACATCTTTTACATCATTTAATACATAATCAACCACTAATAATTTAGAATCAGCAGAAGTTCCGTATAATGACATTTTTTCCTCAAATAATTTTTTAAATGTATCTAATTCAAGTAATCCTTCACATACAGCATGTTCTTTAATATTTCTACTTACAAATAAACTCATTATGCTTCGTGCTAAACTATTTTTAATATAAAATTCTTTTAAGCATCCAATAAAACCCTCAAAAAAATTTAGTTTTTCAAAAGGAATTTTGAAATCAGGTAATAATTCTTGATATAATTTTTTCTGCAATTCCTCTTCTTCAATTAGTTTTTCAAAAGGAATTTTGAAATCAGGTAACAATTCTTGATATAATTTTTTCTGTAATTCCTCTTCTTCAAATTTTTTCAAATAAAAATTATCAATTAATAGCTTGTAAAGCTCAAGTACCCCGCTAGGAAAGTTAATTTTCAAAGTTCCTTTTTTATCAATTTCTACAGTAAACTTGTTTTCTTTTGCTTCTAAATATATTAGATCTCGAAATATACCATCCTCTTTTGTCCTACGGAGTAAAAAAGCTGAATCTTTAGAATCAACTAAATCTAAAGCATGTTCTATTATTTTTCCATTAAGTTCATGTAACCTATTGTTAGATATAATATCTTTCACATCTGCTAGAAAAGATTTTTTATCATCTACTTTTAATTTCCTTAAATTTTCTAGAACTTCTAAAGTTATTTCTCCTTGTTGAATTTTTTTAACTAACTCATAATAGTTACTAAATTCTACTTCTTGATTTTTGTATCCTAACCCGGAACAAACATTGAATCCTGCTTCTTTTTTTTGATCTAATCTAGGATATTTTTTTTCAATTTCTCTAGGTTTACTAATACAAGAGATCATAATTTCTTTTAGCTTCATATAATTTATTCCTTAAATTAAAAAGGCATATTATATTTAGTTAAAAAATATTAACAAGCACTTTATAAAAGATTAAGATAAATTAATTTTTATTAAGGGGGTGATGCAATAATGCTTTTTTTAGATGATTAGTTTGAAGATGAGTATATATTTGGGTAGTGGATATATCAGCGTGACCGAGTAGCTCTTGAATTACTCTTAAGTCTGCTCCGCCCTCAAGCAAATGACTTGCAAAACTGTGACGTAATATATGCGGAGAAATATGCTCAGGGTTAAGTCCTGCATAAAGGGCAGCAGATTTTAACAGAATAGCAAAATTTTGCCTAGTCATATAACCCGCTAAAGCTGATGAGGGAAATAAATAAATTAGATTTTCTGGTTTAGCTTTATTCACAAAAACATCTCTAATTGCAAGATATTTAGCAATACTGATAACTGCCTGTTCATTTATTACTATGACTCTTTCTTTATTACCTTTACCAAGTACCGAAAATATTTTTCTTACTTCTCCTTTAGACGTTTTATTAGTCAGAATATCAGCAAGCTTAAGACTAACAAGCTCCGAAACTCTAAGACCACTAGCATAAAGCAAATGAATCATAGCATTAAGCCGGATACCTTCAGGAGAATTATCTTGAGAACAATGTTCAAGTAACGATTTAATTTGATCTATAGATAATATTTCGGGAAGTTTATTTTGATATTTGGGCAAATCTACGTTAAGAACCGGATTAAAAGCGGTATGGTTTTCGCTAATTAAAAATTCATAATAACTTTTTATAGTTGAGATTTTTCTGTTGATTGAGCGTGCTTGCAAATCATTAGTTGCTAGATACTCAATCCAATCTCTAACATTCTCTGTGGTAATATTTAATTCTGATAATTTTTGTTTAGCAAGATAATTTTGAAAATCGAATAAGTCACGCTTATAGCTAAGTATGGAATTTTTTGACAATGCTCTCTCGGCTAAAAGCATTTCTAGGAATTGCGAAATAAATTCCATAAGATGTTTTAATTTCTATATTGGAGGCCAGGGTCGGAATCGAACCGACGAATAGAGGATTTGCAGTCCACGGCATTACCACTTTGCTACCCAGCCTTGGTTGTTTTTATGATGTCCATCGTCATTGCGAGCGACTGTAAGGAGCGTGGCAATCTCATGAAGTAGCACAAAATTCCTGAGATTGCCACGTCAAGGCTTCGCCTTTCCTCGCAATGACGTTTTTAAAGCCACTACTAAACCGCTGTAATACTACACAACATCCATACAAAAAGCAACTATTTTTATATTAAACTCCTAATCCTTGCAGGATATTTAAACGATTTATCCTTCATAAAATTCAAGAACTGGCTAACTGAATCTACTATATCGTCATTTTTAATATGGGGAAAATTCAATAATTCCTTTAAAATTATGCTTGATTGTTTGGATATTAGAACACTAGCTGATTGAAATAGAGGAACTACCGAGGCGAATCTTGTAACTTTATCAAATCTTGGCTTAATCCCGATCACTCTAATATTATCGCCTAAAAATCCTATATCTTGAATCAATTGTTGACCGCTTGCTTTATCTTCGATTAATATAAAGATTAATATAAATTTTGGCTGATATTCTCTAGCTAATTTTTTCGTCAAATTCTTAAGCTCAGGATAATTAATTTTTTTCCGTACTAATGATACTAGATAATATTTCTGCTCAAGAATCCCCTCATATAGTGCAAACACTATAATCGGAATCTTCGGAAATCTTAATTGCCGTATCCCAGCTTTGTACAAAATAACCAAATCTTGAAGGTAAATTTTCATAAAAGCTAATATCTTCCTCCATATTAAGTAGCGATGACCCTATAGCTATAGGTTCTTGCAAATATTGAGCATTATAATTATAGCTACCTATTTCCTGCTCTAACTTTGCTAAGCAATCAGGAGGTTCTTTATAGCTGTCTAATACTTCACCACTAAGATATTGATATTCTTTATTCATTAATTTAAAAGAATAATCTTGAATACTAATCGCCGGAATTTTTAAATGATGCCATGAATTGCTATTATTAAGTAGATAACCGGATAAATCATCCGTATGAAGACGCTGCATAACTAAAACTATCGCTCCCTTATTACGATTATTTAGTCTGCTAACAAAAGTTTGCTCAAACCAATCTATAACTTTCTTACGTATTTTATAAGAATGAATTTGCGTAGGATTATGAGGATCATCGATAATTAAGATATCACCGCCCTCGCCTGTTGCCAATCCTCCGACCGATGTTGCAAATCTAAAGCCGTTAGCTGTCGTTAAAAATTTACTTTTTTGATTATGAGTTTTACTAAGGATAGTACTTGGAAAAAGTTCCTTATACCAATCGGAATTTAAAATAAACCGACAATCTAGTGAGTGTTTAATGCTAAGTATTTGAGAATAGCTGGCAGCCATAATTCTTTTGGTGGGACTTGGCCCCAAGTAAATAAGCAGGCCAAGCAACGCTAACACAAATAGACTTTAAACTCCTTGGCGGTATATTAATTATTAAACTCACCGCTTTGCACGGCATTTAAATAATCGGTAATTATTCTTATATGTTTACTTGGGTAATACTCTGCTCCGGGATTAATAGTATTAAATACCTTATTATAAAACTGTAAAAATCCTGCCGTAAAATAGAATTTAAGAGTTCTTTAAAGTGGAGCATGTTATTATATCATACTGTGACTTACTGTCATACCGTGGTCAAGCCACGGTATGACATATATCATAAATTATCATTGCCATTAATCCCCTATAGTATATAATTTTGAAAAATAATATGTTTATTTATGAAATTACTAAAAATTATTTTTATCATTACTATATGCATTAATTTTCCTATATTCGCAGAAAATTTAGAGTCGGTTACTACAACCGAGGATATTGAAAATGATGTATTTATCCCTCTTGATGAAAATCATCCTATTTTAAATCCAAACGATAATATTAATAATAGTTCTGAATTTAAGAATTACACAAACGGTAAAATTATTGCATTAAATAAAATTACCGCTACTTCTGAAGAGATAGATTTTAAAGTCGGGGAAGAAAAATATTTCGGTAATATAAAAATCAAATTACATAAATGTACAAAAAATCTTGATCCGTATAATGAAGATAATTATTTGTTGATGACCATAACAGAATATAAAATAGACGAAGATCCTAATTTACTCTTTCAAGGATGGATGATTTCTTCAAGCATTTCACTTTCAACGTTTGAACACCCAATCTATGAAATTTTTGCTAAAGATTGTTTTTAGATGCAATATTTAATTTCAAGTTTAATATTTTTAATTCCAAGCCTTGGAATGCTTGCTGGCTTATCAGCTGCAGCTACTGTTACAATTTTTTTGCTAAGTATTGTTGTACGGAATACCCTCCCACAAATGTCTATGTCATTCCTGCGAAAGCAGGAATCTAGAAAAAATAAAATGGATCCCCGCTTTCGCGGGAATGACATCATAAAGTGTGGGGATGACATAAAAACCGAACTATTATTCACCGCTTGGTGCTTTATATCTTGTTTATTCGCAATTCATCCTATTAATAGCTTAGCTACTTTTACTCAAGTTTCCATACTCTTATTCCTTGGATTTATCGTTAGTAATTCTGCTCCTTTTCAAAATCGCTTACAGCTTAAAAAAGCCTTAATATTCGGGATTCTCACAGCAATATTATTATTCTTCATCGAATATTCTTCTCATGGTTTTTTAACAAGAATATTCAAAGCTAGTTTTGGCTTATATATGTTAGATCGGGGCTGTGCTTTACTTTCAATTACTGCTTGGGTAGCGATTATAATTTTACTCTCTAACGGTAGACCTCTTCGGAAACTCGCTTATAGAGAGGAATTTGGAGGAGACACGGAACGCAGAACCGCAGCGTACTCAAATGTACGTGAGGATTCAAGTACCAGATCGACGTACAAATTACCTCTAGAAGTAGAGTTTCCGAAGAGGTCTAGTAAAAGAAGACATGCATTAATGCTATATATATTAGTGCTTTATTTATTAAGTATTTCCGATAGTTTAGCAAGTTTTTTAGGTTTCGGTATAGGAGGAGTAATATTTATTTTAGCAAGACTTATAAAGCCGATATTTTTCAAATTAATTGCAATAAGTTTAATTACCGGCTCATTACTATTCCCCGTTATAGCTAAACAAATAGAACCGCAATATTTATCTGAAAAATATTTAACTACTCAGCCTTCAGCTGCTCATCGTTTATTTATTTTGCATTTCGTCGCAAACAAAATCATCGAAAAGACGATTTTAGGCTATGGCTTTGCTTCTTCTAAATATATCGAAGTCAATGATAGTGAAATGATCGATTATAAAGGTGAAAAATGGCATCCTTTGCCGCTTCATCCTCATAATAATATATTACAAATTACTCTTGAACTCGGTATAATAGGTTTAATATTATTTTTAAGCTTAACCTATAAATACTTAAAACAAATTGATAGAATAAAGAATAATAATTTTAGGTCAGCTTCTTATGCATGTTTTATAAATTACTACATTATCGGCATGATTTCATATAATATTTGGCAAATATGGTGGATATCAAGCAGTATTTGGGTACTAGTTTTAATGAAGTTACTAGTTAAACCTGATATTGTCGTTGATAATTGATGCTATTTGAGGTAAATATAGAAATAAGTATCATTAAACCTACGTCATTGCGTGGACCGGTAAAACCCACTGTGTCACCCCGTGGCTTGACCACGGGGTCCAGAAAAAAATTTAAAAAGTCTGGATCCCGCGATCAAGTCGCGGGATGACATTCTGTATGGTATGACACAGAAATTACATAATAAAAAACATATGCTACAAAACTCAGAGCTTTTACAAGAATACCTACCGATTGCTATATTTTTCGGTATTGCGGTATTGGTTTCCGGTTTAATAATGATTCTACCTAACCTATTATCGACAAAGAAATATAATAAAGATAAGCTAGAGCCTTATGAATGTGGTTTTGAACCTTTTAGTGATGCAAGGTCAAAATTTGATATACGTTTTTACTTAGTTGCTATTTTATTTATTATCTTTGACCTTGAAATCGCATTTTTAGTGCCTTGGGCTATTAGACTTAATACAATAGGTAAAATAGGCTTTTTCTCAATGATATTTTTCTTATTCGTACTTACTATCGGGTTCATATATGAATGGAAGAAAGGAGCTTTAGACTGGTAATAAAAATACTTGGGGTCATCCCGTAGCTTGTCCAGCTTTGTTGCATGGATCGGTTTTTCCGTCATTGTGAGGAAAAACTGTAAGTTTTGACGAAGCAATCTCAGGAGTTTCTCATTATTTCATGAGATTGCCACGCTCCTTACAGTTGCTCGCAATGACGGAAAAACCGATCCATGCAACAAAGCTGGACAAGCTACGGGATGACGTGTACGGAATGACTATATTTACTGTATTTAATTTATTAAGAATAAACATGCATAATAACTTTTATCAAGAAGACGAATTATTAAACCATGAGCTTTCTAATAGAGGATTCTTACTCACTAAAGTTGATGACGTTATAGGCTGGGCGAGAACTAATTCCTTATGGCCTATGACTTTTGGACTTGCTTGTTGTGCTGTTGAGATGATGCAGGCAGCAGCAAGCAGATATGATATGGATCGCTTCGGTATGTTATTTAGACCAAGTCCAAGACAGTCCGACCTTATGATAGTCGCAGGAACGCTTACTAATAAAATGGCACCGGCTCTACGTAAAGTATATGATCAGATGGCTGAGCCTAAATGGGTGCTTTCAATGGGTAGCTGTGCTAACGGCGGCGGCTATTACCACTTTTCCTATTCGGTAGTGCGTGGCTGTGATAGAATCGTACCGGTTGACATATATGTCCCTGGCTGCCCTCCTACTGCCGAAACATTAATTTACGGGCTTATGCAGCTACAGAAAAAAATTAAACGCACTACAGGTTTTAAGTATGACGCTAGACAAACTCATTGAAAAACTTGCAGCTAAATCTAGCATTTTAATAACTCCGGTCACAGTTAAGAATTATTTAGCTTATAAAATTGCGCCGAATTTTTTATTACCGTTTTTAAAAGCTTTAAAAGAATCGGAAGAATTACGTTTTACTGTACTTACGGATTTATTCGGCTCTGATTTTCCTGAAAGAGATAAAAGATTTGAAGTAGTATATAATTTACTAAGCTTAAAATTAAATAAGCGTTTAATAATAAAAGTAGATATATCTGAAAAAGAAACTATACCTTCGGCAATGAATATATTTAGTGCCGCTTGTTGGTATGAGCGTGAAGTTTACGATATGTACGGGATAAATTTTGATGGCAATGATGATAAAAGACGAATACTAACCGATTATGAATTTGAGGGGCATCCATTACGTAAAGATTTCCCGTTAACCGGTTATACACAAGTTAAATATGATGAGAAGCTAAAGAAAGTAGCTTATGAACCGGTCGATTTAGACATAGAATATCGTGAGTTTGATTTTAGCTCTCACTGGCACAGCCCGACTTACATATTGCCTGGGGATGAGAAAGCTGGGAAGTAACAACGTCATTGCGAGAAGGATACCCAAGTCGTCATTGCGAGTGACTGAAAGGAGCGTGGCAATCCAGTAAAAATTATGAAACAACCGACTGTATATATTATTGCTAATAAACGAAACGGTACTATTTACTTAGGAGTAACTTCTAATCTTATCAAACGTATATATGAACACAAATTAAATCAGGCTCAAGAGCAAAAAAGCTTAATTTAATTGAGCAAATGAATGTAAATTGGAAAGATTTATATGATGAAATTATTTAACTGGATTGCCGCGTCGCCTACGGCTCCTCGCAATGACGGATACTATGACTAACAATACTAAAACTATAACTCTAAATCTTGGTCCGCAGCATCCGGCAACTCACGGAGTTTTAAGGTTAATACTTAAGATGGACGGAGAAGTAGTAAATAACGCCGATCCTCATATTGGATTACTTCATCGTGGTACGGAAAAACTTATTGAGCATAAAACATATTTGCAGGCTATACCTTATTTTGATCGCCTTGATTATGTTTCGCCAATGTGCCAGGAACATGCATTTGCTTTAGCTGTCGAGTCATTATTAGAATGCGAAGTCCCACGAAGAGCTCAGTTTATCAGGGTGCTATTTTCAGAGCTAACAAGAATTCTTAACCATACTTTAAATATCAGCAGCCAAGCTTTAGATATCGGTGCTACTACTCCTCTATTATGGCTTTTTGAAGAGCGAGAAAAGATCATGGAATTTTACGAGCGTGTTTCCGGCTCTCGTATGCATTCAAACTACTTCAGACCCGGCGGAGTTGTAGAAGATTTACCCGATGGTTTACTTGAGGATATAGATAAGTTCATAGAGCAGTTTCCTCCTAAACTTCACGATATTGAAAGTCTACTAAATGAAAATAGATTATGGAAACAACGTTTAGTAGATATCGGCGTTGTGTCTCAAAAAGAGGCAATGAACTGGGGGTTTTCAGGACCGATGCTTAGAGGTTCGGGTATAGCTTGGGATTTACGCAAGTCAAACCCTTATGACGTTTACGATGAAATGGACTTTAAAGTACCAATCGGCAAAAACGGTGATTGTTACGACAGATATTTCGTTCGTATGCTTGAAATGTATGAATCTGTTAAGATAATCAAGCAATGTATAGAAAAAATGCCGAAAGGTGCAGTTAAAACCGATGATCCTAAATTAACACCACCGACAAGAGCTAAAATGAAAGAATCTATGGAAGCAATGATTCATCATTTTAAGCTCTATACGGAAGGATATGACGTACCAGTCGGCGAGACCTACAAAGCAGTAGAAGCTCCTAAAGGCGAGTTCGGAGTATATTTATATTCAACCGGCAATAACAGACCTTATAGATGCCGAATTAAAGCCCCAGGCTTTGCTCATTTGCAAGGACTAGATTTTATGTCTAAAGGTCATTTAATGGCAGATGTTATTACTATTATAGCCACGCTTGATATAGTATTTGGTGAGATAGATAGATAGTCGTCATTGCGAGCAGGCATTGTTGCATGGATCGGAAAATGCCAAATTTGTCCGTGGCTTGACCACGGTATCCAAAAAAACAATAAAAATACTAGTATTTTTTAACTAGATCCCGCGATCAAGTCGCGGGATGACAGCGGGGGAATCGATCCACACAGGAATAATATAAGAGATATATGAACACAAATTTTATATTTGATAAGAAAAATTTAAATCTAGCAGAAGAGATTATAAAGAAATATCCGCCGAAAGGTGAAAGAAGTGCAATACTTCCGCTGCTTGATCTAGCACAACGTCAAAATGGCGGTTGGCTGCCCGTGCCTGCTATTGAATATGTCGCAAATATGTTAGAAATGCCTTATATGCGGGCTTATGAAGTTGCAACATTTTATACTATGTTTAACTTAAAGCCCGTCGGTAAATATCATATTCAAGTATGTACTACTACTCCTTGCTGGCTGCGTGGTAGTGATGATATAATGAAAATTTGCGAAAAGAAATTAGGTGTAAAACTCAAAGAAACTACTGAAGATCAAAAATTTACTTTAAGCGAGATAGAATGTTTAGGAGCATGCGTTAACGCTCCGGTCATACAAATCAATGATGATTATTATGAAGATCTAACTCAAGAAAAAATGGAAACTATTATAGATAAGCTGCAAAATGAGTAAAATACTCTTATTAATAATAAAGTTTTATCAATATTTCATTTCCCCGCTACTTGGCAATAATTGCCGATTTCGCCCCACTTGTTCAGAATATGCAAAAGAAGCTATAACAACACACGGCACACTTAAAGGCTTGTTGCTTACCTTTAAAAGAATCATCAAATGCCAACCGTTTTATAATGGGGTTTTATTGCATGATACAGAAGTTCGATTTCATTCCTGCGAAAGCGGGAATCCAGCCACTAAAAGGTATAAACACACTAAACTTTAGAATTAAAAGCTCCAATAATTTCGCTTTTTCTGGATTCCTGCTTTTCGCAGGAATGAAATCGATATGCTTTGCTAGGGTCATAAATATAAATACTATTAGTGAAATGAATTTAAATCCTTTACCTCGTGAATTTTTTGCAAGAGATACTAACCTAGTAAGCACTGAGTTAATCGGTAAAGCTCTTTATTTCCAAGGTAAGACAGCTATCATTACTGAAACTGAAAGCTATATAGGACAGGATGATCCTGCCTGCCATGCAGCAAGAGGGCGGACTAAAAGAACGGATATAATGTTTGGTCCTGCAGGCTTTAGCTATGTCTATTTAATTTACGGAATGTATTATTGTTTAAATTTCGTAACTGAAGCTGAAGGCTTCCCTGCTGCGACCTTAATAAGGGGCGTACATGTTATTTCGCCTGAAAATCTATACCTCAACGGTCCGGGTAAATTATGCAAATATTTAGGAATTAATATTTCTCATAATAAATGCAATCTTATAAATAACAACGAATTTTTTGTCAGCGATATTGGTTTAAAACTCCCCTACTCTACTACTACCCGCATCGGTATTACCAAAGGCACGGATAAATTATGGCGTTATGTTGTTACAGATATCACTAATTTAATCTCTCAATATAATGTACAGCCTTAATAAGGTCATATTGATTTACGGCGAAAGGACCTCGAAAAGGTTTGTCTAATATAAATAATAAAAAAGCATTGATGATGAAGTGATACAAACTAAACCAACCGAAATCTTATGTAGATAAAGTTTAGTACCAAGCATACAGACAAAAATTAAATTAATAGCGGTCATTATACATACAACTATCCAATATTGAATATTTAAGGGAAAATAGGACATTTTAATCCTGTTTACGGTATAAAGCTCTTTTATCTCCTCAATGATTTCCTGCTTAGTAAATAACTGCATTTGCTCGCTTGCTTTATAAGCTTGTAGTCGCTTATTAATATCTTGGAGGAAACTAAGAGCTTCATGACCGATTTTCTTGCCGTCTTTCATTAATTGCCATTCACGCTGCATTACATCTTTGGTATAATTTTTAATATCTAGATAAATTGCAGGTCTCATTTCATGGGGAAGCCAACCTACACTATCTGCAAGCCTCATCAACACTATAGATTCTGCTGCCACCCCTTCTTGTGCTTTATTAAAATTACCGAGTAAATAAATATAATATAAAACCGGTTGATACCGCATACATACTACCGACTACACCCGATAAAAACCCGCAAAACTTCCAAGCTCTTCTTTTTGAAAATTATTAGGAATAATGTATTTTGTTAAATATAAACATCCCGCACAAAAACTCATCAAAACAATATTAGGAACGGTATAGATAAAGTCAATTATATGATTAACCATGTCCTGCTGAATATTTATGTAATATACTAGAAATAAAGAGTTTGATAAGGTAATCCCTCATAAGCAGCTTTTTGTTTTATTCTCATTAAATCACTACTAGAAATACGAATATTTATTCGAGTATCTTTTTTTAAATAATTAGCTACTGCTACTTGTGCTATATGTTTCTCTTGTTCAAAATTTTTAATTCTTTGCCATTCATCATTTTCAAAAGACTCTAGCAATGCTTTTTCTTCAGCATCTAGTATTATATTTGATATATTCTCTTTATTTCTCATTACTTTTTCCTATTTTTAGATATTTCTGAGTAGTTTTTCAACTTGGGATAATAGTCTTTAAAAAAACTGTTCCATCAACTTCAGTAATAAAAGGAACTAAATAGGCGTATTCATTAAATTTAACTATATACATTTCTGAATATTTATCAGGATTTGGATGTTCTATTATATCCAATAAACAATTACTTTCTATAACTGATATTATTTCTTCAAAACTTACCTTTCGCTCACTTATTAACTTATAATTTTTTTCAGCAGAAAAGCTATAATTACATTTCTTTGTCATCTTATGATATTAGTACAATGTATGCTTTATGTCAACACTACACTTCCGTCTCTTCTAAGACCACCGTAGAATCAGCAAGTTTAGTAATTTTTTCAATTTTTAACCGAGCTTCTTTTAGTTTTTTCTCACAATGATTCTTAAGTAAAATACCTCTTTCAAAGCTATTAACTACCGTCTCTAGACTCTCTTGTCCGTTATCTATTTTTTTAACAATTTCCTCAAGCTCTTTTAAAGCTTCTTCAAAGCTAATATTTTCTTCTAAAGTTTTAGTATTAGTCATTTATTTTTATTTTTTAATGGTTATCTGTAGTAGTTTTGTCTTCAGTTGTTTGTGGTATAAGTAATTTTTTTAGCTCACTACTATCAAAAGTTTTCTTAGGAGCAAAAATACTCCCTTGCATTTTTATATTAAGATGTGCCAAACTATCTTTATCGGAACTCATATTTGAGGTATTTAACTTAACAAGCCTTGCCGGTACATAAAATGATAAAATACTCGATGCATCCATATCAAAATTATATATATTAACTGCAAAAGAGGCCGCACCGCTACTATATTGTGTTGCAAATTTTACTTTCTTTAAAAGGGCAATACCTTTTTGTAGTTCAATATCACCGCTTATGCCTCTAATATTTTCTTGTCCTGTGGTTATAGCACTATTTATATCTTTATCTAAATTTTGTACCTTATAATCAGCTGTATTAATTTTTTCTATAAAAGAATCAATTGCAAAATTATTAACATCTATATTGTTTATAGCAAATTGTGATTTTGTAGTAAGGTTATATAGCTGGCTTTGAAGAGTGTTACCGTTAGTCCCTAAACTACCGCTTATACTTACTTTTTCGCTACTTGCAGTAAATATTTTCATAAGAGCCGAAACTTTGTTTAAATCTATTGTATTTAAAGCATATACGAAATTTATAGAATAAGGTTCTAATAAAATATTGCCGCTACCTTGAAGCTTACCGCCTAATAATTCTGCTTCAATATTATTAAATTGTAATAGATTATTATTATTTGCTACATAAAATTTAACATTTTTCAATATTAAATCATTTTGTGATAATGTTGATAATGTCCCGTAAAATTGCAATGTAGCTTTATCTAGACTATAATCATTTATTAATTTATTTCTTAAATTAAGCATTCCTGCCGGTGATAATAAATCAGTAGTAAGATTACCGTCCTTAATTTCTACGGTCAAAGACGGTAATACACTCGATGCATCCAAGTTCCAGCTAGTTGATAAATAGCTGTTAGCAGTTTTAAAATCTAAATTACTAATTTTTATATTAGCCGGTACGATTTTAGCAAGCAAATTCATTTTGTCAAATATATGATCGTTATACTTAACGCTATCTATTAAAATATCTAAATTAGCTAAATATCCTATTGTTCTAATAGGAATAAATTTGCTTGGATAATCTAAAGTTTTCATATCTTTAGTTAAATTTTTTGTAAATTTGATAAGCGGCGAAATTATTGGATACGTTCTACTGCTTAAGTCAAGCGAAGATATATTAAGCGTAGCATCTAAACGAGGTGTTTGAGCAATAAATTTACTAGAAAAATTTCCTGATAAATTTAAATTATCTGTTTTGAGTAATAAATTTTTAAAAAATAAATCTATTAAAGTGAGTTTTAAATCCGATGACAAGATAAAAGGAACAGCTTCTTTAATAGTAACGTCGTTAAATCCTAAAATATTCAGTAACGAATTTATATCGTTGTGCTTTAAATATAGCTGTCCATCGAACATACTTCTAACGGCATTCTGTGTTACATTACCTGTAAGCTTAAATTCTCCACCTGACTTAATATTACCTGAAAATTCATTTATCTTTAAAGTACCCTTTGATAAGTTAGAAGAAAAAACTATTTTTTCTAGTGCTTCATTATTACTTAAAATTATTTCGTTAATTGCCACATCTGCTTTAAGTAATTTATCGGCAAAAATAAATCTAATATTTGAAGAAGAAGTATTAAATGTTACCCCTGCATTTGGAGAAATTAACGAACTTAAATCTATTTTAGGAAAATTTAGTTTCACATTAGTAGTAATATTATCATTTTTAGCAATGTTAACAAATCCATTACCGGTAATAAAAGACGATGCTATTACTATGTCTTTTAGCTCTATTTCATCTTCATTATTTGAAATATTAAATTTAACGTTTACTGCCTCATTTTGATTAAATTTATTAAAAAGATGGTTTAAATCCGGTAATATATTATACATTACCGATGCTAAATTTTTAATCTGATATTCACCGCTACCGCTAGTAAGCTTAGAATTTTTGTAAATTTGCGATAACTTAAAACCATAATCATTATTATCAATATTAAGACTAAAATCTACTGTATCGTCACGTTTATTAATTGAACCTGAAATTTTACCTATATAGTTACTTGTAGTTTTAAATATGTAATTAGACGATAAAGCATTTTCTTTTTTAAATATACAATTATTAAAATTTAAAATAGAATAATCTTGTTTATTAATAATACTTAGATTAGTAACATTTAGATTTATATTTTGTAATTTATATTTAAAGAAATTCTTTATTAACTCTTCATGATTATAAATATTTAATACATTAGAATTTGAATAAAATTTAGCATCTAATATATCTATTTTATTAATTTTAGGATTAAATTTTATAAGCGACCATAATGAAAAATGAATTTTAATCTGCTCTAAATCTAACTTTCCTTCTTCTCTTATCGTCTCAATAACTAAATAGGGTAAAGGAAATTTATTCATCTTTATTTTTCTGATATTTTCTTTCGCAATTCCTAAATGACTGGTAAAATTATTAGTAACCGAATTATAGTTAACAAACGATAATGTACCAAAAATTATAAATAATAATAATGAGAAACAAATTATGATGCCGGCAGCTATTTTTTTTATCATGTCTATAAAAAAGTTTTTAAATATATTATTATATATAATTATCAAAATTTAAAGGCAAATTAATGAATTCTTTAGAAAATTTAATTTTAGTCGGTGTAATAAAATCATGTCACGGAATTAAAGGTCATGTAATTTTAAAATCTTTTACCGACCCTGCTACAAAAATACTTGAAAGAAATTTAGTAAATGAGTCAGGAGAAAATATACATATTAAGCTAATTAGCCAAAATGCCAAAGGAGGATTAATTTGTACATTTAATGATATAGCTACTCGAAATGAAGCTGAAAATTTAAAAGGTTATAAAATATTTTGCTTAAGAGCAAGTTTACCGGAGCTAGAAGAAGATGAATTTTATATAGCGGATTTAAATCATTTACCGATATTAGACCAAGATCATAAAGAAATAGGCAAAATTAAAAATATTCTTAACTTTGGTGCCGGTGACATAATTGAAATAGAATTTTCAGATCAAACAACCGAATTATTACCTTTCAATAAAGAATTTTTTCCTGTTATAACTAAAGATTATGTGATTTTAAATTATCAAAGAGAAGCTTGAATAATTTACCGTAGTTTTTATCTCCTATTTTTGGAGTTGTTTTTGTAATTCTTCAATTTCTTTTTTTGTAAAACCGGTAAATTCAATAATTTCGTCTAAAGGCTTATCTTTCCTTAACATTTTTCCATCTCTGCTAATTTCATTTCACCTATATACATACCTTCTTGTCTACCTTCTTGCAGCCAATGTTCCACTATACTTCCCATAATTTGTTCTCCTTCTTCAGGGTTCAAATGTGATTTAAGTATTTTTTCTATTTCTATTATATCATTTTGACTAATTTTGGTCAAAGTATAGCATAAAATTAATTCTATATAATTAATACCAATATTAACTAATTCTATGTCATTCCCGCTTTCGCGGGAATGACATAGAATGCTTAAGCTTTAACAGATGATGAGACTGCGGTTGCCATTTGCATATCAGCGGCGGAGGTGCCAACAAGCATGGTAGTAGCAGCAACTATAGTATCGTTCCAGTTAGATAAGCCAGTGCTGCTTGGACCTATGCTGGAGAACTCATGACCCGGGGAAGAAGTAAGACCGCTCAACGCCTCACCCATTCCGCCCGCAAGTGCCGCTATGTAAGGGTTACCTGTTTGCTCGGCAATTGCCATATTGCGTACATTAACGCTGAATTTATATTTCCAAAACCGGTTCCGTTCATTATTCCGGTTGTAACACCGGCTGCTAGCATATTCTTACCGAGCGATCTTAAACTTTCCTTAGTCGTTGCAGACTTAAGTCCCTTGCCTACATTACTGCCGCTATTGATCGTATTTACCGCTAAGTTAGATGCAAAACCACTGATCCCCGTTGCTATCGCACTGCTTACTGCTCCGGCTCCAATAGTGCTACCTGCACCAGTTGTTGCTGCCGTAACTGCTGTTGTTATTAGCACCTGCCCTTGCGTCGTTAACTGACGCACTTTCTTCTCCCAGTTATTCTCGCCTTATATCTCATTTATATTTACATTCTGCCCGCCCTGTCTTGCCTCAAGCATACTCAGCCATGCAGGCTTCTTACCAGCTTCAATCTCGACATATAGAACCTTGAGAATTAATTACCACTTCTTCTGATATACTTGATGCTTTTTACTGGTTTACTTTTTCTTAATCAGCTTTAAATGATTATTTTCGTCTTCCAATTGGGGGGTATTTAGAATATTTTGCTATCCAACCATCTTCACTATATAATTCTCCGCATAAACCATCGCTAATTTCAGCTAAGGAGTATTGATTATGATCTTCGTCATACATAATTAATGCCATTTCATCTTCATACTCTTGTAGCATAAATAAAGTATAGTGGAGGCATCTATCCAAGGTTTCTTGTACAATTATTTCTATGATTTCTTTACTTTCATTTGATATCTCATTAACTTTTTGAGCTAAAATTTTATTTGCTTTAGTTGTGTTATTTAAAATGCCAAGCATTTGTGTTAGCACACCATCACGTACAAAATCTATATATACACTTCCAAATTTATCTAATAGTTTTTGTTTTTTACTCATATTTTTACCTTTTATTAGTTTTTATTTTTATTATACCAAGGAATATTAGTAGGTGCCAATACCTTATCTTTCCTTAACTGTTGTAAAGCTTTAGCTACAATATCTCGCGCTTGTTGCTCTGTTGCTCCACCCGCTTTTAAAGCTTCAACTGCTATACGTATATGCTCTTGTAAAGTGTTTGGTCTACCGCTTTTATATAGCTCTCCAAATAATTTTCTTTGTGCAGCAGTTATTTTATAATGATCTATCTCATTTCTTAGCATAAACTCTTCACTAATAGCAAAGCCTTTTTTAGGATCATAATTAATATTACCTTCAAAAGCTTTTTTAGCATATGGATGATGTCCTCCTACTTTACCATATGGTCCCATAATATAGTAATATAATTATTTTAATCTTTAATTGAGTAAATTATATGAATTTGACAATTAATCCTTAAATACTATAATCAATATATATATATATATATATATAAAGAAGGTTAAGCTCTATGCCTAAAACTTTAAAATACTCACTTATTATATTTATAAGTATAATATTGTTATTAATTGTTATTCCTTTCTTTATTCCTTTAAATAATTATAAAGGAGTAATAATAGACAAAGTCAAAGAGGCTACAAATAGAGATTTAACTATTAACGGCGATATAAAATTATCTTTATTACCAAATCCGGCAGTATCACTATCAGAAATTAAATTATCATCCATAGACGGCACAAAAGAACCTCATCTAGTTTCCGTTGAAAGTGCTAAAGCGTCATTAAGGCTTTTTCCTCTTTTTAGAGGAGCAATTGAAGTAGCTTCTATAGAACTGCAAAAACCAACTATAAATCTAGAAATCTTGAATAACGGACAAAAAAATTGGCAATTCGTTACATCTAATAATAACCCTAAAGAAAATAACGTTAGTTCTACAGAATCTACTAATGCTAATAGTGAATTAGAACTTCCTATTTTGATTAGTCATTTTAAAATTATAGACGGCAAAGTAATATATATAGAAAAAAATAGTGAGAAAATATTTAACGATATTAATTTAGATACTAAAATTAAAAGCCTTAAAGGTCCTATAGACTTTACTTTAGCTTTAAAGGCTTTAGAACAGCAGATTAATATAGAGGGGAATATTGAAGAAATCGGAAAAATAATTCCGTTAAGTGCCAATATTAATCTTGCCGGTGAAAAAATTAAAATCGAAGGAAAGTTTGATAGCGAAAATAATTCTTTTATAGGTAACGCAAATATTAAAAGCAATACTAAAACTTTAGGTATGCCTGCTGACTTACAAAATGACTATGAGCTAACTACGGCAATTACTGCCGATAGTAAAAATATAGCTATCAAAGATGCTAGACTTAATTATCCAAATATAGAATTACTAGCAAATGCAAATTATGATATAGAGCGTAATAACCTAAAATCAAATATTATTATCAATCCTGGTAACATTATAACCGAGATTAACTCTAATTTAGATAAGACAAATATTATGCTACAAGCTGATAGTTTAAAACCTATACTTGATGCTCTAAAACTAAAGACTGATAAATTACCTCCTATTATTAATCAAAAACTGAACACTACTTCTAATGTAATTTATAACTCCCAAGCAATAAAGCTGCAAAATATTAATTTATCGGCGGCAAATAGTAATCTAACAGGAGATATTGAGCTTAAAAATTTAGCACAAGATATAACTATTTCTCACAATCTAAAAATTAATAATTTTGAGTCGTTTATGTCTCTTATGGGAGTAAGTAATTTAAGTAAGATTGGGGTGCTGCAGTTAAACGGGGAAGTACAAAAAATTAAAGATACTTTCCATATTAATAATAAAATATCCGCTTTTAATACTAATATATCTATTAAAGGAGATATTAATTTAGCCGCTCAGAAGCCAAATTTTAACCTTAACTTATATAGCCCGTTAGTTAATTTAGAGAAAATTACTTCAAGCAACAACTCTACTGCTAATCCAAGTAAAACTAGTAGCCCTACTACTCAAAATACACCTACAGCTAAAAATAATTCTCCTTGGTCAAACAATCCTATTAACTTAGGATTTTTAAATGAAATTGAAGGGCAACTATCCGCAAATATTGATAAATTAACTAACGACTCATTAATCATAAATAATTTAAAAGCAAAATTAAATATCACCGGCGGCACGCTGAATATTACTTCAGTTAATGCAAGCATTTACGGTGGCGAACTAAGTAGCACCGGTTATGTGAGTTCAGGAAAAGATCAAAACGCTTCAATCAAAATCGATTTAAAAAATGCCTATCTCAAAAATTTAACTCCACAATCCGGTAAAATAAAAATAACCGATGGACGACTAAGCTTTAAAGCGGATCTTACTTCTCACGGTAATAGCGTTTATACATATGTTAATAATCTAAATGGACAATTTAACGTAAATAGCGATAACGGGAAAATAAGCGGATTTGATTTAAACCGAATTGCAGATGCGGTAAATAATGTTAAAAATACCGAAGGAGTATTGCGACTTATTAACAGCTCCTTTAGCGGCGGATCCACATCTTTCAAAAATTTAATTGCCAGCGGAAATATAGCGAATGGCAAGCTTAATTTAAATGAATGTAGTTTAGATGCTTCACCTGCCAAAGCAAATGCAAGCGGTCAAATTAACTTACCACAATATATGATGGATATTAGTGCAAGCGTTACTATTAGGGATTTACCACCTATAGCCGTTAAATTATACGGATTCATAAATAATCCGCAGCATAAATTAGACGTTCAAGCCCTTCAAACATATTTAGTTAAAAACGTATTTAATAGCGTTATTAAAGACTTAAAAAGCGGAGAGAAGAAACCTGAAAATATTATTAAAGATGCTTTAGGTCTTAGAAAGAAAAAAGATACAAATGCAGAGGAACAAAGCAGCCCTCCGCAGGAAAACCAACAAGCAGATCCTGTAAACAAACTGCTACAAAAAGGATTAAAGAAACTGTTTTGATGTGACCGTCACGGGTGTCATACGCATCAAGTTAAGCCATAATTGTTAATAATTTTAGTGTATTTAAGGAAGATAATCTGGTTTTACGATATTTATCTTTCAAAGAAAATCTCCCCCAATCTATAATTAATTTCTTAAGGAACTGCTTTAAATCATTAAGACGTCCAGTAATAGACAGGAATAATTCTCTTGACCTTTTCTGTAGTTCAATAAATGCTTTGGTTAAACTAATTTCTCTATCATTTGCTAATTCTACACAATTCGATAATCCATGAAAAATAAGCACACTACATAATTTACCATATAATTCACACAAAACTCTTGCAGGTTTACTTCTCCCTTTAAGATTTTCAATTTTTGCATGACTTTTATATAATTTAAATAATAATTCAATTTGCCATCTTGCTCGATAAATTATCATTATATGCTCAGCATTAACCATATCCTCTGATATATTAGTGATAAATATTGACCAATCTAGTAATCTCTGGTTTCTTGAAGAAGATTTATATTTATGAGACTTAGCTAATAAATTAGCCTTCCTTCTTCTACCAATAGCCTGTTCATCAGTCAATTTATGACATATAATCCGTAGCTTAACTTTTGCTTGTTTACCTAAAAGTACATCTTTTGATAAAAAGAATTTATTATCTAATAGGTTTAATAAATCAATTTTTTCCTCAGTGATAGGGTCATATATATTAGTATCTGCTTTATAACGACTAATAAAATATGCACCAAGTTCGATAATTTGAATAAATGAAGCTGGGACAAAATAACCTAAATCAGATATTAATAAGTCCTTAGTAGATATGTTTGATAAATGTTCTCTATATCCTTGATCAGCCCTTATACCTTATCCGCCATATTGGCAGGTAGAATAATATGGCTACTATCCAATAATTTAACGCTATTAAATTGCTGCAAAATGTTGCATGCTGCAAAATGTTGCAATCAAGCGGCATAGTATTTCTAAATAATTTCAAGCATTGTTCATACATTGACTGCATAAATTTTACTGCTACCTCAGTAAACCTAAAGTCTAAGCCTTGGGCAGAAATATCTATAGTTTCTTCACTTAAAAAGTTACGCATTCCATCAAGACTACAATTACTATCGCTCATATTACCAAACACTATAGCTTTTAGAAAAGCTGAACCAGTTATTTTTCGTTGTCTCTTAATAAATCCTGTTGTAATGGATAAATTATTGGCTGTCTCTCCAAAAAACTCTTGGCATAGTTTTGCTAAGTTTACTATTTTCCCCATAGGATAAATTCTCACAATTTAGTTGTTAATCTTGCAAAAATTTATACCATATATTAGCTTCTTTTTAATTCATAATTTACTACCGTAATACCAGTATAACCTACTTGCTTTTCTTAACTTGATGCGTATGGTCCAAATAAGTGTGGGAATTTCTCAAAGGTTATATAAAAATATAATATAACAAAAGGAGAAATTAATAATGGACCAAAAACAAAATGCAGCAATGAATCAAGCGATAGATTTATTAATAAATAATGATACAGATATATCAACATTACTTAAAGAGGATGGTTTATTAAAGCAATTAACCAAACGGCTTGTAGAGAATGCATTGCAGTCAGAGATGAATAATCACTTAGGATATGATAAATATTGTCATACTGATAGTGATAATGTTCGTAATGGTAAGATGGAGCTGACGTTAGCGAAAGTTTGATAAGTCAAATTACTGATGATGTAATTGAGGATGTCAAGATATGGCAAAGCCGACCATTGGATCGAGTATATGCTATAATATTTTTGACTGTTTAGTATTAAAAGTACGTCAAGATAAACGAATTATCAATAAGTCTGTATATGTGGCATTAGGTATTGATTTATCTGGAAGGAAGGATATTTTAGGATTGTGGATCAGTGAAAATGAAGGAGCAAAATTTTGGCTTGGTAATTTTACTGAGATGAAGAACAGAGGTATGCAAGACATGCTTATTGCTTGCAGTGATAATTTAACCGGTATGTCTGAGGCGATAGAGGCAGTTTTTCCGAAAAACGAACATCAATTATGTATTGTACATCAGATTAGAAATAGTTTAAAATATGTATCATATAAAGACCGAAAAGAATTAGCGGCTGATTTAAAGCCTATTTATACTGCTAGCACAGAGGAAGAAGCACATCTTGCTTTAGAATCTTTTGAAGCTAAATGGAGTAAACAGTATCCACAAATTGCTAAATCTTGGTATGTTCATTGGGAAAATTTAATGGTTTTTCTAGGATACCCTGAGGCGATAAGGAAAGTAATATACACAACGAATAGTGTAGAATCTGTCAATAGCCAATTACGTAAGGTTACCAAGAATAAACGGGTTTTTCCAAATGATAATGCCGTTTTTAAGATCTTATATTTGGCAATTGATTATATGACCAAGAAATGGGTTATGCCGATTCCAAACTGGAACGCAGCTATGGCTCACTTTTTGATAAAATTTGAAGGTAGAATTTAAGCCCTATGAAAAATTTACACACTTAATTAGAAAGACTCCGATTCTACTTTATAACCCCTCAGGCTTATAGCTGAGGGTTGTTTAGTATACCATGTTTTTGCACGTAAACTACCATATTATGCATATTGCTAATTAACCTATCCTGCTCTATAAGTCTTAGCATCTGAGATTGCAGATAATAAACTGATATCATATTGCTCTACATATTTAAGCCAGCCATCAAGAGACTTAAAGAACTCATGCTCGCGACTAATTGCTGATAACATTTCATCAGTCGTCTTAGCCTTCTCTTTATCTTGCTGAATCACCTGATGATTTGTCTCTAATTGATGGCGCTCTAAGCTGCTATCAAAATACTTATACGTATCTTCTAAATGTTTACTATTCTTTAATTTATCTAATATATCCTGGGTACTGAAGACACCATTATACTCTACTGCTGCTACCACATCTTTTAATCTAGGTAAGAGTTCTTGTTCCTTGTGTTCAAGAGCTTGTTGTGCCAGTTCTGCAAATTCATAATTGAATGTTTCATATTTGATATTGCCATTTAATGCTACAAAAAACTTCTGATCTTTTTCTAAAGCTACAAATACATCAGATACTGTCTTGGATAGCAAGATCTCGTGCTTGATTTGCTTCGTATGTGATACTAATTTCTCACGCTCCACCTCTCTTGCAATATCTGCTAATCTTGCCTGTTCACGACGTTTTTGATAATCAGCATAAATCCTATACCCAGTGGTCACTTGTTCATATGATTTCTGCTGCCAAGCTTTCAAAGTACAATGTTCTTCATACACTTGGTGTGCAATCTTGTTTTTGCAGGCATCATTTAACGTGTATCTACTACTCCACTCTGATATAGCACCTTTGATCGTAAATCTGATGCTAGAAAAAAGATTATGCTTGGTGGGTTCTTTGTTAAAGCAGGACTTGATTATCTGCATCCGGATAATGCTCATATTCTCTATGGCATGCTGCTTGATTGTAAAGAGCAATTAATACTCAATCCTAAAATTATTGATAAATGGAAAATCAAAGGACAGATGCCTCTAAGAAAGAATGCGTGATGAGTTATTACAATTACACATAATATTTACTTATATGAATATCGAAACCTTAAAACAATTATTACATGATAACCCTAATAAAACATACAAAGAATTAGCAAGAATATGCCCTATATAAATCAACAAAAAGTGGTATATGTAAAGCAATAAAAAGATGGAATCTAAATTACCAATCATACTATGACCCAAGATAATAATGATACTCACAACTCAGATGAATCAACAAGTGGAAAGCCAAAACATGACGCTATTATTCGTAAAGCTTTTGAAAATCCAATTGTTGCTAAAGAATTCTTTGAGATGCATCTGCCAAAAGAAATCAAAGCTCTGTTCTCTGCCTCTACTCTTAAAATCGAAAAAGAAAGCTTTGTAGAGCCAAATCTTCAAAACTCTATATCTGATATTCTGTTTTCAGCAAAATTTAATGATGATACAGGGTATTTCTGGATTCTACTCGAACATCAAAGTACTCCTGATCACTTCATGGCTTTCAGGCTTTTTAAATATATGACAGATATTGCAGATAGGCACTTAACTCTTAATCCTAAATCTAAATATCTTCCTTTCATACTACAATTATAAGAGAAGACGTGAAGAATTAAATGAAATAGTGGGACGTCATATAGAAAGGCAAAAGCAAAGAGCAACACAGAAGAAAAATTCTGTAGCTGTCTAAAAACGATCGTTTCCGTACACCCCTTATTCTTATGTCCATAAATTATATTGACTTACTTTAGTACAGATCTTATATTCAGGACACCCTTTTTAATACAATTTACACTATCTTCTATGTCTCGTACTTTTGCATATGCCCGCGTTTCTAAACTCGAACAAATACCTGAAAATCAAATCAGGGAAATTGAATCAGCAGGTTTTACCATCGAGCCACACAGAATAATTGTTGAAACTATATCCGGATCAATGCCTATAGCACAACGCCAAGGATTTACAAAGTTACTAGATAAGATGGAGAAAAATGATGTATTGGTGGTAACTAAGCTAGACCGATTAGGACGTGATGCTATTGATGTAAGCATCACAGTTAATAAATTAGAGAAAATAGGAATTAAAGTTCATTGTCTTGCACTTGGGGGCGTTGATCTTACCAGTTCAGCTGGAAAAATGACTATGGGAGTAATTAATGCTGTTGCTCAATTTGAGCGTGATTTGTTAATAGAGCGTACTCAATCTGGGCTTGCGAGAGCTAAAGCAAATGGTAAAACTCTCGGACGACCACAAATTTTAGCAGAATTACAAAAAAAACAGGTTATACAGCAACTACAAGAAGGCAAAACTATTACATCTATTGCAAAACATTTTGATACAAGCAGGCAAACTATCATGCGTATCAGAGATAATAACCTCTAATACTTGCTTGTACCGCTTTACATTCATTGATGATGATAAATGTAAAACAAATTTATAACTTACTTATTTTGTACTTGTGTGCTATAATATATATAATTAACTAACAGAATAAGATATGGAAAGAATAACGCCTCGTGTAGATTTAGCATTTAAGAAAATCTTCGGTGTAGAAGAAAATAAAGATCTTCTTATTTCCTTAATTAATTCTATTGTCTCTAAAGAAGATCAAATAGTAGATGTTACACTTCTAAATCCTTATAACCCTCAAAACTTTAGAAATGATAAATTATCTATTCTAGATATTAAAGCCCTTGGAGAAAGTGGTAAAAGATTTAACATTGAAATTCAAATAACTGATGAAGCTGACTATGATAAAAGAGCTCTTTACTATTGGGCTAAGTTATACACGGAAGCACTACAAGCATCTCAGGATTATTCTAGTTTAAACAAAGCTATTGGTATACATATATTAAACTTTACCTCTATACCCGAAACTAATAAATACCATAATGTTTTTCATATTACAGAGAAAGATAGTGGATTGTTATATTTTAAAGATTTAGAGCTACATACTATCGAACTTAATAAGTTTAGCAATAATCCTAATGAAGAGTTAGCAGATATATTAAAAAAAGTAGGAAATTCTTTAGATATTTGGAGTGCTTTTCTAACAAGACATGATTTGTTAAACAGCAATAACTTGCCTAAGAAGTTGGATAATGCTAGTTTAAAGAAGGCATTAACTGTATTAGATGTAATGAATTTTACCTCTGAAGAGCGAGATGCATATGAAGATCATCTAAAATGGCTCAGGATCGAAGCCAATACTTTAAAAAAATACGAAGCACAAGCTAGAGTTAGAGGAAAAGTTGAGGGTATACAGATCGGAAAAACTGAAGAAAAAATAGCAATAGCAAGAAACTTAAAAAGATCAGGAGTAGCAATTACGATAATATCTGAATCTACTGGCTTAACTAAAAAGCAAATTGAAGAATTAGATGATTAAATTTAAGTTGAGTTTACTATAAAGTAAGTGCATATTTAAATAACAGACCAGCCATTGGGAGTCTTTCTAATTAAGTGTGTAAATTTTTCATAGGGCTTAAATTCTACCTTCAAATTTTATCAAAAAGTGAGCCATAGCTGCGTTCCAGTTTGGAATCGGCATAACCCATTTCTTGGTCATATAATCAATTGCCAAATATAAGATCTTAAAAACGGCATTATCATTTGGAAAAACCCGTTTATTCTTGGTAACCTTACGTAATTGGCTATTGACAGATTCTACACTATTCGTTGTGTATATTACTTTCCTTATCGCCTCAGGGTATCCTAGAAAAACCATTAAATTTTCCCAATGAACATACCAAGATTTAGCAATTTGTGGATACTGTTTACTCCATTTAGCTTCAAAAGATTCTAAAGCAAGATGTGCTTCTTCCTCTGTGCTAGCAGTATAAATAGGCTTTAAATCAGCCGCTAATTCTTTTCGGTCTTTATATGATACATATTTTAAACTATTTCTAATCTGATGTACAATACATAATTGATGTTCGTTTTTCGGAAAAACTGCCTCTATCGCCTCAGACATACCGGTTAAATTATCACTGCAAGCAATAAGCATGTCTTGCATACCTCTGTTCTTCATCTCAGTAAAATTACCAAGCCAAAATTTTGCTCCTTCATTTTCACTGATCCACAATCCTAAAATATCCTTCCTTCCAGATAAATCAATACCTAATGCCACATATACAGACTTATTGATAATTCGTTTATCTTGACGTACTTTTAATACTAAACAGTCAAAAATATTATAGCATATACTCGATCCAATGGTCGGCTTTGCCATATCTTGACATCCTCAATTACATCATCAGTAATTTGACTTATCAAACTTTCGCTAACGTCAGCTCCATCTTACCATTACGAACATTATCACTATCAGTATGACAATATTTATCATATCCTAAGTGATTATTCATCTCTGACTGCAATGCATTCTCTACAAGCCGTTTGGTTAATTGCTTTAATAAACCATCCTCTTTAAGTAATGTTGATATATCTGTATCATTATTTATTAATAAATCTATCGCTTGATTCATTGCTGCATTTTGTTTTTGGTCCATTATTAATTTCTCCTTTTGTTATATTATATTTTTATATAACCTTTGAGAAATTCCCACACTTATTTGGACAGAGCCTTAAAAGGTAGTAGCTCAAGAATTTTATTGCAAGAATTTGCTCATTTAAGAAAACAATTTTGGGGTAATCATTTGTGGGCTAGGGGCTATATAGCTGTCAGCTCAGGTAATATAACTGATGAAATGATACAGCACTATATTGATGAACAAGAAGGTGAACCTGTTAATGATGATCGATTTCTAATCGATTCCACTTTATAACCCCTCAGCTTATAGCTGAGGGTTGTTTAGTTTATTTGACTCGTTGTTATCAGAAAAATAATAAAATATTAAGGTGATAATTATTCCCAAAGCAGCTAAATAGGTGATAGGTTTAGTTTTGACTCGATCTATCAATTCTAATAACTGTAACTTCACACTAGCGAACTTAGAATATAATTTACTAGTTGTGACGCTATGCTTGCTTCCTGCTGTATCTTTTTGATCTTCTTGATCCATTGCTTATTTTACCAATTTATAGTTTATCAATGCCATCTAGTATCTATCAAAATTTACGCTATGTTTAATGTAATGCCCATGAATTAAGGTATCTTATGAAGATTCACTGTAAAAACATAGCTTTGTAATAAGGGTTTGTAGCATATTTGCTATAACATAGCGTAAGTCTTGCTATTTATCTCTAACTGATTTTCATACCAGAAGAGACCCAATCTAAATAAAAACCTAAAATGATACCAATTGCTACAATTGCTCCAGCAAGTCGCAAATTTCCCTTTACTACCGCCCAAATGGCAGCTAAAATCGTTGCCCCTGATATTCCTATAGTTTTAAGCTTACCAGTAGAAAGAGTACCAATGCGATATAACTGACCTTCTAAAGTATCTGCAAATACCAGCTCGTGAAATAAGAAACAGTAAAATATGATGCATACTATGTAACCTAAATGCTGTTTATTAAATATCGTTCTTATTATTTTGTTAAACATATCTCTATTTTTTTACTCCTTTATTCATTTTATATACATTATATGCTGGTAAGTTTTGATAAGTTGGAAGCTTACTAAACTGCTGTGTTTCTGCTGTTTTAAAATTGTATTTTAACAATCTGATCGGGCTTGGTGTCTCTTTAGTAAAACTTAAAACTAAATCCTGCACTACGCCGCTTTCAGCAACTATGCTGACATAAACTTTATTGTGGCAAGACAAATATGCAGCCCGAATCATGCACTATTATTTCTGCTGCTTCTTTAAGGATGGATTATAATATCGTTAATCTTGTCACCTTCGATAGTAATCCTGGTTGGAGAGTTTTTTGCTATTTGTAACTCTAATATAGAATCATCATGTAACATATAACCTATAGCGTATGCATTGTTAAAGCTTAACAAAGTCCCAATGAATAATACCAAAATATGTAGTTTCGATTTAAAACTTGTCATTAATTATTTGCCTCCTCTTTAATACCAGTTAGTAATAACAAATGGTTAGATCCTCTTTTATAAGTTAAAAGATAGGTCTTATCAGCGGAGATATGTTTATTCTCGGAAAACCAATAACGAAATGTGCCACTAATGATTACTCCTTGCTCAATTATCTTTGTTTTCTTTAAAAAAATACTGACGATACATTAGAGCCTTTAATAAATTGTAAATGTTCTTTAAAGAACTTATCTAGCTGCTTTGTATTACTAGAGACTACTTTCAGATCAGCTATTTGACGCTCTACCTCTTCAGGTGAAGTGGTAAATAATTCTTTCATCACAAAAATAGCCCATTCTCTTAAGTAAGTCTCATGATAGCTTTTTGATGATACTATCATCCTTCTATCTGGCTCTATGGCTGGAATTAATAACCATCGCTCTTCTTTAGTAAGTAATTTTATCATGCTAAGTAAGCAAGTACATGCAAGTAATAATGTGATCAGCAATAATCTCTTATTATATTTAACTAATTCCTGTATTGAACTTTGCTTAAATAAATGTTCCATTACTTGTTTTCCAATTACTTGCCTATTTTTTTACCAAGAAGATTTGGGTGCGAATCAGGAGCAGGTAAACATTTCTTAGCTACCAAATAGCTCTTAAGTACAAAATATTCTGATACTTTCTTAAATTTTTTTAATATATAGCATAGTAAAATACCGCATGTAATGCAGCATGCTCCAAACTTTGCATGACCGCTATTAAGTAAAAATATTCCAGGTACTATTCCAAGTAATACGACAAACCACTCATCCAAGCTTAATCCCATATATTTTAAGGAAGTAGATAATGACCAGTATAATCTTTGATTAAAGCAATTATTGTGCATATTAACGAGCTTAATAAACATTAATAGGTCATGACATTAACATCCTAATTTGGACATTGCCAGTGGAGTTTTATATCAAAAATAAAAAAGCTATTATTCCGCTTAAAACTGCGTTAATTTGGAGATAGGATTTTATTTATGACTTGCTGATAAACAGTTTTGTGTTTTTTTGGAAAGCTTTTTATGTTGACGGTAAACATATATTAGTTGTAAAACGAACAGTGATAATACATATAAGATATGCCACGAATGATTTCTAAATAATATTGTTCTTATAACTTCTAATATGTCTTATTATGTTGCGATGGTAACTTTACAATATTTTTATTCTTTCTAAATACTATAGATCTCTTATCCCATAACGGAAGGAATTAATCTTGATTAGTAAGATTGTTATTGACATGTTCTCTAGATAGCCAATTTTGCAAATACTGTCTTGCTACTATTGGATCATTGATAATAATTATATTTTCTGCATTCTTATAATCTGCATTTTTACTAAAATTAAAGCTACCAGTAATTACTGTATACTCATCAATAATCATAACTTTGTTATGGGCAATACCAGGTACTTTATCGATTAATACATCAATGCCTGCTGATTTAATTTTAGAAAGCTTAGAATATTTAGAGTATAGATTGCTTTTATCTAATAGGATTTTAACTTGTACACCTCGCTTATGGGCTGCAATTAAGGAATCTGCTATATCAACATCAGTAAAACCATATGCTTGAACATATATAGAGCTGCTCGCTTTATCTATTATCGCAGTGATAACTTTGCTACAACCGGATGGAGGAGTAAAGCATGTATCAATTTTACTAGAAGGCATCAAAATTGCTTGTGCATCTTCTGGTATAATTTTACTTGGTATACTAATCTCATTTTGAGTAGAGTGAGCAGTTTGGATATCAGGACTAACTAATAGGTTTAATATAGTATGATCAATTGTTATACCTACAGTAACACCTATAATTAGTAAAATAACTATATTACGGATATCTCGAGATTTTTTCGCTAATTTCACTTTATTTTCAAACATAAAATCTGTAATTCCTATCATTGTTACACTTTCGGAATCATTGAATCAATTGCCCTTTGCATATATTCTCGAGCAATATCAGTGGCAAGTCTAGCATAAACTGCAGTTGATCTTGGATCCATATGATTAAGAAGTTGTCCAATTACATATTGATTTGCTCCGGTCATTGCCATCCAACTTGGCACTGTTCTTCTTAAATCATGAATCCTTAAATTTTCTATTCCTGCTTTTTTACAAATTCTACTCCATGCTTTCTTTGGCTCTTGTAAATGACCACTGCTGCTGGTCTCACTTGGAAATACCCAACTGCTAGTAGAGTTCTCTTTTCGTGCTTTTAATATTTCTAATGCTTGATCTAATAAAGGTAAAGAATGAGGCTTGCCATTTTTAGTTTCTGGTAGATATAATTGTTTGTCAGTAAAACTTACTTGTTCCCATTTCATAGTAAGTAAATTATCTTTACGAACTGATGTATATAAAGCTATTAAGAAAAAATCCTTCATTATTTCGTTTTTCTCTTCTGCTATTGCTGCAAAAAACTGTGGTATTTCTTCTCTAGTTAAATAACGGTCTCTAGATTGTTCCTGATGCTTTGTTATCCCAATAGCTGGATTTACCTTAATCAATTCCCATTCTATTGCTTTATTAAATACAGGTCTTAATATTTCAAGAAACCTGTTAGCTCCATATTTACCAGTTTTCGTCAATTTATTAAATAATTCTTGAATATCTGCTTTTTGAATGGTTGATATTTTTCTATTATATAAATGTTTTGCATATCTATCTACAGAAGCAGCATAATCTTTCCATCTTTTATTATTAATTTTACTGTATTCATTAAGGTATTTGTCATAAAAATCCTTAAAGGTAAGCTCTTTTGATAATCTGGCTCTTTCTTCGGCAGGATTATATCCTTTTGCAATCTCCCCCTTTAATTCAGATGCTCTTGTTCTTGCTTCGGTAATAGATAATTCTGGAAAACGTCCTATCTTGATTTTTTGATATAATTGTTGAATTTTTTTACCAAGGTAAAACGTCTTGCTTCCACCGTATGATACTATCAAAAATAATCCTTTTTCTTTTGTATCTCGATATATATTTTGTTTTTTTGTTGGGATTGTAATATTATTTAATACTTCTCTAGTAAAGCATAAAGATTTTACTGACATAAATACCTCATAAGAGCATTGATAACTAAAGTTATAATATGCTTTGGCTATGATAGCAAATCATATACGAATAATCACTGAAATTAGATAATGGTTGATAATATTAATGCTCCATATTTTCTCCTGTCAGCGTAAGTTGTTAGCATATGTGAATAAGTATTTGACAGGTTATTCAAATTTAACTACAGTAAAATTATTCCTTTACACATCAAAGAGGTAGCTATGAATATAAGGCTTTCACTAGGCGTGATACAGCACTATAGTGCTGCATTTTATTTTTATGAAATTGCTAGGGTAATATCTAGAAAAGCGAACTTTTACGTTGACATCGTAAAGGTCGGGGGTTCGACTCCCCCATCGCCCACCATATTACCTCTAAGCTTTTCTTAATCTGCTAATTTTAGCTCAATACTCCGTATGCTGCTTATATGCTCCTCGCATTTTTAAAAATGGTGTCTTAATTGCTCTATTACCTCGATTAAACCTAATGTTTAAGTTGAGGTCTTATGCACACTATATGCTGCTCACATTTCACTCCTGATTGTGTAATCCATGATGAAGGTGATAAAAATCCCACTATTTTCTACAATTTTGTTGGTAATTTTATTCCACCTGAATGGAATAATCTGACCTCTAATAATGGTAAAATCTTAAGCAAAACTGCAAGACAGTTACTATCTCTAATAGTCTTCCGCATGCAAATCTATCATAATTAATAGCATTGATGAACTTCAGGAAACTTATCACTTCTTTCAAGAGTCCCTAGGTGTGTGTCAAGAACGAGTACGACAATGCTTACTCGAATTACAAAAAAGTAGCTTTATTATAATGCAACAATCGTGAAATATGGTATTAAATGCCGCAATACTCCTTGTATTAAGCTGGCTAGAAATTTCCGGCCATTTTCTCAGAAAATCCACAGCGAAAATGAAAAAATTTTGCATAAACTCCAAAAAACTTTGGGGTAAAACCCAAAGAAATTTTGCCTCAACCCCAAAAAAGTTTGGATGAGACAATATATATAGATAATAATAAAAATATATCTAATAAATCTAGATATAGCGAATCTATCATTTTTCAAAATGAACAAAATGAAACTGTTCAAAATCAGCAATTATTACAATATTCACAAAAACAAAATCTTGCACAAGAGTTAAAATTTCTAACAACAAGATCAGCAAATAATCAGCAAGAGAGTGAAAATGATAAAACATCTGAAAGTAATTTATCATTGGTCCATTACAGGTTAATAAGGCATTGCAAGCAGTTCTTGATAAGGTTGATAAGGCAAGATGTCAGCAAATAGTATCATCAGCTAATAATGATTCAGCAGTAGGATCTAGAAAGCATAAAGGCTGGTTCAAAAGAAAGAAATTAGCAGATTTTTATCCATTAAGCCAAGAAGATGCTGATTTACTGCGAGTAAAATCAAATCGTGAATTTAATCTGGATTTTATCAATAAATTGCTCTTAAAACTCGCTGGAGAATATTCCAATCATCATTTTGGTCATAAGAAGGTCCTACTGAACTATATGGCTAAAGCTTTAGCTCATGAGTTACGTGAAACTACTAAAGCTAATAATGCTACATTTCAGTTTAAATCTAGCGACTTAAACAACGCTAAAGAACGATACCTAGATAAAATAGAACGTAGCCTTGATACTAGCTTGCAAGCTCAGCTAAAACGTAAAATCGTCGGTATTTTTGATCCTGATCCAGCCTATGAATTACTAAGCTCCTGCTTATTTATTGGGGTAGTAATAGGTATCAAATAAAACTGCTTAAAACTATTACACTTTCAGAACATAGCAAAAATAAAATACTACAGCAAGTACGAATGATCTATGGCAGTAGTATTGGGCAGTTACAAATCATACCATTTGCTGAGCTTGCAACTAATCAGCATAACACTGAAGATGAAAAACAAAATTATCTATTGCAGCTAAGCAAACAATTAAATCCTGATTCAGTATGGTACAGGGCACGGAAATTTCTTATTGAACGTTATAACCAATATATTGATTTTGGGGTATTAAGTGAATTAGTAGTGGTAGAGGAAGATATAGTCAACCAAAAAGGTAATCCTTAAATCAACAACGGCTTTTAATGATTACTATGTTAGAAATCGTCATATGCAAGATCTAGAAGAAGCTTTTAAGACTCAAGATTATTGCTTTAAATTAATCAAGTTTGAATATAACTAAATTATTGTGGTAATTGATAATTTGTAATAACTACTTCATCAGATATTTTATTGTGTTCAGGCATGGAATATTTAACCTTAATAATACTAATATTAAAATTCTTGTATAAGTTTCTAATAAAGGGAGTATCACTATTAGAAATCATTATTTTAACATTTTTATCATTGAGTTCTGTAGCAAAATCTTTAAGTCTCGTTTGATCATTTTCATCAAAGGGTAATCTGGTATAAAATTTCTCACCTGATTTATGATAAGGAGGATCAAAATAAACAAAATCACCTTTTTGTGGTTCAATGAAAGAAAAATCCATAGCATAAATAGATATATAGCTAGACCATAGTAAATAGGTACATACTATGCTAATATATATGTTATAAATGATAATAAATAAATTATGGCAAGCAGTTACAGTTACGATTTAAGAATGAAACTATTCAAAGCTCTAGATGATGGGCTCTCAATTGTTAAAGCATGTAAAATATTCAATATAGGTCGTAACACTATATATAGATGGAAAACTCTTAAATGGGAAACAGGAGATATAAAAGCAAAACCTTATGGTCCAGCAAAGGGTTATAATGCAAAAATAAATCTCAAAGAATTTGAAGAATTAATTATCAATAATCATGATAAAACAGCTAAAGAATTAAGTATTATACTAGGTAATAGATTACAAAGAACTAGAATAAATTACTATAGAAAACTACTAGGGTACACTTATAAAAAAAAGTCATCTTCATCCCAGAAGGGATATTGGTTTAAGGAATGAATTTATAGAAAAGATACAGCAAATTTCTAAAGAAACTCTAGTATTCATTGATGAGTCAGGAATAGAAGATAATGCTTGTAGAGAATATGGATGGAGTATAAAAGGTACTAGATGTTATGGAAACAAAGTGTATCAACATAAATCCAGGATCAGTATGATAGCGGGGCTTCGTAATAATCAAATTATAGCGCCAGTAATATTTGAAGGAAATTGTAATAAAGAAATATTTACAACCTATGTAGAGACTATATTAACTAAAGAATTACATCCTGGACAAACAGTAATTATGGATAATATCAACTTCCATAAGAATAATATAATAAGAGAATTAATCGAGTCGGTTGGGTGCAGAATTTTATTCTTACCTACATATAGCCCAGACTTAAATCCTATAGAACATTATTGGTTTAAGATTAAGAACGAAATAAGAAAAGTTACGGGGCAATTCAAGATATCAGTATGGCTGTAGAACACGTACTAAAGTTTATTTAACTGTACCTATTTACTATGGTCTAGCTATACCTGCTAAAAGGCTGCTAGATTGTTTTAATCTAGCAGCAATATCAGATTTACTATAATTTCTACCGGAAAAAGTTTGAGCTGGTTTTCCGTTAATATTGATCCGATAAATACCTTTAAAAGAATATCTGTTAAGATAGATAAACCTAGCAGTAATCTTGGCTGGATCGTTACTATTATTATTACTTCTTACTTGATAATAATGCTCTTTGGAGTGTTTTTCGTTATAGGAATCTAACAATTTACTGACCTGCTCTGGATTCTTTTTAACAGCATTATAGGAGTCACTAGCTCGAGGTTAATATCAGATAGAAAACATTGTTTAAATCTATCTCTTACCTGAAAGAATAAAGCTCCACCACCAAGGAATGGTTCATAATAGTTATTTAACCCTGACGGAATAAATTTAACTAATTGACTGGCAATTTTTCTTTTACCGCCGACCCATTGCAGAAATGGCCCAGGCTTTTCTAAATTATTTACTGACATAGAGCTACTATTTAAAGGTTCTTATTTCTACTAGAGTATAGCTAGACCATAGTAAATAGGTACAGTTAAATAAACTTTAGTACGTGTTCTACAGCCATACTGATATCTTGAATTGCCCCGTAACTTTTCTTATTTCGTTCTTAATCTTAAACCAATAATGTTCTATAGGATTTAAGTCTGGGCTATATGTAGGTAAGAATAAAATTCTGCACCCAACCGACTCGATTAATTCTCTTATTATATTATTCTTATGGAAGTTGATATTATCCATAATTACTGTTTGTCCAGGATGTAATTCTTTAGTTAATATAGTCTCTACATAGGTTGTAAATATTTCTTTATTACAATTTCCTTCAAATATTACTGGCGCTATAATTTGATTATTACGAAGCCCCGCTATCATACTGATCCTGGATTTATGTTGATACACTTTGTTTCCATAACATCTAGTACCTTTTATACTCCATCCATATTCTCTACAAGCATTATCTTCTATTCCTGACTCATCAATGAATACTAGAGTTTCTTTAGAAATTTGCTGTATCTTTTCTATAAATTCATTCCTTAAACCAATATCCCTTCTGGGATGAAGATGACTTTTTTTTATAAGTGTACCCTAGTAGTTTTCTATAGTAATTTATTCTAGTTCTTTGTAATCTATTACCTAGTATAATACTTAATTCTTTAGCTGTTTTATCATGATTATTGATAATTAATTCTTCAAATTCTTTGAGATTTATTTTTGCATTATAACCCTTTGCTGGACCATAAGGTTTTGCTTTTATATCTCCTGTTTCCCATTTAAGAGTTTTCCATCTATATATAGTGTTACGACCTATATTGAATATTTTACATGCTTTAACAATTGAGAGCCCATCATCTAGAGCTTTGAATAGTTTCATTCTTAAATCGTAACTGTAACTGCTTGCCATAATTTATTTATTATCATTTATAACATATATATTAGCATAGTATGTACCTATTTACTATGGTCTAGCTATATAGTAGAAAACAGCCCTAAATGCCAGTAAAAGCTCTATGAGCATAGGATTTTTTTGATGATTTTCTAGAGTAATTAACACTATTTTTGACTAAATTTAATAACTTAACAATTATTGTAATGAATAAAACAATTTGAAGATGTCTCATTTATGCAGCTGTTTGCCCAATTGTATAAAAATCTGTCAAAAAAGCTCTTAAATCCTCTGTACTTCGCAGAATTGTGGTGATATCTGTCCTTGTTGAGAGCCGCACGGTGCAGTTCTAGTTCAGAGGTTAAATTTGAGTATACTAAACTTTAACATTTTAACCTCTGAGCTGTTTTTTAACTTCAACAGCAAAGGAATGCTATGACAATTAATAATCAAAATCAACCAAAAGATAACCACAATATTGCAAATCTTACTAAAACTAATTAGAATCTTCAATTATCCCCCATATCTATCACATTAATACCATATCAGCAAGAAGAAAATATCATTAACTCGACGATCACAAATTATACTGATATAATTAAGTATAAATTAGAATTACAAGAAGCAAATAATAAATTGAAAGAATCTGAGTTATTTAAAAGAGATGTAGTTCAAAATATGGTACATGGATTAAAGATTCCATGTAACGGAATTTTTTCATTAGTAACAGCTCTTTATGAAATAGAAGATAATCCTGAAAAAAGGATTATTTAGCTAGTGTAGTAAATTGTGCTGAAGAATTACTAGATTATTATAACAATATACTTAGTTATCTACAGAATAATTCTGGATTACCTCCTATAGTTTTAAATAAGTTTGATCCAAAACAGCTAGTAAATAAGATTATTGATAAAGCGATGCCAATAGCTCAACGTAAGGGATTAAATTTATCTTGTAATTTTCAGTATGATTTAACAAATGCTATAATTAGTGATACTTATCGAATAGGGGCAATATTAGAGCAGTTAATAGATAATGCTATTAAATTTACTAAAGAAGGCAAAGTTGTGGTAACAGTGAACATGTTTGCTATTAGTCCAGCCGTTTCAGAATTAGAACAACAACACAGAGAAATGGTATTCCAATTTATAGTGCATGATAGTGGTATTGGTAAAGAAATCAGGCAACATCTTCATGAAAAGATTGATAAATTTGATGTTGCTATGCAATATCATGGACTTGGATCAGGATTAAGTTTTGTAAAGCGTCTAATTGGTGAGTTAAATGGAGAGATTAAAGTAACAAGTGAAAAAGGTAAAAGTACTACTATTGTCTGTAATATACCAATTAAGTTACCTCTTCTTGATGATCTGATTTATGATACATAATGTTGAGACTTATAAGGTTTTGATGATTATGCATTCACTAATAATAATGATTTTCTTGATTATTGCGATTTACTTGCTACACTTAAATAAAATTATAGTAGGGATTGATATATGGCAAGAAGTCAAGAAAATCATCAAAAAACTATAGATCCTATTATAGGAAAGTTAAAACCTAAAGGTATAGATTTTGAGCTAGACAAAATAAAAATTACAGCTCTATCAAATTGCCGATACAGTAAAAGGCTATTAACTAAGATCATATTTATTAATAAGATTTCTAGAAACAAAGTTGATCTTAATAAAATTAAAAAAGCAATTTATTTCGCTAAAAAATATCATGGCAGGCAAAAGAGAGAAACAGGAGAATTCTATTACTCACATCCTTTAGAAGTAGCATACATGGTTTCTGATTATTTATTTAGAACAGATATTATAGTAACTAGCATATTGCATGATTGTATTGAAGATACGTTACTTACTAAAGAAATGATTATACAAGAATTTGGCCATAAGATTGCTAATCAAGTTGAAGATTTAACACGAGTTAAAAATGATAAAAAAATTAGTTCAGCAGAAATAGTTAAAATATTATATCAGCAAAAGAAAAAAGAGTTGCTATTAATTAAATTATGTGACCGATTACATAATATACAAACAGTAGGGGCTAAATCTCCTGAGAAAGGCTGGAAAACAATTTTAGAAACTTTACAATCTTTCTTAACTATTGCTACTTACCTAAAGATACCAAGAGCTGCAAGACAATTATATACACATTGCTTAAATATAGCTGCAAATTACAAAAAATTAAATGTACTGAGAGTGTTGCAAGATAAAATTTTTATTTCAGAATGAAAGTATTACGATTTCAGGATATAGATTTTATAGTGTGGTTAAAAATTTTTTATCTTGCAACACTTTTACAGATGCTTAAGTAAATAATGTTATATCAAAATATCACCAATAATTCATGCATTAATCAAGCTTTAGAGTTATACCATCAATACTGCTCTGATAAAACAACAACCTATCCTGACCAAATACATACCATTACAAAAGCATTACAACTAGATTCTTCCTCATTCACAGCAGTACTATTACATGAAAATATACAACATCTTAATCTAGAAGATTATAATCATTTTAATAATAATATTATATATCTAGTTGATGTTATTAATAAATTATCTACTATTCACTATAAACCATATGCTGAGCAATATATTCATTTTCATGAGCTGTTACTAACTATTAATCCCAAACTACAGGAAACGGCAATATTAACTTCGCTTGTTCCATTATTACATAAGGTGAGTATCTTTAACCTTGAGTATAATAATACCGATGCTCAGCATATATCAGAGATCATCACTAATTGTTATATCCCTTATCTTTTATCATATACAGCACACAATGACCTTGCTTATCTTTTACAAGATTTATGTTTTAAGATTCAATATCCTGAAGAACGTAATAGAATTCTTCATTATATGAATTGGCTATATCCTGACATAGATAATATAATTCACAATATAGAACAGCAATTCAGAAATATATTTAGAAAACTAAATATAAAAGCAAGCCTAAGCTACAGAATTAAGTCCCCATATTCTATATCGATAAAAACACTTGTTAAAGATATCCATATTACAGCACTTAATGATATTTTGGCTTTTAGAGCAATTGTACCAAATAAAAAAGCATGTTACGATTTTTCTAAATTAATTCATCTACATTATAATACCATAACATCACAGTTTGTTGATTATATTAGATATCCCAAGAATAATGGATATCAATCAATACATTTAGTCATATCAGGTGGTAGTAATAAAGGTAATATTGAACTTCAAATACGCTCTACCACTATGCATAGGCAAACACAATACGGTAGTGCACATCACACTTATAAAGCAAATAAGTATTATATATCTCGTACTAATAATAATGTCAGTGTAATATTATGTAATATTACATTAAGTTATAGTAATAGGATACTCAATGTTGATATAAGCATCGTAACTATTACCAGTAAAATAATCAATAACGTGAGTACTTATAATACTTTTGCTTCATTTACCCACACTCAACATAGTACTCATTTTGTTGTCAATAACACTACAACATGCACATTGTCTCGGACCACCACCCCAGAATATATAACGTATTATAATAATAATTTATCACTTTTGATAAAAGACACTAATACTATACCTTACAACTTTTCTCTAAATATAAATCTCAATTTGCGTAATATTTTAGAATATAAATTAGTACCTTTAGCAGTAGTACAGATTCCGGCAAGTAATCTATTATTCGAACATAATAGTGTTTTTATTAACATCACTTACAAACCAATATTAGCTGAATGTGCTTTTCCGGCAACTATAACTTATACAAAGAGACATGAAGATTCCAATATCAGATCAATATTTAAGCCACCCTCACCAAAAACAGATATAATTAACACAACATACAATACATTATTGGCTACCATAAACGATAAAGTTGTTTTGGAACAATATGGTCAAAAGGAATTTTTATCAACTACTATAAACACAAACATTACTCAAATGCTTCCTATAATAACCTTATTAGTAGATCCATCAGAGCTGAATAAGAGAATAAATGATATATCAGATAGTAATAAGGACCAGTTATTACATCTTGGACTTCAACTTTGCTGTGTAGAATCAGTGCCATTATTAATCACACATGGTGCTAATCCTAATGCTACAAATTGTCATGGTGTAATATCATTACACTGTGTTGCTAAGAATGGTAACTTATATTTAGCGAAATTATTAGCTAAAAATGGTGCTGATGTTAATGCTAAAACTGATCGTATCGAAACACCATTGCACTATGCTGTTAAGTCTGATAACTTATACTTAGTAAAGTGGTTGATTAAAAATAAAGCTAATATTTATGCTAAAACCGATAATGGTGAAACAGTATTACACTTTGCTGTTAAGTCTGGTAACTTAAATTTAGTATGCTTACTAATTGCCTATGGTGCTGATGTTAATGCTAAAACCGATAATGGTCTAACAGCATTACACTATGCAGTTTATGATGGTAACTTATATTTAGTACAATTGCTAATTGCCTATGGTGCTGATGTTAATGCTAAAACTAATAGTGGTGAAACAATATTATGTTCTGCAGTTGATTATGGTAGCCCAGATTTAGTATACTTACTAATTGCCTATGGTACTGATGTTAATGCTAAAACCGATAATGGTCTAACAGCATTACACTATGCTGTTGAGTCTGGTAACTTAGATTTAGTATCTTTGCTAATTCACAATGGTGCTAATGTCAATAATGCTAAAATAATATTACACTTTGCTGTTAAGTCTGGTAACTTAAATTTAGTAAATTGGTTGATTAAAAATAAAGCTGATATTTATGCTAAAACTAATAGTGGCGAAACAATATTACACTTTGCTGTTAAGTCTGGTAACTTAAATTTAGTAAATTGGTTGATTAAAAATAAAGCTGATATTTATGCTAAAACTAATAGTGGCGAAACAATATTACACTTTGCTGCTGAGTCTGGTAACTTAAATTTAGTAAATTGGTTGATTAAAAATAAAGCTGATATTTATGCTAAAACTAATAGTGGCGAAACAATATTACACTATGCTGTTGAATCTGGTAACTTATACTTAGTAAAGTGGTTGATTAAAAATAAAGCTGGTATTTATGCTAAAACTAGTAGTGGCGAAACAATATTACACTTTGCTGCTGAGTCTGGTAACTTAAATTTAGTAAATTGGTTGATTAAAAATAAAGCTGATATTCATGCTAAAACTAATAGTGGCGAAACAATATTACACTATGCTGTTGAATCTGGTAACTTAAATTTAGTATCTTTGCTAATTCACAATGGTACTGATGTTAATGCTAAAAATAATAGTGGTGAAACAATATTACACTTTGCTGTTGGCTTGGGTAGCTTAGATTTAGTATCTTTGCTAATGGTTCGTGGTGCTGATGTTAATGCTAAAACCGATAATGGTCTAACAGCATTACACTTTGCTGTTGAGTCTGGTAACTTAGCGTTAGTATCATTGCTAATGGTCTATGGTGCTGATGTCAATGCTAAAAATAATAGTGGTGAAACACCATTACACTTTGCTGTTATATTTGATAGCTTAGATTTAGTATCATTGCTAATTCACAATGGTGCTGATGTCAATACTAAAAATAATAGTGGTGAAACAGTATTAAACATTATTATGGAGTTTAACAATTGTAATATTTTAAAATCTTTCATATTAGGCGGTGCAGACATTAATTTAGAAACAATGTTACCAGATGATCAGACAGACAGTATAATCAATTTGTGCGGTGATTTACGTATCAGTTGTGGAATATAGTGGGAAAAATGTGTGATTTATAGACATAGTTATAAATGTAAGATCAAAGTATATGAAGTTACAACTAACTTTTATTCTTTAAACTCTAGTTTCGCAAGAGATCTAATAATAATAAAATCCTTTGATGCTGTTATACCAATAGATGGTTTAACAAGACTCAATAATTATGATGTTGGTATACAAGATAAACAACAATAAAATAACTGTTTTGTTAATAATGAATTTGTTTTTACGGTTCAACAAGATAACTTTTTTATAAAACCAACAGAGTTAACAGGAGATATTGTATCAATATACTACTTAAAAAAGTGCCAAGAATAGAGCTATTGCTTATGTTCTCTAAATAATGAGGCAACTCTGTAATGAGGTTTTTAGATAATGGTAAAATAGAGATTGATAACAATGTTGCTGAACGAGCATAGTGGTAGGTATGAAAAACTGGCTTTTTTGTTGGATCATATGCTGGTGGAGAAATCACAGCTGTTTATATATATGTATATATATAATCAAAAGATATAGGATTATTTGGAAAATTTAGGTAAAAAGTATTGAAAATAATTAATAAGCATTAATGAAAAAGATAGAAGGTTATCAAACAAATTTTGAGATATGTATTTATGCTAAGAAGTTATTAGATAAAGTAATATATTTAAATAGTGTAGTAAAAGTACCACCAGTGGGTGTATTGGAGGTAAAGAAAGCTATATACTATGCTAAGAAATATCATGGTAGTCAGATGCGTCAATCAGGAGAACCATTTTATTCACATCCGATAGAAGTATCATATATGATATCAGATTACTTATTTAGAACAGATATACTAGTAACTAGTATATTGCATGATACTATAGAGGATACAGAACTTACCAAGGAGAAAATATTACAAGAATTTGGAGAGAATATAGCCAATCAAGTAATAGAGATGTTATACAAAGAGAAGAAACATGATGTACTTCTGATAAAGTTATTTGATAGACTGCATAATATACAGACAATAGGTGCTAAATCTCCTGAAAAAGCTAAAAAAATTATAAATGAAACTTTAATAAGTTTTATTGTTTTGATGCCTTACCTTGGAATTTCATCATTAGAAAAACACTTTTATCGCTTATGTTTTAATATTACACATAAAAATAGATTAGTAGAAAATACATTATTAACTAGTAATCTTAAGTATAACTTTTGGAGTTATTTTAAACACAACACTGAAGCTATAAATATAATTTAGCATACTACTTGATTATTTATAGAATAGATTATTTTGGTAGTAATTGAAATACTTTATGCTTTAGGTTAATTCTATTAAATGTATATATTACATGAATTTCATTGTTATCAGGACTCATAATAATAGCAGGATATGAATATTCTTCAGACAGGATGTTATTATATTCTATATCCCCTTCAGGATAGATAGAATTTCTAATAGTGATAGGGTGCCAATTTAACCCCTCATCATAGGATGTAGCTACACTTAATATATTTCGCGATTTGCTATGATTGATTACTCGATTATATGTAAGTAGTAATGTATCATCACCTAAATTAATGGCATCAATGGCACTATCAGGGTTTAATAAGTTTACTGGTTCTAAATTACTCCAATATATTCCATTATTTATGGATATTGATCTGTGTATGTAAGTAGACATTAAGGAATCAGTTTTTCTAGGTCTTACTAACATTATGATTTTATTTGGTAAATTACTACTAACTAAAGTTGGCTGTATAAAACCTCTGTAACCTTTTTGAAAAATTTGAGGGTTGGATGGTAATATAGGATTACTTAAATTCCATGTATGTAAATCTGATGAATATTCTATATATGAAAAATCATCAATACAACTTTCTCGAGAACACGGAGATAAAATATTATTTTCATAAATTAGTGGCTTATTACGTGCTGGTCCTAGAATACCATGTAATAGTTCTGGTTTTTGCCATGTTAATCCCTGATCATAAGAACGAGATAATATTCCACTCCATGTTCTTGGATAAGGTCCAATTTTACTAAAAATGAGTAACTGATTATTCAAGAAAGTAATTACTGGATTTCCACAACTGATTATCCCATTATCTTGCTTTAGAGGGATATGATGATCACGGAAATATTGCGGTGAAACGATTCTTTCTGGAGTAGTCCATTGATAATGATTATTACTTTTAAATCCTAAACTGATCCAAATGCTATTATTTTCTTCTGACTTACCTGATTCAGATCGTGTTTTACCAAAAAATGATGTTATTAATTTTTTATCATCAAAAGCAAATATGGTCGCAGCATGAACATCTTTTAGATATGAATTATTTAAAATAAATTCTTCTATTTTTGTTTCTAAAATAAACATGATGTTTTATTTTTTTCTAAATTATTGAAATAATTTAATCCAAGTGTAAATCCTATTATTATTGGAAATAGTATCATTTGTATTCCCCAATGGCCAAAATATTTTGTTAAATATACAAGACCAAAAGATATAATAATATTCATGGAAACAGTCGATAAAGCAAAAATTATACTTGCTGTTCTAAATCGTTTAAACACTGGAAAATGTTTTAGAAAAATTGGCATAGCTGGATTGGCACTAAGAAAAAATAACATTACAAATGATTGAATTAAGAACAAATGAACAGAAGTAGTAATATTATTTAGTAAATAAGGACAAATGAGAGCAAAAATAAAAAATATTACTAATTTAATCTTAAGAATTTTTAATGGGTATATAATATAACTTAAATAAGTTAATATTAAATAAGCACAAAAATTTACTATTGCTACAATAAAATTGTGATGAATAACTGCTTCTGCTGTAAAATTAAAAGAATTTTTTAAAATTTCACCACAATAAATATAAGTAAAATAAAAACATATTGGCCAACCACATGATATTAATAATAAAAAGAAGACTGTTTTTAGATTGACCCTTTCATTGTAAATAAGATTATCTTTTAATGGATTATCTGTAGTTTTTGTATTAAAGTAATATTTTTCTTAACACGACGTTTTGCATCAGCAAATTCAGGAGTTTCCCGTAAAGCAGTTCTAGCAACTGCTCCAACAATTGCTATTATAGTTCCAAGCAAAAACGCTATATACGCCAATTAAATCCAAATGAGGTGACTAAAGATGCAACAGCTAAGGCTATCATTCCTCCTAAATTAGCAAATACTGATGTCATTAAAACAATAGGATATTGTATAGGAGGTTTTGTTATTTCTAGTAAGTATAGTTGTGCTCCAACTATTTCACCCATAGAAGATAGACCTTGAATAATACGACATGTTATAACTATCACAGTAGCAATGAGTCCTTTCTCAGCATAAGTTGGGACAAGCGCCATTGCAAGACATGAAGACGACATTAAGAATGTAGTAATAATTACAGTTGCTTTACGACCAATTATGTCACCAACTAAGCCAAAAATTATGGCTCCAACAGGTCTCATCACATAAGTGGAACAAAATGCAAAAGCAGAGTAAATAGCTTGAGTATGAGGGTCTGCCTTAGGAAAAAATAATTCATTTAATAAAACTGTCATATGAACGAACATATAGCATCAGATCAAAATATTCTAAAAATGTTCCAATTGATAATAATCCTACAGCTTTTTTTTGTTCTGTTGTTAATGAAGTAAATGTTCCTTCATTATGTTTAATATATTCTATCATTACTTGACTGTTTTAAATACCATATAATGGTATCAGATGATATACAATTTATCTACTCCTGTAAACCTTCAGATTTGATCTGACATATTAAGATTGAAATTAGACGAGTTTGTGGGTATGTAGATAACTAAGGAGTTATCTATCATATCCACGAACTAAATATAAAACTCAATTAATAGGAACAATATGTCAAATTATGATCAAAAAATAATCAAACCTAAATTAGGATTATTAGAACTTGCAAAACAACTAGGTAGTGTTAGTACTGCGTGTAAAGTAATGGGCTATTCAAGAGATAGCTTTTACCGTTTCAAGGAACTATATGAGATGGGCGGAGAAGCGGCTCTTGTGGATATGAGTCGTAAGAAACCTATAGTAAAGAATCGTGTATCAGAACATATAGAACAAGCAGTAATAAATCTTGCTATAGAGAATCCTGCTCTTGGTCAGCTTCGTGCGAGCCAAGCACTAATAAAGCAAGGTATTATAGTGTCATCCAGTGGTGTACGTTCTATCTGGCTACGCAACGATCTTGAAACTCTAAAGAAACGACTCAAAGCTTTAGAAGCTAAATCTGCACAGGACGGTATCTTACTGACAGAAGAGCAGATATCTGCTTTAAAAAAAGCAAAACAAATTAAAGAGGCTCATGGAGAAATTGATACTCAGCATCCCGGTTATCTTGGTGCACAAGACACCTATTATGTCGGTAATATGAAAGGAGTAGGTAGAATATACCAACAAACCTTTATTGACACTTATTCTAGAGTGGCTATTTGCAAACTCTATACTGATAAATCTGCAATAACATCCGCTGATATTTTAAATGATAAGGTAATACCTTTCTTTAATAATCATGATGTACCACTACTGAGAATCCTTACAGATAGAGGAACGGAATATTGTGGTAAGGTAGAACATCATGCTTTTGAGTTATATTTGGCTATAGAAAATATTGATCATACTAAAACTAAGGCACGTTCTCCTCAAACTAATGGAATATGCGAAAGATTACATAGAACTTTAAAAGATGAATTTTATGATATAGCTTTCCGTAAAAAGATTTATAGCTCATTAGAGGATTTACAGATTGACTTAGATCAATATTTAAACAAATATAACAATACTAGACCGCATTCTGGAAAGTTCTGTTATGGAAAAACTCCTATGCAAACTTTCAAGGATAGCATTAAAATTGCTCAAGATAAGTCTATTAATTCTTACTTATCTGACAGCACTTTTGCTGCTTAATCAATCTCTACCTGTCAGATCAAGTGTACGGGCTGTTGAAAAAATCAACAAGGTTGCAAATACTTTAATATTTTTTTATCTTTAATAGCAGTAGATAAAAAAACCAAAAAATAATTTTAAGTATCCGTTTAAAATTTTGTACTATCGCAATCATCAGTATTTGAATCTGTGTTTTCTGTACACTTCTAAATTTTGCTCCTCGTAAACCATGATTCTCCTTAGCTTCACCAAATAGACCTTCTATTTTCCACTTTCTCTCAATTAGTTTTTTCTTAAAATCAATTCTATTCTGTCTGACCTTTACCTCATCTATTTCATCCTGATAAGGATTACGATAAATAAATCGTCCTCTATTACTATAATTATCAGAAATACAACCTGATTTTAGAGAGCAATTTTTACAATGCCCTCCTGTAATACGATAACGTTTTATTTGTTTTTTATCTAATTTATCATACGGATAAAGATAATGTCCCTGTGGACACTTATATCTATCCTGTTCTCTATCATATTGAAATTCCCCCCTACTTATTTTTCCTTCACCAAGATTATCTACATGTAAAGGTATATAAGTTGTAATTCCAAGTAATTTAAAATATCCATAGGTTGGACCTCTACCATAACCTTTGTCTGCTATCCATTCTTTTACTCTAAAAGAAAAATTATTTAATATATTCCAAACTCTACTTGGAAGTACAATACACTCATGTTGTGATCCTGTACTTACATAACAATCTATTATAATACGTGAATCTGAATCAATTGAGTAGTGGGTCTTATAACATAGCTTTTTATAACCATTAGTTCTTGATACAAGACTACAATCAGGATCTGTCCTACTGACATGAGTTTGATTAGATATTTTCCTTACTTTTTTCCCTTCTCGGAAATCATGATAACGACGTTCATATTTTTTTAATTCTCTCTTTTGTGAATCACCTTGATCTTTTCTTAATATTAGGCTATTCATAGAGGCATTAGATTCAACTAAAGAGGCATCTGAAATAATTGTTTCTCCTTTTATAATATCTAGTTCATACCATTGCTTAATCAAGCTTATAAATATTTCTTGAAATAGTTCTACCCCAAATCTATCTCTTATCCTACTTAATGATGAATGATCCGGTACTTTATCCTCTAAACTTAAACCACAAAACCACCTATATGCTATATTTAACTGAATTTCTTTACATAATCGTCTATTTGACTTTATACCATATAAGTAACTTATTATTTGCATCCTAAAAAATAATACAGGATCAATTGATGGACGTCCGTAATTAGCACAATAACGATTCTTAGTTATTTCATAGATAAAAGAAAACTCTAATTCTTTAGCTTCATGAATCCTCACTAATAAATGATCATTAGGTATCATGTGCCTTAAGCTAAGGCTATTACATCTCACACTTTGATCAAGCTTATAACCCTGCATCTTTACACCTTCATTTAAGCATAAAAATACAGCTTATTCCTTAGATTAACTCTTTTCTACTTCTTTTTATAACTTTTTCAACAGCCCGTGTAGAGTTTTACAGTTAATCAATCTTCAAAAAATACTACAACTATGCCTAGCGGTACTATACCGATGCCGCCTCCAATGCCTGGAAGCAGTATTCCTATCCCCCCATCGCCTCCGTCACCACCTATATCAATTCCAAAGACTATAAAAAAAGAGGCAAAGGATATTGGTAAACAAATGCCTCAAGGAGGAGATAATCATAAAGAAGAACTAGCAAAAGCTATAGCGGTACAAAGAAAGAAAATAGAACCTACAGGAAGAGGAATATAACTTGCTGCATGAATCGAAAAATAAGTTCGGTGTCATACCGTGGTCAAGTCACGGGGTGACAGGAGTGGAATTAATCCACGCAACAGCACCTTTACAAGAATAACTTAAGAATGGTTAAGATGTCCTACAAAGCAACCATGTTTAGGCAATATTCATTATTAAATTCCTTTCTTCTTGATTCAATTAAAGAGTCAACTAATGATATGTTATATTTATTTCTAGATTTTACTAATGCTTGAAATTCTTTAATTTTATTTTTTAGCGAAAATTAATAAGATTTTTGTTGGAATAGTTATTCATATTTCAAAAAAATCTTATAATTTGCAGACAAAAAGAGTAAAAATAGATTAAATTAATTTTCTTTCAGACAGCCTAAATAGTTGGTATCATAGTTGTCACCAAAAGAAAATATTATATGTCTAATTCAGCTTTTTTAGTTGCATTTTTTACAACGATTATCCGTTATTATGATTATGCTCTATTCGGTTTATCGGCTAGTATTATTGCACAAAATTTCTTACCTAATATAGAGCAGGATAAACAACTACTCGGTTTTTTTGCCATTCTTAGTGCAGCCGTTATAGTGCGACCTTTAGGGTCTTTAATTTTTGGATTTATCGGAGATAAATACGGGCGTACTAAATCTATCAAGATATCAATGTTCATGAGTAGCATTTCTACCGGATTAATTGCTATTACTCCTTCCTTTGAGATAATAGGTATTTTTGCTACGGTAATACTAACATTATGTCGAATGGTTTTTTTAGCAAGCCTTGCCGGGGAAGTTGACGGAATAAAGGTTTATGTAGCTGAAAAAACAGGAAATAATCGGAAAAATTTAAATATAGGAATAGTTTCATGTTGTAGCCAAATAGGAGCATTATTTGCGGCTATAGCTTATTATTACGCTAGTAATTCCGATATCCAATATTTATGGCGTTTTAATTTCTTTATCGGTGCAATATTTGGTTTATTTGCTATTTTGATGAGAAATTTTTTTAAAGAAAGTAGCGAATTTTTATATTATAAAAGTACTATAGAGCTAAATTTAGAAAGGTTTAGACAAGATGAATTTAAGGAAGAGTCTGCGGAGCGTACAAAAGTACGTGAACACAGACGAATGCCGCAAAATTCGCTTGTATTAAGCTTTCTAAATGACGCTCGGCAAATTATAAAAGATAATAAACTATCCTTTATAATAGCATTATTAGTAAACGGTGCTATTGGAGGAGTATACCACTTTTTAGTAATTTTCTTAGGAGTTTTTTTAACAAAAATAGCTTTTATAAATCATCCTGAAATAAGATTTATGAATATAGCTCTTACTACTACCTATGGAATATCAGCCGTTTTTGCAGGGCTGCTTGCCGATAAAATAAACCCTTTAAGACAGATTGCATGGGCTTTATTTGCCAGCATTATTGTTGCTTTAGGAATGCAAATAATGTTATACAAACAAATATTTAATATTCTCTGTCCCGTTATATTAATAGGGCTTGCAGCATTTTATGCAGTACCGCTACAAATTATTGTTCAATCCTTATTTAAGACTAATGTTAAAATGAGGCTTTATAGTCTATCACATTCTTTTGGAGGTATTATTCTATCCTCAACTACTCCTTTCTTTAGTATGTTGTTGTGGCAAAATTTTAAGTCACTATCTCTAACTTTAAACTTTTTCATATTTTTGCTTATAATATTAATGAGTACAGTGTTGGTTTTACGTAGGATGTCATCCTCGTAAAAAGGCTTGTTGTGTGGATCGGAAAACGCACTCGTTGTCATCCCGTGGCTTGACCACGGGATCCAAAAAACAACTTAAAATATACATAGAAATAACATCAATTGCCTTAGATATTTCTTCCGTCTTTACTGCGACCTGTAGGTTTTATGCTAGGACTACTTGAAGATTTGGAGCTTTGCTGTGCTTGTGTCCCAATTTGCTTCGCTTCTTTTGCTAAGTTTTCAAATTTGTCTTTTAAGCTTTTTGTATTGCCTTTTAGCTTTAAATCGTGAGTTATTTCGTTAATATTCAATTTTTTAGGAGTTGGATGATATATAGGCTCTTTAGATTGAGTATGTTTAGAATGTTCTATTGCAAATTTTGTACGAGGTCTTATTAGTTTATTCTCTTTCCCTGTACCTTTCTGTTTTTCTTCCTCCCATTTATCCCATTCCTCAGGTGATGTCCAGTATCTTGTTATTTTACTATCAAAGCCTTTTTCAAATTTGTTTATTAAATTTTTGGTGCTATTCTCTTTAATTTCTTTACCTCGATTTTCAAATTCAAAATTTTTCTTAGGGGTTTATAGTCAGATTGAGTATTTTCATGTTGTTTTTCTACAGTCTGTTTCTTTTCTTCTGTCCAGTATTTTTTGATTTTGCTGTCAGAGTCTGCTTCAAATTTTGCTATTCTATCTTTTATACCGGTAACTGCTCCTGTAGATATTTTAGGTTGCTCTTGGGTTGATTGCTTGGTATGTTTCGGAGATGTATTTTTAGATAATTCATAAGTAAAAGATTCTAAACTAGATAAATTCTTTTGAACTTTTTCTATATTGGAATTTAAATATTCTATTTCAGGTCCTTTATTCTATTATATTTTTTAATATGGTATTAATTTCTACAAAAGATTCTTTAATCTCTTTATTAAACTTATCATCACTATTACTTATCTTACTACAATTAGTAGAAATTTTTTGAAGCTTATCTAATATATTGTTAATTCTCTCATCTTTTTGGGAAGTCGATACCATACTTGCTAAAAATTCACTTCTTCCTAAATTTCTATTAACATTACTTAAATATAGAGGTATGGTAGAGGCTTTAGTATAATCTTGTGGAAATTTATCGATCTCTTCTTTAAATCTCTTTAAGAACTTTATTGTATCACCGAATATAGGATGAGTATTCCAGGAAAGAGCAGGAGGAGTCGGTATTGCTTCCTGCATTAGATGAGTTATTGTCTCAACCTGCTTTGGAGGCGTATCTTTAGCTAATTCATCATTAAACAAGTTACGTATTTTAGGTAATACATTGTCGATATTAACGTGTTTTGGGGATGTGTCTTTAGATAGCTTTTTATTTTGTAGCTCAGATATATAATCATCTACTGCTTCTTTTAATTTATCTAAAACGGCACTATTTTGGGAAGGAGGCAGCATTCCGGTGTCATCCCACTCTAAAGCGATATTATCGCTTCTATGCTCCTGACGCGGATCAGTTAGCTTATAGTAATTTTTATTTAACAAGCGAGGATCACGTGAATTTTCGCTCTTTTCATATTCCTTAATTTCTTCAAATATACCTAGTGTCTTATAAATATTATCTTATTTCTTCTTGAGTAAGTCTTTCATTGTTTACTTCTTTTTGTTGGATAGATTTTTGTAGTTCTTTTGTCGCCGTTAACTTATCTTTTGCTGTATTTAAATTTGATATATTTTTAAATTTATTTGCTAATTCTTCAGATAATATATCAATCTTGTTATTGTTATTACTTCCGGCATATAAGACTAGAGCCTCCTTTATATTTTGTGAGATATTATCTGCATGATCTATTAACAACATCTTATATTGTAAATCTAATTCGCTTGAATTATTAGTATTACGAAAGTAATTTTTATTTACTGATATACTTTTGCTGAGTATATTTTTAGAAGCTTCTATAAGTTCTTTTTCCTCTGTCTTTTCTTTATTTTTTAACTTCTCAAATAAATTTTGTAAACCATCTGAAAAATTCCCGGCATTATCAAGGTATAAAAATTTACTTCTTATAATCTCTTGTGCTTTTTGATTGGAAGCTTGTTGCACTTTTTGTTTCTCTTGCATTACTCCTAGAATGATATTTTTATCTAATGAATTAATCACATCATAAAAATTTTTCATTTCATCTAATTTTTCTCTAGGCTCTTTTATTTTTTGTAATCTTTCTCTTAATTCTTGAAATTTATCCCATTCATGTTGTTCAAGAAAAAATTCCTCTATTTTTGTATTTTTAGTATTAGGGCTTCCTCCACTACTCAGGATTTTATTTCTAGCTGCCTGTAATCTAGATGGTTGATGAGAGTTGATATTATTAATCAAATCTAAAATTTCTTTTGATGTCTTATTAAATTCTTCATTATTAGTTGGATTTTTGATTGTTTCTTGAACTGCTTCCCTTAACTTTATTATCTCTTCTTTAAGGCTAAGTTCTACTTTTTGTTGACCGTGTGTTATAGCTTGTTCATTTTCTTGTGAGGCAAGTACTTTTTTATCTTGTTGTATATTTAAGCTCTTTTCCCTACTTTCTGAACAACTTCTTCCATCAATTGCAATAGATTAATATTGTCCTTTATTTCTAGTCCTTGCTCATTAGTGACTGGTAATGAATTACTTAGTCTTAATAATTCTGAAAAATCTGAAGGGGATATTAGGACATCAAGTTGAGCCTTTGCTTTTCTACCTTTTCTGTCTTCCTTAAAGCCTTCAACTTTACCAATACTAATAGGTAGGTTTTTTAGATAAATTTCTTTACTAGCACCCTGTATATTTTTATCATTTGCTACTTTAAAGTTAGTTTGTTGCTGAGAAACATACGATCCCGGTTTTCTAGGGTCTATTTTATTTATTAGAGCTTCTATAAAATTAGTTGTACGTGTTATAGCTAGTTTATCTGTTTCTAAAATATTATTTAAATATAGTATTTTTTATTAAATAAAGATTTCTTATTAGCCGGTCTAATTCATTCTTATGTTTCATAATTTCCCTCTATTAATAAAAATAAACCAAAATGTAATACCATTTATGTTAAATTAACAACACTAAATAATTAGTATTAATTCAATATTTTAAATATTGTTGCATTTGTGCTTCAATAATATAATTTTATCATTTATTTTATCGTCTCAATGAGTTTTTTAACTCCCTCGACTGATTTATCAAATAGTGCTTTTTCCTCTGTAGTTAACTGTAGTTCTATTACTTTTAGAACACCTTCTTTACCGATAATAATAGGTACTCCGACATATAAATCATGTACGCCGTACTCACCTTGTAAATAAGAGGTACAAGTTAGAATTTGACGTTTATCTTTTAAATATGCTTCAAGCATTTCTATTGCTGAGGCTGCGGGAGCATAATAAGCAGAACCTGTTTTAAGTAATGCAACAATCTCACCGCCGCCGTTTTTAGTACGATCAATTATTTTTTCAATACGCTCATTACTTGATAAGCCCATTTTTATCAAGTCAGGTATCGGTACGCCTGATATTGTAGAATATCTTGCAAGAGGTACCATTGCATCACCATGACCGCCGAGAACCGTGCTATTAACATTGCTAACCGATACTTTAAATTCTTCAGCAAGAAAAAGATTAAATCTTGATGAGTCAAGTATGCCTGCCATACCTATTACTTTATTATGAGGTAGCCTGCTTTCTTTAAGCATGACATATACCATAACATCAAGTGGATTGGTAATTACTATTACAAAGGCATCAGGAGCGTATTTTTTAACATTCTCTGCAACCGTTTTCATAATACCGGTGTTAATGCTAATTAAATCGTCTCTACTCATCCCTGGTTTTCTTGGTAAACCGGCAGTAATAATTATGGTATCAGATCCTTCAATATCTTTATAGTCGTTTGTGCCTTTTATTTTGATATCAGACTCGGCTATTGTACCGGCTTGCATGAGATCCAATGCTTTTCCTTGCGGTACTCCTTCAGCCACATCAAATAACACGATATCGCCGAGTTCTCTAAGGCTAATTAAGTGAGCAAGCGTACCACCTATGTTACCGCTACCTATTAATGAGATTTTTGGATTTTTTTTCATTACTCCCTCTACAAATATTAAATATGCCTATTACTATATTACAAATACATTCAAGAAAAAAGAATTTTTAAATTATATTGTTAATTGGTTAATTTTTATGAATTAACCATTCACATTGACTTTGATTAAAATAGATTAATATAATGCCGAGTTGAAAATACCATGAAACATGGAATTTTAATAAAATAACTATGCCTAAAATTTCTAAGTTGATAAATATTATTAAATCTTGTGTGGGAAAGGGGAGTAATACAAAAGAATGTAAAACCGTTCCAGATGTGTTTCACGATTTATGCGTTAGTATTAACAATAGTCTTAATAGCAAGAACAGTAAAGATGTAAGCTTTGATGCGGTAGATAGCCCAGAAAACAAAAGTACCCTACATTATATAACTGACTTAGCAGATCTTAAAAAGTTACTTCAAAAAGGTATTGATCCTAATATACGAGATGAGAATGATAAAACAGCTTTAGAGGTTACAGGTAATTTTAAAAAAGCCAAAATGTTACTTGAATATGGTGCTACGGTGAATGACTATAAACAGATGGGTGAAGTATTACATTACTGTGGTCGTAACTCAGTAGAAAACAAAATTATTCTTTCACTATTAATGCATAATAATGCTAATACTAATTTTACAAAAGCAAATTTAGTAAGACAATGTAAAGAACCGCATGAAGAGGCAGAGCGGTTAATAAAACGAATTGAAAAAACAAAGGGTTTAATACATCAAAGTAAAGAAGTAGAGACGTTAAGAGTATATGTTGACAGATTACAGAGCTTAAAAAATAAATATGAAAAAGCAAAGGATAGCAGCCAAGCTGTTTCAAAAATAATATTAGATTATATTGAAAATCAAGAGAGTGATGGTTTAAAAGCTAAACTTGTTATTACTTGTCAAAATCTAGGGTTAATCGAAGATTATTCGGAAGTAGCTCAAGAAAATGCAGTATATAAGTGCTTGGATGAGGCTTTTGATTTGCTTGATCAAGGATTAATAGGAGAGGATGCTCAAAATACATTAGTTTGATCAACTATTACGTGGATCGATTTCACGATTGTCACTAGTGGTCAAGCCGGCCTTGTTGTATGGTTTGATGTCATTCCTGCGTGGATTGGTTTTCCCGTCATTGCGAGGAAAAATTGAAAATTTTGACGAAGCAATCCAGTTTAAAAATGCTAATCTTTAGCATCTTTTTATTTTTTACTGGATTGTCACGCAGCCTACGGCTGCGTAGCTCATGACGATTAGGTATCAACGCAAGCAAGCCTTCGCAGGAATGGATACCCTTATCAACGTTGTATCATCTTATTATAATATTTTGATAAAACTTTCACGCCATATAGCCATAATAGACATACGATTACAAAGCTAAACATCAATAAGCCGGCTATGTCGTTATGTACGGCGTTCGGGAAAATACTAAAGGATATGAATTGAATAATAGCACCTATTGATTTACCGATTTTAGTACCCATAACATCAACGGCAGCTTTACCTTTGGTCTTCATTTCACTATCGAGCGGAATATATACCATTTCTTTAGTAGCATCAAAAAGTGAATATTTTACGGATTTGGAAAGTATATGCCAAAGTCCGCCGATAAAAACTATAACGACAAGCGGCGAACTATAGCCGAGAGTATTTACGATATTTCCTAGATGATTTTCAAAAACCGTGAATGAAAAGAACATAACACCTGCTCCAAACATCATAATCGGTGTTATAATAGCTCCCCAAAACCAGCCGCATATTCTAATTAAACTACTTCCTAAAAACGCACTAACTAACGTGAGTACTCCCGTCCAAAAAAACACTTCACCGTGATAGGATATAAAATCCTTTGTAGCAGGATAGAGTTGTTTTACTTTTGACATCCATAATCCTTCTATTAGGCTAATACTCATAGAATAAGACATTACAAGAAGACAAATAAAACCGAGATATCTAGAAGTCAATATTACTTTTGCACTTTCGACCAAGCTTAATTTTAATATATCCGTTCTTTGATTTTTAAATTTAATATTTTTGTCAGCTTCTACGACTGATTTATCAATAAATTTATGAAGAGCTAGACAAATTAATCCGGATATTAAAATAACCGTAATAAAAGACTTTAAAAGGATTTCATTTGTATCGTTTAGATGAGAAAATAAAGGTAATAAGAAATGCTCGCTCTTAGCAAAATAAATAATTACGGTTCCTGAGATGAGTAAATTAGTTTGTCCAAATAAAGTAAAAAATGAGTAAAATCTCGGTGCTTCTTCGACTTTAGTAATTTTATTCGCAAGCTGCCAATATAAAAGAGTAAAAACTATAACCGGCCATAATTCGCCCATAATATAAAACAATACCAAGCTCCATTGTCCCCAGATTATTAAAAACCACTTTAAATGGGGAAGAAGGGTTATATAATGTTTAACTAATTCGGGATCGGGATGAAAAAACTCTCTGTACGGAAATAAAATAAAACCAAAAATTGCGAAGAAAAATAAAAAAGTACCGGTAATTATCCTAAAAACCTGCTCTGTTGTCATAATATTACAGAGTTTAGAATAAAGGATAACAAATAAAATTCCCATCGGCATTTCGCCCCAAAGTTTGATAAAACTCAATACTTCCGAGCTAATTAAGGTAACAACAAAACTATCTTTAATACTACGAACTAAGTTTTGATTAAGTAGAATAAAAAACATTAGTAAAGCCATCGGGATGAATTTAGTTAATTCATACGATCTAATCGGCCATACTATATGCCTAAATTTACTGTTTCTGGTTTTATTCCAAATTGTGAAGTTAGAATCCACGGCATCCATTGGTTTACTATGAGCTTATTTTTTTAGTACCGAATAGTTTTTAAAAATGTTATGTTTTTGCAAGGCTTAGAGCTTTATATGTCATTCCCGCGAAAGCGGGAATGACATCAAACGCTTTTCAAAAACTGTCCGGCTATATTATTTTTTATGCAACCTAGACTATAATAAAAACTATATCAAGATTTTTTAAAATAGTCTCATATATTTTTGTTAATTACATTTATTATACTCAATTGCAGCCTTAACAAATTCAATAAATAAAGGATAAGCTTCAAAAGGTTTAGATTTAAATTCTGGATGAAATTGTACTCCTACAAACCAACGAAGTGCCGGTAGTTCAATTATTTCTACAATCTCTTCATCTTTTGAAAAACCGCTAAATACTACTCCGTTTTTTTCAAAAATATTTTGAAATTCATTATTAAATTTATATCTATGACGATGTCTCTCATTTATTTCAAGGCTTTTATAAGCATTAGCTGCAATGGTACTTGCGACCAAACTACAAGGATAAGAGCCAAGCCTCATAGTCTTTTTTACATTTTCAATTGTTATTTTTGAGTCTTCACGGTTTTTATTTATTTTCTCAATAATTTTTGTACCGTCTACTTTAAATTCTTCCGTTACTGCATCTTTAATACCGATTAAATTCTGAGCTATTTCGATTGTCGCAAGTTGCATACCGAAACATATTCCAAAAAAAGGTATGTTATTAGTACGGGCATATTTTATTGCTATAATTTTTCCTTCAGTTGCCCGTTTTCCAAATCCGCCCGGTACTAAAATCCCGTCTATATCTAATAATTTTTTATTAATATTCTCTTCAGTTAGATTTTCAGCATTTATCCATACTAAGTCAATTTTGTATTTGTAATAAATACCTGCATGATCAAGTGCCTCGATTACTGATTTATAAGCATCTTTTTTAGCTATTATAGCGTTTCTTACTTTTGAATTAGAATCTTTTAGCCTACCAATTATATCATGCCATTTATCTAATTTGGACGGCACGACATTAATATTAAAAAATTTTAATACTTTATTGTCAAGACCTGAATTATGATACGCAATCGGTACTAAATATATATTTTTTTGATCTATTGCCGGAATAACATATTCAGATTCTATATTACAAAATAAAGCTATTTTATCTATTTCGCTTTTTGAAATATTACGTTTTGCACGACAGACTAGTATATTAGGTGAAATACCTATAGCACGTAATTCTTTAACTGAGTGTTGGGTAGGCTTTGTTTTTAATTCACGGGCGGTTTTAACATAAGATAATAATGTTAAATGAATAAATAAACAATTTTCGCTTTTTAATTTGTTACCGATTTGCCTTATAGCTTCAAAAAACGGTAGACCTTCAATATCATCGACTGTACCGCCTATTTCACAAATAATAAAATCAAAACCCTTGGTGTTTGAAAGTATAAAATCTTTTATTATATTCGTAACATGCGGGATGATTTGAACGGTAACGCCGGTGTAATTTCCTAAACGTTCATCTTTAAGTAATTTTGAGTATATCGCTCCTGTCGTGATGCTATCAAACTTGCACGAGGAAACTCCGGTAAAACGTTCATAATGGCCAAGATCTAGATCGGTTTCTGCTCCGTCATCCGTTACATATACTTCCCCGTGTTCGTGAGGATTCATAGTCCCAAGGTCGACGTTAAGATAAGGGTCTAGTTTTCGTACGCAAACTTTAAATCCTTTCGCTTGTAATAGCATAGCAAGAGATGCTGCCGTTAGACCTTTACCGAGTGATGAAACAACGCCGCCGGTAACAAAAATGAAACGTACCATTATTTATTATAAACCTAGTTTACTAATATTTTCGTAAAATTTTACTGTTTTTTTTAAGTCTTCTTCCGTATCTACGGAAATAGGAACATTCTCAACTAAACATGTACCTATAGTCATACCGTTTTCAAGGACACGTAATTGTTCTAAACGTTCTGTTTTTTCTAAAAAAGTTGGCTTAAGAGATACAAATTTTTCTAAAGCGTTTTTGCGAAAACCATACATGCCTACATGATATAAAAATTCTTCTGCACCGTTTGGAATAAGACTACGCGAAAAATACAATGCTTTTCCCGCTGAGTCAACCGCTACGGTAACATTACTACTAGCTTCCACTGATTCCCTATCTACTTTTACTACCGGTGTAACAATATCGTATTCGCTGTTTTTTAAATATTCTATAATTTTCAAAATAGAGCTAGGTTCAATGAAAGGTATATCTCCCTGTACATTAACTATGTAATTAATATTTTGATTATTTGGAATTAATTTAAAAGCTTCATAAGTACGATCAGTGCCGGTAGGGATATTGCTATCGGTAAATATTACTTTCCCTCCGACTTTTTTAATAATTTTTGCTATCTCTTCCGAATCGGTTGCAACGTATATATGCTCAAGGTTAGCCTGATTTACTTGTTTGAATACCCGCTCGATTAAAGTTATAGAGCCGATAAGCTGTAAAGGTTTTTGTTTAAGCCTAGTTGAACTTAGCCTTGAGGGGATAATTATAGCCACGTCCTGATGCTGCATAAACTGCCTATATTTAAATTAAAAAATAATTGTTGACAAATTAGCCTTTTTTGGCGATAAAGTAAAACATAATTTTTGAATATATTTTATACTTAGATGTCATCCCGTGGCTTGACCACGGGATGACACACAGAAAAAGCATAAATATATTTAAGAGCTCGTAGCTCAGTCGGTAGAGCATTTGACTTTTAATCAAAGGGTCCCGGGTTCGAATCCCGGCGAGCTCACCACATCTCTATATTGTGGGTTTGTAGCTCAGCTGGTTAGAGCACACGCCTGATAAGCGTGAGGTCGGAAGTTCAAGTCTTCTCAAACCCACCACTAAATCCACCGCAACAACAAAATCTGTATTATCATAATTTAAATAAGGTGATCATTTATTAATATTGCTAAGTTAGGATTATATTGTCAAACTAAGGTTTAGATTGTGAAAAAATACAAATTGACTGAAGAAGAACAAGAAATATTAGATTATTTTGAAAAAGGTGAACTTTTAGAGTTACCTGGAAAAGAACTAGAGAACCAAAAAAATATAGCTAAAATCGCAGCAGCTAATTTTTTTAAAAAATCGGAAAGAATTAATATTAGATTGCCGTTATACGATTTAAATCATATAAAAAGAATTGCAGCACAGGAGGGGATGCCTTATCAAACTCTTATTTCTAGTGTTTTACACAAATACGCATCCGGATATTTAAAATTAGATAAATTAGATAAATTGGGTTAATCAATAATTTCTTTATATAAATAACATTTTTTCTCAATTAGTCTTTTTAGAGGTAGAAAAAGATTATCAGTTAAGTTATCAAGAGCAAACCACTGCCAACTTTCTACCTTGTCAGGTTCAAGATTTTGTAATTCATGTTCATTTAAACAATGAGCTTTAAGAAAAATCGAGACATAATGCTTTTGCTCTTTTTCAAAAAAATTGTTAGTCACCGCTATAAATTGTGGGTTTTCAATGATTAGATTTGTTTCTCCAAATTCTAAATGTCCACCGGCAGGAGCATAACTAGATTCACCGTGAGAACCAATACGCTTGCCTAGTAAAATCTCATTTTGCTATTAAAAACTATAGCGCCTATACCGATGCGTGGGTTGTTAGTCATGTCTAACTATTAACTCTTGATTGACTTATTAATATCGTATGTTAACTTCTAAAGCAAATAAAAAAATATTGCTTATTTAAATACCGTGAGCTATTTGTAGATTATATTTAATATTTACCTGTAGTTATGAATTCTACCAATCAATCACAAAATAATAGCTTAACTATCTCTTGGCTTAAGCTTGGTATTTTATCCTTGGGGTTTGCAGGTTTATATTCAATTATTTTGGTGGTATTACGTATCCCGCAATTATCAAGCTTTTTTCCAAATCCTCATATTTTCAAATCTGCTTTAATTATTCATGTTAATTTATCGGTATTAGTTTGGTTGTTGTCCGTTACGGCTAGTGTTTGGTCTATGTCATTCCCGCGAAAGCGGGGATCCAGTATATTTTTTCTGGATTCCCGCTTTCGCGGGAATGACATACTGTGCAAACTTGCTTTCCTAAGCACGATACTTATAGCCATCTCCCCAATAGCAGGGCATAATCCGGTGATGAATAATTATATACCGATGCTTGAAAATATCGTATTTATTTTGGGGTTAAGCTTATTTGGCGTTACGCTACTATTATATGCTATAAATATTTTATATTTCTTCGATTGGATGAACTTAAATAGTCTAGTTAATTTTACCGTATTATCGACTATTATAATGTTTATTTTAAGCTTTGTTTGTTTTGGATGGTCTTATAATGGTTTGCAAAACATTATCCAAATTATTCCTATCGAGATAGAATTTTATTATGAATTACTTTTTTGGAGCGGAGGTCATTTACTACAATTTATATATACTCAAATATTAATATTTATTTGGGTTAGTTTATTTAGAGAGTTAATAGCTAGAGAATTGAAATTTCAAAAATTCTATCTTTTCTTACTTTATTTAAATTTTATTTTCGGCATTATTGCTATATTCGGTCATGCGTCTTATGACATTATCGATGGAGCCTTCAAAGAATTCTATACAAATCATATGAAATATCTAGGCGGTCTTGCTCCTGTTTTATGTTTGGTCGGTATGGGGTTTGAGTTGGTATTTTTATGTCATCCCCGTCCATTATGTCATTCCCGCGAAGGCGGGAATCCAGAAAAAAAAGAATGGATTCCTGCTTACGCAGGCATGACATATTCTATCATCAAAACCATCTTACTCTGCTCCATTACTTTATTCCTACTTGGCGGACTTATAGCAATGAATATCTCAGGTATAAATGTAGTAATCCCTGCTCATTATCACGGGTCTATAGTAGGGATTAGCATTGCTTGTATGGGGTATAGTTATTTGGGTATTATAGTGTCTAAAAATAACAATGTCATCCCGCGGCTTGACCACGGGATCCAAAAAAAAACAAAGAAAAGCTGGATCCCGTGGTCAAGCCGCGGGATGACATTGTAATCTACCTCCTAACATTCGGGCAGATTCTGCACATACTGGGACTAGCACTCGCCGGTGGTTACGGTGTTATGCGGAAAGACTCAAATAGCGTAATGCCGATGTCAGCTAAGCTATTAATGGGAATGATGGGCGGAGGAGGGCTTATTGCTATAGTAGGTGGCTTGATGTTTGTATATATTTGTGTTAAAGTAATGTTTTTAAAAGTATAAAACTATGAGTAAACCAACTAGAGAAGAAGCTAAAGAAGCAGTAAGAACATTATTAAAATTCATTGGTGAAGATCCTAATAGAGAAGGGTTACTTAAAACTCCCGAGAGAGTAATTAATAGCTATGAAGAGATATTTTCCGGTTATGAAAAAGATATAGCTGAAATATTAAGTACCAAATTTTACGATACTTGTAATTTTCAGGACTTTATCTCGCTGGAAGGCATAAAATTTACCTCTTTTTGTGAACATCATATGTTACCTTTTAATGGTACGGTATATATAGCTTATATTCCTGATAATTGTATTATTGGTATAAGTAAGCTAGCACGAATAGTAAATATTTTTGCTAGAAGGCTACAAATTCAAGAAAAAATGACGGTACAAATAGCAGAAAGCGTACAGGAGAATTTAAAGCCGCTTGGCGTTGCCGTTAAGATTTCTGCCTTGCATAGTTGTATGTCGATGCGCGGAGTGATGCAAGATAACAGTGTAATGAACACTATGCATTGTACAGGTATATTTGCGGAGCAGCAGAAATATCGCCATGAGTTTTTAAACCTTACCTCGAAAAGGTAAAATATTGTTTTTGTTGTCATCCTGCTGGCGTTGTATGGATTGGATAGTCGGGTCGTCATTGCGAGCGACTGAAAGGAGCGTGGCAATCTCAGGACTTTGGCACGAGATTGCTTCGTCAAAATTTTCAATTTTTCCTCGCAATGACGGAAAAATATATTAAACTAAAAAAATTCTATGTTATTATCAAAATATTTTTTACCTGTTTTAAAAGAAGAGCCAAGTGAAGCTCAGGTAACTTCGCATAAATTAATGCTTAGAAGCGGAATGATTAGGCAGCAAGCGGCAGGGATTTATACATGGCTTCCGCTCGGCTTAAAACTATTGAAGAATATCGAGAATATAGTACGCTTAAATATGAATAAAGCAGGAGCTTTGGAAGTTCTAATGCCTTGCATTCAACCGGCACATTTATGGATGGAATCGGGACGTTTTGATAATTACGGTAAAGAAATGCTGAAATTTCAAGATCGCCACGATAATACTTTACTATTCGGTCCGACTAACGAAGATATGATTACGGATATTTTTCGTCATAATATTAAGTCATATAAGGATTTGCCGAAAAATCTTTATCATATCCAATGGAAATTTCGTGATGAGATTAGACCCCGTTTTGGCGTTATGAGAGGTCGGGAGTTTCTTATGAAAGATGCTTATTCTTTTGATATAAATGAAGAAAATGCCGTTAAGACCTATAATCAAATGTATCAGGCTTATATTAATACTTTTCGGGATTTAGGCGTGTTTGCTATTCCTGTTATTGCTGATAACGGTCCAATTGGCGGCAATTTAAGCCATGAGTTTCATATAATCGCCGAAACCGGTGAAAGTACTATTTATTACGATAAAAGATTTAAGACATTAAAAGATAATCCTGATATCGATGTACAGGAAATTAAAAGTTGGTATGCGGCAGCTGAAGAAAAGCATGACGTAAATAAATTACCTATATCTGAACAAGAAATAACTAGCAGTAAAGGGATAGAAGTGGGGCATATTTTTTATATCGGCTCAAAATATTCGGTTAATATGAATGCTCTAATTAATGACGAGCATGGTAAACTAACTCCTGTAGAAATGAGTTCTTACGGCATAGGCATTTCAAGGTTAGTTGCAGCTATCATAGAAGCAAATTGCGATGAGAAAGGTATCATATGGCCTTCTAGCGTTGCTCCTTTTAAAGTTTCTCTAATTAATTTAAATATTCATGATAGTAAATGTGTAGAGCTTGCGGCAAAAGCTTATAAAGAGCTATCTGCTCAAAACATAGAAGTACTATATGACGATACCGAAGCACGTGCCGGCAGTAAATTCGCTACGCACGATCTTATCGGTTCACCTTATCAAATTATAATCGGTCCTAAAAAAGCAGCAGATAATATTGTTGAGCTGAAAAACCGTAAAAGTGGGGTGATAGAAGATATTGAGATAGGTAGTCTAATGAGTGTATTGTAAAATAAAGAGATATACGTCATTGTGAGGAAATTGCATAGCAATTGACGAAGCAATTTCAGGAGAGTTTGTTATTATTTCATGAGATTGCCACGACGCAGCCTACGGCTGCTCGCAATGACGATTTTGGAGTCATGCAACAAGGCTAATACCCTATGGGAATGATATAGAAAAAATTTCTTCGTAGACAATGATAGTATCATATAATGAATAGTAAACCGCCTTTTCAAATAACTAATAAAATCTTGGAGTTATCACAAGATATTTCTTATGAGCTTGGTATTTTAGCCGGTAGCAAGCTTTACTCTCAACCTATAAAACTTAGAAAAAATAATCAAATTAAAACCATCCATTCTTCTTTAGCAATTGAAGGAAATAGTTTAAGTGTAGAGCAGATAACCGATATAATAAACGGCAAGCGTGTACTTGCACCTGAAAAAGATATTTTAGAAGTAAATAATGCTATAAAATTATATAATGATTTAACCATGTTTGATCCTTTTTCGTTTGAATCATTATTAAAAGCACATGAGATATTAATGCAAGGATTAGTAGAAGATAATGGAAAGTGGCGTAAAGGTAATGCCGCTATATTTAAAGACACGGAGATTATGCACCTCCGGCAAGCCGTGTATCTTTATTAATGCAGGATTTATTTGAGTTTATAACACAAGATAAGAATGTTTCCGGAATAATTAAGGCTTGTATATTTCATTAGGAGTTTGAATTTATCCATCCTTTTTCAGACGGGAATCGGTAGGTTATGGCAACAATTATTACTAATGCAAACTAATAAAGTTTTTGAATATATTTCCGTTGAAAGTTTGATAAGGAATAATCAAAGTGAGTATTATAGTGTTTTACGCAGGTGTGATAAGCTTGGTGAATCGACGTTATTTATCGAGTTTATGTTTGATAAAATAGTTGCAGCATTAAGATTATATAGTAATAATATTACATATGAGGCAAATACGCCTTTATCTAGAATGGAATTTGCTAAGGTTAATTTAATAGATAAATGGTTTTCTAGAAAAGATTATATTAATGTACATAAAAATATTTCTACGGCAACGGCTAGTAGAGATTTGTTATATGGTTTAGAGCATAAATTTTTAATAAGCAAAGGTGATAAGAATCAGACTTATTACAAGTTTGTGTAGTTGTTATACGGTTACAACGTGTCATTGTCACCCCGTGGTCAAGCCACGGGATGACAAAAAAAGGATTAACATGAAAAATTTTATAAAATATTTGTTTTTTACCGGTCTATATATAGTAGTGATGATAATAGTTGCTTATATGGTTTTGGCTCAAACTATTCCTAATGATGGGCAGTGTCATATGATGGATAGACCGCTTGTTATTCATTACATCTTAGCAGCAATTATTACCGCTTTACCGACACTAATTTTAATATATAGTAAAAAGAAAAAGTAAATATATGATTGGTAAATTAAGCGGTAAAGTTGATTCCCAAGGCGATGATTATGTTATAATTGACGTAAACGGGGTAGGGTATCTTGTTTATGCTTCGGGTAAAACTTTAGGTAAACTTGCTGAAGGGGAGTTTTATAAACTATTTATAGAAACCCATGTTAGAGAGGAACATATTCATCTTTACGGTTTTCTGACTCTAGAAGAGAAGAGTTTTTTTAATTTGCTGCAATCAGTAAACGGTATCGGTACAAGAATGGCTTTATCTATCTTATCAAGCCTTACACCTTCGGATATTCAAATTGCTATAAATAATGAAGATAAAAATATATTTAAAGCAATATCCGGAGTGGGAGCTAAACTTGCTGAGCGTATAGTGTTAGAGCTGAAAGGTAAAGTAGCGAAAATATCAAGCGGCTCAACTATTATTAAAGATAGCTTAAATATTAAGAATATTACACTCGTCGCAAGCAATGAAGTAATAAAAGCTCTAGTAAATCTAGGCTTTTCTAGATTTGAAGCTCAAAACGCCGTTCAAAGTATCGTTACCCAAAATCCCGAAATCTCTATTGATCAGTTAATCAAAACAGCCCTAAAAAATCGAAATGCTAATTTTTAGAAATATCGATTGAAATTAGTTTAAGGAAATATTTAATTTCATTCCTAGAGCTATAGCAGCACGGTCTAAGGTATCAAGGGTGACATTAGGATTATTAGGGTTTAAGAGTCTATCTACAGCTGATCTACTAGTTTCCATTTTTTTCGCCATTTCTGATTTTGTTATATGCTTTTGTTCCATAATTTGCTTTATTTGTTGTGCAAGAATACGTTTATGAGCTATTGCCGTAACTTCTTCTAATATTCCAATTTTATCAAGAAAGTCATCAAAATTAGAACCTAAATGTTTTGGATTAATTTTATTCATAGTTCTACAAAAATAAGCGATTTAGATATAAGTGGGATATTTTTTGATAATGTTAATGTTCCTGCCTTATCCTCATTTGTTAAAAATACTAATCGGATGCTATAAAAGAGAATAAAAGCTTAATTGGATTAATATTTTGGTTATAAGATAGGAATGAAATCTCAAGATAGACAAGCATTAGATGCACAAATTACAGAAATAACTGATGAAAATAATCTTACTCTAAAAGATGTAGCAGAAGTTTTAAAAAATTATTATGAAAATCCTAATATGATATTATCAAATGAGATATTTGGTCATTATTTAAAGGTATATAAAGGATTAAATAAAAATTATCTTAAAGAAGAATTAAAAAACTTAGGAGTTACTGATACAGAAAAATTTTTTGAAACCGTAGATAAACTTGGAGAAGGGTAACTAGTTTCTGTGAAGAGGGCTAATATAAAAGTCTAAAATAATTTATAGCATAAAACTATTTTTCCGCTATTATTAGTCATTATATTCGATTTAAATTAATGACTAATATATTATCACCCGAAAAAAGTGAAAATGATCAAGAATTGCCGATAAGACCGTCATATTTGCAAGAATTTGTCGGTCAACAGCAGATTAAAGAAAATCTTTCGGTATTTATTAAAGCTGCAAAATCTCGAAATGAACATCTTGATCATACTTTATTTTACGGTCCGCCCGGTCTTGGTAAGACTACGCTTGCTAAGATTATCTCTAATGAAATCGGTGGTAATTTCAAATCTACTTCCGGTCCTGCTATACTTAAGGCGGCTGATCTTGCTGCTATTCTCACTAATCTTGAAAAGAACGACGTATTATTTATTGATGAAATCCACCGTTTAAATACTGCGGTTGAAGAGGTTTTATATTCTGCTATGGAAGATTTTGAGCTTGATATAATTATCGGTGAAGGACCTGCCGCAAGGTCAGTGAAAATAACCTTGCCGAAATTTACCTTAATCGGGGCTACCACACGCCTTGGGCTGCTTAGTAATCCTTTGCGTGATAGGTTCGGTATTCCTATGCGGCTAAATTTTTATAATACCGAGGAGCTTAAGAAAGTTTTAAATAGAGCAAGTAAACTACTTGATATTGATTTGACCGATTCGGGTTCTGAAGAAATAGCTAAGAGAAGTAGAGGAACGCCAAGAATTGCATTAAGATTGCTTCGTCGTATAAGAGATTTTGCGGCAGTTGACGGTAAATCAAGAGTAGATAAAGAAATCTCTGATTTTGGGTTAAATCGTTTGGAAGTTGATCGCATAGGACTTGATAGCAATGATTATCGTTATTTGAAATTCATAGCGGATAATTATAACGGCGGTCCTGTCGGAATTGAAACGATCGCCGCTGCCTTATCTGAACAGCGTGACGCACTTGAAGAAACCATAGAGCCTTATCTTATACAGATAGGTTTACTACAAAGAACTCCTAGAGGTAGGGTAATCACGATTGCCGCTTTTGAGCATTTGAAAATGCCGATACCGAATCAATCACATCATCAATTTAATATTTTTAATGAGAATGAATAATAATTTGAATCATGATTATACAGCCGCAGATGTTATAAGGAGGCTGATAAAAGATCATGTTAAACCTTACGCAAATAAAATATATTTTTCGATATTTTGTATGGTTATTGCAGCACTTTGTACGGCAGTGATTGTACATGCGGTTAGACCTATTATTGATAAGATTTTTTTAACACATGATAAGAAAATGCTTATAATAATGCCTATAGTGCTGATTGCTACTTTTTTCATAAAAGGAATTTCAGAGTACTATCAGAATTACCTAATAAAATTTGTTGGGCAGAGGGTACTAAACGATTTACAGATAAAAATGTATGAGCATTTGTTATTTACCGATATTTCTTTTATTCAAAACCAATCTTCAGGACGTTTAATATCTCGTCTTACTAATGATATTTCTTTGATGCGTGGGGCTGTTTCTAATTTACTTGTCGGATGTGCTAAACATTTTCTAACTGTAACATGTTTAATAATAACGATGTTTCATTTAGAACCGCTATTATCTTGCGTAGTTTTTCTTGTTTTCCCTTTGGCCGTTTATCCGGTGCAAAGGATGGGCAGAAAGATAAGAAAAATATTTTCACAATCACAAGAGGAGCTTGGGCATTATACTTCTAGGCTTGATGAAACATTTCAGTCAATTAAGATTATTAAATCTTTTGTAAGCGAAAAAATAGAAAGTAATAGAGCATCGTTGATTATTAATAATATTTTAGAGTTCTACAAAAAAACATCTAAGCTAGATGCGGTGGTTTCACCGATTATGGAGGGTTTAAGCGGTCTTGCAGTCGGAGGGATGGTATGGTACGGAGGTAATTTAGTCCTTGAGGGTAAAACAACACCCGGTGCATTATTTGCTTTTTTAGCTGCCTTTGCTGCAGCTTATAGACCGTTTAAAAGTTTGGTATCGTTAAATATTAATTTGCAAGAAGGAATAGCAGCAGCTAAGAGGGTATTTAGTATTTTGGATACCGAACCTCTTATTAAAGATCATAAAGATGCTAAAGAAGTAGATTTATATAATCCACAAATTACTTTTGAAAAACTGGCTTTAAGTTTTGAGAGTAAAATAGCTATAAAATATATAGATTTAAAGCTAGAGCCTCATAAAATGATTGCGTTTGTCGGGCGTTCAGGTAGCGGTAAGACGTCGCTTAGTAATTTATTAGTGCGTTTTTATGATCCAAATGAAGGAAGAATTTTAATTAATAATCATGATATTAAAGATATTAAGCTTACTTCACTTAGAGGTCAGATTTCCTTAATTACTCAAGATACTCATTTATTTGATACAAGCGTTGCAGAAAATATAGCATACGGTCAGGAAAACGCTACAAGAGAAGAAATAATTAGAGCAGCGAAATATGCAGATGCTCATGAGTTTATTATGCATCTGCCGAATGGTTACGACACGCAGATAGGAGTGCAGGGGACGACTCTTTCAGGCGGTCAGCGTCAACGTTTATCTATTGCTAGGGCTTTCTTAAAAGACGCACCTATTTTAATTTGGGATGAAGCAACAAGCAGCTTAGACCAAGCTTCCGAACAGAAAATTCTAGAATTTTTAAAGAAATTACGCCAAGGAAAAACCACTTTAATTATTACGCATCGTTTAAGCAGTATTACCGACCTTGATAACATTATTGTCATGAAAAACGGTGAGATTTGTGAGCAGGGTACTCACACACAATTACTTAAGAATAAGGATGAGTATTATAGATTGTATAAGGAGTTAAGAGAAAATGGTTGATTTATAAAGTAAATAGCTCATATTTCTTAATTATTATTGAGGCACTCACTGTCATCCCGCGACTTGATCGCGGGATCCAGTAAAAAATAAAAATAAAGACTGGATACCGTGGTCAAGCCACGGTATGACACCGAATGCGTTTTTCGATCCACGCAACAACGCTTTCCCGCCTACGCAGGAATGACATCAACACAAGGAATACCACAATGCTCATTACCAAGATTTTTAAAGACTATCGATTATTTGAAATATTTATTTTAGGAATAATTAGCGGTATGCCGCTGGTTATAATTTTTTCTACTCTTTCGGTATGGTTAAAAGAATCTGGAATAGATATCGCTGTTATTACTACTTTTGCGGTTGCAAGGTTATCATATTCGTTAAAAGTATTTTGGTCACCGTTAGTCGATAATTTTAAAATACCTTTTTTAAGTAGGTGGGGACATCGAAAAAGCTGGCTTATATTATGTAGCTCTTTAATGGCTTTAGTACTAATTGCTATGAGCAAGGAAAATCCTGAAGTTTCTTTAACTTCTTTATATTTTTTGACTATATTATTAGGCTTTTTATCTAGCACGTTCGATATTGCCGTTGATGCGTTGCGTATAGATAAGTTTGATCAGGAAACACAAAGCATAGCTAGTGCAACTGCCGTATTCGGTTATCGAATCGGTATGCTTATTACAGGGGCAGGTGCTTTATATCTTGCAGAAATAACCGGAAATAATTGGCAACTAACTTTCTTTGTTATAGCTATAATATTTGCCGTTGCAACGATATTTATAATAACCGTAAACGAAAAAGAATTAGTAAGAGAAAAAATTAATATTACTTCATGGATTTCTACAGTAATTAATCCTTTCAAGGATTTTTTCAAAAGAGAATTTGCCGTAACTATTTTACTTGCGGTAATATTTCTTAAATTAGGCGATGCTATGCTTGGAAGCGGTTGCCTCACCTTTTTATATAGAACTTGGTTATACAAAAGGCGAAATAGCAATAATCGCTAAACTTTATGGATTGATTGCAACCTTAGTCGGTGGTTTTGCCGGTGGTATTGTAATGTATAGAGTGGGAAATTTTAAAGGTTTGATTTTATACCGGTATTGCCCAAAGCTTAACGCATTTTGCATTTATTTGGCTTAATCACCAACCTCCTTCTTTTGAAGCTTTATTAATTGCTATTACTATAGAGAATTTTGCTGCTGCTATGGGGGCTACTGCTTTAGTCGGATATATAGGTAATTTATGTAATAAAAAATATTCGGCAACACAATATGCTTTACTTAGTAGTGCTAGTAGTTTATGTAACAATACTGTCACTATTTATGCCGGAAAACTCGTAAATATGATGGGCTGGGACGGTTTTTTCATCTTTACTATAATTTTAGCCTTGCCTGCTTTATTTATATTAATGTATCTTAATAAAAGGGTTAATGTGTAGTAATATTTGTTGTATTAGGCAAAAAAGTAAGCTGTCATACCGTGGCTTGACCACGGTATCTAGAAATATAACTAAAAATACTAATTATTAGTATTTTTAACTGGATCCCGCGATCAAGTCGCGGGATGACACAGTATTTTACTTGATTTAATTTGAATAATATTTTATTTATTTAAAATGTTTAGTAAATTTTTATTACCTTATATTTTTATTTCAACATTTTTCTTTGCTCCCATAAGCGAAGCGAAGAAAGCTGTAAAAAATACACCTAAACCTCCTGTTCAAACTAGTTTAGTAATTGATGCAAAAAGCGGTAAAGTGTTGCAGGCCCATAATTCACAAATTCGGATTTATCCCGCTTCTTTAACTAAGCTAATGACTCTATACTTAATGTTTGAATCAATTGAAGCCGGTAAATTGCCTTTAGATAAAAAATTACTTGTATCAGCAAAAGCTTCAAAAATGCCGCCTTGTAAGTTGGGTTTAAAAGCAGGGGAAACTATAACCGTTCGAGAGGCAATTAATGGGTTAATTATAAAATCCGCTAATGATGCTGCTGTAACGGTTGCTGAGAATATGAAAGGTTCAGAGAAAGCTTTTGCTCATTTAATGAATGTTAAAGCTAAACAGCTCGGTATGAAGAATACCTATTTTAAAAATGCTTCAGGTTGGCATGACCCATTGCAGCAAACTACCGCAAGAGATATGGCTAAACTTGCTATGGCCCTGAAAAGAGATTATCCAAAATATTATCCGTTATTTGCTAAAACCAGTTTTGTATTTCGTGGAAACATAGTAAACGGACATAATAGAGTTACTAAAAATTATCAAGGTGCAGAAGGCATGAAAACAGGTTTTCATACACCGGCAGGTTATAATTTAGTAACTACCGCTTCTAGGAACGGCAAATCATTGATTGCCGTTGTTACAGGAGGCAAAAGTGCCGCATCTCGTGATCAAAAAATGATGGGGCTACTAGATCAGCATTTTAATATTAAGCCTATAGTCCCTAAACCTTCAATTAAGCTTGCCTCTAATAATAAATCTACTACAAAAGCTAAATCAAAAATAATAAAGAAAAAGAATATACGTAGTTGATATGCATCGTCTGCGAGCGGGTATTGTTGCATGGATCAAAAAACGTTTGTCATACCGTGGCTTGTCCACGGGGTCTAGTTAAAATAGTATTTTTATTTGTTTTACTGGATACCGTGGACAAGCCACGGTATGACACCAAACGTGCTTTCCGAGCCATGCAACAACGCCTACGACTACTCGCAATGACGATTTAATATTCACTCATCTTTTAAGGATTTACGGCTAGCTTATATTTCAGATTTACAAGTTTTATATGACAATTAACGCTACATTTATTGTTTTTTGTAACTTTAGTAGATGAAGATTTTTTAGCTAAAGTTTTACTTTGTGGTTTTTTTAGATTAATATTTTTTAGAAATTTCTCAGTTTCATTAGGTAAATATTCTATTTTTACTTTAGTTATACCTTGATTTTTAAATGCTAAAATTTCAGCCGCCTTTTGAGAAACATCTATTATACGATTTTTCTTAAAAGGACCTCTATCATTAACCATTAAAATTACTGATTTATTATTGGCTTTGTTGGTAACTTTAACTAAGCAAGGAAGCGGGAGAGTTTTATGTGCGGCAGTTAATAAATTTCTATTAAATCTATCACCGTTAGCTGTTTTTTTACCATGAAAACCGTCTTTACGTCCACCGTACCATGAGGCATAACCTGTTTCGGTAAAAGATTTAGGGTTGTGAGGTTTGTAAGTCTTTCCTTTTATTTTATAATTTTTTCCAACTTTATAATGTCCTTTATAAGTTAGATTATGAGGATCATCTTTTGATAATTCTTTGTATGAATATTTACGGGAATAAGGTAATCTTTTTGAGGTATTACAACCGCTTAGACCAAAACAAAAAATTAACAAAAGTATTAGACCCCTTGCATAACTTGCTCTTAAAGGTAATTTGTACGTCAATCCGGTATCCTCACGTGGCATTGTTGCGTGGATCAATTTCACCTCTGTCATCCCGTGGCTTGACCACGGGATGACACAGTCGATTTTACTGGTCTACGTAACAAAGCCTCCTCACGTACTAAAGTGTACGCTGCGGTGCTGCGTTCCGTGTTTCCTTCAAATTCCTCTTTATTAGCTTCGTTCTGCAAGAGGTCTAATTTGAATTTATGATTCTTCACTATTATCATTATTTGTGTTAAAGTTATTCATTATTTTAGCGTAACACACAACTTTTTCAACACCTTTTATTTTTGATGCAATAGAAGCAAGCTTTTCTAGTTCTTCTTCTGATCTTGCAACTCCAAATAAATAAACAATATTATCTATAGTTAGAATAGTATAATTAGCAAATTTAATGTCTTTTCTGACTAAGTTTTTAGCTTTAATTTGCATGGTTATCATACTATCTTTAGTATATTGGGCTAAGTCAAAATGATTACTGTTTTTATTTACTTTTAACTCATTAATAACTTCTTTTACGCCTTTTTGATTCCAAGCAATTTCTACGGCTTTTAACGCATCAGATTCTTTTTGAATATTTCCTGTTAATAATACTCTTCCTTGTGATACTTCGACCTTTATTTTAGTACCTAAATCTCTAAAATTATTTTTTACTAAATCAGCTTTAATACCGGCAGAAGTCCTTGAATCATTTAATGTTTCAGACATTGGTTGATCTTTTGAAGCAACAATGACGGTAGTGGTTGCTGCGGTAAAAATGGCAGGTAAACAAGCAGATAGACTAAAAGAAAGAGCTATAAAAATTAGAACTCGTAATATCATAACAATAGTACCCTACGATTTTTAAAAAGATTGTATTTGTTCAAGAATTAACTGTTTGTTTATGTCATCCCCTATAGTACCGGGCCTTGTTGCATGGATCGAAAAACCTACTCGATGTCATTCCCGCGTGGCACTGTTGCGTGGATCAGTTTTTCTGTCATCCCGCGACTTGATCGCAGGATCCAGCTTAAAATACTAAAATTTTAGTATTTTAAATTGTTTTTCTGGATACTGTGGTCCAAAAGCCACGGTATGACACCGAACGCGTTTTTAGATCCACGCAACAATGCCACGCGGGAATGACATCGAGTAGGTTTTTCGATCCATGCAATAAGGCCCGGTACTATAAGGGGATGACATAGAGTAAAAATGGTAAGGTATTATATATCATATTTTACTATCCGGTAATTTATTCTTTAATAAAAGAGGTAATTGCAGTAAAATAAAAACAAAAGTAATAGGTATTACGCCGAATACTTTGAATTTTACCCATGTTTCATCTGAGAAATTACGCCAAACTATTTCATTAACTACGGCCATAAAAAAGAAAAAAGTCGCTGTTCTATAGCTTAAAGTTATCCAGCTTTCTTCTTTAAGACGTACTATACTCTCTAAAGCATATTTGATAAAGGGATTTTTTCTTATACCGCTCATGAGAAATATTATTCCAAAAATAACATATAATATAGTAGGTTTGATTTTTATATACATTGAATCGCCGCTAATTAAAGTAATGCTTCCCGAAACTAATAAAACAGCCGTAGAAATAATAGAAAGCTTGGATACTTTCTTATCTATAATATAACAAAGGGTAATACAAATAACAGAGGTAATAAGCATATAAAGAGTAGCGTTTTGTATACCGCCTCCATAAAAAAAGCCCGCAAAAAATGCTATTACCGGACCAATTTCTGATAAAAGTTTTAACATATTTAATTTAATTGTTCTTTTTGATAAAATTAATTTGATTCATTTTTTGTACTGATATTAAGGTATTTTTTGAATATCTTAATTTTATTTGTATGAAAATATTTATCAGTAATATAATAGTAAAATAGGCAAGTACTTGTAGCCCGTTAGGTCTTGCAATATAACCGGTAACAATATGTAAGATTTTACCTATCATACTTCTATCTGCTACTAACCATGAACTATCCCAAAGTTGATCGGATAAAAACATAACTAGACCGGAAGAGGTTAAAATACCTGCAGCACTTGCTGCAAATCCGCCTGCTATTAGCATTAATAATACGGTAGAGATTTTAAAAATATATTTTTGATTAGCAATCTTAATTAAACCGAAATATATTACTAAACCAAGTAAGAAGCCACTTGTAGCACCTATTATCACTCCTTGCAAGTAAATACTGCTTGGTATTGTTTCAACTGAAGATATGCTATATACTAAAATAATAATTTCTGCACCTTCTCGTAATATGGTAGTGGCAACTAAAAAAACCAACATGAAATAACTGGCATTACCTTCATGAATTTTTACCGATAAGTCGTTTATATGTTGCTTTACTTTTATACCGTAACCTTGCATCCATATTATTGTCCAGCTAATCAGAATTGTTATTAGTATCATAATTCCGGAATTGAATAACTCGTCGCCTATTCCGCCAAAAGATAAAGATAATTTACGTGTAAAAAATGCAAAAATTGAAGCAAATACTACTCCAAGCATTACTCCGGCAATAATATAAAGACGAGATTTTTCTATTTGTTTTGTTACGGCGAGTATTACACCAAGTAATAAAGATATTTCTAAACATTCACGAAACATTACTAAAGCAATTTTAAACATATTTTTATCTAATCATTAACAATTATAAAACCCTGAGCCGTATCTTGATGAAAATCTCCAAAAAATTCATATTTTCCGGACTTGAGAGGTGCAAGTATAATATTTATTGACTCATTTGGCATAACTATTTTTTCACGATGTAAATCATGACTTTCAAATTCTTCTACCGTATCATCTTCATTATGAACAATTAACCTTATCTTAGTAGATTTTGGTACTTCAACTATATTCGGAACAAATTTATGATCTTTTATAGCTATCTTTACTTCTAATATATTATCATTTGTTTTATTATCGGGACTCTTATTTGTAGAGATATAAATGATTGTTGCTAGAAATATTAAACCTACTATTATAATAATATTTTTGGTTTTTTTAATAATTTCCATACTAAACTCCTAGCTTAATTAAAGTTTAAAGTAAGATTCTTATATACTCGTTTAATTTGAGTTTTAAATTTTTAATAATTACAAAATTTATCCTGCAATTTTTATTAATGCTATAAGATATACAATTATTATCATTATGACAAGGATAGATAATAAAATATAATTTTTTTGTTTTTTATTAGCCCTATTTTGAAACTCTACTTCTAGAGGTAATTTATGCGTCAATCCGGTACTCGCATCCTCACGTACTTCTTTGTACGCTGCGGTGCTGCGTTCCGTGTTTCCTTTAAATTCCTCTCTATAAGCGAGTTTCAAAATAGGGCTAATATCCGATATTTTATTTTGTTTCATATTTATTTAAAATCGTTAATTTCAAGTAAAAGATATTCATTTATCGGTAATGATTCATGAGAAATAATTTTATTTATATTAGAACCTAAGGCTTTAAATGTTTTGCCTTCAGCAATAACACTGCGTGTTCCAACCGTTACTTTACCTTGTAAGGCATAAGAAAAAATTAAAGGATATGTAATATCGCCGATTTTCATATCTATTCGTTGTCCTTTTTCTTTAGAATCATATAATATTTTACCGTTTGATAATCGAGTAATTTTAGCATTAAAGCTTACTTTTTCACCACATAATAAAGGAACACGATAAGCTATCTCATCATCATAAATTTTCACTTCATTATTTTTAACAAAATTTTGCGGTAATATGGATTTTAAAATTACATTAACTTTATAATTATAAGCATCATCGAAGATAATATTATTACTATTATTAACGGCGTATTTTGCCGGAATAATAGCTTCTCGTGCTTCTCCTACCATCATACCGATTATTACATTATCTAAGCCAAGCATTATAGGAGCAGAGCCTAAAGTAAAAGTCTTAGTATCTTCAGATATTAAAGTATTGTTCATATCTGATATTTGATAAGATACGGTAACTACATGTCCGCAAGAAGCGGGACCGATATTACCGCTACCGAGCGTATTAATTTTGAACAGTGTTTTTACTAAATCCTTACGTACTTCAATAGTGTAATCATTAGGATTGATAGGTCCATTTAACGGTTGTAAAATATTTTCAAAGAATGCTTTCCCTTCTTCGGTTTTAAGAGCATTTATTACTATTTTTGAAACCGTACGTTCAAATAAATTACCGTTTAATGAAATAGGGGGTTCATTATTTATACTAGTTTGGTTTTCATCGGTAGATGAATTATTTGAAGCCGTTTGCTCTACAGTTGTAGGATTATTGTTGTCGGGAGATATTTTTAACTTTACTATATTGTAAAGTATTAGAATTACAATTATTAAAGATAAAAATTTTTGCATATATACTCGTTTAATTTGATACTAAGTCTGCGGTGCTCACGTAGTTTATCTACGTTCCTCTCCTTGACTTATATACTCCTTACTCTTTCCCAAATTAAACTTCGTCTATCTACTCTGTCATTTATCAGGAGTATATGTTTTAGTACAACAAAGTTTACTATAACAATCAATTACTTAATAATCAAATGAGAATAAAAATAATTTGATTAATAAAAATAATTGATTTAAATTTAGATGCAGAATTTTATAAATATAGTGGTGAAAAGTGAAAAAATTTATATTTTGTTTTTTATGTTTATGGACATTAAACATATTTGCTGCTTCTAAAACTTACCCTAATAAGCTTAATCGTTGTAAAATTACTAGAAATATATTTAATGATTATGAACCGAAAGTTTTTGAGACTACTAATAATTTATTACGTAAAACAGGAAGATTATCAAAATTTTACGGTGAAAGGATATTAATTAAAGGAAAAATATTGGATCAAAATTGTGTGCCGGTTGCAGATGCTAAAGTTTATTTATGGCAAGCAGGAAGCGGAGGTAAATATCCTTACGAACCTTTAAAAACTAGAGTTGATAAAAGAAGATTTACAAGTAAAAGCGATTCAAGCTTTACCGGTTCCGGTATTGCTACTACTAATAATAAAGGAGAATATTACTTCATTAGTATGTTACCTTATAAATCTTCTCGTTATTTAAGAAGTGCAAATATAAGAATAGAGCATCCTAGCCTTACGACTCTCGAAACACGCTTAGATTTATCTGATAAAAATATGTGTGATAATGAATGCGGTGAAGTAAATCCGATATTAATCGAACCGCAGGAAAATATGCCGTCTTATTGTTTTGACTTAGTTTTGCAAGGTACGACGCTTAAGAGGTATTGATACAGTACGTCATTGCGAGGAAAATTACGAAGTAATTTGACTAAGCAATCTCAGGATATTTGACGAGATTGCCACGCAGTCTACGACTGTTCGCAATGACGTTTTGCCTCTTTCTGCGGTGCTTCTAAAGGCTTTTTTATACCACAACTACATAATGTAAGTGCTAATACGAATAAATAAAATGTCTTCATTACTATAAATTATTATATGACCTTAAGAAATTATAATAAATATCTTATATATATTATAGTATTTTTATTATCTATAACAATCTTTATTCCTAAAATTTATGCTAAGCATCAGGATAAATTAGGATTTTTAAGAGGTTCAAGCGTTCCTGATAATATAATTTTTTTTGATGAAGAAAAAAATCAATATTCTCTTGATCAGTTTGAAGGAAAGACTATATTGTTAGTGTTTTGGGCTACTTGGAGTGCTCCTTGTGTCAAAGAAATGCCTGACCTTGATATGTTGCAAAAAGATTTTAGGAAATTACCTTTTTCAGTAATTCCGATTTCAGAAGATTATCAAGACATAAAAGTTGTTAAAGAATATTTTAAAAGCTATCAAATAAGATATTTGCCGATTTATCATGATTATAGAAATGAATTATTTAAAGCTTTAGGGGTTGTTAGTTTACCGACTAGTATATTAATAGACCCAAACGGCAAAATAGTAACTAGCTTTGTCGGCAATACAAATTGGTATGACGAAAAAGTTAGAGATACTATTTTATCTGCCATTCCCGGAAATTATTCTGAACCTAAAAATAGTTATAACGAGCAATCTCTGAATAAACCGGCTAAGCCTTTGCCGCCGATAAAAAAGGATATAATTAAGGAAAGTACAGCACAAATTAAAACTGAGTAAAATTAATGAATGAAGTGAATAAATCAACTATGGCGAATGCAGAATTTGATCAGATAATAACCAAACGGCAGATAAGTAAATTAGATCAATTAGTTGCTTCGGTTTTTGGTGATTCTAAAGAGGTGATTGCCGTTTTACGCCTTAGCGGCGTTATCGGTAAAGTAAGTACTATGCAATCGGGACTTACGTTAGAATCATTAAATGAACTAATAGAAAAGGCTTTTAAAATAAAGAAATTAAAAGCGTTATGTTTAATTATTAATTCTCCCGGCGGATCTCCGGTACAATCTGAACTTATTGCGAAACGTATTCGTGACCTTGCTAAAGAAAATAAAATAAAAATTTATAGTTTTATTGAAGATATGGCGGCTTCAGGCGGATATTGGCTTGCTTGCAGTGGAGACCGGATATATGCTTCTTATAGCTCAGTTATAGGTAGTATCGGAGTAGTGTCAAGCGGATTCGGTTTTCATGAAGCGATTAATAAACTTGGAATAGAGAGAAGAGTTTATACGGAAGGAAAGAATAAAGCAATTTTGGATCCGTTTAAACCTATTAATAAAGATGACCTTAAAATTATTAAAGATTTGCAAAAGCAGGTTTACGAGCATTTTGTAGAATATGTAAAAACAAGAAGGGTAGGGAAGTTAACACAGCAAGACGAGATTTTATTTAACGGTGAATTTTGGGCAGGACAAACGGCTCTTGATTACGGTTTAATTGACGGCATAGGTGATATGTATAGCGTAATGAAAGAAAAATTCGGCGATAACATAAAGTTTCAATATCTGTGTGCTAAGCAGCCTTGGCTTAAAAAGAAACTCGGTATGTCAAGTAAAATATTGGCAGATAATTTTGCTAATTCTTTAATTGATGCAGTTGAAAATAAAATTATTAACGATAAATTTGATATGAAATAATATGACAATAACACAAGTTAAAATTAAAAAACTAGAAAATTTTTCCGACAGTTTGCCGGAATATGCTACAGAGCATAGTGCGGGGATGGATTTAATAGCCGCAAACGAGCAACCTATAACAATAAAAGCAGGCGAAATACAGTTAATTCCAACAGGTATCGCTATAGCACTACCGGATTCGTTTGAAGCACAGATAAGACCTCGTTCGGGTCTTGCCGTTAAATACGGTATTACGGTTGCTAATTCACCCGGTACTATTGATGCAGATTATCGAGGTGAAATAAAGGTCATTCTTATTAATCTCGGTAAAGAAGATTTCATTATAGAAAAAGGCATGCGAATTGCTCAAATGATAATCGCAAAGTACGAACGTATATTATGGGAAGAAAGTAGCACGCTTGAGGAAACAATGCGTGGTAGCGGCGGCTTTGGTTCTACGGGTGTTTGACAGTTGTCATCCCGTGGTTTGACCACGGGATGACAACTGCAACAAATCATAAAACTTATGAAAATAAAATTATTAATTGCTATATTTCTGTTATTAGCTTTAAAAGTAAATGCTAATTCTGATCCTGTAGATAATGTTAAGCAAGTTTTTACCTATATCGATCAAAAAAATTGGTCACAAGCTGAAGATTTAGCTCTAGAAGTAAATAGTAAAGTTTTAACAAAAATTGTACTTTCTCAGAAATATTTAGATAATAAATATTCAGATAATAGTTTTGAGCAGGTAATAAGGTTTTTACGCAATAATCCGGATTGGCCTCAAAATAAGCTGCTTGAAGAAAGAGCGGAAGAGTATCTAAGTAATAGTACGAATAAAAAAATAATTTTTGATTGGTTTAATAAACATCCGCCTCTTACCGGCAAAGGTTATAAATTTTATGCAATTGCTGCAAGTAGTTTAATCAAAGATCAGAAAATATTACTACCTATTATTAAGGAAGCTTGGGTATATGCCAATTTCACTCCTGAAGAAGAAAATGCATATTACAATAAGTGGCATAAATATTTAACTGCAAATGATCATTTAGAGCGAATAGAAGAGCATTTATGGAAAAATGATATTAGGTCTGCTGAGCAATCGTTAAAATATGTAGATCAAGGCTATCGTAATTCTTTTAAAGCACAAATTGCTATTATAGGTAAATCACCGAATGCCGAAAAGCTTTTTAGAAGCGTTCCTGAAAAATACTATACTTCCGGTTTATTATATCGTTATTTAGATTCTAAAAAAACACAAAAGCCGACAAAGGAAGTTATTACTTTGTTTAAGAAAGCTAAAAATAACCGTAAACATTTTGCTAAATGGTGTCGTATTCAATCCTATTATGCTCGTGAATTCATCGATTACAAAGATTTTGCTAATAGCTATAGAATGGCAACGCTTCCTTTTGCTACTTGTCCTGAAACTATAAGGGAGCAGGAGTGGCTTGCGGGCTGGCTTTCTTTAAGTTTTTTAAAAAAGCCTGATCAAGCATTAGTGCATTTTAATAAATTTATTAAAGTTGTTAAGACTCCGATTAGTTTGGCACGTGGATTTTATTGGCTCGGTCGTACTTATGAAGCAAAAGGCGATAAGCAAACGGCTAGAAAATTTTACGAGCAGGCAGCCAAATATTCTTTTACCTTTTATGGGCAGGTAGCAAATATTGAATTAAATAGGACAAAGTTAGTTTTACCTCCTATTCCCGTAATAACTTCTGAAGAAAGGAAAACTATAGAAAATAAAGAGATTATTAAAGCAATAAGGTTATTGGTTAAATATAATAAAAACTACTTAGCCATGATATATTCCAAAGCAGTGATTAAAAACACTAAAAATCCTGCAGAAATTCAAATAATTGCGAATATTATTAAAGCAAATAATAATACTAATCATATGGTTGAGGTAGCAAAAATTGCCGCCCAAAATAATGCTTTTATTCCGGATTGTGCTTTTCCAACGCCTTATAATCTAGCAGGTTTGCCTATCCCACCTCATTTAACTTATGGAATAATTAGACAAGAATCGGTTTTTGATCATAAAGCAGTAAGTTATGCAAATGCTATGGGTCTCATGCAACTTATTAAAGTTACTGCTTGTGATACCGCAAGATCTATAAATGTTAAATGTAATGTAGCAGACTTAACTAGAAATCCGGTATATAATATTAAACTTGGTTCGCATCATTTCAAAAAATTATTAGATGATCATAAAGGTTCTTATATTCTATCCATTGCTTCTTACAATGCCGGAAGTCATAATGTAGTAAAATGGATAGATAGGTTTGGTGATCCAAGGGATATAAAAGATACAAGAAAAGTTATTGATTGGATAGAACTTATACCTTATCGAGAAACAAGAGATTACGTTCAAAGAGTACTTGAAAATGTTCAGATTTATCGGGTAATCTTAAATAAGAATAGTAGCTTGTACTTTAAGCGTGATTTACATGCTTGTGATATAGCAAAAAGTTAATTTCTATTAGTGTTTTATTTTGACATATAGCTAGACCATAGTAAATAGGTACAGTTAAATAAACTTTAGTACGTGTTCTACAGCCATACTGATATCTTTGAATTGCCCCGTAACTTTTCTTATTTCGTTCTTAATCTTAAACCAATAATGTTCTATAGGATTTAAGTCTGGGCTATATGTAGGTAAGAATAAAATTCTGCACCCAACCGACTCGATTAATTCTCTTATTATATTATTCTTATGGAAGTTGATATTATCCATAATTACTGTTTGTCCAGGATGTAATTCTTTAGTTAATATAGTCTCTACATAGGTTGTAAATATTTCTTTATTACAATTTCCTTCAAATATTACTGGCGCTATAATTTGATTATTACGAAGCCCCGCTATCATACTGATCCTGGATTTATGTTGATACACTTTGTTTCCATAACATCTAGTACCTTTTATACTCCATCCATATTCTCTACAAGCATTATCTTCTATTCCTGACTCATCAATGAATACTAGAGTTTCTTTAGAAATTTGCTGTATCTTTTCTATAAATTCATTCCTTAAACCAATATCCCTTCTGGGATGAAGATGACTTTTTTTTATAAGTGTACCCTAGTAGTTTTCTATAGTAATTTATTCTAGTTCTTTGTAATCTATTACCTAGTATAATACTTAATTCTTTAGCTGTTTTATCATGATTATTGATAATTAATTCTTCAAATTCTTTGAGATTTATTTTTGCATTATAACCCTTTGCTGGACCATAAGGTTTTGCTTTTATATCTCCTGTTTCCCATTTAAGAGTTTTCCATCTATATATAGTGTTACGACCTATATTGAATATTTTACATGCTTTAACAATTGAGAGCCCATCATCTAGAGCTTTGAATAGTTTCATTCTTAAATCGTAACTGTAACTGCTTGCCATAATTTATTTATTATCATTTATAACATATATATTAGCATAGTATGTACCTATTTACTATGGTCTAGCTATATAGTAATAAGTATGATATGGACACTAATTAAAAATATGAATTAAGGAGGAGATTATGAAAAAATTAGAGCAACACTTTAAGAAACAGCGTAATGATATCGATACTCAAATAAAGAAATATAAAAAAGATCTTGATGTAATCGGCATTAGATATGACCATAAATCTGCACATGTTGAAGTTCCAAATCATGCTACCGGCGGGTTTGAATATTTTAAATGGGATTGGATGACAAGCACTACGGGAGTCATTCAGAAATAGTACAAATATTTAAGAAAATAGTAAGAACTTTAAAAGAAGCTAAAAGTAACCCAGCCCAGTAGAAAACTTAGTATCTAACTTGGATGCTAGTACTAAAAATGCACTTGATGTTAATATTAAGAAGCATAATATTACTGTACCGACGCAAGACACTAATAAGGTAGTATCAGAAATATTATCAGGAATGCAAATATGGTTAGATACAAAAAGTCATATCCCTCTAGAACTTAAGCAAAAATTCTTAGAGTTAGGTTCTAATAATTTAGAACTATTCATAAAAGCTGCTTATAACAAATTTAACAATAAGTGGATAGTTAAAGAATTTATTGATAATACTTTTTTACCACCTAGAGAGGAAAGTAACAAATATCTAGCTGATAGTGGTTGTGATTCAGTTGAGCAGCTATGGACTAAAATAGAAAACCTTAGAATAAGCGAAAATTCAACTGATGAATCTGAAGATGATGAAATATCAGAGGCTTCGGCGAATAAACTTGGAGAAAAAGTAAAGCTTAATAATGGTACTGAAATTGAAGTTAAGGCTATTCTAAAAGGCCCAATACTAAAGATCGTGCAAGGGGCGGAAAAGTTGAGGAGTTTAAACAGGAAAATTTTTTATATTTTCTTCATATATTTTTTGAGCTTCCGATAACGATAATTTTGAATAAATCTCTAGAGACTTGCGGGTTTCATGACCAGAGTATGGTTGAATAAGGGCATCGTCTATTCCTCTTTTTTTAAGCCAAGTAAATAAAAAATGACGTAATTTGTGTGGAGAAATGTTTTGTTGCATACCTGTCAAATTACTATATTTTTCTAATATCCTTCTAATTCCTCTATCAGAATATGGTTTCTTCCAACTTGACTCAAATAGGTAAGAAGTCTTATGCTCTGCGGTGCTAGTGATATACATTGCCAATGTTTCCCGAAAACTTTTTGGAAACGGTACTATTCTGTCTTTTTTTCCTTTTCCAGCAATGATTCTAATTTGACATCCATTCAAGTCAACATCAGGCTTTTTTAGCCTTACCAGCTCACTTACTCTTATACCTGTATATATTAATACTTTGATAATTATAATGTCTTGTATATTTTTACTTTTCCATATTACATCATAATACTTCTGTATTTCGTCTTCAGTTGGAACATAGGGTAATTTTTTAGGTTGGACAGTAACAGCCACTTCTAATTCTTGCCTTAAATACATAAATACAGTACGTAAGTAACCATAATCCGGTGACTCAGATCTTAGGTATTTAGCTAATTGTAGAGCTTTTTTTCTTGGTGAGGTTCTTTTATTCATATTGATGCTGCCTCTTGTGTAAAAAGAGTCTGATCAATATTAATTGCTAAGCGCTTATTTAGATCTAAACTAAAACTTCCATATGGATTAATATGTTCACTAATTAGCGGAGAAATCGCTCTTTTGTCTTCATTACTCATCCTTTCCACCCAAGATGATTCAACTAATATCTGTTGTAACATTAAAGTATTGATGTAGACCATTGATAGCTGTAATAAATGCAAACATAAAGTTGATAATTTTAGCTCTAGTGGGTTGTTACTACGGAATACTCCTGTCTTCCCATAAAATATAAAGTCATTAACACCATTCCAACGTTCTACAACATTTAAGGCACTATGTATTTCTTGTCTTAGTTCTAGAGAATTAAAATAATTACATAGAAAAATAGTTTTTACCGCTCTTCCTAACTCCCTAATAGCTTGGTATGCTTCATGTTGTACATTGCTCTTGGTAAATTTTCTGAGTAAGCATTCTGTATTAGCTATCCCTAATTTCAATGAGACAGCACGCTGTATAATATAATTATAATGTCTTTTGATTAGCTCCCAGTCAATAGGACGTATCAATATGTCCTCTATCTGATTTAAATCTTTTTGATCCTCTTTATCAGTATAATACAACCTTTGTTTATGAATATTTTTGAATCTTGGCATTAAAGCAAAGGAAAATAGGTAAGAAAATGCAAAGCCTATTTCACTTGCACCATGTGTGTCTACATAATTCTTGTCTATATTTGCATTTGTTGCATGCTTTAATATACCTTTTAACATTGAAGCTACTTCTGAAGAATAACAGCTTTTCATTTGAGAATAAATACATACAGATGCAGTATCAACATGCCAGTAAATCATTACTCCTTTACTATGGTAACGAGGATGCCAACTACTCATCAAATTCTGGTCAGAGGCTTTAAAATGTTTTGAATCTGAAGCAACAGATGTTGTATTGTCGCCCCATAGAGATGTAAATCGAATCTTTAGTAAACTATTCACTATTTTACGAATAGCTGCTTGTAAATTTTCTGGATCAAAATATCTAAGCTTTATATATTGTAAATCTTGGTAACTAATCTCTCCATTACTCATACTTTTAAGACCGGTATTTGTACCATATCCTAAGATAGCTAAAAGTAGTCTCTTACGAATAGTTTCTTTATCTAATACTGTTTTAGGACCACTTGCAACAAAATTATCTGTAAAATTAACGAACAAATCTACTTCTTTTAAAACATCAAGTAAACTAGTTGAAGGCCAACGCTTAAAAACTTCTTCTTTTATTAATTCTAATTGTTTTGGAGGATCTTGCTCTTTTATTTTAGCAACTCTTATATGCCCTTTTGGCTTTTTGAGAATATGTACAAATTGATTTTGTGGAATAGTACTATTTAATTTGGATAATGATCTTTTCAATTCTTCTTTTAGTATTTTAATAAAAGTATCGGCATCTTGTGGTTGTTTCAGAATATTAAAATACTTTTCTTTATTTTGATCAAAATCCTTAGGTAAATCCTCTTCTGGGTTACGATACTTATAGCCACCCTTTATCCAAATCTCTTTACTCCTTAGTTTATTTCTTAACTTATTTAATACACATAACTCTAAATCTATTTTTTTAATTCTATTATTTTTATCAAATATCTTATCCCTATGTGATTTTTGTACCGTTTGCTCTATATCCATTATTTGAGTGCTATAATAATATCGCTTATTATTATCTATGTTATCCTTAATTAAATTAATAACATTTGTAATCTTGCTACTACTCGCAGAATCAAATTCTAGGACTTCTATTATTGGAACAATAATTTTCCTATAATAACGAGCAAAAGATTCCCTAGTATTGTAATATAATAAATCACTAAACTTATTAGCTAACTTCTTTGTTGATAATTGTTGCTGAACGTCTAATAATTGTTTCTTTGAAAGTTTGGGATATATAGCTTTATTAATCAAATCCTCTTCATTATCTAAGATGGTATCTACTAAAATCTTTAATACTCGTCTGTTATCATAATTTTTCCTAATTTCTTTTAACTTAGCAAACTTAGCTTTAGATTTGTTTTCTCCAGAAATAAAAATTTTCTGAGTTGTATCGAGAAGAATTTCCACAAGAGAATCATTAATATCAGTTTTTCTCATGAAACAGAAAATAGTCAGTTGAGCATATTTGCTAGCATCTGGCATCTCTTTTATGGTACTCGGATATTTATTAACAATATTTCTATAATAGCGTTTTAAATGTTTAGTTGTTAAAGTTGTTACAATGTCTGGATATTTTAACAACTTTAAAAATCTTAATTTTTCAGTTTCTGATTTTATGCTTTCTATTGTTGTACCCCTTACCCAACGCACAAGATGATTCATCTTAGACATACCATCTGTAATAATTAAAAGCTCATCTAAATAAGCTTTTGTTTCAATATCCAAATCATCCACTATACTTTGAAATAAATCTTTTTCATATTGATATATAGTGCTTTTTACGATTCTGCTTATACTAGATTGACTAATAGAAGAAATATGTAAACCTTCAGATTTGATCTGACATATTAAGATTGAAATTAGACGAGTTTGTGGGTATGTAGATAACTAAGGAGTTATCTATCATATCCACGAACTAAATATAAAACTCAATTAATAGGAACAATATGTCAAATTATGATCAAAAAATAATCAAACCTAAATTAGGATTATTAGAACTTGCAAAACAACTAGGTAGTGTTAGTACTGCGTGTAAAGTAATGGGCTATTCAAGAGATAGCTTTTACCGTTTCAAGGAACTATATGAGATGGGCGGAGAAGCGGCTCTTGTGGATATGAGTCGTAAGAAACCTATAGTAAAGAATCGTGTATCAGAACATATAGAACAAGCAGTAATAAATCTTGCTATAGAGAATCCTGCTCTTGGTCAGCTTCGTGCGAGCCAAGCACTAATAAAGCAAGGTATTATAGTGTCATCCAGTGGTGTACGTTCTATCTGGCTACGCAACGATCTTGAAACTCTAAAGAAACGACTCAAAGCTTTAGAAGCTAAATCTGCACAGGACGGTATCTTACTGACAGAAGAGCAGATATCTGCTTTAAAAAAAGCAAAACAAATTAAAGAGGCTCATGGAGAAATTGATACTCAGCATCCCGGTTATCTTGGTGCACAAGACACCTATTATGTCGGTAATATGAAAGGAGTAGGTAGAATATACCAACAAACCTTTATTGACACTTATTCTAGAGTGGCTATTTGCAAACTCTATACTGATAAATCTGCAATAACATCCGCTGATATTTTAAATGATAAGGTAATACCTTTCTTTAATAATCATGATGTACCACTACTGAGAATCCTTACAGATAGAGGAACGGAATATTGTGGTAAGGTAGAACATCATGCTTTTGAGTTATATTTGGCTATAGAAAATATTGATCATACTAAAACTAAGGCACGTTCTCCTCAAACTAATGGAATATGCGAAAGATTACATAGAACTTTAAAAGATGAATTTTATGATATAGCTTTCCGTAAAAAGATTTATAGCTCATTAGAGGATTTACAGATTGACTTAGATCAATATTTAAACAAATATAACAATACTAGACCGCATTCTGGAAAGTTCTGTTATGGAAAAACTCCTATGCAAACTTTCAAGGATAGCATTAAAATTGCTCAAGATAAGTCTATTAATTCTTACTTATCTGACAGCACTTTTGCTGCTTAATCAATCTCTACCTGTCAGATCAAGTGTACGGGCTGTTGAAAAAGTTATAAAAAGAAGTAGAAAAGAGTTAATCTAAGGAATAAGCTGTATTTTTATGCTTAAATGAAGGTGTAAAGATGCAGGGTTATAAGCTTGATCAAAGTGTGAGATGTAATAGCCTTAGCTTAAGGCACATGATACCTAATGATCATTTATTAGTGAGGATTCATGAAGCTAAAGAATTAGAGTTTTCTTTTATCTATGAAATAACTAAGAATCGTTATTGTGCTAATTACGGACGTCCATCAATTGATCCTGTATTATTTTTTAGGATGCAAATAATAAGTTACTTATATGGTATAAAGTCAAATAGACGATTATGTAAAGAAATTCAGTTAAATATAGCATATAGGTGGTTTTGTGGTTTAAGTTTAGAGGATAAAGTACCGGATCATTCATCATTAAGTAGGATAAGAGATAGATTTGGGGTAGAACTATTTCAAGAAATATTTATAAGCTTGATTAAGCAATGGTATGAACTAGATATTATAAAAGGAGAAACAATTATTTCAGATGCCTCTTTAGTTGAATCTAATGCCTCTATGAATAGCCTAATATTAAGAAAAGATCAAGGTGATTCACAAAAGAGAGAATTAAAAAAATATGAACGTCGTTATCATGATTTCCGAGAAGGGAAAAAAGTAAGGAAAATATCTAATCAAACTCATGTCAGTAGGACAGATCCTGATTGTAGTCTTGTATCAAGAACTAATGGTTATAAAAAGCTATGTTATAAGACCCACTACTCAATTGATTCAGATTCACGTATTATAATAGATTGTTATGTAAGTACAGGATCACAACATGAGTGTATTGTACTTCCAAGTAGAGTTTGGAATATATTAAATAATTTTTCTTTTAGAGTAAAAGAATGGATAGCAGACAAAGGTTATGGTAGAGGTCCAACCTATGGATATTTTAAATTACTTGGAATTACAACTTATATACCTTTACATGTAGATAATCTTGGTGAAGGAAAAATAAGTAGGGGGGAATTTCAATATGATAGAGAACAGGATAGATATAAGTGTCCACAGGGACATTATCTTTATCCGTATGATAAATTAGATAAAAAACAAATAAAACGTTATCGTATTACAGGAGGGCATTGTAAAAATTGCTCTCTAAAATCAGGTTGTATTTCTGATAATTATAGTAATAGAGGACGATTTATTTATCGTAATCCTTATCAGGATGAAATAGATGAGGTAAAGGTCAGACAGAATAGAATTGATTTTAAGAAAAAACTAATTGAGAGAAAGTGGAAAATAGAAGGTCTATTTGGTGAAGCTAAGGAGAATCATGGTTTACGAGGAGCAAAATTTAGAAGTGTACAGAAAACACAGATTCAAATACTGATGATTGCGATAGTACAAAATTTTAAACGGATACTTAAAATTATTTTTTGGTTTTTTTATCTACTGCTATTAAAGATAAAAAAATATTAAAGTATTTGCAACCTTGTTGATTTTTTCAACAGCCCGTGTAGAGTTTTACAAGAAATATTATGCTCAACTATGAAATCCTGAGCATATTCCTGTAGCACCTCATATTCAAATATTCCTTCACAACTTATTACATTTTTTAAATGTAGCTGCAAATTAATCCTATCAGTCTTGTTAGTTTTTTTAACAGGAGTAATATTAAAATATTGTAGGATTTTAATTTTATAATTTCTAATTGCTCTAGCTGAAGGAATCGTAATGCTTGTTGTATCTAAATCCAACTTAATAGCAATATTAGTTAATAATGAACCTGATATTTTTGGCAAACCATCAAAGAACCTATGATGAGATTCATAATATTTTAGCATTATTGCATAATACAAACGAAATTTCTTTTGGGTGGAAGAAATTAATTTGTGTTGTGAGTCTGTAAATTTTGAATTTAATCGTTTCATAAAAAGTTCCCATAATCCCCAGTCTCGGTACATTATTAACCAAAACTGCAAAAAATCTGGAAGATTTTATAGCACAATTATTCTAACTATGAAAGTTATTTCTTAACTCGGTACTTTCTCCAACTTTGCCGCTCCCAGCACGATCTTTAGTATTGGGCCTAAAAGACCTATCTGATAAAGAGTTTGTGAATATGGCTTTAAAAAGAGTTGAACCTAATACTAGTGAACACTATTACAAAAAGAAATAGCATTACAGCTTGTATATAATAATATACAGGAAGGTCGTGTCGATAAGTCAAGTACTGTTAAGGTAATTAATTCTTTTAGTAATGCACCAACCTTATTAAGTTGGTTTGTAGAATTAGCGACCTTAATATTGAAGAAATAAAAGCTAAAGAAGTAGAACTTACTGGCGGCGCTTCTTATTTAGACTAGTTTTTTAATGTTGTTCTCGTTTCTTATGTCATTCTCGTAAGGCATTGCCTGCGTGGATATCAAGTCGTCATTGCGAGTAGCCATTGTTGTGTGGATCGATAAAATCCACTGTGTCACCCCATGGCTTGACCACGGTATAACACTGAATATATAATTCCATGATTCTTAAAAATATATCTTTACTAATAATATTATTCTTTTCAATATCAGCTTTTTCTGCTGGTCATAGTCTAAAAAATATCTCTATTACTGTTGTCGCTCCGGCAACAGGAGCGGATAATAAAACCTTGTCGGATTTAAAAAATATTAATGGACTAAATTTACAAATTCCTTCTAAGTGTTTTGCTAAAGGTAAGTTATCCTTTCTTGCAAGTAGCGATGAAGTAAGGTTTAATTGCCTGCGGGATGCATTATTTGATAAGTCTGATAATGTAGTATGGAGTTTACGAGGCGGTTACGGCTCTGCTAGGATAATTCCCGATTTACTAAAGCTACCAAAACCAAATAAAGAGAAATTCTTTATAGGGTATAGCGATGTAACGGCTTTACATCTTTTTCTATCACAAGAATGGGGCTGGAAAACTATTCACGGCAGTAATATAGCCGATCTCTTAAAGCTGGAAAAAGATCAAGGTAATTTTACCAAGCTTGCTGAAATATTAAAAGGTAAAGTAAAGCAGGTTACTATAGATAATTTAGTGCCTCTTAACGATATAGCAAAATCAAGTGATCTTGTTAACGGCAAACTAACAGGCGGTAACTTAACTATGGTGCAGACTAGTATCGGTACAAATTGGCAGATAAGAACTAAAGGCAAAATTCTTTTTTTAGAAGATGTGAATATAGTTGCTTTTAGATTAGATCGTGAGCTTTTACACTTAAAGCAAGCAGGGTTATTTGAGGATGTTAAGGCCATAATATTTGGTTCATTTGATAAAAATTCTGAAAGCACAATGTTAGTGCTTCGTAATTTTGCAGATAGTTTAGATGTACCGGTATTTAAAACAAATAGATTCGGTCATGAAAAAATTAACGATCCGATTATTTATAATACGAATAGTAAGATTATTAAAAATAAAGGATTTAAGTTAGTGATGGGGCTATAAACGTTATGCTATCACGTGGCTTGACTAGGTTTATTGCATGGATACCACCTCGTCATTGCGAGCAGCCGTAGGCTGCGTGGCAATCTCATGAAATAATAACAAACTCCTGAGATTGCTTCGTCAATTGCTATGCAATTTCCTCGCAATGACGATTTTTACAGTTAACTCTACCTCATCAAATGCAAATAATCATTATACTTTGATAAATTCAAATCATAAGAAAAGAACTTATTTGTAATATAATGTTCAAGTAATTTTACTAATCCTGCTTTATGTCTATTTAAAGTCTCGATGCTTAAAGCTATTTCCGTTGTTTGCACATAAGGTTCGGTACTGGTTATTTTTACATAAGCAATAGTGATTTCTTTATTTATACAGCTAGATTCAGAAAGCTTTAGACAAGATGAATTGACGACTGAGCCTGCGGAGCGTACAAAAGTACGTGAGCAAAGGCGAATGTCAGAAAATTCGCTTGTATCAAGCTTTCTGAATCTAGCTGTATAAAATCCGTTTTCTAGTAACATTAAACTTTCTATAATAAGTTGTGGAGAGAGTCCTAGTTCTATTTCTTTTCTAGTTGGGATAGTACCGGTTTTATAATCCAGTATAGTTATATTATTTGATTTACTTATTTCAATTCGGTCAGCTATACCGATTATTTTTATATCTTGACCTGCAATATTTAGCTGTAATTCCCCTTTAGTTTCAAAATAGATTTCTTTGCAGTTTTTTCGGCGTTCTATATCAAATAAAATAAAAGCTTTACTGAAAGCCGTGAGTTTTATTTGCCAAGTTTTTTTTGTGTAGTTTGGTAAAATAGTGCTATATAAAATATGATTACCGATATTTATTAAAGCATTTTGTTTATCAAGCAAATTTAAATTAATATATTGTTTGTCGTGATTTTTAGAATATTCCTCTAAAACTTTATGAATAAAATTACCGAAATCCGATATTTTAGGCTCTTCCCATATATTATCTTTTTTACGTAGTCCAAGAATTTTCTTAGCATAAAAACCGTATGGGTTTCTTATTAATGTTTCTATGTCGGTTACTGATAAGACGGCTGGAAAAAAGGTGCTGCTTGCTACTTTGTCATCCCGCGACTTGATCGCGGGATCCAGAAAAATATTGTTACTTCTATTAATCGTATGGATACTGTGGTCAATCCACGGTATGACATGTTTAAGTTGCAGCTTCAAAAATAAATTACTCGGCACTAACAACTTCCCATCATATTTTTTAGCATTCAGTATAACTATTTGTTTATTTTGTAGAAATAAATTGAAGTAATCTGAATATAGAGTAGGGGCGATTTCATTGTAATCTATATTTAGTATCTGCAAGGCTTTTTTGCTAAGCCATGGGTGAGCTTTAGCAGTAGGTGTCCAGTTTTCATTATTAAAATGCGGTAATATAATTAAGTCGAATCCGCATAATGCTAAATCTTCCGGTGAACCGATAATTATACTAGCAGAGTCGGTATTTTTGTAATATTTGATATTAGAAAGTAGAAAAGAGAAAATTTTAGGAAAATCCTTTTTATCCGTTAAATTTATATATTTACCGGATTCCCGCTTTTGCGGGAATGACGTAGAGAGATATGCGGTTAAATTTGTTAAAAATTCAAGTAGTTCTACTCCTCCTTCTCCCTCCCAAATAGTAGGTAAAAGTTTTTCAGCTATTCCTTTAGCCGCTATTAGAATATCTGGTATATTATGCGGGTTATCGGTAAATAAAATATCTATTAAGTTACGGCAATACTCCTTTGTATCCTCGTTATCAAATTGTAATTGCAATAAATATTTCGGCGAGGATATAAAACGGTTTTTATTAGAGAGCATTAACTCTAACTTTTGCACAGCGTCATTCACAAAGCTTGATACAGGCGAATTTTTTGAGTTAAGTCTGTGCTCACGTATTGTACGCTGTGCAGACTTACTCTTAAATTCATCCTGTCTGAAGCTTTGTGAATTTAGCTGTCCTATAGGACAATTAATTAAAGGATTTTTAAGTAATAAAAATAGAAGTTTTAAATCAAAATTATTACATAATATTTTAATAATGGAAGTTAGTAATTCGCTGATATTAGTAAGCCTTAAGTCATTACCTAGTAGATCTTCATATTTATCTAAAAAATTACAATATACTCTCTTAAGCTTATTATTATTTGTAATGATTGCAATCCGTTTATCTTTATTACGGCTACATATATAAGCTATTTGTTTAGCTTCTTCATAAATATTTGCGGGTTCTAAATAAGATATACCATTGCTAATCTGCTTGGAGGCGGGGTTATAGTAAATTATGTAATCCTTTAATTCTTCTTCAAATCTTTTTAAAAAAACATTAGGCTTGAATATTCCGGCGAGTATTATTTGCTTATTCCTATTCTTTATCCTTATTATTTCTTCTTGTAATAGCTTTAATTTATAAACTGCTTTAGTTTGTTTTTGAGTAAACGATATTTCTTCTTGCCATCTTAAAAAGCAATATTCTAGAAATTTATAAATCTTTTGCCAATAGTTAGAATTGTTATAGACTTCAATTAATTTTATATCGATATTATTTATTATAAGGTCATTAAACAATTTTCTTAGAATTTCTGCAGCTTTTAACGATTCATTTTTATTAAATGGTAAGTCTTTATATTCTGTAATTATTTTTGATATAATAAGAAGTTCTTCTATTTTAGATACATAATCCGAATCGGTTTTTTTTGAAATAAGAGAATTAAAAGGAATAATGATAGGTAATTTAATTTTATATTTATCGGTTAAAATCTTCTTTAATTCTAGGCATGAGAAATTATTAGGCAATATTATTTGAACTTCTGTACCTTTCCCTAATTTATCAATGATGTACTGAGCAAATATCTCTAAATAAGCCATAAATATTTGTTTTATGCTTAGTATAACACATTTGTAAAATGAAACAAATATTGTTAAAAATCATAATTCTTGATTATTAATTTTTATTAACTATTCTATACAAAAATTATTAATCTAAATTAAGGAGTATGTAATATGTCTAATATAACATATATATTAGGGACAAGAGAGAAAAAGGTCAACATTTAGTTTTAAATAAAGAAATCTTATCTAAGCTATCTAAAGGTAAAATTAAAGGTTTAGTAGCTAAAATTTTTAATAACGATTTATATTTGCTACCTAATGATTCTCATATTACTATTTTAAATGAGGAAGTATATGCACCAATTACTGAATTATTATATATAGTTAGTGGAATTAGTTTATATAAGTACAAGTCTTTTATTAATTCTTTAATATCCTTAAAGGACATAAGTTCTACTCCACCTGTGTCTCACGGTGTTGCAATGTTAGAATCTACTAAAGAAAAAATATTACAAATTATTAAAAGTAGTAAGATATTATCTATTTTGGCACATAACCCATCGGAATTATTAAGTTATAAAGATGAAGATATAGTAACTGTAAAAGATTTTGCTTTTTAGTAGCAAATAATGAAAAGCTTGAAATATCTAAAGACTCAGAAGCAGAAACTTTATTAAAGGTTATTAGTTTTAATAATAGCAATTATGATATTTACAATAATTTAAAAAAATACTTAGTAGAAGAATGTAAAACTTATGAAAATTTTAAGAAAATATTAGATACTTTTAGTGATAAAATAAGGGAAATAATTAAATTTGAGGATAAATTAGTATCTAAGTTTTTAGATTGGGGAAAAAATTTCGAAGATAATGTAGATCTATTAACTAATGAAATTGAAAAATTATTAAATCCAAATCTTGAAAATATATTACCTAAAAATGTGTTTTTAAGGTCCATTGATAATAAAAAAGAAGAAGAAATTAATAAAAATGATAAGAAGTTACTAGAGAATAATTTGAAATTCTTTACTGCTTCAAGTACATTTCAAGTTCCTGAATATAATGAATTAGATCAAGAAATATTTGAAAATTCTATTGCGTATTATAAAAATAACCAAGATGCTCTAGTACCGAATTTAGTATTATTAAAAACTGCAAATGATGAAGTAAAGCTTTCTAAAATAAAAGATATTTTAAATAATCATTATATAAAAGCTAAATCGACAGTGGGAGTTTGTTTGAATGTTATTTTAGATGGGCAGAAATATTTAAAAAGTTTAGAAATAGCAGATTTAGATATAACATTAGACAAACAAAATTTAGTAGATAAATTACCTCTATTAACAGATAAAATGAAAGAAAGTTTACATAGTTCTGAGGTAGAAAATGTTAAAAATATTACTTTATTATGTAAGGAGGTAAAAGACTTTTTAAATATTTCTCCTATTGCCTCTGTATTTGAAGAATATGATAACAACTATCAGACTCTTAAGTCTGATATTGATAAGGCTGAAAAAGTTTTAGGCGAGATAGGTATAGAATGGAGTTTTAGTTAAAGTAAAAAGCTAGGCGGTTATACTGTACTAGCTTTTACGAGTTCTTTAAATAATTCTAAATCTACTCCATTATCGTTAAGATATTCAGGATGCCATTGAACGCCGATAACAAATTTATGTTTCGTTGATTCAATGGCTTCAATTATACCGTCTTCTGCTTTTGCAGATACGATAAGATCGTTACCAAGTTGTTTAACAGCCTGGTGATGAATCGAATTAACCATAGTTTGTAGCTGATTATTAGTCATTTTAACAAGTTTAGTATTTGCTTCTATATTAATTGCATGCGAAACTATGTTTTTAGGCGAAGGTTGTGTATGATTAATTACAGTTTCAATATAATCAGGAATATGTTTAATAAGCGTACCCTTAAAAATAACGTTTAATAGCTGCATACCTCGGCATATTCCTAAAACCGGAATATCTTTCTCTAATGCTTTCTTTAAAACTAATATCTCAAAATTATCACGTTCTTCATTGGAAACTACTACATCTTCGGCGTATTCCGGCTCATAAAATTTAGGATGTATATCCTCATCACCGCCTGGAATTACAACACCGTCAACAAGTTCCATAAGCTGATTTATTGTATTACTTTGATAAGGTAATAATAGCGGTACACCACCGGCTGCAATAATCGCATCGGTATAGTTTCTTCGCAAGGCGTACCATGGAAAAGCAGCGTAAGTATATTTTTCACAATTTTGAGCTAAATCAGGTGTAACACCTATTATCGGTTTTTTATGCATTTTATTATCGTTTTACTATTTTTCTTTCAGCTATGTCATTCCTCATAGTACCGGACAGTTCATAAAGGTCCCGTCATTGCGAGCCAGCATTTATGCTGGCGTGGCAATCTTAGGAGTTTTTTATATTATCTTATGAGATTGCCGCGTCGTTGCTAACGCAACTCCTCGCAATGACGACTTGGCATCCACGTAGCAAAGCCACTATTACCCCTCAATATGTGGTGGTGTTTCAAAAGTATGGAACGGCGGTTGTGAGGTAAGTGTCCACTCTAATGTGTCTGCTCCTTCTCCCCAAGGATTGTTTGGACAATTTTTGCCGTACTTTAAAGTATAGAAAACGATAAATACAAAATAAAGAGCAGCAAACATAGAGATACCTGCTCCTATCGACGAAACCATATTCCAGCCGGCGAAAGCATCAGGGTAGTCTGGTATTCTTCTTGGCATGCCCGCAAGACCTAAGAAATGCTGCGGGAAAAAAGTTAAATTAACGCCTATAAAGGTAATCCAAAAATGGATTTTGCCTAAAATTTCCGGGTATTGTTTACCGGATATTTTGCCGAACCAATAATAAAAGCCTGCAAATGCTGTAAATAAAGCACCGAGCGACATTGTATAATGGAAATGTGCAACAACATAATATGTATCGTGCAGAACTCTATCAAGTGCCGAATTTGATAGGATTATGCCGGTTACGCCGCCGATCGTGAATAATATAATAAACCCTATAGAGAACAGCATAGGAGTTGGGAAGGTAATTGAGCCACCCCACATAGTTGCTATCCAGCTAAATATTTTAATACCCGTCGGAACTGCTATAATCATTGTTCCGGCAGTGAAATATATAAGTGCATTATAAGAAAGCCCAACAGTAAACATATGGTGAGCCCATACAATAAATCCGACGAAACCGATTATTACCATAGCTCCGACCATACCTTGATAGCCAAATATAGGTTTGCGTGAAAAAGTTGAAATGACCTGACTTACTATACCAAAGCCCGGAAGTATTACGATATATACTTCAGGATGACCGAAAAACCAAAATAAATGCTGAAATAATACAGGATCACCGCCGCCGTCCGGTTTAAAGAAATTAGTCCCAAAGTTACGATCGGTAAGTAGCATAGTGATAGCTCCGCCAAGTACCGGCATAGCTAGAATTATTAAAAATGCAGTTACTAATATAGACCAAACGAATAACGGCATTTTGAAAAGCCCCATCCCTGGAGCTCTCATATTAAAGATAGTAACAATTAAATTAATTGATCCGAGGATTGACGATAGACCGGTTAAATGTAAACTGAAAATAGCCATATCGACTGCTGCTCCCGGGTGACCGCTCAAATTACTTAAAGGAGGGTAGAACGTCCAGCCCGTTCCGGGACCGTCGTCAACAAATGCCGAACCCATAAGCAGGATGAAAGCAGGAACTAGTAGCCAAAAACTGATATTGTTAAGGCGTGGAAATGCCATATCGGGAGCTCCTATTAACAGAGGTACAAAATAGTTACCAAAGCCACCGAACAAAGCCGGCATAATCATAAAGAATACCATAATAACCGCATGTGCCGTGATAAGCACGTTATATAGCTGGAAATCATGATTTAAGAAAGTGCCGCCGGGCATTGCAAGCTCTAACCTAAAAAGCAGTGAGAACAAACCGCCGACAATTCCGGCAAAAACGGCAAATATGATATACATAATGCCGATATCTTTGTGATTAGTAGAAAAAAGCCACCGCCTCCAACCGTGTGGGGTATGGTGGTCATCGTGGTTTAGGTCTTCTGTATTTGTAAGTAAGTGCATAGCAAGTTTAATTTTTTGTCTCTTAAGGTTATTTACATATAATTTTAGCATTTTCTCAAGCTTTATTTGATTCTTTGGTTTATTTTTAGTCATTAATATACTCTATAATTGACGGAGTCTTTAAGTGAACAGAATAGTATTTTTTCAAAATGGTATCATAGTTACAATGTTCCCTAATAAAGATCGTGCATCCATCCATAAATCAGAACCTATAGAAGAATGTTTTAAATATTTTGTGATAAAAGGTAATATAGCTTTAAGTTCTATTTTTTGAAATCTTGCTATTATATAAGTAAGCCCAACAAAAGCAGCACTGTTTATTTCTGTACTTTCATTTTTCTTAAGAAAGTATAAGCAAATTTCTAAAGCTTCTTGGTAATTTAAAGAATTTTGACAAAAGCCTAAAATAAACTCTATTTTTTCTTTCTCATTTTTTAAAGAATTTATTAATGTTTTATCTATAAATATTTTTAATTTTTTATGGCTTAAAAATTTCAAATTATTTTTAAAATATTCTAAATAAACTTTTCTTTCTAATCTTGGTATACAAATAACAATGCTAAATAATGTTAAATTAGTTGCATTTAAAATTTTTTCATTGGTGCTTTTCAAATTTTCAAACAATAAAGGCAATATTAAATCTTCTTTAATATTATAAAATCTTTCAACCAAACGACCTATAGCTTCAACTGCTGCAACTTGTATTAATTCTTCCGGATTTCTTAAATTTTGTGTTAGAATGTCTAGTGCATCGTCATAATCCTTATAATGTCCTACCTATATAAGATAATAAAAAGTTTTTTCCCATTCAGGTAGATCAATTACATCCGGTTGATTTCTATATTCTTCCTCACTCATTATCATATAATTAATTAGCAACCAATTTCTGATTCCCGTTATTCTCGGCAACCTTGTTTTTATTTGCAACCCAATTGTCAAAATCCTCTTTGCTTACTACTTCTATAACAATCGGCATGAAGCCGTGATTGATACCGCATAGTTCGGAGCATTGTCCGTAATATACACCTTTCTTGGCAGCTCTTGTCCACGTTTCATTAATTCTTCCAGGCACTGCATCTATTTTAAACCCAAGCGACGGAACGGCAAAACTATGTATTACGTCACCTGCGGTAATGAGAAACCTTACGGTAGCATTTTCAGGGATAACAATTCGATTATCAACATCTAATAATCTTTTTTGGTCAGGTTTTAAATTCTCATCAGAGATCATTACGCTATCAAATTCTAAATTATCATGATCAGGATATATATAATGCCAATACCATTGATAACCTACTACTTTAATAGTTAAATCCGTTTCGGGTATTTTTTCGGCATGACGCAATATTCTAAAAGACGGCACTGCAATAATAACTAAAATTATTATAGGTATTACAGTCCAAATTATTTCTATTAAAACATTATGTGAAAATTTTGCCGGTACGGGATTATTTTTTGCATTAAATCTAATGCATACAAAGCCAAGTAATCCGGCAACGAATAAAACAATAGCTGTTGAGATATAAAGCAGAAAATTATGAAAATGATGTAATTCCTCCATAATCGGACTTGCCGGCGGCTGGAACGTTACTTGCCAAGGTAACGGCTCGGAAGCAAAGCAGCTACTACTAACAATCAAAAAACAAATTAAAGCAATAGACATCTTCCCAAACTTCGCTTCTAGAGGTAATTTATACGTCGATCCGGTACTCGAATCCTCACGTACGCTTGTGTACGTTGCGGTTCGAGGTGAAGTGTCTTCTTTAAATTCCTCTCTAAATCCTCGTTTGGAAAGATGTCTAATAATATTTTTCATAGCACATATAAAGTTATTTATATATTAATATAAATGTATATACAGTTTTATTAAAGTAAAAATCGATAAATTTTTGTAAAAACTACATATTTTTAATAATTAATAATATTTGAGCTAGAAAATTAGGATGTTGCAGTAAGTCAATAACTTACTATTACTTTCGCATTTATTTTTGCTTGAATTTGCTTATTTATTAACTGAGGATCGTGCTTTGTTACAGCGATTACAGAAGGACAAATATTTTGCACTAACCGAGCGTAATCTCTTTTAGTTTAGGTAATATAAGTACTTTATCAACAAATGTGAAAGAACTTAAAATTTTTGCTCGTTGTAATTGATTATGGATAGGTTGACGTTTTTTATATTTAATAATTGTTTCATCCGGCTCTAAAGCAACGATTAAGTATTTACCGTGTTTTTTAGCTTTGCGTAGAAATTCTATATGACCGTAATGTAATAAATCAAAACAACCGCCTACTAGAACTATTTCACTATTTATAGGACAGTTTTTATTTAAAGAAATATTCTCATAATATTCTATTTTGGGTAATTTGACAGCATTATGGTTAGATGAGCAGGACATAAGATTTATAAAAATTAATAAAAATAGGAAAAGTCTAGGCATAATCTTCATCTATATAAGTTAACGAAAATTAACTTATATAAAAAATTTAGTTTTAAGCAATAAAAAACTAATAAAACAAAATTTTACAATTTTCTATTGTAATTTGTTCGTATATAGTTCATATTATTATTAGTAATGAAAAATTGATTCAAATAATATTCAGAGCAATTTTAATGAATGATACTGCACTATCTTATGATTTTAATGGCATATTACCATCATCTTTTATTAGTGCACGTCTCAGGAAAATCCTCACCTCTGCCTCCTTATTATTATTTATAGCATTAGTTATTTTTGTCTCTTTTGCTGTTAATAATTATGTTAACGACACTTTATCCATAACTTTAGTACAACCTGATAATAGTGAAGAAGAAACAATTTCCTTTAAAGAAGTAGTAGTAAAAAAAGGCGATACTATAAAGTCAATTTTGATAGAACAAAATATCCCTAAAAATGAAATAGAAAAAATTGTAAGTTTAGTAAAAGAAGGTAAATTATCTTCTGCTCTTAAAATAGGGCAGCAAATTACTTTTGAATATGAAACAAAAATTACCGAAAATGAAGATGAAGATTTAACCTCAGAGGTAACATTCTTAAATAAAATCGTTATAATTATCGATAAGCTAAAAACTATTGAAGTAATTAGAGAAGGTGATAATTTTAAAGTTGAAGAAATTGTAGTACCTTTAAGTAAAAAAGTTGCCAAATCGTCGGTAAGTATTGAATCAAATTTTATGTCAGCCCTTAAAAAACTGGGCTTATCGAATAATAGTATAATAGAGCTGATTAATGCTTATGCTTATCAAATCGATTTTCAGCGTCAAATAAAAAGCGGTGATACCGCAACCGTAATAACGGAAAAATACGTAACGGAAGACGGTAAATTTTCCCACCACGGTAAAATTCTATATGTTTCATTAAATCTTTCAGGGAAAGAATATAATATATATCGTTATTCCCATGACAATAACGCAAATAATCATGCATTTTTTTCCGAAGACGGTAAAAGCGTAAAAAGAAGCTTACTTAAAACTCCGCTAAAAGTTATAAAAGTTTCTTCACATTACGGTAATAGAAAGCATCCGATACTCGGTTATACTAAAATGCATAAGGGAGTTGACTTTGCAGTTCCAACCGGTACGCCTATATATTCCGCAGGAAACGGAGTTATAACGGAAATAGGTTGGAAGTCGGGTTATGGAAATTTTATTCAGGTAAAACATAGCGGTACGCTATCTACTGCTTATGCTCATGCTTCAAATTTTGCAAAAAATTTAAAAGTGGGAAGTATCGTAAAACAAGGACAAATCATCGCATATGTCGGAAGTACCGGCAGAGCTACAGGTCCACATTTACATTATGAAGTTAAAATTGACGGCAAACATGTTAATCCTATGTCAGTTAAAACAACACCGGGTATAGAATTAAACGGAAAAAATTTAGAGAAATTTAAACAATTTAAAAAAGAAATAAAAACTTTAAATGTTAAGCTTGATAAGGAATTGCAAGTAGAGAAAGCAGCCACAGTTTCATTGTAGGATAGTCGTCATTGCGAGCAGCCGTAGGCTGCGTGGCAATCTCATGAAATAATAACAAACTCCTGAGATTGCTTCGTCAATTACTTCGTAATTTTCTCGCAATGACGATTAGGTATCCACGCAAAAATATTCACAAAACATCTATGTCCCTACTCCTAAAAAAATTATATCTAACATTCGCTCGTAGTAGTCGTATAATAATAACCTTAGTGATTATTGATCAGTTAAGTAAATGGTGGTTTATTGATAATTTGAGATGGAAGCCGGGCTTAATGCTTAAGGTTACTTCTTTCTTAAATATGGTTTATACTTGGAATTACGGTATTAGCTTTGGTCTAATGCGTGAATATTATCAATATAGCAATGCTATTTTCTTAATAACGAACACGATTATTGTCTGTTATTTATATTATTTGATGATACGTTCAAAAACGATCGGAAGCTTTGCCGGTTATAGCTTTGTAATCGGCGGATCTGTTGGTAATCTAATTGATAGATTTTTTAGAGGAGCAGTTTTTGACTTCATCCATTTTCATTATCAGAATTATAGCTTCCCCGTATTTAATTTAGCTGATTGCTTTATTACAATAGGAGTAATTATCTTAATAGAAGATTATTATAGTACTAAAAAAGTTATTGAAGAAAAGGCTAAAGGGAATTATGATAATGCTCAAATTGAAGCTATGGCTGAAAAAATTCGTAATACCGATAAGGGTGGTAACGATAAAATAGACTCCTTGCAAAATTAAACTTATAGATAGGAATTTGAAGGAAACACGGAACGCAGAACCGTAGCGTAGTAGACCTACGTGAGGATTCGATACCGGATTGACGTACAAATTACCTCTAGAAGTTCATTTTGCAAGGAGTCTAATATAATTTTAATTTATAGGTGTTTAAGTGAAAAAGATTTTTTTATTATTTACTGTTTTATTAATTACTTCTGCTTGTAGTAAAAAGTTAAAAGAAACCGTAGGTATATCAACAGCCGGACCTAATGAGTATCAAGTACAGCGTGCTAAAGCACTAGAAGTTCCGCCTCATTATTATTTACCTGATCCTGGGAATAGTAAACCAACTTATAATAATATAAAAGGACAAGGTGAATTTAATGAAGGTGAACAAGCATTAATGCAGGACATGGATTAAGGTTCTGAGTCATGTCATCCCGTGGTTTGTTTATAGTGGACAGTTTTTAAAAAGACCTCGATGTCATTCCCGCGAAGGCGGGAATCCAGCAAAACCTATAAAAAACAAGTTTTTTATAGGTTTATTTTATCAAATATATAAATTTTGTATCAATATTAAGGTTATTTTTTCTAGATTCCCGCTTTCGCGGGAATGACATATAAGTTACTCATGAATTCTCATAAAAAACAGAAAATAGGTGTTTTTGGGCTTGGTAAAACCGGTATATCAGTTTACGAGGAATTGCAAAATAAATATGATGTAATTGTTTATGATGATTTAAAAGCAAATAGAGATATATTTGAAGAATTATATAGTAAAACCGCTATTGCTGCTTTATCTGATTCAAGATGGCAAAATTTAGATAAAATTGTCTTAAGTCCTGGAATTCCTTTAACGCATGAGATAGTCAAGATTGCAAAAAATTTTAATATTCCAATCACTTCCGATATAGACTTATTATTTGAAAAATCAAGAAATTTAAACTTTATCGCCGTAACTGGTACAAATGGTAAAAGTACTACTACTGCTTTAATAAACCATATCTTAAATAGTAACGGTTTAGACTATCCGGTTGCCGGTAATATTGGAGTTTCTGCTTTGCAAGCTAAAGCAAGTAAGGATGGGTATGTACTTGAATTGTCTTCTTTTCAGCTAGATCTAGTAAAAACCTTTACAGCTAAAATAGCAGTGCTTCTTAATATAACTCCCGACCATTTGGATAGACATCAAGACATGACCGGTTATATTGCAGCAAAATCTAAGATTTTCGATCGAATGGATAAAAAGAGTTATGCAGTAATTAATATCGATAATGATTATTGTCGTAAGATTTTTATGCTATTACAGCAAGAGCAGCGTATAAAACTAATTCCTTTTTCGGTTACTAAAATTCTTGAAAACGGTATTTTGGTAGTTGATGATAAAATTAAAGATAATGATATAAGTTATAAATTATCGTTTAATAAAAATTTGCAAGGACTTCACAATTATGAGAATATTGCAGCAAGTTATGCAGTAGCTAAAATAATAGGAGTAGAACCTAAAAAAATAATTGAGTCTATAAGTAGTTTTCAAAGTTTACCTCATAGAATGCAATATATCGGTAGTATAAATAATATAAGTTTTTACAATGATAGTAAAGCAACAAATGCCATATCTGCCGTGCAATCAATTAAAGCACTAGATAATATTTACTGGCTTGCTGGAGGAACCCCTAAAGGGGGTGGTATTGAGGAAATAAAGCCTTATTTCAGTAAAATTAAGAAAGCTTATTTTTATGGTCAAGCTAAAGAAATATTTGCAAATACTGCTAAGAATATAGTAGATTTTGTAATATGTGATGATCTTGAGCAAGCCTTCGATCTTGCTTATAAGGATGCAATAGGTGATAATGCGGAGGTAAAAAATATCTTGTTAGCACCTAGTTGTAGTTCATATGATCAGTTTAAAAATTTTGAAGAGCGTGGAGAGTTGTTTATAAAATTGTGTAGTATACTGTCACCCCGTGGCTTGACCACGGGGTCAAGCCACGGTATGACATCGAGTGTATTTTCCGATCCATGCAATAACATCATCAATATAGTCATAAAAGAATAGGGAAAATTTGAATAACGAAATATCTAATAACTTTATAAAATTATGGTGGCGGAGTACCGATAGGCAAATAATAATTTCTTTAATTATCTTATTTGCTTTTAGTCTAATGCTTGTTACTACCTCAGGTTCAGCAGTAGCAAGTAGAATAGGTCTTGAAGAAAGTTATTTTGCATCTAGACAAATATTTTATTTAGCTGCCGCTTCAGGGCTTATATTATTATTTTCATGTCTTAATAAGAAATGGTTAAGGCGTTTTGCAATAGTTGGGTTTATTGCTAGTATAGTTTTATTAGTAGCAGTTAAATTTTTTGGCTATGAAGTAAAAGGAGCAGTGCGATGGATTAATATTCTAGGTCTATCTATTCAACCTTCGGAATTTATCAAACCGTTTTTTGCAGTTGTTACGGGCTGGATATTATCGCTAAAATTTAATGATGATTTTCCAAGTTTTACGATTTGTGTAATACTTTATTCTATTGTTGCTATTCTCTTAATTATTCAGCCGGATTTTGGAATGCTTGTAATGATTACGGCAGTTTTTGGTATTCAGCTGTTTATTGCAGGTATGCCGATATTTTGGATTGTTCTAGCGGGTTTTTTAGGAATGATAGGAGTAATTATTGCTTATTTTTGGTTACCTCACGTAACGCAAAGAATTAATTCATTTTTAGATCCCGATAGTAGTGAGAATTATCAAGTTAGTAAGTCTCTTAAGGCTTTTGAGCATGGCGGTTTATATGGACGCGGTCCAGGGGAAGGAGCAGTAAAGCAGGTACTACCCGATTCCCATACGGACTTTATTTTTGCCGTAGCTGGTGAGGAGTTTGGGGCTATTATTTGCCTGATTGTTATAGGTATATTTGCTTTTATAGTATTAAGAAGTCTTATTAAGTTATTAAATGAAACAGATAAATTTGTACAATTCGCTGCTAGCGGTATAATTGCACAATTAGGGCTTCAGGCAATAATTAATATGGGTGTGACTTTACATTTACTTCCTACTAAAGGTATGACATTGCCGTTTATTAGTTACGGTGGTTCTTCAACGCTTGCAATAGCTATCGCTACCGGTATGCTTCTTGGTTTTACAAGACACCGAACGCCGTTAAATTCGTACAAAATTCGTAATATTGAAATATGAAAAAAATCATTTTGGTAGCAGGAGGGACGGGGGGACATTTTTTTCCGGCAGTCGCTCTTGGGGAAGAGTTAGTGAAACGTGGGTATGAAGTTCATTTTATTACTGATTTAAGATGCAAAAAATATATAAAACAGGATATGAAAGTAATTTTTCATATCCTAGATTTAAAACGCTCAGGTAATATTTTCTTGTTTTTACCTAGGTTATCAATTGCAGTTTTAAAGGCTATTAGATTATTATATAATATCAGGTCTTCAGCTATTATAGGATTTGGCGGTTATCCTGTTATAGCTCCAATGTTTGCGGCAATTTTTTTAAGAGTACCGATTATAATTCATGAACAGAATTCTTACCTTGGAAAAGTTAATAAATTTTTTGCAAGCTTTACTAAAAAGATAGCTATTTCTTATGAAAAAATAAAGAATTTACCGGAATTTGCAAAAAGTAAAATAGTAGTTACCGGTGGGGTAGTTAGAGAGAATATTAGGGATATAATGTCACCCCGTGGCTTGACCACGTGGTCCAGTGGTTTTATTAAAGACTTTTTGGACCCCGTGGTCAAGCCACGGGGTGACAAGCCTTCCACTGATAATATCTTTACTATATTCATCTTTGGCGGTAGTCAAGGAGCTAAGTTATTTTCAGAGCTGATACCTGCAAGTATCCAAATTTTAATGCAAAAACAGCCAGGTCTTGAATTAAATATAATCCAGCAAGCAGCATTAGATGATCAAGTAAAAATAAAAGATATATACTCGAAATTAAACATTAATTATGAATTTGCCGAATTTTTTGAGAATATGGCATTGCAATATAAAGAAGCCGATTTAGTGATTTCAAGAGCAGGAGCATCTACTATAGAAGAATTGACCTATATAGGGTTGCCGGCAATCTTTATTCCACTGCCTAGTGCTGCGGATAATCATCAATACTACAATGCAAAATTATTGGAAGATAAAAAAGCAGGATGGTGTTTAGAGCAGAATAATATTTCTGCAGGAAAATTAGCAGATAAAATACTCGATTTGATAAGTAATCCTAAGATATTAGAGGATGCTTCACAAAATTTATTAAAAAGAAGAAAAGAAGGGCATAAGCTATTAAGTAACCTAATAGAAGAGGTGATTTAAGTTTTGTTTTCCGTCATTGCGAGGAAAAACTGTAAGTTTTGACGAAGCAATCTCGTGCTAAAGTCCTGAGATTGCCACGCTCCTTTTAGTCGCTCGCAATGATGGGGTGGGAGACATACAACAAGACCAAAAATACCTCAGAATAACAATAAGCAGTCCGGCTCTTTATTCTTGCAAGTTTGGCTATTATGTGGCATTAATCATATTAGACTTCCTGCATAACTTGCTTCTAAGGGTAATTTGTGCGTCGATCCGGTACTCGTATCCTCACGTACCAAAGCGTACGCTGCGGTACTGCGTTCCGTGTCTCCTACAAATTCCTCCTTATTAGCTACGTTATACAGGAAGTCTAATAAAAGTTTTGGAATATAAATATATGTTAAAAAAAATTATAATATTATTTTTAGGAATGTTTTTACTTTCAGCTTGTACAGATAATTTTAGAAGCTATTTTCAAAGATCCGCAAATAATAGATTGGTTGATAGTAAAGGTGCTAAAGGCGGCAAGAGAAAACCTGTATATAATAATAAATATATTACTTTGGCTAAAAAGAATATAGTAGAAGATAATCTTGATTATGATAACGACGATGATGATGACTATGATAGTCCTTTAAGAGGAGAAAGAATCGATCCTGTAAAGAGAAATCGTGAAATGTATCTTAAGATGATTAAAAGGGATATAGCAAGGCAAAAAGCAGAAGCCGGCTTCGCTGAATCCGATGATGATATGACTTTAAGTAGAGCGAATAAAAAGGTTAGAAAAGACGATAGCGATAAAGAAAAAAAGATGCAAGAGGAATTAAATCAGATAAAAGCAATGCTTAGAGAAACTAAGCGTGATATATCAAAATATACTTGTCCAAATGCTACGGTAAACCAAAATTATGCACCGCCCGTTACGAATTATGAGCCTGTAAATTATCCACCGGTAAAAAATAGTAAGCCGTATAATAATAATTCTAAGGTAAAGCAAAAATTTATCCGTGAAGATGATGATAACGGCAGTAATGCTTGTTCGATATAATATATATTATTCCGTTGATCGCAGAAATCCAGACTTCTTTGCTGTCATCTTGTGGCTTGACCACGGGATGAAATAGTCAAGCCATGGTATAACAATAATTTACTTTTTATTAATAGGTATATTATGAAAAGTAAACTTTCAGCAAGTACTGCTAGTCTTACCTCTATAAAAGGCCTTCAAAACCCTATTGTTATTGAAATAAATGAATTAGCAAAGAAATTAGATGTTATAAAAAAACTTAAAAAGCCTATGAGATAGCAGAAACAAAAGACCAGGTATTAGAAGCATTAAAAGTTGTTGAATCAGCAAAGCAACAGCTTACAGATCAAACAAAAGAATTATGTAACAAGTTAAGCGATGCTAGTATATGTATTACTTATTTATTGGCTAAAAAAAGTGGTAAAGAATCGTTAAAATTTTTATTACAAAAAGCATCTGATTTTGATTATATTGAACAATATATTCCAAAGGAATATATAAAGAAAAGTAATCAATAGTAATACATCTTTATTCACAATTAATACTCGTGCTATCACCCCCTCCATCATTTCCCAAACATTTTAATTCTTGTATAGTTTTTACTATACCACAACATCTTGATTTATAAGCGACATATCCAATAGGAAGTCCAAGTATAAGTGCTACACCGATAATATTGAAACTCAGATATAGCTAGACCATAGTAAATAGGTACATACTATGCTAATATATATGTTATAAATGATAATAAATAAATTATGGCAAGCAGTTACAGTTACGATTTAAGAATGAAACTATTCAAAGCTCTAGATGATGGGCTCTCAATTGTTAAAGCATGTAAAATATTCAATATAGGTCGTAACACTATATATAGATGGAAAACTCTTAAATGGGAAACAGGAGATATAAAAGCAAAACCTTATGGTCCAGCAAAGGGTTATAATGCAAAAATAAATCTCAAAGAATTTGAAGAATTAATTATCAATAATCATGATAAAACAGCTAAAGAATTAAGTATTATACTAGGTAATAGATTACAAAGAACTAGAATAAATTACTATAGAAAACTACTAGGGTACACTTATAAAAAAAAGTCATCTTCATCCCAGAAGGGATATTGGTTTAAGGAATGAATTTATAGAAAAGATACAGCAAATTTCTAAAGAAACTCTAGTATTCATTGATGAGTCAGGAATAGAAGATAATGCTTGTAGAGAATATGGATGGAGTATAAAAGGTATAGCTAGACCATAGTAAATAGGTACAGTTAAATAAACTTTAGTACGTGTTCTACAGCCATACTGATATCTTTGAATTGCCCCGTAACTTTTCTTATTTCGTTCTTAATCTTAAACCAATAATGTTCTATAGGATTTAAGTCTGGGCTATATGTAGGTAAGAATAAAATTCTGCACCCAACCGACTCGATTAATTCTCTTATTATATTATTCTTATGGAAGTTGATATTATCCATAATTACTGTTTGTCCAGGATGTAATTCTTTAGTTAATATAGTCTCTACATAGGTTGTAAATATTTCTTTATTACAATTTCCTTCAAATATTACTGGCGCTATAATTTGATTATTACGAAGCCCCGCTATCATACTGATCCTGGATTTATGTTGATACACTTTGTTTCCATATCACCCCCCGTGGTTTGACCACGGGGTCCAGTTAAAAACGCTAAAACAACGTATATAATAAGTTATTTTCTGGATACCGTGGTCAAGCCACGGTATGACACCGAGTACTTTTTTTGATCCACGCAGGAATGACATAAAACTCTTCAGTAGATTCATTAAAATAAATTAATATTATTTAATATTAATTATGAATCTTTAAACCGCTATGTCAATATAGACTATTATTTTTTCAACTAACTATTTTTATAATTACGTAATAATGTTGCTACAGCATATTTTAGAAAGCTTGATATAAGCGAATTTTGCAGGATTCGCCTGTGCTCACGTATTTTTATACGCTGTGCAGGCTCCTCCTTAAATTCATCTTATCTGAAGCTTTCTAAAATATGCTGTAACTTTTCAGAAACAACTTTAATGTCATAATTTTGTTTGAGAGTAAGGTAGGCGTTTTTAGAAAATTCTTTTGCTTTTATAGGGTTCTCTATTAGATAGACAATTTTTTCTGCTAAATCTTCGCTAGAGCCGGCTTTACAAATAAGCCCGTCTTGTAGGTGTGTTAGAATTTCTGCAGGTCCTTCAGTATCCGTACTAACGATAGGCACGTTTGCCTCCATTGCTTCAAGCACTATAATTCCAAACGGTTCATGAAGAGACGGTAAACAAAAAATATCTATTTGTTTAAAGAATTTATCTCTATCGTTAACCCATCCCGTAAATGATATTTGATCTTGTAAATTAAGTTTACGTGCTAAAGCAATTAAATTATCTTTTTCCTCGCCACTTCCACCTATAACAGCTTGAATATCATATTTTTTTTCTTTTAAAATTTTTATAGCATTAATAAAAACATCAACACCTTTTTTAGCTACAAATCTTGCTAGTACACCAATTACGATAGGTTTTCTATATGTTTTATTTGGAGTGAAGTCTTTAGCAATATTTATCATATTCGGTAGGATGCATATCCTAGATTCGGCAAAGTTATTTTTTAGTAAAAATTCTTTCATATGATGCGTCAAGGCAATAACAAAATCACATTTACGTAGTCCTTTTAAACTATAATTATGAGCGATACCGATTAATTTTATATTTTGTGATTTAGCAAATTTACTAAAATTTATTGCTCTATTACCGTGTGCTATAATTATATCGGGCTTAGTCTTATGAATTATATATTTAAGAATAAGTACCGAGAGTAAATCAAACGGTACTATATTAGGTAGTTTTAAGTTTTGTTTGTGTAGAAAGGAATTTATTTTTGCCTTGTAAGAAGTGATATTTATAACCTCAATTTTTTGCATCCCAAGAGCTGCGTTATAATCTAAAAATGCTTGTTGAATGCCGCCAAGGTCACGACTTAGCATAATATTAAGGATCTTCATTACTTTAATTGTTCGATTTCTTTTTCTGTTAAACCGGTAAAATCTATAATTTCATCTAAAGGTTTATTTTTTGCTAGCATTTTTTTAGCTATAGAAATTTTTTGTCTTGCTTCTCCTCTGGCTTCCCCTTTAGCTTCAGCATCCATAATTTTCTGCCCTTCTACGGCTAGATTATCCATTTCGGTTTTTATCATTTTTTCATAAGTATTTAACTCTTCTTCAGACCAACTAGCTTGATCCAAAGCATAAAAAGCTTTTTAATAATAAAATCATGACCTATCAAATTCTCCATTTCTTCTAGAGTGCTTTCATGTGCATGTTTAAAGAAATATGCCCATTTTTCTTGAAGGTTCTCTAATTGATCTAATTCTTTATTAAATTTCTCAAGCTCTAAAAAGATAAAATAAAAATCTTGTAGGTCGTTCTCATAAGTTTTAGTATCAAGTAATCTATGATCTGATCTCCAATCTTTTTTATCGGGAAATAAAATAAAATCGGTAATAGCTAAGAATATTACTCCTCGAAGTTTTGCATATACTGCCATTTTTTTTATGATCTTCATCTTCTTTTATTATTTGTCTTGAATAGGCCTTTGCTGCATAAAGCTGAGCTCGTTTTTCAAAACCTGGATGTTTGCTGACCTGCATCTCTACAATAAATTGAGTACCGTATTTATCTCTACATAATACATCAACTATAGATTGTCTATAAGCAGCGATATCGGGATCTTGAATTGTTTTTAAAAAAAGTAACTTCGGTAATTACTTCTTTTCCCGTATAACCTAAAATGTCATTTAGAAAATGAATAAGTATATCCTTATTTTTCCCGTACCGAAAATTTTTAAAAATGCATAGTTATTTTTAGGGTCTAAGAAACGTAAATTAGTATAATAGTCTATATTTTTATATATCATCACTTCATTATAGCAAATTCCAAGAAATTTGCTATAATACAATTTCCTAATATGTAAAACATTATGATTAGTAAAATTAATTTTGTAAAAATGCATGGTCTCGGTAATGATTTTGTTATTGTTAACAAACGAGATTTATCAAGTTCACATGATTTATCGCAGTTAGCAAAAAATATGGCTGATCGTCATACGGGTATAGGTTGTGATCAGTTTATTATTTATGAAGAGCATGATGATTTTTATGAGATGATTATCTATAATATAGATGGCTCTAGTGCTAAATTATGCGGTAATGCTACAAGATGTTTAGCCAACTTAATTTATCTTGATACGGGAAAGAAAGATATTACCGTAATGGTAGGCAATAAAAAATTGCTATGTAATGTCAATGATGAAAATAATATTAGCGTTAATGTAGGAAGCGTTAGTTTTAATGAAGCTTGGATGCCAAGCCGTGATAGACTTTGGGAATTTGCAGAGCGTTATATGATTGATTTAAAGGAAACTATTTGCGTTGATATAGGTAATCTGCATTTGATTATTTTTAGTAAGTTAGAACCTCAAGATCAAAAAATTGTCGGTGAAAAATTGCAGGCTAAGGAATTATTCGCAGATGGGGTAAACGTTAATTTTGCTGAAGTAAAAGATAATAAAATCTATTTATCTGTTTGGGAGCGGGGGGCAGGGTTAACGCTTGCTTGCGGAAGCGGAGCTTGCGGTAGTTTTGCTGCCGGTTTAAAGCTCGGTTTTATCCATTCACCAAGTACGGTAGTATTTAAGCACGGTAACCTTACTATGAAAGAAGAAAACGGTAATATAATAATGCAAGGGGCAGCTACGCTTGTAACACGTGGGGAATATTATTGTGAGCAATAATTTAAGACAAGAAGTAGTAACATTTGGCTGTAGACTTAATATTTATGAAAGTGAGATAATACGAAAAAACTTGGAATTGTCGGGTATCGATAATGTGGCAATATTCAATACTTGTGTGGTAACTAAAGCAGCTGAGAAACAAGCAAGACAAGCTATCCGCAAGGCTAAAAAAAATAATCCTGATTTAAAAATTATTGTTACCGGCTGTAGCGCTCAAACAAGTCCGCAAATGTACGGTAATATGCCGGAAGTTGACAAAGTTATAGGTAATGAAGAGAAGTTATTACCTAATTACTACCAAATTACCGATGAAAAAATAACAGTTAATGATATAATGTCGGTGAAAGAGACGGCAAGTCATTTAGTAAGTAGCTTTGACGGTAAATCTCGTGCTTTTATTCAGGTACAAAACGGTTGTGATCATTTTTGTACTTTCTGTATTATCCCTTACGGTAGAGGTAAAAGTAGATCAGTAGCAATAGGAGCTATAGCAGAGCAGGTAAAGCATTTAGTATTAAACGGCTTTAAAGAAGTAGTTTTTACCGGTGTCGATGTTACGGCTTACGGTAGTGATTTGCCGGGAAGTCCAACATTCGCACAAATGATTAAACGAGTTTTGAATTTAGTCCCTGAATTAAAGAGGCTTAGATTATCTTCGATAGATGTGGCTGAAATAGATGATGAACTTTTTGAGCTTATAGCTTATAGTGAAAGCATAATGCCGCATTTTCATATTAGCTTGCAAGCAGGCGACGATATGATATTAAAACGTATGAAAAGACGCCATAATAGAGCAAACGTAATAGAGTTTTGTCGAAAGCTGCGGGCAATAAGACCGGAAGTATCGTTTGGTGCGGATATTATAGCCGGTTTCCCGACGGAAACCCCTGAAATGTTTGAAAATACAAGAAAATTAATTTCAGAAGCGGAATTACAATATTTACATGTTTTCCCTTATTCGGAAAGAGAAGGGACGCCTGCAGCACGTATGCCGCAAGTACCTAAAAATATAAGAAAAGAAAGGGCAGAAATTTTAAGGCAAGAAGGGCAAAACCAGTTGACCGAATTCTTTAAAAAACATATAGGGCAGAAAGTGGAGTTATTAGTAGAGAATAATAATATTGCTCATACCGAGAATTTTATTCCGGTAAAGCTAGATAAACCTTTAGAAATAGGGCAGATATTTAAAGCGAAGTTGGTGGGGATAGAAGAGGGGTATATGAGGTGCGTTGTCATTCCCTCATGAGGTTTGCTTGCGTCGATCAAAAAACGTTTTCGGTGTCATCCTGTGGACAAGCCACAGGATGACAGTGTTAACATAAAATAAAGAAAATCATGGAAAATATAGAAACAATATTAAGGCTTGCTGAGGAAAAAATCTTATTAGTACAAAGCTTAAAAGATCTGCAAGAATATAAAGTAGAATTTTTAGGCAAAAACGGTATAGTGACCGGTGAGCTTGAAAAATTAGGTAGTTTAAATGAACAGGAACGTAAAGAATTTGGCTTAAAAATCAATAAATTAAAAGATAAAATACAGAATATAATAAAAGCAAAAGAAGAAATTTTAGAGGAGCAGGAACTAAATTTTAAACTTGCTGCCGATAAAATTGATTTAACAATCCCTGCAAGAAGATATAAACAAGGTTCTATTCATCCAATAACACAATGTAGTGAGGAGTTAATACAAGTATTTTCGCAGTTTGGTTTTACTATAGAAAACGGACCGAATATCGAGAATGATTTTCATAATTTTACCGCTCTCAATTTTGAAGATGATCATCCCGCAAGGCAAATGCATGATACTTTTTATTTGAAAGGTCAGGAAAATAATAAGCCGCTGTTATTACGTACTCATACCTCAACAGTGCAGATTAGAGCTATGAAAAACGGCAAACCGCCTTTTAGGTTTATAGCACCGGGTAGGACTTATAGATCGGATTCGGATATGACGCATACGCCGATGTTCCACCAAATAGAAGGGCTTGTTATTGATAAAAATATCAATATGGGACATTTAAAATATGTTATCACGGAATTTATAAAAAGCTTTTTTGAAAATTCTAATATTGAATTACGTTTTAGACCCAGCTTTTTTCCATTTACCGAACCTTCTGCTGAAGTTGATATTCGGATGAATAAAAACGATAAATGGCTTGAGGTGCTAGGGTGCGGGATGGTTCATCCAAACGTACTTAAGAATGTTGGAATCGATAGCAGTGAGTATCAAGGCTTTGCTTTTGGGCTTGGAATAGAGCGTTTTGCGATGCTAAAATATAATATTAAAGATTTAAGACAATTTTTTGAAGGTGATATGCGTTGGCTTAGACATTATAACTTTACCTCATTTGATATACCGAATTTAGCAATGGGGTTAACAAAATGAAATTTACTTTATCATGGTTAAAACAATTTTTAGAGACATCGGCTTCGGTTATTGAAATTGCCGAGGCCCTAACAGCTATCGGCCTTGAAGTAGAAGAGGTGATAGATAAGGCAGGGGAGTTACAAAAATTTGAAGTAGCATATATAGCAAGTACTAAACCTCACCCGTCAGCTGATAAATTAAAGCTTTGTGATGTTGAGACTAAAAGCGGTATGCTACAAATAGTTTGTGGTGCGAGTAATGCAAGAGCAGGTATAAAAGTAGTACTTGCAAATATCGGAATAGAAATACCAAACGGTAAATTTAAGATTAAGGAATCTGTTATTAGAGGCGAAAAAAGCTGTGGTATGCTTTGCTCTGAAGAGGAATTACTGCTAGCTTCAGAGTCTGAAGGGATTATAGAGCTACCTGAAGATGCTGCGGTTGGAGAGAATTTTACTAAATATTACGGTTTAGATGATCCGGTATTTATTACTAACGTTACTCCTAACCGAGGTGATGCACTTGGAGTTTATGGCATTGCAAGAGATTTAGCAGCTAAAGGAATAGGAATACTTAAAGAGCTAGAAATTTCGGAAATAAAGAGTACATTCATTTCTAAAATGAAGCTTAACGTGCAAGATAAAGAAGCCTGCCCGTTATTTACTTTTAGAGAAATAAGAAATTTAAAAAATAAACCAAGCCCTGATTGGTTACGGAAATTATTAAAAAATGTCGGGGTAAAAACTATTTCAAGCTTAGTGGATGTAACAAATTATATTTCCTATAGCTTCGGGCAGCCTATGCATGCTTACGATGCGGATAGGATAAAAGGAGAGATTACTGTAGCACGTCATTGTAATCGTCATTGCGAGGAAAAACAATTGTCATCCCGCGGCTTGACTGCGGGATCCAATGAAATTACTAGTGCTGTAAGTTGTTCTATGGATACCGTGGACAAGCCACGGTATGACAAGGATGACGCAGTTACTTTCCACGCCCTAAACGGCAAAGAATATTTACTTACCAAAAATGATTTAGTTATAAAAGATGAAAGCGGTATTCAAGGTCTGGCTGGTGTCATTGGCGGGGCTGATAGTAGTTGTACTGATAGTACGAATAATATAATACTCGAAGCTGCTTGTTTTAATGCTAAAATGGTTGCAACTAGCGGGCGAAGATTCCAAATTGATACGGATGCTAGATATCGTAATGAGCGTAATATCGATAGAAATTTTACGGAAAAGGCTTTGGACATAGCAACTAATCTTATTTTGTCAATATGCGGAAACGGTGAAGTGTCGGAAGTAGTGAAAGTCGGTGAAAAAGAGTCACAAAAAAAATCTTTAGATTTTTCAGCATGCTATTTAGAAAAAATTACAGGAATTAAATTAAATATCAAAGAGATAGAAGCTATGTTAAATAAACTAGGATTTATTACGGATGTTAAAGGTGAGATTATAAAGGTAATAGCTCCTTCTTGGCGTCACGATATAACTATTTTAGAAGATATAGCTGAAGAAATCGCTCGTATTTACGGCTATGATAAAATAGAGAGTATAAAATTACCCGAACTAGACCAAGATAATAATAAGCTAAGAGAGCATAAAAGAATATCTAGTTTTAAAAGGATATTAGCAAGCAAAGGCTATGATGAGGTAGTAACTAACTCTTTTATGAGTAGCGAAGATGCAAAGTTGTTTGCTGAATTAAAAGAAGAGTTATTTTTGCTTAATTCTATTAGCATAGGAGACAATTATATGCGTCCTACTATACTACCAAATTTGTTAAGTATAGTAAGTAAAAATCTAGCACGCTCTATAAAAGATATGGCTTTTTTTGAAGTTGGGCCGAGTTTTGTAGATTTAAATACGGAAGCAACTTATTTGACGGCAATTATAAGCGGTTCATATAATAATAAAAATCCTCATTCGCTTGGACGGGGCTATGATGTTTTTGATCTTAAAGGCGATTTAGAGCTGGTAGTTGATTATGCAGGACTATCTATAGATAAATGTATAGCAACAAATGGGGCAGCATTGCCACAATATTATCATCCAACCAGAGCAGTAAATATAGGGCTTGGTAAAAATTTATTAGGTCATTTTGGGCAGATACACCCTAAAATCTTGAAATATTACGATATTAATCAGGAAATATTCGCATTCGAGCTAAATATTACAAATTTGCCGTTGATAAAAGCTAAATTCGGTAAAAGAGACGAATTTGCAGTATCGGATTTTCAATCTAATTTTAGAGATTACGCATTTATTGTTGATCAAGATCATAGAGTCGGTGAAATAATATCATATATAAATAATTTTAATAAAAAGCTTGTCAAATCAGTTATATTATTTGATATTTATAGCGGTGATAAATTACCTGAAGGTAAAAAATCTATAGCGGTTAAAATAGAGCTACAAGCGGATGATCGGACGTTATCTGATACTGATTTAAATTCGTTCAGTAAAGATTTAATTGCTGCCATCTCGCAAAAATTTCAAGGAACATTAAGAGAATAACAATATGTTAAAATTAATAGTTGAAACAAAAACGTTAGTTCAGTCCCTAGGGTTTGCAAGTTCCGTTGTTGAAAAACGTAATATAATACCTGAATATGCAAACATTAAATTATCGGCAAAAGACGGCAATCTGGAACTTAGTTCTACTAATATGGATTTGTACTTAAGTCAAAAAATAGCAGTACAGGTAGTAAGTGAAGGCGAACTTACCGTTTCTACGAAAACTCTAAATGATATAGTCCGAAAACTTCCGGATTCCGAGCTTACATTAACAGATCTCGGTACAACGGGACTTGAGATCAAAGGAAAAAATTGTAAATTTAATTTATTTACTTTGCCGGTTAGTTCTTTTCCTGCAATGGATAGTATTAATCCTGAAGCAAGTTTTAAAATTTCCTGCACGGATTTTGCTAAAATAATCGAATCGACAAAATTTTCGATTTCTTTAGATGAAACTCGTTATAATTTAAACGGTGTTTATTTACACATAAAAGACAAAGAGTTTTGTTCGGCAAGTACCGATGGGCATAGACTTTCGGTTTCATGGGTAACATTAGAAAAACAAATAAAGAATTTTGGAGTTATATTACCGCAAAAAAGTGCAGAGGAAATTTTAAAAATAGTTAAAGATCCTAAAAATATAAATGAAGATATAGAAATTTTATTAAGTAGCAATAAGATTAAGTTTATATGTAACGAAAATACTATTATGCTATCAAAGCTTATAGACGGTATTTTCCCTGATTATAGTGCTTTTATTCCGGAAAGCAGTAGCTCAAAATTAGTAATTAATCGAAAAATATTTGCAGATAGTATAGAAAGGATAGCGATAATAACCGTTGAAAAATTTAGAGCGGTAAAATTATCGTTATCTCGTGAAACCTTAGAGATTAGTGCCGTCGGTGAAGCAAGAGGTAACGCAAAAGAGGTTATTAATTCTTCACAAGATAAGGAAAGTTTTTATGAATATAATAGTGATGAGTCTTTAGCTATAGGCTTTAATCCGCAATATTTGGAAGATGTCTTAAAAGCAGTGAAATCGGATTTAGTAGAATTATATTTTTCAGATGTTTCAGCACCGGTACTTATTAAATTTCCTGAGAATCCTAAAGATATTTTTGTCGTCATGCCTGTTAAGGTGTAGTCTTGTTACATGGATCAGTTTTCCCGTCATTGCGAGAAGGCATTGTTGCGTGGATCAATTTTACCTCTGTCGTCATACCGTGGTCGAGCCACGGTATGACACAGTGGGTTTTACTGGTCCACGCAAGAATGACATATTAGTTATGTTCAAATAATTTTTGACTAATAGCCAAAGCTTCTCTATTATTTCCCTCAAGCACACTAATTAAATATTGGTTATGAAGAAAATTATCGGATTATTTTTTGTAATTATACTTAGTGCAATAAGTACTAGTATCTTAGCGGATGATTATCCAAAAACAGAACGAGAGCAGAAATGGGACGAAGTAGGTTCTATAGCAGGTGAAGAAGGATTAGTTTTTAGACCGGGCAGGGTAAAAAACGAATCTACTAAAGCTGTAGGAGGCTCTGTTAATAAATATCTTTGGCAAGCAGCATTAGAGACTATAAGTTTTGCTCCTCTTGCATCAGCTGACTCAAACGGCGGCGTGATTATTACGGAATGGTATAGCCCACGCTCTAATCCTAATTTTCGATTTAAAATAAATATATTTATTAAAGACGATGTAATAAGCCCTGATTCAATTGAAGTGAAAGTATTTGAAGAAATGCTTAAAAATAAACAATGGGTACTTAATGAAAACACCTCAAATCTTGCTATCACACTTGAAGATAAAATTTTAAGAAAAGCTAGAGATATATATATTAATAGTGCGAGGTAATTGCATAGCAATTGACTAAGCAATCTTAGGATATTTGATGAGATTGCCGTGCAGTCTACGACTGCTCGCAATGACGATGCAGCATATAAATTATAAAAAAATATGAACCAAATAGAACAAAAATGGCAGCAAATTTGGCAAGAAGAAAAAGCTTTTGAAGTATCAAACGAGAGTAGCAAGCCAAAATATTACGTACTTGAAATGTTGCCTTATCCTTCCGGTAAAATCCATGTAGGTCATGTACGCAACTATTCTATAGGTGATGTTATTGCAAGGTTTATGACTATGCAAGGTTTTAACGTGCTTCATCCGATGGGCTGGGATGCTTTTGGGCTACCTGCCGAAAATGCCGCAATAAAAAATAATTCTCATCCGAAAGATTGGACTTATTCTAATATCGAGAATATGAAAAAGCAGCTAAAATCTATGGGTTTTTCTTATGATTGGTCTAGAGAGATAAATAGTTGTGATCCTGAGTATTATAAACATGAGCAGAAATTCTTTTTAGAGCTTTATGAACGAAATCTTGCTTATCAAAAAGAATCACTTGTTAATTGGGATCCGGTTGATAATACCGTTCTTGCGAATGAGCAAGTTGTAGACGGGCGTGGTTGGCGTTCAGGTGCAATTGTTGAGAAACGCTATTTAAAGCAATGGTTCTTAAAAATCACCGATTATGCTGAAGAATTATTAAACGAAATTCAGAATTTAAAAGAGTGGCCTGAAGCTATTCGGTCTATGCAAGAGAAATGGATAGGTAAATCGATAGGTGCTAACTTTCATTTCAAAATTAAGGATAATGAAGATACTACTATAGAAGTATTCTCAACCAAACCTGAAACTATTTTCGGAGCTGGCTTTATAGGAATTGCCTTTAATCATCCGATAATAGAACGGTTAGTTTCCAAAACACCTGAGATACTAGCTTTTATAACTAAATGTTCACATATTACAGGAAGTAGCGAACTAGAAAAGGCTGAAAAAGAGGGAGTGTTTACCGGTCTTTATGTCATTCATCCTTTTGACTCTAATATAATATTGCCGGTTATTATTACGAATTTCGTGTTAATGGATTACGGCACTGGTGCTGTTTTCGGTTGTCCTGCTCATGACGAACGTGACCATGAATTAGCCGTTAAAATGAATTTACCTATTAAACAAGTAATAAAAGCAGATATTGATGTACAAAAGACCGCTTACACGGAAGATGGAATTTTGGTTAACTCAGATTTTCTAAACGGCTTAACTAGTAATGAAGCAAAACAAAAAATCATTAGGGAATTTGAGAAACTAGGTATAGGTAAACGCAGCGTAAATTATCGTCTAAAAGATTGGGGGATTTCTCGTCAACGCTTTTGGGGATGTCCTATTCCTATGATTCACTGCGAAGCTTGCGGCATAGTCCCCGTACCTTACAAAGACTTACCCGTTACGTTACCTGATGACGTAAATTTTGACGGTCACGGTAATCCGCTTGATCATCATCCTAGTTGGAAACATGTTAATTGTCCGAAATGCGATAAGCCCGCTGTTCGTGAAACCGATACTTTTGATACATTTTTTGAATCATCTTGGTATTTTACGAGATATTGCAATAGCAATGCTACAGATATGACCGATAAAAAAGCTTGTGATTATTGGCTACCGGTCGATAAATATATAGGCGGCATAGAGCATGCGGTAATGCATTTATTATATGCAAGGTTTTTCACTAAGGTAATGAACGAACAGAATTACGTAAGCGTTCGTGAGCCTTTTAAAGGATTGTTTACTCAAGGGATGGTGCTACATGCTACTTATAAAGACGAGCATAATAATTGGTTATATCCTGAAGAAGTAGTTAAAAAAGGTAATGAATTTTTTCATAAAGAAAGCAATAATAGAGTAGTGCAGGGACGCATTGAGAAGATGAGTAAATCTAAAAAGAACCTCATCGATCTTGAGACAATGCAAGAGCAATACGGGGCAGATGCGATTAGGTTTTTTGTGCTGTCCGATAGTCCGCCTGAGAAAGATCTAGAATGGTCGGCAAGCGGTATTGAAGGCTGCTCACGTTTTATTAATAGGCTTGAGCATATGTTTAAGGCGATAGATTCTTTAAAAGATGATATAACTGAAATTAGTAAAGAGTTAAATAGATTAGTATATTTTACAATAAAGCATGTCGCCGAAGATATAAAGCATTTTGCCCTAAACAGAGCAATAGCACGTATGCGTGAGCTTTCTAATGCTATATCTGCTGAAATATCCAAAGATAAAATTGATGTTGAAACCGTAAGGCATGGCTTTAATGTTTTAGTACAGCTACTAAATCCTTTTATCCCGCATATTACGGAAGAAATTTGGCAGAAGCTTGGCAATAAAGAGCGATTATATAATTCGTCTTTTCCTGCATTTGATGAATCAATGCTAGAGTTAGATACATATATTATGGCAGTGCAGGTTAACGGCAAACTCCGTGATACCTATGAGTTTAAAACTTCCGTAAGTGAAGATGAAATAAAGCAAATTACCGTCAGTCTGCCAAAGGTACAAAAGTTCTTAGAGGGAAAAGAACTGAAGAAGATTATCCTCGTTCCTCGTAAAATTGTGAATATTATTGTTTGAAGTGAAAGATTGTGGGGATTAAAAACTAGTCAGAATGTCATACCATGGTCCTTCCATGGTATCCAGCTAAAATACTAAATTTAGTACTTTAAGTTGTTTCTAGATACCGTGGTCAAGCCGCAGTATGACACCTAGCATACTTTTATTGCATTACCACCATACTAACCCAAAAAAAGTACCTGCTCATGTTTATCTAATGAAGAGTCATAATGCTTCGTCTCATTTATAAAGTTACTGCAATTATTATGGTAAGTACCTTTTGAAGCACCCTTATAACTCTGATAAGATGAAGTTTCATATACCCTAGATCTTCTCTAAGGTAATAGTAAATATTGTCTGTTATTGGCATTAATACTTTATCTATTATATAATTGGCTGCCCACCAAAATGCGGCAAAAACACCGCCATCAATACTTAAAGTGTCTTCTTCTGTTTCACAAGTTATAACCCTAGGATAACAGAGGTTTGCTATACTATCTAGACTTAGATTTAAATTTAAATCTGACTCTGAATCTAGCACGTCTATTTTTTTCTATTAGTCATAAAGATCCCCTTTTTAGTTACTAATTAATTAAACTTTTTATATAACTTGCTTCTAAGGGTAAATTTGTATGTCAATCCGGTACTCGCATCCTCACGTACTTTTAGGTACACTGTGGCAGGTAAGCACTTCCGTGTTTCCTTCAAATTCTTCCTTATTAGCTACATTATGCAATAAGTCTATTGTAGGCTAAGTAATTTAAAAAAATCAATTAGCCTCTTAAATAGAGTGCAGGATTTTATATCTGAAGTCAATTTATTATGTTAATAATTTAATATTTTATTAACTTATCTTAATTTAAATTAATGCATAAAAATATCGATTTCATTCCAACCGAGTAAATCTAAATTAGCTCTTGTCGGTAAAAAACGGAAAATATCTTGGGCAAGTTCATATCTATTTTCTTTAAGTAGCATTTTTTGTAAAATATCTTTTAACTGATGCAAATAAAGCACATCTTTTGCTGCATATTCTTTTTGTTCTGAAGATAAATTGTCAGCACCCCAATAGGAAGATTGTTGTTGTTTTGAAATATTTATATTAAGCAATTCTCGGCACAAATCGTTAAGCCCATGACTATCGGTATAAGTTCTAACTAGTTTTGAAGATATTTTAGTACAAAAGATATTTTCTAAATCTATACTTAAATATTTTTTTATGGATGCTAGATCAAATCTAGCAAAATGAAATATCTTGCATCTAGTTTTATCTAGTAATAATGCTTTTAAATTAGGAGCTATATAATCTTGATTTGTAAAATGAACAAGATGAGCTTCACCATTGCCGTTACTAAATTGTAGCAAACATAGTTTATCTCTATGTAGATTTAGCCCCATTGTCTCGGTGTCTATAGCTAGATCTCCTTCAAGTTCAAAATTATTAGGTAGGTCGTTTTGATAAATTTTTATAGTCATAAATGATTTTTAATTCCTTTTGTTGTTATGTGGTTCGTTTTCCCGTCATTGTGAGGAAAAGCTGCAAGTTTTGACGAAGTAATCTCGGGAGTTTGTTATTATTTCATGAGATTGCCACGCAGTCTACGGCTGCTCGCAAGGCATTGTTGCGTGTATCAATTTTACCTCTGTCATCCCGTGGCTTGACCACGGGGTGACACAGTGGATTTTATCGATCCACGCAACAACTCCTGCTTGCAATGACGATACCTACCTTTGACTAGGTGTGTCTTTTATTGTAAACACCTGCTCATTTGGAGCAGCTACTCCTAAAACTTTCTTTGCTTGTTCTTCTAACATATCTTTATTTAGCGATTCCGTTCGGAGTAATTTGACGTTATGTTCAAGTTCTACTCTTTCTGCTCGTAAGCCTTTTAGTTCATCATAAGCTTTTTCAAGCTGCCTATTTACTTTTAAATATGCAATAATCCCTTTGTTACCATATATGCAATGAAAAACAAAATATCCAAGCAGTAAAGCTAAAAAGATATTTAAAATTATTTTTTTAGAATGATTATTTAAATGTATTATCATAAATATATATTCATAAGAAATAATACCGGAGCAGTTAAAATAATACTATCAAATCTGTCTAGTATTCCTCCATGACCGGGTATTATATGACCGCTATCTTTAATATTAAATTTTCGCTTAAAATATGAAATAAATAAATCACTTAATTGAGCTATTAATGCTAATATACAACTAATTATAAACAAATAAATTTTATTTGAAAAATAGTAATTTTCAATATGAAAGTTTGGTATAAAACTAACTAATACCGCAACTAAACCTGCTGATAATACTCCCGTAACTAAACCGCTCCAAGTTTTTTTAGGACTGATTTTTGGAGCAAGTTTTGCTCCTTTAAAAGTTTTGCCACCAATCATAGCGAAAGTATCTACCGACCAAATTATGCAAAAATAAAGCATAATAAGCCATCTATTGGTATCTTCCATAATTAAAAATATTAATAGGCTTATAGGAATCGGAATAATAATTAGCCCGATTAATAGAAAAGGAATAGAAGAATAGGTCATATTATACCATTCACTTAACATTCCCATACCTACTATTATCATTAGAATATAGAATAAAGGCTTAAACCATAATATAGCTATAACAAATAACGGAACTAAAACTATACCGGACAGGATTCTTAAATATATATTTTGTTTATCTTTTGCCAAATGTTCTTTTCCTTTTTGAGTAATCATTTATAGCTTCTAGTATATCATCTTTATTAAAATCAGGCCAATATTTGGATGAGAAATATAATTCAGCATAAGCTGCTTGCCAAAGCAAGAAATTACTGATGCGATAAACCTCGCCCGGTCTTATTAATAAATCTACATCCGGCATTTCAGGATCATATAAAGCGTGTTGTATATCGCTTTCACTTACTTCTTTTTTACCGCTTGCAATAATTTTTGTGTAGGCATCAACTATTTCTTGGCGACTTCCATAACTAAAAGCTATACAAAGCGTTATTTTATTATTATTTTTTGTTAATTCTATAGCATTATTTATTTGTTTTTGCAATGAGCTACTTAATAAATTAAGCCTACCTATTACTTTTATTTTAACGCCGTTTTTATGTAAACTGTTTAATTCATTTTTTAAATAAATACTTAATAATTTTATTAAGAAATCTACTTCCGTGCTTGAACGTTGCCAATTTTCGGAAGAGAAAGTATATAAAGTTACGTACGGCACGCCAAGATTAATAAACTCAGGGAGTAATTCACGAATTTTATCGGCTCCTGCTTTATGCCCTTCAGATTTTGTTAAGTTATGCCGATCTGCCCAACGAGCATTACCATCCATTATTATTGCTAAATGTTTTATGTTAGTCATTATTTTATATTTTAGATGTTGCTGCATGGATCGAAAAACGTACTTGATGTAATACCGTGGCTTGTCCACGGTATCCAGAATAACAACTTAATAATGTTATTTTTTTGTTTATTTTCCTAGATCCCGTGAATAAATCACGGGATAACAGAGAAAACAAAAGCTATATTTTAGGTATTTCGATTCTTACCGATAGTCCGCCTAAATCCTTGCTATCTTCTAAATAAATAGAGCCTTTGTGATCGTTTATTATTTCTTTAGTAATAGCAAGCCCAAGTCCTACGTTACTTGCATTATCAAGCTGTCTTGCTTTATCCGATCTATAAAACGGTTTAAATACAAGGTGTTTTTCTGTATCATCTATACCGGGACCGTTATCCTCAATAATTATAGCTACGGTAGATGAATTATCTTTTGAAGATATCTTAATTTTAGTTCCATATTTTATAGCGTTACCGATTAAATTAGACAAGGCTCTTTCAAAAGAATTCGGCTTAATTCGTACTTCTAGTTTATCTAAATTAATAGATTTTATAAATTCAATATCTACATGTGACCATTTGTTTAAAAGATGTTCCATCCAAGGTAATAATAAAATTTCTTCAAATTCTTCTGTACTTTCACCCTTAGCAAAATCTAAATAAGAATTTATCATTTGCTGCATAGTTAATATATCTTGTTTTAACCCTTTGATTTCTTCGCTTTCTTCCATCAATTCAAGTTGTAGCTTCATTCTTGTTAAAGGAGTTCTAAGATCATGCGAAATCATAGCAAGCATAGTGGTTCTTTTAGTAATTTGTTTTTCTATACGGGCTTTCATTTTTAAAAAAGCAAGCCCTGCTTTTCTTATTTCTAAGGCTCCTGAAGGTTTGAAATTTTTGCCTTTTAAAACACCTTGACCAAATTTATCCATGCTATCCGCAAGAGTGAGTATTGATTTAATTTGATTTTTGGAGAAAATAATAGAAACAGAAAGTAATATAACTGTTAAAGATATAATCCATAAAACAAATATATATACTGTAGGATTAAGTAGTAACTTTGCGGGAAAAGTAATATATAATATTCCATCTTTTAATTCTAAAAATACTTCAATTTTATTTTCTTTATTTAGTTTAACTATATTTTTTTCATGGATTTTTGTAGCTAAAATATTTTTAAATATAGTTAGAGGCTCACTTAATTTAGGTTGTTTTATAGATAACTTTTTACTAAGCTGAAATTGATAAGATAAATTAAGATAATTTTCCGATAAATGGGTTATCTCTCTTGAATTATTTCTATGTTCTTTAATCAGTGATTCTATTTCATTGATAATAATAGTACTAGTATAATATGAAACATTATACCAATGACGATCGTAAAACAAAAATATAGCAACGATTTGTCCTATTAAAATCGGAATGATTATAATAAACATAAACCGTACAAGTAATGTTCTCGGTAAAGCATATTTCAAAGAACTTGATACAAGCGAATTTTTCAAGACTCGCCTGTGTTCACGTATTTTTATACGCTGTGCATGCTCGCTTTTAAATTCATCTTGTCTGAAGTTCTTTGAAATATGTTGTAATAATTTAGATATAAAGTGCATAGCCCTCATTACGCACGGTTTTTAAATATTTCGGTTCTTTTGGGTTGTCTTCTATTTTGCTTCTTATTCTTGTAATTTGTACGTCGATAGAACGCATACTAAGCCCTCCCATTATTTTTGAAAGTTCAAAACGACTAGTAGATTTACCGGAATTTTTTATTAATATCTCAAGTAATTTTTGTTCAGTAGAGCTAAGAGATATAATTTGATTATTCTTGGTAAATTCTTTTGTATCGGAATTATAAAAATTATTGCCGAATTTAATTATATTCGTTTCTTTTTTAAAGTTATTATAATTATTGATTAAGTTATTTATCCGAAGTAATAATTCTCTCGGTTCAAAAGGTTTAGTTATATAATCAGAGGCACCGGCTTCAAGTCCTTTAACACGGTCATCGGCTTCCGATAAAGCAGTAAGCATAACTATAGGGATATTATTACCGGCATCCCTTATAGTAGTAGCAAAATCAAGCCCTGTTATTTCAGGTAACATAACATCTAAAATAATTAAATCATAATTAGAAGTTTTTAATAGATTTTTAGCTTCTATGACTGAGCTTGCCGTTGATACTAAAAACTCGTTTTTATATAAAAACTGCTTTAAAAGTGCTAATATTCTGCTATCATCATCAACGATTAAAATATGTGCTTTGTATGTATGCATACTCGTTTAAAATTGGTATTAGCTTTTCTATCATTGCAAGCCGGTATTGCTTGCGTGGATCAATTCCACTGTTGTCATCCTGCGACTTGATCGCGGGATCCAGTTAAAAATACTAATGATTTTAGTATTTTTTATTGTTTTTTGGATACCGTGGTCAAGCCACGGTATGACACCAAATGCGTTTTTCGATCCACGCAACAACGCTACTCGCAATGACGATTGACAATACTTTAATATAAATATAGGTTAATGACAATGATAAAACTAGAGCAAATTTTTTGGCATGTTTGGATTAACGGTGATTTAGTTCCTTATCAATTTGCAAGGATTCATGTTTTAACTCATAGTCTGCATTATTCAGGATCGGTATTTGAGGGTGAGAGAGCTTATAACGGCAAAGTTTTTAAACTAAAAGAACATACGGAAAGATTAATAAAATCAGCAGAAGCATTAGGTTTGAAAGTACCGTATAATGTTGATGAGATTATGAAAGCTCATGAACTTGTAATAAAACAAAATAATATTAAGGATGCATATATAAGACCGCTTATTTGGAGTGGAGACGAGTCGCTAAATATCACTAATCAGTATTTATCTACTAATCTTTTGATTGCCGGTATTCCATCTATGCCGAGGTCTTTTGAGAAAGGTATAAATTTGCATGTAAGCCACTGGCGTAAAGCAATGCCTGATAGCACGCCGGTACAATCTAAATCCGCCGCTCAATATAATATGGCAATAACGAGTAAAAAAGAAGCTAAAGCTCTTGGCTATGATGATGCATTATTACTTGATTATGAAGGGTATATCGCTGAATGCACTACAACAAATATTTTCTTTGTTAAAGATAAAACATTATATACTCCAATTGCTGATAGGTTTTTAAACGGTATAACAAGACAGACTATTATTGAAATTGCAAAAGATTTAGGTCTAGAAGTAAAAGAAGAGCGTTTAAAATTAGAGCAAATAGAGGATTTTACCGGATGCTTTGTTACAGGCACGGCAATCGAGGTACAAAATATTGATTCTATAGATTTAGGCAATAAAAAGATTACTTTCGATGATCATCAAATTGCAGATCGTTTGAAAGAAGAGTATGGGCGTGTTGTTAGGGAGTAGAAGAAACGTCATTGCGAGGAGGTATTGCCCGTGCGTGGATACCGAGTCGTCATTGCGAGCAGTCGTAGACTGCGTGGCAATCTCATCAAATAATAACAAACTCCTGAGATTGCTTCGTCGAATTACTACGTAATTCTTCTCGCAATGACGATTTAATAAGCTAAACAATTAAAATCAAAAAAATCATGCATAACATATTTAAAGGTTTAATTACCGCACTTATAACACCTTTTAAAGATAATAAGTTAGACTTATATGCTTTAGAGAGAATTTTAAAATATCAAATAAAGCATGAAGTCGATGCAGTATTAATTGCAGGCTCAACCGGAGAAGGTAGTAGTTTAAGCTTTGAAGAGTATAAATTATTACTGCAAACTAGCGTAGAAATCGTTAATAAGCGTATTCCTATAATAAGCGGGTGTTCATCAAATAATACTGCTTATGCACGAGAACTTGCAGCGGAATCTACAAAAATCGGTGTAGATGGTTTTATGGCTAGTCCGCCATCTTATGTAAAACCTACCCAACACGGGATTTATAAGCATTTTGAAGCATTGCATGAAGCGTGTAATCTACCTATTATGTTATATTCAGCTCCAACTAGAAGCGGAGTAGATTTTTCTGATGAGACAATATTGAAACTTAGCAAGCTACTGCGTATTTTAGCATTAAAAGATTGTGGCGTAGATTTAGAACGTCCATTGCGGATTAGAGCAATAGTTAAAGAGGATTTCAACATTTTAACCGGTAATGATGAAGTAGTCTTAGCTTTTAACGCTCAAGGTGGGGTAGGGTGGACTTCCGTAGCTTCTAATATTGCTCCCAATATGTGTAAAGAACTATTAGAGAAGTGGTATAAGAATAATACTAAAGGAGCATTAGGAATCCATCAGAAATTACTGCCTTTATATAAAGCATTATTTGTAGAATCTAATCCGATTCCAATAAAATATGCTGCACATTATTTAGGTTTATGTGAAAATGAAATTAGACTCCCATTAACTGAAGCAAGTGATAGTGCTAAAAAACAAATTGAAAACATCATAACATCACTATCCATAAAAATATGACCGAATATAAGAAAGTTATTGCACAAAATAAGAAAGCCCTTTTTAATTATTTTATTGAAGAAAGATTAGAAGCAGGTATTGTATTAAAGGGTAGTGAAGTACAGTCTCTGCGTCAAGGCAAAGCTTCTATAGAAGAAAGCCATGCGGCAGATACCGGACATGAGGTATTTTTGTATAACTGCCATATTGCAGAATATGAAAAAGCGAATAGATTTAATCATTCTACTCGTAGACTGCGTAAATTATTGTTGCATACTAAAGAGATAAAGAAAATTATCGGTAGAATTAGAATAAAAGGCTATACGCTAGTAGCTCTTTCTATGTATTTTAATAAAAAAAATAAAGTGAAAGTTGAACTTGGTATTGCTAAAGGTAAGAAATTACATGATAAAAGAGAGTCAATTAAAGAAAAAGACTGGAAAAGAGATCAGAGCAGATTAATAAGACAGAAGTAATGGATTTTGTTGTGTGGGTTCGACGTATTCGGTGTCATCCCGTGGCTTGACCACGGGATCCAGAAAAATAAACTTTAATATCAATAATTTTAATATTTTAAGCTAGATGACATTGAACCAGCTTTCTTGAAATAAAGTAAAAACAATCTAGAATTTTTAAAAAGGTATTTATGCAGCATATTATAGGTAAAATATTGGTTATATTTGTAGTTGTGATAGGAGTTTTATTTGTTTTCAAAATAATGAAAACTTATTCTACAAATCCGGTTTTCGTTGAGGTTAAACAAAGCGAGGATGCAAGGAAATGTGAAGAGGAAAGAGTCCAAGAAATAATCAAAGATTATTTGCTTAAAACTCCGGAAATAATAATAGAATCAATAGAAGGGTTGCAAAAACGTAAAGTACAGGAAAATGAGACTAAAGTTAATAACTATCTAAAAGATAATAAGTTAGGTATTGAGGATAGCACAAGCTTTCCTGTTATAGGAAATAAAGACGGTGATGTAACAATAATTGCTTTTTATGATTATAATTGTTCTTATTGTAAAAAAGGTGATGTTTCTATAAATGAATTATTGCAAAATGATCCAAAAGTTAAAGTTATATTACGATCGCTTCCTATCCTTGGAGATGCTTCCGAATATCTTGCAAGAATAGTTTTAGCCGTTTATAAGGTCAATCCAAGTAAATTTAAAGCTGTTCATGATGAATTAATAAAAATAAGAGATGTTTCTAAGGAATCTATAAAAGAATTATTAACCGAGAATGGCTTAAATGCTACGGAAATTGAAGAAATTGCCGATAGCAATGAGATTAAAGATTTAATTACTCAAAATATGAAAATAGCTAGAAGCCTTAGAATCCAAGGAGTACCTGCGTATATAATTGATTCAAAATTAATACCTGGGTTAATAGATTTCCCACAATTACTAAATATAGTTAAAGAAATTAGGGATAATAAGAGTTCTTAAGAATTGTTGCGTAGATCGGTTTTTCTGTCATTGCGAGGAAAAACTGTAAGTTTTAACGAAGCAATCCAGTAAAAAATTCTGTAAATCAGAATTTTTATTATTTTTTCTAGATTGCCACGCTCCTTGCAGTCACTCGCAAGGCATTGTTGCGTGGACCGGTAAGACCCACTGTGTCACCCCGTGGCTTGACCACGGGGGCCATAAAAACAATAAAAATACTAATAATTTTAGTATTTTTAACTGGATGCCGTGGTCAAGCCACGCGGGATACAGAGGTGAAATTGATCCACGCAACAATGCCTTGCGAGGAGCGAAGCGACGTGGCAATCTTGTCAAGCATCCTGAGATTGCTTCGTCAATTACTTACGTACTTTCCTCGCAATGACGAATTTAGCCTTTATTCAGTAAATCCAGCATAGTTTTACCGATATCGGCAGGGGATCTAGTAATAGTTACGCCGGCACTTTGTAGAGCTTCAAGCTTATCTTCGGCACTTCCTTTTCCTCCGGCAATAATAGCTCCGGCATGTCCCATTCTTTTACCTGGAGGTGCTGTAATACCTGCAATAAAGCTAACAATAGGCTTCTTGATTTTTGATTGTTTGATAAACTCAGCTGCATCTTCTTCCGCATTACCGCCAATTTCACCAATCATAATAATTGCTTTTGTCTCATCATCTTTCAAAAACATTTCAATACAATCAACAAAATTAGTATCGTTAACAGGATCGCCGCCTATACCGACACACGTAGATTGTCCAAGTCCTACTGCTGTTGTCTGTGCTACTGCTTCATAAGTTAGAGTACCTGATCTTGAAACAATACCTATCGTCCCTCTTTTATGAATATGCCCAGGCATAATACCGATTTTACATTCACCCGGTGTGATAACCCCAGGGCAGTTAGGACCGATTAATCTAGTTTTAGAGCCGACTAAAGCACGTTTTACTTTTACCATATCAAGTACCGGAATTCCTTCCGTTATACATACTACTACTTCAATTTCGGCATCGATTGCTTCTAATATCGAATCAGCGGCAAAGCCGGGCGGAACATATATAACGCTCGCATTTGCACCGGTTTTTGCTTTTGCTTCATGTACGGTATTATATACAGGTAAATCAAGGTGAGTATGACCGCCTTTGCCAGGTGTAACACCACCAACCATGTTAGTGCCATAAGCTATCGCTTGTTCAGAGTGAAAAGTTCCTTGTGAACCAGTAAAACCCTGACAGATAACTTTTGTTTTTTTATTTATTAATATTGCCATTTTTAATACGCTATTTTAAAAATTTGTTGTATTTAATACTGCTTGTATTTCAAGAATTGAATTTTATTTTGATAGGCGAAGTGAGCGGAGCGTACATATAGTACGTGAGCATCACGAGTCCTTGATAAAATGAAATTCAATTCTTGAAATACAAGCAGTATTACCTTATCGCTTCAACTATCTTGCTTGCAGCATCTGCTAAATCATGTGCCGGTATTATTTCTAAACCGGAATTTGATAAAATTTCTTTGCCTTTTTCAACGTTTGTACCGGCTAAACGAACCACTAACGGTACTTTTATGTCTATTTCTTTTACAGCTGCAATAATTCCTTCGGCTATAATATCACAACGCATGATACCGCCGAAAATATTAACTAAAATCCCTTGTACTTCTTTATCGGATAGAATTATTTTTAAAGCTTCTTTTACACGCTCACGATCGGCCCCGCCACCGACATCCAAGAAATTAGCAGGCGAAGCACCGTAAAGTTTAATAATATCCATAGTAGCCATGGCAAGACCGGCCCCGTTAACCATACAGCCGATATTACCGTCCATTTTTACATAGCTAAGTCCTGCATTTGCTGCTCTAGTTTCTAAAGGATCTTCCTCATCGTGATCACGCATTGCCGTAATATTCGGATGCTTAAATAAGCCATTATCGTCAAAAGTAATTTTTGCATCTAAAGCTAATAAGTTCCCGTCGCTATTTACAATTAACGGGTTGATTTCAATTTGTGCTGCATCGGTTTCAATAAAAGCATTATAGACTGATTTTACTATTTCTTTCATCTGTTTGACTTGGTTATCCTTAAAGCCTAACTCATAAGCTATGCCTCGCATATGAAAATCTTGTAAACCGGTTGCAGGATCAACGGAAAATTTAATAATTTTTTCCGGAGTTTTTTCTGCTACTTCTTCAATATCAACTCCTCCTTCAGTAGAAGCTATGAAAGTAATACAGCTAGCCGATCTATCAAATACTATACTGAAATAATATTCTTTTAAAATATCACAACCTGATTCGATATAAAGACGGTTTACTTTTTGTCCTTGAGGCCCTGTTTGATGCGTTACTAAATTAATACCAAACATGTCATGAGCAACTTTTTTGGCTTCTTCTTTACTCTTAACAACCTTAACACCGCCTGCTTTACCTCTACCGCCGGCATGTATTTGTGCTTTAACCACATATACTCCCGTATTTAATTTATCTATGGTTTCATTAATCCTTTCGGTTTTCGTAACAACTAGCCCGGTGGAAGTAGGTACGCCGTATTTTCTTAAAATCTCTTTTGCTTGATATTCATGAATATTCATTTTAAATAATTTATTTAAATAATAAAAGCACAGTATAATAACTAATCTTTAAGCTGTAAAGAAGAGAGTTCTTTGTTATTTAATGTCATACTGTGGCTTGACCACGGTATCTTGTATCACAGGCTGTATCCTGAGACCCCGTGGTTAAGCCACGGGGTGACCATTGTGCTACTCATTCAACATCCTCTTTTAAGTACGTTATCTTTCCTAATAAAGTGATGATATAACGCAGCTAGTATATGCAAAATAATTAAAGCAGTAAATAACAAAGCAGCCTTTTTATGGATTTTTTTAAAGATTTTGGCAAATTGTAAATCTTGAGCAAAAGAATTTATAGTAAACAAACCATAAAAATCAATATGATGGTTTGATAAAATAGTCATTAGAAAGCCGCTTATCAGCATTAATAACATTAATTTATATTAATATTAGCGGTTTTTTTCTGCCAATTCGGCATATTTTCCGGTAGCAAAACTTAGCTTATAGAATTTCCATAAAAGCCTATTATTACTAAAGATAAAACAACTATGCCGGTTGCTTCATGTATCCCGTATAGTTGCCATTTTAAAGGAGGCTCTACGAAATTATCCATTGAGAAACCGACAACGAGCATTACTATAACTATAATACTCATGATCCAGTGAAAAAGTTTTGTAATTAAGCTGTAAGAATTTTCAGTGTTTGTAAGTTAGCATGATACCCCCAAAATTGGTTGCATTGTCATACCGTGGCTTGTCCACGGTATCTAGAAAACAACTTGTGAACATGTTAGTATTTTTACTAGATCCCGTGGTCAAGCCACGGTATGACACCGAACGCGTTTTTTGATCCACGTACAACAATCCCCGCTCGCAATGACGTAGTATATCAATTCCCAACCACCTTATCTATAATCTTTTCTGCCTCTTCACCGGTAATTTTTTCTTTATCATTCAGGATGAGATTAGCATTTTTTAAGTCATCTCCTATATGCTCTGCTCTTCCTTTTAAAATCTTGGCTAAAAATTGTTCGGCAAGAGCGTAATATGAGATTCTGTTACCTGGTTTTGCAAAGCCGTGTCCTTCATCTTTGTAAAGTGCATAAACTACCGGTATATGCTTTGCTTTCATGCTATTTACAATTTGATCGGATTCTGTTTGTTTTACACGAGGATCGTTAGCTCCTTGAGCAATAAAAAGTGGTTTTTTAATATTATCAACAAATGTTAAAGGAGAGCGTTCGTTTAAAAATTCTATATCTTTTTCGTTGCCCCAAGGTCCAATTCTTTTTTTAAATTCATTTAAAGCCGGTTCCCAATAAGGCGGCACACTTTTAATTAAGGTTAATAAATTTGAAGGTCCTACCACATCAACACCGCAAGCAAATACGTCCGGCGTCATAGTAAGACCGACTAAAGTTGCATAACCACCGTAACTACCGCCCATAATACAAATTTTATCAGGGTCAGTGATATTATTCTTAACTGCCCAGTTGACTCCATCAAGTAAATCATAATGCATCTTTCTTCCCCATTCGAGGTTACTAGCATTAACAAAATCCTTACCAAAGCCTTTAGAACCACGGTAATTAACAGTTAAAACTGCGTAGCCACGGTTTGCAAGCCATTGATGCTCAGGATCATATCCCCAACTATCACGTACCCACGGACCACCATGAATATTTAAGATTAGAGGTACTTTTCTATCGGGTATATTATTTTCATCAAGCTTTACATCATTTGGGAAAGTTATATAGCTAACTAAATTAAGTCCGTCACGTGACTTGATAATTACCGGAATCATCTTAGCAAGATTATATTGCTCAAGTTCTTTACGGTTAGTAAATAAAAATTCGGCTTTTTTATTTGCCCTATCATATTTATAATATTTCACCGGTGCATTATCACTATCATAAGCTACAATCCAAGTTTTATCATCCAGTGTTCTGCTATTAATAATTAAATCCCCACGATCAAGAGCTTGCAAATATTTAACATCATCTTCAATGTCTGTATCTAATATTTTGTATGATACTCTATCATAATCTATAGATACCGCTTGAGGAGTTTGTTTGGTAGGATGCACGGTAAATAAGCCTATATCGGCTTTTGCATCTTCGGCTAATATTTTTTCTTTACCGTTTATAAGTGTTATAGCTTTAAGTGCAGAAGTATTGCGATTGCGTCCATCAACCATATAAAGAATTTCATCACTAGCATCAAAGCCTAAAATAGAAGTATTCGCTGAATCTTCCATTGATATTTTAGTAAATAATTTCCACTTATCATTTTTTAGTTCATAGTATTCCGTACCTCCGTCTTTATCAGGTGCAGCAGCGTATCTTATTTGTAAATTATTATCTATGATAAAACCTGTAAATTTCTCATTTTTTAATACTAGCTCTTTTTCTAAAGTATCTAGATTTAATTTATAAACATCAAAATATTTAGGATCACGCTCATTTAAATCTATTAATATTTCATTAGAGCTTTTATAACTTATCGCAACTATACCAGCTCTAACATCACGCTCAGGAGTGAGTAACTTTGTTTCTTTAGTCTCTAGGTTATAGCTATAAAGCCTAAAATTTTCATCACCCTTATGATCTTGAGAATATATAATATTCTTATTATTATAAGCTATCATATAGCCTCTTATTCCCCGATCTTTATCATGAGTTATAGATTCTGCTTTACTAATATCGTCTGATGGTGCTAGCCAAATATTCAAGACGCCGTCTTTGGGTGCAACATATAGAATATATTTGCCGTCGTGGGTTAGAGAAACCCTTGCTTTATCAGGGTTACCGAATAAAACTTTTCTTGGGATTATTTGATTGTTATCCATTATCGTTTGCTTTTGAAACATAAAAATACCGACACTTATTATTAATATAGTAGCTATAATATAGAAAATTTTGCTCATTACTAATGGTTTGTTATGTTATTTATTAAGTGTCATGCCGTGGATCTAGAGTTGTCATTGCGAGCAGGCATTGTTGCGTGTATCAATTCCACCGCTGTCATCCTGCGACTTGATCGCGGGATCCAGTTTAAAATACTAAATATTTTTTATTGTTTTTTGGATACCGTGGTCAAGCCACGGTATGACACCGAATGCGTTTTTCGATTCACGCAACAATGCCTTGCAGCCGTAGGCTGCGTGGCAATCTCGTCAAATATCCTGAGATTACTTCGTAATTTCCTCGCAATGACGACTTGGTGTTCACGCAAGTAGCATCTCCTCGTAATGACCTAGAATTTTATTTACACTCTCTCAATATTGCTTAAAAACCAATCAACTTCTTTGGCATTAGCATTACGTGTAAATGTCCATTCTTCTTTTAAATCTTCGATTTTGTCAACTACATTTTTACCTTGAAATAGTAATTTAATAAATATGTTATTACCGAACATGTAAATTTCTGAATATTTTGCACTTAAAGCCGATGAGTCAAAAAAATCACCGTAAGACGGCGTTATTTTTTCAAATTCTTCCAAGTATCTTTTATCTATTAGCTCAGATAATTCTTGAGTGTCTTTTTTATAAGCAGCTTCTATAATCATTTGAAAAGCAGTTTTAGCATTATTTATAAATTTAACCGGATCAAAGGAATAAAGGCGTTTATGGACTTGTTCCATTCCATCTACGACCGCAGTTATATTGTGTTCCACTATTATATCTTTAAAAGTTTTAATATCTTGGGCTGGAATATTTTTTTCTTCTTTATTAGATTTAACTGTATTGTAAGTTACGTCCTTAATAACCGGTTCGCCAAAATAAGATTTTTGCTTTGTCTGTTCCTCTTCTGAAGTAGAACCGAGAGTCGTAATTAATTTGTTAATAATAAAAAAGGCAATAACGGCAAAAATTAATAACTCTATTATTTGAGGAGACATTTTCTATTTATTTTTATTATAAAGATTATTCTTATATCTTAATATAAAAAAATAATCTTTTAAAGTTATTTAATAAAAATAAGGATTTATTTTTATTTTAGTTATACTTAAAGTTTAAAAAATATTAAAAAATAGCTAAAATATCTTGATTATTTCAATTATTATGATATTATCATTTTGTAAATGATGTTTAAACTCCATCATTGCAAAACATTTATAGCCTTTAGTCCATTTATGCTAGGGGGTTGTTGTACTAAAGCTTAATTTTTAAGCGTTTTTAGTATAACGGATAATTATTGTTTTCAATGATTGAGTTTATCCCCTGCACCTATATATTTTTTAGTAACTCTTCCACTTTTATAGCATTATCAAATCCGTAATCGTAATGAAATCTTATATCAGGCGAGAATTTCATATTTATTTTATTAGTAATAAAATTTCTGATAGCATTTTTAGAATTATTTAATGCATCCATAATTTCATCTATTGTTAGTTTAGTATTAAAAGGCAAGAAATAACAATTAGCTATTTTTAGGTCGGCAGTAACTATAACTTTCGTAATAGTAAGAGGACAATCAAAAAGTCTGCTATCCAGCATTTTACCACGCCTTAGAATTTCGATTAATGCTTCATTTATAATGCTTGCTAATTTTTGTTGTCTATAAGAATTAGTTTTGGTTAATTTTTTCATGAGTTAAAATATATACAATTCTAGAGCATAATAGCATGCTTTTGCCAAACAACCAATACCTAAAAATTTTAGAAATTTTGTTTTAAAAAAACCGGAAAATAATGAAATAAAGCATCCCCAAAAAGGAAAGGCCATTAAGAAAATTATAAATATCTCATATTTATAATATAATTTTGTTAAATTTTTATGTCTTAAGATATTTTGTTCATTTTTGGAAGCATAAAAGATATTTAAAACTATTCTTCCAAAAATATAATTGACTGCATTACCGCTAAGAGAAGCACAAATAGCTACTAGCAGCATTATTAAACTATTATAGCCCCCAAACATTTTCATAGAATGAAATATTAATTCATTCTGAAAACCGATAACAAGATTTGAGACAAAACTATCAACAAATAGTAAACTATATGCTTCAAATTGATTCATAAATGTAATATATTGAATTTTAATTAGGGGCATTAATCGTCATTGCGAGCGACTATAAGGAGCGTGGCAATTCTCATGAAGTAATATAAAATTCCTGAGATTGTCATGTCGATGCTACGCATCTCCTCGCAATGACGATTTCGGCAACCCTTACTATCTAACACCAAAATAAAGTAACCGGCAATGAAAAAGCAAATTATTTATCCTGATTTTATAGCACGAATTTTTTCTACGGCACTTGATTTATCATTATTTGCCTTTATAGCAATCCCAATATCACAATTTTGTTCTTTTAATTTATTATGGTTGTTCTTTAATGATTATTTCCTTAGCAATAACATTAATCTTCATAATCCCAATGAAATGTTTAACTCTGTTATGAGTCAGGAATTTTATGAATATCTTAAAGCAGGAAATTTTAATAAATATATTTTGTTTAATATTTCAATTTTTGCTACTAATATATTAGTAATAGGCTCATATTTCATAACACTTTGGTATTATAAAGGTGCAACGCTTAGTAAAATGTTTTTACGTATGAAAATCGTAGATGCCGTAACATTAAATCGTCCGACTTTAAAGCAGTTAATTAAAAGATTTTTAGGATATATGACTTTGCCTATAGGTATTTTTTTCATACTTTTTTCTTCTAAAAAACAAGCATTACATGATAAAATAGCCGGAACCGTCGTTATTAAGTCTTAAATATACTCCTAAGTAATAGACGAAGTTTAATTTGGAAAAGAGCAAGGAGTTTATAAGGCGAGGAGCGGAGCGTATACTTAATACGTGGCTACCTGCGAACTTATTAGACGACGTAGCCAATTTTTCAAATTAAACGAGTATATTTATGAATGAAACAAATGATAATGATATAGATCAGCTAATGTATCTTTTTTCAAAATTACCCGGTCTTGGTAGTAGGTCGGCAAGACGTATAGTATTATACTTACTACAAGATAAAGATATAAGGTTAAAAAGCCTGATTAATAATCTTGTAGAGATAGATAAGAAAATAGTAAAATGCAAGATTTGCGGTAATATGGATACGGAAAATATTTGCCATATTTGTTCTTCTGAATATAGAGATAAATCAATTATTGCTATTGTCGAAACTGTGGCTGAATTATGGGCAATGGAGCGTAGCGGTAATTTTAAAGGTTTATATCATGTACTCGGTCATAATTTATCGGCAGCTAGTAGACAAAACCCTAGCATACTTCGGTTACCTGAACTACTTAAAAGATGTTTTGCAGAAAATATTAAAGAAGTTATTATTGCTACTAATTCTACTTTAGAAGGTCAGACTACTGCTTATTTTATTACAGAATATTTAAAAGAGCATCCTGCTAAAATTTCTCGCCTTGCTAGTGGTATACCTATCGGAGGTGAACTTGATTATTTAGACGAAGGTACTTTATCTGCCGCTATTAACCTACGCCAACCTTTTGAGTAAAATATTAATAAAAATTGACAATTTTATTAAAAAATGTTTAATCTGAAGCTTCTATATCACAAAAGAGGTTTTATGCAGAATTTTAAAATTAATTCAAAATCGGTTGCTAATATGGTAGCACAGATTAGAGTAAAACAATTAGCTATTAGAGATTCACAAAATAAAATTCAAAAAATTATAGTTGAAGAAAGAGGAAAGAAGTTTAATAAAAGCAACGAAGAGTTAGTGCAAGAAATATAGGACAAAATACAGCAATATTTAGAAACTAGTAAAGCAATAAATAATTACTTAAAAGATCAAAGTATAGATGATGTAGAATATCCTATAAAATACAATAAAACTGATATACAGCTCAAAATGGTTTATGAATATGTGAAACAACAAAAAGGTAATTTAATAGACCAAATAATAAAAAAGAAATTTTATCATGGTCTATCAAATGGCATATCTCCTAATGAATTACCTGTTTTACAATCGGATAGTAGGATCTCGTATTGGGGTAATGAAAATTCTTCTGTTAGTTTAGTATTATTAAAGAGTATTGCTAAAATACTTAAAGCTGAAACACCTACTATGATAGGTGCTGCTACATTTTATCTATTTTATAATCCTAAATATAAATTACCAAAAGATTTAGTACCAAAACATTATCCTTTTGCTAATGAAGAAGGAATATTACTTTTTGGAGATTACCAATTTGGCGGTCATAACTACTTTGAAAATTGGTCAGTATTCGCTCCAGAGGATTGCTCAAGTTCAGTAGGTAAAGCGACTTATGTAAAGGCTGAACAAATAAAAGATATATCAACTCAAAAAATGAAAGAAGACTGGAGTCAATATGGTTATGAGTTAGTTGTCAAATTAGATGGTAGTATAAATGATAGTAAATTAGAATTAGTAAAGCCAGGAGATATTTGCCTTTATAAAGATAAGCCTCATGTAGGAATAATTGCAAATATCTTAGAAAAAAGTATAACCACATTACAATTTGCTAGAGATATAGATAGAGAAAGAGAAAAAATATTGGGTGGTGGAATTTATTATGATAATTTGAGTGATGATAAATATGCTGCTTATATTTTACGTTCAAATTTAGAACCATTAAGTGAGTCTATATCCTTAAGTAATCTTTTAAATTAAGATAGATGCAAAATATGTAGAGCTATAGTAAACTGAGATGTATAGTTAGACCATAGTAAATAGGTACAGTTAAATAAACTTTAGTACGTGTTCTACAGCCATACTGATATCTTGAATTGCCCCGTAACTTTTCTTATTTCGTTCTTAATCTTAAACCAATAATGTTCTATAGGATTTAAGTCTGGGCTATATGTAGGTAAGAATAAAATTCTGCACCCAACCGACTCGATTAATTCTCTTATTATATTATTCTTATGGAAGTTGATATTATCCATAATTACTGTTTGTCCAGGATGTAATTCTTTAGTTAATATAGTCTCTACATAGGTTGTAAATATTTCTTTATTACAATTTCCTTCAAATATTACTGGCGCTATAATTTGATTATTACGAAGCCCCGCTATCATACTGATCCTGGATTTATGTTGATACACTTTGTTTCCATAACATCTAGTACCTTTTATACTCCATCCATATTCTCTACAAGCATTATCTTCTATTCCTGACTCATCAATGAATACTAGAGTTTCTTTAGAAATTTGCTGTATCTTTTCTATAAATTCATTCCTTAAACCAATATCCCTTCTGGGATGAAGATGACTTTTTTTTATAAGTGTACCCTAGTAGTTTTCTATAGTAATTTATTCTAGTTCTTTGTAATCTATTACCTAGTATAATACTTAATTCTTTAGCTGTTTTATCATGATTATTGATAATTAATTCTTCAAATTCTTTGAGATTTATTTTTGCATTATAACCCTTTGCTGGACCATAAGGTTTTGCTTTTATATCTCCTGTTTCCCATTTAAGAGTTTTCCATCTATATATAGTGTTACGACCTATATTGAATATTTTACATGCTTTAACAATTGAGAGCCCATCATCTAGAGCTTTGAATAGTTTCATTCTTAAATCGTAACTGTAACTGCTTGCCATAATTTATTTATTATCATTTATAACATATATATTAGCATAGTATGTACCTATTTACTATGGTCTAGCTATATAATACAAGTCTACTTTTTTAAAATAATTTTAAGTAAAATTAATATTTTATTAATACAATATTTAAAAATTGTTAATTTCTGACCTCTATGTAATTCTAAAGAGGGGTCTTGTATTTAAGGAATATTGCGAGTTTCGAGCGGTAACCATAAAATATGGTTATTTTCAGAAAAGTTAATAGAAGACTTTTTTGATTTCATATATAATGCCTAGTTATTTTTAACAAGGCATCATACATTAATTTAATTCTTAGTCAAAAAATTATTAATATTTTTTAATAATTACTCACCGAATTGCTCTTTAATAATTCTATCTTCCAGCGTATGGTTTTTATTAAAGAGCAGTTTGATAGGCTTATCCTTAGTAGATTTAACGGTAACATTTGTGATATTATTAAACTCCTGAAAGTCGGCAGTAGCATTTACCGGTCGTTTATTTGTATTAAGTATTTCAAATTTAATCGTAGCAGATGAAAGCAGTAAAGCGCCGTGCCATCTACGCGGTCTAAACGAGCAGATAGGGGTTAGGCATAACATGTTTGACTCAAGCGGTAAAATAGGACCGCCGGCAGATAAATTATAAGCACTACTTCCGGCAGGTGTTGCAACTAAAGCTCCGTCTGCTACTAATTCGCTCATTCTCTCTATCCCGTTTACGTCTATTCTAAATTTAGCAGCTTGATTAGTTTTACGAAATATCGATACTTCGTTAATAGCAAGTGCCGTATATATTTGACCGCTCGTATCTTCAACTTCCATAAGAAGAGGATTTAGGATAGAAACCGTACTTTCATGTATATTTTGTAATAAATTCTTGGTATCTAAAGGATTCATTAAAAAGCCAAGGTTCCCTAAATTAACTCCATAAAAAGGGATATTAAGATGCATATAGCGGTGAATATTATGTAGTAATTCTCCATCGCCGCCTATTACGATAATTGCTTCTGCTTCCTCTATTTTACAATAATTATAGAGTTTTCTTATTTCCTCTATAATAGCTAGATGTTTGGAATTTTGGTTATAAATCAATGCTATTTTATTTATATTCATTATATGAATTTCTTTTTTAATATATAGACGCTTAGCTAATAATAAGTTATAAGAATATAAGTAATAAAATAAATATTAAGTTAAATTATGTCATCATTCAACATCAAAAATCATAAAAATGATCTGCTATTTGTACCGCTAGGAGGATCTAATGAAATAGGTATGAATCTTAATCTTTACCATTATAAAGGTAAATGGTTAATGATTGATTGCGGTAGCGGTTTTGCTGATGATTATTTACCCGGTGTTGATATGATAATTGCCGATAGCAGCTTTATCGAGAAATATAAAAAAGATATAGTAGGTCTGATTTTAACTCATGCTCACGAGGATCATTTAGGCGGGGTACAATATTTATGGAATAGTCTTAAATGTCCTATTTATACTACTACTTTCACGGCAAATTTTTTAAAGATTCGTTTAAATGAATATGATTTTGCTAAAAATATAAAAATTCATGAAGTAAAACCCGGTAGTAAAATAAATCTAGATCCTTTTTCCTTAGAGATGGTGCCGCTGACTCACTCGGCTCCTGAAATGCAAGCAATTATGATCCGTACGGATGCAGGTAATATTTTACACACGGGAGATTGGAAATTTGATAATGACCCGGTACTTGGGAAAAAAGCCGATGAGGAGCTTTTAGAATCTTACGGAGATGAAGGGGTTCTTGCACTTGTTTGTGATTCAACTAACGTGTTTAATAAAGGAAGCTCGGGTTCTGAGGGGGATGTTAGAAAAAGTTTAGTAGATATTATAGCCGGCTGTCCTCAAATGGTAGTAGTTTCAACCTTTGCCTCTAATTTAGCACGGCTTGATACAATAATTCATGCAGCAGGGCTTGCTGGTAGAAAAGTAGTTTTAACCGGTAGAAGTTTGCATCGTATGATGCTTGCTGCTCAGGAAAGCGGCTATTTTAAAGATATTGCTCCTCTAATTAGTGAACGTGATGTTAGCAGATTTAGAAGAGAAGAATTATTAGTAATTGCTACCGGTTGTCAAGGTGAGCCTATGGCTGCCACCGCAAAACTGGCTAGTAATTCTCACCCGTCTATAAAGCTTGCTCCTAAGGATACAATGATTTTTTCTTCAAAAATTATTCCGGGTAATGAAAAGAAAATATTCAGGCTATTTAATATATTTGTTAAAGCCAGTGTAGAAGTTATTACCGAGCGAGACCATTTTGTGCATGTTTCAGGACATCCATCGATTGACGAGCTGCAAAAAATGTATTCTCTAATTAGACCGAATATTTGTATACCTGTTCACGGCGAGCCGGTACATATTCATGAACATGTTAAGCTTGCTAAGAAAAACGGCATAAAACAGGCAGTAGAGGTTGAAAACGGTAGTGTAGTACTGCTTGAACCTAATAATGCAAAAGTAATTTCAAAGGTTGAAAACGGTTATTTAGCTGTAGACGGTAATTATTTACTGCCCGTTGAATCCCCGATTTTCAAAGCTAGAAGACATATGCGTGAGTCGGGTATCGTGTTAGCATCAGTAGTAATTAATAAAAAAGGGCTGCTTGCTGCAAACCCAATGCTGTCTATGCCTGGGCTGCTTGATCCGAAAGAGGATATGGCATTAGTTAATCTCATTAAAAACGACATTAAAGAACTTGTTACCATTCAAAATAAACAGGCTAAAAAAGCATTGTCGGATGAACAAGTAATCGAGGCAATAAAAGGAACAATCCGTAAAACCTTAAAACAAGAAATTAATAAGTCACCCGTTATAATAGTAAATCTTGAGAAAGCTATGGAGTAGTGTTATTTTTTCTTGACTGTCATCCTGTGGCTTGACCACGGGATCTAGTCTTTTTAATTTTTTTATGGACCCCGTGGTCAAGCCACGGGGTGACACCGAAGAATCTGAGCCAAGCAACGATACCTACAAGCCTGCAAGTGACAAAGAAAAAATAAGCACATGAATAAATTTAAAAATATTGCGGTTTATGGGGGAGGGAGTTTCGGTACTAGCCTTGCTTCTTTAGCAGCACAAAACTATAATAACGTTACTTTATTTTTACGTGACGAGGAAATAGCAAAAGAAATTTTACATAACAAAACTAACGTAAAATATTTAGGGGATATTAAATTACCTGCTCATTTACAGGCTACTACAAACTTAGATATAATTAAGAATTTTGAACTAATTATTATTGCAGTGCCGTCTTACGCTTTTGATTACTCAATAAAATTATTAAAAACTCACGGTATTTCTACAGCTAATACTCTTCTAATTGCAACAAAAGGCTTTGCCCGTAATCCTACTGAACTATTTTCTGATAGACTTAAAACTCTATTACCGCATAGCCCTACAGCGTTTTTTGCAGGTCCGAATCTAGCAAGAGAACTTGCTAAAAATTTACCGGCTTCAGCAAGTATTGCAAGTTTAGATATAGATATAGCAAATAAAATAGCTTATAACCTAAGTTCAAAAATTTTTACTACTAATGTGACAAGCGATATTGTGACATTACAGGTAGCAGGAGTATTAAAAAATATTTTTGCTATTAAAAGCGGGATTGATTTAGCAAGAGAGCAGGGCGAAAATGCAAGAGCAATGCTTATAGTAGCTGCCTTAAAAGAAATTGCTACTTTATCGAAAGCTTTAAGCTGTATGCAAGAGGAGGGGAATATATTATTAGAGGCGGGAGTAGTAGGTGATTTAGTTCTTACTTGCTATTCTTTAGGATCACGTAATACAAAATTCGGTTATGAGCTTGGAATTAGTAAAGATAAAAAGAAATTTTTACAAGAATATAAAGAGTTAGTAGAGGGAAAAGAAGCATTAAAATTAGTTTTGGATTTGATAAAAAAATATAATTTACGGATGCCTATAATTTCCGAAGTGGCTTCGTGTATACTCGTTTAATTTGAAAAATTGGCTACGTCGTCCTATAAGTACTGCGGTGCTCACGTATTAAGTCCTTGCTCTTTTCCAAATTAAACTTCGTCTACATATTTTTCATTATATTATCCTTGCATAAGTATTGTTGCATAAATCGTCCTCGCAAGGCATTGTTGCGTGGATCAATTTCACCTCTGTCATACCGTGGCTTGACCATGGGATCCAGTTAAAAATACTAAATTATTAGTATTTTTTATTGTTTTTATGGACCCCGTGGTCAAGCCACGGTATGACACAGTGGGTTTTACCGGTCCACGTAACAATGCCTCCTCGCAATGACGATTGATTGTAGCTACAATAATCTCTTCATCTGTTCCTGCTCTAATTTTTCTTCTTTATCTAGTTTATTTAAAAATTCTTTATAAAAACCGTTTGTTATATATACAAGTTCCATTTCGGGATTTAATTCAGAAGATTCAAGTATGATTAAACATTCACCATCCTTGAAAGTAACCACTTTATCATTTTCTTCTTCTAAACTATATTTATTTTTAAAATAACGGCTTCTATTACATTAAAATCATTACATATCACTAAAGCTTTAGATATAGTTTTTTCATTTGGTTCTATATAATAATTATATCCTTGCCAATAATTAGGTTCTTTATTGATGATTTTGTATTTTTTTGTTAGATCTATATTGGTAGTTTTATTTAATTCAAGACCAAGGGGCATAGGATTAGAATAGGTATTTAAACAAAAAAATATAATGAATAAGGATAATAGATTTTGCATAAATAATATGAAAATATTATATTAAATACCTTAAATAACATAAGATTTTTTAAATTTCAATTAAAAATTTATTTTTGTCCGATGAAGTAAAAATCTTTACAAAATTTAGTGAAAAAAATAAAACCTCATATATTATAAGTAATTATATCTTTAGCTCATTACATGATAATCTTTAGTATAGTTTTTTTTAAAACCGTTTCGGTATTATTAAGTGTAGTAATAGGATTTTTAGCAGGTAAATATTCAAATGTTGAAAGAGATAGTATCTCTTCGTTACTATTTTATTTTATATCGCCTATAGTATTTTTTACGATACCTGCTAGTACAACCTTAACACTTTCGGCATTAAGCGTTACGGTCGTAACATTTGTAATTGCAACACTCTTATCGCTTTTTTCTTATTATTTTTTTGGTAAATTTTGGCAGGATCATACACGTAATATTATAGCTTTATCTGCAGGTACGGCAAACGGCGGATATTTTATGTTGCCTATAGCTGCAGCACTTTTCGATGATTATACATTAAGTATTTACATGATGGCGGTGATAGGAGTTAATATTTATGAATGTTCCGTCGGCTTTTATATTTGTATGCGAAGTTTTGCTAATACCACCGATAGTATATTAAAAGTAGTAAAATTACCGATTTTAAACGCTTTTTTCTTGGGATGTTTATTTAGTTTTTGCGGTTTTACTTTACCGGATTTTTTAGATGATTTTATATATAATATGAAAGGTTCTTTTTCAATACTCGGTATGGTGATGGTGGGTCTTGCTCTTTCGTCTCTACAAAAATTTGAAGTCGATATAAAATTTACTTTTGCTACTTTTGCTGCTAAATTTCTATTCTATCCTTTGGGAGTAGGGTTATTTATCATGTTTGATCATTTTGTAACAAAATGGTATAACAATGATTACTATAATGCCCTAAAACTACTTTCTACGGCACCACTCGCAGCAAATACTATAGTTATAGCGAATTTACAGAAATTTTATCCTGAGAAAGTTGCAGCTACCGTGTTTTTATCTTTGCTTTTTGTAGTTATATATATGCCGACAATGGTCAGTATATTTTTAAGTGACTTAAATTAATAACATGATGACAATGATTTTTTTAAAATTTATTCTAAATTGGTATTAATAGGTTCATATGAAAATTAATTCAATAAAAATTGGTCCCTATATTAATTTATTACCTCTTCAATATATACCGAAACATAAAATTTCTTATGTAGAATTCGGTGATCCTAAAAATAAAAATATAATAGTATGTGCTCACGGCTTAACTAGAAATGCTCATGATTTTGATAAAATAGCTAAAGAGTTGAGTAAAAATTATAGAGTAATTTCAATAAATTATCCTGGTCGCAGTGATAGCGAAAATTTTAAAAAAGCTAATCATTATAATTATACTACCTATATTAAGGATACGTTATTCTTTTTTAAAAGACTAAATATTAAAAAACCTATTTGGCTCGGTACTTCAATGGGAGGTATTATAGGCATGGTACTTGCCAGTAAATATAAAAATATTTTTAAAGCCTTAATATTAAATGATATAGGGGCATTTATTGATGCTGCTCCTTTAATTAAAATTGGAGGCTATGCTAAAAAAACGGTACTTTTAGATGATTTGGCTAGTGCAAAAGAACATTTAAAACTTATTTATGCCCAAATAGGTATTAAAGATGAAGAAGATTGGGATTATTTAACAAAATATAGCGTAATTTCTACATTTGGCGGAAAATATAAAATGAATTATGATCCTGCTATAACAAAAGGAATGAAAAATGCTAGTAACCAAGAAGGTGTTAAACTATGGTCCGTATGGAATAAAATAAAATGTAGTAGAATATTAGTAATTCATGGGATGAAATCTCAAATTTTAACAAAATCTACTGTTAAAAAGATGAAAGAAACAAAAACTTTTGATCTTTATGAAATAAAATATGCTGGTCATGCTCCTTCTCTAATGAACCCTGAAGAAATTAACTATGTCAAATCTTGGTTAGAGAAGAAGTCTTAGGTGTCATTTGTTCATTGTCATCCCACGACTTGATCGCGGGATCCAGTTAAAATACTAAATTATTAGTATTTTTTATTGTTTTTATGGACCCCGTGGTCAAGCCAACGGGGTGACAGCAAAAAATTTGGATTCCTGCTTTCGCAGGAATGATATAGGAATCATTTAAATTAATAAATAATAATTATGAAAATTACTACTAAAGTACTAATAATAGGTTCAGGACCTGCGGGCTTAAGTGCCGCTATTTATACGGCTAGAGCCGCTCTAAAACCAATATTAATTAATGGTATGCAGCCAGGCGGGCAGCTTACAATTACCACCGATGTTGAGAATTATCCTGGATTTGCGGAAACGGTGCAAGGACCTTGGCTTATGGAGCAGATGTCTATGCAGGCTAAAAATGTCGGTACAGAAATTGTTAGTGATTACGTAGAAAAGGTAGATTTATCAAAAAGGCCTTTTAAAGTATTTACAGGATCAGGAAATGAGTATGAAGCAGAAAGTATAATCATTTGTACCGGTGCAGAAGCAAAATGGCTTGGTATAGCTTCAGAGCAGGAATTTCGTGGTTTTGGTGTTTCGGCATGTGCTACTTGCGATGGTTTCTTTTTTAAGAATCAAGAAATAGTGGTAGTAGGGGGAGGAAATAGTGCAGTAGAAGAAGCTTTATACTTAACCAATCATGCTAGTAAAGTTACTATAGTGCATAGAAGAGATAGTTTTAGAGCTGAGAAAATATTACAGGATCGATTATTTAAAAACCCTAAAATATCGGTAATTTGGGATCATGTAGTAGATGAGATTGTAGGTAGCGATAAACCAAAATCCGTTACCGGAGTTAAAATTCAAAATGTTCACACCAAAGAGATTAGTTTAGTGAATTGTAGTGGTGTATTTATAGCTATCGGGCATGCACCGAATACGGGGCTATTTACCGGACAAATTGCAATGGATAACGATAATTATATCATCACGAAGTCAGGTACGACTAAAACTAGCGTAGAAGGGGTTTTTGCTGCCGGTGACGTTCAGGATAAAATTTATAGACAAGCAGTAACTGCTGCAGGTAGTGGCTGTATGGCGGCTCTTGAGGCAGAGAAATTTTTGAATAAATAATAAATTTCCTAAAAAAAAAGACATAATCATATAAAAATTTATTAATTTTTTTTGTATTGAAAATTATAGCAATATAATTTTTCTTTCTAATTTTATAAAATAGAGAGGAATTATACCTATCCAGCACTTAACTTCAGAGAAAAAATGGGAAATTTTTTTAAAAGCTATAGGAGCAGAGATAGGAGTTACAAAGGTAACTGATAATAAAGTCATTTTTAAAACAACTTCTAATGACTTAGAACATTTTCGTACATTATTAGCATCCCCTGATGAATTAAAGAAGAATGTGATACATGCTTTATAGTCCCTTTGGTGGTTAAAACCTCCATCTTCCAGATGGAAAAGCTTTAGCTTGCCATGTGCGCCATGATGCGTTAGCATCACAAGCACCATGAGTTCAATACGTCAGGAAATTACGTACTGTTTACTATAGTCGCTATTATACAGTGTGGTAGACATTGTGTGTGCAAGGAAGTTACTGTAGGTCTAATAGTGGTAATGTAACGATTATATGATTAATAGGCATATTGGTACACATGAGCCAGACATGATTTTGCACATACGGGTCGCATAAGCTTTAGCTTCATATGCGACTTCTAGTCGCTATAAAACAAACTTTCATCTTTCAGATGAAAGTGGTTGATTTAAGGATAATAAGGAGAATATAGTAGAATCTGAACTATATAATGCGGATACTTCAGATATAGCAATAGGAGAGTTATTTTATAAGTTAGTAGATGGTGACCTTATAACAGAGTATGGTTTGTCTAAAATTTTAGAAACAATAAGATTAGAAGCTGAATTTAATAAAGAATTATTAACTGCTGAGATTCAACTCTCTTGTGGAAATCCAATAAAACATAAAATGGATGAATCCAAACTTGAGACATTTTGATAATACGAGTACAAGAAGGTGATGTTTTTATTGGAGATAAGGTAGATACCGATAAAGAAATTACATTTCACAATTGGAACAGAGGAGACTGATACAGATATTACCGGCGTGGTAAGAAGTTGTTACGATGAAGTAGCTTAATTATTATATTTCTCTTGCTAGTATTACCGGATAATTTTAAGATAAGTTTGTAATAGTTTTTTCGTCATTGCGAGCGACTGAAAGGAGCGTGGCAATCTAGAAAAAATTAAAAAAATGCTAAATATTAGCATTTTTAACTGGATTGCTTCGTCAATTACTTCGTAATTTTCCTCGCAATGACGATTTTAGTATCCACCCAATAATGCCATGAGAAATATATGAACTTACTTAAAAACATTACGGGAAAGAATTATATAAACGGTGAATTTATAGAGTTCGGGAAGCAAATATCCGTTATTAATCCTTCGACCTTAAAAGAAATTGCTACAGTTCCGAATTTGGGATTATCTGAGATTAATTCAGCAATTAATAATACGGTGACTAGTTTTTCTTCATGGTCACAAAGTTCATTTGAAGAAAGAATAGCGATTCTTAGAAAATGGTATAATTTAGTAATCGAAAATATTGATGAGCTAAGTCATATATTAACGCTAGAGCAGGGTAAAGTACTTGCCGAATCAAAAAAAGAAATTCTATACGGAGCCTCTTTTATTGATTGGTATACATATGCTATACATAATATTCATTCAACTATCAAACCCGGTAATAGTAAAACTCATAAAATTGTTACGCAATATGAGCCGGTTGGACCTTCTGCGGCTATAACTCCTTGGAATTTTCCAAATGCAATGATTACTCGCAAGGTAGTACCTGCAATAGCTGCGGGTTGCAGCGTTATATTAAAACCGTCAAGCCTTACGCCTTTATCGGCTTTAGTGCTTGCAAAATTGGCAAGCGATGCCGGGTTGCCTGCCGGAGTATTTAACGTAATTACCGGTGATTCGGATATTATAGGTAAGGCTTTTTGTGAAGATTTTAGGCTTCGTAAATTATCATTTACCGGTTCTACAAATGTCGGTAAAATTCTATATCAAAATTCAGATAATACTATAAAACGTTTATCTTTAGAACTTGGCGGTAATGCTCCTTTCATTATAACTGCAGATAATAGACATCTTTTCAAACCAGCTTATAGAGAGGAATTTAAAGGAGACACGAAACGCAGTACCGCAGCGTACGCTTTGGTACGTGAGGATACGAGTACCGGATCGACGTCTAAATTGTAAACCTTCAGATTTGATCTGACATATTAAGATTGAAATTAGACGAGTTTGTGGGTATGTAGATAACTAAGGAGTTATCTATCATATCCACGAACTAAATATAAAACTCAATTAATAGGAACAATATGTCAAATTATGATCAAAAAATAATCAAACCTAAATTAGGATTATTAGAACTTGCAAAACAACTAGGTAGTGTTAGTACTGCGTGTAAAGTAATGGGCTATTCAAGAGATAGCTTTTACCGTTTCAAGGAACTATATGAGATGGGCGGAGAAGCGGCTCTTGTGGATATGAGTCGTAAGAAACCTATAGTAAAGAATCGTGTATCAGAACATATAGAACAAGCAGTAATAAATCTTGCTATAGAGAATCCTGCTCTTGGTCAGCTTCGTGCGAGCCAAGCACTAATAAAGCAAGGTATTATAGTGTCATCCAGTGGTGTACGTTCTATCTGGCTACGCAACGATCTTGAAACTCTAAAGAAACGACTCAAAGCTTTAGAAGCTAAATCTGCACAGGACGGTATCTTACTGACAGAAGAGCAGATATCTGCTTTAAAAAAAGCAAAACAAATTAAAGAGGCTCATGGAGAAATTGATACTCAGCATCCCGGTTATCTTGGTGCACAAGACACCTATTATGTCGGTAATATGAAAGGAGTAGGTAGAATATACCAACAAACCTTTATTGACACTTATTCTAGAGTGGCTATTTGCAAACTCTATACTGATAAATCTGCAATAACATCCGCTGATATTTTAAATGATAAGGTAATACCTTTCTTTAATAATCATGATGTACCACTACTGAGAATCCTTACAGATAGAGGAACGGAATATTGTGGTAAGGTAGAACATCATGCTTTTGAGTTATATTTGGCTATAGAAAATATTGATCATACTAAAACTAAGGCACGTTCTCCTCAAACTAATGGAATATGCGAAAGATTACATAGAACTTTAAAAGATGAATTTTATGATATAGCTTTCCGTAAAAAGATTTATAGCTCATTAGAGGATTTACAGATTGACTTAGATCAATATTTAAACAAATATAACAATACTAGACCGCATTCTGGAAAGTTCTGTTATGGAAAAACTCCTATGCAAACTTTCAAGGATAGCATTAAAATTGCTCAAGATAAGTCTATTAATTCTTACTTATCTGACAGCACTTTTGCTGCTTAATCAATCTCTACCTGTCAGATCAAGTGTACGGGCTGTTGAAAAAATCAACAAGGTTGCAAATACTTTAATATTTTTTTATCTTTAATAGCAGTAGATAAAAAAACCAAAAAATAATTTTAAGTATCCGTTTAAAATTTTGTACTATCGCAATCATCAGTATTTGAATCTGTGTTTTCTGTACACTTCTAAATTTTGCTCCTCGTAAACCATGATTCTCCTTAGCTTCACCAAATAGACCTTCTATTTTCCACTTTCTCTCAATTAGTTTTTTCTTAAAATCAATTCTATTCTGTCTGACCTTTACCTCATCTATTTCATCCTGATAAGGATTACGATAAATAAATCGTCCTCTATTACTATAATTATCAGAAATACAACCTGATTTTAGAGAGCAATTTTTACAATGCCCTCCTGTAATACGATAACGTTTTATTTGTTTTTTATCTAATTTATCATACGGATAAAGATAATGTCCCTGTGGACACTTATATCTATCCTGTTCTCTATCATATTGAAATTCCCCCCTACTTATTTTTCCTTCACCAAGATTATCTACATGTAAAGGTATATAAGTTGTAATTCCAAGTAATTTAAAATATCCATAGGTTGGACCTCTACCATAACCTTTGTCTGCTATCCATTCTTTTACTCTAAAAGAAAAATTATTTAATATATTCCAAACTCTACTTGGAAGTACAATACACTCATGTTGTGATCCTGTACTTACATAACAATCTATTATAATACGTGAATCTGAATCAATTGAGTAGTGGGTCTTATAACATAGCTTTTTATAACCATTAGTTCTTGATACAAGACTACAATCAGGATCTGTCCTACTGACATGAGTTTGATTAGATATTTTCCTTACTTTTTTCCCTTCTCGGAAATCATGATAACGACGTTCATATTTTTTTAATTCTCTCTTTTGTGAATCACCTTGATCTTTTCTTAATATTAGGCTATTCATAGAGGCATTAGATTCAACTAAAGAGGCATCTGAAATAATTGTTTCTCCTTTTATAATATCTAGTTCATACCATTGCTTAATCAAGCTTATAAATATTTCTTGAAATAGTTCTACCCCAAATCTATCTCTTATCCTACTTAATGATGAATGATCCGGTACTTTATCCTCTAAACTTAAACCACAAAACCACCTATATGCTATATTTAACTGAATTTCTTTACATAATCGTCTATTTGACTTTATACCATATAAGTAACTTATTATTTGCATCCTAAAAAATAATACAGGATCAATTGATGGACGTCCGTAATTAGCACAATAACGATTCTTAGTTATTTCATAGATAAAAGAAAACTCTAATTCTTTAGCTTCATGAATCCTCACTAATAAATGATCATTAGGTATCATGTGCCTTAAGCTAAGGCTATTACATCTCACACTTTGATCAAGCTTATAACCCTGCATCTTTACACCTTCATTTAAGCATAAAAATACAGCTTATTCCTTAGATTAACTCTTTTCTACTTCTTTTTATAACTTTTTCAACAGCCCGTGTACGGGCTGTTGAAAAAATCAACAAGGTTGCAAATACTTTAATATTTTTTTATCTTTAATAGCAGTAGATAAAAAAACCAAAAAATAATTTTAAGTATCCGTTTAAAATTTTGTACTATCGCAATCATCAGTATTTGAATCTGTGTTTTCTGTACACTTCTAAATTTTGCTCCTCGTAAACCATGATTCTCCTTAGCTTCACCAAATAGACCTTCTATTTTCCACTTTCTCTCAATTAGTTTTTTCTTAAAATCAATTCTATTCTGTCTGACCTTTACCTCATCTATTTCATCCTGATAAGGATTACGATAAATAAATCGTCCTCTATTACTATAATTATCAGAAATACAACCTGATTTTAGAGAGCAATTTTTACAATGCCCTCCTGTAATACGATAACGTTTTATTTGTTTTTTATCTAATTTATCATACGGATAAAGATAATGTCCCTGTGGACACTTATATCTATCCTGTTCTCTATCATATTGAAATTCCCCCCTACTTATTTTTCCTTCACCAAGATTATCTACATGTAAAGGTATATAAGTTGTAATTCCAAGTAATTTAAAATATCCATAGGTTGGACCTCTACCATAACCTTTGTCTGCTATCCATTCTTTTACTCTAAAAGAAAAATTATTTAATATATTCCAAACTCTACTTGGAAGTACAATACACTCATGTTGTGATCCTGTACTTACATAACAATCTATTATAATACGTGAATCTGAATCAATTGAGTAGTGGGTCTTATAACATAGCTTTTTATAACCATTAGTTCTTGATACAAGACTACAATCAGGATCTGTCCTACTGACATGAGTTTGATTAGATATTTTCCTTACTTTTTTCCCTTCTCGGAAATCATGATAACGACGTTCATATTTTTTTAATTCTCTCTTTTGTGAATCACCTTGATCTTTTCTTAATATTAGGCTATTCATAGAGGCATTAGATTCAACTAAAGAGGCATCTGAAATAATTGTTTCTCCTTTTATAATATCTAGTTCATACCATTGCTTAATCAAGCTTATAAATATTTCTTGAAATAGTTCTACCCCAAATCTATCTCTTATCCTACTTAATGATGAATGATCCGGTACTTTATCCTCTAAACTTAAACCACAAAACCACCTATATGCTATATTTAACTGAATTTCTTTACATAATCGTCTATTTGACTTTATACCATATAAGTAACTTATTATTTGCATCCTAAAAAATAATACAGGATCAATTGATGGACGTCCGTAATTAGCACAATAACGATTCTTAGTTATTTCATAGATAAAAGAAAACTCTAATTCTTTAGCTTCATGAATCCTCACTAATAAATGATCATTAGGTATCATGTGCCTTAAGCTAAGGCTATTACATCTCACACTTTGATCAAGCTTATAACCCTGCATCTTTACACCTTCATTTAAGCATAAAAATACAGCTTATTCCTTAGATTAACTCTTTTCTACTTCTTTTTATAACTTTTTCAACAGCCCGTGTAGAGTTTTACATCTAAATTACCTCTAGAAGCGAAGTTTGAAAAGATGTCTAATGATTTGGAAAAAGTGGCAAGTGATTTAGTAATCGCTAAAACTAGAAATAGCGGGCAGTCTTGTATTTCACCTAATAGGATATTTATAGAAGAATCTATATATGAAAAATTTATAGAAATTCTAAAAGCTAAATTTACTAAGCTTAAAGCCCCGGGGACGGATTTGATAAGACATCAGATGTAGGTCCATTAATTAATCACGCTGCTATAGAAAAAATACAAAAGCTACTCATTGATGCACAAAATAAAGGAGCTAAATTAATTTGTGGCGGTAAAGCTGTTGATAATTTTATTGAGCCTACTATTATTATTGACTGTTTGGATAATATGGATATCTTTAGAACAGAAATATTTGGCCCGGTAGTTGCTTGTTATAAATTTAAAGATTTGGATGAAGTAATAGAACGTGCCAATAATACAGAATACGGTTTGCAAGGATATGTATATTCAAATAATATATCCGTGGCACAAATGATAGCCGGTAAGCTTGATTTTGGTATGGTATCGATTAACGACCTGTTACCTGCAAATGCAAAAGCACCTTTTGCAGGACGTAAAGCTTCAGGTTTTGGAGTTGAAGGCTCATTTGAAGGGATATTTGAATATCTAAATACGAAATATATAAATTTACAGAATTAAGAATGCCCGCATGGTTCCTTTTATGTCATTCCTGCGAAAGCAGGAATCTAGTAAAGAATATAAAAAATTATTTTATATGCTTATTTTATAAAATATATAATTCTTTGTAGCAGTATTAAGATTATTTTTTCTGGATTCCCGCTTTCGCAGGAATGACATAGAAAATATAATAATCTAAGTAATAAATAGTAAAAATTATGCCGGTTCTTGTAGATAATATTGAAGTACAAATTGAAAAAATTTATGAAGTATTTGATTTAATAGATAATGAAGGAGCTGATCCTTGGTTATGGGCAGTATCTGATTGTCTTGCTGGACTATTAGATCAATATAAAGAATCGTTATCAATTGAATATGTTTATCCTTTGATGCAACTAATTAAAAGGTTTGAAGAGAAAAATACTATAATACCCAAAATGCTTAATAATGCTTTAAGCAATATTAATCTTTGAAGATGGATGTAAATCTGAAGAATCAGAACTAATAGAAGATATAATTAATAGTTTAAATACCCTTGACATGTTAGGAGTACATGCATAGTAATCTTCCAAAAATCTCAATAGTTTTACCGGTTTATAATAGAGAGAAGCTATTACCTTTTGCTATTGAGAGCTGCCTTAATCAAAGCTTTAAAGATTTTGAGCTTATTATTATTGATGATTGCTCAAAAGATAATAGTGTTATAGTAGCTAGGAAATATGCAGAGCAGGATTCACGTATTAAGGTAATAGTAAATGAGACCAATAAAAGATTACCGGCAAGTCTTAATATTGCTTTTAAAGAGGCTAAGGGGGAGTATTTTACTTGGACTTCAGATGATAATCTTTTCCATGAAAATGCTTTAGAAAAAATGGTTAAGACACTTGATAATTCACCTGAGATAGGGCTTGTATATACTGATTATACTTTAATCGATGAGCAAGGTAGTATAGGTGCAAGACTTTATCAAGAACCGCCTGAGTTTTTACCGATTAGAGATTGCGTCGGTGCATGTTTCTTATATAGAGTTGATTTAGCAAGGCAGGTAGGTGGATATAATGAAAATATACAGTTAGTGGATGATTATGAATATTGGCTTCGTTTTGGACTTGTTACGAAATTTGCTCATATACCGGAATCTTTATATTTCTACCGAGTACATGATCAAAGCTTAACAATAGAGCGTAAAGTAGAAGCAAAACAGGCAAAAAGAGCTTTGAAAGAATTATTTAAAGATAAATATATTATTCCTGCTGAGATTAAACCTATAAATGATTTATATAATTGGTTTATTGAAGATAGAAATTTAATCTCTTATTTTAGGTTATTTAAAATAATTATTTGTAGTCCGATAATTACTATTTCTTATATTATTAAAAATCTGAGAAGAATTAGATGACAGTGGTGGAATTGATCCATGCAACAAGGCCAACAGTGTCACCTAGTTCCTTGATCACGGGGTCTAGTCTTTTTAAATTTTTTTATGGATACCGTGGTCAAGCCACGGTATGACAGGTACAATGCAAAATCAAGATTTCATACATACATTAAATCCAGAGCAACAAAAAGCAGTTCTTCACACTGAAGGACCGCTTTTATTGCTTGCAGGTGCAGGGACAGGTAAAACAAAGGTACTTACCTCAAGAATAGCTAATATTATTCACCAAAATTTAGCCTCACCTCAAAATATTCTAGCCGTTACTTTTACTAATAAAGCTGCTAAAGAAATGGCTGAAAGAGTTAATAGTCTAATTAATTGCTATGGTCTTAATATAGGCACTTTCCACTCAATGGCAGCTAGGATATTACGTGACCAGATTGAGCATTTAAATCTTGGTTTAAATAATAGATTTACTATTATTAGTCATGATGATCAATTAAAACTAGTTAAAGATATAGTAAAGCTAAAAGATATTGATACTAAAAAATATGCTCCTAAATTAATACATATCATAATTTCGAGATGGAAAGATCAAGGATTATTACCAAGTAAACTATCAGCATCAGATACTAATTTACCGCTGCAGCGGGTGGCAAAACTTGTATACGAAGAATATCAGAAAAATTTACTTATTTCTAATGTTTTAGATTTTGGAGATTTGCTACTTTATAATAATGAGCTTTTTATTAAAAATCCCAAAATACTAAGATATTACCAAGAAAAATATCGATATATTTTAATCGATGAATATCAAGACACTAACGTTGTCCAGTATTTATGGGCAAGAATGCTCGCAAGTTTATATAAAAATATCTGCTGTGTAGGGGATGATGATCAATCTATTTATGGTTGGCGAGGAGCAGAAGTCGGGAATATATTACGTTTTGAAAAAGATTTTGCAGGTGCAACAATTATTAAATTAGAGCAGAATTATAGATCAACTTTGCCAATACTTGCTGCTGCTTCCAATGTTATCAATAATAATAAGAACCGTCACGGTAAAACGTTATGGACGGATAGGGAAAGCGGTGAAAAGATAAAAATTATTTCTTGTTGGAGTGATAAAGAAGAAGCAAGATATATAGCCGGCGAAATAGATAAGTTAGTGAGAGAAGACCGATATAATGCAGGTAATATCGCTATATTAGTGCGGGCAGGTTTCCAAACTAGAAGTTTTGAAGAGGCTTTTATAAATAGTGCTATGCCTTATAAAATTATAGGCGGTTTGCGGTTCTATGAACGTATGGAAATAAGAGATGTGCTTGCTTATATCCGTATATCTTTGAATCAAAATGACAATCTAGCACTTGAGCGTATTATAAATGTGCCGAAAAGGGCAATAGGTGCAGCTAGCTTAAATAAAATTAGAGTTTATGCACTTGAGCGAAATATTTCTAATTTCGCAGCCATTAAAGAAATGCTAGAAATAGGTGAGATTAAAGCAAAATCATATGATTCTCTAAAAGATTTGGTTACTAAAATCGATAATTGGTACGAAAGATTTAGTATAGATGCTCCAATAAACGTGGTTAAAGCAATACTTGATGATTCCGGTTATCTTGAAATGCTTCAAGAAGAAAAAACCGAAGAAGCATTAGGTAGAATCGAAAATATTAACGAAATGCTTAGAGCTATTGCCGAATTTAACGATATTCATGATTTTATCGAACATTCAAGCTTAGTTATGGAAAATGAAGTGCTTGAAACCAATTACGGTGGCTCTGTTACTATAATGACACTGCACGCAGCTAAAGGGCTTGAGTTTGACGTAGTGTTTTTACCGGGATGGGAAGAGGGGGTATTTCCGTCTCAAAGATCTCTAGACGAAGACGGTGAAAAAGGCTTAGAAGAAGAACGCCGCATTGCTTATGTCGGCATTACGAGAGCCAAAAAAGACCTATACATTACCCATGCGGAAAACCGAAAAATATTTTATGAAATAGTCCGTTCTTACCCTTCAAGGTTCATAACCGAAATCCCTGATGAAATTACGATCAGGACCTCTTCTATGAAAAAATACACTTCTTTTTATAAGTTTTAATTAATTTTCATTCATAAATTTTAAAATGGTTTGCATTCTTTAACTAATTATTATCTAATTTAATTAATAATAATTAATATAGGAAGTAATTATGTCTAAAGAAGCTACGACAGAAAATAAGAGTAATCAGGAAAAAGCCGAAGAATTGATTAATAAATCACGAGATGATTTGAAACAAATGCAAGGTTATATAGTAGGAGAGCTAGTCAAGATAGGGCAGGCAAGTGAGAACAAGAAAATAGATGTGAATGATGTTAGAGTAAAAGACGCAGTTAATTCTTTAATATATTCTGAACCTGATAATAATAAAGACCCAACAGTAGTTGTAAAGCCAGTCTTAAGTATAAATGCAACTACACAAGATATTCAAAAAAATATTTCCAAATTTATTAAAAACAATCTCAAATATACAAACTACTTTGATAAGCTACAAGAAGAAATTAAAGCATTACCTAAAAAATAGAAAACCAGTATTCTACGCAAGAAGGTATTGATATTGCCGTAATAAAACGACTCAAAGACAAAGTAGTTCTTCCGGCAGTAGATCTTGCAAAATTAGATAATGGTAAACTTACTTTTTTCCCTAGCAATGAAAGAGAAGTAATATATGAGAAAATAGGGCAAAGTATAGAAATACCTTCTAATTTAGTTACACCGTTATTACGTGATAGAAAATTGTTAGATCCTCTAAGGAATACAATTATGAAACATGCGCGAACGTGTTTTGGTGAAAAAACTCAATCGGCTGAAGAAATATGTTTAATAGATATAAATAAATTAGAATCAAAAGAAAATATCGATAAATTTAATAAATTAGTCAATCAAGATATGCAGGCTTTTTCAGCAATTCAAGAAAACCTGGAAGAAATGAAAGAACAAGGTAGTAGCATTATTGCAAATTTTGCTCCATTACTCGAGAGCAGCAATCATGCACTTGTTAACGGTGCTAAAAGAGTATTGGCAGAGCTAAATCCTGGATATTTACGGAAGAAAGTATAGCATTAGAATTACAAAGAGTAGCCAAACCTAAGCTATGACAAAGAATAGTAAGTGCTATTACCGGTACAGATTATGCTCAAAAAAATATAGATAAAGCAGTCGCTAACTTTGAAAAAAGTAATAGTTTGTATATAGATATGAAAAATTTGTCGGAAGAACTACAAAGAGAAAAACAAGCACCAAATAAAGGAAACAATATTGTAACAGAAGTAAAAGAGCTAAAACAAGTAGCAACCCAAAGCTATAAGTCTTCTATATCAACCCCTATATCTCATGTTGAAAACCTTAATAAAAGTAGAGAGAGTAGGCAACAGTCAGGGCATAGTAAGTAGTGATTTATATGATAATATAGTTGCAAATTTTTAAGAAGTTTGATAATTTAGTTCATTATATCAAATAACTTAATAATGAGTATTATATGGTAGAGATTATAACTAATATAGATGATACTATTGAAAAAATTAAAAAAAACGATGAAGTAACTGAGATATCGGCTGCAGTAAAAGGTAAAATAGTTGATATAAAAACGTAGATAGTAGATTAGATACTTTGAATAAAAATATTGTTACTCCCGATCCTATTCAACAATATTTACAATCTGAAGAATATATCACTAGTACGCTTGAAGTACTTGTCAGTAAAATTATTAGTGAAGTTGTAGAAAATAAAGATGTACAAAAATTAGTAGATAATCTGCATATCAATTTAGGACAAGATACAAAACTAATACCTAGTGCAGCAGATAAGCTAAAGTTTGATGTCGCAAGGGCTGAAGCAGCACTTAAGGGTTTTGTACTTCCTCTAAATAAAGGAGGACCTTTTGATGAATTATCATTTATGGGTATAGAAGATGAAGAAGAAATCTTTGCCAATCCTATAAGAGCAACTAAAGAAGCATTAATAGCCGTAAGCGGAAATTCTATACCTAAAGAGCAATATGCACAGGCTGTAAAAGATAAAGCTATAGAAATCTTAAAACAAGATCCTAAAAACACTCCGGAAAAACTTGAGAAATATGAAAAATTTATTATTCAAGGAGATAAAAACCAGAAATTTAATAAAGATAGTAAGCAGTTTATCCCAAGAGTAAATCAATTATCTCAAGCGGAATTTAAGGAATTACAAAAGGCAGCCACTAATATGGTGCAGCAGATTAGTAATAGATTAGAAAAAAATAATAAAATTAGTAAGCAATTAGAACAAACTATTATACTTACTAACTCATCAGGCATAAAGAATCCTGAAATAATAATAAGGGAATTAAATAAGTTAGATTCTACTTATCTAACTGAAAATAGTACTAAAATAGCTACTGAATTAAAAGATATTAATGATAGAGGCACTTCTTTATGGGGAAAATTTAAGCAGATATTTACAGGTAGAAACTATTTGGAAGAAAGATTAGGAAAAGTTGTAGATAAATATATTACTCTGAGTGATGGATATGTAGTGAAGACAATTAATGATAAAATCTTTTCAAACGCTTTAACAAATCCTGAAATTGCTGAAGGTCTAACAAAATTTTTAAATGAAAATAAAGATAAAGCAGCAACTAATCCTAAATTTAAAAATTTAATTCCTGTTACGGGTGAGCCTATTATAGTTCAACCGCAACAAGTTAATAATTTTAATTTAGCAGAATTAAGAAAAATCAATCCAATAGCTTTGATAAAACCATATTTGAAGATTTAATAAAACTAAGAAGCTCTAATATAAAACCCCCGCAAACTACTCCTAATACTTCTACTAAAAATCAAGAAGCAGTACGAAGAAGGGGTTAAATTTTAATATAACTTCATCATTGTGAGGAGGCTTTGTTACATTGCTTCTATGTCATTCCTGCGAGGCATTGTTGTATGGACACCGAGTCGTCATTGCGAGCGACTAAAAGGAGCGTGGCAATCCAGTAAAAAATTCTGTAAATCAGAATTTTTTAATTATTTTTCTAGATTGCCGCGTCGCTTCGCTCCTCGCAATGACGACTCGGTATCCATGCAACAATGCCTCGCAGGAATGACATCAGAACATAAAGATTTAGGTGAGATGCTTAAATACTCCTCTTTCCATAGCTCGTTATAAAGAATAGGGGCGATATTACCGCCTGAGATTAGTACTAGTAGTTTTTGAGGTTTGGATTGTGTTTTTAAAAAATTTATTACTGAAACCATATTTATACTACTTGACGGCTCGCATATAACTTTAAGTAAATGAGTAAGCCACGCCGTCCAGTAATATATTTCATATTCTTCTGCTAAATAAAAATGATCTAGCTTTTTCAGATATTCAAATGTACGAGCCGATACGTTCAAGGTTTTAAGACCGTCCGCAATAGTATTCGGAGCATAGTTAAATCTATATATTTTATTATCTTTAACAGATAAATAAGCATCATTGGCATTTAAAGGTTCTGAACCTATTAACAAGCTTGTCGGTGATATTAATTCCTTGGCAAGATATGAGCCGGAAATTAAACCGCCGCCGCCGCAAGAGGCAAAAATAGCATCAGGACTAAAGCCTAGCTGCTGTAATGCTTCATAGCATAACGTGCCTGCTCCTGCTATTGTAGAATCACTATCGGAAGGATGCATATAGTAAAATCCTTGCTTTTCATCTTCTTTTGCTTTTTCTTCCGCTTCTTGTCGAGTATCTGTATATATAACTTCACCGCCGTAATAAAGAGCTGCTTGCTGTTTTACTTTTGAAGTATTTAACGGTAAATAAATCCTTGTTTTAATACCGAATAATTTACTTGCATAAGCAAGACCAATCCCATGGTTACCCGTACTATAACCGACTATTTTATCAGGTAATTTCCCTTGCTCTTTTAATTCTAATAAATGATTTAACACTCCTCTAACTTTAAATGCACCGGTTTTTTGTAATGATTCAACCTTAAAAAAAATCTCATGACCGAGCATCTCATTTAAGCTTTCAGAGTGAACGATCGGAGTTAAATGTAGATATTGTTTTATTCTATTATGTGCGGCTGCTACATTTTGAGGAGGTTGTAGTAATAAATTCATAAATATAATTAATAATGGTAGCTTGAAATCAGGTTGATACTATATTATATAGTTAATAATTAGAAATTTTAAAAGGTTTTAATTGATGAATAAAAAATCCCTCCCATTAATGGCACTGAGAGATATGGTAGTATTCCCAGGAGTAATCGCTCCTATTTTTGTGGGTAGGCAAAAATCGCTGCAAGCACTCTCTCATACTACCATTTCCGAGGAAGATAATAATAAATATATTTTAGTAACTTTACAGAAAAAATTTGATCAAGAAAACCCTAGTAAACATGAACTTTATAACACAGCTATACTTGCTAAGATTATCCAAATAGTGAAGCTGCCTAATAATACGGCAAAAATCTTAATAGAAGCAGTAGCAAGAGTAAAGCTAAGCAATATCAAAGGCGCAGAAGCTTTTGAAGCAAATTACGAAATTATTCCGGATGAAGAAATATTTGACGTTAATAACATGCGTTCATTAGTGGATAATGCAGTACAACTATTTAGTAAATATGCGATTAATGATAAGAAAGTTAATGCGGAAATTATTGAAACTATCAATAAAGAAATAAGTAATAGCACTAATTTCATAAATATTATAAATATATTAGCTTCACATCTGATAACTTCACTTGAGGTAAAGCAGCATTTATTAGAAGAAACTAGTCCTTTTAAGCGTATCACTACGGTTATTAGTACGCTTACTTCCAATACAGTAAATTCAGAAACCGAGCAGGCATTGCAGCAAAGAGTAAGAAAGCAAATCGAAAAAACGCAGCGTGATTATTATCTGCACGAACAAATGAAAGCTATTCAAAAGGAGCTTGATGAAGATAAATCGGAACTTGCCGATATCGAGAAAAAAATTAAAAGTTTAAAATTATCTAAAGAAGCTAAAGAGAAAGCAGAATCAGAGCTTAAAAAACTCCGTAGTATGAATCAAATGTCGGCAGAGTCGGGAGTGACGCGTAATTATCTTGAGACTTTGCTAAGTTTGCCTTGGGGTAAGCATGATAATAGTAAAATAGATATTAACCAAGCCGAGAAAATTTTAAATCGTGATCATTTTGGACTCGAAAAAGTTAAAGAACGAATTATAGAATATTTAGCGGTATTACAGCGTTCAAGTAAAATTAGAGGACCTATATTATGTTTAATCGGTCCGCCAGGGGTCGGTAAAACTTCACTTGTAAAATCTATTGCTGAAGGAATGGGTAGAAAATATACTAAATTTGCTCTCGGCGGTGTTAGAGACGAAGCAGAAATCAGAGGGCATAGAAAAACTTATCTTGGATCAATGCCCGGTAAAATTTTAGGTCAACTTAAGAAAGTTAAGACTAGTAACCCTGTAATGCTACTTGATGAAATCGATAAAATGAGTTCTGATTTTAGAGGTGATCCGGTATCCGCTTTACTTGAGGTATTAGACCCTGAGCAGAATAGTCACTTTGTTGATCATTATTTAGAAGTAGAATATGATCTATCAAATGTAATATTTATTGCTACTGCTAACTCTCATGATTTACCTAGAGCTTTAAGTGATAGAATGGAAAAAATATATATTTCCGGTTATGTAGAGGAAGAAAAGCTCCAAATCGCCAAAAATTATTTAGTGCCGAAACAATTTAAAATGTATAAAATTAAGAAAGATGAAATTACTATATCCGAGACGGCAATTTTGGATTTAATTAGATATTATACCAAGGAATCAGGCGTAAGAGCTTTAGAACGTGAAATAGGGGCATTAACTAGAAAGGCATTAAAGCAAATTTTAGCAGATAAAAGTGTTAAGCATATTGCCATAGATAGTAATAATCTTGAAGAATTTTTAGGGGCTAAGAAATATAATTTCGGGCTTGCCGAGAAAGAAGATCAAATAGGAAGTACTACGGGACTTGCTTACACCGAAGTAGGCGGGGAGCTTTTAACTATAGAAGCTTTAGCATTTCCAGGGAAAGGTGAAATAAAGACCACCGGAAAACTTGGTGATGTTATGAAAGAATCGGCAATGGCTGCCTATAGTTGTTTTAGAAGCAGAGCAACAAATTTTGGATTAAAATATGACAATTATAAAGATTTTGATATTCATATTCACGTACCGGCCGGAGCTATTCCAAAAGATGGACCGTCTGCCGGCTGTGCTTTGTTTACGACTATTGTTTCGTTGATGACTAAAATACCCGTACACCGCACCGTGGCAATAACAGGCGAAATTACTTTAAGAGGAAATGTTTTACCTATCGGTGGTCTTAAAGAGAAGTTACTTGCTGCAAGTAGGGGAGGTATTAAAACCGTGTTGATTCCTGAGGAGAATGTTAAAGACTTAAAAGATATACCGCCGAATATAAAAGAAAGCCTAGAAATTATATCTGTGTCAAATATTGATCAAATACTTAAGCATGCTTTGGTAGAAACACCGATAAATAAATAGAGATTTGTTAATAGTCAAAATATCATATATTAAATTAATGCAAGCTATAGTAGGGTAATTCTTTTTGACTTTTCAATTAAAATGCGATTTTTCTTGCTTAATTCCTATAGTCAATTGATTTGAACTTGCCTATTATTATAGGCTTTCTTTCTTACGCCTGTTACTAAATTGGGTTGGACTATATTGTTGCGTGGATCAATTTCACCTCTGTCATCCCGTGGCTTGACCACGGGATCTACTGAAATTATTAGTATTTTTTATTGTTTTTATGGACCCCGTGGTCAAGCCACGGGGTGACACAGTAGCTACTACCATACGCATCAAGTTAAAGAAGAAGTTATAAGTTTGAGAGAAGCTAAGGTAGATTTTTTTGTTTTTCTGTATTTATCTTTTAAACTGTGAAGTATAGAAACACTACAAAATAATGACTATTTGTAGTAGTTAACACTGAGTGTTGAAAAAATATTGTTATACCCAATCCGTAAAATTATCAAAAATAAAGGGGTATTTCCAGGTGATAAATCGATTCAGAAAATAATCTTTTTAGCGTTGACAAATGCCTCTAAAAATAGACAATGCCTATTAAGAATTGGGCGATGGCTTTAAATCAATTTGCCATACTTTGTGATACTAATTTACAAAATTGGGCAAATGGAGAAATCATACTTACACAAAGAATCTGACAGACCCCGTTCATAGAACCATACGCATCAAGTTAAGCCATAATTGTTAATAATTTTAGTGTATTTAAGGAAGATAATCTGGTTTTACGATATTTATCTTTCAAAGAAAATTTTCTCCAATCTATAATTAATTTCTTAAGGAACTGCTCTAAATCATTAAGACGTCCAGTAATAGGCCCAATACTAAAGATCGTGCAAGGGGCGGAAAAGTTGAGGAGTTTAAACAGGAAAATTTTTTATATTTTCTTCATATATTTTTTGAGCTTCCGATAACGATAATTTTGAATAAATCTCTAGAGACTTGCGGGTTTCATGACCAGAGTATGGTTGAATAAGGGCATCGTCTATTCCTCTTTTTTTAAGCCAAGTAAATAAAAAATGACGTAATTTGTGTGGAGAAATGTTTTGTTGCATACCTGTCAAATTACTATATTTTTCTAATATCCTTCTAATTCCTCTATCAGAATATGGTTTCTTCCAACTTGACTCAAATAGGTAAGAAGTCTTATGCTCTGCGGTGCTAGTGATATACATTGCCAATGTTTCCCGAAAACTTTTTGGAAACGGTACTATTCTGTCTTTTTTTCCTTTTCCAGCAATGATTCTAATTTGACATCCATTCAAGTCAACATCAGGCTTTTTTAGCCTTACCAGCTCACTTACTCTTATACCTGTATATATTAATACTTTGATAATTATAATGTCTTGTATATTTTTACTTTTCCATATTACATCATAATACTTCTGTATTTCGTCTTCAGTTGGAACATAGGGTAATTTTTTAGGTTGGACAGTAACAGCCACTTCTAATTCTTGCCTTAAATACATAAATACAGTACGTAAGTAACCATAATCCGGTGACTCAGATCTTAGGTATTTAGCTAATTGTAGAGCTTTTTTTCTTGGTGAGGTTCTTTTATTCATATTGATGCTGCCTCTTGTGTAAAAAGAGTCTGATCAATATTAATTGCTAAGCGCTTATTTAGATCTAAACTAAAACTTCCATATGGATTAATATGTTCACTAATTAGCGGAGAAATCGCTCTTTTGTCTTCATTACTCATCCTTTCCACCCAAGATGATTCAACTAATATCTGTTGTAACATTAAAGTATTGATGTAGACCATTGATAGCTGTAATAAATGCAAACATAAAGTTGATAATTTTAGCTCTAGTGGGTTGTTACTACGGAATACTCCTGTCTTCCCATAAAATATAAAGTCATTAACACCATTCCAACGTTCTACAACATTTAAGGCACTATGTATTTCTTGTCTTAGTTCTAGAGAATTAAAATAATTACATAGAAAAATAGTTTTTACCGCTCTTCCTAACTCCCTAATAGCTTGGTATGCTTCATGTTGTACATTGCTCTTGGTAAATTTTCTGAGTAAGCATTCTGTATTAGCTATCCCTAATTTCAATGAGACAGCATGCTGTATAATATAATTATAATGTCTTTTGATTAGCCCCCAGTCAATAGGACCATACGCATCAAGTTAAGAAAAGCAAGTAGGTTATACTGGTATTACGGTAGTAAATTATGAATTAAAAAGAAGCTAATATATGGTATAAATTTTTGCAAGATTAACAACTAAATTGTGAGAATTTATCCTATGGGGAAAATAGTAAACTTAGCAAAACTATGCCAAGAGTTTTTTGGAGAGACAGCCAATAATTTATCCATTACAACAGGATTTATTAAGAGACAACGAAAAATAACTGGTTCAGCTTTTCTAAAAGCTATAGTGTTTGGTAATATGAGCGATAGTAATTGTAGTCTTGATGGAATGCGTAACTTTTTAAGTGAAGAAACTATAGATATTTCTGCCCAAGGCTTAGACTTTAGGTTTACTGAGGTAGCAGTAAAATTTATGCAGTCAATGTATGAACAATGCTTGAAATTATTTAGAAATACTATGCCGCTTGATTGCAACATTTTGCAGCAATTTAATAGCGTTAAATTATTGGATAGTAGCCATATTATTCTACCTGCCAATATGGCGGATAAGGTATAAGGGCTGATCAAGGATATAGAGAACATTTATCAAACATATCTACTAAGGACTTATTAATATCTGATTTAGGTTATTTTGTCCCAGCTTCATTTATTCAAATTATCGAACTTGGTGCATATTTTATTAGTCGTTATAAAGCAGATACTAATATATATGACCCTATCACTGAGGAAAAAATTGATTTATTAAACCTATTAGATAATAAATTCTTTTTATCAAAAGATGTACTTTTAGGTAAACAAGCAAAAGTTAAGCTACGGATTATATGTCATAAATTGACTGATGAACAGGCTATTGGTAGAAGAAGGAAGGCTAATTTATTAGCTAAGTCTCATAAATATAAATCTTCTTCAAGAAACCAGAGATTACTAGATTGGTCAATATTTATCACTAATATATCAGAGGATATGGTTAATGCTGAGCATATAATGATAATTTATCGAGCAAGATGGCAAATTGAATTATTATTTAAATTATATAAAAGTCATGCAAAAATTGAAAATCTTAAAGGGAGAAGTAAACCTGCAAGAGTTTTGTGTGAATTATATGGTAAATTATGTAGTGTGCTTATTTTTCATGGATTATCGAATTGTGTAGAATTAGCAAATGATAGAGAAATTAGTTTAACCAAAGCATTTATTGAACTACAGAAAAGGTCAAGAGAATTATTCCTGTCTATTACTGGACGTCTTAATGATTTAAAGCAGTTCCTTAAGAAATTAATTATAGATTGGGGGAGATTTTCTTTGAAAGATAAATATCGTAAAACCAGATTATCTTCCTTAAATACACTAAAATTATTAACAATTATGGCTTAACTTGATGCGTATGGTGGGTTTTACTGCTCCACGCAAGCAAGCCTTTTGCAGGAATGACAATAGGCTCTTTATCACCTTTAAGTTTTAAAAGAGTCTATCTTTCTTGATAAAGTGGGCGTAGTAAGGAGTTTAAATGAATTACGTGCAGTATCTACTACTGAACTATTTTCGGCATCTACAAATAATGCGCTAAAAGTTGCTAAATGGTTAGTCGAAGAAAAAAAAGCAAATGTTAATATGTGTAGTGATATTTTTAAGGATACTCCTTTAAATTCAGCCGCACGTCACGGAAATTATAAAGTAGCAGAATATCTAATATCAAAAGGAGCTGCAGTAAACGGGAACGATGGAGCTTGGCTAGGATCACCTTTATATGAAGCGGTAAGCACTTTAATGTAGTAAAACTATTACTTAAGAACGGAGCTGTAGTTGATCAAAGAAAATCTGGAGAAAACGCCTTTGCATGCGGTTGCTAAAAACGTTCGATGTACTTCTAAAGATATTAAGGATGATGAAATATATAAGCTGTTAGTATCATATGGTGCTGATATCAACGCAAAAGTAGAATTTAGAGGAGTAGGGTTTAGTATATATGATGGAAAAACGATATCAGAAATAGTAGAATTTAAAATAGCATTAGTCGGTGAAAGTGAAGTAATAACGGAATAATAATGATTGTTATTAAGCTTCGGTTTTTTTACTGTTACTCTGTAGCTTGACTCTATAGTGTACGAACGTTCAGGATGTCATTCTCGCATGGATTAGTTTCATCGTCATTGCGAGAAGAATTACGCAGTAATTCGACGAAGCAATCTCAGGAGTTTGTTATTATTTCATAAGATTGCCACGCAGCCTACGGCTGCTCGCAAATTGTTGCGTAGACCGGTAAAATTTACTGTGTCACCTAGTTCGCTTGACCACGGGGTCCATAAAGACAATAAAAAATACTAATATTTTTAACTGGATCCCGTGGTCAAGCCACGGGATGACAGAGGTGAAATTGATCCACGTAACAATGGGTGCTCGCAATGACGAAACAACTGCTCCATGCAAGCAAGCCTTTCGCAGGAATGACAATAAGGGATTTTTTAGAAGTTGTGTAAAACAAAACCACTTTTTTCTAAGCAATGTCTATTTATCGACACGGTAGTTATTGACAAGTTTAGGAAAAAGTTTTATATTTTTCACAAGTTTAAAAAAAGTTAATAGTGTATGTCTAAAGCGAAAGCAAAAACAGCTTCCAAAAATAACCCGACTTCTAGGGAACAGGCTAAAGAATATTTTCATAACGGTCAGAAAATCAAACCGGTAAAGCTTATTGCTGCTCAAAATTCTTTTCTAGCTGCCGAATATGAATCTTCCGGAGATTTAGTCGTAGGAAGTAACGGTCAACCATTACCTTGGGGACTAGTTAAAAGCTTATCCTAATTACTTATAAACAATATATCTTCTACATAATCGGGGGCATAGCTCAGGGGTAGAGCATCTGTTTTGCACGCAGAGGGTCAAGGGTTCGATTCCCTTTGCCTCCACCAGTTCCGACAAGGGTTTCAAGGCTTTTTGAAATTTAGTAAAAACTTTGAATGTTCCTTTTGTTTTAATTTTCGATCCATGTCTTGCTAAAAAAATATTCTGTCTACTATTGGTTATGGGAAGTATTTACAACAGCAGAATCTAGGCAAAAACAATAATCTACATACTCAAAAGCTTAGGTTACTAAAAGCTCAAGCAGATAAGGCAGAGCTAGAAGTAGCCATATTAGAGGGTAAATATTTAGCAATATCGGAAATAGAGCTTACTTGGTCAAATTTGTTGCTAGCGTTTAGAGCAAGGATGCTCTAGGGCTTCCAAATAATCTAGCAAGGCAAATAATAGCTCTTGATAATGATTTTGCGGCAGTATCTAATTTACTTGAGAAAGAAATACACGCAGCTTTGCTAGAACTCAGTAATTATAGCGGTGAAGAGAATAATAAATTATTAAAATATTAAATACAACTTATTGACTTATTAATATTATTTTCTTATAAATTAACAAAAAAATGAGCAATATACTTTTACAAATCATTATCAAGATAAAATGAGTTTCCAAGATATAAATACGTTAGCAAAAATAGCTAATCTACCTCATAAAGAATTTGCTAAAATTTTATCTAATAATTATACGCTAGAAGAAATCAACCACTTTCATCTGAAAGATGAAAGTTTGTTTTATAGCGACTAGAAGTCGCATATGAAGCTAAAGCTTATGCGACCCGTATGTGCAAAATCATGTCTGGCTCATGTGTACCAATATGCCTATTAATCATATAATCGTTACATTACCACTATTAGACCTACAGTAACTTCCTTGCACACACAATGTCTACCACACTGTATAATAGCGACTATAGTAAACAGTACGTAATTTCCTGACGTATTGAACTCATGGTGCTTGTGATGCTAACGCATCATGGCGCACATGGCAAGCTAAAGCTTTTCCATCTGGAAGATGGAGGTTTTAACCACCAAAGGGACTATAAATTTAATAGAGCTTTTGAAAATGACTTTCGAGATTCAAGCAATAATATTTTTGTTTTTATTGATGAATGTCATCGTACTCAATACGGTGATTTAGCAAGTAAAATGCGAGCTATTCTCCCTAACGCTTGTTATATAGGATTTACAGGTACACCGCTTTTTAAAGAGTATAAAAATACCATAAAAAAGTTTGGTGAGTCAATTCATAAGTATACTATGAAAGATGCCTTAAAAGATAATATAATCGTACCGTTATTTTATGAGGGACGTATTGTTCAGCAACATATTAACGATGAATCATCACTTAATAAAAAGTTTGATACAATTACCAATGAATTAGATGAAGAAAAAAAGCAGCTTTAAAAAAGCAATATAGTAGAGTAAAGGTACTTACTCACACAGAAGAAACTATTAAGGCTAAAGCAGTTGATATTTTAATGCACTATTTAAAAACATTTAAAGGCACAGGTCTAAAAGGTATGTTAATAGCTCCTTCTAGATTAATTGCTGTTCGCTTTAAAGAAATTTTAGATGATATAGGTCAGGTAAATTCCGAAGTTGTTATATCTTCTACCGATGATCGAGAAGATTATGAAGATATTGAGAGCGAAAACAAAATACAGAAATTTTTAAAAAACGTGAAGACAAGATATGGACTAGAATTTAATAATAGAATTATTAAAGAATTTAAAAGTGTCGGTGATCCTGAAATTTTAATTGTAGTTTCAAAATTATTAACCGGTTTCGATGCACCGCGTAATGCTGTTGTTTATATATGCAAAGGGTTAAAAGAACATACTCTTTTACAAGCTATTGCTCGTGCAAATCGTCTATTTGAGGAAAAAGGAAAAGTTAAAGAATACGGTAATATAGCTAGACCATAGTAAATAGGTACATACTATGCTAATATATATGTTATAAATGATAATAAATAAATTATGGCAAGCAGTTACAGTTACGATTTAAGAATGAAACTATTCAAAGCTCTAGATGATGGGCTCTCAATTGTTAAAGCATGTAAAATATTCAATATAGGTCGTAACACTATATATAGATGGAAAACTCTTAAATGGGAAACAGGAGATATAAAAGCAAAACCTTATGGTCCAGCAAAGGGTTATAATGCAAAAATAAATCTCAAAGAATTTGAAGAATTAATTATCAATAATCATGATAAAACAGCTAAAGAATTAAGTATTATACTAGGTAATAGATTACAAAGAACTAGAATAAATTACTATAGAAAACTACTAGGGTACACTTATAAAAAAAAGTCATCTTCATCCCAGAAGGGATATTGGTTTAAGGAATGAATTTATAGAAAAGATACAGCAAATTTCTAAAGAAACTCTAGTATTCATTGATGAGTCAGGAATAGAAGATAATGCTTGTAGAGAATATGGATGGAGTATAAAAGGTACTAGATGTTATGGAAACAAAGTGTATCAACATAAATCCAGGATCAGTATGATAGCGGGGCTTCGTAATAATCAAATTATAGCGCCAGTAATATTTGAAGGAAATTGTAATAAAGAAATATTTACAACCTATGTAGAGACTATATTAACTAAAGAATTACATCCTGGACAAACAGTAATTATGGATAATATCAACTTCCATAAGAATAATATAATAAGAGAATTAATCGAGTCGGTTGGGTGCAGAATTTTATTCTTACCTACATATAGCCCAGACTTAAATCCTATAGAACATTATTGGTTTAAGATTAAGAACGAAATAAGAAAAGTTACGGGGCAATTCAAGATATCAGTATGGCTGTAGAACACGTACTAAAGTTTATTTAACTGTACCTAGTCTCTTACTACCAAAACTGATATATCTGAATGACGGACGATTTTAGAAGCATTAGGTCCAAGCATATAATCTTTTAATTGTAGTCTGACTGCAGAGATTATTATTAAATCGGCTTTAATTTCATTAGAGTGCTTAATTATTTCATCATAAACGGCACCGCTACCTATATAATAATCTGTTTCAATTTCATCGGAAATATATTGTTTGATAAGCTCTTTAATTTGAGCTTTATACTTTTCTTTTTTCTCCGTTCTCCAATTTTTAGGTAAATAATCTTCAAACATTTTCGTACCGAATTCAGGAATTACATACATAAAATGTAATTTTGCTTGAAAGTTCGTCGCAAGCATTAAACCCTTAGAAAGAATACCTTTTATAGATTTTTTATCATTTAAATCTATAGGTATAAGTATATTTTTAAATATAGTATTTTCAGACATAAGATATTGTTAGTTTTTGTTTCTTACTGAATCATGTTTTGGTAGAACAAAATTTTTAGTATCGGCGAAATAGTTAATGTCGAGGTTATTTAATAAGTAATTAGAAAGTTTAAAATTTGCTACGTTTCTATGAAAAGCTCCGATAAATTTATCTAAAATATCACGATTCGCCTCATCTCTAGTTACTAGGATTGCCGATACTTTTACGGTAGTTTGATCATCGGTAATCCCTGGATATAAGCCTTTGTGAAGTATAGCTTTATGAAAAGCTCTATTTTGTTTTATTAATTCTGCTATTTTATCATTTTCAATTGAAACGAAATCAACTTCACACTTATTAGCTATTAAATTTACTAAGGGGTTAGAGTGTCCAACCATCATTATTATAGCATCTATTTCCTTATTACAGAATTTATCAATAGAATCTTCATAATTAATGTGTAGCTCTTCAGGTTCCTTAGAAAATTTATATAAAGAACGTACGGCATCATAAGTAATATTACTACTGGAAAATGCCGGACCGTTAGTTATTTTTTTTCCGTCAATATCAACAAAAACTTTTATTTTATCCTCATCTTTTACAATAACCGTAAAAAACTCATCATGTAGATTAAGCACCTGACGTAAATTTTGCATTTTTTCTTGATCGTGATAATAACCTATGCCCTCATATGCTTCTACTGCAATATTAGCTTGCACTAAGGCTAAATCAATTTTGCCTTGCTGTAATAATTTTAAATTTTCTATACTGCTGTTTGTTGCAACAACTTCACATTTAATATGTTCATTATTTTTATCATCATTTGTAATAGTCTTGCATAAATCAAGTCCAATAGCATAATATCCTTTTAAAATAGAGCCGGTACCGATTTTAATGACTTTTGGAGCAGCATAAATATTACTGCAAATAAGAAATATGCTAATAATGGTAGTTAGTTTAAAATTGTTCATAAAACTAATTTGGATTATTTCCGGTGTTTTGGTCTTCTTTATGTTCACCAAGTTTTAGTTCTAATAAATTAATAGAACCGATATTTATTCCTTTGTCTGAAAACTCAATATCAAACTTAGCTTTTTCTATATTATTGTAAGCCGAATTTACATCATTTTGATCTATATTTAATTGCTCGTCGGAAGCTTTATTAATTGCTTTAGCAATAATTATTTTCTTAGAAAAAATAATATTATTCGGTAATAATTTATCAACTATGGAATTATAATTTTCCAGCTCAAAATATAGTTTTCCTTCTGGTAATTTATTGGCAAAGAATTGTAAAGCACCGTTTAAATTAACTTTAGAATCATTATCACAAGTAAAAATAAATCTTTCTATATTAAAATTTTGTAAAATAGCTGAATCTTCTCCGTCTTCAGCAAATTTTAAAGAAGCAGCAATATCTAAATTAGCATTTTTAAAATTCAAAATATCTTTTTCTGAATAATAATTGATATTTAAAAATAAGGATATATTTTCCTCACTTGCTAAATTCTGTTTTCTTATAAGAAATGCTAAATCATTAATTTTAAAGATTTCTTGATTATCTTTAAATATCGATAATGCTTTATTATTTAACTGAATTGATTTTAATATTTCTTTTAAATTATCATCTTTTGATATTTTATATAAAGGTTTATTAAATTTTCCTATACCCTTTATGTCATCATCGCTGCGTACATCATGGGTAAATGTTTTGTCGCCGTAATTATCGACTTCTCTAATAAAAGGACCGAAATTAAGAGCGGCTCTTTTAGTACTAAAAGCTATATTTAGGACAATATTTTCGCTAGTAAATTCTTTAGAATTTACATGATCAATTAATTTTACTTTAGGATCCGTTACGGTAATTTTCCAATTAAAAGGATAGCCTGAAAACTTAACCGCATTATAAGATATTTTAAGATTATCGGATTCAGAATTCTTAATTAAACTTACAACGTTATTTTTTATAGTATATGCAGTTGCAAACCATATTATAGTAAAGGCTAAAAACACAAAAAGAAGTATTTTACGTATCACTTTTTTAATCCATTATAATTTTATATTACGAGTAGCAGAAGGAAGGCGTACTTTTATGCCGTCTAATTCTTCGGTTAAAATAATTTGACATCCCAATCTAGAAGTATCGGTAAGACCGAAGGCTAAGTCAAGCATATCTTCCTCTGCTTCCGTAGGTTTTTTTAATTTGTTGTAAAATTCTTCTTCTAAAATAACGTGACAAGTAGCACAAGCAAGCGATCCTTCACAAGCTCCCTCAAGGTCTAGATCGTTACTATGGGCAATTTCTAAAATAGAAAGCCCTATCGGTACTTCTACTGTTTTTTCTTCTCCATCATTTATAATAAATGTTACTTTTATTTTTCCTGACATTCTTCTTATTTTTCCTTATCTAAATTAGTTCGATTATATATAACTGAGGCTATTTAATTTGATTGATATTTTTGCCTTTTAGCAAATCATTAATTATTATATTAAACTTTGTATTCATAGATTTTTTTATTTTGGATTTAAACTCTTTAATAGAATTATTAATTAAGATCCGATCTCTAGCGTGTGCGGCTTCTTTTATATTATCTAATAAAGAATTAATTATAGATATCTCACTTTCCGATAATAAAGCTGTTAATTCCGCTATAGCACGTTCTATGCTAAAGATTAAAGCCTCTGCTTCAATTACTGCTTCTTGTAATAATCTTGTAGTATAATCTATTTTAGCATTTTTATAAGCGTTTTCTAACATAATATCAATCTCCGTTTTATCAATACCGTGATTTGGCTTTACTTCTATAGTATGTGATGTATTGCTGATTTTCTCATAAGCAGAAACGGATAATATACCGTCTGAGTCAATAGCAAAAGTAACTTCGGCTCTAATATTCCCTGCTTTCATAGGAGGTAATCCTTTTAACTCAAATCGAGCCAAGCTACGGCAATCTACAGCCATTTCACGTTCACCTTGCAATATATGAAATTGTATACCGGTTTGATTATCGGCATAAGTCGTAAATTCTTTTACTACCGAAATAGGAATCGGAGTATTACGCATGATGATTTTTTCAACTATACCGCCATATAATTCCATGCCCAGCGATAAAGGTACTACATCAATCAATAATGAATTTGTATGGGGTGCTATTAAATTTTCTGCTTGTAATGCAGCCCCCCATACAACTGCTTTATCAGGATCGATATCTGATAGAATATCTACTTTAAATGCTTTATATAATTCATCTTTTATTAAAGGAATGCGGGTTGCACCTCCTACTAAAATAACTCCGTCTATATTTGGATTTCCTGCTTGTTCTAAACACTCTTGAGCTATATTGATAGTACGTTCTACTAAAGGTAAAATTAATTGTTCTAATGTTTGCTTATTAATTGATATATTATCATTATTAAAACTATCTTTATATGTTAAAGTTTCTTTTGCTTTTTTTGCAAGTTGTAAAGTATCTATAGAATTAGGTAAATCAAATTTATTACAAAGATATTGTGTAATTACTACATCTATATCGTCGCCACCAAGCATATTATCGCCATTTGTTGCTATAACTTGAAAAATACCTTCTTGTATATTAAGAATAGATACATCAAAAGTGCCGCCGCCTAGGTCATATACTAAATAACAGCCTTTTTGATTTTTGTTTAAGCCGTAAGCATAGGCAGCTGCCGTCGGTTCTGCAATTAGCCTTAATACTTCAAAGCCTGCTATTTTAGCTGCAAGCATTACTTCGCCTCTTGCTGCATCGTTAAAATGTGCAGGTACTGTTATTACTGCTTTAATTATATTAGTCTTTAATTGTTCTTCTGCTTGATTTTTTAGGTAAATAAAAACTTCTGCTGCAATTTCAGAAATCCGTATTCTTCTATTGGCAAAATTTAGCTTAAGCTCACTACTATTTATATCTAGATAATCTTTAACTAACGAAAAAAGTGCCGGAGTGTTTAAAATTTCTTTTAATGTTTTACCAAATAGTCTTTTAATAGAACGCAGTCCTTTATTATTACCTATTATAAAATCTTCGTTTGTAAAATCTATAGTAGTTGGGATTAATTCTTTATCATCTATAGATTTAATAACTTTAACTTGTCTATTGCTAGAGATAGCTATTAATGAGTTAGTAGTACCAAAATCGATACCGACTGCTATTTGCCGTTCTTGCTTAAAATCAGCTTGCTCCGGTTCCCTAATTTCTATTATTTGCATGATTTTATTTTTTCTTGCAGTTTATGCAGCAATGTCCCAATATATTTAAGCTTGCTAGTTTTTATAGTTGCGTCTGATAGATTTTGTTCTTCAAAAGCTTGTTTTAAAGAATCAATCTCAAGCTTTTTCATTAATTCATATTTGTCTTTTATTTTTTCTAAATCACTAAATAAGATAGTATTTTCAATTATTTCCATTTCATCCCAGAATATGCTTAATTTTAGCTGCGAAAGTAATTTGCGTGTTTTTTCGTCATTCAAATTTATATTTTGCAAAAGCAGCATATATTCAGCACGCTTTAAGGCATCTTTAAGAGTAGAATAAGCATTATTTAATTCAGCCGCAGTAATTAGATTTTGTTTCTTTTCCTGCAAAGTTTTTGCTTTATCGGGATGATATTTTACCTGCATAGCAAAATATTGCTTTTCTAATATCTTTAAATCAATATTATACTCTTGCGGAAGCCCTAGTAATTGAAAATAATTTTGCACTTTTACTTTTTTGTAATTATATTATTCACTGTCATACCGTGGCCCCTCCACGGTATCCAGTCTTTTTTAATTTTTTTCTAGATACCGTGGTCAAGCCACGGTATGACAACGAACGCATTTTTCGATTCATGCGGGGACGACATCGCCCCATACAACGACGCCAATTTTTCAAATTAAACGAGTATACATTAAAAATTAAAAAAATACAATTATGGAAGTAGATCTATTACATTTTGAAAAAAAATATCATAACTATATTGTAGCAGGTATAGATGAAGCAGGTAGAGGACCGCTCGCAGGTCCGGTAGTAGTAAGTGCCGTTATAATAGATAACGCCAATATTATAACGGGTATTAAAGATTCTAAAAAGCTTTCTAAAAAGAAAAGAGAATTATTATATGAGCAAATAACTAGTAACTATGTTTGGTCAACCGCTATTATTTCTCATACCGAAATTGATGAAATTAATATATTAGAAGCAACTAAAAAAGCTTGTTCTATTGCTGCGGCAAATCTTACAACTAAGCCGGAGATAGTTTTAGTTGACGGTAATATGCAGTTTAATGATGAAAGATTTGTTAGTATAGTTAACGGTGATAATTTATCGTTATCGATTGCAGCGGCTTCCATTATTGCAAAAGTTACTAGAGATCGTTTGATGCTAGACTTAAGTGCTGAATTTCCACAATATTTATGGCATAAAAATTCCGGCTACGGTACCAAAGAACATATTGAAGCTATTAATACGCACGGCCTATCGCCGTATCATAGAAGGAGTTTTAGGTGTTGTTAATAGGTGTTGTTGCATGGATCGGTTTCACCACTGTCACCCCGTGGACAAGCCACGGTATGACACATTAGGAATAACTCAACTCAAGTGCCGCCTCTTCTAGAGTTTTTAGTTGATCACGAAGTTTTGCGGCTTGTTCAAATTCAAGATTATTTGCAGCTTTAAGCATGTCTTTCTTTAATTTGTCAATATGGGCTTTTAGCTTAGCAGGGTTATCAAATAAAGTATGAGCTTGTTTTTTATCAAGCTTACTATCGATTTTCTCAAGTTCTGCTAAAGCGTGAATAGCACGGTTGATGGTTTTTGGAATTATGCCGTGTTTTTCATTATATTCCTGCTGAATTTGCCTTCTACGCAACGTTTCACTAACGGCTTTATCGATAGATTTAGTCATTTTATCGGCATAAAGTATAACTCTACCCTCGCTATTTCTTGCAGCTCTTCCTATTGTTTGTATTAACGATACTTCCGACCGCAAAAATCCCTCTTTGTCTGCATCAAGTATAGCAACTAAGCCGCATTCAGGGATGTCAAGCCCCTCTCTTAATAGATTAATACCGACTAAAATATCTATAGTACCTTGTCTTAAATCCCGTAAAATCTCGATACGCTCTAGAGTATGAACGTTAGAATGTAAATAAGAAGTTTTATATTTTAGATCCTGCAAATAGGCGGTTAAATCTTCAGCCATTTTTTTTGTTAATGTAGTGACTAAGACACGAAAACCTTTAGAGATAGTGGTTTGAATTTCGCTAATTAAATCCTCAACTTGGTTAGTAGCGGGTTTGATAATACATTCAGGATCAAGCAGTCCCGTAGGTCTGATAATCAGTTCTACTACAGTACCGTCGGTTTCTTCTAACTCAAATGGTCCCGGAGTTGCGGATACAAAAACAGTTTGCGGTCTAAATTTTTCCCATTCTTCAAATTTTAAAGGTCTGTTATCAAGTGCAGACGGCAGACGAAACCCATGCTCTATCAATACTTCTTTCCTTGCTCGATCGCCGTTATACATCGCTCTAATTTGCGGTACGGATACGTGGCTTTCATCAACAAATAATAACGCATCTTCCGGTAAGTACTCGAATAAGGTAGGCGGCGGCTCACCGGCGTTACGCCCTGTGAAAAAGCGAGAGTAGTTTTCAACGCCTTTACAGCTGCCTGTTTCCGTTAACATCTCAAGATCATATTGAGTACGTTGATTTAGCCTTTGCGTTTCAAGTGGTTTATCTTGCGACTTTAAGAACTCTAAGCGTTTTTGTAACTCCTCCTCAATGCCTGATATGGCACTATTTACCGTTTCTTGAGGCATCACGAAATGTGAATTACCAAAGACCATAGCTTTATCGAGCTTAGCAAGTTTTTCGCCTGTTAGGGGATCAAATTCGTGTATATATTCAAGTTCATTACCGAAAAACGATAAACGCCAAGCTTTATCGCTGTAATGTGAGGGAAAAATATCGATATTATCCCCTTTAACTCGAAAACAGCCACGCTCAAACCCAATATCGTTACGCTCATATTGTAGATTTATCAAATCATTTAGTAGCTTATCACGAGGGTAGCTTTGACCTGGTTCTAGATTAACCGTCATTTGATAATACAAATCAGGAGAGCCAAGCCCGTAAATACAAGAAACGGAAGAAACTACTATAACGTCACGACGCTCTAATAACGATCTTGTAGCGGAATGACGCATTAAATCAATCTGCTCGTTAATTGATGAATCCTTTTCTATAAAAGTATCGGTGCGTGCTATATATGCTTCCGGCTGGTAATAATCATAATACGATACAAAATACTCAACGGCATTCTTCGGAAAAATCGACTTCATTTCTGAATAAATTTGGGCAGCTAAAGTTTTATTATGAGCCATAATAAGAGTAGGACGATTAGTTCTCTCTATAATATTCGCCATGGTAAAAGTTTTCCCTGATCCCGTAATACCAAGCAACATTTGTGAGCGTTTTTTACTATTTAACCCTGCTATAATTTCATCTATTGCTTTTGGTTGATCGCCTGCCGGTTTATATTCTGAGATAATAGAAAAATTATTCATGCATTTTTACTTGCTTTAAAAACTATAGTTTAAGATAATATATTAAAATCTAACAAAAAAATATAACATTATGAATAAAGCTATATTACACACAATTATTATTTATACTCTTGCTAGTTGTCCTTATTGTATAAAAGCTAAAGCATTGCTTGATAAGAAAAATGTTGCTTATGAGGAAATTGAAGTAAGTAATTTTACTCAGGAAGAGAAAGAAAAATTTATTAAGAAATCCGGTGGAAAAAAGACCGTCCCGCAGATATTTATAGATAATATGCATGTTGGCGGTTGTGATGCTCTGTTTGATCTTGAAAAAGAGGGAAGGCTAGATAAGTTGTTAGAAAATCAGCCAAAGAAGACTTCACCCGCTGCCGGGGCATAATTAATAAAAATGTCATTGCGAGCGAATGTAGACAATGCCATATGTCATTCCCGCGTAGGCGGGAATCCAGAAAAAATAAATAATAAAAATGTATTATATTATGTTCTGATCGCAATGGTACTTTGTATATTGGTATTACTAATAATATACTACGTCGTGCTTATGAACATAAACAAAAAATAATAAAGGGTTTTACGACAAAATGTAATGTTATAAAGCTTGTTTATACAGAAGAATTTGCTGATATTAAGAAGCTCTTGCTAGAGAAAAAGCTTTAAAGAAATGGAATCGTACTTGGAAAATAAAATTAATAGAAAAACTTAATCCTAATTGGGAAGATTTAGGCAAGTGTATTTCTGGATTCCCGCCTACGGCGGGGATGACATCGAGTTACACCTACAGTTTTCTTGGATAACAAAGCCATACAAATTCACAAAAACTCCAAAAATGTCCAAAAACAACAATCACAAAAATTCATTCTATCTACTTCTGCCGTATTTATGGTCGAAGGATTTTGATATACGCCTGCGTATTGTTACGTCTCTTATTTGTCTAGTTATAGCTAAAGTAATAAATATTTTCGTTCCGATTGTTTATAAATATATAATAGACGGATTAAATAAAAATTTTGCTCTTTCGGTTATTATCGGGATTATTGTTGCATATGGCGGTACTAAAATATTGGTACAAATATTTGGTGAGCTGCGAAATATTATTTTCTCAAAAGTAGGGCATCAAGCGACTCGCTTAGTTGCTCTAAATGTCTTTAAGCACATGCATAATTTAAGTATGCGTTTTCATATTACTAGAAAAACAGGGGGCTTAAGTAGGTCAATAGAGCGTGGTACTAAAGGTATTGAAGCGGTGCTGCGGTATTCATTATTTAATATTTTCCCGACAAGCGTAGAAATTATACTAGTAAGCGGGATGTTATGGTATGTGTATGGTATTTGGTTTGCCGTAACTATTTTAATAACAATGATAGTTTATGTTGGTTATACTTTCCTAATTAGTACTTGGCGTATTTCTTTTGCAAGAGAAATGAACCAAAGCGATAACACCGCCAATAATAGGGCAATCGATAGTTTACTGAATTTTGAAACCGTTAAATATTTCGGTAATGAAGAATATGAGGCGATAAAGTTTAATGAGGCTTTACAAACTTATGAAAAATCAGCCACTAAAACTACTAACAGCCTATCGATTTTAAATATCGGGCAGGATGTTATAATATCCTTAGGGCTTGTTTCTTTGATGATACTTTCGGCAAATGCTATTAATCAGAATAAAATGACCGTCGGCGATTTAATAATGGTTAATACTTATTTGTTTCAGCTATCAATTCCGCTTTCAATACTTGGCTTTGCCTATAGAGAAATTAAAAACGCTCTAGTTAGTATGGAAGATATGTTTAATCTTTTAGATATACCGGCAGAAGTAGAGGATGCCGTGAACGCTAAGGAGCTAATTATCTCAAAAGGCGGGGTTAGTTTCGATAATGTTAGCTTTGCTTATAATCAGGAACGTCCGATTTTGCATAATATAAGCTTTACGATCAAGAGCGGTAAAACACTCGCAGTAGTAGGTAGCAGCGGAGCGGGGAAATCGACGATATCACGCTTGCTGTTTAGGTTTTACGATATTAATAGCGGCAATATTACTATAGATAATCAAGATATACGAGAAGTCACACAACAATCGCTTCGTAAGTCTATCGGAATTGTTCCGCAAGATACGGTACTGTTTAACGATACGATATATTACAACATAGCATATGGTAATAATGCAGCTAGTTACGATGAAGTTATAGCAGCCTCAAAAAATGCTCATATTCATGAGTTTATTAGCACGCTGCCCAAAGGGTATGAAACGCAGGTAGGGGAGAGAGGTTTGAAGCTTTCAGGTGGCGAAAAACAGCGTATTGCAATCGCAAGAACCATATTAAAAAATCCGGCAATATATGTTTTTGATGAAGCAACAAGTTCGCTTGATACTAAAACCGAAAAGCTAATTCAGGCAAGTCTTAAAGAGATCTCGGCACGCCATACTACCCTTATCATTGCCCATAGAATATCAACTATTATCGATGCAGACGAGATTATCGTTTTGGATAACGGCTATATAGTTGAGCGAGGCAACCATAAGAGCTTACTACAACATAAAGGCTATTACGCCGAACTTTGGTATAAACAGCAGGAAGAGAAAAGTAAATAAAATACGGCATTGCAAAATAAAAGTTGATGTCGTCATGAGCTAAGCGACTAAAAACCTTGTTGCGTAGACCGGTAAAATCCACTGTGTCACCCCGTGGCTTGACCACGGGGTCCATAAAAACAATTAAAAATACTAATAATTTTAGTATTTTTAACTGGATCCCGCGATCAAGTCGTGGGATGAACAATAATTAAAAAAATTCTGTAAATCAGAATTTTTAACTGGATTGTTTTGTCAATTGCTATGCAAATTCCTCGTAATGACGAAAAAACCGATCCATGCAGGAATGACATGGATAGCTAAGACATTTTTAAAAAATTAAGTAAAATTTCCTGCAAGAATAGCGGTAACGTTATTCCGGGGTTTCAAAGCCTCTCTCCTAAGCGGTATTATCAGCCGTATAAATGGTATAATCCTCGACTTCATTGCGGTCGGGGAGATAATAGCTATGTACAGAGCTTAAAGCATTGCTTTAAGCTTAAAGGCTATTGTAGCTGTCTTAGGCGGTTCTTTGCACTCCCCGACCACCAGGGGTTTATTTCTCTTCGGTGGTTGAAACTTGAGCAATTTAAGTTTAATCAATCGGGAGCAACTACATGTTCAACAAAAATAATAAATTATTATCTAAAATATTACCGATTTCTAAGAAAAATAAAGATTTAGAAAAACTAAGATCTAAGTTTAAACAAAGGCTAGAAGAACAAGTAACGGTAGATGAGATAAAAAGAATAGAGCAGCGTTCATTATATTTAGAAAGTATAAAATAATAGACAATAGAAGTTTGTTAACCGTCAAATTATAAATACAAGCAATCCTTGAAAGAAATTTATTATGTCTCTATAATTAAATATAATTCATTAAATTAAATTTAAGGCTAAGTAATCGTGACTGATAAATATTCTTCTAATTTAGTACCGGTAAATATCGAAGATGAGATGAAAGTATCTTATCTTGATTATGCTATGAGTGTTATAGTAAGTAGAGCTATACCGGATGTTCGGGATGGCTTAAAGCCGGTGCATCGCCGAATTATCTATTCCATGCATGAAGCCGGTAATCATGCTAGTAAACCTTATAGAAAATCCGCTAGAATAGTTGGTGACGTGATGGGTAAATACCATCCGCACGGTGATAGTGCTATTTACGATTCGTTAGTACGTATGGCACAAGATTTTTCGCTCCGTTTACCGCTTGTCGACGGGCAGGGTAATTTCGGCTCGATGGACGGTGATGCGGCGGCGGCAATGAGATATACCGAATCTCGAATGGCCAAAGTTTCGCATAAGCTCGTAGAGGATATCGATAAAGAGACCGTCAGCTTTAACCCTAATTATGACGGTTCTGAAGAAGAGCCTTCCGTACTTCCTGCAATGTTTCCTAATTTATTGGTTAACGGTAGCGGAGGTATTGCGGTCGGTATGGCAACTAATATCCCGCCTCATAATCTTGGTGAAGTTATCGATGCGTGCTGTTTATATATAGATAATAACGATATAGAAATTTTAGATTTGCTAGAAGTTGTTAAAGGACCGGATTTTCCTACGGGTTCAATGATTTTAGGCATTACCGGTATTAGATCGGCATACCTTACCGGTAGAGGCAGTATCATTATGCGAGGTCGGGCGGAGATTGAGAATATCGGTAATAGCCGTCAAGCAATTATTATTACCGAAATACCGTATATGGTAAATAAAGCAAGGCTCGTTGAGAAAATTGCTGAAATGGTTAAAGAGAAACGTATTGAGGGTATAAGCGATTTACGTGACGAATCGAATAAAAACGGTGTAAGGATTTTTATTGAGTTAAAAAAAGACGTAGTTGCTGAAGTAGTCTTAAATCAAATATACGCATGTACGCAGCTACAAACTAGCTTCGGTGTTATTATGCTTGCTCTTAAAGACGGGCTACCGAAAGTGATGAATTTGAAAGAAGTAATCGCAGCTTTCGTTAGTTTTAGGGAAGTGGTAATTACTAACCGTACTATATATTTGCTAAATAAAGCAAGAGATAGAGCACATATTTTACTAGGACTAACTATTGCCGTTAGTAATATCGATGAAATAATACGTATTATTAAAGCTTCAAATGACCCGAATGCAGCTAAACAAGAATTAATGGCTCGCCAGTGGGAAGCATTAAATATACTACCTATTGTAAAGCTGGTTGATGATAAAGCAATGTTAAACGAGCAGGGCAAATGTAGCTTTACCGAAGTGCAAGCTAAGGCAATCTTAGAAATGAGATTGCAACGCCTGACCGCTATGGAGAAAAACAAGTTTGAAGAGGATTTAAAGAACCTCGCTACGGAAATCACCGAATATCTTAATATACTCGGCTCTCGTACAAGGTTACTTGAGATTTTAAAGGAAGAGCTAATTAAAGTTAAAGAAGAATTTGCGACTCCTCGTCTTACTTCAATTGAATTTGGCGAATTTGATCAAGATATAGAAGATTTAATTCAGCGTGAAGAAATGGTTGTAACCGTAACGCTTGGCGGGTATATCAAGCGTGTACCTCTAAGTAGCTATCGTTCACAAAAACGTGGTGGTAAAGGAAGATCAGGGCTTTCAATGCGTGATGAAGATATTACCACGCAAGTTTTTGTCGGTAGTACTCATACGCCAATGTTGTTCTTCTCAAATATCGGTCAGGTTTATAGTTTAAAACTGTATAAATTACCTTTAAGTAATCCGCAAGGTAAAGGAAGACCGATGGTTAATATATTACCGTTGAAAGAAAATGAGCATATTACAAATATCATGCCGCTACCGGAAAATCAGGATGAGTGGGATAATTTAAACATTATGTTCGCAACTGCCAAGGGGAATATCAGAAGAAGCGATTTATTAGATTTCAAAAAGATTCAGTCGAACGGTAAAATTGCTATTAGGCTTGATGAGGACGATAAATTAATAGACGTAAAACCATGTAAAGAAGACGAGCATATTTTACTTGCTACCAAAGTCGGTAAAGCTTTAAGATTCCCTGTTGAATCATTGCGTGTTATTAAGAGCCGTACTTCTGACGGTGTACGAGGTATGAAGCTTGCTAGAGAGGATTCCGTAATTTCTATGACTGTGCTTAAAGGCATTAGCAGTACAAAAGAGGATAGAGATGCTTATTTAACAGTGCCATGGGAAAAAAGGCTTGAGATTGCTAAAGGTGAGGCGTTTAACCCCGAAGAGTTAGGCGTAGCTTTGACTGCAGATTCTATTTTAGAAATGGCAAATTTCGAAGAATTCATTTTAACCGTAACTGAGAACGGTTTTGGTAAGAAAAGCTCAGCTTATGGCTATAGAATTACTGACCGTGGCGGTAGCGGCATAATCAATATGGATATTAACGACAAAACCGGTTTAGTTGTCGGTGTTATGCCGGTTAAAATGGATGATGAGTTAATGCTGATTACCAATAGCGGTAAGTTAATTCGCTGTAAACTTGAGTCAGTACGTATTACGGGACGTAACACTAGCGGCGTAATCCTGTTTAAGCTAGATGAGGGGGAAAAAGTCGTATCTGTTTCTCTCATTGCTGAAAGTACCGAGGGTGAAGAGGATAGTGCAGTGGAAGAAGAAGGTTTAGAGCAATCTGAAGAGGTGTAAGGGCTGAGGCGTTGTTATTCCCGCATAGCTCTTAAAAAGCTCTCGATGTTATTCTTGCGGAAGCATTTTGTGTAGATACCTAAGTCGTCATTGCGAGGAGGTATTGTTGCGTGGACCGGTAAAACCCACTGTGTCACCCCGTGGCTTGACCACGGGGGCCATAAAAACCATAAAAAATACTAATAAGTTTAGTATTTTTAACTGGATCCCGTGGTCAAGCCACGGGATGACAGAGGTGAAATTGATCCACGCAACAATACCTTGCGAGCAGCCATAGGCTGCATAGCAATCTCATGAAATAATAACAAACTTCTGAGATTGCGGACGTACAAATTACTTTGTAATTTTCCTTGCAATGACGTTAATTTATTAATTAATCTACTTTTAGTTAGCAATACCCCCCAAAGAACTTCTAGAAAAGTATTGCAACACTAATTTTTCTCTCTATAAATAATAACTGTATGTTGAATGAATATGCAAATATTAACTTTCCAGTCTTTTTTTACTACTACAACCAGTCCAAGCCGGTAACAATATCTCTATATCTTTCTTTTAATTATATCCATCTATTTAAATTAACTAATTATTATTAGGTAAGTTTTATGTTTCGTAAAATGCCACTTATTTTAATGGCTATTATCATAGCTATCATATTGTTAAACCCACTAATGAGTTTAGAAGTAAAAAGGTTATTGTATTCAATAAGTCTATCTATTAAATCTATAATTGGATTATTTCTTCCTTTAATTATTTTTGGCTTACTTTTTAAATCTGTTGTAATGCTAGCCAAAGATGCAACACGTATAGTTTTCTTAATATTATTACTAGTATGTGGGTCTAATTTTTGTTCTACCTTCATAAGTCATTATGTAGGTATATACATATATCAATTCGATTTATCAATGATCTCTCCTATAGAAAGTGATAGCTTAAAGCCTTTATGGTTACTTAATTTTCCTAATATTATTTCTAATGATAAAATCGTATTTAGTAGTATTATCTTAGGCTTTATTTCCTCAAAATTTTGTGCTGAAGTTGCAATTGGATTGGCTTTCAAGATAGAAGTATTTGTTGCAAAAATATTGCGATTGTTTATCTATGTAATCCCCTTATTTATAATGGGCTTTATCGTAAAACTACAGTTTGATGAAGTATTAGGTATAATTATTAAAGATTATATGTTTATTTTTGTGACAATCGCATTTGCTCAGTTTGGCTATATCTTTCTTGCTTATTTTATTTTAAGTAACTGTCGAGTTAAGGAATTCATAGCTAGCCTTAGTAATATGATGCCAGCGTCTATAAGTGGATTTAGTGCAATGTCTAGTGTTGTAAGTATGCCACTTAGTATAATAGGAGCGGAAAATAATACAAATAATAAAGCACTTGCTCGTACCGTTGTACCAATAACAGTAAATATTCATCTTGTTGGCGATTGTTTCGCCATACCGATTTTGGCTTATGCCATACTAAAGAGTTATGGATTAGCTGAACCTACTTTATTTAATTATCTTATTTTTACTTTTTATTTTGTATTGGCAAAATTTTCAGTAGCAGCCATACCAGGTGGCGGAATTATTGTAATGCTCCCTATACTTGAACAATATCTAGGTTTTAATACTAATATGATGTCGCTGATTACAGCTCTTTATATCTTGTTTGATCCTGTGATCACTTGTGCTAATGTTTTAGGAAATGGTGCTTTTGTTAAACTGATAGATAATATATTAGTGTAACTCAGAAAGCTTAATTTAAGCAAATTTGCATGGATTAAGTCATGTCCCACCGTGAGCATTAATAAATATTTCAGCAATAGGATGAGGTTTCTTAAAATACTCTAGGTTCTTGCATGCGGGAAATTAAATTATTTGTATTTTTAGATATTTTTGAGCAAAAATTAATAAGAACGCAAGAACCTAATATCTCTCTTTCTTTTATAAGTAATTGTTGAATTATCTATGATTTAAAAGAGAAAAAGTATATAATCTTTGTGTGGAAAGTTATATATTGGTAATAAATTATGATGTGGTTATTAATTGCGATTGGTTTAACCGTTGCGGTTCTTATTATAGGGGTAGTGTCGATGGGCTATCGGAGGAAAGTTTAATAAGAAATTTAGTTCAAAGCTAATGACTTTAAGAGTTTTTTTTCAGGCAGTCGCCATATTTTTATTGATTATAATATATTTTTATAAAGTTAATTTATAAATGCCTGAAAATAACTCAAAAAGCTACTTAATCGATTTCTCTCATTTCTTCACGTAATTCTTCCCATTTGTCTAAAATTTCTTCTAATGTAACTTCTTCGACTTTTTTCTCTTCATCTTCAAAGTCCTTTAAATCTCTAATCAGTTTCTCTAGCTTTAATAATGAAATTTTTTTTCATTATACTGATCGCTACAATGTTCTTCGAGTTGTTCGGTAATTTCTTCAATATCACCCCAATACATTACTATTCCTCTTTAATTTTATGCAAGCCTTATTTTTATTAACATGTTATCTGATATTTGTTATTATTTTTTACTAAATATTATTAATTCGACAAATTATTGCAAATAGGTGAGTTTATTATGCAACTATTGCCGGAATTAGGCAGGTTTGCTTTCTTTACATTTTGGTGATTTTATGGTATTTATGGTATATTAAAATAAAATATTAAGATTTAATTATGTCAATATTACCGATAGTAACGGCACCTGATGAAAGATTAAAGCAGAAATCTCAGCCGGTTTTAGAGTTTACCGATCAAACACGAAAATTTATGGATGATATGCTTAAAACTATGTACCATGAAGACGGTGCAGGGCTTGCAGCAGTACAAGTAGGGGTATTGAAACGTATTTTAGTAATTGATATAAAAGATCATGATTCGGTAGAAAGACCAAAAGATTTGTATCCGCTTTTTATAGTGAATCCTGAAATAATAGAAAAATCAGAAGAGCTAGTTACGGCTAACGAAGGTTGTATCTCATTACCGGAGCAACGTATTGAGGTGGCAAGACCGGAATCTATAAAGATTAGGTATTTAGACTATCATAATAAGCAACAAGAGCTTGAGGCAAATGATTGGCTTGCAAGAGTTATCCAGCATGAGTATGATCATTTAGAAGGTAAGCTTATGATTGATTATTTAAGTAATTTGAAACGAGATGTAGTACTTCGTAAGCTTAAGAAACTCAAAAATAATATAGTGTGAAAGTAATCTTTATGGGAACGCCTGAATTCGCCGTTCCCGCTCTTAAAAAACTTATAACTCATCATGAAGTTAGAGCTGTTTTTACCCAGCAACCTAAAGCTAAGGGCAGAGGACTTAACTTAGCTAAATCTCCCATACATCAATTAGCATTTGAGCATCAAATTCCTGTTTATACTCCTTCTACTCTTCGTAATGATGAAATAATAAATCGAATTAATAAAGTTAATGCTGATATTATAGTTGTTATTGCATATGGTTTTATTGTGCCGAAAGCTATATTAGAAGCTAAAAAATACGGCTGTCTTAATATCCATCCATCCGATTTGCCTCGCCACAGAGGAGCGGCTCCTCTGCAGCGTACTATTATAGAGGGCGACCGGAAAAGTAGCGTATGTATTATGCGTATGGATGCAGGGCTTGATACAGGTGATATATTGATGAAAGAAGATTTTAATTTAGAAGAAAGAACAACATTGGAAGAATTGTATGATAAATGTGCAAATCTTGGAGCGGAGTTATTAATTAAAACACTTGCAAATATCGATAATATAGTACCGATAAAACAGTCAAGCGACGGTATTACGTATGCTCATAAACTAACAAAGGAAGAAGGAAAGATTAATTGGCATGAATCCGCATATAAAATAGATTGTAAAATAAGGGGGATGAATCCTTGGCCCGGAGCATATTTTAGTTATAATGATAAAATAATTAAAATCCTTGAAGCAGAATATTTAAATACGGATCATCACTTTACTTCCGGTACCGTTATTAGCGATAAGCTGGAAATAGCTTGTGGAAGCGGTATATTACGAGTAAAAAAACTTCAGCAAGAGAGTAAAAAAGCTTTGAATATAGAAGAATTTTTACGTGGTACAAATATTTTAAAAGATACAGTATTAAAATAAGAGTATTATTATGGGTAAAGATAAAAAAGAAGTTAGGTTTAATGATAATTTAGACGTTAAGGAGTTTACCTCAAAGCTTGAAAAGAATAGTGATATTTATTCTGTAAAAAGAAAAGTAATTAATATAGTAGATGATGAAGTAGAGGATCAAACTAAGCTACTTACGGAAACTCAATTTCTTGTGAAAAACTCCACACGGTAAAACATCTCAATATGAAATTAGCGGCTTTATTAACAAAGCCGGCGAACATATAAACGATCCAAAACAAATAAAAGAAATTTCAAAATTATATGCTCATGCCGAATTTGCTGATTTACAGAAAAATGTTTTAGGTAAATTTGATAAGAACGGTAATTTAAGTATAACTAAAGATTTTGAAATTGATGAAAATCTAGTCTTTAGAAAAGACGGTAAATTATTGTTTGTTAAAACTCAAAGCGGTTTGATAAACAGAGAAGGAGAAATGAAAGCAGTAAATCATGTTTTATAAAAAGGCAGGTTCTTTTTTGAAGATTTAGGCGGTAAGGTAGATACAAAATTAGGGACCACAAGTCTAAACAAAAAGCCGGCAAAGCCTACTTTAAAAAGAGGTTAAAATAACTTTAAGCTCCTTCATGAAAAATAAAATTAAAATTATTTGAAATTAGTGTTTGACAAGCTTTAGAAATATAGATATAAAATCTTCACACAAAGTTTGAAACGTAAAACTTTGGAGCTGTTTAAAAAGTTGATAAAGCTAAAAACTAAATACACCGCGATAATAAAAATTTATATCGTGAGTAGATACTGAAAATAATTGTGAAATTAATTCTGTATGCATCGTGTAATTTCAAGTTAAAAGCGTAAGTAAATATAATAAGAGCATTTGGTGGATGCCTTGGCATTAGAAGGCGATGAAGGACGTAATACGCTGCGATAAGCTTCGGGGAGTTGCGAATAAACTTTGATCCGAAGATTTCCGAATGGGGGAAACCCACCTAATTTATTAGGTATTGTATAGTGAATACATAGCTATATGAGGCAAACCCAGCGAACTGAAATATCTAAGTAGCTGGAGGAAAGGACATCAACCGAGACTCCGTTAGTAGTGACGAGCGAACGCGGACCAGGCCAGTGGCTTCAAAAAAATAACTAAAACAACATGGAAAGGTTGACCATAGAGGGTGATAGTCCCGTATAGGTAAAAAGTTTGAAGTCCTTGAGTAAGGCGGGACACGTGAAATCCTGTTTGAACATAGGGGGACCACCCTCTAAGCCTAAGTACTCTCTAGTGACCGATAGTGAACAAGTACCGTGAGGGAAAGGTGAAAAGTACCCCGACAAGGGGAGTGAAATAGTATCTGAAACCAAATGCTTACAAGCAGTCGGAGCAAGCGTATTTATATGTCTTGTGACGGCGTACCTTTTGTATAATGGGTCAGCGACTTAGTTTATCTAGCAAGCTTAAGCCGTTAGGTGTAGGCGTAGCGAAAGCGAGTCTGAATAGGGCGTTTAGTTAGATGAATTAGACCCGAAACCGGGTGATCTAGCCATGGCCAGGTTGAAAGCGGAGTAAAATCCGCTGAAGGACCGAACCCACTACTGTTGAAAAAGTAGGGGATGAGCTGTGGTTAGGGGTGAAAGGCCAATCAAACTCGGATATAGCTGGTTCTCCGCGAAATCTATTTAGGTAGAGCGTTATAGCGATTACCGTTGAAGGTAGAGCACTGAATGAGCTAGGGGGTCCCACAGACTTACCAAACTCAATCAAACTCCGAATGTCGACGAGTACAGCATAGCAGACAGACTATGGGTGCTAAGGTCCATAGTCGAGAGGGAAAAAGCCCAGACCGCCATCTAAGGTCCCTAAATCATGACTAAGTGTTAAAGGATGTGAGAAGACCAAAACAACTAGGATGTTGGCTTAGAAGCAGCCATCATTTAAAGAAAGCGTAATAGCTCACTAGTCTAAATAAGTTTTCTTGCGCCAACAATGTAACGGGGCTCAAGTCATGTACCGAAGATGCGGATTTATGCATTTGGCATAAATGGTAGCGGAGCGTTCCGTAAGCCTGCGAAGGTGAACTGTAAGGTTTGCTGGAGGTATCGGAAGTGAGAATGCTGACATAAGTAGCGATAAAGAATGTGAGAAACATTCTCGCCGAAAGTCCAAGGGTTCTTGCGTAAAGTTAATCTGCGCAAGGTTAGTCGGCCCCTAAGATGAGGCTGAAAGGCGTAATCGATGGGAATCAGGTTAATATTCCTGAACCTGAAGGATGTGACGAAAATAGTAAATTGTACAGTCTTATTGGATTGATTGTGCAGTGAATATTTCCCAGGAAATAACACCTTCATTATAGACCGTACCCAAAACCGACACAGGTGGACAGGTAGAGTATACCAAGGCGCTTGAGAGAACGATGCTGAAGGAACTAGGCAAATTACATCTGTAACTTCGGAAGAAAGATGACCTGTATATGGGCAACCATGTGCAGGTGGCACAAGCTAGGGGGTAGCGACTGTTTATTAAAAACACAGGGCTCTGCAAAGTCAATAGACGACGTATAGGGTCTGACGCCTGCCCAGTGCTGGAAGATTAAAAGGAGGGGTGCGAAGCTCTGAATTGAAGTCCCAGTGAACGGCGGCCGTAACTATGACGGTCCTAAGGTAGCGAAATTCCTTGTCGGGTAAGTTCCGACCCGCACGAATGGCGTAACGATTTCCCCACTGTCTCCAGTATCGACTCAGCGAAATTGAATTCTCCGTGAAGATGCGGAGTTCCCGCGGTCAGACGGAAAGACCCCGTGAACCTTTACTATAGCTTTGCACTGGTGTTAGAAATCAGATGTGCAGGATAGGTGGGAGACTACGAAGCGAAGGTGTCAGCCTTTGTGGAGTCATCGTTGAGATACCACCCTTTTGGTTCTTGACATCTAACCGAGATCCTTGAATCAGGATCCGAGACAATGCATGGTGGGTAGTTTGACTGGGGCGGTCGCCTCCCAAAGAGTAACGGAGGCGCGCGATGGTTAGCTCAGGTTGGTCGGAAATCAACTTTTAGAGTGCAATGGCATAAGCTAGCCTGACTGCGAGTCTGACAAGACGAGCAGAGACGAAAGTCGGTCATAGTGATCCGGTGGTCCCGAGTGGAAGGGCCATCGCTCAACGAATAAAAGGTACTCCGGGGATAACAGGCTGATGATTTCCAAGCGTCCATAGCGACGAAATCGTTTGGCACCTCGATGTCGGCTCATCACATCCTGGGGCTGGAGAAGGTCCCAAGGGTTCGGCTGTTCGCCGATTAAAGTGGTACGTGAGCTGGGTTTAGAACGTCGTGAGACAGTTCGGTCCCTATCTGCCGTGGGTGTAGGAAGTTTGAGAGGATCTGCCTTTAGTACGAGAGGACCGAGGTGGACGTACCCCTGGTGGACCAGTTGTCATGCCAATGGCACAGCTGGGTAGCTAAGTACGGAAGGGATAACCGCTGAATGCATCTAAGCAGGAAACCCACCTCAAAACTAGACTTCCCCATTAGAGCCGTGGAAGACCACCACGTTGATAGGTCGGGTGTGGAAGCACAGTAATGTGTGTAGCTAACCGATACTAATAGCTCGATTGATTTACTTTGCTGTGAGATTACATATGCATATAGTGTTAATTCTATAAAAATGTAGTATCAACTCACAAAGTTATCAGGTTAAATTAGCTTTATCAATGAATAAAAATGTTGTTGCATGACCAATGTCATACCGTGGCTTGACCACGGTATCCAGTAAAAATTATTTTGCTGAGTATCGTAGTAAAAGTTAAGATATGATGTTAAGACTTTTTTTGAGTCGTGCAATAACATTAACAGCAAACTATAATACAAGTCTATCTTTTTAAAAGTTTGTATTGCTAGCTTGGTGGTTATAGCATGAGTGAAACACACGATCCCATCCCGAACTCGAACGTGAAACCTCATAGCGCTAATGGTACTATGTCATAAGGCATGGGAGAGTAAGTCGCTGCCAAGCTTGCAATGCAAATTTTTAATTATCTTTCTTTCTCTTTATTAGATGTTTTATATTCATAATTTTTACCTTTCTCTATATTAGTAATGCTTACGAATTAAAGAATAAACATCAAGAAATAAAAAGCTATTTAAAGAAAAAAATACTGAGCAATTTATTTTAGAGTTACCAAACGGCATAGTAATTAATGAAGGTGGAATTTTAACTCAAGAAGGTTATATTCTACAAGATACTCAAACAAGCTTAGGTGATCAACATCGTTTATTAAATAAAAAACGAGATATTAATACAGAAAATCCTTTATATTTTAATGGAAAATTAGCAGTAATTTCATCTTCTGGTTCTGAAAATTGGTATCATTGGCTGCTACAAATTTTGCCTAGATTAATTATATTAAAAGAATCAGATCTTGAATATGACCGTATCTATATTAATAATTTAAAATATTCATGGCAAATTAAGTCATTAGAAATAGTATTAAATTATTTAGATATATCGGAAGATAAGCTTTTTGTAGTAAATAGTGACTGTATAATTCAAGCTACTAGACTAATTGTTCCATCTGTACCGTTTATTCCGGTAAAAGGTACGCCTTTGCCTTTATGGTTAAAAAAAGATTTAAGAAATATTTTTATTAAAGATAATAGTAAAGCATACGATAAAATATATATTTCTCGTAAATACGCTTCTACCCGAAAAATAGTTAATGAAGAGGAATTAATAGAAAAAATTGAGAGACTCGGTTTTAAGGTAATATATCTAGAGCTATCCTCCCCGTATGAACAGGCCCAGCTTTTTAATAAAGCAAAAATAATAGTTGGACAGCACGGATCAGGATTTGCTAACCTTATTTTTGCGGCTCCAAAATGCAAAGTAGTAGAAATTGATCACGGTACAACTCCCTCTAGAAGTTTTTATAAAAGAATGGCAAATTATATGTCATGCGATTATTATCCTTTTTATGTAGATCAGACAACAGAAGAGCATTTAGAAGACGATATAAAGGTCAATATTGATGAATTTATTAAGTTTCTTAGAGGTCATCTGTAAATAAATTTTAATTAGTATTCATATTTCAACCTCTTAAGGAAGTTAATTCTTAAAATCATTATTTAATAAATAAGATTCGCTATTCATTTCATTTAGTCTTGAAATAGTGCGTTTAAATTCTGCGGCTCGTGCTGAACCTTGATATATTTTATTTGGGTTATCTTCTAAGCTCATAAATAAGAGTATTTTATAGAAATAGGCATTATCGATAAAGTTGATAAGTCTAACGGCTGTATTTGTATCGTTAGCATCGATAGTATGAACGTTCCTCACTATAATAACGTTGAAATTTTGGCAAATATTAACATAATCGATATAGCTTAAGTCTCTTGCAAATAATTCATTATAATCTGTTACTAATATTCTTTTATGCACTTTTTGAAACGATATTTCTCTACCTAGAACCTGTATATTTTGAGAAACAAGATTATTATCACTAATCTCCGTGATAATTTTTTCAAGTTTGTTTTGGTTTTCTAAAGTTAAGGGATAAATTATCCTTTCTCCTTTAACTCCTAACGCTTTATCAAATCGATAATCATGGTGATTATCTAGATATTTAACGTAAAATGTATTATTGATTATCTTTATAAAAGGTAAGAAAGATTCTCGTTGTAACCCGTCTTTGTAAAGATTATTGGGACTCGTGTTAGAGGTTATAAAAATAAAAATATTTTGCTTTATTAATTCATCAAATAATCTACCGATTATCATTGCATCGGTAATGTCTTTAATTTCAAACTCATCTATACATAACACTTTAGTTTGTTTAGCATAGTTTTTAGCAATTTTAGGAATGATATCTTTCTGATTTTCTGTTTGTAATTTATGCATAGATTTATGAATTTCCTGCATAAAGTTCTGATAGTGTATTATTATTTTAGGTGTGGTTAATTCTTCAAAAAAAGAATTCATGAGCATAGTTTTACCGCTGCCCACCGGACCGTATAAATAAATTCCGCTTTTTAAATTATTTTGGTTAAAGAATTTAAATAAACTTTTTGGCTTATTAAGTTCTGTTGCCAGTTGTTTTAATTCTTCTAGTAAAGCAGCTTGTTTTGCATCTAGTACAATATATTTCAGAAAGCTTGATACAAGCGAATTTTGCAGGTCTCGTCTGTGTTCACGTAGTTTTCTACGCTGCGCAGACTCGCCTTTAAATTCGTCTTGTCTAAAGCTTTCTGAAATATATTGTACTAATGAAGTAGAGGATTTTATCATCCAAAATATTTTTTATCTAATTTATTATATGTTTTTTCTAAAATCGGTAGGTATAATTTAATATTTTCAAAAACTCGTTTTGCATCTTCATATTTATAAACATGAGAAGTATTATTGCGATCATCAAGCATTCCAAGCCACATTTTTTCATCATCAATCATACTAAATTGAAAAGCTTTACTTAGAACATCTTTTGGAGTAGTACTATCAATTTTTTCATGGGTTAGTATTTCTTTAGTACTTTCCAAAATAGTTCTATTACGAATTCAAATAGCTGAATAGCAGCATCTAAAAGAAAGGATCTTTATCTACTTTAGTTCTTTCTATAAACTCGTGTAAGCGTTGTATAGCTTGTCCTAGTGTTTTAAAATAATCTTGCCACAATATTTTTTCCATTAGAGCTTCTCCTTTTTTATAAAGAATTTTTTTAAAATTAATGATATTTTGTTTAAATTTATCATCATCATTTAATGTATCAAATCGTACACAATCTATTTTTAAAAGTGTATCTGCATCATATATTATTTCTAAAACTTGCTGCCAATCATCTTCATTTGCATTAGGGCAGAGGATGGCGATATCAATATCAGAACGTTCACGATTATCACCGCGCCCGCGTGACCCAAAAAGCCAAACTTCTTCTATAAAGGGTAGTTTAGTAAGATTTGTTAAAAAGGAATATTCTATTATACTATTCATATCTTCCTGTACAACAAGGTTGCATCGCCGTAGCTAAAAAAACACATTTTTTCTTTTATAGCATATTTATATAATTCATGCATCTCTTTAAATCCGGCAAAAGCACATATAAGCATAAATAAAGTAGATTTAGGAAAATGGAAATTAGTAAGTAGCATATCTGCCGTTTGGAATTTAAAGCCTGGGGTTATGAAAATATCGGTTTCAAAATCACCGGCTTTTACAGTGCCTTTATTGCAAGAACTCTCAAGTGTTCTAAGTGTTGTAGTGCCGACTGCGATAATACGTCTCCCTTCTTGCTTTGCTTTATTGATGATTTCAGCAGTTTCAGGAGTGATAGAGCAATATTCGGTATGCATTTTATGCTCATGAATATTTTCGGTTTTTACAGGTAAAAAAGTTCCTGCTCCCACATGTAATGTTAAAAATGTAGTTTGTATACCTTCTGCCTTAATCTTATCAAGTATATCCTTTGTAAAATGCAAGCCTGCCGTCGGTGCTGCAACTGAACCTTCTATTTGACTATAGATTGTTTGATAGCGTTCGTTGTCGTTTTGAGTGTTTGTCATCCCGTGGCTTGACCACGGTATCCAGTCATTATTTAAAAATTTTTTGGATCCCGTGGTCGTAGCCACGGTATGACATAATGAGTGTGAACGCCTAATATAAACCGGCAGCGGCATCTCGCCGTATTTATCTAGGAATTCAAATACAGAAATATTATCAAGCTCGAATTTTACTTTAATCTCGCCCATCGCAAGTTTTGCGGTAATAATTACCTTATGATTATCAAAATAAAATTCATCGCCTATATTAAGTTTTCGAGCAGGCTTTGCAAAAGCCGACCAACAATTATCAGGTAATTTTTGATTCAAATTTATTGTAATATTCTTCCCTAAATGTAACTTTGCTTTAATCACTTTGCTATTATTAAAGACTAATAAATCACCTTCTTTTAAGTAATTTATTATGTTATAGAATTTGGTTTTAATAAGCGGTGTGGTAGCAATTAGCAAATCCGAGTGGTCACGTTTATTAGATGGATATTGTGAGATAAGTTCGCTTGGTAAATCAAAGTCAAAATCAGATAGTTTCATTGTTTAAATATTAGTGGCTAAAGAAGTTATTATAACAGCATATGACAATATTTAATATAATATTTTAGTTTATTGATTGCTTACTAATAAATAAACTATTTGTTGATAAAATGATTTTTTTCTGTACGATACAAAACACTATTAATTGAATAACGAAAGGAAATGCTATGATAAACGAGAACCTGATTAGAGATAAATTTTATGAGATATTAAGCAGTAAAGATATAGAAGAACAGCAAAATATGGGATTTAATAATATAGATAAAATAAAAAGATATGAATTTTTAGAGAAAGTTTTGTCAAAGAATTCAAAGCTTTGATTGAAGATCCAAATACAAATATTTCTAATGTGTACAATATGGCATACTGCAATGTAGATAAAATAGCAAGATTTCCTGACACTGCTATAGTTAAAGCAATTTGTCAAGGTGATTATGATTTAGTTGATAGTATGTTAACTGCTTTAAATATTGATCCAAATACAAAAGTATCTACGTTGAAGCATGAGGCCTCCAGTCTTTTAAGGTTTGCGTGTATTAATAATCAGAAAGAGATAGCTAGGCTTTTACTTGAAAAAGGAGCAAGTATAATACTTGACTATAATAACGGTATAACCGTTTTACACACTGCCATAACAGCCGGACATTTTGATATGGTAGAATTTCTACTTGAAAATGGGGCTGATCCTAATTACGTAAAAGATGACAATTTTAGTTATTTAGAAATATTTACTTTCCTATACAAAAATATAGCTATGGTAACTAAATTACTCGCTTATGGTGCTAATATGGAATTTATTTGTTGTGGAAAGACCATATTTAAAAGTTTAGTAGACTTAACTAGAAATCTTGAGGATAGGCATCAGAGTACAGATATGGTAAAAGTATATTTACAATATGGTGCTAATCTGGATGTATAGCTAGACCATAGTAAATAGGTACATACTATGCTAATATATATGTTATAAATGATAATAAATAAATTATGGCAAGCAGTTACAGTTACGATTTAAGAATGAAACTATTCAAAGCTCTAGATGATGGGCTCTCAATTGTTAAAGCATGTAAAATATTCAATATAGGTCGTAACACTATATATAGATGGAAAACTCTTAAATGGGAAACAGGAGATATAAAAGCAAAACCTTATGGTCCAGCAAAGGGTTATAATGCAAAAATAAATCTCAAAGAATTTGAAGAATTAATTATCAATAATCATGATAAAACAGCTAAAGAATTAAGTATTATACTAGGTAATAGATTACAAAGAACTAGAATAAATTACTATAGAAAACTACTAGGGTACACTTATAAAAAAAAGTCATCTTCATCCCAGAAGGGATATTGGTTTAAGGAATGAATTTATAGAAAAGATACAGCAAATTTCTAAAGAAACTCTAGTATTCATTGATGAGTCAGGAATAGAAGATAATGCTTGTAGAGAATATGGATGGAGTATAAAAGGTACTAGATGTTATGGAAACAAAGTGTATCAACATAAATCCAGGATCAGTATGATAGCGGGGCTTCGTAATAATCAAATTATAGCGCCAGTAATATTTGAAGGAAATTGTAATAAAGAAATATTTACAACCTATGTAGAGACTATATTAACTAAAGAATTACATCCTGGACAAACAGTAATTATGGATAATATCAACTTCCATAAGAATAATATAATAAGAGAATTAATCGAGTCGGTTGGGTGCAGAATTTTATTCTTACCTACATATAGCCCAGACTTAAATCCTATAGAACATTATTGGTTTAAGATTAAGAACGAAATAAGAAAAGTTACGGGGCAATTCAAGATATCAGTATGGCTGTAGAACACGTACTAAAGTTTATTTAACTGTACCTATTTACTATGGTCTAACTATACTCGATCCTGACGGTCAAATGGTCCGTGATAAAGAAGTAATTTATGAACCTCTTAAAGCTCTTTTAACGCTTGAATCCGCATTTCGTAAGAATGATTACAAGGCAATTAAGGCTATTGACAAGAAAGATTTAGCCGCATTTGTTCAATGGAAAGTAGAAATATTACCGGTTGCAAAAGATGCTTCTAAGAATAAATTTGAGTATATCAAAAAACTATTAGAACTAGATAAATTTTCAAAGCAAGTGAGTTTGGATTCGGATTCTATAAAACAACCACTAATAAAATTAAGAGAAAAGGTAGTTGAGTTGGTACCGTCTTTAGAGTTTTTATGCATCTTAAAAATTGAAGATACTCATGAGAGTACAATAAAAAGCGATGACAGAGTGTAAACTACTTCAAGTTGAAGCAGCAGGAGAAGCGGTGGCTCCTACTGACTTAGTTTAAAGGTTGAGGCTGGTACTATGTCATTCCTGCGAAAGCAGGAATCCAGTTTTTTTCGGTGTCATACCGTGGCTTGACCACGGTATGACAATAATTGCTTCACACTATCAACTCTTTTACTTTACTTAAGAGTTCCATAATTTTTGATATAGCTTACTATTTTTCAGTAATTCTGCGTGGCTACCGTCATCGATTATACTACCTTTTTCAAAAACTAAAATTCTATCCATATTGAGTAAAGTAGATAATCTGTGGGCAATAACTATCACGGTTTTATTTTGCATTAAATAATCCATTGACTCTTGAATTAGGCTTTCCGTTTCGCTATCTAAACTACTTGTTGCTTCATCGAGAATTAAAATAGGAGCATTTTTTAAGATAGCTCTTGCTATAATGATTCTTTGACGCTGACCGCCGGATAAATTATTTCCCCGCTCTCCGCACATAGTATCGTAACCGTCCGGTAAATTATCGATAACATCGTGGATATGTGCAACTTTTGCTGCTTCTATAACCTCTTCAAGAGTAGCTTCTTTTTTTCCGTATCTGATATTTTCCAAAATAGTACGATGAAAAAGTACCGGTTCTTGTGGTATAAGGCTAATAGCTTTTCTAAGAGAGTCTTGAGTTACATTTTTAATATTTTGATTATCTATTAAAATCACCCCTTCTTCTATATCATGTAACCTAGTGAGCAAACTAATAAAAGTGGTTTTCCCTGAACCGGAAAAGCCGACTAGCCCTACTTTTTGTTTACTCGGTATTAATACTGATTTATTATAAAATAGATTGTTATTATGGTGATAATTAAACGTAACATTTCTAAATTCAATAACACCTTCTTTGATATCTAAAGGAGTAGCATTTTCAATATCCGTTATAATATGTGGTGCCATTAGGGATAAACCTTGATTAAATGCTCCGACCTGCTCAAACATATCACCGATTTCTTGCGTTAAATCCCAAATATCGTCTGCTACATTTATACATAATGTTAGCACTAATACGCAATCACCTATGCTTATAGATAATTCGCTATGAAGTTTAGATAAATAATAAATCATTATAAAAATCATTATTGAACAAGAAGTCCCAAGAGCATAACGCAATTTGAACATAAAGAATTGCATAGTTTGCTCATCGGCTACGGCATTTTCTACTCTTGTTTCTAGATGTTGACGTTCAAGTTTATGGGCTGTAAACATTCTAACCGCATTAATATTGCTAATTGCATCTACAATACTGCCGGCAACAAAAGATTGGCTTCTAGCATAATTTAACGAGTATTTATTGATTTTATCTGAGAAAAGAACGCTAAGTCCTAAAAAAACCGTAATCCATAAAATAAATATCGTAGCAAAAACGTAATGTACGGAATATAAAGCAATTAACGCAAATACAATAATGGCAAGTTTATGAAGAATTTTTTCGCCGAATATTGAAATGATCATCTCAAATGATCTTGCGGTTTCGGTAATACGATTGCTAATATGTCCTGCTAGATTATCCTGAAAGAATTTATGGCTATGATATTGGGTATAATTATAAAGTTCATTTAGTATTTTCCCTTTTATTACGGGCATAGTCTTTAGATACAAATAATCATATGAACGATATGCTATATTAATACTCTCCCACCAAAAAGCATAAAATACTGCCCAGTAAATCGTGGAAGATAAAGGATTATTAGCGTTCTCATCGCTGAAAGATTCTATTAAATCAATGATTTTCTGAAGTAATATACTATCAATCGCCGGAATCATACCGAGTAAAATACAAATTACAGTCAATAAAGTAATTTTAACTTTATCGAATTTTAAAAAATAAATACCTAAGCTAAATGTTGATTTAGATAAAGTAGGGTATTTTATCACGATAATGTACCTCGATTTTAAAATAATATATTAATTCGCGTGTTATTTTGGAGCATATAATTTAATTATTTTGCAAAAATATACCTAAAAATATTAAATCTATGGAAAAATAATAAACAAGCCTTGCTTCTTACCTTAAATAATGCTACAAAATTCAGAAAATAACTTTAAAATCATTAGAAATGCAAGAAAAAGAATTATCTAATAATTTTTTAGAAGAACAGGAAAAGTCTAAGGAAGACGATTCTCCATTCTTTGATGTAAAATATATTTGTCAAGCAAGTTTATTAATTACGGATTCTATCCGAAAAGGGTATGATGTAACGCAATTGCCCAATGGTGATATTAATGTTACAGAAGTAAGAATAGTAAATGTTCATTATAATTGGAACTCCAAAAAAGGAAAATTTGTTAAAACTAATCAGATAGAATTTAATAATAGCAAAGGTGGATGATTAAATCAAATACTGTATTGATGTTATTGTGTGCTTCAGTTTTTTTGTCATTGCGAGGAAAAATTGAAAATTTTAACAAAGCAATCCAGTAAAAAATTTTGATTTACAGAATTTTTTATTATTTTTCTAGATTTCCACGCTCCTTTTAGTCGCTCGCAATGACGTTGAATCTTAAAACAGCAGCTTAAATATGGAATTTGATCAAGTATTATTATCAAGGATTCAGTTTGCTTTTACCATAAGTTTTCATATAATATTTCCTGCTTTTACTATAGGGCTTGCAAGCTTTTTAGCGGTAATTGAAGGGTTATGGTTAAAAACAAAAAAGCCGGTTTATCAAGAAATATACAAATTTTGGGTGAAGATTTTTGCCGTTACTTTCGGTATGGGAGTAGTTTCGGGCGTTGTAATGTCTTATCAATTTGGGACTAACTGGTCGAATTTTTCAGATAAGGTTGGAAATGTCCTTGGTCCGCTTCTCGGTTTTGAAGTATTTACTGCATTTTTCCTCGAATCTTCTTTTTTAGGTATAATGTTATTCGGCTTTAATAAAGTCAGTAAAAAAGTACATTTTATTTCTACGTTAATAGTTGCCGTTGGTACTGTAATCTCAGCTTTTTGGATACTTGCAGCTAGTAGCTGGATGCATACGCCTGCTGGTTTTGAACTGCGAGGCGAAGGATTCTTTTATCCTTTGAATTGGTTAGAAATTATCTTTAACCCTTCTTTCCCATATCGCTTTTTCCATATGATTACGGCGGCTTATTTAACTACTTCTTTTGTTATCGGTGGTGTAGCTAGCTTTTATTTACTAAATAATCGTTATAAAGAGCATGCTAAAATTATGTTTTTTATGGCGGTGTTAATGGCGTTAATTGTTGCACCTATTCAAATATTTATCGGTGATCTGCATGGTTTAAATACTCTTAAATATCAGCCGGTTAAAGTTTCGGCTATGGAAGGTATTTGGAATACGGAAAAAGGAGCAGCTTTTAATCTTATCGGCTTTCCTGACGGGGAAGAAGAAAAAACAAAATATGCTGTAGAAATACCTTATGCTAATAGTTTAATCTTAACGCATAGTTTAGACGGTGAAGTGAAAGGATTAAAAGAATGGATAAAAGAAGAGCGTCCGCCGGTTGCATTAGTATTCTTTAGCTTCCGTATTATGGTAGGAATCGGTTTCTTAATGGTATTTACAGGTATTGCCGGCTTATATCTTTATTTGAAGAAAAGATTATATACTACGCATTGGTTTCAATATTGGTATATATTAATGTCACCTTCAGGTTTTATTGCAGTACTTGCCGGCTGGTTCGTAACCGAGGTAGGTAGACAACCTTATATAGTGTATAATATTTTAAAAACCGTAGATACGGTATCACCGGTACTCGGCAAATATGTATTTATTTCTCTAATTGCTTTTGTAGTAGTGTATGTGATCATTTTCGGAGCGGGTATATATTATATAATGCATTTGATAAAGAAAGGTATAGAAGCGATAGATAATAAAGAAATGTACGGAGAGATCGGTTTGAATAACCCATTATTAGAAAAGTAATAAGCTTATGTTAAATTTTGCACCTTATATAGATTTACCGCTTGTTTGGGGTGGGCTTATAGCTACCGCTATTTGTTTATATGTTTTATTAGACGGTTTTGATTTAGGAGTAGGGATCTTATTTCCGTTTGCACCTACTGATGATTGCCGTCATAAAATGATTAATTCTATTGCTCCTTTTTGGGACGGTAACGAAACTTGGTTAGTACTTGGCGGCGGTGGTTTATTTGCAGCTTTCCCGCTGGCATATTCGCTATTAATGCCGGCTTTATATATTCCTATTATATTAATGTTACTTGGCTTAATATTTCGTGGTGTAGCTTTTGAATTCCGTTTTAAGGCTCATATAGGTCATCGTTATATTTGGGACTACGCTTTTCATTTCGGTTCTATGCTTGCTGTTTTTTGTCAAGGTTTAATGCTTGGTACGTTTGTCCAAGGAATAGAGATAGAAGGACGAGAATTTGCAGGGGGGAGCTTTGATTTTCTTACTCCCTTTTCCGTTATAACGGGGATAGCATTAATATTCGGTTATGCACTCTTGGGTGCTACTTGGCTTATTCTGAAAACAGAAAAGAAAACACAAGATTGGGCTTATAAATCTGCTTTATATATTTTATTTTATGTTGCACTTTTTATGGGACTTGTAAGCTTATGGGTTCCTTTCTTAAATAACCACATAAATCATCGTTGGTTTAGTGTACCTAATATTTACTATTTATCTATTGTACCTATTGTAACTGCTTTAATATTTATCAAGTTAATTAAAGCCGTTAAGCAAAAAAAAGAAGTAAAGCCGTTTATTTATACGATCTTGTTATTTTTATTAGGATATTTAGGGCTTGCGATAAGCATATGGCCATATATCGTTCCTTATAAAGTTACGCTTGAAACTGCAGCAGCAGCACCGGAGTCACAGTCTTTACTGTTGATAGGGGCTGGAATATTCCTACCTGTCATACTTGGCTACACATTCTATTGTTATTATATATTCCGTGGCAAATCATCTCATCATCCGATATATTAAAAAAATAACCTCTTGTCTAAAAGGGTGGCAATGGTTTATTATTCTATGGCTCAGCGGATTATTATCCACATTACTTTTAACTTATGTAGTTAAGTTGGTGTTTAGGATGATAGGGTAGGTTTATTTTTTGTTGTCACCCCGTGGACAAGCCACGGGGTGACAAGGGTGGAATTGATATATGCAACAAGACTGGTTAAGTCACGGAATGACACCGAATACATGCAATGACATTAAAGTATAGGTATATGACAAAAATCTCAGCATTTATTATTACTAAAAATGAAGCGGCAAGGATAGCAATAGCTATAAATAGCGTAAAAAATATTGTCGATGAGGTGATAGTAGTAGATAATGAAAGTACTGATGATACAGTTAGTATAGCTGAAAAATTAGGGGCAAAGGTAGTGATAAAACCTTGGCTTGGTTATGTAGGACAGAAATCTTTTGCCGAAAGCCTTTGCGTAAATGATTGGGTCCTTAATATTGATGCCGATGAGGAGTTATCTAAAGAGTTACAAGATGAAATAGAGTATATTTTTGCATCTAAGAATCAAGATCAATATCTAGCTTATCAAATAAAGTTGTTAATAATGCATCGTAATGACCAAAAGCCAAGAATGTTTGCTCCATTTAATAAATGTACTCGGTTGTATAATAAAAAATTTGCAAGCTTTGCAAATACCGTAAATAATACTACTCATGATTCGGTGATATTTAATAAGGATGTTGATTTTGCAGGTAAAATTTATCTATTAAATGAAGCTGCTTATCATTATTCGGGTACTTCAATTGAGCAGTTGGTAACTAAAGCAAATTTTTATTCTAGCGAGCAAGCAAAAGATTTAATGATGCAAGATAAAAAAGTTTCAAATACCCGCATAGCATTTGAAATGTTATGGTGGTTTTTTAAAGCATTTTTTATCAGACGATATTTTGTATTCGGTTTTGACGGTTTTGTAGATTCAATAATTTTTGCTTTTGCAAGGTTTCTAAGGCTTGCGAAATTAAGAGAGTCGTTATTTAAATCAAAAAACGTCATTGCGAGCGACTATAGGCATTATTGCATGGATACCAAGTCATCATTGCGAGGAGCAAAGCGACGCGGCAATCCAGAAAAATAATTAAAAAAATTCTGATTTACAGAATTTTTTACTGGATTGCTTCGTCGAATTACTACGTAATTCTTCTCGTAATGACGGAAAACCGATCCACGTAACAACGTCTCCTCGCAATGACGTTTTAGAAAATAAAAAATAAATTATGAAAGAAAATTTTAACGTTAGTAAATTAAAAAACGGTTTGACAATTTTAACATATAATATGCCTTATGTTAATTCGGTAGCAATAAATTTAATTGCTAAAGTTGGAGCACGTTATGAAAATGCAGAAGAGGAAGGCATATCTCACTTTCTTGAGCATATGGCTTTTAAAGGTACGAAAACTAGAACGGCAAAACAGATAGCGGAAGAATTTGACTCTATAGGCGGACATTTTAATGCCTATACCGGTCATGAGAATACGGTATATTATGCACGAGTCTTGTCTGAAAATTGTGATAAAGCACTTAATATACTTACCGATATAATTCAAAATTCTATTTTTGCTGACGAAGAAATAGCTAAGGAATATCAGGTGATAATGCAGGAAATTGCTCATCATCAGGATAATCCGGATGACCTAGTATATGAGAAATTTTATAATAAAGTTTATAGAGAGCAACCATTAGGTAAGTCGATTTTAGGTACTACTAAAACCCTTGCAACTTTTACGAAAGAACATTTTTTTAATTTTATAGGTAAACATTATAATGCCGAAAATCTCTATTTATCAATTGCCGGTAATATTGATCATGATAAAATAGTAATTATAGCGGAACAGTTATTTTCTTCTTTGAAGCAAGGAGTAAAAAGTAGCTTTATTCCGGCAAAATATATAGGCGGAAGCGGCTTTATTAATAAGGAGTTAGAGCAAACTAGTTTAGTGTTAGGGTTTGAAGGTACATCATATATTAATTTAGAAAAGCTTTACCAAACCCATCTACTTTCTATAATATTCGGTGGCGGTATGTCATCGCGTTTATTCCAAACTATTCGTGAGAAATTAGGTTTAGCATATGCAGTAGGTAGTTATAATAGTGCTTATTTTGATAGTGGAGTGTTTACAATTTATGCATCCACTGCACATGACAAGTTAGAATTATTATATAGAGAGATTAAAAACGAAATAATAAAAATGACTGAAAAAGTAAACACAGAAGAGATTATTAGAGCTAAAACACAACTTCGTAGTAATTTACAAATGGCTCAAGAGAAAAATACCTATAAGTCAGAAGAAATAGGTAAAAATTATTCTGTTTTCGGTAAATATATTTCTCCTGAAGAGATTATGGAAATTATCATGAGTATAAAAGCTGATGATATTATTAATACGGCAAATAAAATATTTAGCGGTGCTACTACATCGGCAATTATAGGCCCTCATGATCTTCAGGGATTTTAATGATATGCTTGTGTAGATACCAGAGTCGTCATTGCGAGCGGCCGTAGGCTGCGTGGCAATCTCATGAAATAATAACAAACTTCTGAGATTGCTTCGTCAATTATTTGCGTAATTTCCTCGCAATGACGAGGAAAATGAATTTTGAGACAAATAAATGAAAAAAAAATTATATGAAGGTTCAAGTAAAATTTTATATTCCGCCGAAGAAGATTTTTTACTTATAATGGCTTTTTCCGATAAGGCTATTTTAGAAACCGGCGAAACTGTTGATATATCAGGTAAAGGAGTGCTTAATAATAATATTTCTTCCTTTCTAATGGATAAACTGGAAATGATTGGAATTGAAAATCATTTTATCGAAAAAATAAATATGAGGGAGCAATTAATTCAATATGTCGAAGTTTTCCCAATACAAGTAATAATATCATCGGTAGCGTGCGGTAGATTTGTAAAAGAATTCGGAATGGATGAAGGGTATGTATTTGATAAACCGATCATTGATTTTAAGGTCCGAAGTCGTGAATTTAAATATCCGATAGTTAATGAGTATCAAATATTAAATTTTGGCTGGTTAACTAGGGATGAAATTAAAGCGGTAAAAGAGCAAGCTTTGCATATATATGATTTTCTAAGCGGCTTATTTATCGGTGTCGGGATTCGGCTTGTTGAGTGTAAATTAGAATTTGGGCGTGTGTTTAACGGTGAAGAATCTATCATTATGTTAACTGATGAAATTAGTCCGGATAATTGTAGATTATGGCATATTAACAGTAATGAAAAATTAGGATTTGAATTGCTTGAAAAAGAACCAAATAAGGTTTTTGAATCATATCAGCTAATAGCTGATCGTTTAAAAGAAAAATAAATATATTTTTTAAGCGATATATGCTATTTTGGACTTGAAAAGCGCTCCGATGTCATACCGGTTTTGTTGCATGATTCGGTTTCATCGTCATTGCGAGAAGACATTTATGTCGACGAAGCAATCTCAGCAAACAAACAAAAGATTGCCACGCAGTCTACGCCTGCTCGCAATGACGATTTGGTATCTACGCAGGAATAACATTTTTGATTTTTAATAATTTTTTACAGTAGAAAAGATGAAAATACGATTTATTATAATAAGCTTATTAGCTTTAATATTAGTAGGGTGGGGATACGCTGCCTATAAATTTGAACATCAAAGTAAAGAGAATATTATCTCTATTTTTGATAAATATGAAGAATATATAACTTATGATGCAATAAAAGTTAATAAATATGGATTTAGTGTTACTTTAAATAAAGTAATGTTAAAACCTATAGATTTTTATTTTGATGAAATAGTTATTAGGCATATACCGTTTTTGAATATTACAAAAATTGATTCTTACGGAAATAATGTAAAAATTACTACCGCTCAAGATGAAAAAAATATTTTTTACTCACCTGATCATCATACAACAATTTGGTTTAGAAAATCTTTGTTTAATAGAGAGCCTGATTATTGGAAATTAAGCTTGAGTGACAATAAATCAACTCTTTATAATTCTCTAGATGCAGAAAAATTAGCAGAGAGTGATATTAGTGATTCTGTAATTACTAATACTAAAACATCGGATAATCTTAATTTATTGACTGTGGATGGAAAAAGCACCGTTTCTTTTACTTCTGAAAACTATAGTAAAAATTTATCTGATAAAGTTTTTAAATTTTTAAGAGATAAAATAGGAGAGGAAGCTAATTTTAACTCATTTGAATATGATATAGCACAGTTGGATGCGTTAAATGTGCCAATTACTTATAATAGCCAATTAAAGCTTAAATATAGTGATGAGCTATTAGCTCTTGGGAAATTATTGATTCAAAACTTTTCTCTAGATCAAAAGCAAGATGAGAATATGCATGCTGTTATTTTTATGCAGATATTAGGAGAATTAGTAAAAGGTAAGCCGTTTTTATTTGCTTGTGATTTTGAAAGAAAAGGAAAAATAGAAAGTAATTTATACAAATTAAATATAGAAAAAGATAAAATTTTTGATTTTGCTTTAAATATTAAATCTACTATAGAACCTTCTGAAACATACCAAAAAACGGCAGTTGAAGCTTTAGGACGTTACTTTAGTAATGGTTTAAACAAAAGAGCTGAGTTAGATAAAATTTTTAAACTAACTAGCCCTATTACTCAAGAAGACGGGGAAAAAGTAATGGGTGTTTTTGCAAAAATAAATAATTCCGAATTTAATTTAAAAGGTGAGTTTGATCCCGAAGAAAAAAAATTATTCGGTAAAACTAATCTTGTAATGGATGATTTTAATTTTGCTATTGATATTGATGTGCCTAATTTAGAGAATCCTATGAATCTAGAAAGCGTAATAAAATTATCGGATCCGAGTGCGGTTATAAATAATTTAGTGAATTATACTAATAATGCTATTATACCGGTGCTTAATAAAATAGAAGATTCTAAGGAATTTGCTTTAAATCTAGGAAAACAATCTTCAGTAATAAAGCAATACGGCTTTAGGGCAATAGAAGCTTTTAGTAAAAATTCTGAATTGAAAGACGGTGAATCTTTAGTAGTTGACGTGAAAGGTAAAGATGCCGGACTAACCTTTAACGATAAAGCTATTGATCAGATCTTTAGTGATGCAAGAGTATTAGAATTTATGAATGCCATGGCTATGATAGATCAAGAAAGAAAAGTTGAAAATAAAAAATAATCTTAAGAATTATATTGATATGCTCAAACATATAGTATTATTTAAATTTGCAATAACTGCTTCAGAAAGGCAAATAGAGCAGGCTTTAGCAAAGTTAGGAAATTTAAAAAATACTACTATTCCACAAATTAAATCTTTTAGTTTTGGCAAAAATTGTAGCCCTGAAAATTTAAATAAGGGTTTTAGCTATGCTTTTGTTATGGAGTTTTTAAGTGAGGAAGATAGAGAAGGTTATTTAAAACACCATGATCATATTAGAGTAGCTTCTGACGATATTATGCCTTTAACTGAGGATGGGATAAATTCGGTGATAGTATTAGATTATAAATTTTAAGATAAAGAAATAAGTTATAAAATAATGATTAATATTTCCTTTCCCGACGGGAGTATAAAACAATTTGAAAAAAACATTACCGCATATGAAGTAGCAAATGCGATTTCAATGTCACTTGCAAAACAAGCAATGGTTGCTGAAATAAACGGTGAGCTTAAAGATTTAAGTACCGTAATTGAAAATGATTGCAAACTTCGTATTTTAACCGTAAAAGATCCTGAATGTCTTGAGATAATAAGGCACGATGCTGCACATTTAACTGCTGAAGCCGTAAAGGAACTATTCCCTGAAACTCAAGTAACAATAGGTCCTGCAATTGAAAACGGTTATTATTACGATTTTGCTCGTGATAAACCTTTTACCACTGATGATTTAGCTGTTATAGAAGCTAAAATGCAAGAACTTTCAAAAAAGAACGAGAAAGTAACAAGAGAGCTATGGGATAGGGATAAAGCCGTAGAGTTTTTTAAATCGATAGGAGAGCATTATAAAGCCGAAATTATTGCTTCAATTCCGGCAGGTGAACCAATTACTTTATACAGGCAAGGTGATTTTATTGATTTATGTCTAGGTCCGCATGCCCCCTCTACAGGGTTTGTTAAGCATTTTAAGTTGATGAAAGTTGCAGGAGCTTATTGGCGAGGTGATAGTTGTAATGAGATGTTGCAGCGTATATACGGTACGGCGTGGGCTACGAAAGAGCAACTAGATAATTACCTTTTTATGCTTGAAGAAGCCGAAAAGCGTGATCATAGAAAGCTTGGGCGAGAGCTTGATTTATTCCACTTCCAAGAAGAAGCTCAAGGAATGGTATTCTGGCATGATAAGGGCTGGAGTATATATAATATTATCGAGCAATATATTAGGAAAAAGATTCGTAAAAACGGTTATATTGAAGTTAAGACTCCTGTTTTGGTGGATAAAAGCCTTTGGGAGGCTTCAGGACACTGGGAAAAATTTCGTGATGATATGTTCGCGTTAGAAACAGATGACAAGACATTAGCTTTAAAGCCGATGAATTGCCCTTGCCACGTGCAGATTTTCAAACAAGGTATCAAGAGCTATCGTGATTTACCGCTTCGTATGTCGGAGTTTGGTTTGTGTCACCGTAATGAGGCGTCCGGTGCATTGCACGGTTTAATGAGAGTGCGTAGCTTAGTGCAAGATGATGCACATATATTTTGTGCCGAGGAACAAATTACCGATGAAACGGTTAGTTTCTGTAAGCTACTGACGGAAGTTTATAAAGATTTCGGCTTTACCGATATAAAGGTAAAATTTTCTGATCGTCCTGAAATCAGAGCAGGAAGTGATGAAGTTTGGGATAAGGCTGAGAATGCTTTAAAAGAAGCAGTAGAAAAAGCAGGGTTTACTTATACGCTAAACCCAGGTGAGGGTGCATTTTACGGTCCAAAGCTTGAGTTTGTTTTAACCGATGTGATAGGACGGCAGTGGCAATGCGGTACGCTTCAGATGGATTTTGTATTGCCGGAGCGACTCGATGCTAGCTATATCGCAGCAAGCGGTGAGAAAAAAAGACCTGTAATGCTGCATAGAGCAATCCTTGGTTCGCTTGAGCGTTTTATCGGTATATTGATCGAAGAATATGCGGGACGTTTCCCGCTTTGGATTGCTCCTATACAGGTCGCTGTGGCGACCATTACCAGTGATTTAAACGATTATGCTTTAGAAGTACAAAAAGCTTTAATTGATAATGGCGTAAGAACGGATATTAATATCTCACCTGATAAAATTAACTATAAGATTCGTGAGTTTTCTAATCAAAAAATACCGATGATTGCCGTAATCGGTAAGCAGGAAAAAGAAAATAAACAAGTAACGATAAGAAGACTCGGAACTACCGAGCAGGAAGTATTATCGATTGAGCAGTTAATAGCTCTAGTTAAGGAAGAGAATAGTAGGTATCTATAATATCTCGTATAGCTTTTTTGATGTCATTTCTAACTAAAGCGGCATTGTTGTATAAATCATAAGGCATGTTCGGTGTTGTCATACTGTGGCTTGACCACGGTATGACACCGGAAAGAGCTAAATTTCTGCCTATGTAGGAATGCATACCACAAAAGTTCTCTAAATTTGTCCAATATTTCTCAACTTATGAAAATCAAAACTCATCCTGTTTCTTTTTTATGGTCGGTTATAAAGCCGTATAAATTGCTATCTTGTTATGATGATTGCACCGTTTGCGAGCGTTTTTCATCCTATTCTATATAATTATGCCGTAAAGCTTTTGCTTGATTTGTTTACCCAAAACGAAAAGATTACAAGGTTATAAACCAATAATATGGTTTGTAATGGCACAAGCAATACTTGATGTAGAGTTTGGCGTGCTCACAATTTTGCACAGCTTAAAGCCATGCCTTATATCTTTCAAGATATGATGAATAAAATATGTAATCACTGTTTTAATTTGCCGTATACTTATTTTCAAAATAACTTTTCTGGTTCTATAGTCGGAAGAGTACGGGGCATAGGTGATAATTATTATAAAATGCACCAAGCAATTGAGTACAAATTAAGCCAAACTCTACTTATTACATTATTTCCCGGTGTTACTCTTGCCCATATTAATATTAAAATATTTATTTTATTGTTGGTTTTATTGCTGTTTATTTACCGCTTGCATTACGGTTTTTTATCAAACTTGCAAAAATGGAGCAGGATAAGCAAGATTCTTGGTATAATTTATTTGGTATCGTAGCTGATTGTATTACAAATATTTTTACCATTTTTTCATTTGCGGCAAAACAGAGAGAATTAAATAAAATAAAAGATTATTATCATAATGTGCATAATATTTTAACAACTAGATATTATAAATATGATCTCATTATCTCTATAATATTGAACTTAGTATATTGGGTATATTTGATAGGAGTATTTGTATATAGCTAGACCATAGTAAATAGGTACAGTTAAATAAATTTTAGTACGTGTTCTACAGCCATACTGATATCTTGAATTGCCCCGTAACTTTTCTTATTTCGTTCTTAATCTTAAACCAATAATGTTCTATAGGATTTAAGTCTGGGCTATATGTAGGTAAGAATAAAATTCTGCACCCAACCGACTCGATTAATTCTCTTATTATATTATTCTTATGGAAGTTGATATTATCCATAATTACTGTTTGTCCAGGATGTAATTCTTTAGTTAATATAGTCTCTACATAGGTTGTAAATATTTCTTTATTACAATTTCCTTCAAATATTACTGGCGCTATAATTTGATTATTACGAAGCCCCGCTATCATACTGATCCTGGATTTATGTTGATACACTTTGTTTCCATAACATCTAGTACCTTTTATACTCCATCCATATTCTCTACAAGCATTATCTTCTATTCCTGACTCATCAATGAATACTAGAGTTTCTTTAGAAATTTGCTGTATCTTTTCTATAAATTCATTCCTTAAACCAATATCCCTTCTGGGATGAAGATGACTTTTTTTTATAAGTGTACCCTAGTAGTTTTCTATAGTAATTTATTCTAGTTCTTTGTAATCTATTACCTAGTATAATACTTAATTCTTTAGCTGTTTTATCATGATTATTGATAATTAATTCTTCAAATTCTTTGAGATTTATTTTTGCATTATAACCCTTTGCTGGACCATAAGGTTTTGCTTTTATATCTCCTGTTTCCCATTTAAGAGTTTTCCATCTATATATAGTGTTACGACCTATATTGAATATTTTACATGCTTTAACAATTGAGAGCCCATCATCTAGAGCTTTGAATAGTTTCATTCTTAAATCGTAACTGTAACTGCTTGCCATAATTTATTTATTATTATTTATAACATATATATTAGCATAGTATGTACCTATTTACTATGGTCTAGCTATACGTAATTTACTTGCGTAATCTTGGTGAGATCGGTATCGGTGATATCGCTTTTATTATGTCACTAACTTTTTTATTTGCTGAAAATTCTTGGCATGCTACTATGAGAGTTAAAGACTTTTTAGAAGATGTAGCAGCGTTTCGCTCCGCCTTTACAATCATGCAAACCCCGCAAGATACTATAGATAAAGAAAATGCTGCTGAATTAAAAATCTCTAAAGGCGAGATTATATTTAAGGATATATTTTTTGCATACAAAGAGGGTAGTAGTGTATTTAGCAATCTTAATTTGCATATTAAGGCTGGTGAGAAGGTAGGTATTGTAGGGCATTCAGGTAGTGGTAAATCTACTTTGATTGCATTATTGTTGAAAAATTTTAAAGCTGAAAAACCGGCGATATTATAATCGATAACCAAAGCCTTTACGATACTTCCTCTGACAGCCTGTGGGAGCAGATATCATTAATTCCTCAAGATATTATGCTTTTTCATCTAAGGAAATAAAAAATGCTGCCAAAGCTGCAAATATCCATGAATTTATCGAGAGTTTACCGGAAAAATATAACACCATTGTCGGTGAGAGAGGAGTAAAGCTAAGTGGCGGACAGAGGCAACGTATAGCAATTGCTCGTGCTATTCTTAAAAACGCTCCGATTTTGGTTTTAGATGAAGCAACTTCAAGCCTTGATAGCCATACCGAGCAAGAAGTGCAAAAATCTATTAATACCATGCTTGATATTGAGAATGTAACTATAATTGCTATAGCCCACAGATTATCTACTATCAAGCATATGGATAGAATTATTGTTATGGATAAAGGCAAGATCATAGAAGACGGCACTTTTACGGAACTCGTTCGTAAGGAAAAGGGTAAGTTTAAGGAGCTTTGGGAGCATCAAGTTAACGGATTTGTTTGAGCCTTATTTTAAACCGGCGTATATGCAAGGTATAGCTAGACCATAGTAAATAGGTACATACTATGCTAATATATATGTTATAAATGATAATAAATAAATTATGGCAAGCAGTTACAGTTACGATTTAAGAATGAAACTATTCAAAGCTCTAGATGATGGGCTCTCAATTGTTAAAGCATGTAAAATATTCAATATAGGTCGTAACACTATATATAGATGGAAAACTCTTAAATGGGAAACAGGAGATATAAAAGCAAAACCTTATGGTCCAGCAAAGGGTTATAATGCAAAAATAAATCTCAAAGAATTTGAAGAATTAATTATCAATAATCATGATAAAACAGCTAAAGAATTAAGTATTATACTAGGTAATAGATTACAAAGAACTAGAATAAATTACTATAGAAAACTACTAGGGTACACTTATAAAAAAAAGTCATCTTCATCCCAGAAGGGATATTGGTTTAAGGAATGAATTTATAGAAAAGATACAGCAAATTTCTAAAGAAACTCTAGTATTCATTGATGAGTCAGGAATAGAAGATAATGCTTGTAGAGAATATGGATGGAGTATAAAAGGTACTAGATGTTATGGAAACAAAGTGTATCAACATAAATCCAGGATCAGTATGATAGCGGGGCTTCGTAATAATCAAATTATAGCGCCAGTAATATTTGAAGGAAATTGTAATAAAGAAATATTTACAACCTATGTAGAGACTATATTAACTAAAGAATTACATCCTGGACAAACAGTAATTATGGATAATATCAACTTCCATAAGAATAATATAATAAGAGAATTAATCGAGTCGGTTGGGTGCAGAATTTTATTCTTACCTACATATAGCCCAGACTTAAATCCTATAGAACATTATTGGTTTAAGATTAAGAACGAAATAAGAAAAGTTACGGGGCAATTCAAAGATATCAGTATGGCTGTAGAACACGTACTAAAGTTTATTTAACTGTACCTATTTACTATGGTCTAGCTATACTTTATCTATACTTAAATTGTAAACCTTCAGATTTGATCTGACATATTAAGATTGAAATTAGACGAGTTTGTGGGTATGTAGATAACTAAGGAGTTATCTATCATATCCACGAACTAAATATAAAACTCAATTAATAGGAACAATATGTCAAATTATGATCAAAAAATAATCAAACCTAAATTAGGATTATTAGAACTTGCAAAACAACTAGGTAGTGTTAGTACTGCGTGTAAAGTAATGGGCTATTCAAGAGATAGCTTTTACCGTTTCAAGGAACTATATGAGATGGGCGGAGAAGCGGCTCTTGTGGATATGAGTCGTAAGAAACCTATAGTAAAGAATCGTGTATCAGAACATATAGAACAAGCAGTAATAAATCTTGCTATAGAGAATCCTGCTCTTGGTCAGCTTCGTGCGAGCCAAGCACTAATAAAGCAAGGTATTATAGTGTCATCCAGTGGTGTACGTTCTATCTGGCTACGCAACGATCTTGAAACTCTAAAGAAACGACTCAAAGCTTTAGAAGCTAAATCTGCACAGGACGGTATCTTACTGACAGAAGAGCAGATATCTGCTTTAGAAAAAGCAAAACAAATTAAAGAGGCTCATGGAGAAATTGATACTCAGCATCCCGGTTATCTTGGTGCACAAGACACCTATTATGTCGGTAATATGAAAGGAGTAGGTAGAATATACCAACAAACCTTTATTGACACTTATTCTAGAGTGGCTATTTGCAAACTCTATACTGATAAATCTGCAATAACATCCGCTGATATTTTAAATGATAAGGTAATACCTTTCTTTAATAATCATGATGTACCACTACTGAGAATCCTTACAGATAGAGGAACGGAATATTGTGGTAAGGTAGAACATCATGCTTTTGAGTTATATTTGGCTATAGAAAATATTGATCATACTAAAACTAAGGCACGTTCTCCTCAAACTAATGGAATATGCGAAAGATTACATAGAACTTTAAAAGATGAATTTTATGATATAGCTTTCCGTAAAAAGATTTATAGCTCATTAGAGGATTTACAGATTGACTTAGATCAATATTTAAACAAATATAACAATACTAGACCGCATTCTGGAAAGTTCTGTTATGGAAAAACTCCTATGCAAACTTTCAAGGATAGCATTAAAATTGCTCAAGATAAGTCTATTAATTCTTACTTATCTGACAGCACTTTTGCTGCTTAATCAATCTCTACCTGTCAGATCAAGTGTACGGGCTGTTGAAAAAATCAACAAGGTTGCAAATACTTTAATATTTTTTTATCTTTAATAGTAGTAGATAAAAAAACCAAAAAATAATTTTAAGTATCCGTTTAAAATTTTGTACTATCGCAATCATCAGTATTTGAATCTGTGTTTTCTGTACACTTCTAAATTTTGCTCCTCGTAAACCATGATTCTCCTTAGCTTCACCAAATAGACCTTCTATTTTCCACTTTCTCTCAATTAGTTTTTTCTTAAAATCAATTCTATTCTGTCTGACCTTTACCTCATCTATTTCATCCTGATAAGGATTACGATAAATAAATCGTCCTCTATTACTATAATTATCAGAAATACAACCTGATTTTAGAGAGCAATTTTTACAATGCCCTCCTGTAATACGATAACGTTTTATTTGTTTTTTATCTAATTTATCATACGGATAAAGATAATGTCCCTGTGGACACTTATATCTATCCTGTTCTCTATCATATTGAAATTCCCCCCTACTTATTTTTCCTTCACCAAGATTATCTACATGTAAAGGTATATAAGTTGTAATTCCAAGTAATTTAAAATATCCATAGGTTGGACCTCTACCATAACCTTTGTCTGCTATCCATTCTTTTACTCTAAAAGAAAAATTATTTAATATATTCCAAACTCTACTTGGAAGTACAATACACTCATGTTGTGATCCTGTACTTACATAACAATCTATTATAATACGTGAATCTGAATCAATTGAGTAGTGGGTCTTATAACATAGCTTTTTATAACCATTAGTTCTTGATACAAGACTACAATCAGGATCTGTCCTACTGACATGAGTTTGATTAGATATTTTCCTTACTTTTTTCCCTTCTCGGAAATCATGATAACGACGTTCATATTTTTTTAATTCTCTCTTTTGTGAATCACCTTGATCTTTTCTTAATATTAGGCTATTCATAGAGGCATTAGATTCAACTAAAGAGGCATCTGAAATAATTGTTTCTCCTTTTATAATATCTAGTTCATACCATTGCTTAATCAAGCTTATAAATATTTCTTGAAATAGTTCTACCCCAAATCTATCTCTTATCCTACTTAATGATGAATGATCCGGTACTTTATCCTCTAAACTTAAACCACAAAACCACCTATATGCTATATTTAACTGAATTTCTTTACATAATCGTCTATTTGACTTTATACCATATAAGTAACTTATTATTTGCATCCTAAAAAATAATACAGGATCAATTGATGGACGTCCGTAATTAGCACAATAACGATTCTTAGTTATTTCATAGATAAAAGAAAACTCTAATTCTTTAGCTTCATGAATCCTCACTAATAAATGATCATTAGGTATCATGTGCCTTAAGCTAAGGCTATTACATCTCACACTTTGATCAAGCTTATAACCCTGCATCTTTACACCTTCATTTAAGCATAAAAATACAGCTTATTCCTTAGATTAACTCTTTTCTACTTCTTTTTATAACTTTTTCAACAGCCCGTGTAGAGTTTTACAATTTAACTGTACCTATTTACTATGGTCTAGCTATATACTAATTTTAGGAAACAAAACTAACTATGAAGTTCATAACCTAATAAAAGGCATTTATTACATTTATAATCAAATATTCCATGAAATGTTGTTTTTAATTGCCAATCTTTTTCACAAGATGGACAATTTGAATAATTAGAACGTGCATATGAGTTTCCTGATACCGGTTCTGCTATAGGATAAAAAACTTTCTTTTTTAAACATTTTTGTATTCGCTTACTAATTTTGCTTCCTTTATAGAAATATCACTGTCTAATTCTGCTAATTGTCTTTCCATTAACGGTTCTAATTTTTTATAGCTTGAAAGCCATAATCTGCGAGCGCAGCATAGTCCTCTCTCCAAAAAGTAATTGTTCCTCCGAGATATCGGTCTTTATCATTTATTATATGTAGATATTTCCCTTCATCTGTACGTAATACAAGCTGCTCTTCATAAGCTTTTGACCAGGAAATAGGATAAATAGAGAAATTTTGCATTTTCAATATTTTCTTCAATATCAATAGGGGTTTCACTAACATAGTCTGCTGTTATTTTATAACTAATTATTACGCCCAATTGCTCTAATTCATCTTTATCTTTCAATGCATGATAGCTAAAATGTGAAGCATGCAAAGCATCTTTATTAGGAATTACTGCATAAAAAACCAATTTATTTTTTGTAGGACTAAAAAATTCTCCATTATTTAATATATTACCGTTTTGATATAAAGAACCGATAAAACTACAAAGTAAATGCCAAGCCTTCCCATAATCCTTTAGTAAGAATTGCTTACTTTTATTAAACGATATAGTAACAAGATATATAGCTAGACATAGTTTAAATAAAATTTACCTATTTAGTTAAGAATGCTGCCTTTTATAATCTAACTTAATCGGAGTTTATTCCTAAAAATATTAGTATTGATTTTAAACCTACTTTAAAAAGAAGTATAAAATACTACTTTTCAAAGAAAAGAGTTACACCCCTAAGGCTTTTTTATCTTTAGATTGTTCTTGTTCAACTGCTTGAGTATGAGATTTGACTTGAGGGATTGCAAGATCGACTACATGTTCATATCTAACGCCGTTTTCAAATAAAACTTGACCGCATTTATTCACTTGAATAACATCTTCTTTAGAGAATTTATTTAAAATAACTTCCGTGATGTCATAAAGGAATTTCCAAGATAATTCTATTCTTTCTTGTAATGTCAGCTTTTTATTTTCCGGTTTTTGACTATTAAGGGCAACATTTGGTGAATCGTCAATATTACCTCCTTCAGCAGGTAATATATTTTTTTTACGTGCTGCTATTTTCTTATACATTAAAAATATTAATAATAATGCTAAGCAACCTACGGCAATTAAAATATGAGTATTAGAATTAGACACTATTTTGCTCTTCCTTGTTGTTGAGTTAAGTTTTGTGTTTTAGAAAGCATCGTAACCACTGCTTTACCTATATTAACTAAGTTAGCTATATCAGGAGCTAGCTTTGCAACTGCTAAGACCGGAGGCGGTAATAAGTTAGTTTTTATTGTTAGACTTATAACATTTCCGAGTTCTTTACTTCCTGGTATTACTCCTACTATTTTTTTTATGTCGCTTGCAATTTCCGTAGCTTTTTCTGTTGCTTTACATAAGGATTCTATCTTTTCGCCAAAAGAAGCTTCCGGATTTAATACTTTTAATAATTCTGTTTTAGCTTCATTTAGATTACCCGAAATAGTATTCTTTACAGAGTTTAATTTGTCAATATTTATATCTTGTGGAATTGCACTTTCAATATTACTTTTTAGTTCTGCTATTTTTTCTTCTACTTCATCTTTGCTTTTTGGTATAGCTTTAGCAGCTTTTGCAACATTCTCTAGTGAAGCTTGATTATTAGGGTTTTTATTTGCTATTTCAATAATTTTTCGAGGCGGTTCTTTTGATATTTCTGAAATTGCGGCAACTTTTTTGGCTTTTTCATAGATGTTTTCAAGCTTCTCATTAGATTTAGTCTCTTCTCTTATTTCTTTTATATCGTTATGCAATTTTGTTATTTTGGGCAATAATTTTTCAGAGTCAATAAAATTATTTACTTTTTCAAGTATTCCGCTTGTTTGTATAAATATTCCAAGCATCGGTATTTGAGTGGATATAACCCCGACTAATATATTTTCTAATGATTCTATAATTTTTTTAGAAGTTCCAGGATAGAGTTTATCTAATTCTTGCTGAAATTTTAAAACTTGTTCTAAAACGTTTAAACATTTTTCTACAATAACCCCGTCAAATAAAAAGATATCTTTTGTTTTTAGCTGTTCTTGATATGCTTTCTCAAGTGCTTCAGATAAAGTAGTTAGAGATTCTTGGATTGTCCTATTAAAAAGTTTTTCTATTTTCTCTAAATCGATATTTTCAGTGTGAGATAATTCATTTAAAGAATTTTGTATAATATAAAATAAATGATCTTCTAAATCTTTTACATTCATTTTCAAAGATTTTGTAAAACCTTTTAATTTTATTAAAAGTCTTTGTAGTTCTTCTTGTTGTTCTTTGTTTAATCCGCTGAAACTAGAAAAATCAATTATAGACATAAAATTTATTATTTTGTTATCAAATATTAATTAATCTTAAAGCTTTATAACCGTAAAATAAAATGTAAAATAGTTATCATTGCCCTTGAGATTAATTTTTGTTATATTACGTGCTAACATTGCTACAATAGATATTATATTGTTTTATTAGGTATATTCTTGAAAGATTAAACTAATCTAACTAACATATTATCAATTATTCAAAAAATTTATGCGTAAATTAACTACATTTATTGTTACATTATTGCTAACTAGTTCGGTTGCCGCTGTTGATTTGCAGGAAGCTTTAACTGAAGGGTATAAGAATAATGAGGAGCTGAAAGCTGCTAGAATTAAGTTTTTAGACTCGATTGAGCAGTTTCCACGAGCTTTTTCGGGGTTTATGCCTAGTGCTGGAATGAAGATTGAAAGAAGTAATAGTAAAACCAAATATAATAAAAAATATGCAGATAGGCTTGGTCTTACTCCAAGGGAAACAGATAGTGATCAAGGTACATTAACAATTCAACAGTCTCTATTTAATGGTGGTTCTAGCGTTGCGGCTCTTAAAGCTGCTCAAGCAGGATTTAGAGCCGCACGGGGTGCATATTATGCCGGTGAACAAAAAATATTATTAAATTTAATAACTGCGTATCTTGATTGTTTTGAGAGCAAAGAGAAATATGATATTTCCGAAAGTAGGGTTCGCACTAACATACAACAAGTTAACACCGTTGAGGAGAAATTAAGACTTGGAGAAGCAACGGAAATAGATATAGCAACCGCAAGAGCAGGACTTGCAGCGGCAGAAACGAATAAACTAGCTGCCTATGCCGATTTTCAAGGAAAAAAAGCAAATTTTATTAGAGTATTTGGAATAGAGCCGACTAATATAACTATGCCTGAGTTACCTAAAATGTTACCTGCTTCATTAGATGAGTTAACAAAAAGAGCTGCTAAGCTCAATCCTGATATTGATTCGGCAAGGCATAATGTAACTTCGGCTAAAGCCTTAGAAATGGCAGAAAAAGGGAAATTATTACCGCAAGTAAGCGTGCAACTGCAATCCGGTAGAACGCACTACAATCCACAAGATGATATAAATGCTAGAAATGTAAATGCTATAAATAATAGAAGCTATACTACTACTCTTTCGGTAAATATTCCTATTTATCCTGAGGGAGGAGCTCAATATTCAAGAATCAGATCGGCTAAAAATCAAACAAGAAATAGTGCAGTTCAACTTGATAGTACGATAAAGCAGACCCAAGTAGGGGTTGTAAGCGTATGGGAGGGATTTGAAGCAGCAAAATCTCGTATTGTTGCAGCTAATCAAGGAGTAGATGCTGCTCAAATATCATATGACGGTACTGTACAAGAAGAAATAGTAGGGTCTAAAACAATATTAGATGTTTTAACTGCCGAAGAAAAATTATATGAAGCAAAAATAACTCGTGTGGATGCGTATAAATCTTCAGTACTTGCAGCATATCAAATGAAATTGTTAACCGGCGAGCTAACGGCTCAAAGTTTAAAACTTAAAGTAAAATATTTTAGTCCTGAAGAAGAGTTTAAGACTATTAAAAAGAAAATGTTTATAGGTTTCTAACGTGAGTAAGGAAAATAAAAAAAAACAAGATATGTCGATAGAAGACATATTAAAATCGATTAAAGGAGTAATTAACGAACGTAAAAATCCTATTCACGAAAATGATAGTGAAGATGAAGATATATTAGAGCTAACGGAAATAGTAAATCAAGATGAAGAAGAAAAGTTAATATCAACTAAATCTGCTGAAGAGGTAGGTGATATTTTTAAAAGTTTTACCGATACTATTGAAGATAAAAAGCTGGATAATAATATCTCATCTAAAAATGCACTGGAAGAATTAGTTGTTGAGATGTTAAAACCGGAACTTAAAGCTTGGCTTGATAAAAATCTACCTTTACTTGTTAAAGAGTTAGTAGAGATTGAAATAAAAAAATTGGTGCAGAATAGTAAGAGGTAGAGGAGTAAATGTCATTGTACGGCTCTTTATGTCATTCCTGCGAAAGCGGAAATCCAGTAAAAAAATACAAAAAATATGTTTTTTGTATTTTTATTTCATCAAAGCTTGTAATTTTGTGCTAGGTTAGTCTTGTTTATTCTGGATTCCCGCTTTCGCGGGAATGACATAGCAACAATGCCTACAGTCGCTCGCAATGACGTTTTAGGATAATTATTTAATAAGGAATTATATGTTAAATAAATTATGTAAGATATTATTTTTTATTAATCTGTTATTGGTTGCAGTGCAAAGTTATGCTTCACCTCCGTCCTTACCGCCATCATTACCGGCTGCCGAAGTAGATACTAAAGATAAGGATGTTAGCTCTAATTCCGATATTTCTTTTTTTGATAAATTTAAGCAATTTTTTAGTAAATCAAAAAAGAAAAATATACCCCCTAAACAGGCAAATGAACAAACTAAAGCAGCCCATAAAGAAGAACCAAAGCTAGCTTCCCAAGAGTCTAATGAAAATGAACAAGCTGAGCCGTTTATAGATGTTGGTAATACAGCATTGCCTAGTGCCACCGCAAGTAATGAACATGAAAGTAGTGTAAATTTAGCTTCTCATGATAACACACCGGATAAACAAGTTACACAACAAGAACCTAATGAATCGGAAATATCTGAACCTTTTATAGATATTGGTAGTGCAAAGTTACCTAGTGCTACAAGTAATGAAATGCATGAAGAAGAAGTTGATTCTAATGAGCATAAAGATACAAATTTAGCTTCTAATATTATAACTCCTAACGTACCGAGACCGATAGTATTTATGCCTCCGGCTCAAGCAGGAAGTTATGTAGTGCCTCCGCAGCGACCGGTGCAAATATATAAACCGACCAATTTGCCGCCCGTGCATAAGCCTATTCCGCTTAATCCACCTCCTGATGCTAATAAAGAGGAAGAAAGCGTAGCACCGATAGCACCGCCGTCTATACCTAATATGCCTGCTGTTTCTCCGCCTGTGGTTAGCCCGCCGGTAACCCAAGATATTACACCAAGTACTATGCCGACAACAGTACCTCCTGCAGAAACTCCGGTAGTACCTAGTAATGCGCCTGCACCGCTGGTAATGCCTACAAATCAACAATCTACACAGCCTATAACACCGGCTAGCCCAAATACACCCGTTACTACTCCGTCTAAAGTAGTTCCTACAACCGATTCTTCAGCGGAAATCAATAACTCGCAGGAGACATTTGTTGCTGTTTCAGATGTCCCAAAAAAACAAGATTGGAATACTCCGCTTATCCCCGTTGTTGTAGTGAAGCCGAATCAACCTCAATCTCAGCCTTTAGAGAAGCAAATTAAGAATAATCAAACTACAAATAATCAAGAGAAATCACTGCCGATAAGCTCTCCAAATGTCACGATTCAAAAACAGGATGATAAGGCGAATAATGAAACCTCGGAATCGACAACAAAATTCGTTAAAGATGAAACGCAAATGTTACTTTTACCTGATGATGATATAGTTCTTGGTAAACTAACAGAGCAAGCGACTTTAGAGCAGATGGATATGTATGCATATATAGAGCTGTTCCAAAAGAAAGAAGAATGGATAGCAAGTGCCGAAAGAAGAAAAGCTGTAGAGAGTTTTATTAAATATGATAATGATATAAATAAAAAGAAAGATATTTATGCCAATCTGTCTTATTGTAGTGCAGTAGATAATGCTTTTAGAGCAGTTGATAGAAACAATCTTTTTGGGCTGCGTGCGTTACTTGATGTTTATCCGATATTGCAAGAAAAGAGCAGATTAGGTGAAACATTACTAACTGCTGCTATTTATAACGATAATTACTATTTAGCAAAATTTTTGGTCATACGAGGTATTAAAATTTCTACTCTAAATGATGAGTGCCAATATCCATTAGATATTGCATTAGCTCAAGGAAACGCTAACATAGCTTGCATGTTAATCAAAGCTAAGGGGTACTAATAAGATTATTTTTATCGTCATTGCGAGCGACTGCAAGGAGCGTGGCAATCTCATGAAATAGTATAAAATCCTGAGATTACTTCGTCAAAACTTACAGTTTTTCCTCGCAATGACGTAGAATTTTCAAACAATTTCTTTAAAGCTTAATTGCTTTTCTAGGTTAAATAGTTTAATTTAGGAAAGAAAACAATTAATTCCTCTCCTACATATATGAATGATTTATTCAGCTTTAACAAAGAAAAAAAAAATAAGCTAGTCGATAATAACTACAGTGCAAAAGATATTGAAGTATTAGAGGGGCTTGAGCCTGTTCGTAAAAGACCGGGGATGTATATCGGTGGCACTGATTCAAATGCTATGCATCATTTAGTATCTGAAGTGCTGGATAATGCTATGGACGAAGCAGTCGCCGGCTTTGCAAGTATCATCACGATAAAAATGCATCAGGATCATAGTATTACTATATTTGATAACGGTCGCGGTATCCCTATTGATAATCATCCTAAATTTCCTGATAAATCAGCTTTAGAAGTAATTTTAACTACTCTTCATTCAGGAGGTAAATTCTCAAATAATGTTTATCATACTGCAGGCGGATTGCATGGTGTTGGAATATCGGTAGTAAATGCTTTATCTAAACATTTAGAAATAAAGGTTTATAAACAAGGTAAATTATATAGTCAAAGTTATTCTAAAGGAGAAAAGTTAACTGATTTAATATGTGAAGAAGCATCTAAAAGGCTAAGAGGTACATCAATAAATTTCACTCCCGATCCGGAAATTTTTAGTGGAAAATTACATTTTAATCCTAAAAAGATTTATGAGCTTGCAAGGTCAAAAGCTTATTTATATCGCGGTGTTACTATAGAATGGGAATGCGAAGTAGAAGTACCGTCAGATATACCTAAAAAGGCATTAATAAATTTCCCAAACGGTTTAAAAGATTATTTAAGTTCAAAAATAACTTTAGATAATTTAGTTATTCCGGAAATTTTTTCAGGCAATATAGAGTCTACGCTGGACGGGATAAAACTTGAATGGGCAATCTGCTGGCAAAATAACGATAGCTCGGCGTTTATTCAATCATATTGTAATACCGTTCCGACTCCACAAGGAGGAACGCATGAGCAAGGACTTAAGTCAGCTATTTTACGTGGGCTTAAAGCATACGGTGAAATGATAGGGAATAAAAAAGCTGCTAATCTAACTATTGAAGATATTTTAGAAACCGCAAGTGTCGTACTTTCTATTTTTATAGCTGAGCCGTCTTTTCAAGGACAAACTAAGGAAAAATTAGTATCAAACGGTGTAAGTAAACCGGTCGAGAATATAATAAAAGATCATTTTGACCATTTTCTTAGTAGCGATAAAGCTTTAGCTACTAATTTACTTGAGCATGTAATTAGCATTGCCGAATTTAGAATAAGTAAGAAAAACGAAAAAAATATTTCCCGTAAAAATGCCACTCAAAAATTACGTTTACCTGGTAAACTTGCCGATTGCACACGAACTTCACCTGAAGGGACGGAATTATTTATTGTAGAAGGTGATTCGGCAGGAGGCTCTGCAAAACAAGCACGTAATAGAGAAACGCAAGCAGTATTACCGCTATGGGGTAAAGTTCTAAATGTTGCGAGTTCTACGCTTGAAAAAATTGTTAATAATCAAGCGATACAAGATTTAGAAATAGCTCTTGCCTGCGGTAGTTTAAAGAATTATAAAAAAGAAAATCTGCGTTACGAAAAAATAATTATTATGACTGATGCAGATGTTGACGGTGCTCATATAGCTTCGCTATTAATGACTTTCTTTTTTTTACGAATGCCGAAATTGGTAGAAGAGGGGCATTTATATCTAGCTAAGCCTCCGCTTTATCGTTTAACGCAGTCTAATAAAACTTATTATGCAGGCGATGAAGAGGAAAAAGCTAAGTTAACGGATAAATTATCAAAAGCTAGTAAAGCTAAAATTGAAGTAGGTAGGTTTAAAGGTCTCGGTGAAATGATGCCTGCACAATTAAAGGAAACTACTATGCATCCGGAAAAAAGATCGCTTTTAAAGGTAACTTTAGAAGATTTTCAAAATGTCGATAAAATAGTAGATGATTTAATGGGTAAAAAGCCGGAAAAAAGATTTCAATTTATTTATGAACAGGCTTTAGTTAAAATGGATAAAATTATTAGTGAACTGGATATTTAATCGTCATTGCGAGGAGCCGTAGGCGACGCGGCAATCTCGTCAAATATCCTGAGATTGCTTCGTCAAATTATTTCGTAATTTTTCTCGCAATGACGCTTTGCTTAAAAACACACATATTTGGAGTATTATGTTATTACGTTTAATTATAACACTATTTTTTATTATAAATTCTATTTGTGCATTTGCAGAAGGAGAAAAAGAAACTGAAAATAAAATATCAAATCAGGAAGCTTATAAGCAATTTCAAGACGTATTTGAACGTATTGAAAAGGATTACGTACAAGTACCCGATAGGCAAAAAATGATAGATGAAGCAATTAACGGTATGTTAAACTCGCTTGATCCTCATTCAAGCTATTATACCGATGAGGATTTAGAAGATATTTTTACTTTTACAAAAGGTGAATTCGGCGGAATCGGTGTTGAAATAATGTATGATAGCGGAGCAATTAAGATAATATCGCCTATTGACGATTTGCCGGCTTTCAAAGCAGGGCTTAAAGGCGGGGATTATATAGTAGGCGTGAATGACGAGTTAGTCTCTACGCTTGGTCCTAATAAAGCTATAAAAGAGATGCGTGGTATGCCTGGTACTAAGGTTAAATTGTTGATAATTGGGGAAGAAGAGGCAAAACCGCAAGAGCTAGAGCTTACTCGCGAAATAGTAAAAATCAAGCCGATAAAAGCACATTTAGAAAAAAATAATATTGCATATATACGTATAACTACTTTTAATGAGTCAACAATTTCTGAGCTGAAGGCAGCAGTAAAGAAGTTAAAAACTGAAAGTAAAGATGACCTTAAAGGTATAATTCTAGATTTACGTAATAATGCCGGAGGTATACTCGATCAAGCTATTGCCGTTAGTGATTATTTTATTGATTCCGGTGTAATTGTAACAACAAAAGGTAGAACTATATCAAGTAATAGCGAAACTAAAGCAAATGAGTTTTCGTTAAAAGCTCCCAAAGTACCTATGATAGTTTTAATAAATGGTAATTCTGCCTCTGCCTCGGAAATAGTTGCCGGAGCTTTGCAAGATCATAAAAGAGCAATAATACTTGGCACTAAGTCTTTCGGTAAAGGATCAGTTCAGGCTTTAATGCAAATCAATTCTAGGGCTGCCTTAAAACTGACTATATCTAAATATTACACCCCAAGCGGTCGTTCTATTCAAGCAGAAGGAATAGAGCCTGATATTTTAATTGAGCCGGCGAAAGTTGAGTATCCAGAAGTGAAAAAAATAGATAAGCGTTTTTCTGAGAGTTCTTTAAAAAATTATTTGAAGAATGATAATGAAAAAAATAAAGATAATTCATCTAAAAACAAAGATAGCAAAAAAGAAACAAAAGCCAAAAATAATAAACAAGAAGAGAATGAATTATCGGAATTATACAAAAAAGATTATCAATTTGCTCGTGCTTATGATGTAATTACAGGGTTGATTATTAATAAGAAGCTGGAAACAAAAGAGAAAGTTAAACAAGAAGATAAGTAGAGAGGATAATGTCATTCTCGGTTTTGCTGCATGGATAGATTCTTCGTCATAAGCTACGGAAAAACTGTAAGTTTTGTACGTACGCAATCTCAGGAGCCCTGCTTTATGAGATTGCCACGCTCCTTTTAGTCGCTTGCAATGACGATTTGGTATGCAAGCAAGCCTTCCGCAGGGATGACATCAGTTGAGCTAAAAATAACTACTAGGTCTCGTAATGAACCATAATAAGTATATAGTAAGATTATCATTCATTATATTGTTTCTTAATATTGTCATAAATATGATGTTTTATCGTTATTTTATGATAAAAGAAATGATAGTAAAACAAGTGGCTTTGGAACATACTAAAATTGTAGAACTTTACACTGATAATATTTGGAATACTCATCAGAACGTAATCAGTAAATTACATAAATTCGATTATTTAAAACTACTACAAGATCAAGATTTTATTAATTTTGCAAAGATTACCGCTCAATGGTTCACCAATCTTAATATTAATATTTCTCTCTACGATCTCAAAGGTAATAAATTCATCACTAGTAATATGTTACGTATGTATAGTGTAGACAATTATAAAGATGATAGTTTGGTTGAGATAGTTACCGCAAAAATCGATAAATTTTTTTTAAAGTCTTTTACTTCAAAAGCTCCGCTTCAAGATGCTTTTGAAGGTATTACAAGTCATATATTATTACCAAGGGTAGTAATAGAAAATGAAAGTGATTTAACAGTGGGAGAAGCTTCTTTTGTTACTAGCTATATCCCTGTTATAGATAATAATTTAGATTTTCCCGTAGATGCAGTATTTGAGATTAACACTAATATTACCAGCCAGTGGCAAAATATAACCTCTCTTGAGCAAAAGGTTTTTATAGCTTTTATCATTATTTTTATAATATTCTGCACTATAATTATTAGTAATACTAACTATGCTAGACAAATTATTGAGGAGCAGTTTGAAACAAATAGAAATTTAAAAGCTCAAATAGTAAAAGTAGAAAAAACCAGCTCTTCAAATACAAAGTTTTTTGCTAATATTAGTCATGAATTGCGTACACCACTTAATGCTATAATAGGCTTTTCGGAAATTCTTATGTCGGAAAGAGATGCAGAAAAAAGTAAAAATTATATTAAAGATATAAATGATGCCGGTAGACATTTGCTTAGTATGATTAATGATATTTTAGATCTTTCTAAAGCTTCTGCCGATAAATTAAAAGTAGATAGTATAGATCTTGATTTAAATAAATTAATTAGTTCTTCGCTGATACTTGTTAAGCCTCGTGCCGATCAAGGCGAAGTGGCTTTAATTAGTAGATTACCGAAAGAGCATGTGGTTATAAAGGCTGATCCAAAAAGGCTAAAACAAGTATTCTTAAATCTTTTATCAAATGCCGTGAAATTTACAAATTCCGGAGGAAGTGTTACTATTGCACTTGAAAAAGATGAGTTAGCAAAATTAGTATATATAAAAGTTATAGATACCGGCATCGGTATTGAGGAAAAAGATATCCCAAAAACTTTATCGGCGTTCGGTCAAATTGATAGTGAGCTTAGTCGAAAATATGAGGGTACCGGTCTTGGGTTGCCGCTTACTAAAAAGCTGGTTGAGCTTATGAACGGTAAGTTTGATTTGCAAAGTAAGATAAATGAAGGTACCACCATAACAATAACTTTTACATATGACGGTAGTATTGAAATATAAAAAATTGTGTGGAATATTAAAAATTTTTCGTTATACTTGTTTAATTTGAAAAATTGGCTACGTCGTTTTATAAGATCTGCGGTTCTCACGTATTAAGTATACGCAGCACACCTCGCCTTATAAACTCCTTGCTCTTTTCCAAATTAAACTTCGTCTACTTACTCTTCGTTTATTCAGAGTATATTATAAAAAAAATTATAAATCTTTAAAAAATATATGAAACTGATTGTCTTATTATTTACTTTTTTATTTTCTATGGTTTCTTTCGGAGAAAGCGAAACTATTAAAGGAAAGCCTTTAAAATATGCAGCAAATAATGATTTTGAAAATAGATTAGATGAACAGGAACAAGAAATCAGAAGATTAATCGGTAAAGTTGAGGTTTTACAGCATAAAATTGATATGCTAACGCAGAACTCAAATATTCCAAATCAAGAAGAAAATACTGAAGTTTTAGAAGCCGGTGATTCAAAAAAACAAGATGTTTTTGATATAGCTTTGCTTAAAGACATGCCGGATAATGCTCCTAAAAAACCTATTGCGGTTAATAAGGATATAGCTCCCGATAAGCAAGCTTACGATTTGGCTCTTGCTGCTTATAAAGATAATAAACTTACTGAAGCAAAAGATAAATTTAAAAATTTTATCCAAAAATATCCTAACAGTTCGCTGATTAGTAATGCTTATTTCTGGTATGGGGAATGCTTTTTTAAACAAAAAGACTATAACGGAGCAGCGGTTAACTATTTAAAAGGCTATAAAGAGTTACCGAAAGGGGTAAAATCTTCTGATGGATTATTGAAGTTAGCACTTTCCTTAGGCGAACTAAAAAAAACTCAGGAAGCATGTAATATGCTTGCTAAGCTTGATAAGGAATTTTTAACTAATAGAACTGCTGCATCCAAGAAAATGGCAGAGGATGCTAAGATCAAATTTGGCTGTAAAAATAAATAAAAATAATAAGATATGACTGATATTTTGGATGAAATACTGAGTGATCAAAATGAAGAAAAAAGGTTAATTTTTTTCAAAAAGCTTTTACCTATAATAATAATCATTTCTATAATAGCTATTACTATAATGGTTGTTATTAATAATAATAAAGATAAAAGAATTAAAAATAACCAAAAAAACGGTGATATTCTTATTAAGACTGTTGGTTTGGAAACAACAAAAGATAATGAAGAATTAGCTTTTAATACTTTAGAGAATTTGGTTACTACTAGTAATACTAAAATAAAAGAAATAGCTGCATTAGAACAAGTAGCCATAAAGATTTCGGAAAAAAAATATTCAGAAGCAAAAGATCTGCTTAATAAAATTATTGAAAATAAAGAATATTCCGAAATTTCTACTTCTTATGCACGTATTTCATGGTGTGGTCTTGTTATTGATGATCAAAATCTAGATATTCAAGATAAAGAAAAATTGACAAAATATTTAAACTATTTTGATGACGAGAAAAAACCTTTTTGGGCTACGGCAACTATTATAAAGGCTATGTGGGATATTAAGAATAATATGAAACCGCAAGCAGAAAAAAATCTAAAAAATTTATTAATTTCAAATAATGTATCTGATCTAATAAAAGATCAGGCTAAAGCATTGCTGGTAAATTTAAATAAATAATAATTCGTACTTAAGGAAAAATATGACAAAAAAAATAGCACTTCTGTTATTACCGTTTATTTTAATTTCATGTAACGGGCTTGGACCAAAAAGGGTAAAAAATATTGTTGAGTTGACTCCTAAATTAGCAATTCAGACTAATGAGCCTATATATTTAGATTCTAATGCAAATATATATGCGTTTAATGCAAATATGCTTAAGAATAAACAGTATAGTTCCGCTAGAAGCAAAACAATTACCGAGCCGATTTTTATAGGCGATATGATTTATGCATTAGATATTAGATCGAATATTTCTGCATTTTCTATAGAGAAAAATAAGATTATTTGGTCTTATAATTTAAGTAGACATAAAAAAGATAATTATATAGGTGGCGGAATTTTACACCATAACGGAAAATTATACGTAACATACGGTTCAAGGTTGTTAGTAGTGCTAGATGCAAAATCAGGTTATGAAATAATTAGAAAAGAACTTCCGGATATTATTAGAATTAAGCCTATTGTGCTAAGTGATAATACTGTCTTAGTGCAAACTATCAGTAATCAAACTATTGCTTTAAATGCAGAAACTTTAAAAACCGTATGGGAACATGAAAGCCTAGCAGAAGTTTTATCGGCTAGTTATTTTATGACGCCTATAGTACAGCATGACAATGTAATAGTAACTTATAATTCCGGGCAAGTACTTGCATTAAATATAAAAAACGGTGAAGTAAGATGGAATTTTGAGTTCGCAAATCTTAATGATCGTACAGCTATACCGAATTTTGACGAATCAAGTATTTTATGTACCCCCGTTCATGATAATATGAATCTGTATATAGCGACCGGTCTTGGCAAGCTTATTAAGCTTAATGTAGCAACTGGCAGTGTGATTTGGCAGGTAAATGCCGAGGATATTCAATCAATGTCTTTAATCGGTAATAGCCTATTTGTAACAAATAACGCTAGACAAATAGCGGCATTTAATCCTGAAACAGGGAAAGTAAAGTTTGTAGCTGATTTAAATGATGGAAAAGATCCTAAGAAACTAAAATCTGCTACTTTTTTAGTACCTTTTGTTGGAGTTGATAATAACAATAAGCGAAGTTTAAATGTTATTTCCGTTAACGGTGTTTTATATAGTTTTGATGTTGATAATAATGGATTAAACATGATGCCTCATATTGTCAAAATTATAAAGAATATTCGTTATTATGGGCTAAGAGCAAATAATAATTTATATTTTTCTACCGATAGAAGAATAATATTCGGAAGTAAATAGGGATTGCTAACTAGTGATAATATCGTCATTGCGAGCGGTCAAAGTGAGGTCGGCAATCCAGAAAAGATAATAAAAATGCTATAAACTAGCATTTTTAAACTGGATTGCTTCATCAAAATTTTCAATTTATCCTCGCAATAACGTTAATTTATTAACTAATTTATCTTTGATTAGCAATACCAGTAAATAGATTATACGGGCTGTTGAAAAAGTTATAAAAAGAAGTAGAAAAGAGTTAATCTAAGGAATAAGCTGTATTTTTATGCTTAAATGAAGGTGTAAAGATGCAGGGTTATAAGCTTGATCAAAGTGTGAGATGTAATAGCCTTAGCTTAAGGCACATGATACCTAATGATCATTTATTAGTGAGGATTCATGAAGCTAAAGAATTAGAGTTTTCTTTTATCTATGAAATAACTAAGAATCGTTATTGTGCTAATTACGGACGTCCATCAATTGATCCTGTATTATTTTTTAGGATGCAAATAATAAGTTACTTATATGGTATAAAGTCAAATAGACGATTATGTAAAGAAATTCAGTTAAATATAGCATATAGGTGGTTTTGTGGTTTAAGTTTAGAGGATAAAGTACCGGATCATTCATCATTAAGTAGGATAAGAGATAGATTTGGGGTAGAACTATTTCAAGAAATATTTATAAGCTTGATTAAGCAATGGTATGAACTAGATATTATAAAAGGAGAAACAATTATTTCAGATGCCTCTTTAGTTGAATCTAATGCCTCTATGAATAGCCTAATATTAAGAAAAGATCAAGGTGATTCACAAAAGAGAGAATTAAAAAAATATGAACGTCGTTATCATGATTTCCGAGAAGGGAAAAAAGTAAGGAAAATATCTAATCAAACTCATGTCAGTAGGACAGATCCTGATTGTAGTCTTGTATCAAGAACTAATGGTTATAAAAAGCTATGTTATAAGACCCACTACTCAATTGATTCAGATTCACGTATTATAATAGATTGTTATGTAAGTACAGGATCACAACATGAGTGTATTGTACTTCCAAGTAGAGTTTGGAATATATTAAATAATTTTTCTTTTAGAGTAAAAGAATGGATAGCAGACAAAGGTTATGGTAGAGGTCCAACCTATGGATATTTTAAATTACTTGGAATTACAACTTATATACCTTTACATGTAGATAATCTTGGTGAAGGAAAAATAAGTAGGGGGGAATTTCAATATGATAGAGAACAGGATAGATATAAGTGTCCACAGGGACATTATCTTTATCCGTATGATAAATTAGATAAAAAACAAATAAAACGTTATCGTATTACAGGAGGGCATTGTAAAAATTGCTCTCTAAAATCAGGTTGTATTTCTGATAATTATAGTAATAGAGGACGATTTATTTATCGTAATCCTTATCAGGATGAAATAGATGAGGTAAAGGTCAGACAGAATAGAATTGATTTTAAGAAAAAACTAATTGAGAGAAAGTGGAAAATAGAAGGTCTATTTGGTGAAGCTAAGGAGAATCATGGTTTACGAGGAGCAAAATTTAGAAGTGTACAGAAAACACAGATTCAAATACTGATGATTGCGATAGTACAAAATTTTAAACGGATACTTAAAATTATTTTTTGGTTTTTTTATCTACTGCTATTAAAGATAAAAAAATATTAAAGTATTTGCAACCTTGTTGATTTTTTCAACAGCCCGTATATTTAACTTGACAAATGGCAGGGATTAATGCTATTAAATATGTTTCTTGATTCTTTAATTTTAAATTCTAATTAAAAAGATACTATTGTGAAAACTTACTCGGCAAAGCCATCGGAAATTGAAAAGAAATGGTGGGTCATAGACGCAAAAAATATTGTACTAGGGCGACTCGCTAGCAGAGTTGCTAATATGCTACGTGGTAAGCATAAACCTAGCTTTACGCCTCATTTAGATTGTGGTGATAATATAATCATAATAAATGCGGAGCATGTAAAATTAACAGGTAAAAAAGCGAATCCCAAAGACGGAAAAATATATTACAGGCATACAGGATTTCCAGGTGGGATAAAAGATACTACGGCAGGTAAAATCTTAAGCGGTAAACACCCTGAGAGAGTTATTAAAATGGCCGTAAAAAGAATGATTACAAGAAATGCTTTAGGTGCTAAGCAAATGAGTAATTTGTATGTTTATGCAAATGGTGATCATCCTCATATGGTACAGCAACCTACTGTTTATGATTTTGCAAGCCAAAATCCAAAAAATAAAAAGTAATAGAATATGACCGAGTTAAAAATTAAAACAGAAAAAGTAGAAAAGCAGTTAACTAAAGAACCTTTAAAACCGGTATTAAAAACTCCTAAAGAGAAAATAGATAATTCAGGCAAGTTTTATGCTACAGGTAAAAGAAAAAATGCTATAGCACGAGTATGGCTTAAAGTAGGAAAAGGAAAAATAGTTGTTAATAAAAAAACAATAGACCAGTATTTTCCTTCTGAAACCTATGTGAAAACTATCTTACGGCCTTTTGTCTTAACAAAAACTATTGATCAGTATGATGTAATTTGTACTGTTAGAGGTGGAGGAATTTCAGGACAAAAAGGTGCTATTTTACATGGAATTTCTAAAGCTTTAGATAAATCTGCTCCGGATTTTCATGCTATTTTGCGTAAAGGCGGTCTTTTAACACGTGATTCTAGGGTAGTAGAGCGTAAGAAATACGGACAACGTAAAGCACGTAAGAAAACACAATTCTCTAAGCGTTAAGATAAAATTTGAGAAGTTGCTAGTCAATTGTTGTATGGATTAATTTTTTTATTGTCATCCCGCGACTTGATCGCAGGATCCAGCTTAAAATATTTAAATTATTAGTATTTTAAGTTATTTTTTTTGGATACCGTGGTCAAGCCACGGTATGACACTAAGTGTATTTTTGATCCATGCAACAATGCACTATTTTTATCTAGAATGACACTTCTTAACAAATTATATAAACACTCTTCCCCTGGCGGGGTAGCTCAGCTGGTTAGAGCGACGGAATCATAATCCGTGTGTCGGGGGTTCAAATCCCTCCCTCGCTACCATTCATTCGTCTTTTTGAAAGTTCTATAGTAAACTGATTTGAACTTTGTGCTTCGTTGTTTATCGTCTTGCCTATTAATATATAGGTTCTATCCTCATGCCTGTCACAAAATGGGGTTGAGTTTACTATAGAACTGTTAACAAAATAATTTAAAAGCTAATTAAATTACTTTTTGCTGCAAATTATAAGATTTTTTTGAAATAGGATTAACTATTCCTGCAAAAATCTTATAATTTTTGCTAAAAATTCTTTTTAATTATCAATTAAAATTATTTTGTTAACAGTTCTATAGTTTTTAATAAAATTTTGTATAAGATAAATATATAATAAATATTAGACTTCTTGCATAACCTATGTTATAAAGAAGTCTATATTAGGTTCTGTGAAGATCTCTAAAAAGATTTGATTTGCACTAAAAAATATCTCAAAATAACTAATCAATTAGAAACCTTTGCAAAGCCTAGCATTTTATGAAATTGCTTTTAACAAGTTTAATTCTTATATTTATGAGCTTTCTTCCAATATATGCTAAATCCTTACCTAAAGGGTTCGTGTATCTGAAAGATATCGACCCTACAATTATTCAAAATATGCGTTATTATTCAGATGAAAATTTTGTTGGTAAAATAGATAAGTCTAAATGTTTTACACTAGGTTATATAGCTGAAAGATCCAGTCATAGTAGGGGTAGTACTGTAGATTTATCAATAATAAAGCTTCAGAAGGAAGTTAATAATAATCCTGAAGTCATTAAGAGAAAATTGAAAGACGAGCGTGTTATATCCTATTTAGATGACAATACGGTAGATATGTATACTTCGTTTGACTTATTTGATGAAGCTTCACATCATGATAGTAAATTAATTGATAAGCAATATTTAGTAAAACGTAATTATTTACGTTCTAAGATGCAAAAACATAATTTTAAAGCATGTCAAATTGAGTTGGTGGCATTATATACTTGAAGATGAGCCTTATAAAGATCAATATTTTAACTTTGATATAGAATAAAAAACTATGACAGTATTAAGCGAGAAAAGATGCATACCATGTAATGGTGGAGTTCCGCCACTTGAGAAAAAAGAAATTGATAAATTATTGACTGAATTACAAAATGAGTGGCAAGTGAATGAATTAGGGCATCTTTATAAAAAATATAAATTTTCTAATTTTATAAAAGCTATGGAATTTGCAAATAGGATAACTGAAATTGCAGAGCAGAAGCACATCATCCCGATTTAACTATATCTTGGGGAGCATGTAGTGTGGAAATATGGACTCATAAAATCGATGGTCTTACGGAAAACGACTTTATATTGGTTGCAAAGATAGAAAGTAAAATCTAATTATTTTCAGGTTGTAATAATTAATTACTTAAGTGAAAAGAATAATAGCAAAAATCACACAAGTATCAACAGCTAAACGATGGTTTCTTATTAAATTAATTGAATTATAACAATAATCTTAATAATATTTAATAATAAGATGTAAAACTCTACACGGGCTGTTGAAAAAGTTATAAAAAGAAGTAGAAAAGAGTTAATCTAAGGAATAAGCTGTATTTTTATGCTTAAATGAAGGTGTAAAGATGCAGGGTTATAAGCTTGATCAAAGTGTGAGATGTAATAGCCTTAGCTTAAGGCACATGATACCTAATGATCATTTATTAGTGAGGATTCATGAAGCTAAAGAATTAGAGTTTTCTTTTATCTATGAAATAACTAAGAATCGTTATTGTGCTAATTACGGACGTCCATCAATTGATCCTGTATTATTTTTTAGGATGCAAATAATAAGTTACTTATATGGTATAAAGTCAAATAGACGATTATGTAAAGAAATTCAGTTAAATATAGCATATAGGTGGTTTTGTGGTTTAAGTTTAGAGGATAAAGTACCGGATCATTCATCATTAAGTAGGATAAGAGATAGATTTGGGGTAGAACTATTTCAAGAAATATTTATAAGCTTGATTAAGCAATGGTATGAACTAGATATTATAAAAGGAGAAACAATTATTTCAGATGCCTCTTTAGTTGAATCTAATGCCTCTATGAATAGCCTAATATTAAGAAAAGATCAAGGTGATTCACAAAAGAGAGAATTAAAAAAATATGAACGTCGTTATCATGATTTCCGAGAAGGGAAAAAAGTAAGGAAAATATCTAATCAAACTCATGTCAGTAGGACAGATCCTGATTGTAGTCTTGTATCAAGAACTAATGGTTATAAAAAGCTATGTTATAAGACCCACTACTCAATTGATTCAGATTCACGTATTATAATAGATTGTTATGTAAGTACAGGATCACAACATGAGTGTATTGTACTTCCAAGTAGAGTTTGGAATATATTAAATAATTTTTCTTTTAGAGTAAAAGAATGGATAGCAGACAAAGGTTATGGTAGAGGTCCAACCTATGGATATTTTAAATTACTTGGAATTACAACTTATATACCTTTACATGTAGATAATCTTGGTGAAGGAAAAATAAGTAGGGGGGAATTTCAATATGATAGAGAACAGGATAGATATAAGTGTCCACAGGGACATTATCTTTATCCGTATGATAAATTAGATAAAAAACAAATAAAACGTTATCGTATTACAGGAGGGCATTGTAAAAATTGCTCTCTAAAATCAGGTTGTATTTCTGATAATTATAGTAATAGAGGACGATTTATTTATCGTAATCCTTATCAGGATGAAATAGATGAGGTAAAGGTCAGACAGAATAGAATTGATTTTAAGAAAAAACTAATTGAGAGAAAGTGGAAAATAGAAGGTCTATTTGGTGAAGCTAAGGAGAATCATGGTTTACGAGGAGCAAAATTTAGAAGTGTACAGAAAACACAGATTCAAATACTGATGATTGCGATAGTACAAAATTTTAAACGGATACTTAAAATTATTTTTTGGTTTTTTTATCTACTGCTATTAAAGATAAAAAAATATTAAAGTATTTGCAACCTTGTTGATTTTTTCAACAGCCCGTACACGGGCTGTTGAAAAAGTTATAAAAAGAAGTAGAAAAGAGTTAATCTAAGGAATAAGCTGTATTTTTATGCTTAAATGAAGGTGTAAAGATGCAGGGTTATAAGCTTGATCAAAGTGTGAGATGTAATAGCCTTAGCTTAAGGCACATGATACCTAATGATCATTTATTAGTGAGGATTCATGAAGCTAAAGAATTAGAGTTTTCTTTTATCTATGAAATAACTAAGAATCGTTATTGTGCTAATTACGGACGTCCATCAATTGATCCTGTATTATTTTTTAGGATGCAAATAATAAGTTACTTATATGGTATAAAGTCAAATAGACGATTATGTAAAGAAATTCAGTTAAATATAGCATATAGGTGGTTTTGTGGTTTAAGTTTAGAGGATAAAGTACCGGATCATTCATCATTAAGTAGGATAAGAGATAGATTTGGGGTAGAACTATTTCAAGAAATATTTATAAGCTTGATTAAGCAATGGTATGAACTAGATATTATAAAAGGAGAAACAATTATTTCAGATGCCTCTTTAGTTGAATCTAATGCCTCTATGAATAGCCTAATATTAAGAAAAGATCAAGGTGATTCACAAAAGAGAGAATTAAAAAAATATGAACGTCGTTATCATGATTTCCGAGAAGGGAAAAAAGTAAGGAAAATATCTAATCAAACTCATGTCAGTAGGACAGATCCTGATTGTAGTCTTGTATCAAGAACTAATGGTTATAAAAAGCTATGTTATAAGACCCACTACTCAATTGATTCAGATTCACGTATTATAATAGATTGTTATGTAAGTACAGGATCACAACATGAGTGTATTGTACTTCCAAGTAGAGTTTGGAATATATTAAATAATTTTTCTTTTAGAGTAAAAGAATGGATAGCAGACAAAGGTTATGGTAGAGGTCCAACCTATGGATATTTTAAATTACTTGGAATTACAACTTATATACCTTTACATGTAGATAATCTTGGTGAAGGAAAAATAAGTAGGGGGGAATTTCAATATGATAGAGAACAGGATAGATATAAGTGTCCACAGGGACATTATCTTTATCCGTATGATAAATTAGATAAAAAACAAATAAAACGTTATCGTATTACAGGAGGGCATTGTAAAAATTGCTCTCTAAAATCAGGTTGTATTTCTGATAATTATAGTAATAGAGGACGATTTATTTATCGTAATCCTTATCAGGATGAAATAGATGAGGTAAAGGTCAGACAGAATAGAATTGATTTTAAGAAAAAACTAATTGAGAGAAAGTGGAAAATAGAAGGTCTATTTGGTGAAGCTAAGGAGAATCATGGTTTACGAGGAGCAAAATTTAGAAGTGTACAGAAAACACAGATTCAAATACTGATGATTGCGATAGTACAAAATTTTAAACGGATACTTAAAATTATTTTTTGGTTTTTTTATCTACTGCTATTAAAGATAAAAAAATATTAAAGTATTTGCAACCTTGTTGATTTTTTCAACAGCCCGGTACACTTGATCTGACAGGTAGAGATTGATTAAGCAGCAAAAGTGCTGTCAGATAAGTAAGAATTAATAGACTTATCTTGAGCAATTTTAATGCTATCCTTGAAAGTTTGCATAGGAGTTTTTCCATAACAGAACTTTCCAGAATGCGGTCTAGTATTGTTATATTTGTTTAAATATTGATCTAAGTCAATCTGTAAATCCTCTAATGAGCTATAAATCTTTTTACGGAAAGCTATATCATAAAATTCATCTTTTAAAGTTCTATGTAATCTTTCGCATATTCCATTAGTTTGAGGAGAACGTGCCTTAGTTTTAGTATGATCAATATTTTCTATAGCCAAATATAACTCAAAAGCATGATGTTCTACCTTACCACAATATTCCGTTCCTCTATCTGTAAGGATTCTCAGTAGTGGTACATCATGATTATTAAAGAAAGGTATTACCTTATCATTTAAAATATCAGCGGATGTTATTGCAGATTTATCAGTATAGAGTTTGCAAATAGCCACTCTAGAATAAGTGTCAATAAAGGTTTGTTGGTATATTCTACCTACTCCTTTCATATTACCGACATAATAGGTGTCTTGTGCACCAAGATAACCGGGATGCTGAGTATCAATTTCTCCATGAGCCTCTTTAATTTGTTTTGCTTTTTTTAAAGCAGATATCTGCTCTTCTGTCAGTAAGATACCGTCCTGTGCAGATTTAGCTTCTAAAGCTTTGAGTCGTTTCTTTAGAGTTTCAAGATCGTTGCGTAGCCAGATAGAACGTACACCACTGGATGACACTATAATACCTTGCTTTATTAGTGCTTGGCTCGCACGAAGCTGACCAAGAGCAGGATTCTCTATAGCAAGATTTATTACTGCTTGTTCTATATGTTCTGATACACGATTCTTTACTATAGGTTTCTTACGACTCATATCCACAAGAGCCGCTTCTCCGCCCATCTCATATAGTTCCTTGAAACGGTAAAAGCTATCTCTTGAATAGCCCATTACTTTACACGCAGTACTAACACTACCTAGTTGTTTTGCAAGTTCTAATAATCCTAATTTAGGTTTGATTATTTTTTGATCATAATTTGACATATTGTTCCTATTAATTGAGTTTTATATTTAGTTCGTGGATATGATAGATAACTCCTTAGTTATCTACATACCCACAAACTCGTCTAATTTCAATCTTAATATGTCAGATCAAATCTGAAGGTTTACAAATAAGACATGTTTATAATAAACATAAAGTAACGTTATGCCAAATTATCATATTAAATTTTTACCAAATATAGTTAATTTAATCGGTTATTTTTGTAGACTTATTTTATTACCAAATTTAATACCAGCTGATTCTAGTGAAAATAGTTATGACCAAAGCCTTGATAGAAATAAGGTATATTCTGTACATTTAAAACCTTTTTCTAATACCTCTACATATTTTTTAGATGAGCATCCTGATCATACCTTTGTACATATTGCGTGGATTGGTTAGAGAGCTAAAATTTGCGTTTGAAGATATAAATTCATGGTTTTTAATGCCGGGAGCTCAAATTGATACGGTTAATTGGGAAACTGAAACAACAACAAATCACTGCCTAAGTAATTTTATTATAAATTTATTTCATATAAGAGAAGTAAAAGATTTTATTGCTAATATAACTATATCTAATCTAGCAAATGCATTTACTGCACATATAATCGGTGATAATAATTATAACTTAATAAAGAATGATAGTACATATTATATGATTGAATCTAGTTGCGATAAAGATATTAGTTTATTGTCTAGAGGAACAAATGAGTGTGCTATTTACTTTAGGCAAATGATACGGATACTTCATTATTTAGTGCTATAAATGAATTCATTGAAGGTGATAGAGAGGTAAATAGTGCTGCTACAAGTACTATATATATAAAATTTTTACTGAATTAATGATTCAAATTCTTTTACGACGGCTTGATAAAGTTTCCGTTTGAAAGGAATTATAATAGATAATAGCTCGTCAAGTGATGCCCAACGCCATTGGTCAAATTCCGGATTAGAGGTATTTATATTAATATCTTCGTTATTTCCGGTAAACCTAATTAAAAACCAGCGTTGTTTTTGTCCACGAAAATTACCATTCCACAATTTAGGTATTAAAAAGCTTGGTACATCATAACTATACCAGCATTTGCTTTCGGCAATAATATATCCTTTATCGCTTCCTATTTCTTCTAACATCTCACGCATTGCTGCAATACTTGGTGTTTCACCGGGAACTATCCCACCTTGCGGCATTTGCCATGTAGATATTTTTGTATCTATTCTTTTACCGACGAATATATGGTTATCAGCATTTAATATCATCATGCCGACCCCTGGTCTATATGGTAAATCAAGATGTTTTTTGGAAGAATTTCTCATTATTTTTTTACTTTAAAAAATCAATTATAATTTTACTACTTTATTTTTACCCGTTGTTTTAGCTTCATACATAGCTTTGTCAGCACGTTCAATGAAAGATTCTATTGATTCTTCTTTTTTATATTCCGTAACTCCGATTGAAATAGTTTTTTTTAAAGGTTCAATTTGATCTTCAATATGAAAATCCATATATTCTATTTTAACTCTAACCCTCTCCGCAGTTTCAATTGCTTTAGAAATATCTATATCCGTTAAGAGTATAGTAAATTCTTCACCGCCGAATCTTGCTATTAAGTCTGTTACTCTGAGAGTATTCTTCAAAATACGGGATACAATTGTTAAAACCTTATCGCCTGCTTGATGACCGTAAGTATCGTTTACATGTTTAAAATTGTCGATATCGCACATAAGTAAATATAATTTAATACTTTCTTTATTAGCTTTCTCAATCATTTGTTTGAGATGTATATCGAAATAGCGACGATTAAATAAGCCGGTTAGACCGTCTTTAGCTGCTAAATTAACACTTTGTTCAAGATCATTACGTAAATTATCTTGATATTGCTTACGCCTTAATTGTGTTCTAATTCTAGCAAGCAACTCGCTTTCCTCTATAGGATAAACGAAATAATCATTAATACCGAGTTCAATACCTTTCACAACCAAAGGCATACCGTCTTCATCAATTTGTGAAATTATTACCACGCCGCTTATTTCTGCTTTACCTCTTAAAATAACACTGATCCTCAAAGGATCGTCATTTTCGAGCATACTACTGATAATTACTAAATCGGGGGTATATTCATTTATAATATCTAATTCATCGGAATTACTTATTACCTTTACGTTTTGGGTAATCTTAAGTAACATTTGTTTTATATTTTTAGCTTGTACCACATCATCATTAATTAGTAATATTTTTTTATCTGCAAAAATGTCATGCATTTCGATATTTGTTACGCCTAATAATGCATTAGTGCTATTACGAAGCTTTAACTCATCAATTAAGCTTTTCATTCTAGATAGCGATTTAAGTCTTACAAATAGAGCGGTATCGTTAATCGGCTTTGTTAAAAACTCATCAGCTCCTGCCTCAAGACCTTTAACTCGATCATCAATATCGGAAAGTGCAGTTACCATTACAACCGGTATATGAGTAGTTTCCGGATCGGTTTTTATCGTTTTACATACCTCAAATCCATCCATTTCCGGCATCATAACATCAAGTAGTATAATATCAATTTTTTCCTTTTTAAGAATTGCTAATGCTTCTTTGCCGCTATTTGCAGTAAGAACCGTATAATACTCTTTTAAAAGTTTGGCTGTTAGTAACTTAATATTGGTTTCTATATCATCTACTACTAATATTGTGGTCATAAGATTAAATTCTTGTTTTTAAAGGAAATAATTTGTATATTTATACTTTAATTTTTAAGTCTTAAATGTATAATATATGAAAATTTCAGCAAATTCAATTAGAACAGGTAACATATTAGTTTATAATAATGATTTATGGGTTGTAAGCAAAACACCGGAACATACTCAACCAGGGAAAGGTGGAGCTTATGTACAAGTTGAGATGAAAAATTTAAAAACAGGGACAAAGTGTAACGAAAGATTCAGTTCTTCCGATTATTTAGAAAAAGCCGAACTTGAACAAAAAGATTATCAATTTTTATATTTTGAAGGTGATGATTTGGTATTGATGGATACCAAACATTTTGATCAAATAAATGTTCCAAAGGAAATTTTAGAAGAAAAATTACCTTTCTTAACTGAAAATATGATTGTTAAAGTCGAATTTTATAATGAAAAGCCTTTAAATATTGAGCTTCCTCCAACTGTTATACTTGAAATTAGTGAAACTGATCCGGTAATAAAAGGAGCAACCGCTACCGCTTCTTATAAACCGGCAATTTTAGAAAACGGTATTAAAGTTAAGGTCCCGCAATATTTGGAAATAGGAGAAAAAATTGTTGTTAAAACCGATGATATAACATATGTCGAGCGAGCTAAATAAATTTCCATTATGCAACCTATAACTAATTTATTAATTAATGTCCTGCGTAAAGCAGTTAAGTTTTTGCATAGAGATTTTTTAGAACTCGAAATGTTGCAAAAAAATTCTGTAAGAAATGAAGAATTTTGTAAGCGATCTTATTTAAGATTAAAAACTTTATTATGTGAAGAATTACAAAAACATACACAATATTTATTTTTTCCAGAGGATCAATTCGATTTAAATAATAATTATGAGAGTGTCTTTTTAATTAATCCTATAGATAGCCCAAATAATTTCGCTAGAAGCATACCTTTTTTTGCGATATCCGTAACTTATTTAAAAAGGAATCAAGAAGTTTTAACTCCTACTTCTACAGTAATATATTTCCCTGCTCTTAATGAAATTTATTATGCTGAAAAAGGTAAAGGAGCTTGGATAGAAAAAAATAATTTAAACTCTAATTATCAAGGATTAAGACTTAGAGTTTCCGATAATGCAGATTTAAAGAACTGTTTAGCAATTATTGAAGATGTAAATCATAATGATTTGGAGGAAATATACTCCTGTGAAATGAAGAGTGAGTATACGAAGATCAACTTGGAAAAGAGCAAGGAATCTGTAAGCCGAGGAGCGGAGCGTACAGAAGTACGTGAGCATTCGAGGACTTACAAAGATGACGTAGCCAATTTTTCAAGTTCATCGAGTATAAATAATATTAGATCTTTTGGCTCTCCTTGCTACGGGGCTACGCTTGTAGCTTCAGGTAAAGTGGATTTAATATGTTTATCATTATTAAATTTTACATTATATTATGCATTTGAGCTTCTTATTAAGGAAGCAGGCGGGATAATTATAGATTCTAGCGATAAATTTATATATTCAAATCGTTATATTGCTAAGAAACTTAAATATTAGACAAGAAATTATTTTAGATTTGCATTTTTATTGTTAGAATATAATAATATTAATATAATTATTAATTCATAAAGTTATGACACATGTATAAAGAGTTTGAATTTGACTGCGATTTTGGTGGACAAAGAGCCAAGTTTAAGTTTTATATAGGTACGCCTCAAGAAGGGCATCATCCGCTACAATTTCAAGCAAAATGGTTATCTGACGAAAGAGGCGGTACTATTCCTGATGAGGTTATGAAAGCAATATCACAGCTAAATGATCTTGCCAAAAAAAACGGTGTTCCACTTCCGGATTTATGCGTATATGCTCTTGGTTCTGCTCAAGAAGCCCAAGCTACCCCTCAAGAAGAAGATGAAGATGAGAGTGAGAACCAAGAGGATAAAGCAGAGCAGGCATAGTTAAAAATAATAAGGAGATTCATAGAGATTAAAATGAAACAATATAATGATTTATTTAAAATTATTCACCGCGAAGGATATATATTTATTGCTAGCTTTGCATTAGTAAGTTTTTTATTAGCATCATTTAATGAAAAACTTGGCTGTATTGGATTTATTGCTACTGCTTGGTGTATTTATTTTTTCCGTAATCCTGATCGCTTTGTACCTATAAGTGATGATCTGATAATAAGTCCTGCAGATGGAATAATTCAAGAAATTAAGGAAGCATTGCCGCCTCCGGAATTAGGGCTTGGTGATGTGGAAATGATTAGAGTTAGTATTTTTCTAAATATTTTTAATGTCCATGTTAATAGAATCCCAGCAAACGGAAAAATTTTAGCACTTCATTATAATCCAGGAAAATTTTTTAATGCTTCACTCGATAAAGCTAGTATTTATAATGAGCGTCAATCAGTATTAATGGAAACTGATCAAGGGCAGAAAATTGTTTTTGTTCAAATAGCCGGACTTATAGCAAGGCGTATAGTTTGTGATTTAGAAGAGGGTAATGAAGTTAAAACGGGCGAGCGATACGGTATAATTCGTTTCGGTAGCAGAGTAGATGTTTATCTACCGTTGAAAACAGCTTTATTAGTGAGTAAAGGGCAGACTGCTATAGGCGGTGAAACTATCATTGCTGATTTTGGACGTAAAAAGACAGCAGAATTTAAGTTTGAGAGGAAGTAGTCTCATAACTTTAAAACCCCATCATTGCGAGCAGCCGTTAGGCTGCGTGGCAATCTCATGAAATAATAACAAACTCCTGAGGTTGCTTCGTCAAAACTTACAGTTTTTCCTTGCAATGACGTTATAAATACATTTTGAGTATAAAAATTGTTAAAAATTCGTAAATCTATAATAACTAAGCCTGTACCTCTAATAAAATTAATTCCCAACTTTATTACGTTGCTTGGTTTAGTAACTGGTATGAGTTCTATAAAATTTGCTTTGGATAGCAGATGGGAACTTGCGGTATATTGCATTATAGTAGCGGCAATTATTGACGGTATCGACGGTAGAATAGCAAGGATGCTAAATGCAGCTAGCCCATTTGGGGCAGAGCTTGATTCATTATGCGATTTTGCTAATTTTGGTATAGCTCCTGCTTATTTAATATATTTATGGTCTTTTCAACAATATGAATATAAGGTATTTTCATCAGCAGTAATGCTATTATTTATAGTGTGTATGGCACTACGTTTAGCTCGCTTTAATGTTGGTATTTATCAACCGAAACAAGATAAAAAAACTGAATATTTTTTTACCGGTGTACCTGCTCCATGTGGTGCTTTACTTGCTTTAACGCCTGTAATGATAGATTTTGAAATCGGTACGTTATTAAATATCAATACACGTACTCACACTATAACAATTAATATATATTTAGCTATTATAGCTTTTCTACTTGCTAGTAGGCTTCCTACAATCTCAACAAAAAATTTAAGTATTAAACCTGAATATTTATCGCTTGCAATGATTTTAGTTGCTATTGTTATTATAAATCTTATCATATATCCATGGTATTCACTGCCGTTAATTGCAGTTATATATATTCTTTCTATACCAATTTGTTATTTTTTTAAACATAGAGGATATTGGTAAAGTTAATTATGCCGAGTGTATTACAACAAGCTATCGATAAATATAAACATCATCCATTTACTAAATATGTAATTATTATAGCCTTAATAATATTTATTTATTTGGGATATAGAATTTATGTTTGGGCAAATACACAATCCACGGATAATGCTTACATAGATGCAGATATTTCAAATGTTAGTGCTGAAGTTAGCGGTGTTTTAACAAAGTTATTTGTTACCGATAATACTAAAGTTAATAAAGGCGATCTGATAGGTGAAATTGACGATAGAGATTATAAGGCAAAGCTTGCAGCACTTGAAGCATCTATTGAAGCTTGCATAAAAAATATAGAAATTATAGAGCAAAAAATCTCAATAGGGCAGATTAGCCTAGAGCAAGCAGCTGAAAAATTAAAGCTTACTAAAATAAGCTTTGATATTGTTTCAACAGATTTTAGTAGAGTGCAGGAATTAAATAAGGCAAAATTTGCTAGCTCTAAAACGCTAGATGATTCTAAAAACGCATATCAAAAAGCCAAAACGGATTATAAACAAGCACAGTTAGATTTAGATATATCTAAGCAAAATTTACAGCTTCTTGAGCTTGAAAAAGCAGCAGAACAGGAAAAACTTAAAGAGCTAACAGAAAATAAAAAAGTAACCTTAAGGAGCTTACAAAATACTAAACTTATTGCTATGGTACCCGGTATATTCGGTAATAGTAGTTTAGAAGTCGGAAATTACATAGTACCGGGTAGGGCATTGTTTTCTATAGTTCAAGATAATACTATGTATATTCAGGCTAATTTTAAAGAAACACAAATTAAGAAATTTAAGTCCGGCATGAAAGTCAAAATTGAATTTGATGCTTTGCCTAAAAAGGTAATTTACGGGAAGATTCGTAATATCGCTCCTGCTACCGGCTCTAAATTTAGTTTAATCCCGTCCGATAATGCTACCGGTAATTTTACTAAAATCGTACAACGTGTACCTGTTTTAATAGATTTTGAATCCCCAAATGCTAATCTAGTCCCTGGCATGTCAGCAATCGTATCCATTAGAACAGATCAAAGTACGTAATTTTTATTAAAAAATAGCAATAATTATTCTATTAAAAGTACATATTCTAGTATTATTTACTTATTACTTAAAAAGCTATATAATATGAGTAATACCAAAAGTAATAATTAATATGCAAAGATATTTAGATCCCACTAATGATAGTTTATTTAAAAAAATCTTTCGTGATTTAGGAAGGTTAAAGGAATTTATTAATGCGGTTCTTGAACTACCTGAGGGGCTTAGAATCAAAGAAATAGAATTTATACCTGTAGAGCAAACACCTATTATCGATAAAGGGAAAAAAAGCATATTTGATTTAAAGGTTAAAGATGAAGCCGGTAGCTGGTATATAATCGAGATGCAAAAAAGAAATGAAAGCGATTACTTAAAAAGAGTGCAATATTATTCTGCTCATTCTTACGTACAGCAACTTACACAAGGAATAAAGCATAAAGATTTATTACCGGTAATAGTTATTTCACTTATTAAGACTAAAATGTTTGATGATGAAGTACCTTGTATAAGTCTTCATAAAATGCTTGAAACTAAAACAAATAAGTAACATTTATTTGATTTTTCCTATGTATTTATAGAGCTTAAGAAGTTTGATAAAGATAAGTTTGATAATACTATAGATGAGTGGCTACATTTATTTAAGTGTGCAGAAAACGAAACTAGTCCGCCTGCAAATATAAAGAGCGAGAAAGTATTAGATGCGTATAATGTAATAGAAATGCATAACCTAACTCCCGAAGAATATGACGCCTATATAAGAGCAAAATTAATGGAAGATGCTGAAGAAATAGCTTTGTCTGAAAATTTTGAAAAAGGGAAAGTTGAGAGAGAAGTAGTAAAAAGTATAAAAATAGCAAAAAAAATGCTAATCAAACAAAGACCTATAGCAGAAATTCACGAGATTACTGAATTATCTACAGAAGAAATAGAAAAGCTAAAAGCAGAAATAGAGAATTCCTGAAACTAGTTGATTAATTATTTACCCCTTAACTCTGCTAATTCTTTTTTTAGTTTTATTACTAAAGTTTGTAATTTTTCAAATTCTTCGCGAGTGACGTAATTACCTTTAAGTATTTTATCCTCAATTATACCACAGCTTTTATCCGCTATACTGTTTAAGGCTTTTTGTGCTACGCTGCTAGCTCCTACCGCAACTTTTAAAATATTATTTGTTTTCATAGTACCTCTATAGATAAAGCATGCAGACCGCTATTAAATTCATCGGCAAGTAAGTTATTAATAGTGCGATGATTGGTAATTAGGCTTTTTCCCTGTAATGTTTCTGCAGCAATTCTTATTTTTATATGGCTGTGAATTCCGTCATAATGACTAGCATGTTTATAGCTTTCATCTATTATTTCTTGAAAATGTGGTTTTAACACACTTAATTTTTCTTGTATCCTTTCCATGCGGCTCATATTTTTATTTCATTTACAGTAAAAATGTCCTAATATTCTTAAGTATATAATTTTATGATAAAAATGGCAATGTCGGAATTAATAACGGATTATAAAGATTTACAAGATGAGATAGATAAATTGGAAAAAGGCGTATGTTTTGCTTGTAGATTAGTTAATTATGATGAAATAGAATTTATAGAGCAGGATAAGCATTTTATAATTGAAGATTTAGATCAAATCATTGAAGATGTAAGCAAAGAACTTAATATTTTTTCAAAGTTTAAGAAAATAAAGAAAGATAGAATATTATTTATCCTAAATACTACTGATTCTGACTTAATTAAAAATTTTGCTAGAAAATTATATTTATTTTCGCAGCTTTATATTAATGAACAGAAGCCGGCAATTTATATGAATTGTTATATTGCTAGTATTAAATTTCCAAAAGTAAGTAATAATGCTAAAGAAATTGAAAAAACATTAAATATGTTACTTTCACAAAATAATAATTATTATTACCGTGAATATAGCAGTACAGAACATGATTTGGAAAATATAAGAAAATCTAATCTTCAGCTTAACTTACTACGACAAGCCTTAGCAAAAAAGACTATGCGATTTGCTTATCAGCCTATAATAGATCGCAATACTATGAAGATTCATTATTATGAATGTCTGCTTCGTATACCTGACGAGAACGGCGTTTATATTTCCGTAGGTCCTATAATCCCTATTGCTGAAAATAAAGGATTAATTTTTATAATTGATCAAATTGTTTTGGAAATGACTGTTAACGAACTTGCCCGCAACCCAAACTTAATGTTAGCCGTTAACATTTCAAATATAGGAACAAGCGATGAAGCTTTATGGGAAATAGCAGAAAACTTATTAAAAGCTCATAATGTTCGGGATCATTTAATTATTGAAATTACGGAAACTTCTTTCAATGAGAATTACGATAAAATAACTTTATTTATTAATAAACTACGTAAGTACGGATGTAAATTTGCATTAGACGATTTTGGTTCGGGTTTTACTTCTTTTAAACAACTTCAAAGCTTACCAATTGATATTATTAAAATTGACGGTAAATATGTGCGTAGTATTACAAGTGACGTACAAAGTAGGTATTTCGTAGAAAGATTAATTAAAATTTCAGAAGATTTAGGTATTGAAACGGTAGCTGAATTCGTAGAAAACGGAGAAATAGCTAAATTTTTAATTGATCTAAAAGTTGGTGGGCTACAAGGGAACTTTTATTCCGAAGCAAAGTTTGATAGGGTGGATGAGGTTTAATTATTGTCATACTGCGACCTCGCTGACTTTATTGCATGGATACCAAAATCGTCATTGTGAGGAGTGAAGGGTCTTGTTGCATGGTTCGAGAAATCTGCTCGATGTCATTCCCGCGAAAGCGGGAATCCAGAAAAATAACTTCAATATTGATACAGAGGTTACATCATTTGATAAAATAAACATATAAAAAACTTGTTTTTTATATGTTTTACTGGATTCCCGCTTTCGCGGGAATGACATAAACCGAGCCATGCAACAAGGCCAATGCCCGTTCGCAATGACATAAATTATAGTGCTTGACAACCTACATAAAACTCAACTTTAAATGATTAAACTTAGATGCTGTTACTTGAATTAAAAAAAACTAATCAAATCTTAGAAACTATACATTTTATAGGTATCGGCGGCGTTGGAATGAGCGGTATTGCCGAGATATTACATAATCTAGGTTATAAAGTACAAGGTTCCGATTTAGTAGAAAATTATAATACTAAAAGGCTTGAGTCATACGGCATTAAAATATTTTTAGGACACGCCGAGCAGAACATTACCAATGTTTCGTATGTTGTTATTTCGTCGGCAATTAATCCAAATAATCCTGAAATAAAAGAGGCATTAGAGCGTAAAATCCCAATTATTAGACGTGCGGAAATGCTTGCTGAACTTATGAGATTAAAATGTTCAGTAGCAGTTTCGGGATCGCACGGTAAAACCACTACTACTTCTTTAGTTGCTTGTTTATTTGAGGCAGCCGGTTTATGTCCTACGGTTATTAACGGTGGGATCATAAATAATAAATCGACTAATGCATATCTTGGTTCAAGTAATTATTTAATTGCGGAGGCCGATGAATCGGATGCGACGTTTATTCATATTCCATCAACTATTGCGATAATAACTAACATTGATCCCGAACATTTAGATTATTATAAAGATTTTGAAACATTAATTGGTGCTTTTAGAAGCTTTATTACTAATTTGCCGTTTTACGGTTTTGCCGTTTGTTGTATCGATCATAAAATAGTTCGTAAGTTAGTAGACGATATTACTGAAAGAAAGATTGTTACTTATGGAATCGATTCGGAAGATGCTCATATTATAGCGTTTAATATTAACACTGATATTGCCTCCTCTACTTTTGACGTAAAAATTAGTCTACCAAATGTACTAGGTACAACGATTATTGAAAAAATTACTATTCCAACGCCCGGAAGACATAATATTTTAAATAGTCTTGCTGCAATTGCCGTTGGCATAGAATTAGATTTTGGTATTAAAGCTATTAAAAATGGCTTTAATAATTTTAAAGGAGTAAAGAGGAGATTTACTAAAGTAGCTGAATATAATAAGGCTTCAATTATCGATGATTACGCTCATCATCCTGAGGAAATCAAAGCAACACTTGCGACGGCTAAAAATATAGCAAATAAACAAAACGGTAAAGTTATTGCTATTTTTCAGCCTCACAGATATTCAAGAATGCAGCATTTATTTGATGATTTTATGCTTTGCTTTGTTGATGCCGATATACTCTATATTACCGATATATATGCTGTAGGTGAAAACCCTATAGAAGGAATTACAGGACAAAGTTTAGTTGATAAGATTACTAAGAATAAGTATCACGATAAAGCAAATTTTCTAGCACAGCTAGATGATGCGGTTGGGGTTATTATAGATAATGCAGCTTCTGGTGATATGATAATTATGATGGGAGCAGGTAATATTTCAAGTTTTGCTAATGAATTAGATGGGAGATTGTCATCCCGGGTGCCTTAAGCTGTCATACCGTGGCTTGACCGGTCTTGTTGCATGACACTTATGTCATTCCCGAGAAAGCGGGAATCCAGGGTAAAGCGAGATAAATCGAGCTTTAAAAAAATCTTTTAGATCAAGATTTTACTTTCTAAATAAAGCTTTTAAAAAGCTTTAAAGTACTGGATTCCCGCTTTCGCGGTAATGACATCGAGTCTTAAGTTGACACTCATGCACTTTTAGCTAGGAATGACATCCGTTCGTACAACATAGGGTCAAGCCACGGGGTGACAAAAGAGTGAAGATAACAGTAAAGCGAATAGCAGGACTAAATATGTTAATTTTACCGATAGTAAAAGGCGAGTATAAAAAAGATTATAATTTAAAACACTTAACATGGTTTAAAGTAGGCGGTAATGCCGAAATTTTCTTTAAACCTTTAGATAGCGAAGATTTAGCAAGTTTCTTAATACAAAATAAGCAAAAATTACCTATAACTACTTTTGGAGCAGGCTCAAATATTATTATAAGAGACGGCAGCATAGAAGGGGTCGTTATAAAACTTGGTCAGAATTTTAGCAATATTGAGTTTATAGATGATAATCATTTAGTAGTAGGCAGCAGCTGCCTTAATTATAATTTAGCAAAATTCTGTCAAGTAAATGCTATTTCCGGTTTTGAGTTTTTAGTAGGTATTCCAGGGACTATCGGCGGCGGTGTTGCTATGAATGCCGGTGCTTACGACTCTGAATTTAAAGATATTATAGTGAAGATTGAAGCGATTGACTTTGCAGGAAATTTTCGAGCATTCACAAATGAAGAAATCGGTTTTAAATATCGCAGTAATAATTTACCGAAGGATTTAATTATTCTCAAAGCTGTTTTTAAAATAAATAAAGGCGATAGTGAAAATATATTATTACGGATGAATGAAATAAATAACGCAAGATCATCTACGCAGCCTATTAAAGAGCGTACGGGCGGTAGTACTTTTGCAAATCCTGAAGGGCTTAAATCTTGGGAACTTATTGACAAAGCGGGGCTTAGAGGTTATAGAATAGGCGGTGCTTCAATGTCGGAGCTTCATTGTAATTTTATGATAAATAACGGTGATGCTACCGCTAAGGATTTAGAAGATTTAGGTGATTTTGTCCAGCAAAAAGTATTTGAAAATAGCGGTGTTAAGTTAGAGTGGGAGATTAAGAGAATCGGATGTCATCGGGGCTTGTCCCCGGTATCCAGAAATTTAATAATATAATGAACAATATTATGTATATATATTAGCTAGCGGGCGTAATGGTACATATATATATTGGAGTAACTTCAAATATTATAAAACGTATTTATGAGCATAAGCATAAAATAATCAAAGGATTTTCTTCTAAGTATAACATAAATAAATTAGTTTATTTTGAGCAATATGACAATATTATAGCTGCAATTAATCGTGAAAAATTATTAAAAGAATATAAAAGACAGTGGAAATTAAATTTAATTGAGTCTCAAAATCCAGAATGGCATGATTTATATGAAAAAATTATTTTATAATTTTTTTACTGGATCCCGTGGACAAGCCACGGGATGACACGGAACGTAGCAATCATGGTATGAAATTAATATAAGGAGTATATGCATAAATATCAAACACGTTGGGTGGAACATTCTGAAGTCAAAATATTAAGTACTACCAGTAAAAAACATATAGCGTTAGTAGCAGGCGGTATGTCTGCCGAGTGTGAAGTATCGTTAGTGTCAAGTGAAGGGGTTCGTAAAGCCTTAGTTGAATTAGGATATAGAGTTACCTTTATTGATATGGGAGCAGATATTGCAGTTAGATTACAGGAAATAAAACCTGATATTGTTTTTAATTGCCTGCACGGTACATACGGTGAAGACGGTTGTTTACCAGGATTACTTAATATAATGCGGATTCCTTATACTCATAGCGGCGTGTTATCTTCAGCTTTAGCATTCGATAAAATACATTCTAGGAGCTGGTTTTTAACGAATAATATTAATATGGTAGAAAGTATTGTTGTAAATAAAAGCAATGATGTAAGAAACGATCCTATGAAACGACCATACGTTATTAAACCTCTTAAGCAAGGCTCAAGTATTGGTGTTGAGGTGATATTTGAGGAAGATAATTTTAACTTTGCCGATTATGATTTTCCTTACGGTGATCAGGTAATAATAGAGCAATATATAAAAGGGCGAGAATTGCAAGTAGCGGTATTAAACGGTAAAGCTCTTGGAGCTTTAGAGATTAAATTACTGAAAAATCGTTTTTATGATTATGAGACTAAATGTACTGAAGGATTTGCTGAGCATCTTTGTCCTGCTCCGCTACCTGCTAATTTATATGAAAAATTACTTATAGAATCAGAAAAAATTTATAAAACAATGAATTGTAAAGGTCCTGCTAGAGCAGAGTTTATTTTAGAAGAGCAGACAAACAAATTATATGCTTTGGAGATGAATACTCACCCAGGTATGACGCCTTTATCAATAGTGCCGGAAATTGCAGCTTATGCAGGGATAAATTTTACTAACTTAATTGAAGAAATTATAAAGACGGCAAGCTTTGAATCATGAGAAAAAAAACAAGCTCCAATAAAAAAAAACAAACAAAAAGAACTAATAATATCTCATTACGCCGAAAATTAGGATTAATTTACAAAAAAGCAATATTAGGGCTTAAGATTGCTTTAATTATCTTTGTATGTCTATTTGTTTTTACAAAACATTTTGCCGGCATAAAAACCTACTTAACAACAAATATATACCAAACAACAACAAAGCTTGGGTTTAAACTTGAGAATGTTATCATTGAAGGACAGCAAAATGTCGATGAGCCTACAATATTAAAGGTTTTAAATGCAAGTAAGGGTAGTCCTATTTTTGCTCTTAAATTAGACGAAATTAGAAATAATTTAAAGAAAAATAAATGGATCAAGGAAGTATATGTCAGTAGAAGATTACCAAATACGGTATATATAAAATTATTTGAAAGAGAAGCTATTGCTATTTGGCAAATTAATAATCAGCTTTTCTTAGTCGATGAAGAAGGTTACGAAATTAGTAAAAATATTCAGTCTTTTCCTCATTTATTACATGTTGTAGGGGAAGGGGCAAATATCTATGCAGGTAAATTAGTACTAGAGCTACAGAAATATCCGGCATTAATGAATAAAACTTCAGCTGCCGTAAGACTCGGAGATAGAAGGTGGGATTTAAATCTTAAAGGTAATATAAGTATTAAGTTACCTGAAAAAGAGTTTGAAGAAGCATTAAAATATGTCGATGCGCTAAATAAAGCTAACAAGCTATTTAACCAAAATTATAAGGCTTTGGATTTAAGGGATAAGAATAAGTACTATATAGAGAAGTACTGAGAATCGTCATTGCGAGGAGAAACGTAGTTTCGACGTGGCAATCTTGTCAAGCATCCTGAGATTGCTTCGTCGAATTACTTTGTAATTCTTCTCGCAATGACGTTTTTGGAATAACAAGCATAAAAAAATGAAAGAGAAAATATCAAATTTTGTAACACTTGATTTCGGCAGTAGTAAGATTGCCGTAATTGCTGCCTATGTTAGTAAAAAAGGTGAAATTAAAGTAGCTAGCCAAAATTTGCACCATTCTAAAGGTATTAAATCAGGAGTTATATCAGATTTAAAAAATGCTGAAACTAGCATTGTTTCGGCAATTTACGCACTTGAAAAAGATTGCGGTAAAAATATAAAAAAAGTTATATTATCATTATCGGGTGCCGACACTAAATCTTATTACATAAATTATACAATTAAAGTTAACGGGCAAACTGTAACGCAGCAAGATATTAAAAAGTTACTACAAAAAGCATTACTTGAATTTAAAGTTAAAAACCAAGAAATTATTCATTATTTTCCTCTTGAATTTACCCTTGATAATAATTCAGTCGAGAATCCTATCGGTATGTACGGTAGAGAGCTTAGTTGTGAATTACATATTATTGCAGCTAGTTCAAATATGCTATCAAATATTGTACAATGTTTCGCTAAATGTCATGTTGAAGTCACAAATATTACTCTAGCAATTTATGCTTCTGCTATTAGCTGTCTTACGAATGATGAAAAAAATCTAGGCTCGCTTATTATAGATATGGGGGATAAAACTACCTCTTTCGGCATTTTTTTTGCCGGTAAATTAATATATACGAGGCATGTAAATATAGGTAGTTTTCATATTAGCTCGGATATTGCTAAAGTCTTTGGTATTGATCTTGTTACGGCAGAGAAATTAAAAATTTTATACGGTAATGCAATTATACCTTTATTTGAGAAAGATAGTATTATAAATATGGATGATTTTCAGGTTGATACTCATCATAATTTAAATACTTCCGTAACAATTTATAAATTGGCTGAGGTAATAAGAGCAAGAGCCGAAGAAATATTATCAATGGTAAAAGCCGAATATGATAAAGCAACAAAAGGGCAGGTTGAAGTTTTTAGAGTTGTAATTACCGGCGGTGGGTCTCAGCTTAGAGGACTTAAAGAACTTTCAAATAAAATTTTTGAAAAACAGAGTAGAATCGGTAAACCGGAGATTATTGCCGGTTTTACAGAAGACTATAATCCGGCTATGTATTCAGCAACTATAGGAATGCTAAAAATTCATGCTCTAAAACAGCAAAAAGAATTCGCTCATATTAGACTTGATGAAAATAGCAGCTTCTTTAAAAAAGCTTTTGATTGGTTTAAGGAAAATGTTTGAATTTGATTATTATTTTTTTCTTGCTACTACTGTCGGAAAAATACCTTGAGAATCATATATAATTTCGAGGATTTGAAATCCTGCTTTTTCTAGCTGTTTACGTGTTTCGGCTTCTGTACGAAAACTTGCCATGCAGCGTTAATAATATCACTAAAAATAGACTTTTGTTTTAAAGCATCCTCAATATTAACATTTTTCCATGTAGATTCCTTTGATAATGTTGGAGGAGGCGTTAAAAAGCTTGCAATTAGTATGCCGCTAGGTTTAAGCACTTTACTAAATTGTTTATATAGATCAGTAACTTTATAATCATCAAATTCATAAATATTAAGACCATTACTCGTAAGGATATCATATTCCTCGTGAATATCAAGGTTCCAAGCAATCTTGTTGCAAAAAGTTAACATGCGTAAGATGATGCTTTTTAGCGTTTTCTTGTGCTAGTTCTAAAGAAATAGCATCTAAATCAATCCCCGTCAGATGAATTTCTTTTATTTTGCTGTAATCTAATGTAAGCAAATCGTCCATAATACCGCAAGGAACAGAAATAAATTTCATTCCGTCTTCTAACTTATCCTGTAAAATTTTTTGAAATATTTTAAAGCGTTCTTGGGTAGCTTTAACAGAAGGAGCATGATACAAAATCCATCTTTCTAAAGGGTAGAGCTTTTCTTTTTTAAGACCATGAATTATTATATAAGATGTCCAATAACCATTAAGTCCTTTATTTGCCAACAAAAAACGACCTAACTCAAATTCACGTAATTGATCAAGTAAGGCAAGCTGTTCATCTAACGGCAAAGAAGTAGTATGCTTGTTTTCTAACTCTTTTTTGAGTCGCGAAGCATCAAAAGTAGATTTAGTTAATCCATGATGCGTTATTAATCTTGGCATAAATTATATAGGGTTTGATTCTATGTTTTAGGTCTATGCTTAGAACAAATTAGTACATTCCCTTTAACTTCGATAATAAAAAGTCGGTCGCCTGTTTTTGCATCGATTTCGTTTGGTGCAAGATAAGAATTCATAATAGCACCGGACCATCTTACTTGTCCTACAGTATCAGAAGAGACGGTAGAACTATAAACCTCTACCGTTTTGCCTATCATATCCGAGTAATTTTCTGTTTTATCAGTTTTATTATAAACATATTTTTTAAGAGGATAATATAATATACAAAACCAAATAAGCGATAATATACTAAAAAATGTTATTTGATTTGTTAAGCTAACTAGGGGGTAGTTATATACCACAAGAGTATTTGATAATGCTCCAAGCCCAAAGAATAAGAATCCAATACTTGGAACTGCAAAGAATTCAACAACTACGCAAATTATACCGATTATTAACCATATTTCGGTGAGATAATTATTTATCATGAACATAAGTTTTTAAAAATAATATTACGTCAGCTATGTCTTGTGGTTTTGAGATACCGGCAAAGGACATTTTAGTTCCTGGTGCATAGCTACTTGGTTTATGTAAGAAAGCAAATAAACTATCATCATCCCATACGCCGCCAAGTTTTGATAGAGCAGGGGAATATTTATAGTCTGTTATGCTTGCTTTTGGTCTGCCTGCTACATCCCACAAATGAGGTCCTAGTTTATTTGGACCGTCTTTATCAAGGGAATGACACATTAAACATTTCTTGGCTATCTGTGGACCATTATCGGCATTAGCGGTTTTCATCAATTCCGGTATATTTACCGGTGCTTGCTCTATTGCCGTAGTATCTTGATTTTCTGTGGATTCCTGAACTGCAATGCTATAACCGCGATGTAAAACTTGTAAGTTTGGTTTGTATAATATATTTGCAACAAATCCAACCATCATAGCAATTAAACTAGCAAATAAGATGGCTGCAACAATTTTATTTAATTCTTTTCCAGACATTTATTTTGTTTTTTTATTAGAATTTATACTATAATTTAAGTTGTAAGAGAAGTTAATTAAATAAATAAAAGAAAAATTTATAAAAATATTGTTCTTTGGAGAGAAAAATAAATGTCTGATTCAAAAAAATCAAGGGTTAGAAAAATATTTAATAAGTTAAAATCTTATTGGACTAGTTTTAGACAAAGTAAAATCGGTAAAATATTATTTAGCAATAGTTTAAGTTATGCAGTTTCCGTAGCTTCTATAGTAATTGCGGTTTTCGGACTTTTTACTCCTATATCACCGATAATTATAGCTGTAGCTGTTGTTTCAGGAGTTAGCGTAGGAATTCAGGCTATAAATGAGACTTTAAAAGTGCATAGTTTGTGTAAACTTCATAAAGAGAATAATTTATTAGTACATAACAGAAATGCTAAAAGTCAGCAAGATTATATATTATCATTAGAACCGAGCTTAAAAGATATTTTAAAAAATGAATTATATACGCCGCAAACGGCAGGTAAGGATGCTACTCAAGATAAGTATGAGTTAAATGTAAATAAATTGAAAAGTACAGGACGAATATTTGGAAATAATCTAGGTGGAGCCGCAAATTTGGCTTCCTCTATTATTAAAGGTGCTAGCGGTAATGTGCTTGATATATTAAAAGCTACGGGTTACGGTGTAGTTACGACCGCATCATTAATTATCGACGGTCTTACTGAAAAGGAAAAAATAGAAATAAAAGCAATATTTAAATTAAATATAAATGAAGAATATAAAAAACAATACACTCCTATATATGAAAATTTAGAACAATTAGAGGATTATACTAAGAATCAAGTATTGCAAACATTAGCTTTAAAAAAATTAATAAAGGATAAGAATTATTGGAGTATGAATAAAGACCAAAAAATACAAAAATTTCGAGAAATAAGAGGCAGTTTTAATTTTGAAATAAAAAGAAACGGTTTAGAAGAATTTTTTAGAGAAAATAAAATAACAATGGATAATAGAAAAGAGAGTTATGTTAAAGATATTAAAAATGTAATGAATCCATTTTATGAAAATCCTAGTAAAGCCGAAGGATATAGTCCTTTAACTAAAGCTATGGATAAAGATAAAGTTAATAATGCTGAAATAAAAAGGACGAAAAGTGAAAATTTAAAAAGGATGCAAAAAAGAAAGCGAAATTTAACAATATGAAATGATTATTATAACTCACTGCTAGTTACAAATTTGTAAGAGGTAGTATCGCTAAATATTTTATGCAATAATTCATTATTAAGAGCATGGCTGGTTTTGTAGCCTTTAATTGCACTTACAACGTTAGTGCCGCTGGTATATAAATCACCGAATAAATCTAATAGTTTATGGCGAACGAATTCATCTTCATAACGTAAGCCGTTTGGGTTTAAGATTTTATCCTGCTCATCTATTCCTATAGCATTCTCAAATGAGGCACCTTGGGCAAGCCCTTTGCTTTTCAAATAATCAACATCTCTTATAAAGCCAAAAGTTCTAGCATCCGCAATATTTTTAGTAAAAGATTCTTGATCCCTAAAACTTAGATTTTGTCTGCCTATAGCTTTACTGCTAAAATCAATGGTTAAATCTACAGTCATGTGATCGGAAGGAGTGCAATATAATTCACAATCTTTATGAACTACTTTTATATCTTTTAAAATTTTTAGATATTTTTTAGGAGCATTTTGTAATTTTTTACCTGCACATTCAATCATAAACACAAAAGGTTTACTACTGCCGTCCATAATTGGTACTTCAGGACCGTCAATTTTAATAATTGCATTATCAATGCCGCACCCCCAAAGTGCTGCCATTAAATGTTCAATTGTTGAAATTTGAACTTTATGATCATTACTTATAGTGGTAGATAACAAGGTATCGGAAACATTGAAATAGCTAGCTTCAATATAATTATTTTCAGAAGATATATCGGTTCTAATGAATATAATTCCGGTATTTTCTTTAGCGGGTTCTATAGTTAACTGGGTGCGTTTTCCTGAGTGAACCCCGATCCCGTAACAACTAACCGGTTTTAATAATGTACTTTGCTGCATTTTAGGCATTGTAAAAATATATTTAAATATTAATATTTAATGCCGAATTATACAAGTTATATTATGTTACAAAATATTACATAATCGTCATTGCGAGCGACTGAAAGCATTGTTGCATGGCTCGAGAAGCCCGCTCGGTGTCATACCGTGGCTTGTCCACGGTATGACATTAAAATCTATATAATTTATACTTAATAAAATACCAAAAATGATAAGCTACAAAACTACCGACTACGGCAAAAACGGAAAATAAGAAATCACTGCCGTTAATAGTGCCGTAAGGTGGTACATGAGATGATAAAGCTCCGGCATATATACCGATGCTGCACATTGAAAAATACGAAAATAAAGCTGTTCTAAGTTCGTAATCCCTAAATTTATCAATTAGTATTAAAATATTGCAAATATAAATGGATCCTAAACAACTACCGATTAGTATTATATATAATATATTAAGGTTTTTATTAGTTCCATGAAGCGGTAGTAAAATAAAGCAGACTAGTAGAATTATAGTTAGTGATAAATTAGCCAAATATTTATTTACTTTGCTTAATATATAGCATATAGGAATTATAGAAAAACATATTGCTAGGAAAATATATTTTAGTATAAGTCTTAAATTAATTAATGCTAATTCTTTCTTTAATGCAAAAGCTTCATAATACCATAATATATCCAAGGTGATATAAGCAACTACTAAGCCTGTCAATAATTGTAATTCGACATTTTTTATTAAGGATGAAAATTTTGAATTTAAATTTAATTTATGAGATGTAGGATTATAATGCAGAAATTCGGTTAGTATATTGATACAGTATAACAATGCACAAATTACTATAGTATTATTTGTCGGTTTTATAAATGGATTTAATAAATCTACCATTAAGTTTCCACCCGCCCATAACAACATTATACAAGCTAAAAAAAAATATTTCTTTTCTTTGCTACTCTCAATAATGTCTAATGTTATAGAAGTGAAATATGAAAATGTTCCAAAATTAATTAAAATAAAATTAATTTTAATTAAAGTATAATTATTTAATAAAATTAGGTTTATTGTACAAATAATTAATAAAGATAAGCTAATTAAAATAATTTTTTTATTACTTAACTTATTAATTAACTGTGTTAATGCAAAGCCTGCGATTATCGAACCTATAAATTTAGTTTGATTTATATGATTTATTTGTTCTCCGCATAGATTTTTATTTATCAGTAAAAAGATTTTAAAATTATAAAAATTTATGGCATTGATACAGGAAAAAATAAATATTCCCAAAAGTGAGAAAAAAATAGTTTTGTAATCGTTTTTTAAAGTCATAAATTAAGTGTTTGCTAAACAATAAATACATGGTATATAACTCATTAATTATAATGATTAAGATTATTATCTTAAAAATTAAAGAGATTCGTAATTCCATTATTTAAGTATATATGGATAGTTATTAGATTATCAGCTTTTAATCAAATATGGTAGTCTTATTTATAATTTGTATATAATTATTGTTTAATTTTAAAAAAATTAATGAATTAAATAATATGAAAATATTTTAATGTAAGAAAAATAATAATATATTTTTTAGTATTTTAAGGAGGTGTTATTTGAAGTTTATCTAGAATTTCATTTTTGCTCTTTAATCATAGATAAATTATCTATTTAAATAAATTAATACAAGATAAGCAACGATTTTTCTTAAGATACAAGCATTATATTAATTATTTGTTCTTCAAGTTAGTGAGCAAGATAAATGAATAAAAAGATTATAATTGATGCTAATTTTCCAAGCGAAACAAGAGTAGTTTTATTAGGACAAAGCAACAATATAGAAGATATTGAATTTCAAACAACCGTAAGACAACAAAATAAAGGTAATATTTATTTAGCAAAAGTCACAAGAATAGAGCCGTCGCTACAAGCTGTTTTTATAGAGTATGGAATGGATAAAAGTGGATTTTTACCGTTTAGTGAAATCCATCCTAACTACTACAATTTGCCTGCCTCGGAGAGAAATTTCCCGGTTAATGCTTTTCCTGAAATAGCTCTTTCAAATATTACGGTTGAGGATGATAAAGAGAAACCGGCAGCTATATATGATTCTTTGGTTGATAGTGAAGAAATTGACCTAAAAACCATAGAAGATTTAGTAGAGAGTAAATTCCATTCAGAACTTAATTTAGAAGCAGCTGATGATATTGAAATTATTCAAAGCGACACCTCTGAGTCAAATATTCCGCAATATAAACAATATAAAGTTCAAGAAGTAATAAGAAAAAACCAAATATTATTGGTGCAGGTTACTAAGGAAGAACGAGGAAATAAGTGTGCCGCTTTTACTACTTATATATCCTTGGCTGGTAAATATTGTGTTTTAATGCCTAATAAAGGTTCACAAAACGGCATATCGCGTAAAATATCAAACGGGGAAGAAAGAAAAAGACTGAAAGATATTTTAAATAAAATAGTAAGTGGTGACAAAGATGCTTATAGCATCATTGTTAGAACCGCAGGTAGAGGAAGTAGCACCTTAGATTTAAAGAAAGACTATAATTATTTAGCAAGGTTATGGAATAAAATTCGTAAAAGTACTATTAAATTTCCAGCTCCGTGTTTTATTCATGAGGAAGATAGTATAATACGTAAAACCATACGTGATATGTGTGATCACAATGTTAAAGAAGTAGTGATTCAAGGACAGGAAGCCTATGAAGATGCTTCAAAATTTATGCAGGATTTATTACCTTCAGAGCTTTCAAAACTTAAAGAACATAAAAATAAAACTCCTATATTTACTAAGTTTCAAGTAGAAGAGCAATTAGTTAAATTATATCAGCCTGTCGTGACACTACCTTCAGGGGGATATATCGTTATTAATCCTACGGAAGCTCTTATTTCAATTGATGTAAATTCCGGTAAATCAACTTCTGAAAAAAATATCGAAGAAACGGCACTAAAAACTAATTTAGAAGCAGCCAAAGAAGTAGCAAAGCAAGTAAAGCTTAGAGATCTATCAGGTTTGATAGTTGTTGATTTTATAGACATGAGCGAAGCTAAGAATCGTAAAGTTATTGAACGATCCTTTAAAGAGTTTTTAAGTTGTGATCGTGCTCGTATACAAACCGGTAATATTAGTCAGTTTGGACTACTTGAATTCTCAAGGCAGAGATTACGTTCTTCTTTCTTAGAAACTAATTCGGCAATTTGTTCTCATTGTAACGGTAAAGGAGTCATTAGAGCGAGTGACGCTAATGCTATGTTAATTTTACGTACTATAGAGAATGAAATTTTTGAAGAAAGAATTGATGTAATAAATGTTTTTACCAATATCGTTTCAGTTATTTATCTACTTAATAATAAACGTGCTGAAATAAAATTTATTGAAGAAAAATATAATATAAAGCTTAATTTTTATTCCGATCCTAATGCTACATCAGATAGTTATTCGATTGAAAAAGTGAAGCTGTTGAAGAAAAATAACAATAATGTTAATCCTGTTAAGCCGGTAATTCAGAATCATAATGCCGATTATACTGAAGAAGAGCCGAAAAAAGAACAGTTACGCAAAAATAAACATAAATGGAAAACAGCTAATAATAGTAATAATATTGCTAATGAAGTAAAAGATAAGAGTTTAGAGGCAAAAGAACCGGTAGAGCAAACCGTAAGCGTTGTGGAAGAGGTGAAAGTTGTAGAAAGTAATGCCGGCTTAGAAGAAGCACAAGCTGCTCCAAAAAAGACAAAACGTAGGTATCGTAATAAAAAATCAAATAAGAAATGTCCTGTTAATACCGCCGAAGATACGGAAAAGAATGTAGAGTCTTGATTTGAGGGGTGGGTAGGTTATTGTTGTATGACTCCTCAATCGTCATTGCGAGCAGCCATAAGCTGCGTGGCAATCTCATGAAATAATAAGAAACTCATAAGATTACTTCGTCGAATTACGTTGTAATTCTTTTCGCAATGACAAAGCAAAAAAACATAAACTTAAAATAAAAGTGCAGAAAAGTTTAATTAGACATCTTCCCAAATTCGCTTATAGAGAGGAATTTGAAGGAAACACGGAACGCAGCACCGCAGCGTACGAAAAAGTACGTGAGGATGCGAGTACCGGATTGACGTACAAGTTACCTCTAGAAGTAGAATTTGGGAAGATGTCTATTACAAAATGGTTGTGTATAAGTTGTATAATGGTCATAGCGATGATTGTTATAGGGGGGATAACAAGGCTTACTGGTTCTGGTTTATCTATAGTTGAGTGGCGTCCGGTAACCGGTATTTTGCCGCCTTTTAGTTTTGAAAGCTGGCAAGCGGAATTTGCTAAATATAAAGCTTTTCCTGAATATAACTCTTTTAATTACGGAATGACTTTATCGCAGTTTAAGTTTATTTATCTGTTAGAGTTTATACATCGATTACTCGGTAGAATTACAGCTTTAATATATATTGTACCTTTAATATATTTTTATTTTAAAGATGTTATAAAAAATCGTGACATGCTACCTTATATAATTGCTTTGTTGTTGTTTTGCGTACAAGGCTTTATGGGATGGTATATGGTTAAAAGCGGCTTGTTGAATAGCCCGTCTGTTAGTCATTTTCGACTTGCTTTTCATTTAATTATCGCCGTAATTATTTATCACATACTTTTTTATCAATTAATAAAAAATCGTTGTGATATTTTGTTAATACCGTCACAAACAGATTTAAAATTACCATTAATATTTTCCGGTATTGCTATTACTGTAATATATGTGCAAATTTTTTTAGGTGCTTTAGTTGCAGGGCTTGATGCAGGGCTGATATATAATAGTTTTCCGCTAATGGGTGATAGTTTTGTTTCGATGGAGGTAAAAGATAATTTTTTTGATCTTAAAAATTGGTATGATCCGGTTTTTATACAATTCATACATCGTTTAGGCGGCTATAACGTATTTTTGGTTGTTGTGGTTTTGGTAATTTGCTTGTTAAAAATAGAACATCCAAAATTAAATAAGATAGTGTATTTTCTAATGATTGCATTATTGATGCAGATATCTACCGGAATAATTACTCTTTTATACTCTGTACCTATAATAATTGCCTCTATACATCAGCTTTTTGCTATAATCCTTTTATCTATAATAATTTGGTGCTATTTTTTAATAAAAAGTAGTTAAAAATATCACCGTGGTCAGTCGGCGTTATCATACGCATCAAGTTAAGAAAAGCAAGTAGGTTATACTGGTATTACGGTAGTAAATTATGAATTAAAAAGAAGCTAATATATGGTATAAATTTTTGCAAGATTAACAACTAAATTGTGAGAATTTATCCTATGGGGAAAATAGTAAACTTAGCAAAACTATGCCAAGAGTTTTTTGGAGAGACAGCCAATAATTTATCCATTACAACAGGATTTATTAAGAGACAACGAAAAATAACTGGTTCAGCTTTTCTAAAAGCTATAGTGTTTGGTAATATGAGCGATAGTAATTGTAGTCTTGATGGAATGCGTAACTTTTTAAGTGAAGAAACTATAGATATTTCTGCCCAAGGCTTAGACTTTAGGTTTACTGAGGTAGCAGTAAAATTTATGCAGTCAATGTATGAACAATGCTTGAAATTATTTAGAAATACTATGCCGCTTGATTGCAACATTTTGCAGCATGCAACATTTTGCAGCAATTTAATAGCGTTAAATTATTGGATAGTAGCCATATTATTCTACCTGCCAATATGGCGGATAAGGTATAAGGGCTGATCAAGGATATAGAGAACATTTATCAAACATATCTACTAAGGACTTATTAATATCTGATTTAGGTTATTTTGTCCCAGCTTCATTTATTCAAATTATCGAACTTGGTGCATATTTTATTAGTCGTTATAAAGCAGATACTAATATATATGACCCTATCACTGAGGAAAAAATTGATTTATTAAACCTATTAGATAATAAATTCTTTTTATCAAAAGATGTACTTTTAGGTAAACAAGCAAAAGTTAAGCTACGGATTATATGTCATAAATTGACTGATGAACAGGCTATTGGTAGAAGAAGGAAGGCTAATTTATTAGCTAAGTCTCATAAATATAAATCTTCTTCAAGAAACCAGAGATTACTAGATTGGTCAATATTTATCACTAATATATCAGAGGATATGGTTAATGCTGAGCATATAATGATAATTTATCGAGCAAGATGGCAAATTGAATTATTATTTAAATTATATAAAAGTCATGCAAAAATTGAAAATCTTAAAGGGAGAAGTAAACCTGCAAGAGTTTTGTGTGAATTATATGGTAAATTATGTAGTGTGCTTATTTTTCATGGATTATCGAATTGTGTAGAATTAGCAAATGATAGAGAAATTAGTTTAACCAAAGCATTTATTGAACTACAGAAAAGGTCAAGAGAATTATTCCTGTCTATTACTGGACGTCTTAATGATTTAAAGCAGTTCCTTAAGAAATTAATTATAGATTGGGGGAGATTTTCTTTGAAAGATAAATATCGTAAAACCAGATTATCTTCCTTAAATACACTAAAATTATTAACAATTATGGCTTAACTTGATGCGTATGGTAGATTTTACCAACCCACACAACAATACCTGTTCACATTTAATAGTTTATTTAGTTACTATATTAACAAGTTCATATCTCATTATAAGCATTCCGACAATTACGCATATAATAATTTGTAAACCTTCAGATTTGATCTGACATATTAAGATTGAAATTAGACGAGTTTGTGGGTATGTAGATAACTAAGGAGTTATCTATCATATCCACGAACTAAATATAAAACTCAATTAATAGGAACAATATGTCAAATTATGATCAAAAAATAATCAAACCTAAATTAGGATTATTAGAACTTGCAAAACAACTAGGTAGTGTTAGTACTGCGTGTAAAGTAATGGGCTATTCAAGAGATAGCTTTTACCGTTTCAAGGAACTATATGAGATGGGCGGAGAAGCGGCTCTTGTGGATATGAGTCGTAAGAAACCTATAGTAAAGAATCGTGTATCAGAACATATAGAACAAGCAGTAATAAATCTTGCTATAGAGAATCCTGCTCTTGGTCAGCTTCGTGCGAGCCAAGCACTAATAAAGCAAGGTATTATAGTGTCATCCAGTGGTGTACGTTCTATCTGGCTACGCAACGATCTTGAAACTCTAAAGAAACGACTCAAAGCTTTAGAAGCTAAATCTGCACAGGACGGTATCTTACTGACAGAAGAGCAGATATCTGCTTTAAAAAAAGCAAAACAAATTAAAGAGGCTCATGGAGAAATTGATACTCAGCATCCCGGTTATCTTGGTGCACAAGACACCTATTATGTCGGTAATATGAAAGGAGTAGGTAGAATATACCAACAAACCTTTATTGACACTTATTCTAGAGTGGCTATTTGCAAACTCTATACTGATAAATCTGCAATAACATCCGCTGATATTTTAAATGATAAGGTAATACCTTTCTTTAATAATCATGATGTACCACTACTGAGAATCCTTACAGATAGAGGAACGGAATATTGTGGTAAGGTAGAACATCATGCTTTTGAGTTATATTTGGCTATAGAAAATATTGATCATACTAAAACTAAGGCACGTTCTCCTCAAACTAATGGAATATGCGAAAGATTACATAGAACTTTAAAAGATGAATTTTATGATATAGCTTTCCGTAAAAAGATTTATAGCTCATTAGAGGATTTACAGATTGACTTAGATCAATATTTAAACAAATATAACAATACTAGACCGCATTCTGGAAAGTTCTGTTATGGAAAAACTCCTATGCAAACTTTCAAGGATAGCATTAAAATTGCTCAAGATAAGTCTATTAATTCTTACTTATCTGACAGCACTTTTGCTGCTTAATCAATCTCTACCTGTCAGATCAAGTGTACGGGCTGTTGAAAAAATCAACAAGGTTGCAAATACTTTAATATTTTTTTATCTTTAATAGTAGTAGATAAAAAAACCAAAAAATAATTTTAAGTATCCGTTTAAAATTTTGTACTATCGCAATCATCAGTATTTGAATCTGTGTTTTCTGTACACTTCTAAATTTTGCTCCTCGTAAACCATGATTCTCCTTAGCTTCACCAAATAGACCTTCTATTTTCCACTTTCTCTCAATTAGTTTTTTCTTAAAATCAATTCTATTCTGTCTGACCTTTACCTCATCTATTTCATCCTGATAAGGATTACGATAAATAAATCGTCCTCTATTACTATAATTATCAGAAATACAACCTGATTTTAGAGAGCAATTTTTACAATGCCCTCCTGTAATACGATAACGTTTTATTTGTTTTTTATCTAATTTATCATACGGATAAAGATAATGTCCCTGTGGACACTTATATCTATCCTGTTCTCTATCATATTGAAATTCCCCCCTACTTATTTTTCCTTCACCAAGATTATCTACATGTAAAGGTATATAAGTTGTAATTCCAAGTAATTTAAAATATCCATAGGTTGGACCTCTACCATAACCTTTGTCTGCTATCCATTCTTTTACTCTAAAAGAAAAATTATTTAATATATTCCAAACTCTACTTGGAAGTACAATACACTCATGTTGTGATCCTGTACTTACATAACAATCTATTATAATACGTGAATCTGAATCAATTGAGTAGTGGGTCTTATAACATAGCTTTTTATAACCATTAGTTCTTGATACAAGACTACAATCAGGATCTGTCCTACTGACATGAGTTTGATTAGATATTTTCCTTACTTTTTTCCCTTCTCGGAAATCATGATAACGACGTTCATATTTTTTTAATTCTCTCTTTTGTGAATCACCTTGATCTTTTCTTAATATTAGGCTATTCATAGAGGCATTAGATTCAACTAAAGAGGCATCTGAAATAATTGTTTCTCCTTTTATAATATCTAGTTCATACCATTGCTTAATCAAGCTTATAAATATTTCTTGAAATAGTTCTACCCCAAATCTATCTCTTATCCTACTTAATGATGAATGATCCGGTACTTTATCCTCTAAACTTAAACCACAAAACCACCTATATGCTATATTTAACTGAATTTCTTTACATAATCGTCTATTTGACTTTATACCATATAAGTAACTTATTATTTGCATCCTAAAAAATAATACAGGATCAATTGATGGACGTCCGTAATTAGCACAATAACGATTCTTAGTTATTTCATAGATAAAAGAAAACTCTAATTCTTTAGCTTCATGAATCCTCACTAATAAATGATCATTAGGTATCATGTGCCTTAAGCTAAGGCTATTACATCTCACACTTTGATCAAGCTTATAACCCTGCATCTTTACACCTTCATTTAAGCATAAAAATACAGCTTATTCCTTAGATTAACTCTTTTCTACTTCTTTTTATAACTTTTTCAACAGCCCGTGTAGAGTTTTACAAATAATTAGATATTGTTTTTGCAATTCAGGATAATAAAACTTATTTATCTTTGCTTTATATAACAGATAAACCGGTAATAAAATTGCAATAATTACAAGAATCATACCGGCAAATCCTAAAATTGTAATAAAAGCATTAGGTACTACTACTGCTACAATATAAGCCGGTAATATAGTAACAATAGAAGCGGTCATATTACGAATTACTACATTCGGTATCGAATTCATAAACATAGTTTTAAGGGAATCACATAGCCCTACTCCGAGTATCGATGTAGCGATAGCAAGAGTTGAAATTATCCAAACTAATAATTGTACGGACTGCCATTTTGCTATATTACTTAATTAAATCTCCGACTTCTACATTACTTGTAATCATTTGTTGATAAAATGTTGGATTATTATGATGTACTACAATAAGAAACTACAAGTCCAAATTATATATACTATTGCAGGAATTAAGCTTCCAAATAAAAACGCCGTCTTTAGCATTTTTGTTACAATAATTAGTTAAGGTATGGAAGATTACTTGGAAACCAAATGAAGTAAAAACTACCGGAGTCACTACACCCCATATAGATATTTCTTTATAATTTGGTGAGAATAAAGGTAAATTATCCCACTGAATCATAGAAACAAGTCCAATAACTAAAATTGCAATTATTATAAGCAATCCGATAAATAGCACTCGATTTATATAATCTACTAACTTTAGAGGTAATAATAATATTAGAATGCTAATAATAACATACCATGCTCCTATATAAATACTGCAAGTAAAGCATATGAAAGGAGCTTAAGGCTTACCATACCGATGATTTGAGCAGTATGTCCTGAAAAATATTTTCCCAATGCCCCAAGTGTTAAGCCTTTACCCGCTTGAAGATTAAACTCTAGGTTAATTAAAGAAGTATAATACATTATAAACCAAATTATAAACATCAATAACTAGGTATTATACCTAATTTTGCTAATACCATGGGTAGTGCTATCATACCGCTACCTATACAAGTACCTGAAATTAACAGGATTGAACCAATAAGTTTTTACATAATAATGAATTTTAGATTAAAGAAAAGGACTCAATTTTTGCTAAAAAGAAAATCAGCTAAAAAAAGAAGATAAGAATTTTAAAGAATAAAAAGTTTTGATAAGTAAAATTAACATTCGTATAATTTTGTTAAAATATATGTAACGATATTAGTATAATTATATTAATAATTTATGTCAAATTATTAATATTGCTTTTTAAGGGTATTTTTATATATTCTTATTGAAATTTACTATATTTAAAAATGCATAGATTAGCCAAAATAATTAGTAATGCAGGAATCTGTTCTAGGCGTGATGCTGAAAAGCTGATAGCTGAAGGGCAGGTAAAAGTAGACGGCATTACAATTTTATCACCGGCTACAAATGTTAATATTAGTAATCAAATTGAAGTATCAGGCATATTAATCAATCAATCGCAAACACCAAGACTTTGGATTTATTACAAGCCTGTCGGTTTAATTACCACTCACAAAGATCCCTTATCTCGTAAAACGGTGTTTGAACAGCTAACCGGTTTACCTCGTGTTATTTCAATAGGTAGGCTGGATTTAAATAGCGAAGGTTTGTTATTACTAACTAATAGCGGCGATTTAGCTCGTCAGTTTGAGCTACCCTCAAGTAGGTTAAAGCGAGTATATCATGTTAGGGCATATGGGAAGTCTGATATTCTACTAAAAAGCAATTATAAAAATTTAGAAATTGACGGGATATTTTATAATCCTCATTCAATAAAATTACTTAAGCAAAATAAGAGTAATTCTTGGTTTGAAGTAGTTTTATTTGAAGGGAAAAGTCGTGAAATTAGAAGAATATTCGAGTATTTTGGACTAAAAGTTAACAAGTTAATTAGGATTCAATATGGTAGTTTTACAATAGGTAATCTAAAACCCGGAGATTATAAAGAAATAAATAATAAAATACTGGAAAAATAATTAGTAATGTGTTATTATTAACGCATTTTAACTAATCATATAAGAAAACATATGACAAATCTTAATGTATATAAATGTGAAGAAAAAGACTTAAACGATTATCTTGGTTATATAAAAGATAACCCTAATGTCTCACTAAATGATTTTATCAAAAATAAATATTATTTCGCTGAAGATAATGATAAAATTATCATTACCAGTTTAGAAAATATGGAAATTAACGCAGATTTAGCAAATGCTAATTTCCAAGGTACAATACTAACAGATGCCGTATTTAATAATTGTGACTTAACAAATACCATATTATGTGATTCAGATTTAACAAATGTAAAATTTAATGATTGTATATTTATCGGTACCGACTTTAGGGGAGCAAATCTTCATTATACAGATTTTAATTATGAAGATAATGATGAGGGCAAAATTCCTAATCTAAAAGATAAAATACGCGATATAAAACTATCTTTTTCAAATCTTGAAAGATTAAATAAATATATAGATAAAGATTTAGAAAAAGAACGTATTAAAGAAATAGTTGTAGATGAAGTTACGAAGAAAAAGAAATATATTCTAGCTACGGAAGACGAAGAAACTTTACATACAGTTAAATCAAGAGAGTTAAAAACTAAGCAAGAAGAGTTAGAAACTCTAAAGCAAAACTTAGATAATCCTGGGATTGCTACTAATCTTTTAAATGCTTTTTGGAATAGCGCAGAAACTATTGCTCAAAACCGACAAAACGAACTAGAAAAAATCAATAAGTTACAGCATGAAGTAAATAAATTAGAAACTGAAGTATATGCTTTAGATAATCTTAGAATGTTCTGCGGTAACGGTCTTGCAGATATTTTTGAGCAGTTAAAAGACGAAAAAATACAAATAAAACTAGATTCTTCATATGTTATAGGTTCGACTGCCAAAGAACGAGATATACCGAAAGAATATATAAAATTAACTTCTCAAGAATTTGATCTATATTTAGCTGAAGCAGCGAAACAATCTAACACAAAATTATCTCTTACCGATTTTGTTAGAAAACAAAAAAATCTTTCAAAAGATACACATATAATCCCTGATCTTTCAGAAATCGATTTATCAGGTAAAACCCTTACTAATCTTAACCTGAAGAATACATTATTTGCTTCAGCTAATTTAGAAAATATTAAAATCTCAAATTGTAATTTAGATTTTACTAATTTTGAAGGAGCTAATTTACAAAATGCCGTTTTTCAAAATGTTACAGCTCGTAACACAGGATTTCTTTTTGCTGATCTTAAAAATAGCAAAATTGAAAATAGTGATATGTCGAGAGCTTACATGCCTAAAGTAGATTTATCTGAAGCAGAGGTAACAAATAGCAAATTTAATGCAGTTATGATGGTTAATGCCGATGCCGAAAAGTTAATTATTAAAGATTCAGAATGGAAAAATTCTAATCTTACCGGTATATCGCTTGCTTATGCAGATATGCAAAGAGTTCAAATGCAGGGAGTAGTTTTAAATAATGCACTTCTAGATCAAGCAAATATCGTTTCTACTGATCTTGAAAATGCTTTTATGAATAAAACACATGCATTAGAAGCAAAATTTAAAGAGCAATGTAACATGCAAGGCATAACTGCAAGGAATGCCTATTTTAGCGATGCTGAATTTGAGAATATATTATCTTTAAAAGAAGCTGACTTAAGAGAAGCTATAATGCAGCGTGTTAAACTTAAGAACGCTGATTTAACAAAAGCAAAGCTTGATAAAGCAAAGCTTGAATATGCCGATCTTACAAACGCTACGCTTACTAATGCAACTGCACAATTTGCTAAGTTAAGTAATGCTACTTTAGAAAAAGCAGAAGCCGAAGGATTAAATATTTCAGATGCTATTGCTAAAAATATTAATGCTAAGGAAGCTAACTTTAAAAATGCAATTATGCAGCGTGCCGATCTTACTAAAGCCGATTTCACTAAAGCAGTATTGGAAAATGCTGATATGCAAGCAATGGAAGCAGCCGAGGCTATATTTAAAGAAGCAAATCTAAAACAAGCGAATCTAAAAGCAGCAAATCTAGCTGGAATTAATAAAGAAGGAGCAGATTTTGATAAAGCAAAAATCGACGATGCTACAAAGATGCATGATACTAAAGGTGAGGCTAAAGGGAATTTAGATCATCAAGATAAAGACGGTAAAAAAACATCTGTCAATGTTAACGAACATGCTAAATTACAAGATAAAATTCATGCAAGAGAGAAAAGCGGTTGGTTTCTGAAAACCGGAGTAGGACAATTTTGTACAAAAATTGCTAAAAGTACTACGTCAGGAATTAGCAGCGTAACAAATTTCTTAGCAAGTAAAAAATTTTTAGTAGGGCTTGCCGTAGTAGCGGGGCTTGCAGTAGCAGCTGCACCTTTCATAGCAATGCCTGTGTTATTAGTCACCGGCACAGCCCTTGCTACTAAAACTATCATTCTAGGAGCAGGTATTTTAGCTGGAGGGCTAGTCGCTACCGGAACTTATAAACTTACTCAAAAACTTTTACGCAATCTTCAGAAATCATTTGAAAATTTGACTAGCAGTATAGATAAATATATCTCACCACCTCCTGAAAATATTGATGAATTAGTAACAGAAAAACAACAAGCAAGACAAAAAGCTGAGACAGAAAAATCTAAAGAAAGGGAAGAAAATTTAAATAATGTAAATAATAATATTGATAAAGCTAAAGAACAAGATATTTTAAAACAAGCACAAAATAATTTAAACCAAGAAACGCCAAAAGTAGAAATAAAAGAAAAGAAAGATAAAACTGTAGAAAAACAACAAACAAAATCTAATACATTCGCAGCAAAATTTAAACCTAACACTAAAGGCAAAGGATTTGCTGAAAAAATAAAAGTCGAACAAAAAATCAAGGGCAACAAAAGAGCATATAACTAAATAAGTGTTAAAAATAATATCCGGTAAATATAGAAACCAAATTATACCTACCGCTAAAAATATCAAATATCGACCTTCCACCGGTAAGCTCAAAGAGGCAATATTTAGTATATTAACCTCCGGTGAGTTTACCGGTAATAAATTATTTAACGAAAATACCCACATACTTGATTTATTTGCCGGTAGTGGTAGCCTTGCTTTTGAGAGCCTATCAAGAGGAGCAGGTTTTGCTACCTTAATTGATATTGATACATCCTCATTAAAAATAGCAGAAGGATTTGCTAAATCTCTAAACATTAAAAATAATGTTAATTTCGTTAATATTAATGCTTTAAATCTACCGAAAGCCAATAAAGCTTTTGATCTTGTATTTATCGACCCCCCTTATTATAAAGATATAGTGCCTAAAGTAATGAAGTCGCTTATAAACAATAACTGGTTTAAAGACGGTACTATCATAGTTATTGAGATGGCTAAACTAGATGACTATGTTTTAGATGAAAATATTGAAATTTTACGTGAAAAACTATATGGTAAGAGTAAGCTATTGGTTTTAAAGAAACGTCATTGCAAGGAGGCATTGTTGCGTGGATCAATTTCACCTCTGTCACCCCGTGGCTTGACACAGTGGGTTTTACCGGTCCACGCAACAATGCCTTGCGAGGAGAAACTGTAAGTTTCGACGAAGCAATCTCAGGAATCCTACTTTATGAGATTGCCACGCTCCTTGTAGTCGCTTGCAATGACGTTCATATATACTCATCATCGAATAAAAACATGACCAAAGACAAAAAGCATTATACATGTTCTAACTGTGGAAATACTAGTCCTAAATGGTCGGGGCAGTGCTTTGATTGCGGTGTATGGGGTAGTATTGTTGAAGAGATAGTAAGTTCAAATAAAGCAATTGTTAAAACAGGTAGCAAACAAGATTTCGATAAGCTTTCAGGTCACGTAGCCGAGCAGTTACGCATCCCTACCCCTATAGGTGAATTAAATAGAGTACTAGGCGGCGGTTTAGTGCTTGGTTCTGCTATATTAATAGGAGGAGACCCTGGCATAGGCAAATCTACTTTGTTACTACAACTAGCAGCAAGTAACTTTGCATCAAAGATGAATTGCTTATATATAACGGGCGAAGAATCGTTAGACCAAATAAAATTAAGAGCCATAAGGCTAAACCTAACTAACTATAATACCGATATTTTAGCAGCTACTAATTTGGAAGATATTATTGCAAGTATAGAAGCAAATAAGAATAATATTGATTTAGTAGTGATTGATTCTATTCAAACAATTACCACAAAAGAATTATCCTCACCTCCAGGTACTGTTTCGCAAATTCGTACATGTGCAAATGAACTCGTTAATTATGCCAAACAAAATAATATAATTATTTTATTAAGCTGTCATGTAACTAAAGACGGACAACTAGCAGGTCCTAAGATACTTGAACATTTAGTTGATACCGTGCTATATTTTGAGGGAGATCATAATAATCATTTCCGTATTTTACGCTCATATAAAAATCGCTTTGGCGGTGTAGGCGAAATAGGAGTATTTGAGATGAGCGGCAGCGGGCTTATTGAAGTAACAAATCCGTCTGAACTATTTTTAATGAAGCGAGAGCAGAACGTTATAGGTACGTCTATTTTTGCAGGAATCGAAGGTTCAAGACCGTTACTTATGGAAGTACAAGCCCTTATAGTACCCTCAAATATGGTAACTCCCAGACGCTCTGCGGTAGGCTGGGATGCTAATAGGTTATCAATGATACTTGCCGTGCTTATTAGTAGTAGGATAGGACTTAACCTTGCTAATTATGAGGTATATTTAAGTATTGCGGGGGGACTTAAAATTGCCGATCCTGCTTCTGATTTAGCAGTAGTAGCGAGCTTAATATCTGCTGCAACCGGCAAACCTGTACCCGAACATAGCGTCTTTTTCGGCGAAATAAGCTTATCGGGTGAAATAAGAAAAACCGCAAAAGCAGAAACAAGAATAAAAGAAGCCGTAAAACTTGGATTTAATAAGATTATCTGCTCTAAACTTGAAAATTTAACGTATGACTTTATATCTTCCGTCTCACATTTAAAGGACCTAAAAGAGATAATTAAATGAGTATAGTTTATGAAATAAGAAATTTGGAAGAAGCACGTAATTTTTTATCTAGTGTAGAAGAGCAGCTGATATTAACAAATCATGCCTCTAGCGTAAAATATTACGGTATGCTAGCAATTGATTACATGTTTAAAACTTTAAGTAAAGAATTTCCGGAAAAAGTTTTAGATCTTACCGTAAATGTAGGAGAGGATCACGCCGCTTTATTTACTGCAATCAAACTAGGGTATAAGAATATAGCATATACAGGGGATTCTGAGGAAGCTAGGGGGTTGTTGTGCGGATATCAAACCATCATTGCGAGCGAACACTAGTGAGCGTGGCAATCTCAGGAATTTTCCCGAGATTGCGTACGTACAATTACTATTGTAAATTTCCGGCTTTGTTGCACGGATACCGAGTCGTCATTGCGAGCGACTGAAAGGAGCGCAGCAATCCAGAAAATAATTAAAAAAATGCTAAAAATTAGCATTTTTAACTGGATTGCTTCGTCAATTACTCCGTAATTTTCCTCGCAATGACGAAAATTTAATAATAAAAACCATGAATATCAAAGATATAGGGGTAATAATTGCTAAAAAACCTGTAAAAGAAAATACATTTATTATTACGGTTTTTACTAAAAATCATGGTTTATATTCGGGGGTTGTAAAAGAATCTTCTAAAAAAAGCAAATTTATATATCAGGAAGGGAATATTGTAGATTTTCTTTGGCAGGCAAGACTACACGAACATATCGGCATGGCTAAATGTGAACTCATCAAATCTTACACCGGTTATTTTATAATAAATAAAGCTAAATTATATGCCTTTAATTCCGTTATATCTTTAATCAAAGAGTTATTTCATGAAAGAGAAGAACATTCTAATTTTTTTTCATTTCTAATTAACTATTTAGATAATTTATCAAAGAATTTTTGTTTTCGTGATTATATTAATTTTGAGCTAGCTTTACTTGCCGAGACGGGTTATAAGCTTGATCTTACCAAGTGCGGCGTGAGTCATGTTACAACTGATTTAACCTATGTATCACCTAAATCAGGTAGAGCATTATCATATAAAGTAGGGAAACCTTATAAAGATAAATTATTGATTTTACCAAGATTTTTACTATCAGAAAATAGCGAGATTACATTAGAAGAAAAAAAACAAGCTATAACTCTAACAAACTATTTTTTTAATAGATATTTATTTCATAATAATAGACAGGCTGAAGCACGCCAAGCTTTTATGGAGTACATTTTATAGTAAATTAAGTAGTATTAGGTGCAATTTCTACAGCATCTTTTAATTTTTTAAAAACATATCTCATACCGTAAATGGGTTAGCATTAGCGGTATTCGTTATATCTTTAAAAAAATAAAATATTTCCTATAAATTGCACCTAATACTACTTAATTTACTATAAATAATTCTTAGAGATTCTATATTTTTACTTTTATTTTTCTTATTTAATGATATACTTATTTAAGTAATTACTTAAATAAGTATGTAATATGACTAGACTAAGCATAGATATACCAAACGAATTACATCATTTTCTTAAAGTTCATACTGCACATAAAAATGATACTATTATGAATTTTGTAAGAGAAGCGATATACCGTAAAATAGAACAGGAAAAAGAATTAAATACAGAATCAATAAAAATATTAGAAGAATCAGCAAAAGGTTTAAATATTAATAAATATTCTTCATATAAAGAAATGTATAAAAAACTTAATTTAATATAATTCTGCAAACTTCTACTAAACGTTTTGAGAAAGAATTACTACTTATGTATAAACGTGGTAAAGACATTAAAAAGCTAATTAAAGTTACAGATTTATTAGTAGAAAATATTAAAGCCGGTATCGCACATCATTTATTACTCCCTACCAAATATTGCTACATAAAAATTATTAATATGGAAAATATTTGGGATTGTCATATAGAGCCTGATTGGCTGTTACTTTATTATTTGGATGATGAAGTTTTAAGATTAGAACGTACCGGTACACATAGTGACTTATTCAAATAATAATCTATGAAAATACTAGCATTTGACACAGCCAATAATACTGCATCGGTAGCAATATCCGAAAATGAGAATATCCTTGCATATATAGAAGAATTACGCCCTTCTATGCAAGCAGAAAATCTAATGCCGATGATAGAAGACGTGATGAAAGCAGCTAAATGTTCATATGATGATTTAGATTATTTAGCGGTAACTAACGGACCCGGTAGCTTTACCGGCATTAGAATAGGACTTGCTAGTGCTAAAGGTATATTATTTGCCAAGGAAAATATTAAAGCATTAGCGGTTAGCAATTTTGAATATGCCTACTTTAGAGCCATAACTCAAGTTAAAGATTATGATAAAATATATGTCTTTTTAAACGCTTATCGCTCACAGCTTTATATGCAAGTTTTTCATAAATCAGGGAAAATAGAAGAGCCGTTATTGATAGATTTCGAGTATGCTATAAAACTGCTTACAAATGAGAAAGGGAATATAGTTTGTTGCGGTAGCGGGCTTGAATTTATATATAACCAAATTATGCATTTACCGAGTATAATAACCTTGCCACGTTTTGCACGAGTTAAAGCCTGGGTTATTTGTAGATATATTGTTAATAAATTGTCGAGCGATATAAAGTTAAACAGCTCTATCGAACCGCTATACATACGCCCTCCTGATGCTAAAATAGCAATCAATTATGTCATTCCTAGTTAAAAGTAGGAATCCATTTACTGGATTCCTGTGATCAACGAAATGACATAAGAGCTTTATTATACGTATACTACATCATCCTTCATAAAGACTCCAAAATAATTATAAGATAATTCACCTGATAACTTCATAGTAAAATCACTATTAGAGTGTTCTACTTGATTGTCTGATACTTCTATTTCATCTTCACAATCAGAGAATCCGGAATCACTATCAGATACTTCACCTGATTCTTGCTTTGCACACTTCTTGTCATGTATTAAGGTTATTATTTGCCCAACTAATGATTTCGATAAATCATAATTATCCGAGTCAATAATATCAATGATTCTTACTAGACTTTCATCTGAGGCGTTATTAATTATCTTTGCTAATTTATTATTTGGAATACTACTAACGATTCTTACTAAATTTTTATTTGGAATAATATCAAAATTTTCTGCAAGTTTTTCTTCTCCTGCTAAAATAATTATATTTTTAAGCCATTCATCAGAAATATTCTCATTTGATAATTTTTTTAGTTCCTGCTCTGTAAATTCTTCTAAAGAAAGATTATTAGGGTTTTCATTAAATAATTTATCCAACTTATCTCGTGTAATTAAATCTATTACTTTTTCAAGATGCCAAGGCATAATATAATTAACTAATTTTTGTGCTTGCTCATCAGAAATATTATTAATTAATTTTGCCAATTTTTTATATGTCATCTTTTCAAAAACTTCATCTAATTCATTTTCAGGCGTGTTTAAAATTTCTTCTACTAACTCATTATCAGAAAGAGTTTCAAGTTGATCTAAGAGATTAAATGTTTCTTCAGCGTTATTATTTAAATAAGAAAAAACTTTATTACTCATAAAATTAAAAGTTTCAGCAACTTTAGAAGAAAGAATACTAGATGTATTTTTTATAATATTAAAACTCTTTACTCCAAAATCATAAACTGTTTTTAATGATGAACTAAATGTACTGAAAAAACCTTTACTTTCAGGTGTGTTAGTTATGCTTGCAGGTGTACTAATTATATTATCAGCTTCATTCATAATATCAGTATATTCGATTTGAGAGATGCCTAGAGTATCTGGCTGATCTTTTACTACTTCTTGTGAGGTTGTTTTAGAATTTAAAAAATCAGTATTTTCTTCTTGATTAGTAGTTTGCTTTGGATAAGTTATAAACTCAAATTCATCGTTAGCAAGATAGGAGGCAGGCTTTGGAGAAATATTATATGTGATTAAATTTTGTAACTTATTAAAAATTGATGTTATTGCCATAATTCTTCCTCATTTCTTATTATAATAATCAGCGTTGCATTATAATAGAAATTATGAGGAGATCAAGACAAAGGCTAATAATTATTAACTTTTTATTATATTGTACTTAAAATTGATTAATTTATCAAAGAGGGATATTATACTAAATGTCATTCCCGCGAAAGCAGGGCGTTGTTGCGTGGTTCTAACTTTTCGTCATTGCGAGGAAATTACGAAGTAATCTCAGGAGTTTGTTATTATTTCATGAGATTGCCACGCAGCCTACGGCTGCTCGCAATGACGATTTAGTAGTATCCATGCAACAACGCCGGAGTACTTGTATGATAATGTAGCCAATTTTTGAAGTTCAACGAGTATATTATAATTGTCTTTGTTCTTGAATTAGCTCAAAAACTTCAACTGTGTCTCCTTCTCTAATATCTTCGTAATTTTCAAATGCTATACCACACTTATATCCTTCTCTAACCTCTTTAACTTCATCTTTAAAGCGTTTTAAAGTTTTGAGTTTTCCTTCATGAATGACTACATTATCACGTAATAAGCGTACGCCCGCCCCTTTCTTAATAATCCCTTTAGTTACATAGCTACCGGCGATTTTACCGACTTTGGTAATATTGAATATTTGTCTAATTTCTACGCTTCCGATATACTGCTCTCTAACGATCGGATCAAGCATACCGCTCATAATGGCTTTTACGTCATCAATTAAATTATATATTATACTATAATATCTAATATCGACTTTTTCTTTTTCTGCAGCAGTTAAAGCATTTGCCCCTGCTCTAACGTTAAAGCCGACAATAATAGCCGAAGAAGCATGGGCAAGAGATACATCGGATTCCGTTATCGGACCTACGCCGCTATGAAGTATACGAAGCTTTATTTCATCACTCGGTAATTTTAATAAGCTACCTGAAATAGCTTCAACCGACCCTTGAACATCACCTTTAATAATTAAAAGTAATTCCTTAATTTTACTATTACCGGAAGCTTTTAAAAATAAATCTTCTAAACTTGAACGCGGTGCAATAGATATTTTCTTTTCTTTAGCAAGACGCATTCTATATTCAGCTATATCTTTTGCTTGTTTCTCATTTTGTACTACGTTAAATTTATCGCCGGCAAAAGGTACTTCGTTTAAACCCTGAATTTCTACAGGAACAGACGGAGTTGCTTCCGCTATTTCTAGTCCCTTATCATTGGTCATCTTTTTAACTTTGCCGTAAGAAGAACCGGCTATTATAATATCACCGTTTCTTAAAGTACCTCGCTGAACTAATATAGTAGTTAGCGTTCCTCTTCCTTTTTCAATTTTTGACTCGATTACAACACCGGCAGCTGAACCGAAAGGGCTTGCCTTTAAATCCTGCATTTCTGCAATTAATAAAATTGCTTCTTCAAGTTTATCTAAGTTAATTTTCTTTAGTGCCGAGATAGGAATAACCATAACGTCGCCACCTGCCTCTTCGCCGATAATTTCGTGGACATATAATTCGTTCTTTACACGCTCAATATCAATATCAGGCTTATCAATCTTATTAATAGCTACAATTATAGGAACGCCCGCTGCTTTCGCATGATTAATTGCCTCAACCGTTTGCGTTTTTATTCCATCATCTGCTGCGACCACTATAATAACTATATCCGTTACTTTAGCACCTCTTGACCGCATTTCCGAAAAAGCTTCATGCCCCGGAGTATCAATAAAAGTAATCGCTCTACCATCTGCAAGAGTTACTCTATAAGCCCCGATATGTTGGGTAATGCCGCCTAGCTCACCTGCAGCAATATCCGTAGATTTAAGAGCGTCAAGCAATGAGGTTTTACCATGATCGACATGCCCCATTACCGTCACAACCGGAGCACGCGTTCTTAAATCTTCAACCTTATCATCACTAATTAAAACATTTTCAACATCTGATTCTTGGACTCTTTTTACCGTATGCCCTAAATTTGTTGCAACTAGTTCTGCCGTATCGGCATCTATTGTTTGGCTAGCATTTGCAAGAATACCGAGTTTCATTAATTCTTTAATTACATCAGCCACTCTTTCAGACATAGCATTTGCAAGATCGCCGACTCCGATAACTTCCGGTATCGTCACTTCTCTATATACTTTCTCAGGTGCTTGTGATACTAATTTGCGCTTTTCTTTTTCTCTAGCTCTTTTTATAGAAGCAAGACTTCTAGTTCTACCGCTGCCGCTTTCGTCGTCGCTAAGCATATTGAAAAGATCGGCTTTTTTGAATTTTTTTGGCTCTTCTAGCTTAATTTTTGGTGCGACTACTTTACTATCTGCTGTTTTATCTAATTCTTTCTCTGATTCTATACCGTAACGTGTTCGCATTCCTACTAAAGGAGACTTTACAAAAGTTTCTTCTTTCTTTTTAGGTATTTGTGACGGTGTATCTTCATCATCTTGAACGATTTTAGCACTAACTTCTACTTTATTTTCTTCGGTATTTTGCTGTTTTTGTTCAACTTCTTTATCAGTTTCTAGCGGTTCTATTTTTGAGTTAGCAGACTGGTTAATACTTGCAAGTTTACTTAAAGTGCTTATTTGTGAAGGGTCATTTAATTTAGATTGCTCAGCAGCTTTTTTAAGAATAGATAAACGTCTGTTAAATTCTTCCTTATTAGCATCAATAACAATTTGATCTAAGCTATTTCTTTCTTTATTTAATGAAAGGATAGTACTACCGGTAGAGCTTTTTCTAACTTCTACTAGCGTTTTAGATTTAGCATTAACAAAGCTTTGAGCTCCTGTAAGAGAGTCAAAAGACTTATTAAGCGATAATTTTGAATTGCCAAGTGTCAACTTTTTGGGTTTGATTTCCTGGTTATCCGTCATATTTAAAACCTTTGTGTTTCTGTTTTTTCCGTCTACTACTTCATTATGTCATTCCCGTAGAAATGTTGTTACGTGGATCAGTTTTTTTTTCATCATTGCGAGCAGCCGTAGGCTGCGTGGCTCTAAAAATGCGTTCGGTGTCATACCGTGTGGTCAAGTCGTGGGATGACAGCGATGGAATTGATCCATGCAACAATGCCAGCTCGCAATGACGGATAAACCCGAGCCATGCAACAATATTGCTTTTAGCTAGGAATAACATACACCCAACCCACTAACTATCCTTTAATTCACCGTGCTGTCTAGCAGTTTTAATCAGCAATTTAATATTTTCGTCCGTTATATTAGAATTTGGAGCTAAATTTTTAAATTCATCTACGCTCATCTCTCCTAAATCTTCTATGGTCTTTATACCATATTCGGCAAATTTTAATATTAATTCAAGCGGTAATTCTAATATATCTATTAATTCTTGCTCAACTCCTAGATCCTCTAGCTTTTTGATAATCTTTTCATTCTTAAGGTCGACGTAATTAATAGCTCGATTTTTGATCTCTACGGCAAGTTCTTCCTCAAAGCCTTCGATTCTTGTTAAAGTACTAATCTCACTACTAGCAATTTGTTCTACTGAATTAAATCCCGTTACCGATAAAAGCTGACCTATAACTTCTTCAACATCTAAAGCTTCCATAAATAATTCCGTAGAAGTTAAGAATTCTTCATTTCTTCTTTTTGATTCTTGCTCTTCGGTCATTATATCGATATTCCAACCTGTAAGCTTAGAAGCTAAACGAACATTCTGCCCTCTTCTACCTATTGCAATACTTTGATTTTCTTGCGAAACTACTACTTCTACCTTATGCCTATCCTCATCAATCAAAATTTTTGTGATTTCCCCAGGTGCAAGCGGTGCAAGAGCATTAACTATAAACTGTGCAAGATCATTACTCCATAATACTATATCAATTTTCTCTCCGTTTAATTCATTTATTACGGCTTTTACTCTATTACCTCTAATACCTACGCATGAGCCTACAGGATCTATACTACTATCCGAAGCAAATACCGCTATTTTTGCTTTTGAACCGGGATCACGTGCTACTGATTTTATTTGAATAATATCTTCAAGAATTTCAGGTACTTCTAACTTAAATAGCTTAACCAGCATCTGGTTATCTACTCTAGACAAGAAAATCTGCGGTCCTTTTGTTTCTTGCCTTACATCCTGTACATATGCTTTTATACGATCATTAGGTTTAAAATTCTCACCCTTAATTAATTGATCTTTTTTTATTATTGCTTCAGCACGACTCAAGTCAACTATTATATCACCGTATTCTATTCTCTTAACTATCCCGTTTATAATTTCGCCTTTTCTATCTTTAAAGTCATGATATTGTTTTTCACGTTCAGCTTCTATAACACGTTGAGTTATAACTTGTTTTGCAGCTTGAGCCGATACTCTAGCATGATCAATCGGCGGTAAATATTCATATATTTCATCACCGATTTTAGCTTCCGGATTCTTTATTAAAGCTTCTTCAAGTGAGATTTGCGTTAAGTAATCTTCTACATTTTCTACTATTTTTAAGATCCTTAAAAGATTTATCTCGCCGGTTTTCCTATTTATCTGAGCTTTAATATTATATTCATTACCGTATTTTTTTCGTCCTGCTACTTGTACCGCTTGTTCAACCGTTGAAATCAAAATTTCTTTTGATATTCCTTTCTCACGGGCTACAGAATCTATAATTTGTAAAATTTCTACATTACCTATATTAGACATACATTATTCTTATTGCTTTAGGTTCTTGCGTACAATTTCTAAAAAGATTTAATTTTGGTTATTTTTTAAAAATACCTCAAAATAGCCAATCAATTAGAAACTTTCACAGAACCTAGTAATTTTTTAAATACTTCTTCAGTTAAAACTAGATTAGCATTTTTAATTAAATCATAATCAATTAGTACTTCTTGTTCTTCACATTTTAAATATATTTTATTATTTTCGGCTTTAATTATTTTACCCTGATAACGAGTTTTGCCGTTCAATAATTCCTTAAGTTTGATTTTAACTTCTCTTCCTAAAAATCTATTATAATTTTCAAACTTTACTAACGGACGTTCAAGACCGCTTGATGCTACCTCTAAAGAATATGCATCTTCTATTAAATCTTCAACATCTAGAATAGCGGAGATAGTCCTACTTGCTTTAGTACAATCTTCCACAGATATTTTTTCGCCGTTTAAGCTATCAATCAATATCTCGACTACTTTAGGGTTAACACCTTTAAACTTAACAAGAACTAACTCAAACCCCATATCCGTCAAGGATTCTCTATTACGTTTGTTATTTGTTGTTCAATAGTTTGCATATTTGATATTTATAACAAAAAAGGTGGGATAAACCCACCTATCTATAATTTTTATAATGCTTATCCGTAACGAAAATACACTAATTAGAATATATAAGCAATATTTAACTTTATATTTTTGTAAAACTACATATTCATAAATGGGCAAATACTCGATAATCCCTCTTGTCCGCTTAGAGATGGATCATAGTCTCCTCCTGATGAACAAAATTCTTCTACATGAATCTGAGTATACATAACCCCCATTTTCTCTTCTAATATATGCTGCACATGATCGTTAAAAGAATGAGGACCGCAAATTTCATAGGTTTCACCTTTTAAATGCCTAATAAAAATTCTTCAGCTATTCTACCGGTATGATAATGTATATTATCGTTCTCATTAATATTATCATAACTATCTTGAGTATAAAATTTATCATAGTGAATTTCAGTATCGCATATTGCTGCAATATCAGTTAATTTTTTTACAGCTGCATCTAATTGAAATGTGTCACTGTTTTTATTTTTAGTAGAGTGAATAATTTGAATAACGGCGGGAAGCTTAACATTTTCTTCATTTGTTATACTATTAATTCTAGAAATAGAATGGCTTTCTCCTGACCCGCCGCTGATAAGAACGAGATCTTTATTGTTTTCTATATCCGATTCAATATACGAAGGGTGTACTTTTACTAGCTGATTTTCAGAATCAAATAGATAGTTTGTTATAGTTCCATTAGGATTTTTCTTTATTAGGCATTCATAATAATAACCTTCTTCATCATGACCGGTTTTTATAACTGTAAATTCACTGTATTTTTCTCCTACTTTAACAGTAATGACCTGCCCATGTTTGTGCGGTATTACTTTTTGTTCATTTTGTCTACAAAATTCGATTTTTATTTTATGACTTTCAAAACTCTCTATATTATACTTTTCTTTTAATTCATCATATTGCTTCTTTTCAGCACTTACAAAATGCTTTCCTACTATATTTAATATTTCCGTTACCAGCGTGTTACCCTCATCTACATTTGATATAAGCTCTTCAGCAACAGGTTGATATAACTCTGAAGGAATATTACGCCCTACATGTATACCAACAATTTTTGATACTGCCTTTTTAAATTTATGATCATTCTCTAATGCTGGTTGGATCACTTCTAAAAGATCTACTTCATCTGTTTCGCTATATGAACTTAAAACCTTTAGAATACTACTTGCCGGTAAGATTTAAAAAATTTTTCATTGCATTTGGCTGTATTCCTTTCTCAGGTTTTTCAGTATTAAAACTATTACTATTAAAAAATTCATTTACCACTGCTTCATATTTAGTTGCTAAATTTCCATAAAAATTTAAAGATTTAGTAATATCAAAATTCTTAAATAGCTCAGCAGCTTTTCTTATTTCTCTCACTATAGTTGTTCTAGACATGATTACTCCTTTTTTAATAATATAACTTTTACTATAATATGCATTTAAAATACATATTATAGTAACTAGACTTATATAGACGTTTTTTTGTATATTCAAGGTAAAAATAAATAAAATTTTTATGCAGTTAACAAGTTTTACCGACTACGGATTACGTAGCCTTATATATCTTGCTTCAAAACCGGAAAGAATTTGTAGTGTAAAAGAGATATCAGAGTACTATAATATTTCCCTTAATCATTTGGTAAAAGTGATTCATAGATTAGCACAATTAGGATATATTAATAGTAGTAAAGGAAAAGGAGGGGGAATTAAGCTAGCATTTAGCCCTTCTTCTATGAAGTTGGGAGATATAATAGAAAAATTAGAACCTAATATGGATATAGTAGAATGTTTCAATAAAAATACTAATAGCTGCAGAATTACAAATTCATGCCAATTTAAACATTTTATTAAAGAAGCAAGTGAAGCATTTATAAAAACATTGAATAATTATACATTAGAAGATGCAATGATTACTAAAACAATTCAAATTAAGGATAAGCTATAGAAAAATAACCGTTTTTCTTTTTCCGCATATTAAAAACTCCTTATTCCCCTTAGCACCTAGTATAGGACTTTCTATTATACCAAATATTTTAAAATTATGCTCTTTCTCAAGCCAATCTTTGATTTTATCACATACTTTTTGATGTAAGAGAGAATTTTTAATAATTCCTCCCTGCTCTACTTCATGCTTTTCGACCTCAAACTGCGGTTTTATTAAAGCAATAAGCATGCAATCTTCTTTAACTAAATTTAGTGCAGTCGGTAATATAGTAGTTAAACTAATAAAGCTGGCATCACAGACAATTAAATCAGGAGGGGTAGTTATTTGCTTATCGGTTAAATATCGTGCGTTAGTCTTCTCAAGCACTTTAATTTGTGGATTGTCGCGTAATTTAGGATGAAGTTCGCCATAACCGACATCTACGGCAAAAATTAATTTTGCTTTACGCTCAAGTAATACTTCTGTAAAACCGCCGGTGCTACTACCTATATCAATACAAACTAAATTTTCAGGATCAATTTTAAAATAATCCAAAGCGGCAATTAATTTTAATGCCCCTCTTGAAACATAATTATGCTTCGGTAACTTTACCTTAATGTCGGTGTCATTTATATTAACCTGTATCCCAGGCTTAATTAACTGCTCATGCTTATTATGTACTTTACCTTGGATAATCAAGCTTCGTGCTATGGTAATATCTGTTACAAAACCTTTTTGCAGCAAATATTCATCAAGCCTTATTTTAGTCATTACTTTTTAAATTTGAATTTAACTTATGTTATAAGGGTTCATGAGATAGAAAATATACAATTTGTCTAATTGAAAGTTGCAGTTTCAATTAGACGTAATATATTTGAGCCATACAATAATGCTGCAACTGAAGGGAGCATGGTAATCTAGAAAAATATTCAAATCCTAACCAATATATGTCTTTTCTTACCGGCAGAGAGCTTTATAACATTTTTATCGAGTAAGAAATTAGTATTAATTATCATATTCTCATCTGCAACTAATTCATCATTTATTTTAGCTCCCTTCCCTCTTATAAGCTTGCGTGCTTCCGATTTAGAAGTAGCAAGCCCTGCTTCATGAAATAATTCATATGCACTAATACCTGCTTGTAATACTTCCTGCTCTAAAACAACGGTAGGTAAATTCTCATCGATTTGTCCTTCTTCAAATATCTTTACTGCAGTTTCTAGAGCTGATTTTGCCGCTTGTTCCGAATGACAAAGCTTAGTTAGCTCATAAGCAAGCTGTTTTTTAGCTGCATTAATATCTTCAGCCGCTAAACTCTCAAATTTATTAAGCTCTTCAGAAGTTAGCTCACTATATAATTTAGCAAATCTAATTACGTCGGCATCTTCACAGTTACGCCAATATTGGTAATAATCATACGGACTTAACAAATCTTCATTAAGCCATACCGCCCCTACTGCAGTTTTACCCATTTTAGCACCTGAGCTAGTCGTAAGTAGCGGCGTCGTCATACCGAATACTTCTTTACCGCTTATTTTACGAATTAAATCCGCTCCCATTACGATATTGCCCCATTGATCGCTACCGCCAAGCTGCAAACTGCAATTATAATGCTTGCTTAAATAGTAAAAATCATAGGCTTGCAGCAACATATAGTTAAATTCTAAGAAGCTTAAATGCTGCTCACGCTCAAGCCTTAGCCTTACTGAATCCATAGTCAGCATGCGGTTTACCGAGAAATAGCTACCGAAATCCCGTAGGAAATCTAGATAATTGAGCGAATCTAACCACTCTGCATTATCCAGCATAATAGCATCACTTTTACCGTCACCGAATTTGATAAACTTTGACAGTGACTTTTTAATACCTTCGGCATTTCTTTTTATATCATCTTTAGTCAAAGCTTTACGTGCTTCATCTTTACCTGAAGGATCACCGATTTTACTCGTACCGCCGCCGATAATTACAATAGGCTTATGTCCATACTGCTGAAGCAATCGCAGAATCATTATCTGCATTAAACTACCGATGTGGAGTGATGTAGCAGTACAGTCAAAGCCTATATACGCAGCTATTTTTGTTTCTTTCGTTATAGCAGTTAACCGATCCAAATCGGTACATTGATGGAAATATCCTTTGTTTATAAATTCTTCTATAAAACTCATATATTATTTCTTATTTTTTTTAAAATTCCTTTTTTGCTTTTCTGCTAGGAAATAAAGTGTTAAGGAAAATAGCATCTTTATCACCTTTTATATAAAGTACTGCATATACTTGCTCAATCATTCTAACATATAAAATTTTTTGACCTTTATATTTCTCTTGATTATGATGTAATTTAATATATAATGAATTACCGTCAGCAATCGACTGTATTATTTCTTCAAAGCCTATATTACGCTCATGCAATAACTTAGCGTTCTTTTCATGATTATATCTAAATTTGATCATTGGTATTTACAATTTAGTAGCATCTGAATGAATTAGCATATTAAGATAGGTTTGATAAGGCAAACCATGCTTAGAAGCTTTAATTTTTATTGCTTCTATGTCATGTTCTGCAATTCTAATAGTAACAGACCGCTTTTTATTAAGATGTGCTTTTGCAGACTTTTGAAATAATGCAATGAGAGCTGGATCATCAATTTTTTGCTGCTTTTCAAAATTATCTTCAATATCTTGTTCGTAAGGATCTAGTTTGATACTCATAATACAACCATTTTCAATGTTATATTTATTATAAATAATGTAAGTACTTTGTCAATACTTGATATATTAGACTATCCTGCGGATAGTTATAAATCTGTACATTGGATTTTGTGAAAGAAATTTAATTTAATCTATTTTTTAGTTCTCTTTGCATCATAGGAAGTAAAATATAAATCAAAACAGGTAATAAAGCAAATTTAAGCAAAAGTGTAAAATTAAATAATATTGTTGAATTTTTTATTATAGGAAAAGTTTTATAAAAAAAGAATAACAGAATGAAACTAATAATTATACCTATAGTTTTTTGAGCATTATTTAAGATCAAATCAGAATTATATTTAAAGCAAATATATACGATACCATGACCCACTAAAGTTCCTATTGGTAATAAAAGCAGTAAGGGAAAAGGACTGTCTTTCCATAAAAAGAAACATATACCTATCACAAAAGCCAATATACAATAATAAGATTTAGCCCTATTTTCCCATCTACTTATTTGTGCTTGTATAAAATTACTTCTATAAACTAAAACAATTAACACTCCAAAAATCATACCGCCTATAACATCATATATACTATGTACTCCAAGATATAGGCGTGAAAGCATAATATTAATAATCATTGCGATAGATATTATTTTTAACGTTTTTGAATTAAATGATAAAAATATTATCATAAAGAAAACAGTAGCCACCTGTACATCCCCACTAGGGAAACCAAATGATCCATCATTAATAGGTAACATATGTAATGTACTAGGCGGGCGAGGAATAGAAAGCCTTTTTAATAATAACATTCAATAATGTTGCAAATGATATAAGCCAGCCTAAATCCAAAAATAATCTATTTCTTGGATTTAACCAGTAGGCAATCGCAATAATTGTAATGTAAAAATAATCACTAGCAAAAAAGGAAATATTTTAAACCAGCTAGTTAACATTTCACTTCTAAAATTTAATATCCATTCAGGATTTATTTTAAATAACATCATTACATATAATATTTTTTAGAATAGTATAGACATAACCACATATGAGATAGACTGTCAATGATAGAATATGGTTGTTAGGTACTGTAGTAAAAAATTTATTAATTTTTTAAGAAATAATTAATACCGGCTTGAGCCGTGTCCGGTCCTTCATTTTTTATTTTCTCTATATCCTTACTACTTGGTACTACCAACGGCAATATGCCCTGCTCTTTTTGGGTTAGCATTTTTATATACGGATACAACAAAATATCCTTGATTAGCAAATTTTTGTGCTTGAATAAAACTATCATCACGATTTCCTGCTTTAACAAAATTCCATCCGTTCTTTATTCCGTCTGTTTCAAGCCACTCAGCTTGCTTATTTGATAAAGTAGGTATAAATTCTTTATCGCTTTCAGGATGGGGAAGTAGAGACTTATTTGGAAGCCCCAAGGCTGCACTAGCAGCATACGCAAAACAACTACAATGAGTCAAACGCTTTAACTTAGGAGAGTTATATTTTTCCGTTTCTTCTAATAAAGTTTCTCCCGACTTACAATTTATTACATTACCTTTTTGCCACTTTTCCTCAACATTTAAAGAGTTAATTACCTCTAATTTTTTTTAGCACTTTCCGATATATTGTCTGCTTGTGCAGTCATAATACAATAATACGATAATTCAACTATTAATTGTAATTTCTTATATTTTATTATTTAGAAAAATATAAGAACACTCTATGTTTCTTGACAAATGCTATGCTTTTATATATGCTCCTTCGTATGTTAGCAACAAGAAATAAGGCTTAGAAATAAGTACTTCAAGCTTAGCACCCGTAGCTCAATTGGATAGAGTATATGACTACGGATCATAAGGTTAGGGGTTCGACTCCTCTCGGGTGCGCCATTCTTCATTTTTCAGTATTTCTACAAACGTATCAAACGGCGGACACAGTATAAAATCAAGCTTTTTGCCGTTTAACTGAAATATTAAGTGTCTTTCACCAAATCTCTAAACTAAGTAGCTTTTCTCTTTCTTCTAAATAGTAAATTTATCACCTTATAAAAAGAAATATTAATAATTTAATTAACCAACAAGCCTCCTTAATCTCATTTATCTTTAACTGTGGCGGGGGAAAATTCCAAGCATCAACCTTGTGGCAGAAGCTTAACCGAGTTGAATATTTAGCAACTGTGTCGATGAGCTATTAAGATGGATGCGTACTAAAGGCGGTGTTAAGCTGCAAGGTTTAGCGACACATCAGCAACATTATAGATTATAATTATTATCATTTATTAACACCTCTTATTATTTCCTCTAATCCTCTATATACTCATAAATCCCTTAAATTAATCCTAATTTATTTATTCATACTTTTAGTTAAATTTCTATTGCTTTCTTAAAGCTCCTTATTATGATTCTGTCTATAAGCTCATTTTTAACAAAATATTAAAATTTATAGAATTTAATAAGGGTAGAGATATGAAAGAATTAATAGAATTTCTAGAAAAAAGAGGATTTACTAGACAAGCAAATAGTTTAAGAAAGGGTGATACAACGCTTAATCTTTCTTATAACGACATAGGCGAGGCTAGAGCGAGAGACTTAGCGGCAAGCTTAAAAGCTAATAACTCTTTAACGTCGCTTGATCTTAGATGGAACAAAATAGGCGAGCAAGGAGCAAAGGAATTAGCCTTAATGCTAAAAGATAATTCTACTATTACAGAGCTTAATCTTAGGTATAACAATTTTAGAATCATTAATAAATTACTAAATTTTTAACATTTTTTCAACTTATATTTTATTTTTATGAGATTATACTGATAATCTCTTCTAATTATATTTAAGTAATTAAGTTAGATATGGTTTGAGAATTGTAGGAAATTTTTAATTTTGCAGTGAATGGAAAATATGTTCTAATTAGCAACGTAAATTGATCTTTCATAATAAGACTCCATATTAAGCACTAATAAGCCAAACATAACTATAAATGTTATTGCCATTACAATTATAATTAAATCATAATCTGACAACAAAAATAATAATTTATTTTGACTTTATACTTTACTAGGAAGCTAAGCTAGATGAGTATTTATTTTTAAAATAAATCATAAGATATTTATATAAGTTAACACATAAATTAAATATTCTCAAATGCAATCTAAATAAAAAGTAATATAATTTAATAAACTGTAACTTTTTTAGTTGCAGTTGGTGGTTCCACTTCCAATGATGAAATGCCTTTAATTGGGTAGCGGTACCACCATGTATAGTATAGTACCGTACAATTTTTAAAAAGCCCTCGATGTCATCCCTGCAAAAGCGGGGAATGCAGAGAAAAAGCTTAATAGAAAAAAAGCAAATAACAAAACAGAATGAAGTTGCTTAAATATAAAGTAACCAACAAGTTACTAATATATTTAAAGTTAAAAAATTATTTGTTATTGCAATTTTTTAATTTTTGCTTTAATTATAATCAACTATTATTAATAACAATAGACTTCTTGCATAACGTAGTTAATAAAGAGGAATTTGAAAGAAACACGAAGCACAGAACCACAGCGTACACTTTAGTACGTGAGGATTCGAGCATCGGATTGACGTACAAATTACCTTTAGAAACAAGTTATGCAAGAAGTCTAATAAAAAATAACTTTTTATGGAAGATATAAGCTCTTGGAAAGAAAAGTTTGAAGTTTGCGTTTATACTAAGAAACTACTTGATAAACTTGAATATTTAAACACTAAAGTAAAAAACCCCGTCGATATAGAGGAAGTTAAAAAAGGCATTTTCTATGCTCGTAAATATCACGGCTCACAAATGCGTCAATCAGGCGATCCGTATTATTCTCACCCGATTGAGGTGGCGATTATGCTTGCGGTATTTGTAGCTGAAGAAGCCCCTAAGCTTTTTACTTCTAACATGATAAATGCTGCTTTGCTTCACGATACCATTGAGGATACAGAACTTACCGAAGAAGTAATAACTACAATTTTTGGGCTAGAAGTTGCAAACCACGTAGAGGGTTTAACTAGAATCAAACCTTACGGGAAAATTAGTGCAGAAGAAAGCCTCAATTTATTAATTCAGCAAAAAAGATATGATACAGCTCTCATAAAATTATTTGATAGAATCCATAATATCCAAACTTTAGGTGCTAAATCACCTGAGAAAGCAAAAAAGATTATTGAAGAAACTTTAATAAATTTTGTAATTCTAGCTGAATATTTAAAAATACCAGCGATAAAACAAAAAATAGTTGATTTATGCTTTCAACATTTATCTATTAAGCAATTTCTAGCTCAGGAAGATGATCTTTTTAATAATTTTCATTTGTTTTTTCTAATGTTTCAAAATGAGTTATCCCGAATAGAAAAGCTAAACCGGTAGGTAACATAATAATTAATAACCCCCAATTGTTAAAATATTCTACTATATAAACAAATCCAAAAGATGTAACTACGTGCATGAAAGCACGCGAAATAGCAAAGGATAAAGCAACCGAGGTAAAACGTTTAAATATAGGAAAATACTTAAAGAAAATTGGCAAACCATTAGAACTATCAGGTCTAAAAAAAATAAAAAACGATTGTATGCAAAATAATTCAATCGGAGAACCTACTTTTAAAATTAGATAAGGACAAATAATAGCAAACCCTAGAAATATTATTAAACGAACTTTAGCTATTTTTAAGGGATAAATTTTATAGCACAAATATTACTGTACTGGAAAAATGAACTATAGAAACCCAAAAATTGTGATGTATTACTTCCTCAGTACTGTAACCAAAAGAAGTTTTTAATATATTACTACAATAACTACAATAGAAATACAAAAAATAAAAACATACTGGCCATGTACAGTCAATTAAGAACAAGGCAAAAAATGTCTTTAAGTTGACTTTCTGTTGCCATATCGGGTTATTTTTTAATTTATTTCTATCTATATTAGCCTGCTCCAACAATTTCTTTAATTGTTTTTTAGCATTAGCAAAATCTGCGGTTTCTCTTAAGGCTTTCCTTGCTACAGTTCCTATAACCGCAATAAATGCTCCAGCTAGAAAAGCATATCTCCAACTTAACCCGTTAGAAGTAACAAAAGAGGCAACGGCTAAATCCCTCCAGCCGCAGACAGACAACCAATTAATGCTACACTTGAATATTGAATAGGAGGTTGTGTTATTTCTGTTATATAAAGTTCTGCCCCTATAATTTCACCCATAGAAGCCATACCTTGAATCATACGACATAACGTTACAATAATGGATGCTATGATTCCAATTTGAGCATATGTAGGAAGTATTGCCATTACACCACAGGTTAGAGCCATAAAAGTAGTTGTAATTATAGTAGCTTTTCTACCTATATTATCGCCCAACCATCCAAATACCATAGCTCCAACAGGTCTAAAAACAAAAGTAGAACAAAATGCAAAAGCAGTAAGAAGAGAATTAACAAAAGAATCGTATTTAGGAAAAAATAACTCATTTAGGAGTACTGCCATATGCACATAAAGCATAAGAATCAAAATATTCTAAAAATGTTCCTATAGAAAGTAATCCAACGGCCTGTTTTTGTTATCTTGTTAAATTTCTTTGTTCTTTTACATGACCGAGCATAAATTCTTTATAAAAAATTAAATTGTAAAGAAACTTATACTGTTTTATATAAAAGTCAATAGGAAATTTCATTTTATACGATAAATAAGGAAACGAAGTGCAACTTAATGCACTTCATATACTAATGCGTTGATCTTATGTGAATATGGCATAACCTCAGCGATAGTGGAAAACTAAGACCTACTAAGAACCAAGTTAAATAAAATTTATATCCCAAATATTGTTTGAATAAATAATTAATATATTCAATTAAAGCTACTGAAGCGACAATTATAGCTAAATTAATAAAACGATTTAATTTTGATTGAGGAAGATCAAAATATTTATAAAACAGCCCCCAAGAAATAGTAAAACCGAGTAATCCCCAAAATACCGTCCATACCCAAGCAAGACAATTCACGTCAATAATTTTAAGATAAGCTACCATAGGCACGGTTAATAGCCATAAAAACACTCCAAACATATAAGGATATTTTTGAATAATCTCTTCTTTGGTTAAACTATATATAACAGCAATAACCATTATTCCAATTGTTATAGATGCAATAATATCAACCGGATAATGATAGCCCTTATAAATCAGCGAAAATCCCATACCGGTTAAAATCACTACTATTATTATTCTTAATAAGGAATATCTAATATTCGCAAAAAACCAACCGTAAAATACTACGCCACTGCTCATATGACCTCTAGGGAAAGCAAAACCTTTAATATTTAGAGCAGGATTTAAAGGTATTTCAAATGTATATTTTAACAATATATTTAAAATTGTAGTGAAAAGTAATACACAAATAGCTTGTGCAAATAGTTGCCTCCTAAATATAGTAAATCCGAGCATTATAATAATCTCATAACAATATTCTTGTCCAAATAACAAAAAAAATTTTGTTAAATATTGAAAAAAATATCCTTATTCATTGCTTTACTTATTATTTATATATAATTGAAGTTATCATAAATAATAAGCTATAGATATAAAAAATATTTTCCGCAAATTTGTATTTACTATTTTCTTATGTTTAATAAATTTACAACTAATTGCTGCAAGCTTTAACGAAAAAATACCTGTATATTTTAAATTAACTAACGAAAATCTGTTAGCAGGGCAAAATTCGTTAAATATTGATCTTTGTGATTCTAGAATTAAAGAATGGTGTACAAAGCCGCAAAGAGAGCTAGGGCTTAACGGGAAAAAAATGAATGATTACATATCTATTTCGCCTGATATTAAGGGAGAATGGCGATTTGGCTGGTGGTATAACATAAATTTTACTCCAGAAAGCAATTTTGCAGCTCATCAAACTTATAAGATTACTATTGAAGATTATATATTTCCTCATTTTATCGGTCTAAAAAGTAATAATATAAGTTTTACAACTTTACCTCTACTTCCTGTTATTAAAGAAATGAATTATCTACAGGATAATATCGATAACTTTAGAGGAAAGAATAGAATTTATAAAATCTTCAACCAAAGAAAAATTACCGTTTTCTATTAAATTTAATATAGATAATACGGAAGCTACGATTATTACTAATATATAGCTAGACCATAGTAAATAGGTACAGTTAAATAAACTTTAGTACGTGTTCTACAGCCATACTGATATCTTTGAATTGCCCCGTAACTTTTCTTATTTCGTTCTTAATCTTAAACCAATAATGTTCTATAGGATTTAAGTCTGGGCTATATGTAGGTAAGAATAAAATTCTGCACCCAACCGACTCGATTAATTCTCTTATTATATTATTCTTATGGAAGTTGATATTATCCATAATTACTGTTTGTCCAGGATGTAATTCTTTAGTTAATATAGTCTCTACATAGGTTGTAAATATTTCTTTATTACAATTTCCTTCAAATATTACTGGCGCTATAATTTGATTATTACGAAGCCCCGCTATCATACTGATCCTGGATTTATGTTGATACACTTTGTTTCCATAACATCTAGTACCTTTTATACTCCATCCATATTCTCTACAAGCATTATCTTCTATTCCTGACTCATCAATGAATACTAGAGTTTCTTTAGAAATTTGCTGTATCTTTTCTATAAATTCATTCCTTAAACCAATATCCCTTCTGGGATGAAGATGACTTTTTTTTATAAGTGTACCCTAGTAGTTTTCTATAGTAATTTATTCTAGTTCTTTGTAATCTATTACCTAGTATAATACTTAATTCTTTAGCTGTTTTATCATGATTATTGATAATTAATTCTTCAAATTCTTTGAGATTTATTTTTGCATTATAACCCTTTGCTGGACCATAAGGTTTTGCTTTTATATCTCCTGTTTCCCATTTAAGAGTTTTCCATCTATATATAGTGTTACGACCTATATTGAATATTTTACATGCTTTAACAATTGAGAGCCCATCATCTAGAGCTTTGAATAGTTTCATTCTTAAATCGTAACTGTAACTGCTTGCCATAATTTATTTATTATCATTTATAACATATATATTAGCATAGTATGTACCTATTTACTATGGTCTAGCTATATCTATGTATTTCTTCTTTCTTTTTATTATTAGAAATAGGAGTAATGGAAAGTGCATTTGTCTTAGATCCTACAATATTAATCTTACTATTTAAATTTGAGACGATACTTTGTGCTTCTTTTAAAACATTTAATTTATTAATATTTTCAAACTCATTTTTAAAGTTATCTTTTAACTGTTCATTGAAGATTTCTTTTGGTAAATAAATTCCACCGGTAATAGTACCTGCCCAAGTATATTTAGATTTAGAATTTAAAGTAGAGGCAATATTACTTGCTAACTTTTCTAGATTTTTCGGCTCTAAAAAATTATTTATATTATCGGGATTCTCTTTAGAATATTCAGAAACGATAGGTTTTAGCATCTGATTAATCATGTAAAAATCTTCACCTCTATTATCACCTTTATCAAAAAGTTTTTGTGATATTTTCTCGCTTAAAATATTTGCTAATAAATTACTCTTAATATCTTGTTTATTTGCAATATTTTCATATAAAGAGTTTAATATTTGTAATGGAGAATTTACATGATTTGTAATATGTTTATATTGATTTGTTTTAGGAGTAGCTAGGTTAGTAACCATATTCATAGGTAGTGAATTTAGTTTTTCTATAATATAGTCTTTAATCGTTTGATTTTCTTCATATAATATTTTTACCTGTTGAACAAATTCTTTTTTACTAAGTAAATTTCTTTTTCCTTCAGCTTGTATTTGTAAAAATACTTTATCAATTGCCTTATCAATTAATTTTGCTTGTTGTTCTTTAATTAGTTTAGGTACTAAAGGAGGGATAGCCTTATCAAGATTGTAAGTATCAGTAAGTAGCATTAAATTATCAGGTAATTTAGCACCTGTTAAATTAGTATTTTTAAAATTACAATCTTTTAAAGAAGTTACTTTAGTTAAATCTGCATTTTTTAATGATACGCCTGAGAAGTCGATATTAGATAAATTACCTACTAATATAGCTCCCTTTAAGCTGAATTTTCCATTTTGTATTTTATTTAAATTATTTCTAAGAGTAATTTCATCTATAGTTTTATCTTTAAAATCTTGTGATGGACTAAATACGTCTTTTACTTTCTCAGTAGCATAGCTAAAACCTGCTTTTATAATATTCGGCAATTGCCCTTCAAAATAATTTGTTTTTTGAGCTAGATTATATATAGCACTAGCAGCCCCACGATAATTACTTTTTTCAACCTCTTCTATAACTTTAACTAATTCATCAGGATGGTTTAACATTGATGGAAGTACATTATATAATTCTTTCTTATCAAGGTTATTTATACCTGGTATGTCCACTAAAGTTTTATCTAAAATACTTGCAAATATTTCTCTATTATTATTTAAATATTTTTTAATTTCAGGATTGTCTTTAGTTAAAGCTATTAATTCTTTTGCCATTCCCGTATAATCGCCTTTAATAAAATCTCGAAAAACCTTTTTTAATGATTCAGGTTTATCAAGTAATATAGGCATTATGCTAGTTAGCTTTGTAACATCACTCGCTTCTAGACCATAATTTATAAGTTGTTGTTTTATAGTTTGGCTATTTTTTTCATCTTGTTCTAAAACTCCTGTAATTAAATTATCAAATAGACCTTCTTTACTTTGGTCTACTAATATATCTTTTAATTTAAATGAAGGATCATTAAGGGCAGAGATTATATTACCGGTTAAACTCATATAATCGCCTTTATTTAAGTCTGCAATAATCTCATGAGCAATTTCCGGCTTTGACATAACTTCGCCTACTATACTAAGCATTTGTTTATCAAAATTATATTCTTTTGTTATGCTTTGTACACTAGGAGTATTTTCAATAATACCTAAAGCAATATTTGGTAAGATTGTTTTATTATTAGCAAAAAAACTTTTTAATTTATCATCACCCGCTACCATTTCTAAGGATTTCTCAAGAGATATCATTACACCTTGATTTGGAGCATTAAGAGCATCAAAAATCTCTTTTGTCTCAGGAATTTTATTTAATAAAGTAGGAATAATATCTAAAATTTTAAGATCGATTTTGTAGCTTTCAAAATGTTCTTTTAAGAAAGGTTTAGCTTGTTCTTTTGCTTCTGCTAAGAAATTTTCAATAATTATTTGTTTTTCAGGAGATAGTTTGTTAAATCTTTTTAGAGAATGAGTATTATTTATATTTTCAGCTAGTTCTTGCTTAAAATCAGGATGTTCATTAAATATTTTTATAACTAATGAATATAAATTTTTCTTTTCAGGTTTTTGTAATATATCATCAAAAGTTTTTATATAATCGCTTGGAAGTATTTCAGTTGCTCCGGTACGTATATAATTCGTAATATCTTCGCTCTTCTCATTAAAGAATTTTTTGAAGTTTTTATCGGTAACCAGCATATCCAAACTTCTAGAAGTCACTTTATTCCAGTCCGGTAGCTCTTGCTTTACTTCAACTGCAATTTCTTGAAGTTTTTTCAGCACTTTTTCATTTTTAAAACATTCTTTTAGTATTTCGAGTCCCTTTTGATCTAAAGCACTCTTATCTTGAAATTCTCTAAAGCCCGCATTTGCTAAGATTTGACCTATTTTAGGCAAATCATCTGAATGTTTTTTTAAAAATTCCCATATTGGAGATTTTTCAAGAAGTGATTTTTGAAATTCCAGATCAAGATATATCTTAGAAGAGTTAGCAAGCTTAACAAGATTATAAGTATTTACAGGATTAGTTAAAACAAATCTTGCTCCGAGTAACATCGTTCTTAAGCTTATACTTTTTGAAGACGATAAGTCCTTAATTGCACTCTTTAGTACTTTATTAGCTTTAGAAGAAGATAAAACTTTTTCTACAACTTTTTGATAGTTTTTATTATTTATAACAGCCATAAAATTACTCGAAATTTTTAAATATTCTAAATCTATTTTAAAAAATTTTTAAAAATAAAGATTAGGTATTTTTAATTTTTTTTATTCTTGTTGTTAATATGTATACTTCGACACAACACGTTCAGCATCCGAGGACTTACAAAGACATTGCTGCCAATTTTTCAAGTTCTATCTGAGTATATTATTTAGCCTCCGCTTTTGGCGTCCATGTCAGTGAATACTTCTTCCCATGAACCGGTAGTCGCTGCTTTTGAATATTCAGTTGCTCTATTTTCAAAAAAGTTCGTATGTTCGACTCCGTTTAGCATTTCATCAAGCCAAGAAAGCGGGTTATGATTTACCAAATATACATCTTTGAGTCCTAGCTGCATTAAACGACGGTCGGCAATATAACGAATATATTGTCTTACTTCATATGCCGTTAACCCCTCAATACCGCCAACTTCAAAAGCAAGTTCAATAAAGGCATCCTCAAAATGCACAATAGTCGTACAAGCTTCATAAATACGTTTACGCAGCGTTTCCGTCCAAACTTCAGGGTTTTCTCTTACAAAAGTCTTAAACAGAGTAATAATTGAATTAGTATGAAGCGTTTCATCACGCACTGACCAAGCAATAATCTGACCCATACCTTTCATTTTATTAAAACGAGGGAAATTAAGCATGATCGCAAAAGAAGCAAATAGCTGTAATCCTTCAGTAAAAGCTCCAAATACTGCGAGTGTAGTTGCTATATCTTCTTTGGTATCCACTCCGAATTGCTGCATATAATCATACTTGTCTTTCATTTCCTTATATTTAAGAAATGCTGAATATTCTACTTCTGGCATACCTACCGTATCAAGTAAATGTGAATATGCTGCAATATGTACCGTTTCCATATTAGAAAATGCCGATAACATCATTAATATTTCAGTCGGTTTAAATACTCGTGAATAATGCTTCATATAGCAATTATTCACTTCAATATCTGCCTGTGTAAAAAAACGAAATATTTGCGTTAATAGATGTTTTTCCCCTGGAGTTAAGTTATATTTCCAATCTTTAACATCGTCGGCAAGCGGTACTTCTTCCGGTAACCAATGAATTTTTTGTTGAGTGTGCCAAGCTTCATATGCCCATGGATATGAAAACGGTTTATAAATTGGACTTGCATCAAGTAATGACATAATTTTTCTTTTATTTTTATTCTTTTAATTTTTCTATTTCCGTAACTGATAACCCCGTTATTCTTGATATAGTATTTATATCAATTCCCTCAAGTAATGCGTTTTTTGCTGCTTCAATTTCGCTTTCAGCTCTACCTTCGTATACTTACTTTTTTGATTTGGTGTCACATCTATGTATTGTTTCATATTCTATTCTTTTAACTTTTCTATTTCTTCCGGAGATAATTCTGTAAGCTCAATAATATCTTCTAGCAACATTCCTAATTAGCATTTTTTTGCTATTTCAATTTTCCCATCAGCTTTCCCCTCATTATATTTACTTTTTTGATTTAACTTCTTCCGTTTGAGCAGCAAGCATCGCTTTAATATAATTATCATATTCTGCTTCGCTCCAGTTAAATTGTTCAATAGTTTTATAGGCTGATAATACTATTTCATCTTTTGTATGTTTCGGGGGTTCTTTGGCTCTATCGAATTTAGCCATCATATATAACCAATCATCTTCTAAGCTTTCTAACTCATCTGCTTCTTTGGTAAATTTGTCTAATTCAACAAATACGTAAGACAAGCATTTAAGTTGATGCTTACCGTTGCCGACATTAATAGTTTGATGATAGCTAATACATTCTTTTTCCTCGGGTAATGCCTGAAATCCAGAAGTAATTACTGCCATTACTACAGGAGCTAGATCAGCATATTCTTTTTTCCTCTTTTTAATTGCGAAGAAAATGCTATACAACCGTAAAATTGTACTCTTGCTAAAAAGGCATCGGCATAGCCGTTTTACATCTCAACAATATAAATATTGCCGGAGTTATCTCTAACTTTTACGTCTACTATACTCCTTTTATTCTGCCCTAAATCCGGTACTTGTTCGTTTGAAATATATTCAAGGTCGATAATCCTTAACTCTTCAGGTAACCTCATAATATTATTGAGAAAGCTTAGTAACCTTGTTTTATCCGTAAATAATTTTTTAAATGCTACATCATTTGTTGGGTCTAAATATCTTTGCATAGTTATATTATACTTACTGACAAGCTAAGCATTCTTCGTAGTTACCGGCTTCTGCTAACTTATCGTTTTGTTTCTCTAAGTCTTTAAAATCTGCTTTTGGTACATCATGCGACACTTTATCGGCTCGTTGTATTGACGTGGATCTACAGTAATATAAACTTTTTACTCCTTTTTTCCAGGCTTTAAAATGAATATTATTTAAATATTTCTTACTAATGTTACCCGGTAAAAAGATGTTTAAAGATTGTGCTTGCGTAATGTAAGGAGTACGATCGCTTGCCAGTTCAATTAGCCAATTCTGATCAATTTCGTAAGCGGTTTTGAAAACCTGTTTTTCTTCTTCGGATAAAAATGTTAAATGTTGCACTGATCCTTCATGTGTTGCAATCGAAGACCAGACTTGATCATTATTAAATCCTTTCTCTTCTAATAATTTTTCTAAATGTTTGTTACGCACGTTAAAAGAACCGGTTAAAGTCTTTTGTACAAAGCTATTAGCGGCAAACGGCTCTATCCCGGGTGAGGCATTACCTGCTATTACCGAAATTGAGGCGGTAGGTGCTATTGCGGTTTTATTGCTAAATCGTTCATTACTTCCTGCATCTAGAGCATCAGGACATACTCCTTTTTCTTTACCGATTTCTATTGAGGCTTTATCGGCTTCAGCAGATATATATTCAAATATTTTTTTATTCCAAACTTTGGCCATAACCGATTCTATCGGTACTTTTTTCATTTGCAAAAATGAGTGGAAGCCCATTATGCCAAGCCCAACGCTTCGCTCACGCAAAGCCGAATATTTAGCTCTTGCCATAGTATCCGGTGCTTTATTAATAAAGTCTTCTAAAACATTATCAAGGAATAACATAATAGAATGGATAAATTCTTTATCATCTTTCCACTCTTCATAATACTCTAAATTTAAAGAGGAAAGGCAGCAAACAGCAGTTCTTGACTTTCCTAAATGATCAATTCCCGTCGGCAATGTAATTTCGCTACAAAGATTGGACATTTTAACTTGAAGCCCTAATTTTTTATGATGCTCAGGTATGGATTTATTAACACTATCGATAAATAACAAGTAAGGCTCACCTGTTTCTATTCTAGTAGTTAATAATTTAACCCATAAATCTCTTGCTCTAACTTTATTTACGACTTTTTTGGTAGCAGGACTAATAAGGTCAAAATCCGTATTGTTTTCAACTGCTTTCATAAATTCATCGGTTATAGCTATACCGTGATGAATATTAAGAGCTTTACGGTTAACATCCCCACCTGTCGGACGTCTTATATCGATAAATTCTTCAATTTCAGGGTGATTAATAGGCAAATATACAGCCGATGAACCTCGTCTAATAGAACCTTGCGAAATAGCAAGAGTCATAGAATCCATTACTTTAATAAACGGTATAATACCGGATGAATGACCTTTATCACGAATCCCTTCATTAATAGAACGAACATTACCCCAATAACTTCCAATCCCGCCGCCACGTGCAGCAAGCCAAACATTTTCCGTCCATAAATTTACTATATCGTCTAAGCTATCATCGGTCTCATTCAAAAAGCATGAAATAGGAAGCCCCCTATCCGTTCCGCCGTTACTTAAGATTGGTGTTGCCGGCATAAACCACATTTTACTCATATATTCATATAACTTCTGAGCATGCTGTTTATTTTCGGCATAATAACTAGAAACTCTTGCAAATAAATCTTGAAAATCCTCACCTTTCATAAGATATCGATCTCGCAGAATAGCTTTACCGAAAGGAGTAAGTAAATTGTTATGGTTGTTGTTTATAGTTATTTGAAATTTGTTTTTTTTAAGCGTGTTCATTATAGGTACTAATGGGGTTGTAGGCGTTATTTATAATGCTTATTTTAAAAAAATGACACCATATTCAGTGTATAGAATCTTCACCTAAGTAGACACGAGAATAATAATTTATTCAATATAAATATTTATTTTTTTTTTAGATTTTTGACTTGACACAAATCACCCTTGATTACTATTATAGAATAGTTTTTACAAATGTTATGCTTTCTTAAGGCACAAACAGTCTTAATCCTGTGAAAGTAAGGCATCGTTGCGTGGTTCCAAGTTATATTTCTGCGTAGGCATAAGTTTAAGGATCGATTCCATCTCTGTCATCCCGTGATCAAGTCACAGCGTAACAGAAAGAAAACCGATCCATGCAACAAGACCTTATCTATGCGGGAATAACGTTAAAGGCATTCTCCATCATTCGTATTAAGACCTATCGGTGTAACCTCATCCTTATATTCAACAATAAACGATGAAACAAATTTACGTGGTGTGGCGACTACTATCCAATCAACTTCTACAACATAATATAGTTAATTTAAGTCTCATTGTCTTGAAATAATAGAAAAATTACAAACAGATAAGGAATCTATTATAATTACCAAAAGAGATAGGGAAGTAGCACAAATATTACCTATAAATACTAAAAAGATCTCAATATTTGGTATGCTAAAAAACAAAGCCGAGATAAAAGCGGATATATTAGAACCAATAGAAGAAAAATGGAATGCAGAACATTAATAATGGTTTAGTACTAGATACCCATGTTTTATTGTGGTCACTATTACAACCTGAAGAATTATCAGAACAAATAAAACACAAAATCAATTTAGCTCAAGAAAATTCGCAATTATTCCTAAGTTCTATCTCATTATGGGAAATAGCTATACTTAACTTTAAAAAGCGTATTAATATTTACGAACCTATAAAGGACTTTCTAAACTCTATAACAAATATCAACGGATTATCTATTAAAGATATTTCTCCGGAGATTGCTACTGAAAGCATTTTTCTTATGGATGATTTTCATGGTGCCCCAGCTGATAGAATTATTGTAGCAACAGTAAAATGTCTTGGAGCTACCCTACTTACTAGAGATCAAAAAATTCTTAACTGAGCTAAGTTAGGACATATTAAATCAATATCTATCTAGGTTCTGTACACTTTTGATTAATGATTATAATTATGAATCTTTTTAACTGCAAATTATAAGATTTTTTTGAAATAGGAACAACTATTACTGCAAAAATCTTATTAATTTTCGCTTAAAAATATCTCATAATTATAATCATTAATCAAAAGTGTACAGAACCTCAACACAATAACAATTGATTATTTCCTCAATATCCAATAAAATTCTTTTTAAAATTTAAATATAAAAAGTAATGTATAATACTGATGTTGTAATAATAGGTGCCGGTCCGGTTGGATTATTTGCAGTTTTTCAAGCAGGAATGCTTGGCATGAAATGTCATGTTATTGATGCACAAGAAGTTATTGGCGGTCAGTGTATTACCCTATATCCTGAAAAGCCTATTTACGATATACCGGCATATCCTAAAATTGCAGCAGAAGAGCTAATAAAACAATTAGAGCTTCAAGCAGCTCCTTTTAAGCCTGTATATCACTTAAATCAGCAAGCTATAGAGCTAAATAAACAAGATGATTTTTTTGAAATTAAAACCTCAAAAAACACTCTTATTAAAAGCAAAGTTATTATTATTGCAGCAGGAGCAGGTTCATTCGGACCGAATAAACCGCCTCTTGCAAATATTGAAGATTTTGAAAGCAAGTCGGTTTTTTATTTCATCAATGATAAAAGCAAATTTGCGGGTAAAAATATAGTTATAGCAGGCGGCGGGGATTCGGCTGTTGACTGGGCTATTTCTCTTTCGGAGATTGCAAATAAAATATATTTAGTACATAGGCGGGATAAATTTACGGCTGCCCCTGAAAGCGTAAGGCAATTAAGGCATATTGCAGAAACCGGTAAAATCGAGTTAGTAACCGGTTATCAATTAAATGCTTTAGATGGTAATAATAATGAACTTCAATCGGTTATAGTTAAAGATCTACAAAATAATACTCGCAAATTGGATGCCAATATATTACTACCTTTTTTTGGTTTAAAACAAGATCTGGGTAGCTTAGCAAATTGGGGTTTAAATGTTAAGCTTCACCATATTGAAGTAGATAATTCCTATTATCAAACTAATATAGAAGGTATTTACGCTATTGGTGATATTGCTCATTATGCCGGTAAACTTAAACTGATTTTTACCGGTTTTGCCGAAGCAGCAAGTAGCCTTCATCATGCTTATAGTAGAGTATTTGACGGCAAGGCTCTACATTTTGAGTATTCTACCACAAAATATACTCGATGAACTTTAAAAATTGGCTACGTCGTTCTACAAGTTCTGCGGTGCTCACGTATTATTACGCTCCGCTCCTCGCCTTGTGAACTCCTTGCTCTTTTTAAAGTTGATCTTCGTATATCAATACTTCATTTATCAAGGGTATATAGTGAATAATATAATTGACGGTAAAGCGTTAGCAAATGAGATACTAGCAGACTTAAAACTAGAAATTCAAGAACTTAAAAGCCAAACCAACGCTTCACCGAAGCTTGCTATAGTATTAGTAGGCGATAATCCGGCAAGCATTATTTATGTAAAAAATAAAATAAAAAATGCACATAAAATAGGAATCGATACTTTATTAGTAAATCTATCTACTACTATTTATACAGGTGATTTAATATCGAAAATCAACGAGTTAAACCTTGATAACGAGATTTCGGGAATTATAGTTCAGCTTCCTTTGCCAAGCTCCATAGATAAAAATAAAATTTTATCGGCAGTATCACCTTCTAAAGATATCGATGGTTTCCACCCTTTAAATGTCGGTTACTTACATAGCGGGATTAGTCAAGGCTTTATCCCCTGCACTGCCCTTGGTTGTCTTGCAGTTATAAAAAAATACGAACCTAATTTAACCGGTAAAAATGCTGTAATTATCGGACGCTCAAATATAGTAGGAAAACCTTTAAGTGCTTTACTGTTAAAAGAAAATTGCAGTGTTACTATTTGCCATTCCAAATCACGAAACTTAAGCTCTATTACTTCTAAAGCCGATATTGCCGTTGCCGCAATAGGTTTGCCTTTAAAATTAACTGCAGAATATTTTAATCCTGAATCTATAGTAATTGATGTAGGCATTAATAGAATTAGCGGCAATAAAATTATCGGTGATGTTGATTTTGAAAATGTTAAATCTAAAGTAAAATATATTACTCCCGTCCCAGGCGGCATCGGACCGATGACTATTGCGTTTTTACTTAAAAATACGGTTAAGGCATTTAAGGATTCTTATAATACATAATGTCATTCCCGTGTAGAATAGGCCTTGTTGCATGGATACCGAGTTGTCATTGCGAGCAGCCGTAGGCTGGGCGTGGCAATCTCATGAAATAATAACAAACTCCTGAGATTGCTTCGTCAATTGCTATGCAATTTCCTCGCAATGACGGATAAACCGATCCATGCAACAAAGCCCCTAAAATAACATTAAGATTATTCTAATTCCCTATTATAAATACTCGCAAGTTCTACATAATTTCTTACGTTATCTTGCATATATTCTAAATCTTGATCGGTTAAATATCTAACAAATTTTGCAGGGGATCCCATCCATAATTCTTTAGATTTAATTATCTTCTTTGGCGGGATAAGACTTCCTGCAGCAATAAAAGCATATTCTTCTATTACTGCATAATCCATTATCGTAGTACTCATAGCATTATTATGTATTGTGCAGGCATGAATAAGAGAGAGATGACCGATAGTTATATTATCGCCTATTTCTACCGGTCCGTTAAATCTTGAAGTATGAATTACACTACCGTCTTGCACGTTAGTATTATTTCCTATTTTTATCGATTCAACGTCGCCTCTAAGAACCGTATTAAACCAAATGCTTGAATTACTACCTATTTCAACATCTCCTATTAAAGAGCTGCTTTCGGCAATATATGCACTTTTATCGATTCTTGGCGTAACTCCTTTATAAGGGATAATAAGCATTAATTATAATCTACCCAAGAAATATTACCGTCTTTACGATAATAAACTATATTGATACGATCATTATTGATATTTTTAAATACTACCGCAGGTAAATCTTCTAAATCCATTTTCATTACCGCTTCTTTTACTGATAATTTTAATATTTCTACAGGCTTTTCAGCGATAATTGCCGGATTATCATTATCTTCGGAGTTAGAGGTTTCACTATCAGATTGCGGATTAATAATATATTTGGTACCTTCGTAAGCAATTTCTGATATTTTTACTTTACCCGCATGATGATTTTTGAATTTTGATTTATATTTTCTAAGCTGTTTTTCTAGTTTTGACATAGCTTTATCAAAAGCTACATATATATCGCTACAACTATCATTACTTTTGACTATATTATGTTTACCTGGACCATATTTTACTATAATATCACATTTAAAGTTAATTCCCTCTTTTGAAAAATGTATATCTATATTTATTATATCGGTAAAATATTTTTTAACGACTTGCGTAGCCCTCTCTTTTGAATATTCTTGTAAGCTATTACCGATCGAAATATGTTGAGCTGAAACTGAAATAATCATAAATAACCTTTATAATCTGAAATAATTAATATATAGGCGTTACTAATTAACACCTATACAATTAATTTATATTTAGAGTAATTTCAAGTTTTATTACAAATTAATTTATTTAAACTTTAGCCGTAGAGTTTGGGACGCTTATCTTTATTTTGTTGTGATTTAATTAGTTTTTTAGCAGTCTTTCTTACATAATTAGGCTCAATACCGATTTCTAAGCAGGTAGCATTAAAATTTTCATTATTTTCAAAAAGCCACTTTTTAGCATTATATTCTGCTTTTGTTGCCTCTTTCTTGGTAGAAGTATTAGTTGCATCTATTATTGCCTGCATAATAATAGCACTTCTAAGAGCAATATCGGGTATAGGATTATAAAGTTTAATATGCTCAAAAGAAGTAGTTAATTTAATGACATATGGTTTAGTCATATAAAACCTCTAATAATTATTAATAATGTAACCAATAGGTTTTTCTTTTTTAACAAAGTCCTTAAAAAGTATAATAATTTTCAAGGCTTCAACTAATAGTGACTAATTTAGATTAATAGAAATATCTATTGATTATAATATTAGGAATAAGCTATAAAATCTAAACGTTAGGTTCTGTATATTTTTTGATAATTTGATAAAATAAGATATTTTACTCTTGCAGAAATAGAAGAATTGTTATATATATTGTTATCTCTTATGTATAAGGGGATGTAGCTCAGTTGGTTAGAGCGTCTGCCTGTCACGCAGAAGGTCGCGGGTTCGAGTCCCGTCATTCTCGCCAAGCCCTTTCAGGGTTTCGGGGCTTCCCTTCGTTTTCTAAAAAATCCATATGCTCCTTTTATGTTCCAAAATGTCTAATTTTTTATATTAAACTCTTTTAAATACCGTTTAAATATTATAAAAAACTAACTTATATATATTCATTAAAGCAACTTCAACTCATTTATTCACACTTTTAGTTAAATTTCTATTGTATTCTTAAAACTCCTTATTATGATTCTGTCTATAGCTCATTTTTAACAAAATATTAAAATTTATAGGATTTAACAAGGATATAAATATGAAAGAACTAATAGAATTTCTAGAAAAAAGAGGGGGCCGGCAAGCAGATAGTTTAAGAAAAGGTGATACAATATCTTGGGAGTAACCAAATAGGCGATAGTGAAGTAAAGGAATTAGCCTTAATGCTAAAAGATAATTCTACTCTCACATCGCTTGATCTTTCTGATAATAAAATAGGCGAGACTGGAGCAAGGGACTTAGCGGCAAGCTTAAAAGATAATAACTCTTTAACGGAACTTAATCTTTCTAGTAACAACATAGGCGATACAACATTAAAGACAATTAACGGATATCTGCAAAGAAATAAAACTATAGCCGAGAAAAAAAGCAGAAAGCTTAAATGCAGAGGGTAATAATTTATGCAGTCAAGAAAAGGATGGCTATAGCTATAAAAAAAGAAAATTTATATGAAGAAAATAAAGCAAAAGCAGAAAAGAAATATGAAGAACAACAGCAGCAAGAACTAGAAAAACAACGAATAGAAGAAGAAAAGAAACGATCGGAAGAAGAAAAAAGAAAACTATTAGCAGAAGAAGAAGCGAAGAAACAGGCAGAGGAAGAACAACAGCAGAGCCTAAAACTTGATGAGCTAAAATATAATCAACTAATTTTAGCAATAAAAGATAATAAAGCAGAAGAAGCAGAAAGTTTAGTTAAAGAGCTAAATTGTGATATGCTTAGCAAAATTGATGCTAACGGCAATACGGCTTTAACTTTAGCCGCTTATAAAGGTTTAGAAAAAGTCTGTGAATTACTTATATCTAAAACGAATAATTAGGCTATTAGTATTATCAATAATAATGGCGAAACAGTATTAACTTTAGCTGTTTCACAAGGTTTAGAAAAAGTTTGTGAAACGCTAATACCTAGAATGTCCGATGAAGCTATTAATCATGTTAATAATGACGGCGAAACAGCATTAAGCATAGCTACAAAAAATGGTCTTAGAATTATAGCAAGAAGTACTTGTGACTTACTATTAAAAATGATCGATAAATTAAATAATACAGATAATATTAACTTAGAAGATAAAGAGAGAATAATAGAGAAGATACTTATTAAAATACAAAAGTTAGAATACAACAACGTTATACTGCAAGAGATAGCTAAAAGTATAAAAAATATTATAAGCAAAAATAAAATTACTAAAGGTCAGCTAATAGATTTGGAAGATGAAATTGAAGAAGCGGTACAACAGCAATATATAGCAGATAAACATTTAAGTGTAAAACTCTACACGGGCTGTTGAAAAAGTTATAAAAAGAAGTAGAAAAGAGTTAATCTAAGGAATAAGCTGTATTTTTATGCTTAAATGAAGGTGTAAAGATGCAGGGTTATAAGCTTGATCAAAGTGTGAGATGTAATAGCCTTAGCTTAAGGCACATGATACCTAATGATCATTTATTAGTGAGGATTCATGAAGCTAAAGAATTAGAGTTTTCTTTTATCTATGAAATAACTAAGAATCGTTATTGTGCTAATTACGGACGTCCATCAATTGATCCTGTATTATTTTTTAGGATGCAAATAATAAGTTACTTATATGGTATAAAGTCAAATAGACGATTATGTAAAGAAATTCAGTTAAATATAGCATATAGGTGGTTTTGTGGTTTAAGTTTAGAGGATAAAGTACCGGATCATTCATCATTAAGTAGGATAAGAGATAGATTTGGGGTAGAACTATTTCAAGAAATATTTATAAGCTTGATTAAGCAATGGTATGAACTAGATATTATAAAAGGAGAAACAATTATTTCAGATGCCTCTTTAGTTGAATCTAATGCCTCTATGAATAGCCTAATATTAAGAAAAGATCAAGGTGATTCACAAAAGAGAGAATTAAAAAAATATGAACGTCGTTATCATGATTTCCGAGAAGGGAAAAAAGTAAGGAAAATATCTAATCAAACTCATGTCAGTAGGACAGATCCTGATTGTAGTCTTGTATCAAGAACTAATGGTTATAAAAAGCTATGTTATAAGACCCACTACTCAATTGATTCAGATTCACGTATTATAATAGATTGTTATGTAAGTACAGGATCACAACATGAGTGTATTGTACTTCCAAGTAGAGTTTGGAATATATTAAATAATTTTTCTTTTAGAGTAAAAGAATGGATAGCAGACAAAGGTTATGGTAGAGGTCCAACCTATGGATATTTTAAATTACTTGGAATTACAACTTATATACCTTTACATGTAGATAATCTTGGTGAAGGAAAAATAAGTAGGGGGGAATTTCAATATGATAGAGAACAGGATAGATATAAGTGTCCACAGGGACATTATCTTTATCCGTATGATAAATTAGATAAAAAACAAATAAAACGTTATCGTATTACAGGAGGGCATTGTAAAAATTGCTCTCTAAAATCAGGTTGTATTTCTGATAATTATAGTAATAGAGGACGATTTATTTATCGTAATCCTTATCAGGATGAAATAGATGAGGTAAAGGTCAGACAGAATAGAATTGATTTTAAGAAAAAACTAATTGAGAGAAAGTGGAAAATAGAAGGTCTATTTGGTGAAGCTAAGGAGAATCATGGTTTACGAGGAGCAAAATTTAGAAGTGTACAGAAAACACAGATTCAAATACTGATGATTGCGATAGTACAAAATTTTAAACGGATACTTAAAATTATTTTTTGGTTTTTTTATCTACTACTATTAAAGATAAAAAAATATTAAAGTATTTGCAACCTTGTTGATTTTTTCAACAGCCCGTACACTTGATCTGACAGGTAGAGATTGATTAAGCAGCAAAAGTGCTGTCAGATAAGTAAGAATTAATAGACTTATCTTGAGCAATTTTAATGCTATCCTTGAAAGTTTGCATAGGAGTTTTTCCATAACAGAACTTTCCAGAATGCGGTCTAGTATTGTTATATTTGTTTAAATATTGATCTAAGTCAATCTGTAAATCCTCTAATGAGCTATAAATCTTTTTACGGAAAGCTATATCATAAAATTCATCTTTTAAAGTTCTATGTAATCTTTCGCATATTCCATTAGTTTGAGGAGAACGTGCCTTAGTTTTAGTATGATCAATATTTTCTATAGCCAAATATAACTCAAAAGCATGATGTTCTACCTTACCACAATATTCCGTTCCTCTATCTGTAAGGATTCTCAGTAGTGGTACATCATGATTATTAAAGAAAGGTATTACCTTATCATTTAAAATATCAGCGGATGTTATTGCAGATTTATCAGTATAGAGTTTGCAAATAGCCACTCTAGAATAAGTGTCAATAAAGGTTTGTTGGTATATTCTACCTACTCCTTTCATATTACCGACATAATAGGTGTCTTGTGCACCAAGATAACCGGGATGCTGAGTATCAATTTCTCCATGAGCCTCTTTAATTTGTTTTGCTTTTTTTAAAGCAGATATCTGCTCTTCTGTCAGTAAGATACCGTCCTGTGCAGATTTAGCTTCTAAAGCTTTGAGTCGTTTCTTTAGAGTTTCAAGATCGTTGCGTAGCCAGATAGAACGTACACCACTGGATGACACTATAATACCTTGCTTTATTAGTGCTTGGCTCGCACGAAGCTGACCAAGAGCAGGATTCTCTATAGCAAGATTTATTACTGCTTGTTCTATATGTTCTGATACACGATTCTTTACTATAGGTTTCTTACGACTCATATCCACAAGAGCCGCTTCTCCGCCCATCTCATATAGTTCCTTGAAACGGTAAAAGCTATCTCTTGAATAGCCCATTACTTTACACGCAGTACTAACACTACCTAGTTGTTTTGCAAGTTCTAATAATCCTAATTTAGGTTTGATTATTTTTTGATCATAATTTGACATATTGTTCCTATTAATTGAGTTTTATATTTAGTTCGTGGATATGATAGATAACTCCTTAGTTATCTACATACCCACAAACTCGTCTAATTTCAATCTTAATATGTCAGATCAAATCTGAAGGTTTACAAATTATTATATGCGTAATTGTCGGAATGCTTATAATGAGATATGAACTTGTTAATATAGTAACTAAATAAACTATTAAATGTGAACAGGTATTGTTGTGTGGGTTGGTAAAATCTACCATACGCATCAAGTTAAGCCATAATTGTTAATAATTTTAGTGTATTTAAGGAAGATAATCTGGTTTTACGATATTTATCTTTCAAAGAAAATCTCCCCCAATCTATAATTAATTTCTTAAGGAACTGCTTTAAATCATTAAGACGTCCAGTAATAGACAGGAATAATTCTCTTGACCTTTTCTGTAGTTCAATAAATGCTTTGGTTAAACTAATTTCTCTATCATTTGCTAATTCTACACAATTCGATAATCCATGAAAAATAAGCACACTACATAATTTACCATATAATTCACACAAAACTCTTGCAGGTTTACTTCTCCCTTTAAGATTTTCAATTTTTGCATGACTTTTATATAATTTAAATAATAATTCAATTTGCCATCTTGCTCGATAAATTATCATTATATGCTCAGCATTAACCATATCCTCTGATATATTAGTGATAAATATTGACCAATCTAGTAATCTCTGGTTTCTTGAAGAAGATTTATATTTATGAGACTTAGCTAATAAATTAGCCTTCCTTCTTCTACCAATAGCCTGTTCATCAGTCAATTTATGACATATAATCCGTAGCTTAACTTTTGCTTGTTTACCTAAAAGTACATCTTTTGATAAAAAGAATTTATTATCTAATAGGTTTAATAAATCAATTTTTTCCTCAGTGATAGGGTCATATATATTAGTATCTGCTTTATAACGACTAATAAAATATGCACCAAGTTCGATAATTTGAATAAATGAAGCTGGGACAAAATAACCTAAATCAGATATTAATAAGTCCTTAGTAGATATGTTTGATAAATGTTCTCTATATCCTTGATCAGCCCTTATACCTTATCCGCCATATTGGCAGGTAGAATAATATGGCTACTATCCAATAATTTAACGCTATTAAATTGCTGCAAAATGTTGCATGCTGCAAAATGTTGCAATCAAGCGGCATAGTATTTCTAAATAATTTCAAGCATTGTTCATACATTGACTGCATAAATTTTACTGCTACCTCAGTAAACCTAAAGTCTAAGCCTTGGGCAGAAATATCTATAGTTTCTTCACTTAAAAAGTTACGCATTCCATCAAGACTACAATTACTATCGCTCATATTACCAAACACTATAGCTTTTAGAAAAGCTGAACCAGTTATTTTTCGTTGTCTCTTAATAAATCCTGTTGTAATGGATAAATTATTGGCTGTCTCTCCAAAAAACTCTTGGCATAGTTTTGCTAAGTTTACTATTTTCCCCATAGGATAAATTCTCACAATTTAGTTGTTAATCTTGCAAAAATTTATACCATATATTAGCTTCTTTTTAATTCATAATTTACTACCGTAATACCAGTATAACCTACTTGCTTTTCTTAACTTGATGCGTATGATTATAATAATAGACCCCTGGCATAACTTAATATTAAGTTTTGACAGATTGGTCTTGCAACAATGGAGCTTAAACATTATTAGCGGTCTATATATTAGTTGAATAATATAAAGAGTCAAGAGATTTTAGTTGTCATTAATAATAAATAATGTAATTCTGAGTTACGAGGTATATTTTCTATATAATCTGCTTCTAGAATTTGCTTTTACATCAATAATAATTTATATTTATTTATATACTAAGATAGAACTTGAAAAATTGACTATCTCGTCTTTGTAAGACCTTGGACGCTCACATATTACTGTTCTGCTCCTTGGCTTACAGACTCCTTGCTCTTTTCCAAGTTGATCTTCGTATATCTACTCGAAGTATAATTAGAAAATGATAAAATAAAATATGAATTCAAATTCACATCCTATTACTAAATCGCACTTATTCCATATAGTAGATCCAAGCCCTTGGCCCGTCCTAACATCTTTTGCTTTACTTCTTTTGGTTATAGGCGGCGTCTCGTTCATGCATGGCTATAAATTTAATATATATATTTTATCTGCAGGAGTTATTTCAGTAGGTTACTGTTTATATTCTTGGTGGAAAGATGTAGTGAAAGAAGGAATAGTCGAACATCAGCATACTAGTCCTGTTAGAAAAGGTTTACAAATAGGTATGGCGTTATTTATCTTAACGGAAATAGTATTTTTTGGTGTATTTTTTGCTTCTTTTTTTAAATCAAGTCTATCCCCCGTAGGTCTTTTAGACGGTGTATGGGTTGTAAAGCAGGGAATTTGGCCTCCACCTACAATTAAAACTTTTGATCCGTTTGATATTCCGTTTATCAATACTTTAATATTACTCTTATCAGGCACTACCGTTACTTGGGCTCACTACGCCTTAGAAGAAAAAAATCAAAAAGATTGCGTAACTGCACTTGCTCTTACCATATTGCTTGGAATATTTTTTACAACTATGCAAGCATATGAATATTATCATGCGGCGTTTAAATTTACAGATGGTATATATGCTTCTAATTTTTATTTAGCAACGGGTTTTCATGGAGCTCATGTAATTATAGGTACTATATTTCTAATAGTTTGCTACTTTAGAGCAAAAAGAGGAGATTTTACTACAGAAGGTAATGGACATTTAGGGTTTGAATTTGCTGCATGGTACTGGCATTTTGTGGACGTGGTTTGGTTATTTTTATTTACGTTTGTTTATATATTTGGAAGTTGAATTATACTATATGTGATTATAATGTTACTTAAAATAAGTGTTTTTAAAATATTTTTGCATATTAATTAAAATTGCATATATTTAGGAGTTGATTTATATATAAATAAATTATACATTATTTTTTAAATGCTAATTATTTTATTGAGGTAAAATATATGAACTTTCCTATTCGTAAATTAAACGAAGAATTAATCGATTATAATCTATCATTACGCATATTATTTACTATTCTAAGTGTGGCTATTATTATGGTAGCTTTTGATAGTTTAGGTAATAATGTCGACGATCCTGTGGGTGATGCATTATGTAAGTTAATTAAAGTATTCAGAGGCAATACTGCAAAAGGTATAGCTGTTGTCGGTATAATTGTTCTGGGAATTCAAACATTAAGAGGAAAATTGCAGTGGGAAATAGCTTTAGTGGTAGTTACTGCAATCATTATATTATTTAAAGCTCCAGATATTGTTAATATGGTATCAAGTGATACTAATAGCTCAAGTTGTGGTGTTTCCTAATACACGATAATAAAAATTATTATATCTTTAGTAATACCCATAAGTTTCGGCTTATGGGTATTTTTATTTTTTTGTATATCATTCATGAGAAAAGACGGGGGCGGCGTGGATACCGAGTCGTCATTGCGAGCAACCGTAGGCTGCGTGGTAATCTCATGAAATAATAACACATTCCTGAGATTGCGTACGTACAATTACTTACGTAATTTCCTCGCAATGACGGATAAATCGATCCACGAACCGTCTTCACTTAAATAAAAGCCCTAATCTATTACCTATAACAATATCAATATATTTTGCCGTAACAGGGATCCCTTCAATATTCATTTCTAGATATATTGCTTGTTTTGCAGGGATTTTTGTTTGTAGTTTTGTAATTGATACATATTCATCTAAAGCTTGATTATTAGTATCCATTACTCTAACTTTGATTATAGGATCAGAAATTAAATAATCAGACTGATTAGATAATTTATAAAATATCTTCATACCGCCTATATGACGAGATTTTCCTAAATTAATTTCCTCTATCTTTAATTGATCATATTTACCTAAGAATTTAAAACTATCTATTAGTAATATCACTAAACAAAAAATTATAAAGCTAGTCCATAATATTGGAAATATATTATATTTTTTCTTAGGAGGAATATACGGTAAAATAACCGGCACATTAGCATTATAATGATTTTTAATAGGAGTTTTAATAGTTTCCGTGTTTACTTTATCTTTAAAGTCATTTAATTTACTAGTGTTATAGTCTAATTTTTGATACCACAAATGGCTACATTTGGAACATTTTACTCGTCGTCCGTTAATACCTATTTGATTGCTTGTAACAATAAATCTTGTTTGGCAATTTGGGCAAGTAATATACATAGTTAATTATAATTATTATGTTTGACTTCATGATAATCTCATTTATTATTTTTGGCAATAAAACAGTTAAAAGATATGTCCTCTCTTATTAAAGAAATTGAAGAAGCTTGGCAAATTAAGGACAAACTTCTTCAAGATTCTTCAAAGCTTATAACATTAAAGAAAACTCTTAATGATATTATAGAAGTCTTAAATCAAGGTACAATTCGTGTTTGTGAAAAGCAAGAAAATAATTGGCAAGTTAATGAATGGGTAAAGAAAGCTATATTGCTATATTTTATCACTACGGAATCGCAGCTTTATAATAACAATTATAATAGTTGGTATGATAAGGTTGCCCCTAAATTTTCTGCAGATATCGATAAAAATACATTCAAAGAAGCTGCTATACGCAAAGTTCCCGGAGCTGTTGTTAGAACCGGTACTTGTATAGCTAAAAATGTAGTAATTATGCCTTCTTTCATTAATATAGGTGCTTATATAGATGAGGGAACAATGATTGATACATGGGCTACTATTGGCTCATGTGCTCAAATCGGTAAGAATTGCCATATTTCAGGCGGCACGGGAATAGGCGGGGTACTTGAACCGCTGCAAGCAAAGCCCGTTATTATTGAAGATAATTGTTTTATCGGTGCAAGATCGGAAATAGCAGAAGGTGTAATAGTAGAGGAAGGAGCAGTAATTAGTATGGGGGTGTTTATCGGTAGCTCTACAAAAATAGTATATAGAGATACAGGTGAAATTATTTACGGCAGAATTCCGGCTTATTCCGTTGTAGTTCCAGGAGTATTACCTGCTAAGGAAGCCGGCAAGCCTGGACTTTATTGCGTAGTTATCGTAAAACAAGTCGATAAAACTACTAGAGCTAAAGTAAGCATAAATGATCTATTAAGAATGTAGATCAATAATATCGCCGATTATATCCTTAAAATACTCCTTTCTTTGTTGTGCTGAAATATCTGTTTGTTAAATTGCGTTATTATTTGGGTTTCCTAAGAAAGTATTATATGCCATAAGCATTACATTTTGTTGTTTTTGAGGATCACGTACAACACCAGCTGCTTTAAAATAGGATTCCGCAGCATCTGCTTCCTGTTGTTTTTGAAAGCGAAGTTCGTTTCCTTGGTCTAATATAAATCATATTTTATAGGCTTTTCAGCCTTATTTATGAGGCTGTCATAACATTTTAATATAGAGTCTAATTTATTATTCTTTCTATAAAATATGATAGACGTCCTAAGTTAAATAGCATATCACCGATTTTATTGTACATTTCTTTAAGTTCTTCATTACATGTTAGAGTTGCATTATAATTAGCTAAAGCTCCCTTATAATCTTCTTCTTCGTATCGCCTATTTTGGAGTAGCAGCTAGCTATAGTTTTAATTACTTCCGCCTTGTCAGGGTACTTATTTAACCACTCTATGGCTTCTTTATAATATTGCACCGGTTGATCGTTTTTAGGTTCTATATTTTTTATAGAAGATAGATAGTTATTTTTTATGAATAAATCACATATTTCAATTAAGGAACTATAGCAATCATTGGATTGAGACCATGTTGTAGGTAACATTTCTTCAAATAATGATAATTCTTTAATTTGTAGATTTAATACATATCGGTAAGCTTGAATAACCGGCTTATTATCTGTAAATTTCTCAATAGAGTCTAAAATTTGAAATATTGCCTCTATAAGGTTATTAGCTTGTTTATTTGATATGATAGCTTGCAATTCCGATAATTGTGCTAATCCTTCAAAACAAGAAGGAATTTTTTTTAGAGCCGGATATTGTATTGAAGAACTTGGTAAATATGGTTTAACATAATCATCATAGTTATTATTATCTGAAAATTTTACACAGTTAAGAGATGTAGATATATTAAAATCTCTGAAAATTGATTGGATAGTATTAATTATACATTCTACATGCATCTGTATATATAAATTTTCTATAAGACTGTCTTGTTCTTTTAGCAATGAACTTAGCTTCTTTATCCCTAGATTTTGTACACCGGCTCTTTCTTCTAAGTTTTTTAGCTCTAGAGTGAGCTTTATTTCCTCATTTTGAGAAGTAGGTTTACAGAAAAATTTTATATCAGAGGATTCTAATATATCCTTGTTACTAGCAATGCTATTTTGTAACATCGGTATAATGTTTTCATGATTATTTTCATTATGTTGGGTTATTACGCATATAACATTTCCTTTTAATTTTTTGTATTCTTCTAAAGGGAAAAACTTTTTAAAGTCTTCTATAATCCTGTTAAAGATACTAGGGGATTTTATGGGCTCTTCTTTTGCTACTATGATAAATTTTAATTTATCGGTCATTTGAACTAGCTTTTTAATGAAAAATACATTGATTAACTCTTGAACTGTATCAGGTACCCTGTTAGAGTATTCCCAAAATACTTTTCCTGCAATTTCAAATTTTTTTGGGTAATACAGCCGATTTATATGTATGCTTAATTTCCGGCGTTGTTTCAAAATCAAATAATTTATCAAATGTAAATTCTTTACCGTTTTCGATAATCTCAATGTTGTTTTCAAGAGCATTTAAAAATGTGCTTTTCCGCTATGAGGCAACCCTATTATTACTGTATTTTCTGGTGTTTTTCCTGCTTGTATTAGTGAATAATTAACTTCAGTCAATGCATTTAGAATATTTGCTTTTAAAGAATCAAGAGCAGTTTCTTCGTCTGTTAAAGAGTTAATATCAACTTCTGTAGTAATTTTAAATTTCATATGTAACCACTAATTTATTCTTTAATATAAATTTTTATACTGTCGCTTTCGCCACTATCACTGATAGCTCTAATAATAAATTCACCGGCTTTTGCTTGCCATATTACTGCTTCGTTTGGTTTTGCGGTTGCTATTAATTCATTCTCCACAAACCAAAAAATGTTATTGGTTTTATTATCGCTAATCGCACTAAAAGTAATATTATCACTATTTTTAATTGAATGTACGGAATTTTTTAACGGGTATATAATTTTAGGTTTTTGATGATGCCAATTTATCAACCTATTGCAATGGTTTGTAGGTATCGGTTTCGGTAATATATGTATTCCAGCTTTTTGATAAACCGAAAGCATATCTGTCGGCCATAAATTTACTGTTTTATATTCTGTTTGTCCTTTAATAAAGTTGCAAGCAGGCATACCGGTTTTTAAATCTATCAACATTTTTCTATAAATGCCTGATTGTTTTATCGGTGATTTGCCTTTAATGAATAAGGCTTCTGCTTTAACCGGACACATATCGTTATCGATATCTCCCGTATCTGCACAAACTTTTACTTTAGTAATATTTAGTTCATTAATTTTTGAAAGGATTAAATCCTCATCTTTATTTGGATGGGCTATTGATTCGATAATATTAAAGAATAAAGGGGCTGCAGAGATATTACCCGTAAATGTTCCGTGAGTTTGCCCTTTGAAATCCCCAACCCAAACGGCAAGTACGTATTTCCCGAATATGCCGACGCTAAGTGCATCTCTAAATGAGCTGGAAGTATCTGTTTTCCAATAAATCGGTAAGTTATGCTTTGTATTATTATAGGTAATAGGACGGGTCGTATCTTTTATAATATCAAGTGTTAGATAACTTGCCTCGGGGGATAGTAGTACGGTGTCCGTGTCATCCCGTGGTCAAGCCACGGGATGACATCAAGTTTTTCTTAAGCGGTTTATAAGTACCGAAATTAGCAAGCATAGCATAAAGAGTAGTTAACTCTTCAAGAGTAATTTCTGCTGTGCCGAGTACTATAGATAAGCCATAATTTTCAAGTTTTCGTAAGCCGCTAATTTTTGCTTGTTGTAAGAACTCATAAAAATTCGGGTTTTTTAACTTAGACGCTAGAAATATTACAGGTACGTTACGGCTCTTTATTAACGATTCTCTAGCACTTAACCCGTCTGTAAATCTGCTATCAAAATTTTCCGGTTTATAATGATCATAGTAAGTAGGTGTATCCTTTAGTAAAGTTAACGGATGTATTAGTGATTGATCAAAACTAAGTGCATAGACAAACGGTTTTAAAGCTGAGCCTGGAGATCTTCGACTTTTGGTGCCATAAATATCGTTATTAAAAAACTCTCCGGAGCCAATACTTGCAAGCACTTCCATAGTAGTAAAATCAATAAGAATTACGGAGGCATTATTAATGCCGTATTTTTTCCGATCATTAATATTCTCTATAGTAGTTTGTAGATTTTTATCGATAGTAGTATATATAATAGGGCTATCATTACCGGTTAGTATATCTAAAGTAAAATGCGGTGCGATAAAAGGAAGATTTTTATTTTGATTAAATTTAATCGGCAAACTAATTAACTTATTATAAATAATATCTTGTGGATGAGTCGTTAGCCACTCGGTAAATGCGGATTTTGCGGGATTACTGCAAGACTTAGAATATCGATTAAATTTAAATCTCTTAAGTCACGATTGAAGTAAATATAACTGCCGGCTGCTACTCCTTCAATATTACTACCGTAAGGCACTAGATTTAGATAAGCTTCTAGGATTTCATTTTTTGAATAATGTAGCTCTACATGAATAGCTTTAATGATTTGATGGATTTTACCAAGAATAGTAGAAGAGTTTATCCCGTATCTTAAACGTGCTACTTGCATTATTATAGTAGAGCCGCCTATTTTACGATTATTCTGTAAATAAGTAGAATAAAAAGCTTTGGCTAAAGAAACGGGGTTAATGCCAAAATGTTTGTAAAAATGTCTATCTTCATATAACAGTACTGCTTCTATAAAACTTGCCGGTATTTCACTTATAGGAGTGAATATCCTATATTTATCGTCTTTAGAAAGCGAAATACGCATTAACTCGCCGTTTCGGTCAAATACTCTTTGTGAGAAACTTACATTGTTAAGTAATAGAGCAGGAGGAATAGCAAAATATAATATTATAATGCCGGTGATTGTAATAAAAAGTAATTTGGTTTTGAGAGACAATTTATGTACCTTATAGTTTAATGTCATTGTTGCATGGCTCACTTCCACCTCTGTCATCCCGCGACTTGATCGCGGGATTCAGTCTTTTTTAATTTTTTATGGATACCGTGGTCAAGCCACGGTATGACACCATTATTATAAAGCATTTTAAAAATAATGAAAATTTTAATAATATAGCTTGCATGTATAGAAGTAATATCGTATAATGCACCACAAGGTATTAATAAATTAACTAATTATTAATAAAAACATTACGATTATTATAAATATTAAATTATTATATAAAATCTACGTTACTACCCTGCCTTATAGCCCATCAATATAAATTTCTTGACATAATATTTTTTTCGTGTATAATCATCTTTAATAACAAATTAAACATTAATATTTTAAGTAATAATTAATATTTATTAAAGGGGAATTAGATATTATGGAAAAAATATTAAATCTATAAATTCTAAACTTACAAAATTATTCTTACTTAGCTGTGCTAATGCGGCAATCATGACTGCTATGGTTGGAGAAGCAAGAGCAGATATAGAAATCTATGATATATTGAATCATACTGCTGACTACCAAGCATTAACTCCTGCTAAAAAGCTTAATGTTATAAAAGGAATTCAAGGCCATGCGGATTTTGGTGACCTTTTTGACAGTCTTATGCCGGAGGAAAGAAGATTATTCAATAACGAAATAATAGAAGTCACTAAACTTCAAGCAGCTGCACCTGTACTTAACGGTGCTAGAGAAAGAAGAGAAGCACGGGCAGCCGGTGCTGCAATTGTCGATTTAACAGCCGGTAATATAGCCTTAGAAACAGGACGTAACGAGCAAGAGATGGCTCTAGAAAATAGACTTCAAGTATTGGAAATCCTTGCTAAAGCTGAAGGGGCAAATGCTGTAAGTGTCAATGATAAAATCAAAAAAGCTATACATTTTAATAACATAGAAAATTTAAATACACCTTTGGAGCAGTAAAATATATAGCTATGACAGGAGGTGTAGATGTTAATGATGATTTAAAAGTTGTAAATAATTATGTTGATGTTCCTTTAACAAAAGAAGCTTTTGAACATGTATTTTTTGGCACTAATATTACTGATCCTAATAAGAGGCAAAGATGTTAGTGTTAACTATTATCAATCAGGACAAAGTAATTTATTACAAAAGTTTAAAAGCGTAGCAGCCCCAGAAACAAAGCGTAAATTATTAAATCAATTTGAAAATTATGTTACTCAAAACTTAGTTGAACTTGAAGCTAACAAATCTAATATTACTACAAGACAGGCTATAATAAAACTAGCTGATCCTGCAAGATTAGTAACTTATTTAGAGAAAATGGCTGAATTAAAGACGGCGTATATTAATAACGGTAGGAATAAGGTAGTTAATGAAGAGGGTAAGGTAATTGATGAAGCAGGTTTAAAGAATTATAACAAGCTTTTAAAAGATGCCGGTTTAATAACTAAAGATTTGGATGGTAAGAAAATGCAAGCATTGATAGATAATTTCAATGCTTTCACAATGAGTGATCTAGCACTTATTTTAAACAAGACGGTAGGTGAAATAAAAACAGATAATGAGCGTTTAGTAGGGCTTAATAATACAATGTCACCGCTTCGACAACAGGTAGAACGGTTAGAAATTTAAATAATCTAGATGCGATAGCTGATCTTAGTCCTGAATTAAAATTAGCAGGTCATGATCTAAAAGCGAAAGAAGATGCAGCTGTAGTAGTAAGAGCACCTGCACCGGTTATAGGCGAAGCAGTTAAAGAAGTTCTTGTAGCTCCGAATACTTTAGACGGCATATTTCATAACGAGATGTATTTAGCTAAAAATAAGAAAAATCCTGAAGAGCTAGAAGTAAGAACATTAGGAGCAGAAAATGATTTAGGAATTACAATAAAAACGCTTTTAACTTTAGAAGAAGGAAAAACTCCGTTTAAGTCTTTAGCATTATTTTCAGAAGCAAACCCTGATAAAGCACAATTAATGATAAAAGCTGAGAATATTTGGAATAGACTAAAAGGTGATGATTTAATAAAGCAAATTTCAAGACAAGCTTTAACTTTAAATAATAAAATAGCCAATGGTACATTTTTTGAAGAGTTGTTCAACGAAGAAGAGCATAATGCAATAAACCGTTTAAATTATATTTTTGATAAATTACCGCAGAACTTACAAGATCATATTACGGCAAGAAGTAATGAAATAAAAATAAAAGATGAGTTGCAAGGTCAGAAAACAATTATATCAAGAATAGATTATATTGCTAAAAATAAAAATGTTTTAGGAGCAGATTCTTTAAATAATGAAATAGAGAGAATTGTTAATAATTTTAATACTAATACTTTAAAATTTTCCGATGCATTAGATCTTGCTCTTAATAAAGGAAGATGTACGCGATAATATAGCCATTACTACTAAAGCCAACGAAGTAGATATTGAAGTCAATAATTGGATTAATAACAATATTGTTAATTTAACAGTAGGGAGCGATATAGATAGCGGAGATTTAATGTTTTTACAAAATAAAGCTGCCCCGGCAACATTATCAAAAATTTATGAAATAGGAGTTGATACTAAAGCTAAATTACTAAAAAAAGTTTTAGCCGATAATGCAGTTGATTTATCTAAAGCTTCTAAGCATATTACGGAGAAAAATATAACAGACGCCGTACAAAATGATTTCAATGCAAAAATGAAAGCTTTAACACCTGATACTAAAAATTTCTCAAAAGAAGAAATTGTAAAATTTCTTAATGTAATAAGTGATAAGAAAATAGAAGCGGTATTAAAAGGAGTAAAAACAGCGAAAGCTGCTAGTACCCCTGTTGCTGCACCGGTAATAGTGGTAGCAGGTGGACCGCCACCACCTACGACGGTAGGATATAATGGGCTTGGTATGGATGGTTTAGTCAGAAAGATGAACAGTCTAAAGCCTATCGAAAATCTTTTTCCTAAAAAACCCGATGCAGATGCAGTAGTTTATATTGCTCCTACTTCTGAAATAGGGAGAAAATACGAAATCGCTGTTTAAGCTATAGCAGCTTCAGTTGATACGGATTTAAAAAGAGAGTTAGCAATAAAGACTTAAGGAAAGGAAAAGCTAAAAGCATTAATTGTAGAAGAAGTTTTTGAGAAATATACAGCTAAAAATGCAGATGCACTTGATGGTAATATAAATCAATTAGTTCAAGCTATAAAAGAAGGAACCGATATTGAGTTCATAGCTCCTAAAAGAGAAGTAGCAAGCGGTATAGATCAGGAAACAAGAAATCTATGTGTTAGAATAAATCAAGATGCGGGATTAATGCAGCAACTTAAAGCGAATAATCCTAGGTTAGCTGCAATTATAGAAGCAGCAGCCGTAAATGAAGAAGAAGTTGCTAAAAGACTTCCAGAGTTAGCAGCAGCACAAGCAGTAGCAAATGGAGACGTAAGTTATGGGGGAGTAGTTGTAGTAGCCCCTGCTGCTGCTCCTGTAGCTCCGGCTCCGGTGGTTATTAATATGGAAGATGTAGAGGTAGTCCCGCCTCCGATGGAAAAGAAACTCCGCATACTAATACAGAAATTATGATTGTTCGACGTATAGAGAGGATTGTTCCTGTAGATGGCAATATTGAAGACTTTGATGATGATGATGATTTTGAAGATGATGATAATATAATACAGGAGCAAACAAACGTAGAAGTATCTAGTAGCACTGCAGTAATTGTAAATAAATTAGAATCTAAGGATTCTGAAGATAGCTTTGAAAACTTGAAACAAGAGAAAGCAAAAAAAGAAGAGGAGGCAAAAGTAGCTGCTTCTATAAAGGAGGCAGAAGAAGCAAGAATTGCTGAAGCTGTAAGAGTTGAAGCTGCTAAAGTTGCAGAAACGCAAAATGCAGTAAAACAAGACGAAGAAATGATTGGAGCAATATATAATCCGATTCATGATATCACTCAAATGAGCCGTAATATTTATATAGCATAGAATGTTATCTAGTGCTGCGGTTGCTGCGGGTGATGAAGATGAAAGAGTGTTAGATAAGGGGTGGATCGCAGGTACTTACGTTAATACGCAAAAAGGTTTAGGCGGTTATAAAGGTCATGTGTAAAACTCTACACGGGCTGTTGAAAAAGTTATAAAAAGAAGTAGAAAAGAGTTAATCTAAGGAATAAGCTGTATTTTTATGCTTAAATGAAGGTGTAAAGATGCAGGGTTATAAGCTTGATCAAAGTGTGAGATGTAATAGCCTTAGCTTAAGGCACATGATACCTAATGATCATTTATTAGTGAGGATTCATGAAGCTAAAGAATTAGAGTTTTCTTTTATCTATGAAATAACTAAGAATCGTTATTGTGCTAATTACGGACGTCCATCAATTGATCCTGTATTATTTTTTAGGATGCAAATAATAAGTTACTTATATGGTATAAAGTCAAATAGACGATTATGTAAAGAAATTCAGTTAAATATAGCATATAGGTGGTTTTGTGGTTTAAGTTTAGAGGATAAAGTACCGGATCATTCATCATTAAGTAGGATAAGAGATAGATTTGGGGTAGAACTATTTCAAGAAATATTTATAAGCTTGATTAAGCAATGGTATGAACTAGATATTATAAAAGGAGAAACAATTATTTCAGATGCCTCTTTAGTTGAATCTAATGCCTCTATGAATAGCCTAATATTAAGAAAAGATCAAGGTGATTCACAAAAGAGAGAATTAAAAAAATATGAACGTCGTTATCATGATTTCCGAGAAGGGAAAAAAGTAAGGAAAATATCTAATCAAACTCATGTCAGTAGGACAGATCCTGATTGTAGTCTTGTATCAAGAACTAATGGTTATAAAAAGCTATGTTATAAGACCCACTACTCAATTGATTCAGATTCACGTATTATAATAGATTGTTATGTAAGTACAGGATCACAACATGAGTGTATTGTACTTCCAAGTAGAGTTTGGAATATATTAAATAATTTTTCTTTTAGAGTAAAAGAATGGATAGCAGACAAAGGTTATGGTAGAGGTCCAACCTATGGATATTTTAAATTACTTGGAATTACAACTTATATACCTTTACATGTAGATAATCTTGGTGAAGGAAAAATAAGTAGGGGGGAATTTCAATATGATAGAGAACAGGATAGATATAAGTGTCCACAGGGACATTATCTTTATCCGTATGATAAATTAGATAAAAAACAAATAAAACGTTATCGTATTACAGGAGGGCATTGTAAAAATTGCTCTCTAAAATCAGGTTGTATTTCTGATAATTATAGTAATAGAGGACGATTTATTTATCGTAATCCTTATCAGGATGAAATAGATGAGGTAAAGGTCAGACAGAATAGAATTGATTTTAAGAAAAAACTAATTGAGAGAAAGTGGAAAATAGAAGGTCTATTTGGTGAAGCTAAGGAGAATCATGGTTTACGAGGAGCAAAATTTAGAAGTGTACAGAAAACACAGATTCAAATACTGATGATTGCGATAGTACAAAATTTTAAACGGATACTTAAAATTATTTTTTGGTTTTTTTATCTACTGCTATTAAAGATAAAAAAATATTAAAGTATTTGCAACCTTGTTGATTTTTTCAACAGCCCGTACACTTGATCTGACAGGTAGAGATTGATTAAGCAGCAAAAGTGCTGTCAGATAAGTAAGAATTAATAGACTTATCTTGAGCAATTTTAATGCTATCCTTGAAAGTTTGCATAGGAGTTTTTCCATAACAGAACTTTCCAGAATGCGGTCTAGTATTGTTATATTTGTTTAAATATTGATCTAAGTCAATCTGTAAATCCTCTAATGAGCTATAAATCTTTTTACGGAAAGCTATATCATAAAATTCATCTTTTAAAGTTCTATGTAATCTTTCGCATATTCCATTAGTTTGAGGAGAACGTGCCTTAGTTTTAGTATGATCAATATTTTCTATAGCCAAATATAACTCAAAAGCATGATGTTCTACCTTACCACAATATTCCGTTCCTCTATCTGTAAGGATTCTCAGTAGTGGTACATCATGATTATTAAAGAAAGGTATTACCTTATCATTTAAAATATCAGCGGATGTTATTGCAGATTTATCAGTATAGAGTTTGCAAATAGCCACTCTAGAATAAGTGTCAATAAAGGTTTGTTGGTATATTCTACCTACTCCTTTCATATTACCGACATAATAGGTGTCTTGTGCACCAAGATAACCGGGATGCTGAGTATCAATTTCTCCATGAGCCTCTTTAATTTGTTTTGCTTTTTTTAAAGCAGATATCTGCTCTTCTGTCAGTAAGATACCGTCCTGTGCAGATTTAGCTTCTAAAGCTTTGAGTCGTTTCTTTAGAGTTTCAAGATCGTTGCGTAGCCAGATAGAACGTACACCACTGGATGACACTATAATACCTTGCTTTATTAGTGCTTGGCTCGCACGAAGCTGACCAAGAGCAGGATTCTCTATAGCAAGATTTATTACTGCTTGTTCTATATGTTCTGATACACGATTCTTTACTATAGGTTTCTTACGACTCATATCCACAAGAGCCGCTTCTCCGCCCATCTCATATAGTTCCTTGAAACGGTAAAAGCTATCTCTTGAATAGCCCATTACTTTACACGCAGTACTAACACTACCTAGTTGTTTTGCAAGTTCTAATAATCCTAATTTAGGTTTGATTATTTTTTGATCATAATTTGACATATTGTTCCTATTAATTGAGTTTTATATTTAGTTCGTGGATATGATAGATAACTCCTTAGTTATCTACATACCCACAAACTCGTCTAATTTCAATCTTAATATGTCAGATCAAATCTGAAGGTTTACACCTAAATCTTTTTTTGCAATTCTTTTTATATAATTATTTGGCGTACCTGTATTTTTATTAGAAATAGTATTGTTATTAATTAATTGTTTCCCGATTCTATTTACTATATTTTCTGTGCCGCTTAGTTCTAATTTCTTTTGTAACTGTATTGTTTTATATTTCTTATGATCGTTAGTATTTGCATTTTCAACTGCTTTTGTTAACACGCTTTTATGAGTAGTTATTTGTTCCGGTTGTTTATAAAAAGGACTATGTGCTCTACCTATATCTTTCAGTATATGTAAACCTTCAGATTTGATCTGACATATTAAGATTGAAATTAGACGAGTTTGTGGGTATGTAGATAACTAAGGAGTTATCTATCATATCCACGAACTAAATATAAAACTCAATTAATAGGAACAATATGTCAAATTATGATCAAAAAATAATCAAACCTAAATTAGGATTATTAGAACTTGCAAAACAACTAGGTAGTGTTAGTACTGCGTGTAAAGTAATGGGCTATTCAAGAGATAGCTTTTACCGTTTCAAGGAACTATATGAGATGGGCGGAGAAGCGGCTCTTGTGGATATGAGTCGTAAGAAACCTATAGTAAAGAATCGTGTATCAGAACATATAGAACAAGCAGTAATAAATCTTGCTATAGAGAATCCTGCTCTTGGTCAGCTTCGTGCGAGCCAAGCACTAATAAAGCAAGGTATTATAGTGTCATCCAGTGGTGTACGTTCTATCTGGCTACGCAACGATCTTGAAACTCTAAAGAAACGACTCAAAGCTTTAGAAGCTAAATCTGCACAGGACGGTATCTTACTGACAGAAGAGCAGATATCTGCTTTAAAAAAAGCAAAACAAATTAAAGAGGCTCATGGAGAAATTGATACTCAGCATCCCGGTTATCTTGGTGCACAAGACACCTATTATGTCGGTAATATGAAAGGAGTAGGTAGAATATACCAACAAACCTTTATTGACACTTATTCTAGAGTGGCTATTTGCAAACTCTATACTGATAAATCTGCAATAACATCCGCTGATATTTTAAATGATAAGGTAATACCTTTCTTTAATAATCATGATGTACCACTACTGAGAATCCTTACAGATAGAGGAACGGAATATTGTGGTAAGGTAGAACATCATGCTTTTGAGTTATATTTGGCTATAGAAAATATTGATCATACTAAAACTAAGGCACGTTCTCCTCAAACTAATGGAATATGCGAAAGATTACATAGAACTTTAAAAGATGAATTTTATGATATAGCTTTCCGTAAAAAGATTTATAGCTCATTAGAGGATTTACAGATTGACTTAGATCAATATTTAAACAAATATAACAATACTAGACCGCATTCTGGAAAGTTCTGTTATGGAAAAACTCCTATGCAAACTTTCAAGGATAGCATTAAAATTGCTCAAGATAAGTCTATTAATTCTTACTTATCTGACAGCACTTTTGCTGCTTAATCAATCTCTACCTGTCAGATCAAGTGTACGGGCTGTTGAAAAAATCAACAAGGTTGCAAATACTTTAATATTTTTTTATCTTTAATAGTAGTAGATAAAAAAACCAAAAAATAATTTTAAGTATCCGTTTAAAATTTTGTACTATCGCAATCATCAGTATTTGAATCTGTGTTTTCTGTACACTTCTAAATTTTGCTCCTCGTAAACCATGATTCTCCTTAGCTTCACCAAATAGACCTTCTATTTTCCACTTTCTCTCAATTAGTTTTTTCTTAAAATCAATTCTATTCTGTCTGACCTTTACCTCATCTATTTCATCCTGATAAGGATTACGATAAATAAATCGTCCTCTATTACTATAATTATCAGAAATACAACCTGATTTTAGAGAGCAATTTTTACAATGCCCTCCTGTAATACGATAACGTTTTATTTGTTTTTTATCTAATTTATCATACGGATAAAGATAATGTCCCTGTGGACACTTATATCTATCCTGTTCTCTATCATATTGAAATTCCCCCCTACTTATTTTTCCTTCACCAAGATTATCTACATGTAAAGGTATATAAGTTGTAATTCCAAGTAATTTAAAATATCCATAGGTTGGACCTCTACCATAACCTTTGTCTGCTATCCATTCTTTTACTCTAAAAGAAAAATTATTTAATATATTCCAAACTCTACTTGGAAGTACAATACACTCATGTTGTGATCCTGTACTTACATAACAATCTATTATAATACGTGAATCTGAATCAATTGAGTAGTGGGTCTTATAACATAGCTTTTTATAACCATTAGTTCTTGATACAAGACTACAATCAGGATCTGTCCTACTGACATGAGTTTGATTAGATATTTTCCTTACTTTTTTCCCTTCTCGGAAATCATGATAACGACGTTCATATTTTTTTAATTCTCTCTTTTGTGAATCACCTTGATCTTTTCTTAATATTAGGCTATTCATAGAGGCATTAGATTCAACTAAAGAGGCATCTGAAATAATTGTTTCTCCTTTTATAATATCTAGTTCATACCATTGCTTAATCAAGCTTATAAATATTTCTTGAAATAGTTCTACCCCAAATCTATCTCTTATCCTACTTAATGATGAATGATCCGGTACTTTATCCTCTAAACTTAAACCACAAAACCACCTATATGCTATATTTAACTGAATTTCTTTACATAATCGTCTATTTGACTTTATACCATATAAGTAACTTATTATTTGCATCCTAAAAAATAATACAGGATCAATTGATGGACGTCCGTAATTAGCACAATAACGATTCTTAGTTATTTCATAGATAAAAGAAAACTCTAATTCTTTAGCTTCATGAATCCTCACTAATAAATGATCATTAGGTATCATGTGCCTTAAGCTAAGGCTATTACATCTCACACTTTGATCAAGCTTATAACCCTGCATCTTTACACCTTCATTTAAGCATAAAAATACAGCTTATTCCTTAGATTAACTCTTTTCTACTTCTTTTTATAACTTTTTCAACAGCCCGTGTAGAGTTTTACACTTATACTAAACTAGATTCAAAATTTAAATCTAGTGGTAGCAGGTCAAATACTAATATCGATAGCCATATCGTAACTTTATACGGACAAAAAGAATTACCGAAAAACTTTATGATCTAAGCTATGTTTGCTTATAATCATAATATAGTAAAGAGTAAAATCAACCGTTTAGGTACTATTGCAACCAGTAAATATAAGAATAATAATTATAACTTTGAAACCTTATTAAGTTATAATCATCTTATGAATGGTGGTATTACTCTTACTCCAAATCTTGGTATAAGACGGCCACTCTAAAGACGGTACCAAGAAAGCGATGTAGGTATCCAGATTTAAGTATTGCTTCTAAAAAGCAGCATTTATGGAGCGGTATTTTAGGCACTAAGGTAGCTTTAGCCCCACAAAAAATAGCTGAAGGCTTAAGTATTACGCCTGCACCTCAAGCTTCTGTAGAAAATTACTTTAACAATAAGAGTAAAAAACTTAATACTAAAGTAAAATGGAAAGATAGAGAAGTTAATGAAACTGTTGCATTACCAAAGCAACCTAAAGTCGGTTATAATATTGGTGCTAGCGTTTTAACTGAAAAAGGTAATGTAAGCATATTACTTGAATATAACTGTCATTTACAAAAGAAATATCAAAGCCATCAAGGTTTTGTGAAGTTGAAAGTGAAGTTGTAATAAATTAAGATGTCATTCCCGCAAGGTATTGTTGTGTTGATCAATTCCACTGCTGTCATCCCGCGACTTGATCGCGGGATCCAGTCCTTTTTTAATTTTTTTCTAGATATAGCTAGACCATAGTAAATAGGTACATACTATGCTAATATATATGTTATAAATGATAATAAATAAATTATGGCAAGCAGTTACAGTTACGATTTAAGAATGAAACTATTCAAAGCTCTAGATGATGGGCTCTCAATTGTTAAAGCATGTAAAATATTCAATATAGGTCGTAACACTATATATAGATGGAAAACTCTTAAATGGGAAACAGGAGATATAAAAGCAAAACCTTATGGTCCAGCAAAGGGTTATAATGCAAAAATAAATCTCAAAGAATTTGAAGAATTAATTATCAATAATCATGATAAAACAGCTAAAGAATTAAGTATTATACTAGGTAATAGATTACAAAGAACTAGAATAAATTACTATAGAAAACTACTAGGGTACACTTATAAAAAAAAGTCATCTTCATCCCAGAAGGGATATTGGTTTAAGGAATGAATTTATAGAAAAGATACAGCAAATTTCTAAAGAAACTCTAGTATTCATTGATGAGTCAGGAATAGAAGATAATGCTTGTAGAGAATATGGATGGAGTATAAAAGGTACTAGATGTTATGGAAACAAAGTGTATCAACATAAATCCAGGATCAGTATGATAGCGGGGCTTCGTAATAATCAAATTATAGCGCCAGTAATATTTGAAGGAAATTGTAATAAAGAAATATTTACAACCTATGTAGAGACTATATTAACTAAAGAATTACATCCTGGACAAACAGTAATTATGGATAATATCAACTTCCATAAGAATAATATAATAAGAGAATTAATCGAGTCGGTTGGGTGCAGAATTTTATTCTTACCTACATATAGCCCAGACTTAAATCCTATAGAACATTATTGGTTTAAGATTAAGAACGAAATAAGAAAAGTTACGGGGCAATTCAAAGATATCAGTATGGCTGTAGAACACGTACTAAAGTTTATTTAACTGTACCTATTTACTATGGTCTAGCTATATAATTGACTATGAGGGATTATCACAAGAATTAGAACAAGCACGTAAAGTTTATGAAAATGAAAATAATATAATTAATTTGAAGAAGTTAGATAAAGAAGATTTAAAAGACGCTATATTCTCCGTAGCCGATAAAATAGAAGAATTTTTTCCGTTACTGCAAGAAATTAAAAATATTTTTATAAATGTACCTAACAATTCAGATTTTGAGCAACTTGAGCAATATTTAGTTGATGAAGTTATACGCAGTAAGTTTTATTTATTGTTAGAAAAATTTAACCGTTTGATGTCTGTAGCCTCTAATTCTTATAAATTTTATGAAAAAAAGAAGAAGCTAATGAATTACAACATGAGTTAAAAAGATTGAATAAACTCAAAAGAATAGTACAACAGCGTTATGAAGAAAAATCTGACAAAAAAATATATACCCGTCAAATTATGAAACTGCTTGATGAGCATGTTATTGTCGGTAATCTTACTAAGACCAATATTGTCAGCATTTTTGACAATAAAATATTTGAACAATTTATTGCTAGAACAAACGTTACAGATGGAGATAAGGCTCATCAAATTAATGCTCAGATACTATTAAGGATTATGTTAATATCGATCATGCCTTTTACCAAAATTCTCTACACTTATAAATAACGCAATAGCACAGTATCATAATAAACGCTTATCGTATAATGATTTTTTAAATAGAGTTAAAAAAATAAGTGCTGAATTTAAAAATGATGTGCCGAGTGAATTATGCAACAACAAAACAGTAATAGCTTTTTATAGAAAATCACTTAGTTTCTTACAAAATTAAACAGATCAAAATCAGCATGAAGCAAGTGTTAAAATTGCTCTTGATACCTATGAGATCATTAAGAAAAAATAATTGTTCATTGAACAAAAAACACTAAAATTTTAAATAAAATGAGAAATTCACTTGATGATTATTTTTTTTGATGTCGTTAAAAAAGAAATGGGGATTAATTTTAATACCGAAAATTTAAGTGATGTTGTGGAAAGCTTAATTGATTTTGCTAAAGATCATGAAGCTAAATGATTTGATTTAAATAACGCAAATAGCGAATTATTGCATAATTCGCTATTGTAGAATTTTTAAGCTATCAATATTTATATAATATCTGTAGTCGTATCGTAATATTTTCCTAATATGTCTAAAGCGTTTTGGTCATAGTCATTTTGATTAGCAGTGTGCCATACCGGTTCATAATTTTGATCTTTTAGATAAGCTGTTGTGTTTTCTGCTAATAAATTATTATCTAATGTACCGCGTTCATATGAAAGTGTATAAGAAATATTAGGTTTAATCGGAGCTTTTTGTATTTCTTGCTGAATATAATTATGCTGTAATTCGTTTGTATTGCCTATAATGTGGATATGAAATTTATGCGTCTGTTGTAAATTATATAGCTCTGTTAGCTTTTCAGGTTCTACTATGCACATAGCATTCCAGCATTTATCAAATGTTTCAAGATTGGTAATAGGAGTGCCGCCTGCGTTTTCAATTAATTTATTCATTTCTGTACGAAATTCTTCGGTAGTGATTTTACCGGTTTTATACTGATCTATTACTCCATTAGGTTTTTCTTCTTCTTTTGCCATAGTAGCAATATCCGGTATACTTAGTCCGCTATCTTCGCTAAATTTTATTATAGCGAGTTCTCTCTTAGTTAAAATTACTTGAGAATATTTAAAAACATGAGCTTTTGTCATAATTAAGAGCCTATAAATTGTTGTATTAAAATATTAAAATTGTTAAATAAAAAAATCAATAGCTGAATTGTAATTAAATACTATAATATTAAGAAGCTATATTTAGGGTAAAAAATGAGTTTAAAATCCGCTTGGCTTAATACTCCTCTTGGTTCAATGCTGGCAATTAGTGATGAAGAGAGGCTTTATTTGCTCGATTTTGCTGAAAGTAAAGGATTAAATTAAAAGACTTAAAATTAACGCAAAATCGGCTATTACTGAAGATCGCACTAGACCGATTCTATCAATTGAAGAGGAGCTAAAATTGTACTTTAACGGTACTTTAAAAAATTTAATACTTCGATATATCTTTCAGGAAGCGAATTTCAAAAATTAGTATGGCAAGAGCTAACAAACGTACCTTACGGTGAAACAAGAAGTTACTTCACTCAAGCTAAATTAATAGGTATGGAAAGATCTTATAGAGCTGTTGCAAATGCTAACGGAGCAAATAAATTTGCTATAATTATTCCGTGTCACCGCATCATCAATAATAACGGTGAGCTTGGCGTTTACGGTTCAGGGCTAGATCGTAAAAAATGGCTCATTGAGCATGAGAGACAGAATTATTAAATAAAAAATCAATACCTGAATTTCGGTTACAGGGGTTTTAAAAAGTTCATATAATATAATTATAAATTTATATTATAGGATAAATTAATATGTTTAATGAGCTTCAAAGACAAGAATATTATCAGGCATTAATTAATAAAGATGACAGGTATGAAAATATCTTTTTTGTAGCGGTTAAAACAACAGGAGTATTTTGTAGACCGACTTGTCCTGCACGGAAACCTAAATTTGAAAATTGTGAATTTTATAAAACTGCTAAGGAAGCTTTGCATGCTTCATATAGACCTTGTCAGCGTTGCAAGCCTCTTTCACATCCTTGCGAAGTTTCGGATTTAGTTTGTACTCTTGTTAATGCTATTGAGCTTAATCCTGCTAAACGATGGAAAGATAGTGATTTTGATGAGTTATCAGTAGATGCTTCTACAGCACGTCGCCAATTTAAAAAACGTTTCGGTATGACGTTTGTAGAATATGCAAGAGCAAGGCGTATGGGTATTGCGATGAAGCAAATTCGCATGGGTGAATCGGTAATTAATACACAAATTGATATGGGTTATGAATCAAGTAGCGGTTTTCGAGATGCTTTCTCTAAAATAATGGGAGGACCGCCGACAAAATTTAACCTGCATTTAAATATTTTAAAAGCAGCTTGGTTAGATACGCCTCTTGGTGCTATGATTGCAATTAGCGATGAAAAATTACTTTATTTATTAGAATTTGTTGATAGAAGAGGTCTAGAGCTGGAAATTGAAAGGCTAAGAATTAAGACGAAATCTGCTATTATTCCTGGAAGTACTGAACCAATTTTAATGATTGAAGAGGAGCTTAAATTTTACTTTACCGGTACTTTACAAAAATTTAATACGCCTATATATCTTTTAGGAAGCGAATTTCAAAAAATGGCTTGGCAAGAATTAATTAATATACCTTACGGTGAAACACGAAGTTATTTAAATCAGGCTAAAGCTTTGGGCAAACCTACTTCTTATAGAGCTGTTGCAAATGCTAACGGTATGAATCAGTTAGCAATAATTGTTCCTTGTCATCGTATTATTAATAGCAATGGCGAACTTGGAGGATATGGCGGGGGATTACATCGTAAAAAATGGCTTATTGAACATGAGAGAAAATTTACAACAAATTAGAAATATTTTACTTGAGAACGCTACTATTCCTTTAGAACGTAGAACGCTGTTCTTTAAAACTAGGAAAGGAGAGTATGGAGAGCATGACCGGTTTATTGGGGTTACCGTACCGACTTTACGTAAAATAGCTAAAAGTTATTATAATTTAGATGTGGGGGATTTAAGCCGCCTTATTACTTCAGAATTTAATGAAGAGAGATTTTTAGCGTTAGCTATTTTGATTATGCAATATCAGAAAGCACAAGATAAAGAGTTTTTTTATAATTTTTATTTAAACAATATAAAACACGTAAATAATTGGAATTTAGTGGATGCTTCAGCCCATCATATAATTGGAGCTTATTTATGGGATAAAGAAAAGGATTATCTTTTTACATTAACAAAATCGGAAATTCTTTGGGAAAGACGAATAGCTATAGTTGCTACTTGGTATTTTATTAAAAATAATGAGTTAGATACGACTTTTGAAATAGCAAAATTACTCTTAAACGATAAACATGATTTAATGCATAAAGCAATAGGTTGGATGCTACGTGAAGCAGGCAAAAAAGATGAAAAGCAGTTAATAGATTTTTTGGAGCGTTATATTATTACAAATGCCAAGAACTATGCTACGTTATGCAATAGAGAAATTTCCTGAAGAGGTGCGTAAGAATATTTTGCAAAAAAATAACTTATGCTAATATCCTATTTTAATTTATCATAGGTACTATTATGCTAAAAACTTTATTAGTTGGTTTTATAACTTTAATTTGTGCAGTAAGCTATGCTGATAACCAAACAGCTCAAAATCCTAATTCTACAAATTCTTCTTCTGATCAGCTCGATGATCTATTACCTGCAGAGGCAGCCGTTAACTTTGCACAGCCTTGGGCAAGACCTACAACAAATGTGCAAGGTAAAGTTAGCAATTCTGCTATGTATTTTACATTAATAAATAGTAGAAGTAAGAGTTATAATTTAGTGAATATATCTTCAGATAAGATAAGTGGAATAGAAATTCATCAAACAATTAATGATCAAGGGGTTAGTAAAATGGTAAAAGTGGATTATCCATTTTCAATCGCCGGTAATATTAATGTTGATTTTAAGCCTGGTGGCATGCATATTATGCTTTATGACCCAAAAGTAGATTTAAATGTAGGAGATGAGTTTAAAATAACCTTTTTCTTTGATGACAATACACGAAAAACAGTGGATGTTAAAGTAGCAAATGACAATCCGTATAATACAACGGGGAATTGAAGGTTATTGTTGCATGGTTCACTCTTCTATGTCATTCCCGCGAAGGCGGGAATCCAGAAAAAATAATCTTAATATTGATATAAAAAATTAAACCTAAAAAAACAAGTTTTTTATAGGTTTTACTGGATTCCCGCCTTCGCGGGAATGACATAGGAAACTATACACATGACCCTAGAAATTACCGGAAGTGAGTTAATTAAATCTAAACTTATAGATGCTCCTGAACGTTCAGGGGTTTATCGAATGTTTGACGTTAACAAGCAAGTTATCTATGTCGGTAAAGCTAAAAATTTAAAGAAACGCCTTACTAATTACATTAAAAGCGATTTAGATAATAAGACGCTTCGGATGATTGCAAATACTTGTTTTTTAGAGTACAGCATCACTAATTCCGAAGTTGAAGCACTACTTTTAGAAGCACAGCTAATCAAAAAATTTCAGCCGAAATTTAATATTCTTCTTAAGGACGACAAGTCTTTTCCTTTCATCAAGTTACGTTTAGATCATGATTTTCCGCAATTGCTAAAATATCGAGGTAAAACTCTAAATGACGGAAAATTTTTCGGTCCTTTTGCCTCACCTACGGAAGTTAATACTACTTTGACCGAACTACAAAAAATTTTTAAATTACGTTCCTGCACGGATAATTGCTTTAATTCACGCACTCGCCCTTGCTTACAATATGAAATAAAACGTTGTTATGCTCCTTGCGTCGGTAAAATAAACAAGGAAGACTATAGAGACTTAGTAACGCAGGTAAAAGATTTCTTACAAGGTCGTACTAAAGAACTCCAAGAGAACTTATCTAAAAAGATGGAAGAGCTAAGTAGTCAGATGCGTTTTGAAGAGGCGGCAGAAATCAGAGACCGTATTAAGGCACTTAGTTATGTGCAGCTTAAGGCAGGTGTTTCAGATATTGTTAAAGACGCAGATATAATCGCTATTGTAGAAAAGAACGGACATTATTGTGTAGAAGTGTTTTTATATAGGGCAGGGCAAGCATGCGGTAATATTCCTTATTTTCCTACTTCTACCGAAAATAGTACTAAAGAAGAAGTATTAGAATATTTTTTATTACAATTTTATCAAAAACAACAAGTGCCTGCGGAAATTATAATTAATCATGAAATCAATGATAAAGAGAATGTGATAGAGGCGATTAAGAAAATCAATAATATTACTAAACTCAATATTATAATACCTATTAGTGGAGGTAAGGCCAATCTAGTTCAGAACGCCGCAATAAATGCTTTATTCTCTCTAGAGCAATATTTGAAGAAATTTGCAAAAAATCAAGAGATTATGCTTGAAATCAAAGAGCTATTTGGTCTTTCTGAAATTCCTGAAAGAATTGAGATTTATGATAATAGCCATATTCAAGGTAAGTTTGCGGTTGGTGTTATGGTAGTTGCCGGTAAAGCCGGTTTTGATAAAAAGGAATATCGGGTTTTCTCATTGTCCTCCCGCACTTTCCCACTGTCATCCCGCGAGCTTGTAGCGGGATCCAGTACATTAATAAACAATCTGGATCCCCGCCTTCGCGGGGAGGCATTGTTGCGTAGACCGGTAAAATCCACTGTGTCACCCTGTGGCTTGACCACGGGGTCCATAAAAACAATAAAAAATACTAATAATTTTAGTATTTTTAACTGGATCCCGTGGCTTGACCACGGGATGACAGAGGTAAAATTGATCCACGCAACAATGCCTTGCGGGGATGACATGACTAAAGGTGACGATTATGAAATGCTTCGGCAAGTTTTAACACGAAGATTAACTAGACTTAAGAATGAGCCGCATAAATTGCCAAACTTAATGATTATAGACGGCGACAGAGGGCATTTAGGCATTGTTAAAGAGGTAATGGATAAATTTGAAATGAATATTCCTTTTGTTTGTATGTCGAAAGGAGTAGATAGAAATGCCGGTCTTGAACAATTCCATATGACAGGTAAAGAAGTATTTACTTTGGATAAAAATTTGCCGATTATGAAATATTTACAAATCTTACGAGATGAAGCTCATAATTTTGCCATAAAGAATCATAGATTAGGTAGATCACGTGCTATAAAAATATCAAGCCTTGACGATATAGAGGGCGTAGGTGAAACTCGTAAAAAAGCATTGCTGCATTATTTCGGTTCATACAAAGCAGTATGTGATGCAACCATAGATGAGCTTGCTAAAGTAAACGGCATTAGTAGGTCACTTGCCGAGATGATTTTTAGAGCGTTGCATAAGGATTGATGAATAATTACTCATAATGTCCCCACATGCTAAGTATTTTTATAATTTTTTTATCTTCTAATATTTCATAAACTAATCTATGTTGTAAATTAATTCTTATAGAACGTTTACCAACTAAATTACGATAAAGTTTTTTACTATTTAATGGCATTGAATTTATTGTTAAGGATTTATATAAATTTTCTGCTTTATCGGCTAATTTAGCTGCTTTTAAATTTTGTATATATTCAATTGCTTTTTTTGTGTACAGTATAGTATATATCATTTCCATGCTTCTTCATGACTAATACATTCTTCTAACGGTTCTTTACTAGCTTCGAGAATTACTTTCTACTAAGCCTGGTTTAGAGTACAAATATAAAGTCTCTTGCAACCCTTCGTAATCTTGTTCTGATATGATTACCGCATTATTACGTTTTCCCTTTATATAAATAGGTTCATGAGTTTTATTTGTCTCATCAATAAGAGTGAATAATTTAGCTCGTGCTTGCGAGCTTGTATAAATAGCCACAATATTATCTCTAAAAAAGTTGTATACTCAAGTGTACCATATTATGTACGTAATAGCAATAATTGCAATAACTGTTTTGGGTATCAGCTTTATATAGAAAAAAGTATATATAACTCATGATATGGAACTGGTAGAATAAGGATTGGCCTAACTTTGAATATGATCAGAAACATATATTAGATTTAGAGAAAAATTTTGTTAAAAATAGCGGTATTCTTTTAGGAGCAACTAAATATCTTTCAGAAGCAGATCAAAATAACTTAATTGTTATGCTTGCAAGTGACGAAGCATTGAATAGTTCTGAAATTGAAGGTGAATATCTAAATAGAGCTAGCGTACAATCTTCTATAAAGCGTTACTTTAATATAGCAACGGATAATAGGAAAGCCTCACCTGCAGAAACCGGCATTTCCGAATTGCTAGCCGATATGTATTATTCGTATAAGCAGCTCTTAAGTCATGATTGTTTGTTTCGTTGGCATGAAATATTAACTAACGGTAGAAGAGATTTGGGTGCTATAGGAAAATATCGTACTAACGCAGAGACTATGCAGGTAGTATTAGATTGCGAGGAAATTACGTAAGTAATTGACTAAGCAAGGAAGAAAAAAAATGCTATGCATTTTTTTATTATTTTTCTGGATTGCCACGCAGCCTATGGCTGCTCGCAATGACGTTTCGTCCTAAAATAAATATTATCAGACTTGTCATTGTCCCTATAAATACTCCTTTCAGGTTAAAATATTTTAGGTATAAAGAATAATATTCCCACGTTAAAAAAGTAGCTGCTCCGCCGAGTGATGATAAAGCCATTGCGGTTTTAGATGTTCTGATACCAAAAAGTGTTGTTATTAACGGTACTAATATTACCGGTCCCCAAAAACCGGTAAAGAACACTACTAAGTCAATTACATTACTAAATTTTAAAGCTACAATTATTGCAAAACTTCCTATTATAACGTTAATAATTCGAGCAATTAATAATAATTTTTGCTGATTTTTTACTTTAAGTGTAGGGTTAATTATGTCCTTAACGAGAGCTATAGAAGTAACGTTTAAATCAGAATCGGCAGTAGACATAACGGCAGCTAAGAGGCCGCTCATTACTATCCCTTGAATTAAAGTCGGGATGATTTGGTTGATTAAATAAGGTAATACTAAATTTGACGGTTGGTTTGGATAAAGCTTATAAGCAATTAAACCGTTTAAAGTAATGCAAATCAAGAAGAAAAAATATATAGCAGATTTTGCATATATTGCTTTAGTTGTTTGCGTAGGATTTTTATTAATTAAAGCTCTTTGGATAAATGTAGGATATAGATTCATGACGCTAAAGCTTAAAGCTGCTGCAATTGTATAAGAAAGTAGGTTGCTCTGATCAAAATTCGTGCTTGATAAGCTACCGATAAAATCTACAAAATTAACTTTATTTAAACTGATAAAAGTTATGGTTGGTATAGCGATTATCATCGCCAAAAATTGTAGTAAATTAGTAAAAACAATAGATTGTAAACCGCCTATTGTAGTATATATAAGTACTATACTATAACTTAAAATTACCCCATTTACATAATTTATTTCTAAGATATATTGAAAAATATAGCCGCTTACGCTTATTTGAGCAGCCAAAAACCCCACTGAAACAATGACTGAGCTAACACCGCCGATAAAACGACCGATATTACCGTAATATGTACTCATAATGTCGCCGATACTTTCAGCTCCGTAATGTTTGGCAATTAAAGGCACTATATAGATCGCAATTAATATATCTATAGGTATTGTAAGTATAAGAGCGTAAGCATAATATTCATGCCCCAAAAAAGCCTTTTCCATAATGCCGAAAGTGGTAGCTCCTCCGACAGAGCTTGCAAATATCGTAGCTATTAATAACAGCTTACTATTTTTCGCTTTACTTTCGACATTTGCATAGTTCTTAAAACTACTATGTTTAGCTCGGTAATATATACCAATGAGTAGAATAGATATTAGATATATGAATACAATAACATTATCTATAGGTATTTTAAGCATAAATTAGGTTAAGTTTTTAAATGACATTCACTATAGGTTATTATTTTTTAATGTACTATAATTAATTTAAACTTCAGATGCAGAACCTAAAATGGTAGTACTATATTTTTCATAAATATCTTTATCAGGATTTATATATATTATCTTGATGCTCTATAAACTTATTTTCTTTTTTACTTAATAGCTCCATTGGCGTATAAGTGTTATCATTATCTTGGTCTAAAGTTTTTTTACTATTTTTACAATATTCTTGTATTTTTAAAATAGCTAATATAGCAAAAATTACACAACAAATTGTTACTACTCCGTCTTTAGTGAATGATAAAAATGTTGAAGTAATTGAAGAATTACCGGACGGCATGTTTGAATCTTCTTTATCGAACATCATAAACCCGGCAGTATGTATTGTTGGTCCTAAAGCATATGAAGTAAAGTTTCTTAAATTAGCTTCAAAGTTAGCATTAATAATACAATCTTCAGTAGTATTAAAGCCTATAAAAGCCGGTATATTTGAATCTTTTATTATATTTCCGATAACATCGTATAGCTCGCCGAAAATAGAAATCGTATTATTTGAGAATATTTCAAAACTATCATTAAATATAAAGCTTATTTTGTATCCGGCTTTTATTATAGAGTTAATAGTATGTTTAGCTTCTTTCGGACATTTTCTCATTAAAATTCTTGCCCAGTTATGAATTCTATAATTTGAGTTGTCTTCACATTCTTCAAAATCTATAAGGGTATTAGTAGTATTATCTTTCATAAATGCATGATAGGGTACGGAAGTAAATAGCTTGTCGCCAATATTAAACAAATAAGGTAAAGGAAAGTTTGGTTGATAACTTCCGAGTTATCTAAGTATCGTGGCTATACATTCAAATTGCGGCATAATTAACCTTTATTTATGTTCAAAACAGAGTAATTATTAATAAAAATTAATAAATCAATATTTTTTTGTATATTAAGCTTTAATTGTATGTACAGAATATTTAGATATGTAAGTATCGCAAGTTAATAAGGTTAAACCTTCTACTATTGCTTGGGCTATCAATAGTCTATCAAACGGGTTTTTATGATATAAAGATAAATTTTCAATATAAGTGCTATGTGCTATAGAAATCGGTAATTTTTGAAATTCATTAGCCTCAATGGCTTTTTCTAGGTCATTTGGAGCTTCTAGTTTTCCTAAAGATTTTTTAATAGTAATCTCCCATGTATTTACACTGCTTACGAAAATTATATTATTAGGATTAGCTATAATTTCTGCTATTTTATGCGGCAAGGTTTTATCATTATTTAGCCACTGCAATAAAATATGTGTATCTAATAGGTATTTCATCTGAGACAATTACTTAAAAAAATCCATAAAATCATCGGGTAAATCATCAAAATCCTCTTTTACAACAACTTTACCTTCCCAATAGCCGGGTTTACGCCGTTGTTTCTTAGGATTATATTGTATAAGTTTGACGGTAGGCTTGCCTGATTTACATATAATTATTTCTTCGCCGTTTGCAGCTAATTTTATTAATTCGGATAAATGAGTTTTTGCATTGTGAATGTTAACTATTTGCATTTTAAACCTTTAAATTTTTAATTGATTTAAACTAGCTTAGTTTAGTTCAGTTTAAAATATATGTCAAGATTTTAAATGTTAAGTTATTAGGGCATTGTAAAATAAAGAATGATATCGTCATTGCGAGCGACTGAAAGGAGCGTGGCAATCTCAGGATTTTGGCACGAGATTGCTTCGTCAATTGCTATGCAATTTCCTCGCAATGACGGAAAAACCGATCCATGCAACAATGCCAGTTCGCAATGACAATAAAGACACAAGTTAATAATTTAACTCCTACCTGTTAAAAACGCTTGACTACGTTATATTCCTATAATATCCTATAATTTTCCATTAAATCCCAAATTAACCCAAATTATACCAATGAATGTATTTTTATCTAAGTATGTAAATGGTGTTGATAAAAAGAGTAGGGTGTCGGTGCCGGCGAATTACCGTGCGGTACTAGGGAAAGAATTATTTAATGGTGTGATTGCTTATCCGTCGATTAGGAATAATTGTATTGAAGCATGCGGTATTTCGCATATCGAGAAATTAAGGCAGATGATAGAGACGCTTGATCCTTATTCCGAGGAGCGTGATGCCTTTGAGACTATGATATTCGGGGAAGCAGTGCAGCTTTCCTTTGATGGTGAGGGAAGAGTTATATTGCCGCAATCTTTAATGAAGCATGCAGGAATCGAAGAGCAAGCATGTTTTGTAGGTAAAGGGGTGATTTTTGAGATTTGGCAGCCGCAGAATTTTGAGAAATATTTAAATTCCGCTCAAAAAATTGCTCATGAAAAGCGTTTAACTCTAAGGAATGCTCATTAATGATACAATCTCATGTGTCTGTAATGCTAAATGAAATGTTAGAGGCCTTAAGCCCAAAAGACGGTGAGTCTTATTTAGATTGTACGTTTGGAGCAGGAGGATATAGCAAAGCAATATTAGAAAGCTGTGACTGTTATATCACAGCTTTGGATCGTGATCCGAACGTGATTAAAAGAGCCGAAGAAATTAAGCAAAATTACGGTGAGAGGTTTGATTTTATAGAAACGAATTTTGCGGATAGCTTTACAAAACTTAAGAAAAAAAATTTTGATGGGATAGTGCTGGATTTAGGCGTTTCATCAATGCAGTTAGATATAGCAGATAGAGGATTTTCGTTTTTGCATGACGGACCGCTTGATATGCGTATGAGTGGGCAGGGACTTAATGCCGAGGAGTTTGTAAATACGGCAGAGGAAAAAGAGCTAGCTGACGTAATTTACAAATACGGAGATGAGAGCTTTTCACGAAGAATTGCTAGGAGAATCGTAGAATATAGAAAAACGGCGAGAATTGATAGCACGGACAAGTTAGCCGAGATTGTTAGAAATAGTATAGGATTTAGAAAAGGCAAAATTGATCCTGCCACTAAAACCTTTCAAGCCATTAGGATTTATATAAACGATGAGCTTGGGGAGTTAGAGCGGTTTTTAGCGAATGTAAAAAATATATTAAAGAAAGACGGACGTTTAGTTGTGGTGTCTTTTCACTCTTTAGAAGACAGGATAGTTAAGAATTTCTTTAAAGAAAATTCAGAAAAGCCGGTAGCAAGGTCAAAATATGCTAAAGACGATATGGCAATTGATCCAGATAAATGGCTTAAGATTATTACTAACAAAGCTCTAGCACCGTCAGATAAAGAAGTAGGGCTAAATATTAGAGCGAGATCGGCAAAACTTCGAGCAGCAAAAGCGATATATGAGTAATTAATTATGAGTATAAGAAAGTTTCACTATTTAACATTATTGATAACAATTATAGCAATATGTAGTTTGTTCAGCATAAAGGAGCGAGTCTCAACTCTTGATTATCAATTAAGTAGCGTTGTAAAACAGATAAATAGTGAGAATAATAATATTCATATTTTAAAAGCAGAGCAAGCTTATCTACTTTTGCCGGCTAGATTGGAAAAACTTGTGGCAGCTTATTTAAAATTAGAAACAGTTAAATCTTATCAAATGATAAAAGATCCGTTAGGGCCAAATATCAATCAAAATATTAAATTTAATCATAATATTAGTATTTCAAAGAGTAGTAAATGGCGTTACAAAAGAATTACGAATAATAAGTATATACAGACTGTTTCGAGTAGGACGAAGCCTTAAACGTCATTGCGAGCGGACATTGTTGCGTGGACCGGTAAAACCCACTGTGTCACCTCGTGTCTTGACCACGGGGGCCATAAAAACAATAAAAAATACTAATAATTTTAGTATTTTTAACTGGATCCCGTGGTCAAGCCACGGGATGACAGAGGTAAAATTGATCCACGCAACAATGCCTCCTATCATGACGGGATCGCTACCCACTTAAAACACCATAAATAACATATGAAACAAATTTTGGAAAAATGGAAACCTGCAATTAAAAGTCTGATAATTTGGAATGTTTGTAGTAAAAATACAAAAATCCGATTATTAATGGTTATTTGTGGCTTTTCTTTTCTTTTTTGTACTTTATCTTACCGGTTAATAATCGTTGCTACAAATGTTTACGATAAAAACCAAAATTCTTTTAAAAAAAATCATCAATTTAGAAAAGAAATAGTTGATCGAAACGGTAATTTATTAGCCGTTAACCTACCTTCAGCATCATTATTTGCTAATCCACAAATAGTACTTGATCCTGAAACTTCCGTAAAAAAGCTAGCAGAAATTCTACCTGATATTAATAAGGCTAAATTACTTGCAGAACTTAAGTCAAATAAAAGCTTTATATGGGTAAAAAGAGATTTATTACCTAGTCAGCAAGAAAAGATAACTAGCCTTGGGTTACTTGGTTTTGAATTTGAAGAAGAGCAGAAACGAATTTATACATTTTCTAATTTATTGTCGCATGTTGTCGGTTATGTAGGTAGAGATTCGGTAGGGCTTAGTGGCTTAGAACTCGCTTACGATAAATATTTAACTAATTCTGATTATGAATTAAACGAACCAAAGAATCGGAAAGAACCACTTCAATTATCTATTGATATCAGATTACAAAGTATTTTAAGTGAAGAGATTGATAAAACTTTAAAGCAATTTAAGGCTATAGGAGCAGTAGGTATTATTGCCGATCCAAATAACGGCGAGATTTTAGCATTAGTAAATAAGCCTGATTTCGATCCTCATCATCCGAGTTTAGCAAAACCGGAAGAGTTGTTTAATATAGCAAGTCTCGGCATTTACGAAATGGGTTCGGTATTTAAGGCATTAACTATGGCAGTCGGTTTTGATACCGGAGCAATAAATATGAATGATGCTTATGATATAAGCTATATGAAAGTAGGAGGATTCCAGCTTAAGGATTATACGCCAAGGCAAGGGTGGCATAGTGTACCTGAGATTTTTCTATATTCTTCAAATATTGGCACAAGTCAAATTATGCTTGAAATCGGTAAAAGCAATTTTAAAAAATATCTAAAAAAATTAGGTTTATTAGATCAGTTACAAATAGAATTACCTGAACGAGGTACTCCGTTATTTCCTTCCGAGAAAAGATGGAATGAGTTAACTAGTGTTACTATGTCGTACGGCTACGGCATTTCGATTAGTCCTTTGCATTTTGTTAGAGCAATGTTACCGGTTGTTAACGGCGGTACTTTATATGATCTTACTTTATTAAAAAGAAAAGATGAAAAAGTAATAGGTACAAAAGTTTTTAGTGAAAATACCTCTACCCAAATGAAGAAATTATTTAGATCGGTAGTAAAAGAAGGTAACGGTAAAAGAGCAGAGGTCAAAGGCTATCTTATCGGTGGTAAGACCGGTACGGCAGAAAAACTTTCACAAGGTGCAGGGGGTAAAAAGAAATATCTAAAAAATAGTAGAGCTTCATCGTTTTTAGGAGTGCTACCTGCATCTAACCCGCAATATGTTATTTTTATTAGATTTGATGAACCAAAGCCCACTAAAGAAAGCTTTGGCTTTGCAACGGCGAGCTGGACGGCTGCCCCTACTGCCGGTAGAGTGTTTGAACGTATGATATCTTTATATGGTTTAGAGCCGATAGAACAAAGTGAAGAGGAAAATTAAAAATATTACTTAATAACTATAGATTTCGTCATTGCGAGCAGGCATTGTTGCGTGGATCGAAAAACGCATTCGGTGTCATACCGTGGTCAAGCCACGGTATCCAAAAAACAATAAAAAATACTAAAATCATTAGTATTTTTAACTGGATCCCCGCTTTCGCGGGAATGACATAAAACGGTCTGTACAACAAAGCCTAATTTTCCTCGCAATGATAAGTATATAAGCTAAAAAGGAGGTTTTTATGTCAAAAAATAAAAATATAACAGATAAACCTAATATACCTAATCCCACGGCTTAAGTCTTTTGATCCTACGATAACAAGAAATAATATTATATCAAAACAGCCATTTTTCTCCACCACAAGTATGTAATCCTAGTTGTTGTGAGTTATTGTAGAGTCCATATTCATTTTTTAAAACTGTACAAAATAGAAAATTAATTTATATTTTGTATACGGTTGATATGGTTATTGGGTGGATACCAAATCGTCATTGCGAGAAAGTATTGTTGCGTGGATCAATTTTACCTCTGTCATCCCGTGGCTTGACCACGGGATCCAGTTAAAAATACTAAAATTATTAGTATTTTTTATTGTTTTTATGGACCCCGTGGTCAAGCGAACTAGGTGACACAGTGGGTTTTACCGGTCCACGCAACAATGCCTTGCGAGGAGCCGTAGGCGACGCAGCAATCTCATGAAATAATAACAAACTCCTGAGATTGCTTCGTCAATTACTTTGTAAGTTCCTCGCAATGACGAAAAAACTGATCCATATAACAACTACAAACAAAACACATAACAAAAAACTATTTATGTTAAAGATAAAACAGGAAATATATAAAAATAGCTTACAAATAATATTGAAATTGCTGTTTGCTTTATTATGTTTTTTTATAATATTATTTCCGTTGGTGAGTTATAAAATAAATATTCAAAGCAGAATTTTCCCAGCGATGGAAATTATATTTATTTATTATTTTATGTCGTTATATTCCTTAAATATTTTTAGCATATTTTCCCTCGGTCTATTAATAGATCAAGTAAGCGGTATGCCTATCGGTACAAATTCGTTAGTTTTTTTGTCGGCATATATAATATATAAACTCTCTTCAAAATTTTTTATAGCTAAAAACTATTTGATAAATTTTGTTGTTTTTTGTGTTTATTGTTTATTTATATTGAATTTTAAATATTTACTAGTAACAATCAAGAAGCTAGAAGCAGACGGATATTTAATAATTTTCTTTCAATTTTTAACAACTATATTTTCTTATAATATAATTCGTCTTATACTTGACTCTCCTATGAATTACTTTAAAAAGTATGCTAAATAAAAAAATACTACATGGTGAGTTAATTTCACGAAGGGCCTTTATAATAGGATTAGGTAAACTCGGATTTTTATCACTGCTTGGAATAAGAATGTTTTATTTACAGCTTATTAAAAGTGAAGAATATAAGACTTTATCAGATAAGAATCGTATTAATTTTGTTGTACTTTCTCCTAGTAGAGGAAGAATTTACGATTTAGACGGCAATATTTTAGCTACTAATAACCCATGTTATCAGCTAGTAATAGATAGGAGCATTAATAATAATTATAGGGACGAATTAGAAATAATTAGTAATATTTTAAATTTATCTCCGGAAAAATATAATTATATTAAGCAAAAAATTAAAAAATCTAGTCGCCACACTCCTTTAATAATACTTGATCAGCTTGATTGGCAGCAAGTATCGATGATTGAAGAACAAAAGCATAAACTGGCTTCGATATTTATTGATATAGGATATTTAAGGTTTTATCCTTTTTCAAGCACTACTTCTCATTTAATCGGTTATCTCGGTCAGATAAATGAGCAAGAGAAGCAAGAGTTAAATATACATAGTTTAAGTGATTTTAATATCGGTAAATCCGGTATTGAAAAATATTACGATAACAAGTTACGAGGAGAATTCGGTTATAAAAAAGTTGAAGTAAATGCTTACGGTAAGCAGGTAAGAGAAATAGCAGGAACCCCTACTAAATCAGGCGAAGATATGTATTTAAATATCGATGCGTCTCTTCAGGAAAATATACAGCAATATTTAAATCCTAAAGGTTCTTCGGCAATAGTTATGGATACTAGAACTGGAAACATACTAATTTGTGCTTCCACACCGGGTTTTGAATCAAATAATTTCAGTAAATTATCGGAAAATTATTGGCAAAGTTTAATGAGCGATCCTTATAAGCCTTTAATTAATAAGGTAATACAAAGCTCGTATCCCCCAGGTTCGGTTTTTAAAATAATTACCGTACTTGCAGCCCTTGAAGTAGGCATTAATCCTAATAAAACCGTTTTTTGTGACGGTAGCTCTGCTCTTGGTACTAATAGCTTTAGATGTTGGAATCATAGCGGACACGGGACGGTAGATATGATGTCTGCTTTAAAGCATTCTTGTAATATTTATATGTATGAATTAGCAAGAATAGTAGGTCCAGATAAAATTCTTGAAGTTGCAAGAGAATTTGGCCTCGGCTCAAAAACCGGTATTGATTTAGCTCCTGAAAGTAGCGGGTTTGTACCGTCAAAAGAGTGGAAAAAGAAAAAATTAAAGCTTCCTTGGTCAATAGGGGATAGTTTTAATCTAGCAATCGGACAGGGATTTCTAGGGGTGACACCAATGCAGCTTGCAAGGTTTATTACGGCTATTGCAAGTAACGGCAAGCTATATACTCCTAGAATATTAAAAAATGATCCGGAATTTTATAATGTCAATATTAAGCCCGAAAATATCAAAATAATACAAGAAAGCTTGTATAATACCGTTAATGTTGCGGGAGGTACGGCGTATTATAATAGAATTTTAGGCGAAAATAGGCAGCTCGCCGGTAAAACTGGTACTTCCCAAGTACAAGGTAAACTAAATGCTAAAGATGATTTAAGCCGTGATTCTATAGCTTGGGGAAGACGTAATCATGCCTTGTTCTTAGGCTTTGCTCCTTATCACGATCCTCGTTATTCCGTCACCGTCTTTGTTGATCATGGTGGAGGGGGTAGTAAAGCCGCCGCTCCAATAGCTAGAAAAATCATGTCGGATGTGCTGGATAAGTATTTATAGCTTTTTTCAGTATTATGTGTCGTGATGTGTTATCAATTAAATATAGGTCAAAAGATGGCAAGACTTAATTTAAGTATTCCGGACGAACTAAATAATAGTTTAGCATGGTCAGCAAAAAACTTAGACAGATCAAAAGGGTAATATAGTACGTAAAGCAATTGAATATTATCTACAGGAAATGCAAGAAGATATAGAAGACGCTAAAATTGCTTTACAAAGAATTAACGCCCCTGATTTTAAAACTTATACTACTGATGAAGTTAGGGAATGACATAAACAAGCTATACAATAACGCCTTTAGTCGTTCGCAAGGCATTGTTGCGTGGACCGGTAAAACCCACTGTGTCATCCCGTGGTCAAGCCACGGGATGACCCAGAGGTGAAATTGATCCACACAACAATGCCTGCTTGCAATGACGATTTGGTATCCACGCAACAATACTATCTTTATGTAATTATATCTTAACTCATATTAAAAAATACCTTATTTTATTTAGTAGTTTGTGTTATTAATAACTAGGCTCTGTGAAAGAAAATTAAATTAGTCTATTTTTGCTATTTTTTGCTGTAAATCATAAGATTTTTTTGAAATAGGAACAACTATCCTCTCAAGAATCTTATTAATTTTCTTCACAAAACCTAGGAATTATTATAGAGGTATATATGTCTAAGAAAAAGCAGGACGATCAAATAATAAAAGAATTAGAAGAAAGACTAGCAAAACTTAAAGGCACTCCTCCAACACTTGAAGAATTAGAAGAAAGGTTTGCAAAGCTCCAAGATAGACCTTATACCCCCACAAAAAAATTCGGTAATGAAGTAGACGATCTAATTGAGCAGATGCAATCTGAGCTTAAACTAGAACAAAAAAGTAAAAGCCTCAATGATCAAAAAGACCAAGCAATACGTGATAGGCTAGATAAATTAAGAGAAGACAGCCCTATAACGCAAAAAAAGACACCTATAGATCTTTCTTTTAATGATACTAAATCAATAATTACCGATACTATAGATGCTCAGGCAGATATAGCTAGTTTATATGCTAATCGATCTACCGAGCTAGAAGAGAAAAAAGCATTACTTCATTTAGCTAATAATCTAACTGAAGCTAGAGATATTATTAGGGATATACCCTCTATATCTAAAGAATATGAGCCTAAAATATTAGATGTTATCGCTAGTGGGTTAGGTAAAATTTATGAAGGAATAAAGAAAATAGCTTCGCCTGCAGTTAATATTATAAAAGAAATAGTTAGCAGTCTTGTTAATTCGATTAAATCATTTCCTCAAAAATCTTCCAAACAACAAATAAAAGAATCTAAAATAAAATTAAAGAAGTTATATAAAACATATGTTGATTTGAAAGGAGTAAAGCCAAAGATAAAAGAAGAGTTTCTTAAAAAACATTATGAGCGAATTGATCAGCTACAAACTCCTAAGGAAATATTTGTAGAAACTGCCAAAATTACTAAATCTATAAGGATAGCCGGAAAACAAAAGATAAATAATCTTAAACAACAACAAATTATCAATAGAATGAAGAAGCAAAGTCCTACTGCTTTTATAAATAATAATTCATTTACACCCTCTAATACACCTACTAATAAAGAAAAATCTTCAAAGAGCAACCAAAGGTAAATTCTATGTCATTCCTGCGGGGTATTGTTCGTGTGGATCAAAAAATGGATTCGGTGTCATACCGTGGCTTGACCACGGTATCCAAAAACAATAAAAAATACTAAAATTATTAGTATTTTTAACTGGATTCTGCGATCAAGTCGCGGAATGAACAGCGGTGGAATTGATCCATGCGGGAATGACATACTGAATGTTCGTATAGGGATCAAGGTATTTAAAGATATCCACCCCTTTCATTCCGCTTGTCTTAGCTTTATCAAATGAAGTATCTTTAATTGTTGCTTCGGTAAAATCGGCATTTGTTAGGTCAGAGTTACTAAAGCCCGCCTGATCAATTTTAGCTGATTTAAATATGCTATCTGTTAATATTGAGTTTGAGAAATCTGTTTTAGTAAGTATTGCAGAAGAAAAATTAGCTTCTTTTAGAATAGAGTTTTTTATTACCGTATTTGTTAAATTAGTATTTTTAAAGATATTATTTGAAAAATCTACTCCATTAAATACTAAACTACTTAAGTCAAGATTTGTTAAATTTATATTTGTTAAGTTAGTTATTTTTTGCAAATCTTTTACCGAACTTATTACTATATTATTTGGTGGAATTTTACTCGAATTATCGCTATTTAAAATAATATTATTAAAAACGTTAGTATTAATAAAACCGGAATATGCTTGGTAGTTAATATTATTTATTTGTGAATTAGAAAGGACGGAGTTAATAACCGTAGTATTTGTTAGATTAGAATTTATTAGAGCTACTTGGTTTAAATTACCTAAAGTAATTTTAACATCTGAAAAATTTACGTTTTGTATTAAAGATTTAGAAAAATTTACATTATTAAATTGCCCATTAGTTATATTTGAGTTTATTATTTCACTGCTGTTTAAGTCAGTATTAATCACTATAAATTGTTTAAAATCATTATTGCTAAAAATAATATTAGTATAACTAATATTATCTAAAGTAATATTTGAGCCTTTAGTTTTATTAATCCTTACAAAATTAGCATTACTATTTTTTATTGATAAATTATTAAATTTATTATCGTTTAGACTCATATTATTTAATATAGCATTATCGATTTTAAAATGATTTAAAACTGAACTACTAATTGTGCTATTTTGTAAATCACATTTAGTAAGGCTAATATTTTGTAATGTTGAATCTTTAAAGGAAGCGTATGAAAAGAAAGAGTTATTACTTTGTACGTTATTAAAGTTTACTTCATTAAAAATACTTTGTGTGAAGTTGGAATCCTTAATTATTACTGCTGTTAATTTAGTTTGACTTAGGTCGCTAGATTCAAAATAATTATTAGTAAAATTGGTATTATTTATTACACTTTTTTCTAAGTCCGTACCGTAAAATATTGAATTTGTTATATTAGTATTTTTAAAGCTATTATTCTTTAGGTTAGCTTTTTGAAAATTAACACCGTCGATAGTATTATTGCTCCATAATACATGACTAAATTTAGAATTTTCAAAGTTGACATTTATTATAGTAGTTTTATTAAAAGCAGTATCACTAAAATTTGATTGAACGAAATTTGTATTTTGTAATGTTATATTGTTAAAAATTGAACCTTGAAAGTCGGAATTATATCCGGAAATATTTTTTATTACCGAATCTGCAAAATTACTTTCTTGAATTATAGCATTTGTAAGTATAGCTTTTTCTAAATTACTACCCGCAAAATCAGCACGTAATATTTCGCAGGAAGTTAAATCTATTCCTGATAAATCTTCATTTATTAGCTTTATTCCTATTAATTTTACTCCTTTTAAATTTGAACCGAACTTCTCTTTAAGGTTCACTTTAAGGTTTTTAGAATTTTGCGATATTATATAATTTCGAATTACCGTGCTTTGGCTATCTGTAAGTAATCCATTTGCATCACGAGTAGATTCGGAACAGCTGCTTAATAACAAATAAATAGTAATTATCGATACGACTTTAAGCATTTGCTTCCTCATATTCTTCTTCATTTATTCTATTTGTAGGAGGTATATGTAAGCTTAATAATTTTAATTTACGATGCAAAGCCGATCTTTCCATACCGACAAATGAGGATGTTTTTGAAATATTATTATTAAAACGACTCATTTGTGCCGATAGATATTGACGTTCAAAAACTTCCCTAGCTTCTCTAAGTGGCATAGATAACATATCAAAGCTATCTTCAAGTTTTGTGAGATTAGCACTATTGGCTAATATTTCCGAAGGTATCATATAAGGTTTGATAATTTCATTATTGCTTGTAGTTAACGGATTCATAATTAAAGTCCATTCAACAACGTTACGTAATTGTCTAATATTGCCTGGCCATTCATAGGATTGAAGAGCTGCAATAGTTTCATCTGCAAAGCTACGCTCTTTTAAACCTGAAAATTTTGAAAGTTGCTTAACAAAATATTTAACGAGTAGCGGTATGTCTTCTTTCCTTTCATATAATGAAGGTACTTTTAGAGAGGATACATTAAGACGATAATATAGATCTTCTAGGAATTTGCCGTTATTAACTTCATCTTGGATATTTTTAGAAGTGCCGGTAATAATTTTTATATCAACTTTAATATTTTTTCCGCAAGGTTTTGTAATAGTTTGATCTTTAAGGAATTTTAATAATTTTACCTGGATAGGAATAGGAATATTACTGACCTCATCTATATATAAAGTACCGTTATTGGCGAATTCTAAGATAGTAGGGCGTTTATTATTATTTTCCTGCTTTTCCGATTCGCCGAATAATTCTTGATTAATTTTTTCTGTAGTCATACAGGTAGGGCTGAAAATAATGAACGGATTATTAACCCTTTTAGATTGTTTATGAATTAACCTTGCGGCAAGTTCTTTACCGCTACCGACTTTACCGTGAATCATTATACGACTGCTAGAGCTAGCTGCCTTTTCTATTTCCATTTTATATTTTAAAGTTACCGAACAGCCGCCTACTAATTCAGTTTTATCTATAACCTTTGATTTTAAATCTATATTTTCACGTTTTAATTTCGTTACTTCACAAGCTCTTTTAAGTAAAATAACTAATTTATCATTATTAAACGGTTTTTCTATATAATCGTAAGCCCCCATTTTTATAGCATTTACAGCTGTTTCTATAGTGCCATGACCGCTAATAATTATTACCGGCATTAAAGGATAGCGTTTTTTAATTATCTCTAAAATCCCAAGCCCATCAATTTCGCTTCCTTGAAGCCAAATATCAAGTATAACTGCAGAGACCGGTTTTTCGGAAAGTATTTTAAGGGCTTGAGTACTATTAGCGGCAACCTTAGGGTTAAAACCTTCATCTTTCAAATTTGCAGCAATGAGATTTCGTATACTCTCTTCATCGTCTACTATTAAAACATCTAGTTGTGACATTACAATTTACCTTAAAAATATTAATCAAAACCTAAATATATACGTTAATGCCGAATGTAAAAGAAAGCAACATTTTTTTATAACATTTTTGTCACAATAGCTATTTTAGTGTAAAGGTTGGCTAAGATTACATAATATTAAAATTATTTAAGGAATTTTAATTAATTTTATTTGCAGTTTGTAGTGTTATAAATGATTATATATAATGAGTGGTGTGTTGATACCGAAATCGTCATTGCGAGCGACCGTAGGGAGCGTGGCAATCCAGTAAAATCATTTTACTGGATTGCTTCGTCAAAACTTACAGTTTTTCCTCGTAATGACGGAAAAACCGATTTAAAAAATTATGCTTAACATCTTTTTAATTATTATTTCATTATTTATTTGCTTAATAACCTACCTATTTATCAGAAAAACGGATATTTTTACAAATTTATTGATTTTAAATAGCTTCACGACTTTAGCGAGTTTATTTATTTGCTGTTTAGGTTTATACTCAGGAAATAGTTCATATTTAGATATAGCAATTATTTATTTTCTTTTAAGCTTTATAGCCACAAACGGTTATTTAAAATATTTCATAAATGAATCGAATGAAAACAAAGCAGATTGATACGATAATCTTAGGATGTGGTTTGAGCGGCATGCTAACGGCACTTTCTTTTGCACAAAAGGGTATAAAAACTACTATATTCGAGAGTAAATCGGTAAAAAGCCCGGAGTTTTTTAAAGATATAAGAACTACTGCTTTAACGCCGCATTCTAAAAATTTCTTATTCTCTATTGATATATGGGAAGAGCTTAAGAAGTTTGTGGCAGAAATGCAAGACGTATATGTAGTAGATAATAAGGCTTCAGAGATATTAGACTTACGAAATGATGATGCTGTACTTGGATATGTGGTTAAGAATAGCGATTTTAAAAAAATATTATTGTCAAAAGTAACTAATAATCCGTTGATAACCTTAATTGATAATAATGAATATCAAGAAGTTATAAGTCATAGTGATTATTCAATTATAAAATTTGATGATAAACAAATTAAATGTAATTTATTAATTATATGTGACGGAGTAAATTCAAAAGTAAGATCTCATTATTTCGCTAATGAAATTGAAAAACCTTATCAAACAGCTCTTACATTTAATATTAAGCATGAAAAGCCGCATGAAAATTGTGCTATGGAGCATTTTTTGCCGCTTGGTCCTTTTGCTTTGTTACCTTTAAAAGATCAATATAGCTCTTCCGTAATATGGTCAACTTCTGCTAGTCAAGCTGCTTTAATTGTTAATTTGCCTATAGAAGAAGTCAGGTTTTTAACTCAAAGAAATGCCGGTAATTCCTTAGGTAAAATTACTATTGATAGCGAGATTAGTAGCTTCCCGTTAAAAGCCCGTATAGCAAATAGATATTTTCATAACCGTATAGTTCTTATTGCAGATACTGCCCACACAGTACATCCGCTCGCCGGACAAGGGCTTAATCAAGGTATAAAAGATATAGAGACTTTGAGCATAATCGTTAGTAATAATGGTACATTACAAGAATATCAAAAGCTAAGGCAAGACGATAATTTTATTATGTATAAGTTGACTGATGAGTTAAATAATATTTTCTCAAATTATTCCAAAAATTTAAGATGTATAAGACAAATAGGGTTTAAGGTGATAAGTAATTTTAAACCTATAAAAAACTTGATTACTAGCTATGCGATGGGAAGACGATAAGATGTTAGTTTTTGTTGTCATACAGTGGCTTGACCACGGTATCTAGAAAAACAACTTATAGCGTGTATTCTTTGACGTTTTTACTGGATACCGTGGTCAAGCCACTGTATTACATAGGAGTGTTAATACCTAAAAAAGTTAGAGAGCATTCATGAGTAAAGAAAATTTAAGTAGTAAATCATCTATTAATACTCCTGAAGAAGGAATAAAAAATGTAGCAGAAGATAATAAGCTTAAATCTTCAATAAATACCCCTGAAAGAGTAGAGCCTTTAGAAGCAGCACAAACAAAAGCTTCTGAGTCTCCACAGGAACGGCAATCGCAAAATAAGCCAGCAGGAAAAAGAACGCTGAAAGAGGATACGGCACTTTACGGTGCTAGAGTTGCTCGTGCCGGAATTGCTGTAGGTTGGGGTAGCTGTAGAAGTAGTAAAGGGAGTTAGTAAAGTTGCCATTACCCATGATCTTACTCATATAGCAGACGGAGTAGTTAATGTCGGAGAAAAAGCTTATGATCCGGTTGATAAACTTCAGCAAGGTGCAAAAATTAAAGAAAAAGGTTCCCCAAGTCCCGGTTTAGCCGATAAGGCATTAAAAATCAGGACACTACCCGGTGGTGAAACTGCAGCAAATGTTCTAGAGAAAACATATAAAACATTAGGTAGTAAAGCAGTAAGACGTGCGGCTAGAATTGGCGGCGTCGCAGTGTCGTTAGTCCTTAATCCCACTCCCGTCGGGGTTGGGCTTGCTGCACTTTCTTTATCAGCTGTTGCTTACAATGTTGGAAAAGAAACTTTAGAAGTAAAAGAAGATAAGCGTTTAGATAGAAAGAAAAAAACTTTAGAAAATATTAAAGCTAATTATGTGAAGCAAGCAGAGTTAGTAGTTACTACTCAATAGATAAAGCAAAAGATAGCCCTGAACTTAAAAATTTCTTGGATACTCAATTACCTAAAATTTACCAAGAAAAAGTTGAACCTGAAAAATTAAATACAACTAGAACTAAAGAGATTTTAAAAGTAATACGAGATACTACCTTAGAGACGGTATCTTTAGTAGCACAAGCAAGCTCTGTAGGTGGTATTATAGGCGGTTTGATAGCCAGGGGGGAGAGAGAGGAGCTAATGTAATAGGTGAAGGAGATACTAATTTAGTGCGTATGGAGCGACACAAAGATAAAATAAATAGTTTAAAAACATCAATAGGAAATTATGAAAATAAGAAAGACTTGCTTGAAAAAGAAAGGCAAGCAAAAATAGATACCAAAGCATTAGAAGAGTTTGTACAGCAAACCATGCTCCACTTAAAATATTCCTCTACACATGTTATTAGCTGTGGTCTTGGTGTGGCCCTTGGAGGTGGATGTGAGCTATTACTACACTCAAGCTTTATTATAGGAAATCAAGAACTTAACGCAGGACTTGTAGAACTTGGTGTCGGTTTAATACCAGGATGGGTCGGTGTTACCGAAATGTTTGCTCGAACTAGAGGAGATAAAACTAAACTAATTAAAAATATCAGAAATATTATAGAGCAGAATAAAACAAGCTCGGCAGATTACTTTAAAGCAGATTATGATGTAGAGAATATGCACGTAAATATGAACAAGCATTATATTTTAGATGAAGCTTTAAAATTAAACCTACCTAAAAAGATATTGCCTGCTCCTCATAAAATTACTTTGCCTAAAATAAATTTAGCAACTGAAATGAAACGAATGAAGAAGAGCTACTTGCCTATGAGCGGGAAATATTTTTAGAACTCGCAAAAGATTCAAAAACTATAGAGAAGCTGAAAGTGATTGTGGGGTGAAGGATTATTAAGATATTCTGAATTCTTTATTGTGGTTATGAGATCTTAAAATAATATAAAAAATGGATTAAAATTCAAATGTTGCATGTAATATCTGTAAGTTATATTGATGATTATTATTTAGAATTAGTTTTTGATGATGGAACAAAAGGTATTATAAACCTATATCCACATCTTAAAGGCTCAATTTTTGAGCCGCTTCAAGATAAAAAATAAAGTGACGATAGATGAAGAATTGCAAACTATTAGTTGGTCTAACGGTGCAGATTTTGCTCCGGAATTTTTAAAGGCGAATTTAGATTTCGTTTGAGATTGCTAAAAATAATCTAATTCATAATGATAAGGATAATTCATGTTATACAACGCATAAATAGCATTATATATATAAATGAGATCAAATTCGTTATGGTTCTGCTCTTATAAATTGGTCACTTTGTAATATATACCAAGTTTAAACTCAGAATCTTCGCTGAGGTCTAAAGCTGTATAATAAGACTCTTGTGCTTTTAGTATAAGACTGTTTGAGGCGTAACAATCTCCTTTAATATAATCAAGGTAAGGATTATTAATCGATGTCATTCCTGCAGAAGCGGGAATCCAGTAATCTTTAATGTCATCCCGCAATTTGATTGCGGGATCTCAGGATACAGTCTGTGATACAAGATCCCGTGGTCAAGCCACGGGATGACACAGAAAAGGAGTGGATCCCCGCTTTCGCGGGAATGACATAAAACGAACCATGCAACAACGCTACTCCACAATAATACTACCTATAGTACCACGATAGTAAGTCTGAGGGTCATACATAGCTTCGCTGTAAATAGCAGGAGTTGCGAATATGCCCTTATTAACTGCTTTGATTTTATATTGATACGTCATTTTTTGATCAGAAATAGTACCGAAAATCATAACTCTATCATCACGATTATTTATATATATCGGTTTCCATATCATTACTTCCTGCGTGCGTTCTAATATATTTACGTTGTTGTTATCCGGTAAAAGCTCGAAGCCTGCCGGTAATAAGTCAAGTATTACCATATTGTTCAAGGTTTTATTACTACCTGAACGCATGGTGATTTCCACCGTAATATTATCACCTAATTTTACTTTACTAACCTCTTTATTATTTTCATCGAGATATTTTTTGGTTATTTCTATGCCTTTAACTATCTCTTTATTTTCTGTTAATTGCTTATCATAGCCTGAAGTTAAAAGCTGATAGAAAAAGCCGTTACTTGAGGAAGTTAAGTTGATTTCTTGAACACCGTTTGCAGGAATCTCATCCAGCATTATTTTGCTACCTGCTAAAGATGTTTTTTGATGCTTTATAACTTCTTGGGTTTGGTTATTTATTGTATAATCTACCTTAATACTCGCCTCATCTACATTATTTATTTTATCGGCATAGGCAAGACTTGCCATAATTGCATAGCTTGCTGATAGACTATTATAGTTGTCTTTAGCAAAAAGAGCTATATCCTGTACAATTTTTGGGTCAAAGTTTTTTAATCTTTCAGGGAAATGCAGAGAAATTAGGTATAAATACTGACTATATTTTATTAGAGGATTATAGTATTGATAATCTGTTTTTGATATCGGTTTGTTTAGAGTAAATCTATCTAATAATTTATCCGCTTCTTCATTCATTTGCAGCATTTTATAGCTAGCTGCTAAATAAACGCTAGTCAAATCATCCTGTCATGTATTTTTATGGTACTCGTCTAAATATTTTAAAATATTTGCAATATAGCTTGTAGTAATAACACTATTTTTCGTCAGGATATAAACCGCATATGCCTTTTCTCTTGCTTCATCTAAGGAGTTTATTGATCTGTTAGCCATATTCTCTAAATAGTAAATACCTTGATTAAATATATCACTTGGAACGGCTAAATATCTAGTTGCTCCCTCGCTTAAGAAATGCATAGCATAAACGGAAATAAATGGATCGGAATCGTCGTTAAAATTGTTCCAATATCTAAATCCACCGTCGTAATTTTGACGTTCCGATAAAGTTTGAAATATTTTCGATAATGATTCATCCATTTTTTTACGATTAGTTTTAAGAATCTGAACTAGCTCTTGTTCATTATATAATAAAATATTGGCAAAATTTTGGCTTATTAATTGTTCAGTACAGCCATAAGGATAATTATCTAGGAAATCTTTAAAACCGGAAATAATAGCAAGCGGCGATTTAGAAGCGGAAATTTGCAGTTTAGCAAATTCAGGATATAAATCCCGCAAGATTTTTAAATTAGCTTTATTGCCGGTAATGAAGCCTGTATCAACTGTTGTAACGTTAGGGCTAGCAGGGCGAATGCTCGTAGTACTAGTTAATTCGGAGCTATGTACTACTGCCATAGATATTATACCCGGTTTAGGTGATTTATAGAAGCCACAACCTTTAAATCTGCCGAACCGAGTTTATCAGTCGCTTTTAATTTAACATTAATAGTAGCTTCCTTATTTTCGTCTATCGGTATCTCTTTAGGATAATCTAATATTTTAAGTCCTTCGCTTGTTTCAATATTTAGAAAAACCTGAGCGTTTCCTGAATCTTTTAGGTTATTAAATATTGTTACCGGTACTGTAAATTCATCATTCGGAGCTACAAATAAAGGTAAATTTGGATTGATAATAAGATCGGATTGAACTAATAAATCAGCTTTGGAAGTTCCTATAGCGTCAAGGCTTGAGGCTACCCCTATAACTCTTAAAGTGCCGTTAAATAGCTTGGTATAGCTAGACCATAGTAAATAGGTACATACTATGCTAATATATATGTTATAAATGATAATAAATAAATTATGGCAAGCAGTTACAGTTACGATTTAAGAATGAAACTATTCAAAGCTCTAGATGATGGGCTCTCAATTGTTAAAGCATGTAAAATATTCAATATAGGTCGTAACACTATATATAGATGGAAAACTCTTAAATGGGAAACAGGAGATATAAAAGCAAAACCTTATGGTCCAGCAAAGGGTTATAATGCAAAAATAAATCTCAAAGAATTTGAAGAATTAATTATCAATAATCATGATAAAACAGCTAAAGAATTAAGTATTATACTAGGTAATAGATTACAAAGAACTAGAATAAATTACTATAGAAAACTACTAGGGTACACTTATAAAAAAAAGTCATCTTCATCCCAGAAGGGATATTGGTTTAAGGAATGAATTTATAGAAAAGATACAGCAAATTTCTAAAGAAACTCTAGTATTCATTGATGAGTCAGGAATAGAAGATAATGCTTGTAGAGAATATGGATGGAGTATAAAAGGTACTAGATGTTATGGAAACAAAGTGTATCAACATAAATCCAGGATCAGTATGATAGCGGGGCTTCGTAATAATCAAATTATAGCGCCAGTAATATTTGAAGGAAATTGTAATAAAGAAATATTTACAACCTATGTAGAGACTATATTAACTAAAGAATTACATCCTGGACAAACAGTAATTATGGATAATATCAACTTCCATAAGAATAATATAATAAGAGAATTAATCGAGTCGGTTGGGTGCAGAATTTTATTCTTACCTACATATAGCCCAGACTTAAATCCTATAGAACATTATTGGTTTAAGATTAAGAACGAAATAAGAAAAGTTACGGGGCAATTCAAAGATATCAGTATGGCTGTAGAACACGTACTAAAGTTTATTTAACTGTACCTATTTACTATGGTCTAGCTATAACGCATTAATTATGGCTAAAGCGAGATAAAAAAGATATAAAAACTGTCATACCGGGTTGTTCCCGGTATCCAGAAAACCTTAAAAAGTTTTGGATCCCATGGTCAAGCCACGGGATGACAAATTAATAGCATACCATTTTTATTTAACCCTAGCTATAGTACGTAAAATTTCTTAATATTTGTGCAAACTCTTCTTGGTTAGAATATTCTAATGTGGTTTTATCTTGTATCTGATTTTTAAACCAAGTAACTTGTCTTTTAGTATACTGACGGGTTCGTATTTGAGCTGCATTTAAAGCCTCATCTAAAGTGAGATTGCCGTTTAAATAAGCTAAAATTTCTTTTATCCCTATTGCTTTTAAATTCGAATAATGTTGTGGGGTGAATTGTCTTTTTATTAAAGCAATTTCGTCAATTGCCCCTTCTTTAAATATCTTATCTAAACGCTCATCACATGTTTTATACAAAAATTTTCGCTCAGGATTTAAGAAGATAATTTTGAAATTAAAATCAGATAAGATTTGTTCTTTTAGCAAGGTTTGAAAGGAAAAAATAGATTTACCGGTTTGCATGAATACTTCATAAGCTCTAATTAAACGTTGAGTATCATTTTGGTTTATTTTAGAAGCAGTAAGTGGGTCAAGCTTCTCTAATTTATTCCATAATTCTATATTGCCTATTTTACTATGCAATTCTCTAACTTCTTTGCGTAAATCCTCCATTATATCAGGAATATTATTATAGCCAAAAACTAGAGAATTGATATATAAGCCCGTTCCTCCTATTAATATGGGTAGTTTACCCCTGCCGGTTATTTCTTTTATTTTTTCTGTCGCAAGTTTTAGATATTTTATTACCGAGAAATCTTCTGTAATTGATAGAAAATTATATAAATAGTAAGTAACTTCAGTTTTATAGCTTTTCGGAGGGGAGGCGGTAATAATAGGAATTTCCTTATAAACCTGCATTGAGTCGATATTAATGATTTCGCCGTTATAAGCTTTAGCCAATTCATGCCCTAAATAAGACTTCCCGCTAGCAGTCGGCCCGCATAATATAATTATATTCAAATGATTTGAAGAATTGTTTCTGCAAAACTTCGGAGGACTCGCATGCTCACCTATTAAGTATAGGCTGTGCGTGCTCGCTCCTTGTTTTACATTCCAATTCTTCAAATCATTTGAATATATTTCTTTCTTTGTCACTTGTTTAAACTATTTTATGTATTCGGTGTCATACCGTGGCTGACCACGGTATCCAGTCTTACGGAATTAGAATCGAAAATTTAATGTTTTTAATTTTTTCTAGATACCGTGGTCAAGCCACGGTATGACAACAAAAAGTACTGGATTCCCGCTTTTAGCTAGGAATGACATTAATACCCTTAAACGATTTCATCAGTATTAATAGTATTTCCTAAAGTCTTAGTATTAGCATTACTATCTGCTGGTCCACTAAATGTTATTGTACCAAATTTGTTGTCATAACTAATAGTTGGACCACTAAATAAGCCTGCGTCATTGTAGTCAAGAACTAAACTATTTAGACCGTTAGATGCTGCTACATCACTGTTAAGTTTAAAAATAAGAGGATTATTAGTAGGCTCAAGGTCTTTATTTTTTATTACCAATGGTGCCTTGTTGGTAATGTTAATATTTAATGTATTTGCACCTGTTGCTGTTATTGTAACTAATTTAGCATCAACAGATGATGTATCGATTAGGTCTGTTGTATATTAATTTAATGTAAGAAAAATATATAAAATAATACTTTAGAAAGCAATAATTTTTTAATAATTAATTAATAGCCCGTATTTTTCAAGATATTTATTAATTATAGTTATTATTTTTTCTAAACCATCCTTATTAGCTGATTCAGCCCTTGCAACTATAATAGATTCGGTATTAGAGCTACGCAAGAGCCACCAACCATGCTCAGTATTTACCCGTACACCGTCAATATCGTTAAATTCTATTTTATCATCAAGTAACTTTTGCTTTATTTCTTCTATAATTTTTAGTTTTAACTCTGAAGAAACAAATATTTTAATTTCCGGTGTACTATAGCTTTTGGGTAACTCGTCTATTATCTCATCTAGAGTTTTATCCGATTTGCTAAGTAAATCTAAAAGTCTAAGAGCTGCATAAATTGCATCATCAAAGCCAAAATATTTATCGGCAAAGAATATATGCCCGCTCATTTCACCGGCGAGTAAAGCCTTTGTCTCAAGCATTTTGCTTTTAATAAAAGGATGGCCTGTTCGCCATATTATAGGATTTCCACCGAATAATTTTATTTTATCAACGATGAACCGGCTGGCTTTTACATCGACTATTATAGTGGCATTTGGGTTTTCCTTTAAGATATCCTCAGCAAATATACATAAAATTTGATCACCGAATAATATCTTCCCGCTTGAGCTGATAATACCGATTCTATCACCGTCACCGTCAAAAGCTATACCAAGGTCACAATTTTGTTCTTTAACTAATTTAATTAGCTCTTGTAAATTAGCAGGGTTAGTAGGGTCGGGGTGATGGCTTGGAAAATTCCCGTCAATCTTACTATTTATGATTATATTCTTGTTAGCTAAATGTTTTTTTAGTTCTTCAATAATATTGCTGGTTGCTCCGTTACCGCAATCCCAAGCTACTTTTAATTTTGGATTAATATTTATTCCATCTAAAATACGTTTTAGGTATTTAGATTGGATGTCGTAAGGAGTTATTGTCATACCGCGGCTTGACTGCGGGATCCAGTTAATATCACTATGGATACCGTGGTCAAGCCACGGTATGACATTAATCTTTGCTAGTAAATCCTGGATTTGAGGACCGAAAAAAGATTTGCCGTTTTGCAACATTTTAAAACCGTTATCGTCACGAGGGTTATGTGATCCCGTGACCATAATACTACCGACAGGCATAAAGTGTTTATTGGCAAAATATAAAACCGGCGTTGAAACTACGCCAATATTTATGATTTTAGCTCCTGCATCAGTTAATCCTAGTTCTAAAGCTTTACAAAGGGTAGGGGAGCTGAGCCGACCGTCTAAACCTATACAGATTTTATCGTTATCTTTCGTTATAGTCATCTCGGCGAAACAAAAGCCGATTTTATAAGCTACTTCTTCCGTTAAATCCTTAAGGCTATTACCTCGTATGTCATAAGCCCTAAAAATTTCTTTGTTAATTTGCATAAAAAACTGTTTTGAATGTTATTACATGGTTCGGAAAACGTATTCAATGTCATGCCGTGGCTTGACCACGCCATAAAAACAATTTATAGTAGTCAATTCTACTGGATCCCGTGGTCAAGCCACGGGATGACATCGAAAAGGATTGGATCCCCGCTTTTAGCTAGGGATGACATCGGAATCTAGAAGCTAAAGCTTTCTCCCAAATACACTTCCTTAACTTTCTTGCTATTTGCTATTTCCTTAGCACTTCCTTCTAATAATACTTTACCTTCAAAAATAACATAAGCACGGTCGACTATATCTAGAGTATCACGTACGTTATGGTCGGTAATTAATATGCCTATATTAAATTCACGTAAATAAGTAATTAGATTTTTGATATCGGAAATAGCAAGCGGGTCAATACCGGCAAGCGGTTCATCAAGCATGATAAATTTAGGCTCTATTGCAAGTGAACGTGCAATCTCAAGCCTACGCCTTTCACCGCCTGATAAGTTAGCAGCGGATGAATCTTTTAAATGAACTATCGAAAATTTCTCTAGCAAATTATGGGTTTTTTGTTCAATTACTTCTTTATCATTTTCAGATATCTCAACTACAGCTTTAATATTATCCTCAACTGATAATCCCCGAAATATCGAAGGTTCTTGAAGAAGATAACCGATTCCAAGTCTTGCTCGTAAATAAATAGGCAAGTTGGTAATATTTATATCATTTAAAAGTAATTGCCCTGAGCCCGGTTTCATTAAACCGATAATAATGTTAAAGCAAGTTGTTTTACCGGCTCCGTTCGGACCGAATAAACCAACTATCTCTCCTTGTTTTATATTCAGAGATATATCAGTTAATATATTCCTTTTTTTGTAGGATTTTGATATATTTTTAACTTGTAAGCTGTCCATCTTTTTTATTTGTTAAGATTTTGTTGCGTGGATTAATTTTCAACGTCATTGCGAGAAAATTACGTAAGTAATTGACGAAGCAATCCAGTTTAAAAATGCTAATCTTTAGCATTTTTTTAATTATTTTCTGGATTGCAACACTCCTTGCAGTCGCTCACAATGACGTACCAACGATAAATAGCTCTATTTCTTAATAATATCTACATAGTAGATTAGTTTATTAGTTTTTAAAACATTATCGTCACGCTGTAATATTACATTACCAAGTAGAATAAGTTGTTTATTATCGAAAAAATATTTAGCACTATCTGCAAGTAATAATTCATTATTTATTTTTCTTTCTACAGTCAATTTAGTAGGGACAACTACATGATCAATAGTTTGCTTTTCAGCTATTGTTTTATAAAAAATATATAATTCTTTCGTTCTAAGTATCGCATTATCGAAGTAAACAACAACATTTCCAAGATATTCTGCCTTTTGTTTGGTTCTATCAATAATTAAAGTATCAGATGTTATATGTAAATTTGAAATATTTTTATCATTAGCATATATTACGGTACTAATTATAAGAAGTAAAACAAGTTTAATAATAGACATCTTTCTAAACTTCGCTTCTAGAGGTAATTTAGACGTCGATCCGGTACTCGCATCCTCACGTATGTCTATATACGCTGCGGTGCTGCGCTCCGTGTCTCCTTTAAATTCCTCTCTATAAGTTGGTCTAGAAAGATGTCTAATCCGATAAATCGATGATTGTAGAGACATTGCTTTTAAAAATTATAATATTATTTTCATCCTTCGTATTAAAACTATCCGAAGTAATTGAAGAGTTTTTGTAAAGTAACTTAGTAGGGGAATGACCGGTTATATTCTTATTTACTAAATCAATCCTTGCATAGTTAGTGTTAAATATGATCTCATCAAAAAAAAGTTTTACATCGTTTTTTAAATCTAATATGTTTGATTCTTCATCTAAAAAGCCTTCTTTCGCATTGATAATAAGAGTTTGGTCTTGATTTACGTTATAAATAGCATTTATTATATCTAGTTTATATTTGTTATCTGACTCTTTTGTAGCTCGCTCAGTTTTAATCTTATACGCATTTAAATTTTTATTTACTCCCTCAAAAATTGAATCTTTCAATATAATATTATATTTTAAATCAAAATTTTTAGTATCTTTTAAACTTTTTTTTGTAACGTTAATATCGTTTTCTTCATTAATATAACCACTTTTAATTAATATATACCCTATATACAAAATTCCAACTATTATTAAAAGATATACAGATTTCCAAATTTTTTTTCGCCGTTTATAAGAAGAGGGCATAGATTTTAGCTAACTCCTATGCGTAGTAAATCATGAATATGGATAATGCCTATAATAACATTATCATCAACAATCGGTATATTAGTGATATTCTTGGCTTTCATTAAATTTAAAGTCTCTTTTGCAAATATTTCCGATGAGATATGAATAGGGTTTTTGGTCATAATGCTTGATGCTGTTTTTAAGTAGATTTGATCGTTAATATGACGACGTAAATCCCCATCGGTTATAATTCCCACCAAATTTTGGTTTTTATCTGTTACAAGTGTACAACCTAAACGTTTTTTATTCATAACAATTATAGTTTCGGCAAAGGAAGTATCTTCATATACTAAAGGTATTTCATCACCGCTACGCATTAGGTTTTTAACTTTTGTTAAATTAGCACCGATTGTACCTCCCGGATGATAAATTTTAAAATCATCTTTAGTAAAGCCTCGTTTTTCATGTATAACAGTCATTAAAGCATCACCGAGTGATAACATTATTAAAGATGATATAGTAGGAGCTCCAATTACAGAAGCTTCCGGGTATTCAGGTACTATTAATAAAAAATCGCTTCTTTTAGCTAAAGTGGAATTTTTATTCATTGTCATCGCAGCAATTTTTATGGAAGAGTTCTTGCAATATTCAATTATATTAAATAGCTCTTTAGTTTCACCGGAATTAGATAGCATAATTACTAGATCATTTCTCGTCACCATACCTAAATCGCCGTGACTTGCTTCTGCCGGATGTAAATAAAAAGCAGGCATACCGGTTGAGGAAAAGCTAGCTGCTATTTTTTTTGCAATATAACCGCTTTTACCTATACCCGTTAAAATTACCCGTCCTTTGAAAGATAGTAAAAATTCTATAATTCTGTTAAAATCTTCAGGGATATTTTCGGATAATTTTTCTAAAGCACTTGCTTCACTAGAAATAACCCTCTTTGCGATAATGCGGTAATTATTTGTGTTGGTCATTTATTTACTCATTGTCATACCGTGGCTTGTCCACGGTATGACAAGATCAATTAAAATACTTACGTTCTGTAATTACTTCAGCCGTTTCAGTATTATTATCTTCATTCCAAGCTCGTTTTTTACTAGAATCACGTCGCTGCTCAGGTTCTGAATTTTCCTTAGCATTATTAACATTATTTTTTGGTTTTGGATTATTTGAAGATTTATCCTTATCGGTATTTTTAATAGTTAATTTTGCTTTGCCTTTATTATCAAAACCTATTAGCTTAACTTTTACTATATCGCCTTGTTTTAAAACACTACTAACCGTTTCTATTCTTTCTTCTGAAATTTCACTAATATGAACAAAGCCGTCTTTATTACCTAAATAATTAATAAAAGCACCGGAATCTAAGACTTTCATTACCGTACCGTTAAATATTTCACCGATTTCAGGTTCAACGGCAATAGCTTTAATTTTATCTAAGGCAACTTTTAACTTATCTCTATCTGAAGCATAAACAGAAACGCTGCCGTCATCGCTTATATCTATTTTAGCACCGCTAGTTTCACAAATTTCCTTTATTACTTTACCGCCCGGTCCTATAATATCTCTAATTTTATCCTTATCTATTTTTATAGTAGTAGTAGAAGGAGCATTTTTACTTAGTTCGCTATTTGGTTTACTGATAACTTTATTCATTTGCTCCAGTATATGCAAACGACCGAGTCGTGCTTGCTCTAAAGCTACTTTCATTATTTTAAAATCTACTCCGGATATTTTGATATCCATTTGTAATGCAGTAATCCCTTCACTAGTTCCTGCAACCTTAAAGTCCATATCACCGAAATAATCTTCATCACCGAGAATATCCGATAATACGGCAAATTTTTTGCCTTCCTTAATAAGTCCCATAGCAATACCCGCAACCGGTGCTTTTATCGGTACGCCGGCATACATTAAAGCAAGAGAACTACTGCAAACAGTTGCCATTGAAGAAGAACCGTTAGACTCCGTAGTTTCGGCAACTACTCTAATAGAATAAGGAAATTGTACTTTATTAGGTAATATTGGATTGATAGCACGCCATGCGAGTTTACCGTGTCCGACTTCACGACGACTAGGTGCTTTCATCGGCATTGCTTCATTTACAGAGTAGGGCGGAAAGATATAATTAAGCATAAAACGCTCTTTATACTCACCCTCTAAACTGTCAACTATCTGCTCATCTAAACTAGTACCGAATGTAGTGCTAACTAAGCTTTGCGTTTCGCCTCTAGTAAATAAAGCTGAACCGTGTGCGGAAGGTAGTAAACCTATTTCACAAGCAATTTGTCTTATATCCGTGGTACTTCTTCCATCGATACGTCTATTTTTTTCTAAAATCTCGTTACGTAATATATCTGATTCAATAGATTTTAAAGCCGATTCGATTTGATAATTACTATATTTTTTATTTTCTATGTCGCTTACAAAATGTGTAAGAACTTTTTCAGGTATTAAATCTAAATTAGTGCTACGTTCTTGTTTAGATTTAATCGCAAAAGCTTGTTCAATTTCTTTTACAAATAACTTCTCAATTTCTTTCTTTAATGAGGCAGGATATAAATCTTGCATTTCAAGCTTTGGTTTTTTAGCTTCTTCTGCTAGTTCTTTAATTATCTTTATTACCGGCTGGAAGCTTTCAAATCCAAATTTTACGGCTTCTAACATTTGTTCTTCAGAGAGTAAATGAGCTTCCGATTCAACCATCATTACTGAATCTGATGTTCCTGCAACTACTAAATCAAGCTGACTTGTTTTTAATAATTCAAGTGCCGGATTTAAAACAAATTCACCGTTGATTAAACCGACTTTACTTGCAGCAACTATTTCTAGATAAGGAGCAGGGGATAGGCTAAGTGCAGCCGATGCGCCGATAATTGCAAGTATATCTACCGGAGTTTCAGGATCATATGAAAGAACACTGCAAGTTACATGCGTTTCATTCACAAAAGCCGGATGAAATAACGGTCTAATCGGTCTATCTATTAAACGAGATACTAAAACTTCTCTATCTGATGCTTTCCCTTCACGTTTAAAAAATCCTCCGGGGATTTTACCGGCAGCATACGCCATTTCTCTATAATTAATCGTTAAAGGAAAAAAGCTGATACCTTCTTTTGCTTTTTTAGCTACTACTGCTGTACATAATAAAACGGAATTACCCATTTTTACCGTAACTGCTCCGTCAGCTTGCCTTGCTATTTTACCTGTACTAAGCTCAAGAATTTTCCCGTCCCATGTAACACTCTTAGTTATTTCGTTAAACATCTATTTATCTCAATTTCATAATTTATATTTTATTCAAGGTTGTCATACCGTGGCTTGACCACGGGTATGACACTAGGTCAAGTTGCGGTATGATATTTGTACTACTTAATCTTTCTAATTCCTAGCTTACTTATTAAATCTAAATATTCGCTAACATTATTCTTTTTAATATAGTTAAGTAATCTGCGGCGACGTCCGACTAAAATTAATAATCCGCGTCTTGAAGTATGATCTTTATGGTTAGATTTAAAATGCTCGGTTAAATTATTGATTCTTTCAGTTAAGATAGCACATTGCACCGCACTTGAACCTGTATCATTTTCCGTTATAGCATATTCTTTAATTAATTGTTGTTTACGTTCTGTAGTAATCGACATCGATAATTTCTCCTTAAATATATAGACTTCTAGTTTTAAAAGAAGTCTTGTGTTAAATTAAATACTCGTAAAGAATTAAAGCAACTCTTGTTTAAGCTACCTATTGCAAGCAAAACACCTTTATAGCGAACCCATAAAAGATTAACGTCTTTTTCATAATTAAATAAACATTTCTGTCCGTATTTAATTTGCTGTGCTTGGCTGTCAGTTGCATCAAGAACCAGGATGTCGTCCAGTATTGCTTCTATCTTTATGCTTTTTTCCTCTAGGGAATTTTTGGTAATTTCGTCAGGCGATTTAATTCGGATAGCATTTTCTTCTTTAAATATTCCAACCTGAGTACGGCGTAATTCTATCACAAATCCTAAACTTTGCAAGGACAATGCCAAATCTTCTGCTAAAGTCCTTATATAAGTACCTTTTGAGCATTCCGTATAGTATATAGCGGTAGCATTTTTCTCATCAAAATTTAAACATTTTAGATCATAAATAGTTATATTTCGTGGCTTTAATTCTACTTCTTTCCCCTCTCTTGCCAATTTATAAGCTCTTACGCCGTTAACTTTAAGAGCTGAAAAAGCCGGCGGTATTTGTGTTACGTTACCGATAAATTTAGAACATACGGCATAAGCCTCTTCTTGAGAAGGGATATAATCTTTCGTTGCTATTACTTTACCGGCATAATCGCCGCTATCTGTTTGTGTTCCAAATTTTACGGTAAAAATATAGGCTTTTCTAGCATTAATTAGTAGCTGTATTAGTTTTGTAGCTTCACCTACGGCAAGTGGTAATACTCCTTCCGCTTCTACGTCTAGAGTACCTGCATGCCCTATCTTAACTTTACCGAGTATTTTTTTTACTATACTAACAAGTTTAGCAGAACTTATGCCTCTTGGCTTATAAATATTTAACCAATAATTACTCATTTTAATTTGACTTAAATTTAGAAAATCTTTAATATATAACTCTAGCCAATTAGTATTGTTGTATAGATCAGGAAAAGCTCTAGATGTCATTCCCGCGTAGGCGGGGATCTAGGGTAAAGCAAGATAAATCGAGCTTTTCAAAAAATCCTTTAAAAAGCTTTAAAGTACTGGATTCCCGCTTTCGCGGGAATGACATGCAGTTCATACAACAAAGCTCCAATTACATGATAGGTTAGACCAAATAATGACGATTAACCCCAATAATATAGAAAATTCTTCCTCTAAAATCAATACCTGTCTTTCTAAACTTACCGATTATATCTGGCCTATAAAACGCCACGAAGTTTCTAAATTTTTATTCATCACCTTATTAATGTTCTGTATTTTATTTATCCAAAATCTAATTAGAGCTTTAAAAGATAGTATTGTTACTACTATGATAGGCGCCGAGACTATCTCGTTTTTGAAGTTTTGGGGAGTGATGCCGTCAGCTTTCTTAATGACTGCTATCTATGTAAAGCTTGTTAATAGGATGAAAGCAGAAAATATATTTTATCTTATTATATCAATTTTTTTAACATTCTTTGCTTTATTTGCCTACGTTATTTTTCCAAATCATGAAATGCTGCATTTAAGCCCTGTAAACATTCAAAATTTAACGGCAAGTTTACCTAATTTAAAATGGTTTATACTGCTTTTATCAAAATGGAGTTTTTCACTATTTTATATAATAGCCGAATTATGGCCAAACGTAGTTTTTGCATTACTTTTTTGGCAGTTTGTTAATAATATTACTACAGTGGAAGAATCTAAAAGATTTTATCCGTTATTCGGTTTACTTAGTCAAACAGGTATTTATTTAGCAGGGCAGTTTTTAGAAAATCTAAGTAATATTAATGATTACGTAACTAATAAATTTGCATTGCAATCGTCTTTTCATACACTTTCTATACAAATTATACTAACTATAGTATTAATTTTAGGTATAATAGCTATTAAAACTTTTTGGCTGCTTAATCATAAAGTACTAGACAAAGAGCATATGGCGTTACTCAGGTTTAAAGCAAAGAAAAAATCTATGACTATTGCCGAAAGTTTTCAAATGATTCTATCGTCAAGACATATTAGATTAATTGCAACTTTGCTTATCTGCTATGGCATTGCCATTAATTTAGTAGAAGGTCCTTGGAAAGCAGCAGCTACTAAAATTTATAAAACTCCAACCGAATATGCAGCTTTTATAGGAAGTTATTTGAGCTATACCGGAGTATTTACTATTTTATTTGTCGTACTTGGTTCAAATATAGTTAGAAGACTTGGCTGGTTTACGGCAGCTGTTATCACACCTTTAATAGTTTTTATTACCGGTATATTATTTTTTGCCGTTAATAATTTTGAAGGATTTGCCGGCTTAATAATAGCAAATTTTATCCTAACCGATCCTGCTTTAATTGCTATAACAATAGGTGCTATTCAAAATGTGCTTAGTAAATCAAGCAAATATACCTTATTTGATTCAACAAAAGAAATGGCCTATGTTCCTTTAGATCCGGAAATAAAAATAAAAGGTAAAGCTGCTGCCGACGTGATAGGTACAAAACTCGGTAAATCCGGTAGTGCATTTTTACAATCATTGGTATTTATAATATTACCTTCCGCTAGTTATCAATCTATTTCCATCTGTTTAATGATTATATTTATAATTACTTGCTTAACTTGGCTTTGGGCAACTAAAGAACTCAATAAAGAATATAAAAATTCTATTAAATTTTCTCAATAATAATATCAAGTTTTTTCTTGATATTACTAAAATCTCTATATACTATCTTTGACAGTATAACACAAACTGTGAAAAAGATGTAGTACTTGCATGGATCGGTCTTTTTGGTGTCACCCCGTGGTCAAGTCACGGGGTGACAGCGGAAAATTTGTGCTAATTAATTTTTGGTTAAATTAGAGGTTTTATGAGTAAAGATAATACTGGATATGAAAATGATGAAAGATATGAATCCGATATAGATGAAAAAAAACAAGAACAAGCTGCTCCCGCTCAACCTACACTAGATGCAGCTGACGATGGTTTTATCGTTACTTCTGCATCTTCTGCTCAATCTACCCCTTCAATTAGTGCTTTATTGGACAATATCTCTCCTGACGGTCAGACATCAGACCCAATAACCAAGGTTGTAAGAGAAACAATTATACAACCGCAAAAAGATAATTTAATAGAACAAATATTAAAGGACCTGGCAGCCTTTGCAGACCGTGATTTAGCTGAACAAAAAAGAAAAGAAATAGAAGAAGAAAAAGATAAAACATTAAATGCTTTTTTCGGTAATCCGGCTAATAGAAAATTTATTGATAAGGCTTTAGAAAATCCTGAGCTTAAAAAGAAATTAGAATTAATAGAAATAGCCGGCTATAAAAATGTTCATAATACATTTAGTGCCGCTAGTGGATACCCTGGTGGATTTAAGCCGGTACAGTGGAAAAATCAAGTAAGTGCAAGCGATCTTAGAGCAACAGTAGTTAAAAATGATGCAGGTGATGAACTCTGTACCTTAAATGAAACAACTGTTAAAACTAAGCCTTTTACTGTAGCTAAACAAGACGGTACTCAGGTTCAGATCAGCTCATATAGAGAAATAGATTTTCCTATAAAACTTGATAAAGCCGATGGGTCAATGCATTTATCGATGGTAGCATTAAAAGCTGATGGCACAAAGCCCTCCAAAGATAAAGCCGTATATTTCACTGCCCACTACGAAGAAGGACCAAACGGTAAACCTCAACTTAAAGAAATAAGCTCACCGAAACCTTTAAAATTTGCTGGAACCGGAGATGACGCAATAGCTTATATAGAGCATGGTGGAGAAATTTATACACTTGCGGTAACACGCGGTAAATATAAAGAAATGGTGAAAGAGGTAGAACTAAACCAAGGGCAGAGCGTTGACTTATCACAAGCCGAAGATCTTATAATAGGACAAGGGCAAAGTAAGGCACTAGAAACAAACGAACCTACAATAAATCTAAATCAAGGATTACAGTCATCTATTGAAACGCCTACGCCTACTCAAACTACACAGATGCCACAGTCGCAACAAGTGAATCCAAACCTCCTTAATGCAGCTACAGCTTTATCAGGCAGCATGCAAGATTTATTAAATTATGTAAATGCAGGTTTAACAAAAGAAACTGACGGCAATAAACAAATTGATTTAATTAAAGAAGCAGCCACGGTAATTCTTAATAATGAGAAAAGTGATATTGCTGAAAAGCAGGCTAATATCATTGCTTTAACTGAAAATACGGTCAATAATAACGACCTCACACCGGACACAAAAGTAGCTGGAGTAAATGCGGTATTAGAAACCATAAAAAATGATCAGAATACCCCAGACCTAGAAAAATCAAAAATGCTTGAAGCTACAGTAGCTATCGCTTTAAATTCAGAGAATCTTGAACCGAAGCAAAAACAGCAGATGTTAGAAAAGGCAGTAGATGTCGGTTTAAGTCTTAAAGATGATGCAAGTAGAGCTGCGGCAATTGACGGTATTACGGATGCTGCAATAAAAAGTAACCTTTCTACTGAAGATAAAGGGACAATGCTTATAGCAGTAGGTGATAAGGTTAATGCCTCTGAATTAAGCAATGCGGAAAAACAAAAATTATTAGGTTCTGTATTAAAGAAAGGTGTAGAAGCCCAAGTTCTCAGCCCGGAACAACAACAATTGATGCAACAGAATTTAGATAAGATTACGGCGGAACAAACTAAAAAAGATACAATAAAAAAAGTAAATGATATTTTATTTGATCCTTTAAGTAATACTGAATTAAAAACAACAAACATACAAGCCATTACATCTAATGTTTTAAATAGTCCGGCTAAAGTAGAGGTAAAAAGTGAAATAATTGAAGGAATTACTAACACAGTTGCAGGAAGCTCGCTTGAAGCTAAAGACAAAGCAGAGATTGTTAAAGGGGTAGGCGAGACTATAGCTACTCATAGTGATACCTCTTTATCCTTACCGGGTAAAGCACTTATTATTGCATCAGCGGAAAAAGGTATTGCAGAAAGTAAGACTGATTTACCTGATAGAGAGCTAATGACTAAAGGATTAGTAGACGGTATTTATGAAGGCAAAGGAGGTCCTGAAATAACTAAGGCAGTTTCTAGCGGGATCGATAATAGTAATATTAATAACTCTGAGAAAGAAGCACTTAAAAAAGCTAAAGATGCAGCGAGTGAGGCAGCTTTAGATAGAGAAACTCAAAATTTAACTGAAGGGTTAAAAGGACAGAATATAGAAGAACCCAAGCCTCGCGATGATATATATAACAAAGCCCAAGATGTAGCTAATGCATTAAAAAATGTTATTACCCCTGTTTTAGATGCTCATCCTGAAAAACGTGAAGTCTCAAAAGAAGAAGTTGTGAAAAAAACTTCAAATATATTAAATGATATCTCTAAGCTTGCAGTTGAGAAAGTCAATAATTTTCGTGCTATGCTTTCTCCAGATGGTAATCTTAAAACTCTCGAAGAAAAAAGAGCTGAATCAACAAAAAAAGTAGATGAGCTGGTAAAGGAATTTGGTACTAAATCTTCTACTGAAGAACAGCAAAGTTTCATTAAAGCTAATTTAATTGATGATAAAACTTTATCTAAAGAGGTACGTTTACAAACTATAGATAAGTTATTACAAGAACAGGCACAAAAACGAGCAGACGCAGTTGAAAACCGTAGTGTTAAAACGAAAGATGTAAGGGTAGTATCAGGACAGTCTGAATTAAAACCTATAAGTAAAGATGAGCCGGATATTGAAAAAGCTAAAATGGTAGTAGAAAGAGATAGAGTTAATATCAAAGATAATATAAAAATTATGGGAGCATTAATGAATGCAAGAGATAGCATTCAGTCGAAAAATTTAAATAAATCAACACCTATTAAAAGAGATTCTTCTCCTCCACAACGCTGATCAAGATTTGTATTCTGTATATTATAAAGGCAAGCTGCCATCCTGATTATGTTTTGATATCATTTATGTCATCCCCGCGGAAGCGGGAATCTAGTAAAACATATAAAAAATAAGTTTTTTATATGTTTATTTTATCAAATATGTAACTTCTGTATCAATATTAAAGTTATTTTTCCAGATTCCCGCTTCCGCGGGGATGACATAAATGATATCAAAACATAATCAGGATGGCAGCTTGCCTTTATGCATTAGTTTTTAGTTTTTCTTTTCCAGCTAAACATTTTACTAAATTATTAACGGCTTGTTGTTCTTCCGTGCTATTAATTTTCATAAAATTTCTTGAAACTTCAATGCACATACGTTGATGTTGAGTATGTACGGGCTGCGGTTTATTAGCTTCTTCTAAACCTTCAAAGAAATAATCAATATTCCTATCTAAAGCTTCTGCGATTAGTACTAGCCTTCCTACAGAAATTCTATTAATTGCTTTTTCGTATTTTTGTAATTGTTGATGAGTAACATCAATTACTTCAGCAAGTTGTTGACGAGACAGCCCCTTAGCGAGTCTTAAAGAATAAATTTTCTTGCCGATAAAACTATCGATTTTTTGTATAATATCGTTTTTTCTACCCATTATCTTCTCCTTGGTTACTAATTATATCTATATTTAAAAATTTTCTTTGAACAAAAATGATATTATCCTATATTATTATAAAACATGTGGTATTAATAATTTAATACCATTAAACTTATCCAATTGTAAGTAGAAATAATACCATAAATTAATATTATAAGCAACTATAAAATAATATTTTTTAAGTTTTTTGTAATCATTTGGTAAATAATTATTAAAGAATCGTGCAAAATTATTTCTTATCAAATAAAAATATCATAAGAACTTTAAAATTATTTTAAAGATAAAATATGAATATCTTATGTTTTAAAAACTTATTTACTGAAGCATAAATTACAATTTATAAAAAAAATAAAATTTTGGTGTATTATAGAAAAATATAAAATTAATGCAAGGGAAAATTTCATTTCTATATTAATATTTCAAATCAAGGATTAAAGTAATGAGAAAAATTTTTAATTGTCTTTACGTAGCCTTATTTAGAACAATAGAAGATGATGGCGTTGAACATTCGGGATATATGTCATTCATGATACTTTTATCTATTTTCCCTTTCCTAGTATTTTTATTAGCTTTAACAAGCTTTTTAGGAGCTTCAGAACTTGGTCAAAATTTTATACAAATTTTTCTAGAGAGTCTTCCGGAGCAAGCGACGGAATCAATAGAAAAGAGAATACGAGAATTACTAAGTGCTCCTCCTCAAAGTTTAATGAATCTTGCCATAGTAGGCAGTATTTGGACTGCTTCTTCTTTTGTAGAATGTTTAAGGACTATTTTAAATCGTGTATATCAAATAAAATCTCCCCCCCCTTATATAAGAAGAAGATTACTTAGTATTATACAGTTTCTTATAATTAGTGCCTTGATTACCTTTACTATGTTTCTTTTGGTGGTGATTCCAATATTATTTACAAAAATTCCGATAATATTAGAGACCATTGAAAAATATAAGATCATTTTAAATTTTATAAGATATTCTTTAATTTTAATTTTATTATTTTTAGGTGCCTCGTCTTTGTATTATATATTACCTAATGTAAAACTAAATTTTATTGATGTATTCCCAGGGGCTTTATTAACTGTGATATTATGGATAATAAGCGGCTATTTGCTTTCAACTTATATAGTCTACTATAATCAATTAAATCTAATGTATGGTTCCCTTGGTAGTATAATAGTTACATTAATATTCTTCTATATTATAAATATGATATTTATCTATGGTGCGGAATTTAATTATCTAATGAAAAATTATGAAAATATAGAGTGAAGTGCGGCTTAAAGCACTTCATAAGTATTTAGTTTTACAAAAATAAAATAATTAATTGAAACAATTTCGGCAGTTTTATATTTAAAACTTTATATCAATCTTTATTTTAGTTGTAAAAAAAACAATTATTTTTTAGTTTTTAGGTTTTGTGAACAAAATACAAATTATTTAAAAAACTCTGGTTTAAATAACATAAAGCTATCCTGAGATGATGTAGGTAATGGAGTTAAATTATATTGCGGATCGAAAGCGTTCCCATAAATTTTTTCTATTTTTTGGAGCGAATTTGGAGATTTTAAAGCCAATAATATTGATTTTAAAATAGTAAAAATTGCTATATACGGATCGGTTTCGGGGGAAGATAAGCGATGTTCTAAACGTTTTGGAAAAGAATTTGGAATTCTTACGGCTACGCTTCTATTATTTCCACCGTACGATATATGTGTAGGAGCCATAAATTTTTTATTTATCCGTGAATAATCTAGAGTAGTCGGCATAAAAGCGAGTAGGGTGTCTAACATATAGTGACATAGCCCTTGTGCTGCTAAAATTATATAATAATCATTGAAATCGGAATTAAAATTAATATGAAAATGCATACTATTACCATAATCATCCAAAAACGGCTTAGGAGAAAAATCTATATAACCGTTTAACTGCTGTGCCATTTTTTTTAAAATAGTTTTAACCTCTAATATATTTTTTATATATTGTATTAAGTTTACAGAAGGAGGGAGATCTATTTCAAATTGGTTATTGCCTTTTTCTTTTTTTATTTTAGAAATTTTAAATCTAGCTAAGTATTTTCTTGAAAGTATTTCAAATTTAGCTATATCAATATTGTGGCTTAAATAAAACTCTATTTCTACGCCGATAATAGGGATTAGGTTATAGTCTTGATGAAATTGTGCTATTATTTTTTCCAGCTGTTTATTTTTTTGTAAACGACCGGATAAAGTATTAATAAAACTATTATAATTAATATGGGGTATTTTCATGGAAGGATTAATAAACGGATCAGTTTATTATAAAATTTTTGATAAAACATTCAATAATTCTAGTCATAGATATATAAAAAAAAATAACTCTATAAATGAAACAGAAATAGTTGAAAACAAAAAATCTATTACTACTTATTTTAAAGCACAAGATATTTTAATTTTAAACCAAGTACATGGCAATCAAATTGTTAATGCTGATGAGTTCATAATTGCCGTACCTGAGGCAGATGGAAGCATTACAACTAAGAAAAATTTAGTATTAGCGGTACAATCGGCAGATTGTGTACCGGTATTACTTGCAAGCGGCGACGGTAAAATAATCGGAGCGGCACATGCAGGTTGGAAAGGAAGTATAAATAATATTATTAGTAATATAGTTACTAAAATGACAGAAAAAGGAGCAAAGAATTTAATAGCAGTGATAGGTCCTGCTATAGCTCAAAGTTCATATGAAGTTGATGATGAATATTATAAAGCTTTCTTAAGTAAGGATATTAACAATAAACAGTTTTTTATAAACTCTATAAAAGAAAATCATTATATGTTTGATTTACCGGCTTTTGTAGAGTTAAAACTTAAAGAAGCAGGCGTCAAAGATATAAAAAATATTGCTGAAGATACTTACACAAATCCGTTAAAATATCCAAGTAAAAGATGCTTATATCATTTGCAAGAACCTTATAATCAGAACATATTATCAGCTATCATAATTAAATAATGGTATTACTAAATAAATATTGATGGTTTGAAAAAGCTACGTCATTGCAAGGAGGCGTTGTTGCATGGATCGAAAAACGCACTGGGTGTCATACCGTGGCTTGACCACGGGGTCCAGAAAAATTAAAATACTAATAATCTTAGTATTTTAAACTGGATCCCGCGATCAAGTCGCGGGATGACACTGGAAAAACTGATACACGCAACAATGCTCGCTCGCAATAACGATATCTATCTTTATTTAGCAATGCAAAAATAACTCTTCATTTATCCGGAGTATATTAATGAATCAAGAGAAACATTACTATCAAATAGTTTATGCACCAAACGATATTTTTAAAAAACAAGCAGAATATATAGACATTGTTGATGATAATATTCGTACTATTGTTGATAAAACGCTTCAGACTTTACATATAGAAAGGGCAGTGGGCTTGGGTGCTAATATGGTAGGAATATTAAAGCGTATAGCGGTAGTTGACCTACATGAAAATAATAAATCATCGCCTATAGTTTTTATTAATCCGGAAATAACTTATTTTTCGGAAGAAAAACAAACTTTTATTGAGGGTTCTTTATCGTTTCCAGGCATTGAAGCATCTATTACACGATCAAAAGCAATCAAGGTAAAGTATCTTGATTATAACGGTAATAAGCAAGAACTAGCAGCAGAAGGCTTTTTAGCAACTGTAATTCAGCATGAAATAGATTATTAAACGGCAAAACTTTCTTAGATTATTTATCAAAACTTAAGCGTGATACACTACTTAAAAAGATGCTAAAGCATATAAAACTCCATCCTCCACATATTCACGGTAGCGGTTGTAGGCATTAATTAATTCTTAAAATTTATTTTTTATTAATAAATATGGAGGAAATATTTTATGTATCAACAACAACCGAATATATCTAATCAATATCCGGAAGAATGCTATATATCACAAGAAAAAGGAATACTTAGAACACCTCGCAATTTATACAATAATTCATTAGAAAATATACCATTTGCAAAACAGACAATTAAAGATTTACAAAAGACTTTAGTATTCGGAATTGCCGACGCCGCAACACTTCTAGCATATCTTTGTTATAACGGTTTTGGTGACAAACTAAATCTATAGATAAAATAAAGTTATTTATAGCTGTAGGAAAAAACTTAGGTAGCGAAATATGTACGCGATATATGGAAGGACAAAATGATGAAACTTTTGACCTTGCTGAATTTTTACAAAATAATCCAAAATATTCTCAAAATCTTTTAAATAAAGCCGAGCGATTTGCTAATATATGTAAATCTAATGCAACAAATACTTCTAATGATACTGTATTATATAAGGATACAGTTTTAGAAGCTTTTCGTCCATTTCTTAGAGCGTATTTGCTTGATATTTTTAAAATTCATTTAACATTACAAGATAAAATAGAGTATTATGGACATAGAGGAACTATAAAGTATAGCTAGACCATAGTAAATAGGTACATACTATGCTAATATATATGTTATAAATGATAATAAATAAATTATGGCAAGCAGTTACAGTTACGATTTAAGAATGAAACTATTCAAAGCTCTAGATGATGGGCTCTCAATTGTTAAAGCATGTAAAATATTCAATATAGGTCGTAACACTATATATAGATGGAAAACTCTTAAATGGGAAACAGGAGATATAAAAGCAAAACCTTATGGTCCAGCAAAGGGTTATAATGCAAAAATAAATCTCAAAGAATTTGAAGAATTAATTATCAATAATCATGATAAAACAGCTAAAGAATTAAGTATTATACTAGGTAATAGATTACAAAGAACTAGAATAAATTACTATAGAAAACTACTAGGGTACACTTATAAAAAAAAGTCATCTTCATCCCAGAAGGGATATTGGTTTAAGGAATGAATTTATAGAAAAGATACAGCAAATTTCTAAAGAAACTCTAGTATTCATTGATGAGTCAGGAATAGAAGATAATGCTTGTAGAGAATATGGATGGAGTATAAAAGGTACTAGATGTTATGGAAACAAAGTGTATCAACATAAATCCAGGATCAGTATGATAGCGGGGCTTCGTAATAATCAAATTATAGCGCCAGTAATATTTGAAGGAAATTGTAATAAAGAAATATTTACAACCTATGTAGAGACTATATTAACTAAAGAATTACATCCTGGACAAACAGTAATTATGGATAATATCAACTTCCATAAGAATAATATAATAAGAGAATTAATCGAGTCGGTTGGGTGCAGAATTTTATTCTTACCTACATATAGCCCAGACTTAAATCCTATAGAACATTATTGGTTTAAGATTAAGAACGAAATAAGAAAAGTTACGGGGCAATTCAAAGATATCAGTATGGCTGTAGAACACGTACTAAAGTTTATTTAACTGTACCTATTTACTATGGTCTAGCTATATATAGGAAAAAGCGTTATTGAAAAAGTGTCTGATTTTGGCGAGAAAATTCATGAATTTATTGACACCGGTAACAATAAAAACGTTAGTACTAATGTCAATACTAGTGGAGCTACCACTGCCGTAACAACTACTACTACAACTTATTCAAATAATCATAAACCTTATAAAACTACTGAAATCAGGAATGAACATAATAAATGTTACGGTGAAATACGTGAAGAAACAATAAAAACACATATAAAATTTAGATTAAATAAACATTATCCAATAACAATTATAGAATATAGATCTCTTTCTCTTCCTGATAAAATAATCCCTGGCTGGTCTTTTGATTTTAAGTTTGTTCTTAGCGGTCCTAACGGCGATAAGATGGAGGCAAAAGATAACGCTTATCTAGGAATTAATTATAATCTTGAAGGTAAAATATGTAAATTAACTGTACCAAATCCTCCCGTAGTTTCTCAAAACCCTCTTTGGCCTGCTTTAGTCATGTATCATGGTCAGATTTATACATTACCTGTAAATAGTGGACACTATAACTACTTAGTACAAAAAGTATATGAACATAGCGGAATGGTAACAATAGGGCATGAAGATCCTCCTTATTCTTTAGAATTAATAAGTTGATATTTTTAGTTTTCTGATATGGGAGTATGGCTAAACTACAAGAAGGAGATGAGAAGCAAAAATCACATTTTCACAAGTCGCAGCCAAGCTTCCCAGTCACGTTTGCCTAAATCTTTTTCAAACGATAATAAGTCTTTTACCGTCTGCTTACATATTTCTACGGAAGGGATTATAAGCTCTTGTTCTTTTGTGGAATTTAGCAAACATTGCGTTTTACAAGCTTGTTCTAAATGGTAAGTTAAAACATAGCTTCATGGATAGTTTTGCCGCAGGTAATAGCACCGTGATTACGAAGTAACATCACGTAATTTTGCTTAAGGTCATTAACAAGTCTAGTGCTTTGCTTGTCAGCATCTAGCACTAGAGAATTATAATCATGATATGATATTCTATCGTAAAAATGTAATGCCCATTGACTGATCGGTAAAAGCCCGCATTTTAAAGCAGAAACGGCAATAGCTGCGGGAGTATGATAATGAAAAATGGCAGAAATATCAGAGCGTGTTTTATATATACTACCATGAATAAAGTAACCGGTTTTATTATATTGATATTCTTCTCCTTCTAAAATTTTTCCGTCTAAACTAACTTTTAAAAGATTCTCTGTAGTTACTTCTTCAAACCTTAGTCCAAAAGGATAAATATAGTAAAAATCGGCATTTTTAGGTCTTGCGGATAGATGCGTATAAGTATGATCATCCAGCGATAAATACGCCATTATTCGGTAAGCGGCAGCTAAATTATATTTTATATCCATTATTGTTAAAATCTATATTGGTTTTATGTTATTCTCGCGTAGACCGGTTTTTTATTGTCTGTCATACCACGACTTGATTGCGGGATCCAGTAAAAATATTAAAACAACTAATACTAGTTGTTTTTTTGGATACCGTGGTCAAGCCACGGTATGACAACAAAAAAGTTTGGATTCCCGCCGTTGCTGGAATGACATAGGAGCTGTGCAACAAATCCTCAACGCTATTTAAAGGGAGCGTATACTGCTTCTTTCTCTGTTTCTATAATCGCTTCTTTAGGAGCTTTTATACATTCTTGTAAAGATTTTTTCCCTAAATACGGTGCTAGATTATAATTTAATATATAACATTGTAAATTATCTTTCTTACCGCTAAAGTTAAATTCAATTTTATTTCTTTGCTCCAATAGCTTTTTAATCTCTGTCATTTGCTGGATAAAATTCTTTTGTTCTAAGTTTAAGTGCTTGATTCTTAGTATATTTTTTACTACGGAAAACGTAGAAACAGCAAGAAGCAAAAGAAATATAAATAACTCTTTATTACTTTGCTTATTTAAGAAAATACTATTTTTAATGCAGCTGCAATCATTCCGATACCGATAACATAGCATCCTAGATATCTAAGTAACGATGCTCCTCTAATTACCTCCTCATAACTAAAGTTAAAGAAATATAAATATAACCGCCACAAAGCAAAAATTATAAAACACGCAAACGTACTTATCAGGAAAAATTTATATTCTTTCAACAAATCAGGTTTATATTTACGAATTCCGTACCATGCAGCTATACAAATAGTATATACAACTAAACTTCCTTCTTTTACTAAGAATAACAAGAGAAATTTACCGTAATTTAGTAATAATGATCTATGCTGTTCATTAAAATTTTCAGCAATATATACTAAATTGCTAAAACTATGTTCGCCTCTGTCAAAAAAATCATGAGTATTTTTAAAATAACTCATCCAAATAAAATTACACAAAATCGGTAAGGTAAGTAGAATTAGATATATAATGTAATCACTTGATTTTTTATGTTTTTTATAAAAAATTGTATAATGAGCTATAAGAATTACTGAAGCAAAACTAGCAAACCATGTTCCAATTTCTCGGAAAGAGGCAAGTAATATCGTAATAGGTAAAATAAGCAATAATGCTTTTTTCTTGTCTTCCTCAAGGATATAAATTGCAAAAATAGCTCCGAACATTAAGCCAATAGTACTATCGTTATATATTGAGCGAATTCCGGTCGTATATAATACTACACTACAAAGCAAAAGTGTGAACAACACACTGGTTTGCCACAATTTCTTATTTGCGGCTAAGGGAGCTAGAAATGCTAAATGTAATAAGAAATGAGCAAATAATACGTTACCGTCCGAATAACCTGAAAGTAACAGCATAAAATAATGATAAACAGCAGCTCCTCTTGGATAATGGGCATGAGTAGTAATAATGGAGGTTAACAAAGACTGATTCTTAAAAACACCAAAATATAGCAATTCTTTAGTAAATATCCCCCAATGTGAGAAATCATCATAAGCATGCAGCGATGCATCTCTGGTATAAAGAAAAAATAAAAGAATCAATAAAGTAAATACAATGATTTCAATTATATTTTTTCTAGATTCCTGCTTTCGCAGGAATGACATGAAGGAGGTATTATTACGTAGATCAAGAAATGCGTGCGGTGTCATACCGTGGCTTGACCACGGTATCCAAAAATATAACTTAAAAATACTAAACATTTTTAATTGGATCCCGCGATCAAGTCGCGGGATGACAGGAGCGGAGCCACCCCCTGTAACAACGCCTATGAAATGCAGGAATGACATGAAAGCTAAAAATATACCGATGAAATAACTTACATATGTTGCAGCCGGTAATAGCTTTAACATAGCAAAACAATATAAAACCGGTACTAATATGCTGATTGTTACAGGAATAACGAAAGTCAATTTTGTTTTGAAATATTTGGCAAAAAAAGACGAAAACCCAAAAATGCTTAATATCGATATTATGATCATATTAATTTGTAAATAATTTTTCCGTCATTGCGAGGAAAAATTGAAAATTTTGACGAAGCAATCTCAGGATATTTGACAAGATTACCACGCGGTCTTCGACCGCTCGCAATGACGGGGTAGTGTCTCCTCGCAATGATTATATATTATCACCCATGTTCAATTTTAGCTTGTGCTGCGGCAATTCTTGCTATAGGGATTCGGTATGGAGAGCAAGAAACATAGTTTAAATTCATTCTGTGAAAAAATTCTATAGAGCTAGGGTTTCCTGCATGCTCTCCGCAAGCTCCGAGTTTCAAATTAGCATTACTGCTTTTTCCTCGTTTTATAGCAATTTCAATTAATTCTCCTACACCTTCTTCATCTAGAGTAGTAAATGGATCGGATTCAAAAATCTTCGCTTCTAAATAATATGGAAGGAAGGAAGCAATATCATCTCTAGAAATTCCGTAGGTAGTCTGAGTTAAATCATTAGTACCAAAACTAAAATAGTCAACTTCCTTAGCTATTTTCTTACTGCCGAGTGCTGCCCTTGGTAGTTCTATCATAGTACCGAGCGTAAAGGAAAATTTATATCTATAACGTTGCTCTAATTCCTCTATTACCTCATAAATATCCATTTTAAGCTTTTTTATTTCACCTACATTGCTAATTAAAGGAATCATTAGTTCTAAGTTACATTCTATATGTTCTTTTTTATGTAGCTCAAAAATAGCTGTAAAAATTGCTTCAATTTGCATTTGGTAAATTTCCGGCGAACATATACCAAGTCTACATCCACGGTGACCGAGCATAGGATTTACTTCATGCATAGCATGAAGACGTTGATTAATCATGGATAAAGGTAGATTTAAGTTATTTGCCAAATTCTTTTTATCTTCTTCGGTGGTAGGTAAAAACTCATGCAACGGCGGATCAAGTAATCTAATATTTACTGGTTTATCTTTCATTACTCTGAATAAAGCTTTAAAATCCTCAGTTTGCAGAGGTAATAATTTCTGCACAGCAAGCTTTCTCCGTTCTATATCAGGAGCAATAATCATTTCCCTTACTAAAGGAATTTTATTTTTATCAAAAAACATATGTTCGCTACGACACAAACCTATACCTTGAGCTCCAAACTTTATAGATACTAAAGCATCGTTAACCGTTTCGGCATTTGCACGAACTTTTAAGCTACTAATCTCGTCTGCCCAATCTAAAATTAATTTTGATTCCTCACTGAAAGTAGGTTGAATTAACGGCATTTCACCTAAGAAGATTTTACCACTACCTCCGTCAATCGTTATAATATCACCTTGTTTAATAACTATGTCGCCTGCTGTTAATATTTGCTTTTTCTCATCTATAGATAAATTACTTGTGCCGCAAACACAAGGCTTCCCCATACTTCTTGCCACAACTGCGGCATGTGAAGTCATTCCCCCTCTAATAGTTAAAATACCTGAAGAAACATGCATTCCGTTAATATCCTCGGGACTAGTATCATGGCGTACTAAAATTACTTTATGATGATGAGATAATTTTTCGGCATCATAAGGTGAGAATACTGCAATACCTGTTGCAGCCCCAGGAGAAGCAGGTAGCCCCTCGGCAATAGAAGTAAGCCCCTTACTGTAATCAATTCTTGTATGTAATAATTGATTTAATGATTCCGGATCAATTCGCATTAAGGCTTGTTCTTTAGAAATAAGCTTTTCTTCTACCATTTGTACGGCAATATTAATAGCAGCGATGGCTGTTCTTTTTGCGGTACGTGTTTGCAAGATATATAGCTTATTATTTTCTATAGTGAATTCTATATCCTGCATATCTAAGTAATGTTCTTCAAGCTTTTTCGCAATTTGTGATAACTCCTTAAACACTTCCGGCATCATTGCTTGCATAGAATTTGAATCATTTGCAATAATAGGCATAGGTGTTCTAGTTCCCGATACTATGTCTTCACCTTGAGCATTTATTAAAAACTCTCCAAAGAGCTTTTTTTCTCCTGTAGAAGGTGATCTAGTAAAAGCAACTCCCGTAGCTGAAGTTTTACCTAAATTACCGAAAACCATTGCTTGAATATTAATAGCCGTACCGAAATCCTCCGAAATATTATTGATTTTTCTATATATAACCGCTCTATTACTCATCCAAGAATGTAGCACCACTTTAATTGCCGATTCTAACTGTTCATAAGGATCATTAATTAGTTGCTTAGTATACTTAATATGCAACCGTTTGAAATCATCAATAATTTTTTCTAATAATTCTACGGTAATATCGCTATCTTTATAAATATCGGCTTGAATCTTGTGCTTTTCGTAAATTTGTGCAAATAGATCACTAGGTATAGATAATACCGTTGAACCGTACATTTCTAAAAATCTTTTGTAACTATCAAGAGCAAATCGTTTATCACCGCAGGAATCCGCAAGAGCATTACACACTTCGTTATTCATTCCAAGATTAAGGATAGTATCCATCATTCCAGGCATTGAAATCGTAGAGCCCGAACGCACCGATAATAACAAAGGATTGCTTGTACTGCCGAAAATTTTACCGGTAGTTATTTCAAGTTCGGTGATAGCTTTTTTTAAGTCGCTTTGAAAATTTTTAGGAAAGTTATTATTGTGGGTATAAAAGTAATTACATAGCTCTGTAGTTATTGTAAAACCATCAGGAATAGGTAGTTTTAGGTTAGACATTTCAGCAAGACCGGCACCTTTGTTACCAAGTATATTCTTCATGCTAGCGTTTCCATCACTACCATTACTGCCAAAATAATAAATTAATTTTTTCATATCATATATCAAAATTTGCTAACAATTTATGTGTTTAGAAGCATTAAATACATATTTATACAGTATGAAAAAAATAGTAGCAATGTTAAATTAAGAATATCTTTAATAAAATAGTTGAAATTTTAAATTTGTTATTATACTTATTAATTTAATTATATTCTGTGTACAAAAGTCAAATTTTCAAAAAAAATCTTATTAATTTTCGCTAAAAAATATCTCAAAATAGCAAATCAATTAGAAACCTTCACAGAACCTAATAAGTTAATTGAACTTCTTCTAAATGTTATTGACTAATTTAAGAAAATTGACCATAATTCTAAATGGTCGTGCAGTTGCGTGATGATATAGCAAAGCTATAGATCACGAGGAAAGTCCGGACTCTATAGAGGTATGGTGCCGGTTAACCTCCGGCAGAGTATTATTACTTTAGGGAAAGTACCACAGAAAATATACCGCCGAATATGAATATTTCGACACAACTTCAAATTTTGAAGTTCTATCTTAGTATTTTCGGTAAGGGTGAAAAGGTACGGTAAGAGCGTACCGGTAAGTTGGTAACAAATTACGCATGGTAAACCCCACCAAGAGCAAGATCAAATAGGCGTTACAGAACTTATCAAGTTCCCGGGTTATCTCTAACCGGCTTGTAATGCGGGTAGATCGCTTGAGGTAAACGGCAACGTTTATCCTAGATAAATAACTGCAATGAATTTCTATTCATACAGAATCCGGCTTATAGACCTTATTGTCATCCCGTGGCCCTTATGTCATTCCTGCGAAAGCAGGAATCTAGCAAAATCTATAAAAAACTTGTTTTTTTATAGACTTGTTTTATCAAATGTGTACTTATATTTTTCTGGATTCCTGTTTTCGCAGGAATGACATACGAAGTGTTTGTACAATATAGGACAAGACCACGAGATGACACCGAACTTATTATGACATAAATTTAATGAAAAAGTTATATCATTATCCTATTTGTCCTCTTTCAAGACAAGCCCGTGTCTTCTTAAAAGAATTAGATATAGAATTTACTACGATTAAAGAAGATTATTGGCAATTCAATAAAGATTTCTTAAAAATAAATCCTGCCGGAACATTGCCTATTTTAGAAGAATCATACGGCTTATTTGTGATAGGTATTTATCCTTTTGTTGAATATCTTAATAGCAAATATCCGAATTTTAATTTTTTAGATGAAGATATTGATATTTGCTGTGAAATTCGGAGATTATTTTTTTGGTTTAACGATAAATTTTATCGTGAAGTTACTAAGATTATTATCGATGAAAAAGTTATAAGATCAATTGCTAAAATGAGCAGCCCACGAACCGAGTTTTTACGTGCTGCAAAAAATAATTTAAATTATCATTTAGAATATATAACTTCTTTACTAGAAAAAAGAAGTTATCTTGTATCGGATTCTTTAACTATTGCCGATATTGCCGTAAGTTGTCACTTATCGGTACTCGATTATTTCGGTGAGATTTATTGGGATAAATGGACGCTTATCAAACATTGGTATTCACTAATTAAATCAAGACCCGCTTTTAGGTTATTACTACAAGATAGAATCCCGGGCTTTACCCCTCCGAACTATTATACAGATTTAGATTTTTGAATAGACTTCTTCGGGAACTCTACTTCTAGAGGTAATTTGTGCGTCAATCCGCTGCTCGCATCCTCTCTCACGTACTTCTATGTGCGCTGTGGTGCTGTGCTGCGTGTTTCCTACAAATTCCTCTCTATAAGCGAGTTCCCGAAGAAGTCTAATATATAATTTGATTCTTTCCGTATCATGAGCTTTTAGTATTTTACGAATATTATTAAGAGATTAATTTTTTATGAGTGCAGGCTCATATTCAAGATGAACTCCACTTAAAATAGCTTTCCCATCACCGTAAGTACATTTTATTATTGCAGGTTTATTATCTTCATAACTTGCTATTATTTCAGTATCTTTAGTATTTTCTGCACCAACAAAATATCCACCGCCATTATAAAAAGCATAACAATCCTTAATATTTAAATTAAGTGTTGGATTTATTTTTAGATAAGCGGCTCTTGCTCCTTTATGTGAGTTGTAATAATAAGGAGCAAGCAGCGGTCCTCTAACCGTTCCATTGAAAATCTTTAATTCTCTTTCACCTATAACCTCTATATTTGTTCCTTTAGCGAATTCTACATAGTTACCGCTATAGTAACTGCCTGCACATATCCCAAGAAAATTACCGCCACTTTTTAAATAATTTTTTATATTAGCATTTCCTTTACCTTGTAATTTTTGTACATAGTATAAATCTCTTCCACCAAGTAAAATAAGTAATAAGGTGTTTTGAACCCACTTTTCGCCTATAATTTCTTGTGCAGTAATATAATCTACGTTATACTTTGGAGCATAAAGTCTTAAGGTATGCACGCAATGCTTAATACTTTCTTTTGAAACTCCTAGATCATTATAAATTTTTATTTTCATTTTTATATTCTTGACAAGGACATTATATAATTCTATTTAGTGTAATTACTTAAAAATAAATTATGAGGCAATTTTATGCAAGTTAATTCAATCTCACTACCGTTAACCAAAAGGCAAGCAATAGAAGTTTTAGGAGTGGCATTACTTACTATTTGTTCACAAATAGTAATACCTATGAAGCCTATATTTATTTCATTGCAAACCGTTGCAGTGATGTTCATCGGACTTACATATAATAAGACTACTGCATCTTTAACTATACTATCTTACATAACTCTTGGAGCAATGGGAATCCCTGTGTTTGGAGAGTTTTCGGGCGGGTTACGAATATTATTCGGTCCCACCGCAGGATATCTAGCGGGTTTTGTAATTGCCGTATATATTATGACTAGCTTAAAAGATAAAATTTTTACTTCTAATAAATGGTTAAATCAGGTATCTTTATGTTTAATCGGTAATATAATTATTATGAGTTTTGGCTGGATGTGGCTTTCTAAACTCTTAGGACCAAGCGGTGCATTTTATGGTGGTGTATTACCTTTTATAATACCGGGAATAATTAAATCAGTATTATTAATTGGACTTATTAATGTAGTAAAACCAAAAACTCGATGAACTTCAAAATTTGACTATTTTAGTGTCATGCTGTGGCTTTTGACCACGGCATCCAGAAAAATAATAAAAATACTAATAATTATTAGTATTTTTTAACTAGACCCCGTGGACAAGCCACGGGGTTACAGAGGTGGAACTGATTATATTATTAAAGCAAAAAAAAAACAGTAACAAATGCTAATGCCGCATTTTCTGGTGCCGATCTGGAAAAATAATATTAAATATGATCTTGAAAATGTATCAAGGCTTTTAAAAGCCTTAGGTAATCCTCATTTAAGGCTTCCTCCCGTCATACATATAGCAGGTACAAACGGTAAAGGTTCAAGTACCGCTATGCTCAAAAGCATCTTTATGCTTGCCGGTTATAAGGTACATTGCTATACATCTCCTCATTTATTAGAATTTAATGAACGAATCGTAGTAGCAGGTGAGAAAATCTCGGATAATGAATTATGGCAGGTTTGTGAGCAGGTGAGGGTAGCAAGCGAAAAATTTAATATCGAACCTAGCTTCTTTGAAGGTACTACGGCAGCAGCATTTCTAGCATTTGAGAAAACAAAAGCTGATATATTAATTTTAGAAACGGGACTTGGCGGACGATTAGACGCAACAAATATAGTAGAACGACCGTTAATTACTTTAATTACACCTATTTCATATGATCATATGAATATGCTGGGTAATACATTACCCCTAATAGCAATTGAAAAAGCTGGTATTATGAAGTCTTGCGTTCCTTGCGTTATAAGTATGCAAGCTTTGGAAGTTTATGAAACATTATTTGCAAAGGCTGAAGAGTTAGAAGTACCGAGTTTCTGTTATGAATATGATTCCGGTATTAAAAAGACGGACAACGGATTTATTTATTCATCACGAAATTTTAGTTATGAGTTTCCGACTCCTTCGCTACTTGGTGATCATCAATTAATAAATGCTGCAAGCGTTATTGCTTTAATAAGTTTGATAAATAAACAATTTAATATCAGCAACGAAATTATCTCTAAAGGACTGCAAAATACTATTTGGGGAGCTAGAATCGAAAAAATAGAACCGAAAAAATATTCTAAATTAATAGGTGATAATGTTCAAATTTGGGTAGACGCAGCTCATAATAATAGCGGAGCTCAAGTTTTGGCAAATTGGATTCGTGATAATTTAAAATCACCGATATATTTAATACTCGGTATGACTAAAAATAGGAATATCGAGGAATTTTGCTCCTACTTTAAGGGTTTGACAATTAAAGGTTACGGTGTTAAAGTTTTATCCGAACCACTAAGCCATAGTGCAGAAACAATAAATTTGGAAGGCAGAAAGAGCGGTATTGATTTTAGCGAAAGCGACTCACTCGAAGAAGCGATTAGTGATATAAAGAAGATAAACGGTGATAATAAAGCAAATATTATAATAACAGGATCGCTTTATTTAGCTTCCGATTTTTATAAGTTACTATGATGTCATTCCTGCGTGGATACTAAATCGTCATTGTGAGCGACTGCAGGCCTTGTTGCATGGATCAATTCCACCACTGTCCATCCCGCGACTTGATCGCGGGATCCAGTTTAAAATACTAAAATTGTTAGTATTTTAAGTTGTTTTCTGGATACCGTGGTCAAGCCACGGTATAACACCGAGTGCTTTTTTCGATCCATGCAACAAAGCCAATTTTTCCTCGCAATGACGTATTGATTCTCGCTATAAATATATAAAAACCAACATAGGAGAAAATAAATATGACCTATTGCAACAAATCTAATCAAACCTCATATCCTTTTATCTTACCGGATTTACCTTATGAGAAAGAAAGTTTTAAACTACATTTTACTCCCGAGACTTTTGATTATCATCATGGTAAACATCATAATGCTTATGTACAAAATCTAAACAATTTACTCAAAGATAAAGAAGAATTACAAAAAAAAGATTTAGAAGAAATAATAGAATGGTCCTCTCAAAACTCAAATGCAGCTATTTTTAATAACGCAGCCCAAATATGGAATCATACCTTTTTTTGGCATTCAATAAAGCCGCAGGGCGGAGGTAAGCCAAGCGGTAAAATATTAGAACAAATTAATAAAGATTTCGGTAGTTTTGAAGGATTTTGTGAGCAGTTTAAGCAAGAGGCAGTAGGGCATTTCGGTAGCGGCTGGGCATGGCTTGTATATCACGATAATAGGTTACAAATTATAAAAACCGCTAATGCCGGTACACCTATAGCAAACGGTATGAAGCCGCTTCTCGCATGTGATGTATGGGAACATGCTTATTATATTGATTATCGTAATAAACGACCTGATTATGTTGACATATTTATTAAGCATATGATTAACTGGAAGTTTGTAGAAGATAACTTAATTAAGTAAAATTATGAATTTAGAGGATATTAAAAAGGCTCAAGAAACTCCCATCGAATATATAGCTTTTAGTGGAGGGGGAGCTAAGGGAGCAATATATTCCGGAGCTTATGAGGCAGCAAAAAAAGCCGGTATTTTGGATAATGTCAAGGCGGTAGCCGGTTCTTCCGCCGGTGCTATAACTGCAGCAGTGGTAACTCTTGGGACACCGCCTGAGCGATTTGAAGAAATTTCTAAAAATACAAATTTACAAACATTGCTTGGAAAAAAAGGATTTTCTGCGGGTATAGTACAGTTAAATAAAGACGGTAAACCTTTATATGATCTATTAGAACTTGTTATTAAAGAAAATATAGGAAATTTTTTACAGAGATCAGATATAGTAAATGTTAAAGATGATAAAGCTCTTGATGAATTAAGAGGAAGATACAACCAAAAAGACGGTAAAATATATTTTAAAGACATAGCGTTACTCCGAAAATACGATCCCGTACAATATAAGGATTTAGTAATTACGGCAACTCAGCAAGAGACAAGCGAACTAACTATTTTCAATAGCTTTGATACGCCAAATGTTGAAATTGCTTTAGCTTGCCGTGCTTCTGCTTCTATACCGCTTGTTTTTGAGCTGGTAGAAATTGATGGTAAAAAATATGTCGACGGCGGATATAGAGATAATATACCGACAAAATATTTTAAAGGCAATGAACTGGAATTTGACACAAAAGAAGTAACTGATAATATGGAGGAGATTACCTTAGCTAAAAAGCAAGGTAGAACTCTAGCTATGGCTTTTGGTACGGGTATGGAAGCTGATGCAAATATTGCTATATATAGTGCAAAAAAATTTGAAAGCCCAAGTGATATCGTGAAGTTTTTAGCTGATGTATTATTTAAGACGCTTGCAAAAGTAGGAGGAAAATTTAAATATACTGAAACTCTAAGAGAAACTAATGAGCAGTTACGTGAAAATGCTTTAAACACCGTTGTTTTAGATACTGCCGGAATAGATACTTTGGATTTCAAAGATGCACAAAAATATTCTGATTATTTGCATATTAAAGGATATTGTCAAACTAGAGAACATTTGAATAATCATGACCTTGGCAAAGAAGCAGATAAAACATTTGACCATCAAAAATTTCTACTAAATGTTTATGAAGTTTATGATAATAAAAATCTACATAAAACATTTGGAACTAAATTATTAGAAATGTTTATTCCGTCAAAAGAAAATAATACTTCTAAATGGCAAGAAGGAGTTATTGAAAATCATGATGATAAAGCAAAAATGTTATTATCATTTTGTAAAACCGGAGCATTAAACGAAAAAGAATTAAATGAAAAGCTTAAAGAATATGTAATTATTGCTGCAACTAGTCGTAATAATACACTAAAAGCCGATACAAACTCATTGAAAGCTTTGCTGCATACCTTAAACGATCCTGCTGCTTCAAGTAAAATAAAAGATAGTTTCATTGAGGTACTTGGAATAGATAAAAATAAAGATGTACGATTTGATAAAACTAAAACCTTTGATGAAAATATTGCTAAGTTTAAATTTACCAAACAAGATTTAGAAAGCTTTATAACTAAAAGTAAAAGCGAAGCACCAAAAATTCAAAGCAAACATAACGTAGCTACAAGTCATGTAAGTAGAGGGTGAGTTAGGTGGTGTCTACTGTTACCCCATCCAGAAAAACAATTTAAAATGCTAATAATTTGGACCCCGTGGTCAAGCCACGGGGGTGACAATGGAAAAATGAACATCGGTAAATTTAAACTAATTGTTTTTGACAAGCTAGACAGTACAAGCTCTGAGGCTATGAGAATTGCTCAGAATGCTAAAGTTGATTCAAACTATGCAGTACTTGCCAAATCTCAAACTAGCGGACGTGGTAGAAGCGGCAAAAACTGGCAGTCTAGGTCAGATAACTTACATGTAAGTTTACTAATAAAGCCTGATAAAGAGCTAGAATTATTACCGCAATTATCTTTTGTTACGGCACTTGCCGTTTATGAGAGTATAGAATTGTTGACTATGTCATCTAGTAGCTTGACCACGGGATCCAGTAAACCAACAACCAATGATGCTGCAAGTTATTTTTTGGATCCCGTGGTCAAGCCACGGGATGACAGTGTACAACTAAAATGGCCCAATGATGTATTAATTAACGGTCGGAAAATTGCCGGTATACTTCTTGAATCTGTTAAAGTAGAAAATAATTATTACCTTATTATCGGTATCGGTATTAATATCACCTATCACCCTGATAATATCGACCAGCCTACTACTAGCTTAATAGGCGAAAATCTACCGCCTATAGAACCACAAGCTTTACTTAAGATATTAATAGAGAATTTTGAGAAATATTATCAAATTTGGTATAATAACGGTTTTCCTTTTATTAGAGAAAAATGGTTAGAACATGCTTATAAGTTACATGAAAATATTAGCGTTAAATATCAAAATGATATAGTAACCGGTTTTTTTAAAGATATTGATAGTACCGGCAGAATAATATTGCAAATACCTTCCAAAAAAATAATCTCTTTTTCCACTGCCGAACTTTTCTTTTAGCAAAAATATTACTAAATTTAAATTGTAGATTTAATTTTTGTTAACTTCTACTTAAGCTCTAATTTAACAAGGTAATAAATATATGCCCCAAGAGAACAGCAATCCAAGTTATACGTCTCAAGCATTTTTAACAAATGCATATAAGCAATTAAACGAATTTAAAAAACTTTCTTCTAATAACATTCGTACATTAATGCAAGATTTTATAAAATTGAAAAAGCTTTTAAATGTGCCTTATTTACCGGTAATAATAACGCATGTGAAGGTTTAGTAGAATTATATGACGAAATAATAAAAAAATGCCTGATTATGAACTTCAAAATATAAATATAACACAATTTAGAGATATTATGGTCTTAGTCAGAAGAGAACTTAAAAATGAAAAATGTATAAATACTTCCTTATTGTCATTAGATATTAATGAAAAATTTTTTAAACCAAGTGTTGTTGCTCACGTAAAAGCTATTGAAATATGTCAAAAGCAAAATAGTGAAGATCCTTTCGTAATTAATGAGTATGAAATTATTGACAATTTTAATCTCACTCTTGATAGCCTCTGTATATCTGTAACAATAGACTATTCAGAGCTTGTATCCTCAATAACCATAAATGAAGATGAGGTTAAAATAATAACCTCAGATAATTCGTGTAATATATTATAGGGATATGGATTATGAAACAAACTCCTATTTCAGCTCAAAAATTTATACAACTAACTCCTGAATATTTATATGAAAAAGGTAAAAAATCTTATAAAGATGCTTTACTGGAAGAAGAGATTTCTAAGCAACAAGAAAAATTTGTAGATACCATATTATATTTTCAAGGTGCTATGTTTTTAGGAAGTAATTATGCTTGTGCATATTTATCAGAATTTTATAAAAATGGAAATCACCTTGGAATCAATAATGAACAACTAAGTAATTTAATAAAAATTGTAATTAATATAGGAAAATTTTTACATCATAGCAAGTTAACAAATTCTGTATGTTTAAAAGATTTTGGGATATCTGATTACTCTGAACTTATGGATATATGAATGCAGTACAGGGAGAATGGCGTAAAATTCCTGTTCCTGAATACTTAATTTTTTCTAATTTAAAATCAATTATAACAGATTTTAATAGCACTTTACCCACTGAGTACCATTTAATTACCGATGAAAGGTGGATATATTAGGTGAGGAAAATAAAGAAAAACCCCCATGCCTTATTAAATGTCTAATGTTGTGATAATATTTTGAAAAACGTAGAAATAAAAAACAATAAAATTTTTTATTTATCACCGGTAAATCAGTTGCTTAAGGAAGGTTTAAGACAACAAGAAATGTTTTTTGTTTTTCACGATAAATGGCCTTCCTATACTAAAAAAGCAGTTAATCTATTGTTTGAGTCAGCAGTAGAAAATTTAACCTGTGCGATGTTACTTGGTAAAGAAGAGGCAATATTGCCTCTATCTCAGCTTTATTATAGCGGTACTATTTACGATATTTTACCGGATTTAGTTTTTGGTGATTATATTGTTTTAATAGGTCAAAAACTTGGATATAAATCATGCCAAAATATTCCTTTAAGAATGATTACTAATACTAAGTGTTTAGAAAAGCAGCTAGATAGTCTCGCTATTACTATTACTTCTAATATGTTATTTTATTATCGTAATTTTAAATGCATAGGTGATAATATTAAAAAAAATTATTAAAGACTGCAATGAGCAATTTGATAAAGCATGGCATTTTTGTAAAATTGAATATTCCTATTCAACATTATTATCTTTTGAAATGCCGGAAGAAGAAGCCAAAAAACTTGAAGAAGTACCTTTAATAGGCACAAAATCTACTGATGATAGTAAATGTTTAATGTCTTAAATATTTTCTCTATGTTTAGTTTTTTCGTCATTGCGAGGAAATTGCATAGCAATTGACGAAGCAATCTCAGGATATTTGATGAGATTGCCACGCAGCCTATGGCTGCTCGCAATGACGATTTAATGCCTCACAGTAATAACATAATAGAATTCCTCCCCACCTCTTAGTGCTAGCATTTTTTCAGTTATATTATCTTTAGCTTTTTAAAATCAAAAGGTAATAAATATATGAAAATAATCTACAGCAATCAAACTTTCGACAAATCCGTAACCGATAATGAGGTAGTAATTATCGGCTATGCGAGTGTTTATAATATTGCCGATCATCATAACGATTTAATTTCTAAAGGGGCTTTTGCAAATGCTTCTCACCATAACGTAAAATTTCTTTGGCAACATGACAGTAAAAAACCTATCGGGATTATTACTCATTTGGTGGAAGTAATTTTGCTTTTAGATTTAGGGATTATGCCGATTATAAAGTGTAGATTACAACGATGGTATAGTGACCTTACCAATTCCCTTAGGTCAAGATGTAATTTTAACTGCTTTGAATATTCTTATTGTAATGACGGCTCTATAGAATTATCCAACATAGAATTAGTAGAGGTAGCTATACTCGTTTAATTTGAAAAATTGGCAGCGTTACTTTTCGCTTATAATCCTCACGTATTATATATACGCTGCGGTCATAAGCTTCAAAGTGCCTTGCTCTTTTCCAAATTAAACTTCGTCTATCTACTTTATTTATTTATCAGGAGTATATATGAGTATTTTATCATCTAATAATATTGAAGAAGTGATTACAAAGCTTGCGAATTTTGTTTATTGTTTTCAAATTAAGCTAGCTAGCGGTGAGGAATTAAACTTAACAAATAGCGATCATGCTATAAAAAGTGAAGAGAGAGTTTTTTTGCCGAATTCCGGTTTAGATTTAAAAGAAGCGGAATTTAACGATTCCGCACAAAACCATATAATAATTGAAGGTATTTTTGAGGAAAACGGCATTACGACGACAATGGATTTAAATAATGCTATTGTTAAAATAATAATATATACTGACAAGTTAAACTTTAAAATACATTTAAAACCCGAATCAGACTATAATTAATCGATATAGCAAAACATGTAGAGCAGTTTTCGGAGATAGTAAATGTAAAATAGATAAAGCTTTATATAGCGGCATATATAAGGTTAAAGAAATGCTCAAGGAAAGTTTAAGAATACTAGATTTAGATAAAGAAAACGGCTATTATAACGGCGGTCAAATTATATTCGGCAAAAATCGTTTTAGCAGTAAAGTTCTAAGCAATTTCGGTGATTTGATTATATTAGAGGATATTATACCGGATTATGCTAAAGATGCCGAGGAAGTAAAAATTACTGCCGGATGTGATAAAAATTTTATAACCTGTTGCAATAAATTTAATAATGCTATAAATTTTGGGGCGAACCGCTAATACCAAAAAAAGATTTTATAAATTTAGTATAATCAATGAAACAAAGTTTTATAAAACTAGTATATGCAGAGCTAAAGAATATAATAAATATGAAAAGCTCCAAACAACAGCAAAAAAAAGAAACGCAATTAATTGATTATTTTAAAATAGTTGAAAGTAATATATTATATACATTTCAAAAAATAAAAAAGGAATATGAAAGAGACTAAACGTTTTTTTAACAAAAATAATAGATTAAATAAAGGTTATGCTAAGACTTTTAGTGTAAATGAGCCTGATAATAATTTTTACCGTAAAAAATTTGAACATATATTACCGCCAATTGATTTAATCAGTGAGTATGAGAGTATTTATCCTGGTACTTTACAGGAATTAATACATATGGCACAAAAAGAACAAGCTCATAAGCATGCTATAGACCTAAAAAACTTGAAAATACATGAGAGAGTCGCTAAATTAACACGAATCTGTTTATTAATATTTGGAATTTGCCTTGTAGTTTCAATTTTTTTTAAAGCTTTCTAAATAAAATTAAAGATAAAATATTTTATTTACTTGTAATTTTAAATAAAATAAGTTAAATGCAATGTATATTTATTTATAAACATAATACGGAGAAATTTTATTTCTAAAAATAATTTTCCTAAGGTTAATAGAGGAATCAGAGCTAGAGAAGTTCGTCTAGTAGGCGAAAACGGCGAAATGCACGGCATCGTAAATATTAGAGAAGCATTAGATATGGCGGAAAGAGCCGGTCTTGACTTAGTCGAGATATCACCGAATGCTGTACCCCCTGTCTGTAAAATTCTAGATTTTGGTAAGTTTAAGTATGAAAGCAAAAAGCGTTTGCATGAAGCACGCAAAAAGCAAAAAATCGTCGTACTTAAAGAGATGAAATTTAAACCTAATATTAGTATAGGTGATTTTGAAACTAAGCTAAGAAAAATAAAAGAATTTTTAAAAGACAGAGATAAAGTAAAAATTTCTTTATGGTTTAAAGGGCGAGAGATTCTTCATAAAGAGGTCGGTCAAGAACTATTTAAACGTATAGAAGTAGGACTCGAAGGACTCGTTAAAATCGATCAGCATGCTAAAATGGAAGGTAAGCAGATGATAATGATAGTTAGCCCTGATATTAAGGTGCAATAGCTACTCAAATCGTCATTGCAAGCGGGTATTGTTGTGTGAACCGGTTTTCCCGTCATTGCGAGGGAATTGCATAGCAATTGACGAAGCAATCTCAGGAGTTTGTTATTATTTCATGAGATTGCCACGCAGTCTACGACTACTTGCAATGACAGGGTGGTATCCACGCAACGATACCTCCTCGCAATGACGTGTAAGTGTAATAAAAATCAAATCTAAATAAAGTTATGCCGATTAAAATTTTAATGCCTGCTTTATCTCCAACTATGACGGGAGGAAATCTAGCTAGGTGGTTAAAAAAAGAAGGGGACAAAGTTAATCCCGGGGAAGTAATTGTCGAAATTGAAACCGATAAAGCAACGATGGAAGTAGAAGCAGTAGACGAAGGTATACTTGCCAAAATAGTTATCCCACAAAATAGTCAAAATGTACCTGTTAACTCTTTAATTGCCGTGTTAAGCGAAGAGGGTGAAGAAAAAACGGACATTGATGCGTTTATTGCAAAAAATAATAGTGTATCACCGTTACCGAAAACAGATACTAATCTTCCAAAACCCCACGAAAATATAGCTAATGTAGAAGAACAGGGAGCAGTTATAAAACATGATACTAGTAAAATATTCACCTCACCGCTTGCAAAAAGACTTGCAAAAATGGGGAATATTAGGCTTGAGAGCGTGAAAGGTAGCGGTCCGCACGGTAGAATAGTTAAACAAGATATCTTATCATATACTTCTAGCATTGTTCATAATAAAATAGTTAGTAGAAATCCTGAAGAATATCGTTTAGTACCAAATAATAACATCCGTAAGATTATAGCCAAGCGTCTGCTTGAATCTAAACAAACAGTTCCGCATTTTTATTTATCTATAGAATGTAATGTCGATAAATTGTTAGATATAAGAGAAGACATTAATAAATCTTTTTCTGAAGATAAATCAACAAAGATATCGGTTAATGATTTTATTATTTTAGCAGTAGCCAAAACTTTACAAGAAGTGCCAAATGCCAATGCTAGCTGGGGAGAAGATGCGATTAGATATTACAATAATGTTGACATTTCAGTAGCAGTAGCAATTGAAAATGGGCTTGTTACGCCGATAGTTAAAAATGCCAATCAAAAAAATATTATAGAACTATCTCGTGAAATGAAAGAATTAATAAAGAAAGCAAAAGATAATAAATTAACCCCTGAAGAATTTCAGGGCGGAGGGTTTACCATTTCTAACCTTGGTATGTACGGTATTAAGAATTTTAATGCTATAATTAATCCACCGCAAAGTTGTATAATGGGCGTCGGTAGTAGCTCAAAACGTGCTATAGTCAAGAATGATCAAATAACTATAGCAACAATTATGGATGTAACTCTTTCTGCCGATCACCGAGTAGTAGACGGAGCAGCCGGTGCTGAGTTCTTGGCAGCATTTAAAAAGTTTATAGAGAGTCCCGCTTTGATGTTGATATAAGTCGTCATTGCGAGCAGGCATTATTGCGTGGATCAATATCACCTCTGTGTCATCCCGTGGCTTGACCACGGGATCCATAAAAACAATTTAAAATACTAATAATATTAGTATTTTAAGCTGAATACCGCGATCAAGTCGCGGTATGACAATAATAAAAATAAATCACAAATAACATGAGTTTTTCAGATAATTTAGCAAAAATTTTAGATAAATATGAAAATTTAGGCAAAAAACTATCTTCCGGCATTATGGGAGATGAGTTTGTTAAGGCATCTAAAGAATATGCCGAACTTGAAGATGTTGTAGCAAAAATTAAAGAATATAATAAGGCTAAATCTGAGCTTGAAGAAGCAAATAATTTTAAGCTGGAAGTAGGACTTGATAATGCTACCTTAGAAATGATTGAAGATGAAATCCACACTCTTGAAAATTCGTTACCAAAACTTGAAAGAGCCGTAAAAATTGCTTTATTACCGAAAGATGATGCGGATAGTAAAAGTGCTATTATTGAAGTTAGAGCAGGAAGCGGCGGAGAAGAAGCCGCACTTTTTGCTGCCGTACTTTTTAATATGTATCAAAGATATGCTGAGTTAAAAGGATGGCGTTTTGAGATATTAGCAATTTCCGATACGGGAATAGGCGGTTATAAAGAAGCATCGGCGTCGATAAAAGGTAAAGATGTATTCTCTAAACTCAAATTTGAGTCAGGCGTTCATAGAGTGCAGAGAGTACCGGAAACGGAATCACAAGGACGTATTCACACTTCGGCAGCAACGGTTGCGGTACTTCCTGAGGCTGAAGAGGTTGATATTAAGATTGAAGATAAAGACTTAAAAATCGATACTTATAGAGCTTCAGGAGCTGGCGGACAGCACGTTAATACTACCGATTCTGCCGTACGTATAACCCATATCCCTACCAGTATTACCGTAGCATTACAAGATGAGAAGTCACAGCATAAAAATAAAGCAAAGGCGTTAAAAATTCTACGTGCTAGAATTTATGAAGAAGAACGACGTAAAAAGGAACAAGAAAGAGCTGATAGCAGAAGAGGGCAGGTAGGTTCGGGAGATCGTTCGGAGCGGATACGTACTTATAATTTCCCACAGGGAAGAGTATCCGACCATAGAATAAACTTAACACTTTATAAGATAGACGAAGTAGTTAAAAACGGACAATTAGATGAGTTTGTTGAAGCTTTAATTGCAGATGATGAAGCTAAGAAACTTTCGGAGATATAAAAGTGTATACGTCATTGCGAGTAGGCATTGTTGCGTGGACCGGTAAAAGCCACGGGATGACACACAGTGGGTTTTACCGGTCCACGCAACAATGCCTACTCGCAATGATGATACAGCCTAATAAACAAATGAAACCACAAGCATCTATAAACGGTAAAATCTGGCAGCAGAAACTGATTAACGAAGATATAGTCACCGAGTTATGTCGTAGTTTCAAAATTAGTGATTTACTTGCTAGGATAGTATCATTAAGAGTAAATAATCTAGAGGAAGTAGAAAATTTTTTGATACCGAAAATCAAAAATTTATTACCTGATCCTTTTCATCTACTTGATATGGAAAAGGCTGTAGATAGAACCGTTAAAGCTATTTTAAATAACCAAAAAATATGTATCTTTGCCGATTATGATGTGGACGGTGCTACTTCAGCCGCTTTACTTAAAAATATTTTTAGAGATTTAAATATAATATGTGATATTTATGTTCCCGATCGTATAGCTGAAGGATACGGTCCAACTCCTTTTGCTATGCAAAAAATTAAAGATAACGGCACAGAATTATTAATTACGGTTGATTGCGGTGCTATGGCACATGAAGCCCTAAAATACGCAAAAGACGTTAATCTTGATGTTATAGTAATCGATCATCATATAGCTACGGAAATATTACCGGATGCAGTAGCTATAGTAAATCCAAATCGTATTGATGAAAAAAGCGAATATAAACATTTGGCAGCCGTAGGAGTTGCTTTCTTATTTGCAACTGCAATATTATCGAATTTAAAGAAGCAAAATTATTTCACGCAAACAATGCTTCAGCCTAATCTAATGAAGTATCTAGATTTAGTGGCTCTTGGTACTGTTTGCGATATGATGAAATTAACAGGCTTAAATCGTGCATTTGTCGCAAGCGGATTGAAAGTAATGCAACAAAGGCAAAATATAGGGATTAAAACATTATATGATATGGCAGGGCTTAATGAAATACCGAAATGTTATCATTTAGGGTTTATTCTAGGTCCGCGTATCAACGCAGGCGGTAGAGTAGGAAAGTCAAGTTTAGGGGCTAATCTCCTATCTACTAGTTGTTCTAATGAAGCAAATAAATTAGCTGAAGAACTTGAAAAACATAATAATGAGCGTAAAGTAATTGAGTTATTAATGATAGAAGAAGCAATGGAAATTGCTTTGACACAACAAGATAGTAGTTTATTATTTATCGTAAAAGAAGGATGGCATCCAGGCGTTATAGGAATCGTTGCCGGCAGATTAAAAGAAAAATTTGATAAGCCGGTGGCAGTTATAGCTTTAAATGACGGGATTGGTAAAGCTTCATGCCGTTCTATTTTAGGTATTGATTTTGGTGCTGAAATTATTAATGCTAAAAGCAAAGATTTGCTAATAGCAGGCGGAGGTCATGCTATGGCGGCAGGTTTTACCGTAACTGCTGAAAAATTACAAGAATTGCAGAATTTTTTTAATAATGCTTTTAGAATTAGTATAAATAAACTAGAAAATTATAAGCATGCGGAATATGATATTGATTTAACGGTTAATAGTGTGAATTTCCCTTTAATGGAGGAATTAAACACTTTAGAGCCTTTCGGTCAAGGAAATCATGAGCCTATATTTAAATTCGATGATTTATTTGTATTAAAAGCGGATATCGTTGGAAGTAAGCATATTAAATGTATGCTTGTTCCAAATAAGCGAGGCTTTGGTAATAAAGCCTTATCTGCTATTGCTTTTAATTCGGTAGGAACTTCATTTGAAGATGTTTTATTAAGCCCTAAAGCAAAAAATATTACCGCAATAGGAACGTTAAAAACAAATAATTGGCAAGATAATTATACTATTCAATTAATTATAAAAGATATACTTCTAAAAGAGTAGATAGACAAGTATATATAATAACAACTTAAAAAATAATAATTTATGAACGATTTAAAGAAAACAAAAAATACTACAATTTCTAAAGATTTAGCAGAAGTACAAGAGCATTATCAAGATTATCCTTATCCTTTCAGAGACCCAAATCAAGAAAAAGAACGTTTACTTGCAATTTGCGGTGAGTTCTTAGGAGAATTAAACCATTTTCTATATAAAGGAAAAGAAAATTTTAATAATAATTTTAGATGCTTAATAGCAGGTGGCGGCACCGGTGATTCAACTATTTATCTTGCTGAACAGTTAAAAGATAAAAATGCCGAAATAATATATCTAGATTTTAGCAAGCCTAGCATGGAAGTAGCACAAAAACGTGCAGAAGTACGAGATCTTAAAAATATTAAATGGATTAATGATTCAATATTAAATATACCTAATCTAAAACTTGGAAAATTCGATTATATAAATTGTATCGGCGTGCTTCATCATTTAGCAAATCCTGATGAAGGTTTAAAAAATCTAAAAGATTCTTTAAAGCCGACCGGCGGTATGGGTTTAATGGTATATGCTAAATACGGACGTACCGGTGTTTATCAAATTCAGGATTTAATGAAAATGATAAATAAAGATACTAAAAGCCGTGTCGAAGAAGTAATGAACGGGAAGCTAATTCTAGATAACCTGCCTGCTACTAACTGGTATAAAAGAGGTTGGGAGTTATTTTCAGATTACCAAAATTTCGGTGATGTTGGAGTTTATGATATGTTCCTGCACAAACAGGATAGAGCCTATTCCGTTCCTGAGTTATATGAATTCGTAGAAAAAGCAGACTTAAATTTTGTTGATTATCTTGATCCTTTAGAGAAAATTTTATTAAGACCGGAAAATTATATAAAAGATTTTTCACTTCTGCAAAAAGTTAAAAAGATGGATAAAGTAACTAGAGAAGCAATTTCCGAAATACTTACCGGTAATATTATTAAACATTCATTTTACGTATCAAATCAAAAAGATAGTGTAGCCTCGTTTGATGATCTTGATAATATACCGTACTTCCATAATATCGCCAATTTTGCTAAACAAATTTATGAACATTTGGAGTCTAATCCTTCAGCAGTAAATAATGTTATTAATTTTACTATTAATAATGGAGTGCTAAATAATGTTAATATCTCAATATCGATATTTAGAAGTACTAAATATATTTTCAAATATATGGTAGAAGAGAAAAGTTTAAGAGAAATATTTGATGCGGTACGCAGCGAATTAAACCAAGAAATAAGCAATGAAGTCTTATTAAACGAAGTTAAAAACGTATTCTTTCCATTACTTAATACAAATGTGTTATTGTTAAAATCAAAGGATTTATAGAGTTACGTGGATTGGTTTATCCATCATTGCGAAGAGAGGTTACCTGAGTCGTCATGAGCTACGCAGCCGTAGGCTTGTTGTGCGGTAATCTCATGAAATAATAATAAACTTTGATTCCTAATTTAAATAATTATATTACTTACCTTTAAACTTAATTGCTAACTCAACTTTTCAATTATAATCTATTAATAATAAAATAATGAACACAACTAATAAAGAATCCACAGAAGAACTTAACAATAACAATCATAATAATTTTGCAGAGAACGGTAATATTATTAATTTAAAACAATTAAAACGTAAATTACCGGAGGAACTACAAGCTCAAGCAGAAGAATTAAAAATTGAAAATATTAATTCATTACTTAAACAAGAATTAGTTTTTGCAATTTTGAAAAAATCCGTAGAGCAGGGAGGTTTAATAGTGGGAGAGGGGGTACTTGAAGTACTACCTGACGGATTTGGTTTTTTACGTTCGCCGGAAGTAAACTATTTAGCAGGCCCTGATGATATTTATATCTCTCCTAGTCAGATTCGTCGTTTTGGTCTACGTACCGGTGATACGGTAGAAGGTCAGATCAGAGCTCCAAAAGCCGGGGAGCGTTATTTTGCTTTACTGAAAGTCAATAGAGTAAATTTTGAAGACCCTTCTAAAGCTTATCATCGTGTTCATTTTGATAATTTAACTCCCTTATATCCTGATGAAAAACTAGGATTAGAACTTGAAAATAATAGTAAAGATAGTAAGGATTTTAGTACACGAGTTATTGAACTTGTTGCCCCTATGGGTAAAGGGCAACGTGCATTAATAGTAGCACCGCCTCGTACAGGTAAAACCGTATTATTACAAAATATAGCACATGCAATTACAACCAATAATCCGGAAGTATTTTTAATAGTACTGTTAATAGACGAAAGACCTGAAGAAGTAACAGATATGCAACGTTCCGTGCGTGGGGAGGTTGTTAGCTCTACTTTCGATGAACCGGCAAGTAGGCACATGCAGCTTGCAGAAATGGTTATTGAAAAAGCAAAGCGTTTAGTAGAACATAAAAAAGATGTGGTGATTTTAGTAGATGCGATAACACGTTTAGCTCGTGCTTATAATACTGTAGTACCATCATCAGGGAAAGTATTAACGGGCGGTGTTGATGCTAATGCACTACAAAGACCGAAAAGATTTTTCGGAGCAGCAAGAAATATCGAAAACGGCGGCTCGCTTACTATAATCGGTACGGCTTTAATTGAAACCGGTTCTCGTATGGATGAGGTAATTTTTGAGGAGTTTAAAGGTACAGGTAATTCCGAGATAGTTCTAGATCGTAAGATTGCCGATAAGCGTATTTATCCGGCTATTGATATGACTAGATCAGGAACTAGAAAAGAAGATTTGTTAGTAGATAAAATAATATTAAATAAAATGTGGGTTCTTCGTCGTATTATCGATCCGATGGGTAGCAGTGAAGCAATAGAATTTTTACTCAAAAAACTTGAAAATACTAAAACTAACGGTGAGTTTTTTGAGATGATGAAGAGTCCTGAACGTCCTAAGAACGGTTTATAATACTTGATGTCATTTCTGCGAGGCCGTGGGGGGTGGCATGGATCGAAAAACGCACTCAGTGTCATATACCATGGCTTGACCACGGTATCCAAAAAATAATTTAAAGCACTAATAATTTTAGTATTTTAAACTGGATCCCGCGATCAAGTCGCGGGATGACAGCGGCGGAATTAATCCACGCAACAATGCTTCGCGGGAATGACATCGAATTTAATACAACAACGCCTTGGATAACTACAAAAACATAAGAAATCATGAATATATCATCCGATTATTTAATTGAAAGAAGACAAATAAAATCTCGTTTGTTAATTTGGAAGCTAGCAGCTATTATTTTAATTGCTATCGTATTCTTACTAGTTGGTAAAGATTTTGCTCCAAAAGAGGTTTTACCTATTAATAGTAATGAAGACTATATAGCTTCCGTATTAATAGACGAAATAATTCTTGAAGACGAAAAGCGTGACAAAAAGCTCAAAAAAATAATCGATGATTCTCATATTAAAGCGTTAATAGTTAACGTAAATTCTCCCGGCGGTACGGTAGTCGGCTCTGAAAAAATTTATAATATTCTGCGTAAAATATCTGAAAAAAAACCGGTAGTGATAGTTATGGGAACAATAGCTGCAAGCGGCGGTTATTTAATCTCTCTTGGAGGTGATTATATTGTCAGCCATAACGGAACTATTACGGGTTCAATCGGTGTAATACTACAAACAGCCGAGGTAACGGAACTTGCTCAAAAATTGGGGATTAAATTTAATAATTTCAAATCGGGTGAATTAAAAGCCGTCCCAAATCCTACCGAAAAACTGACGGAAGCAGTGCGGGTAGCCATTATGGAAAATATAGAAGATACTTATAATTTCTTCCTTGAACTTGTTTCAGAGAGGCGTAATCTTCCTATAGAAGAAGTAAAAAAGCTCGCAGACGGACGAGTATATTCAGGTCGTCAGGCTTTAAAGTTAAAGCTTGTGGATGCTATAGGCTCGGAAGATACTGCATTAAAATGGTTACAGGAAGTTAAGAAAATTAATGTTAATCTACTAGTTAAAGATTATCAATTAAAACCAAAACCAAAATTAATGGACATAATACTTGAAGATTTTGATAGTATAACACCTAGTTTTTTTAAAAATAGTTTTAACGGAATCAAAGCGATTTTTTAATAATGGTTACTAAGAATTATTTAATAGATAAAATACATGATAAGCTGAATTATCTTTCTAAAGAAGATGTTAAAGATTCAGTAGATTTAATTTTAGATTATTTAAACGAATCTCTTAAAGAACAAAAGCGTATCGAAATCAGAAATTTTGGTAATTTCTCTATCTGCAAACGCAAATTCCCTGAAAGTAGAGTTCTTTCCAAATTCGCTTATAGAGAGGAATTTGAAGGAGACACGGAACGTAGCACCGCAGCGTACAAAAGCGTACGTGAGGATGCGAGTACCGGATCGACATACAAATTACCTCTAGAAGTAGAGTTTGGGAAGAACTCTGTCGAAAAATTCTATAATACGGTTTATTACCGAATGCCTAAAAATTTATTTAAGGAGTAAATAAGTTATGGAATGGTCTAAATATAATACTATAGAGAAGTGGAAAATAATAAAAAGCATGGTACTACATAATAATATTTTTTCCATGGCTCTTCATATTGAAGATTTAGAACTCTTCAAAAAAATATTATCGATAGATGGGAAGCTGGTTATTCAAGCACTCAATATAGACTCTCTTATATATCACGATATTATAGGTAATGGGAAATATGATTCTTTTTTTGAAGCATTATATAATTACTTAAATGATAGTAAATCAACAATCATGCCTTTAGTATCTAATAAGAAAGAATATTATCCTATTTTTGAAGAATTATGTAATGAATCTTTAAAGGAAAAAATATCATCAATAATGATATATTTTTAGAAAAAGAATCTGATGATCACCCTCTACCTAGATGGGAATATGAAGAAACTTTAGAATATTAAATGTAGTATTTTCCATTACTAAACTAGGAAAATCTATTAAACCTTTTATTTCTTTAGGCAAATGTGCATTAAAGAACTCATGGGCAACTAAAGGATTCTCAAGTGCCTTACGAAATATCTTATCATGTTTAGCTTTCTTTTTTCCCTTATCTGGATCACCAAGTAGATTTCTTGTTTCACTCATATGTTTACATTTTGTAACGTGATAAAATATTACTGCACTACACTCTAAAGTCTTATTTAGATGCAAGTCATCTTTCTGACTTTTTTGAAATTGACTATTATCAATATATATATAACACTTTGCTTAAACTCTCTCTTGTTAAGCAGAGAGTACGATAAAGTTTCTGTATCAGAGATTATATAATTTATCTTAGCCTCTTTTGCATAGTGGATTAATCTATCATGTGGAATATTTGGATCTAAGGGAACAAAGCATCTATTTTTTAATATTAGTGAAATTAAAGCAAATAGTAACTTTCGTGACCTTTTGAGATGAAGTCCAAATTTCAAATCTTGTTTTTGAAAATCATATTTTGAAATTTGAGAATCAATTATATTGGTTAATGTTACCTCTTCAAAAACATTCTTGACTTATTTGCATATTCTAAAGCTTGTCTTGTGCTGAAAGAATTAAAAGAATCATAAAGTAAATTTGATACTGATAAATTTGATGATAAGGCTGTTTGTGTACCTCTATAAGAAATAAAGTAGTAACCAACTTAATATTAGAGAGTTTTGTTTCTGGTTCTTTTATAAAATAGTCTATTATATTTTTTAGGTTTTTAAATATTTCTTTTAATTGGCACTGAGAGCTCCTATGTGCTATTATGTTGTCATATGATTCGCATGCTCTATATAACTGGAAACTATATGATAAAAATCAAGGTATAACGTTAACTAATATAATAAGATTAGAGAACTTTTACGGTGGAATAGATGAAGACTGGTTTGTGTTAGTGCATATTGCTATAGAGGCACAATCGGCTCCAGGACTACAAGCAATATTGGATGCTTTTAATGCAGTACTACATGATGATCAGCAAAAATTACTCTCTGTGCTTAATATAATGTCTAATACACTGAAAATTATGGGAGATATTTTAAAGAAAATGCCTGAAAAATGTGATTCTTATATTTATTATAATCGTGTACGTAACATGCAGAATATCCATCAATTAGAGGAGATATATGGTCATGCAGGAGCAGCTTCAATGCTTGATCTATTTGGCAGTAAATTTATCTTTCGAGTAAGTGATCAACAAACAGCCCATAAATCAGCTTTAATGCTTGGTGAGCAAGAAATTATTGAAACTCAAGAGAATCTCTCTTATGGTGCTAACTCCATGCGTGATGGAGTAAATATGCACAGCTTAGAAAAAAGGAAGTTATTAGTAATGCCATCTGAAATCATGAATCTACCAGATCTTACCTGTTATGTAAAACTTATGGGTAATTTCCCTATTACTAAATTACAAATGAATTTACAAACTTGATTTCAATGCAAAAATATAGAAACCATTTTAATGGTATTTTTAAAAGATTTCAATTGTTTGATAGGGGATTTTGAGGGTGTCAGAAAGTTTGTGTAAGTTATAAAAATAGTTAAGAATAAAATTAATTAAAACAACTTACATGAGGCTAATATGAAAAATAAGAGCAAAGTATCAAATCCAACTATAGAAAAAGTAGTATCAGAAATACTATCACAAAGTGATCCATCTGAGATATTTGGCAAAGAAGAGATATTTCAGGAAATTAAAAAGCAGATAGTAAATAAGATTTTAGAGAAAGAAATGGAATCTCATATAGGTTATGAGAAACATTCTAAAAATGAGAAAGACTCAGATAACAGACGTAATGGCAATTATGAAAAGACTCTAATAGATCCAGAAGGTCGTAAATTGAAAGTAGAAGTGCCAAGGGATTGGGACGGAGAATTTGAACCTCAACTAATTCCAAAAGGAGTGCGTAAATTTGAAGGATTTGATGATAAAGTAATATCCTTATATGCTCGGGGAATGACCATTAGGGAAATACAATGGCACTTAGAAGAACTATATGCCACCAAGGTATCATCTGAGTTAATATCAAAGGTAACTGATGGTATTTTAGAGGAAGTAACTGCCTGGCAGAATAGAGCACTTGATAATGTATATCCTATAATGTACTTAGATTGTATTCATGTTAAGGCAAGAGATAATCATGTAATAATAAATAAAGCAGTTTATATAGCTATTGGAGTGAATATGGAGGACAAGAAAGAGCTATTAGGAATTTGGATAGGCAAGAATGAAGGGTCTAAATTTTGGATGCAGGTAGTAACAGAACTTAAGAATCGAGGAGTTGAACAAATATATGTTGCATGTGTTGATGGTCTTAAGGGTTTTCCAGAGGCGATAAATAGCATTTTTCCAAAAACCATAGTGCAGTTGTGTATTGTTCATATGGTAAGAAATTCTGTAAAATACGTATCATACAAAGATTTAAAAGCGGTAACAGCTGATTTAAAAGCAGTTTATTCTGCAATAAATGAAGCAGAGGGATTAAGAGAATTACAAAATTTTGCCAAAAAATGGGATGAAAAATATCCAGTTATTTTTGACATATGGCAACGAAATTGGTCTGGCATAGCTCCATTTTTTAGCTTTCCGGAAGACATTAGAAAAGCGATTTACACTACTAATGCTATTGAATCCACTAACCGTCAAATTCGTAAAATTATTAAAAATAAAGGAGTGTTTCCAGATGACAAATCGATTCAGAAAATAATCTTTTTGGCATTGACAAATGCCTCTAAAAAATGGACAATGCCTATTAAGAATTGGGCGATGGCTTTAAATCAATTTGCAATCCTTTGTGATACTAATTTACAAAATTGGGCAAATGGAGAAATCATACTTACACAAAGAATCTGACAGACCCGGAAATTTTACCTTATAAAGAAAAATCCTATTATAATGCCCCTTTAAATCGCTAATTTAGTATTACGAGTTTTAGAGGTAAGCTGTGTATAAAAAACTTTTTTGTTATTTCAGAATTTTTATAAATGATTTTTCAAACAGCAGAGTAAATTTTACAAGAAATATGTTTACTCTAAAGAACTAATAAAAGCTTCATCAAGACCGGTTACACTAGAAATTAAAGAAACATTACAACCTTGGGATAATAGTTTTTTTGCTATTTCAACTCTTTCCTCAGCTTTTCCAATTTGGATACCTTTAGCTTCACCAACTTGTAAGCCTTCAAGAATACCTATTTCTTTCCCTTCTTGTTGCCAATGCTGTGCTAAACTTCTCATAAGCCTTGTTCCTATTTCTGGATTCAACTTTGTTGATAATAAATTCTCTAGCTTTATTTTATCAGCTTGCTCTATCTTCGTCAATGTATAATATAATATCATTTCTAGATAATCATAACCTATCGTTATTTTGGTTAATTCCGGTAATATATCTGATATTTCTTGCCATCTTTTTAATAATTCCCTCTCATGTATATGTTTGAGAAAAAATTCTAATATCCCTGACCATATCCTTTGTTTAAACTCTTCATCAGGAATTTCATGGACATTCACTAACTGGTAATCATTAATCCATAATTCTCTTGCTAATTTGTTATTGGCAAATAAATCCCATAAATTCCTTGCAACATTGTATTTCTCCTGACCATTATAAAATATCATCGGGTATATTAATATTTGGTTTATGTTGTTTTAACTGTTTATATAACCATATAGCACTTACTTTACTTCTATTAGCTATTAATTGATCGTCACCACGAACGTTTAATTCAAACCACTCCTTAATTTTAGATAAATTTGACTCATCATCACTAAAATATTTTGTAATAGCACTATATAGTGACTCTATAACTAATGAAATTTCTCGACTCATTTTATATAAATCTTTAGTATTACTTATTAAAAATTAAGATAACTTTAAATAGTGGATAGCTGCTCATGATTATCTGTAATATTACCAGTTAATTTTAATTCAGAATTTTCTTGGTCATAATTTGTAACATCAATCAGTATTTCAGTATCAATCTTGTCATAAGATATAGGATTAATTATATTACCCTGATCTTTTACAACTATATCTATGTTCCCAATTCTTTTTCCAATTAAACTTGTTAGCTTTAGTTCAGGATGAGCCTTATAAAATCCTAAAACATCAACATCACATTGAGAAAAAGCTCTAAATGCAATTTCTTGATTTTCCTTTAAAAGAGTAAATAAGTTAGGGGAATAATTTATTTGTAAAACTCTACACGGGCTGTTGAAAAAGTTATAAAAAGAAGTAGAAAAGAGTTAATCTAAGGAATAAGCTGTATTTTTATGCTTAAATGAAGGTGTAAAGATGCAGGGTTATAAGCTTGATCAAAGTGTGAGATGTAATAGCCTTAGCTTAAGGCACATGATACCTAATGATCATTTATTAGTGAGGATTCATGAAGCTAAAGAATTAGAGTTTTCTTTTATCTATGAAATAACTAAGAATCGTTATTGTGCTAATTACGGACGTCCATCAATTGATCCTGTATTATTTTTTAGGATGCAAATAATAAGTTACTTATATGGTATAAAGTCAAATAGACGATTATGTAAAGAAATTCAGTTAAATATAGCATATAGGTGGTTTTGTGGTTTAAGTTTAGAGGATAAAGTACCGGATCATTCATCATTAAGTAGGATAAGAGATAGATTTGGGGTAGAACTATTTCAAGAAATATTTATAAGCTTGATTAAGCAATGGTATGAACTAGATATTATAAAAGGAGAAACAATTATTTCAGATGCCTCTTTAGTTGAATCTAATGCCTCTATGAATAGCCTAATATTAAGAAAAGATCAAGGTGATTCACAAAAGAGAGAATTAAAAAAATATGAACGTCGTTATCATGATTTCCGAGAAGGGAAAAAAGTAAGGAAAATATCTAATCAAACTCATGTCAGTAGGACAGATCCTGATTGTAGTCTTGTATCAAGAACTAATGGTTATAAAAAGCTATGTTATAAGACCCACTACTCAATTGATTCAGATTCACGTATTATAATAGATTGTTATGTAAGTACAGGATCACAACATGAGTGTATTGTACTTCCAAGTAGAGTTTGGAATATATTAAATAATTTTTCTTTTAGAGTAAAAGAATGGATAGCAGACAAAGGTTATGGTAGAGGTCCAACCTATGGATATTTTAAATTACTTGGAATTACAACTTATATACCTTTACATGTAGATAATCTTGGTGAAGGAAAAATAAGTAGGGGGGAATTTCAATATGATAGAGAACAGGATAGATATAAGTGTCCACAGGGACATTATCTTTATCCGTATGATAAATTAGATAAAAAACAAATAAAACGTTATCGTATTACAGGAGGGCATTGTAAAAATTGCTCTCTAAAATCAGGTTGTATTTCTGATAATTATAGTAATAGAGGACGATTTATTTATCGTAATCCTTATCAGGATGAAATAGATGAGGTAAAGGTCAGACAGAATAGAATTGATTTTAAGAAAAAACTAATTGAGAGAAAGTGGAAAATAGAAGGTCTATTTGGTGAAGCTAAGGAGAATCATGGTTTACGAGGAGCAAAATTTAGAAGTGTACAGAAAACACAGATTCAAATACTGATGATTGCGATAGTACAAAATTTTAAACGGATACTTAAAATTATTTTTTGGTTTTTTTATCTACTGCTATTAAAGATAAAAAAATATTAAAGTATTTGCAACCTTGTTGATTTTTTCAACAGCCCGTACACTTGATCTGACAGGTAGAGATTGATTAAGCAGCAAAAGTGCTGTCAGATAAGTAAGAATTAATAGACTTATCTTGAGCAATTTTAATGCTATCCTTGAAAGTTTGCATAGGAGTTTTTCCATAACAGAACTTTCCAGAATGCGGTCTAGTATTGTTATATTTGTTTAAATATTGATCTAAGTCAATCTGTAAATCCTCTAATGAGCTATAAATCTTTTTACGGAAAGCTATATCATAAAATTCATCTTTTAAAGTTCTATGTAATCTTTCGCATATTCCATTAGTTTGAGGAGAACGTGCCTTAGTTTTAGTATGATCAATATTTTCTATAGCCAAATATAACTCAAAAGCATGATGTTCTACCTTACCACAATATTCCGTTCCTCTATCTGTAAGGATTCTCAGTAGTGGTACATCATGATTATTAAAGAAAGGTATTACCTTATCATTTAAAATATCAGCGGATGTTATTGCAGATTTATCAGTATAGAGTTTGCAAATAGCCACTCTAGAATAAGTGTCAATAAAGGTTTGTTGGTATATTCTACCTACTCCTTTCATATTACCGACATAATAGGTGTCTTGTGCACCAAGATAACCGGGATGCTGAGTATCAATTTCTCCATGAGCCTCTTTAATTTGTTTTGCTTTTTTTAAAGCAGATATCTGCTCTTCTGTCAGTAAGATACCGTCCTGTGCAGATTTAGCTTCTAAAGCTTTGAGTCGTTTCTTTAGAGTTTCAAGATCGTTGCGTAGCCAGATAGAACGTACACCACTGGATGACACTATAATACCTTGCTTTATTAGTGCTTGGCTCGCACGAAGCTGACCAAGAGCAGGATTCTCTATAGCAAGATTTATTACTGCTTGTTCTATATGTTCTGATACACGATTCTTTACTATAGGTTTCTTACGACTCATATCCACAAGAGCCGCTTCTCCGCCCATCTCATATAGTTCCTTGAAACGGTAAAAGCTATCTCTTGAATAGCCCATTACTTTACACGCAGTACTAACACTACCTAGTTGTTTTGCAAGTTCTAATAATCCTAATTTAGGTTTGATTATTTTTTGATCATAATTTGACATATTGTTCCTATTAATTGAGTTTTATATTTAGTTCGTGGATATGATAGATAACTCCTTAGTTATCTACATACCCACAAACTCGTCTAATTTCAATCTTAATATGTCAGATCAAATCTGAAGGTTTACACATAAATTGACTGATGAACAGGCTATTGGTAGAAGAAGGAAGGCTAATTTATTAGCTAAGTCTCATAAATATAAATCTTCTTCAAGAAACCAGAGATTACTAGATTGGTCAATATTTATCACTAATATATCAGAGGATATGGTTAATGCTGAGCATATAATGATAATTTATCGAGCAAGATGGCAAATTGAATTATTATTTAAATTATATAAAAGTCATGCAAAAATTGAAAATCTTAAAGGGAGAAGTAAACCTGCAAGAGTTTTGTGTGAATTATATGGTAAATTATGTAGTGTGCTTATTTTTCATGGATTATCGAATTGTGTAGAATTAGCAAATGATAGAGAAATTAGTTTAACCAAAGCATTTATTGAACTACAGAAAAGGTCAAGAGAATTATTCCTGTCTATTACTGGACGTCTTAATGATTTAAAGCAGTTCCTTAAGAAATTAATTATAGATTGGGGGAGATTTTCTTTGAAAGATAAATATCGTAAAACCAGATTATCTTCCTTAAATACACTAAAATTATTAACAATTATGGCTTAACTTGATGCGTATGGTGGGTTTTACCGGTCCACGCAACAATGCCTGCTCGCAATGACGATTAAGTACCCACGCAGCAACGCCTCCGCAGAAATACAATAAGGTACTTAAAACTTGAAATATTCCCAATTGACTTTTTTTATGTTATAAAGAACGGTTATAGTCATATAAACAGTATCTATGCTTAGTTATCTTAAACAAAATTTACATTCTTATTTTTCTAGTAGAATGCTGATTTTTACTTTAATAGCGGCTGCCGTTATTTTTGCCTGTGCTACTTCTTATGTGATATCTTTAGAATCGAAGAATTTTAGTACGATTATTGGATTTTTATTAGTTGATTTAGCGATTTTTTTAATTTTAGGTGTTTTACTAACTCAAAAATTTTTTACTAAAAATAATAATAATGATAGTTCTAAATTACAAAATCGTATTGTAATTGCCTTTAGTTTAGTTGCAGCTATTCCAACTATAATTGTTTCGGTATTTTCTGTTTATTTTTTTAATCTTAGTGTTCAAGCTTGGTTTGATAAGAAGATTTCTACAGTTCTTGACCAATCCGTGATAGTTGCAGAATCTTATATTGCCGAGCATAAATTACAGCTAAAAGAAACGGCTTTAGCCGTTGCTGAAGATTTAAGCGATATGTATTACGATTTAATTCACAATCCCGCTTTATTTACTAAAACACTTAATACTGAAGCAGAAATGCGTTCGCTTGATGAAGCTATAGTTTTAAACAAATCTACTAATACTATAGTAGCTAATAGTTATTTAAGTTTTTCATTATCATTTGCAACTATCCCTGCACATTTAATTAAAAAAGCGGATTTAGGTGAACCGGTGGAAGTAAAATCCGATCCAACCAAAATAAGGATGCTGATTAAATTAAAAGAATATAATGATGTGTATTTATTAATCGGTAGATTAGTAGATAATAAAATTATCGACCATGTAGATGCAACTAACGGAGCAGCTGCCGAGTATAATAGCCTTAAAAATGAAATAGATAATATACAGATTAAGTTCTCTATAATGTTTATCTTTATTGCCTTATTACTTCTTTTTGTAGCTATAAGTTTCGGGGTTATATTTACTGCTAAAATAGTAAAACCTATTAAAAAATTAGTTACTGCAACCGACAAAGTTAAAGACGGTGATTTAACGGTGCAAGTACCTGAAAATGAAGTAGATAAAGACGAAATAGGAACGCTTTATGCGGCATTTAATAGAATGATTAAGCAGCTTTCCCGCCAGCAGCGCGATTTAGTTATAGCACAGAGGGCTATGGCTTGGTCGGATGTTGCAAAAAAAGTAGCCCATGAAATCAAGAACCCGTTAACTCCTATTTTACTTGCTTCTGAAAGGCTGCTTAAGAAATTTAGTCCTGAAATTAAGGAAAGGGCAGAATTTGAAAGTTATTTAAAAATGATTATTCGCCATACTAACGATATTAAAAATATAGTATCCGAATTTGTTCTTTTTGCACGTCTTCCTGCTCCTAAATTTACGAAGAGTGAATTAGTTTATTTAGTTAAGCATATTGTTGAAGCACGTAAATTACTTAATGATAATATTTTGTATAAATTTGAGTCTAACGTAGATCAATTTGATTTTATGTGTGATGCTACCCAAATAAATCAAGTTATGATAAATTTGTTGAAAAATGCAGAAGAGTCAATAGAAGGGCGAGAATCCGGGAAAATAGAAGTTACTATAGATGCTAAAGACGATTTTATTAGTGTTATTGTAATAGATAACGGTAAAGGATTCCCGCCTGAGCTAATAGGCAAAGCTACCGAAAGCTATGTTACGACCAGCAGTAAAGGTATGGGAGTAGGGCTTGCTATAGTCAAAAGAATAGTCGAAGAACATTGCGGCATTCTAGATATAGCGAACAGAGAAGAAGAGGGAGCAATAATCGATATAAAATTCGATTTAAAAGAGCTAGATTTGAAAGTCGGACGTTCGGGAGGTTAGAATTATAGTATCGGACAATTTTTGAAAAACCCTATATGTCATCCCCGCGGAAGCGGAAATCCAGTAAAACCTATAAAAACTAAGTTTTATAGGTTCATTTTATTAAATAATATAACCTATTAAGTTTTTTCTGGATTCCCGCTTCCGCGGGAATGACATAGAAGCTCATCTTGTTTGAACCTTTCTGAATTATGCTGTGCCAGATAATTTTATAAAATTTATTGCATAAAGTAATTTTTTATGTTTATAGTGACAAAATAACCATAAATTATTTTAAGGTATTTATTATGCTATCAAAAATTATCTCTATAATTATATTTGTATAATAATAAATCCCGCTATTAAAGCAGATATGGATGTTAAGGATGATATTATACCAAGAAAGGCGTTATTTGCCTTATCTAAATATAAAGAATTAAATTTTAGTCCGGACGGTAAATATATAAGTTATACAGCAGAGAAAGATAATAAATCGTATATATATAGTAGATAGTGATGATCCTGACAATATTATAACGACCATAGATATAAAGTGCGGTAATTGTAATTATGCTTGGGGCTATAATAATCATATACTTTACTTAGAAAGAGAAGCAAGTACTAATAATAATCAGCTTTATAGTTATGATATAAAAACCAAACAAACAAAATTATTAACTCCTGATAAAAATCTTACAGCTAAGTTAATTGCCGCAAGTCCTAAAAATCCTAATGAAGTATTGATTGGCTTAAAACAAACTGATCAAACATATTTTGATATTTATTCATTTAATCTTACTGATTACAGTAAAAAATTAGTATTGAAGAATGATAAATTTTGGAATTTTCTTTTTGATAATAATTTACAAATTTGTTTTGGGATGGCTATGAATGAGAAAGGTGAAAAAGAATATTGACGATTTATAGATAATGAATGGCAGCTCTTTACCAAAATACCTCTTAAGGATAGTTATGATACAAAATTTTTTAATTGTAATTCTCAAAATAACAGTTCTTATTTATATGATAGTCGAGACCGTGATAATATAGCTATTAAATTAGTCAATTTAGCAAACGGTAAATCAGAATTAATTGCTGAAGATGAAAAGACAGATTCTTACAGCTTTACCTCTGATCCGATTACCAATAAAGTCCAAGCGGTTATAACTAATTACGATAAACCTAAATATCGTATAATTGATAATGCTATTAGAGATGATATTAAATTCCTTGAGGTCTTAAATTTAGGGGAATTAGAAATTATGCATCGTACAGTAGATGACAAAACTTGGTTTGTAATGTTTTATAGTGATACCCGCCCTACTAAATGTTATAAATATGATAGGAAAAACAAAGAAGTAAAACATTTATTTGCACGTTATAAAGCATTAGAGCAATATTCTCTATCTCCTATGAATCCGGTAATTATTAAATCTAGGGACGGTTTAGATTTAGTTAGTTATATTACTTTCCCTAAAAATACTGAGTTAAATAAGCAAATTTATCCAAAGAATCCATTACCGTTAGTACTTTTAGTGCATGATGAACCTGATCAAAGAGATAAATGGGGTATGAACACCAATCATCAATGGCTTGCAAATCGTGGTTATGCGGTTCTAAGCGTTAATTTTAGAGGCTCGGAAGGATTCGGAAAGAGGTTTTTAAGTAGCGGTTACGGAGAATGGGGGCAGAAAATGCAAGACGATTTAATTGATGCTGTTAACTGGGCTATTAAAAATAAAATAGCCGAACCTAAAAAAATTGCTATTATGGGAGTCGGTTACGGTGGATATGCGGCACTTGCCGGATTAACTTTTACGCCTGAGCTTTTTGCTTGCAGTGTGGATATTGCCGGTCCACCTAATTTAGCAACAATTTCAAATTACTTTATTCAAGATGCTCGTTTAGATAGGCTAGATAAAGTAAAATTGAGTCTTTTAGAAACGGCTGAGAAATTATACCGGTTACTCTCCATTAACGCACGTTACTAATATCACAAAGCCTTTACTTGTAATGCAAGAAGCAAAAGATACAAGAATGCCGCAAGCTGAATCGGACCAAATGGTAGAAGCAATGAACAAGCATAATATTCCGGTAATTTATACTTTATATAAAAATGAAACACATTTCTTTTTAAATGAATCAAATAAACTTTCCTTTTATGCTATTGCAGAACGGTTTTTAGCAAAACATCTCGGAGGGAGGTTTGAACCCTTTGATAATGAGGTTTTAAATAATTCTAATTTAGTATTAAACGGTAGCACTCCATCCGAAAAATTGTTAGAGGATTTGCTAAATAAATAAGCTTAAGAGCCTGTTCACGATCTTAATTTTAAAGCTAATTAAAATCTTTTTAGCTGCAAATTATAAGATTTTTTTGAAATAGGAGTACTATTCCTACAAAAATCTTATTAATTTTTGCTTAAAAATCTGTTTAGTTATCAATTAAAATAAGATTGTGAACAGGCTCTTAATAAAAAAATAAAATAATTTCAAAATTGTAGTTGACAGGTCTGATTATATTGCATATAACTACACCTAATCTAAAGCGATAAATGAAAAAAGTCGCAGCTGTTTTTAAAAGTAAATAATTAGATATAGATAGTGACAGTAAACATGTACATATCACAAAAGTGATAATTAAACCTGTCAATTTTTTAAAGTAAAACTGACAGAATCAAACTTGAGAGTTTGATCCTGGCTCAGAACGAACGCTATCGGTATGCTTAACACATGCAAGTCGAACGGACTAATTGGGGCTTGCTCCAATTAGTTAGTGGCAGACGGGTGAGTAACACGTGGGAATCTACCCATCAGTACGGAATAACTTTTAGAAATAAAAGCTAATACCGTATATTCTCTACGGAAGAAAGATTTATCGCTGATGGATGAGCCCGCGTCAGATTAGGTAGTTGGTGAGGTAACGGCTCACCAAGCCGACGATCTGTAGCTGGTCTGAGAGGATGATCAGCCACACTGGGACTGAGACACGGCCCAGACTCCTACGGGAGGCAGCAGTGGGGAATATTGGACAATGGGCGAAAGCCTGATCCAGCAATACCGAGTGAGTGATGAAGGCCTTAGGGTTGTAAAGCTCTTTTAGCAAGGAAGATAATGACGTTACTTGCAGAAAAAGCCCCGGCTAACTCCGTGCCAGCAGCCGCGGTAAGACGGAGGGGGCTAGCGTTGTTCGGAATTACTGGGCGTAAAGAGTGCGTAGGCGGTTTAGTAAGTTGGAAGTGAAAGCCCGGGGCTTAACCTCGGAATTGCTTTCAAAACTACTAATCTAGAGTGTAGTAGGGGATGATGGAATTCCTAGTGTAGAGGTGAAATTCTTAGATATTAGGAGGAACACCGGTGGCGAAGGCGGTCATCTGGGCTACAACTGACGCTAATGCACGAAAGCGTGGGGAGCAAACAGGATTAGATACCCTGGTAGTCCACGCCGTAAACGATGAGTGCTAGATATCGGAAGATTCTCTTTCGGTTTCGCAGCTAACGCATTAAGCACTCCGCCTGGAGAGTACGGTCGCAAGATTAAAACTCAAAGGAATTGACGGGGGCTCGCACAAGCGGTGGAGCATGCGGTTTAATTCGATGTTACGCGAAAAACCTTACCAACCCTTGACATGGTGGTCGCGGATCGCAGAGATGCTTTCCTTCAGCTCGGCTGGACCACACACAGGTGTTGCACGGCTGTCGTCAGCTCGTGTCGTGAGATGTTGGGTTAAGTCCCGCAACGAGCGCAACCCTCATTCTTATTTGCCAGCGGGTAATGCCGGGAACTATAAGAAAACTGCTGGTGATAAGCCAGAGGAAGGTGGGGACGACGTCAAGTCATCATGGCCCTTACGGGTTGGGCTACACGCGTGCTACAATGGTGTTTACAGAGGGAAGCAAGACGGCGACGTGGAGCAAATCTCTAAAAGACATCTCAGTTCGGATTGTTCTCTGCAACTCGAGAGCATGAAGTTGGAATCGCTAGTAATCGCGGATCAGCATGCCGCGGTGAATACGTTCTCGGGCCTTGTACACACTGCCCGTCACGCCATGGGAGTTGGTTTTACCTGAAGGTGGTGAGCTAACGCAAGAGGCAGCCAACCACGGTAAAATTAGCGACTGGGGTGAAGTCGTAACAAGGTAGCCGTAGGGGAACCTGCGGCTGGATTACCTCCTTAAAGACTAAATTAGTATATTGCTTATATTTATATAAGTAATTACTCAGTCCAAATATTTACTGTCACTATCTTTAACTAATTGTTTGCTTTTAAGACTATAATTTTCTTTTTTCAATTTCCTATATCTCTTCTCAAAAACAATACTATCTTTTTTAAAGAAAGAATTAAAGTAATGAGTAACAAAACTTATTTGCTTATATATTCATTAGACTTCTTGCATATCCTCCTTCTAAAGGTAGTTTGTCCACAGAATCTAGTAATTCTTGACATATTTTTATATTAATAATATCTTTCCATTAAAATTTTGGAGATATTTAGATTAACTTATGAAAATTTCTAAATCACAGGCAAAGATACTTTTTTCAGCATTAAATGAATGGAATAACACCGGTTTACTTGACGATATAGAAATATTAAATTTTGATTGGAAGAAATTAGCTAGATATTCTTTTTGGGTTTCTTTAATATGTATAGTTATTGCTATTAATGCTATTTTGTCTGATCGTTATCTACGCGAATTATTAGAATATATTTTTAATGCCCCGTATCTGCTGAAATTTATTACCTTATCAACTTTATCGGGAATAATTTATTTTGTTGGTTTTAAAAGACAACAACAAAAACCAGAGAAAATTTTTAGCAATGGGGCAGTATTATTTTTAGGGGTCTTAACCACTGCTTGTGCTATTTATCAACTAGGAAAAGCATTTGATTCAGGGAGTGGACATTTTTCCATTTTATTGCTTTTATCTTTTATTGTTTATGCCATATTAGGATATTTCTCTAAATCAAATTTAATTTGGTGCTTTGCTTTAATTTCACTAGGTAGTTTGATGGGAGCAGAAACCGGGTATATGTCAGGATGGGGAGCTATTACTTAGGTATGAATTATCCATTACGTTTTATATTATTTGGAGGAATCTTAACATTCTCTGCTCTTGCACTAGAGGAAAATAAAAAATTCAATCACTTTACTCAAGTAACTCTTGTAATTGGTTTATTATATTCATTTATTGCAATGTGGTTATTATCAATATTTGGAAATTATGACCCTGAAGATTATTACTTGAAGTCGATAAAGCCGATAGAATTATTTCATTGGTCTTTATTATTTGTGTCCGGAGCAGCTATTTATCACGGTTTAAAACAAGATAATTCGGTAACTAAAGGATTTTTATTAATTTATATACAAGATTTTTTGAATATTTTTGGAATACAACTCATAAAGCAGTATTTTTTACAATTCTAGGAATAAGCTTTTGGTGGCTTGGAAGCAAAGCAGAGAAAATTTGGAATCTTACTGCAAAAAAATAATTAATATATAAAGTTCTGCTTTTTTAAGGGACGTATATATTCAGATAGAACTTAAAAAATTGGCAGCAATGTCTTTTTAAGTTCTCGAATGCTGAACATTTAATAACCGCTGTCGTTCCTCGTCTTATTGATTCCTTGCTCTTTTTAGCTGCAAATTATAAGATTTTTTTAAAATAGGATATATCCTCTCAAAAATCTTATTAATTATCAATTAAAGCTATTTTGTTAACAGTCCCATAAAGTAGTTTTTAAGCAATAATATATAAATTAATTATTTTTAATTCATAAAATATCTTAATAAAACATAATAAATATCCTACAATAATATTAAAAAATATTAAGGGTAAAATATATGAATTACTTAGGATACGGTGGTATTTCTCTTGGAACAATACCTTGCAATAGTAATATCATTTAATGTTAACAAATCAATATTATGGGCTATCATTCATGGATTTTTTGGATGGTTTTATATTGTATATTATTTGTTATTTAGAAAATAGACTTCTTGCATAACCTCCTTCTAAAGGTAATTTATACGTCAATCCGGTACTCGTATCCTCACGTTACTTGCGTGTACGTTGCAGTGGTAAGTGCTTCCGTGTTTCTTTCAAATTTCTATTCATAAGATAGGTTATGCAAGAAGTCTAATAATAGGAATCATCTACGAGAATAAAAGCTTTAAGTTGCTTTAAAGAGTGAAGTTTGTTAATCTTTACAAAAACATATTTGAGATTATATGATAACTACATATTTAAAGGAAAATAATTCTATAGTAAAAAATGAAGAATATATTATTAATGAATCCACATTATGGATTGATTTATTCAATATAACCGATGAAGAAAAAGTAATAGTAAAAAATACATTAAATATAGAAATACCGACTTTAAAGGACATATCGCAAATTGAGATTTCCGAGAGGTTATATGTTGAAAATGAGGCGTTATATCTAACTATTACGGAACTCGTTAATAAAGAGCAAGAATTTCCTGAAACACATTCTATAGTATTTATTTTGCATAAAGGTTGTCTTATAACAGTTCGTTACGTAGAATTAATACCCTTTAATGACTGTATAAATAAATTTGCTAAGCAGCTTAATAACAAACATAATGCAGAAAATATTTTATTTATGTTACTTCGTAATATGGTAACAAGATTATCGAATATTGTACAGTTGATTAGTATGGATATTGATGATTATGGATGTTTAATACTTGATAATAACATTAATGATTTGCGTATAGATCATACTAATGTATTAAAGAAAATAGGTCGAAAAGGTGATTTACTTTCTAAAAGCCGTGAGTGTTTATTTTCTTTAACTATGGCTATTCAATATATTTTAAAATCTCCACAAATAACTCAAAATAAAGCATCTAAGGATCTATTAGATACATTGCTTCGAGACGTAGACTCAATAATTAATTTTTCACAATTTATATCTAGCGAGATTGCAAGAACCCTAGACGCAGCACTTGGTATGATTGCAATTGAACAAAATAATATTATTAAAATTTTCTCGTTGGTTACTATATTTTTTCTCCCACCCACTTTAATAGCCAGTATTTACGGTATGAATTTTACCGTAATGCCTGAACTTAAATCGCCGTATGGTTATCCTATAGCCTTATTCTTAATGTTATTATCTACAATTATTACCTATAAATATTTTAAGAAACGAAAGTGGTTGTAAGTTTTTATTGAGAATAGTTCGATAGAATTTTACATAAAAATTAATCATCGTATTTTATAGTCAATTGATTTGGACTTGTCTATTACGTTGCTCGTCGCTCTCCTATTAGTTATAGGCTTCGTTCTTTGCTCCTTGTATGCAAATCCAATTGAATTGACTTATGACATTGACACTATCTTAATTATTATATTACCAAAAGTTAAAATTTCTTAAATTTCAATTTAATAATAATTAGGATTTAAATATGAGCGAATTAGATTTTGAAGTAGAAAAGAAGAGTTTTGTATTAAGTGTTATTGATGCTATTGAAGAGTATATAAAAGCAGAATTTTTATTTGACTATGAAAAGCAAAAAGAAAATTTCCAGTATATTTACAATAATTTAAAGTATCTTGAATTATCAATGCCTATTGAAAATGCTGAAATTATGAAAAAGTTTTTCAGATTAAAATCAGAATTTAGAAAATATATTAAAGATAAAGATAAGAATGTAGATAAGGAATTTTTGAAGCTATAGCTAGACCATAGTAAATAGGTACATACTATGCTAATATATATGTTATAAATGATAATAAATAAATTATGGCAAGCAGTTACAGTTACGATTTAAGAATGAAACTATTCAAAGCTCTAGATGATGGGCTCTCAATTGTTAAAGCATGTAAAATATTCAATATAGGTCGTAACACTATATATAGATGGAAAACTCTTAAATGGGAAACAGGAGATATAAAAGCAAAACCTTATGGTCCAGCAAAGGGTTATAATGCAAAAATAAATCTCAAAGAATTTGAAGAATTAATTATCAATAATCATGATAAAACAGCTAAAGAATTAAGTATTATACTAGGTAATAGATTACAAAGAACTAGAATAAATTACTATAGAAAACTACTAGGGTACACTTATAAAAAAAAGTCATCTTCATCCCAGAAGGGATATTGGTTTAAGGAATGAATTTATAGAAAAGATACAGCAAATTTCTAAAGAAACTCTAGTATTCATTGATGAGTCAGGAATAGAAGATAATGCTTGTAGAGAATATGGATGGAGTATAAAAGGTACTAGATGTTATGGAAACAAAGTGTATCAACATAAATCCAGGATCAGTATGATAGCGGGGCTTCGTAATAATCAAATTATAGCGCCAGTAATATTTGAAGGAAATTGTAATAAAGAAATATTTACAACCTATGTAGAGACTATATTAACTAAAGAATTACATCCTGGACAAACAGTAATTATGGATAATATCAACTTCCATAAGAATAATATAATAAGAGAATTAATCGAGTCGGTTGGGTGCAGAATTTTATTCTTACCTACATATAGCCCAGACTTAAATCCTATAGAACATTATTGGTTTAAGATTAAGAACGAAATAAGAAAAGTTACGGGGCAATTCAAAGATATCAGTATGGCTGTAGAACACGTACTAAAGTTTATTTAACTGTACCTATTTACTATGGTCTAGCTATATAATAGAAAATATAAATAATGGTCAATCAGTAATTCACAAAGGAATAACTTCTGAAATTCTTTTAAATAATACTATTGCACTCAGTTTAAATTTTATGGAAGAAAATACGGATAGTAATTCAGATATAACAATATTGGGAAATACTGATCCGGAGATTTAATAAACAATATTGCAAGTTCTTTCTAAACTCTATTTTTATTCGCAACTAGGGATAAGATTTTTTTAAATCTTATCCTTTTTTGCCGGTTACTTTATAGCCTTATTTTCAATGCTATTATCTATAATTATCAACTCTAAATTTTTATAAATACTATTACGTCTGAAGAAACTACTATAGATACAACACTTACTGTAGTAGAAGAAGTACCGGCATTAGGAGAGGGGATAGAGGGAGCATAAGCAATAAAATTAAATATTATTCCCGTGGAAGGCTTGCTTGCATGGATATCCAAGTCGTCATTGCGAGCGACTTGCAAGGACCATACGCATCAAGTTAAGAAAAGCAAGTAGGTTATACTGGTATTACGGTAGTAAATTATGAATTAAAAAGAAGCTAATATATGGTATAAATTTTTGCAAGATTAACAACTAAATTGTGAGAATTTATCCTATGGGGAAAATAGTAAACTTAGCAAAACTATGCCAAGAGTTTTTTGGAGAGACAGCCAATAATTTATCCATTACAACAGGATTTATTAAGAGACAACGAAAAATAACTGGTTCAGCTTTTCTAAAAGCTATAGTGTTTGGTAATATGAGCGATAGTAATTGTAGTCTTGATGGAATGCGTAACTTTTTAAGTGAAGAAACTATAGATATTTCTGCCCAAGGCTTAGACTTTAGGTTTACTGAGGTAGCAGTAAAATTTATGCAGTCAATGTATGAACAATGCTTGAAATTATTTAGAAATACTATGCCGCTTGATTGCAACATTTTGCAGCATGCAACATTTTGCAGCAATTTAATAGCGTTAAATTATTGGATAGTAGCCATATTATTCTACCTGCCAATATGGCGGATAAGGTATAAGGGCTGATCAAGGATATAGAGAACATTTATCAAACATATCTACTAAGGACTTATTAATATCTGATTTAGGTTATTTTGTCCCAGCTTCATTTATTCAAATTATCGAACTTGGTGCATATTTTATTAGTCGTTATAAAGCAGATACTAATATATATGACCCTATCACTGAGGAAAAAATTGATTTATTAAACCTATTAGATAATAAATTCTTTTTATCAAAAGATGTACTTTTAGGTAAACAAGCAAAAGTTAAGCTACGGATTATATGTCATAAATTGACTGATGAACAGGCTATTGGTAGAAGAAGGAAGGCTAATTTATTAGCTAAGTCTCATAAATATAAATCTTCTTCAAGAAACCAGAGATTACTAGATTGGTCAATATTTATCACTAATATATCAGAGGATATGGTTAATGCTGAGCATATAATGATAATTTATCGAGCAAGATGGCAAATTGAATTATTATTTAAATTATATAAAAGTCATGCAAAAATTGAAAATCTTAAAGGGAGAAGTAAACCTGCAAGAGTTTTGTGTGAATTATATGGTAAATTATGTAGTGTGCTTATTTTTCATGGATTATCGAATTGTGTAGAATTAGCAAATGATAGAGAAATTAGTTTAACCAAAGCATTTATTGAACTACAGAAAAGGTCAAGAAAATTATTCCTGTCTATTACTGGACGTCTTAATGATTTAAAGCAGTTCCTTAAGAAATTAATTATAGATTGGGGGAGATTTTCTTTGAAAGATAAATATCGTAAAACCAGATTATCTTCCTTAAATACACTAAAATTATTAACAATTATGGCTTAACTTGATGCGTATGCTTGCAAGGAGCGTGGCAATCTATAAAAAATAATAAAAAATCTGTAAATCAGAATTTTTTACTAAATTACTTCGTCAAAACTTACAGTTTTTCCTCGCAATGACGGAAAAACCGAACCACGTGGGCAATGTTAAGCCATTCAATAAAATCTAAATATTGCTTAGAATTATTTTACTTAATTCATAATTCAAGTGTGAGAAGTTTATCTCTTCAAATCCTTTTCTTGGAATAATAATCATTGCGAATTTTATAGCCTTGAAGCTAGAATCACTAACAATAATTCTAATTAGATGTCGGATACGCCTTTTAATTTTATTGCGAACCACAGCTTTTTTATTTAGCTTCTTGCTAACTTTGATCCCTAAAAAGACGTTATATTTTGGTTCAAGGAAAATTTTAGGAAGTTTTTTTGCTATTACCAAAATAAAATATCTTTCATGGAACTTCTTTCCAAACTTATTTATAAGTTCAAATTCTTTTTGATTTTTTAAAGAGGTAATAGACAATTTGATAAGTCAGATTATTTTAAGCAGATAATTTATGTCTACCTTTAGCACGGCGTCTTCTTAAGATTGTTCTTCCGGATGGAGTAGCCATTCTAGTTCTAAAACCATGTCTTCTTTTTCTAACTAAATTGCTAGGTTGAAATGTACGTTTCATAATATTTATACCGAACGAAAATAAAAATTAATTATTATAAACATGTCATCCCGCGACTTGATTGCGGGATCTCAGGACACAAGCTGTGATACAAGATCCCGTGAGGGGCCACGGGATGACAATTAAACTAAATATGTGATTTTGCTTGCTCTACGATACTTGCGAATCCATCACTGTTATTGACGGCAAGTTCTGCAAGTACTTTACGATCTATATCGATTTCTGCTTTTTTAAGAGCTCCCATAAACTGAGAGTAAACAAGCCCATGTTCTCTTACTGCTGCATTTATTCTTTGAATCCATAAGCCTCTAAAATCACGCTTACGATTTCTACGATCTCTATAAGCATATTGGAGGGCTTTTTCTACCTTTTCAATAGCTACTCTAAAACAGCTATTAGCTCTACCTCTATAGCTTTTGGCTAATTTGAGGATTTTTTTATGTCGATTTTTGGAAATTTTTCCTGATTTTGCACGTGTCATTGCTTTAGCTCCTAATTAATTAATTTATACCGTACGGTAAAAAATATTTTTTAATATTATATCCGTCTTGAGGACAAAGTATTGTAGTTCCTCTAAGGTTACGAATTTGAGTTTTAGTACGACGACGCATAAAATGTTTTTTACCTGCTTGAGATGCAATAACCTTGCCGTTAGCAGTAAGTTTAAAACGTTTTTTTACGGCAGATTTTGTTTTTAATTTAGGCATATTTATTCCTTATAATTGGTATTTACTAGATTTAAACTGTAATTAGGCATACCAAAGAGATAGAAACCTAGATAATAGTTTTTTTTATTAGTTATTGCAAGATTTTTTTATAAAAATGTACTATAATGTTTTTGATCAATCGATAATAATTTAAAAATGTTCGGACAAAATCCTAAAAGAAGCATATTAAATGGTGACGGTACTAAGTTAGAGGTGCAGTCTATTTTTAAGACTATACAAGGTGAGGGTATTTTTGTAGGTTGCCCTGCGATCTTTATTAGGCTTGGGGGGTGTAATCTTGCTTGTAATTTTTGTGATACGGAGTTTGAAGATTTTGATTTAGTAGATATAGATAAGATTTTAAATAAAGTAGAAATTTTGGCATTAAATTCTAAAAATGAAAAATCAATTAATTTAGTAGTAATAACCGGCGGTGAGCCGATGCGTCAACCTATAGAGTTATTATGTCATAAATTACTAGACCTAGATTTTAAAGTCCAGATAGAGACTAACGGTACGTTATATCGCTCTTTGCCAAAAGGAGTGTCTATAATTTGTTCACCGAAAGCCGGTAAAACCGGTTATAGTAAAATAAGGGAAAATTTATTGCCTAAAATTAGTGCAGTGAAATTTATCGTTGCTAAAAATATTTTAGAATATAGTCTCATACCGGAAGTAGGGCAAACATCTTATAATATACCGGTTTTTATTCAACCTATGGATCAAAACGACCAAAGACTTAATGACGAAAATAATGAGTTAGCAGTAAAATTAGCACTAGAAAGCGGTGCTAGGTTGTCTCTACAAACTCATAAATTTTTAAATATCCCGTAGATCTAGGTCGCCGTATGATACCTTTTCATCACCTAATAATATTACTATTCCAACGTTACCATTGTCAGAATTAGAAGGGTAAAGCTCTTTAAAAATTTTAATTATATTTTCACCGGCTCCATCACTTTCAGAACGATATAATTTCCCTAACTGCCTTTGTTGTTCTACAGAAGGGAAAGGTAAGATAATTTTGTCAGCATCTATGTTACCTTTTGATGTTGATGTTATTATAGATTCGATTGAGCTTTTGGTACAGAATTGTTGGAGTTGTGCTAATGTAATTACCTGCTTTTCATTGTCTAAATCTTTAACATTTGCTTGGTAGCACATACGTAATATACCAACTAAATCTAAGTGAATTTTACATTCCGGTTCTTTAATTTTTAACAAGAGTATTGATGCATAAGAATCATCATCTTCACTCTCGCTCCCAATATAGTCAGTGTCAGAAGAGTGCATCATAGATTCAAGGAGAAAACTCTTGTTATATTCCTGTTTTGGGGCAGTAGACTTAATTTCTTCTCCACAGTTTGAGGGATTTGCAATACGCTTAGGTTGTATCTGTTTCATAATTTCCTTACAAAATAATTTTGGTTAGAACTAAATTTCTTTTTTATCCAATAAATTAAAGAATTTTAACTAAGGGATATATTACTCCTATATTCTAGTCAAGAATTAATTTACTTGAATTTTTAATTGTACTTAAGTATGATAATGAAGGTTTATTATAAGTTAATATGGAGTAATAATGAGTGAAATATTAGAACTTGAAGCGAAATCCCGCGTGGAATTCGGTACGGGAGCAGCAAGAGCATTAAGAAGAGAAGGGCGTGTTCCGGCTATTATTTACGGAGCGGGTAAAACACCTGTTAGTATTTCTTTAGAAGAAAAGGAAATAACTAAATATTATAGAAAGCCGGCTTTTATCTCTCAGTTAATTAATTTAACAATTGATAAGAAAAAATATAAAGTATTACCGAAAGCCGTGGAGTTACATCCTGTTACGGATATAGTACGCCATGTGGATTTTGTCTTTTTAGAAGAGAAAACCCAAAAAATGGAAGTACCTGTAGTATATGAAGGGAAAGAAAGAGCTTTAGGCGTTAAAAGAGGCGGATACTTTAATATAGTAAAAAGAAGAGTTACTTTATTATGTGATGTTAATAATATCCCAAGAAACGTAACTATAGACGTTACTAATATGCCTATTGCTACTTCGCTAAAATCTTTAAAAATAGAATTACCGAAAGGATGTAGTTTTGTTACAAAAAAAGAATTTGTTCTTGCAACTATTATAGGACGTAGAGGAGCAAAAACTGAAGCTGAAGGGGAACAACAAGCCGCTGAAGCAGGGAAGTAAGATAATTCTCACGATAAGGACTTGCTTAGATACTTAAATCGTTATTGCAAGGAGTCGTAGGCGTTGTTGTTTAGCTCGTTTTATGTCATTCCTAGCTAGAAGCGGGAATCCAGTAATCTCTTTCCGTGGCTTGACCACGGTATGACAGCAGAAGTACTAGATTCCTGCTTTCGCAGGAATGACATTATTCTCTACTTCTTCTATTATTTATTAGGTAAATTATTATGATTCTTGTTATTGGTCTTGGTAATCCAGGAAAAGAGTATCAATATACGAGGCATAATATCGGTTTTATTGCTATAGAGAAAATAGCAGAGCAATATAATTTATCATTTAGTACAAAGAAAAAATTTAATTGCGAGATTGCTGAAACTATTAGTGATGGACAAAAGATAATTTTTATCAAGCCTACTACTTACATGAATTTATCCGGTAAATCAGTGATATCAGTGAAAACATATTATAATATCCACCCCGCAAAAATCTTTGTTATTCATGATGATATTGATTTAGAAACAGGTAGAATAAAATTTAAAACCGGTGGCGGTAACGGTGGGCATAATGGTTTAAAATCAATTGACGGTGTTATAGGTAATAATTATAACCGCATTAGAATTGGAGTCGGTAGACCGCAAAGTAATCAAGATGTAACAGATTACGTACTTAATAATTTCTCTAAACCGGAGTATGAAACAGCGTTGCAAGCTATAGATAGAATAGCTAATAATTTTGATTTAATATTGAGAATAAGTTAGAAGAATTTAAGAATAAAATAGCTATATTAAGACTCTTATGTCATTCCCGCGAAAGCGGGAATCCAGAAAAAAACTTTAATATTGATACAAAAATTACATATTTGATAAAATAAGTATATAAAAAACTAAGTTTTTTATATGTTTTACTGGATTCCCGCTTTCGCGGGAATGACATAAAAAGCATTTAGCCATGTAGTAATTCAAGCTTTCTGCGGGACGACATAGAATTTATGAAGCAAGATTTTGAAATTGTTTATGCTGATGAAATGGATAGAACTCATAGAACTATAATTATTGAGGCTTTGAACAAAGATGCTAGAGAAAAAAAGGGGTTAGTAGGAGATACTGAATCTTTTTCATTTTCCTGTTTAGATCAGGATAAAAATTTTGTTGCAGGAATTAGCGGTATAAGTTCTTGGGGAGGGTTTTATATTGATTCACTTTTTGTTAATGAAAATATAAGAAACCAAAATTACGGTACTTTACTAATGCAAAAGGCTGAGGATTTAGCACGTGAACGAGGCTGTAATTTTATTCATCTTGTTACTATGGACTTCCAAGCAAAACCTTTTTATGAGAAACTTGGTTACAAGCTTGAATTTACTAGAGACGGCTATGAAAAAGATTCAGTTATGTACTATTTAAGGAAAAATTTATGACACTAAAACTTGGAATTGTTGGGTTGCCGAATGTCGGTAAGTCGACGTTATTTAATGCCTTAACGGCAAGTCAGGCTGCGGATGCCGCTAATTATCCGTTTTGTACTATTGAGCCTAATAGCAGCAAAGTTTTAGTGCCGGATGAGCGTTTGCATAAACTAGCAAGCTTAGCCGGAAGCGGAAAAATTATTCCGTCTTATATTGAGTTTGTCGATATTGCAGGGCTTGTTAAAGGAGCAAGCAAAGGGGAGGGGCTAGGTAATAAGTTCTTATCTCACATCAGGGAAGTCGATGCAATACTGCATGTACTGCGTTGCTTTGAAGATGAAGATATAACGTACGTACATAACAAAGTCGACCCAATTCATGACCTTGAGGTTATTGAAACGGAGTTGATACTTGCTGATATAGAATCGGTTGAAAAGCGTTTAGCAACAAGTGAAAAACGCTTAAAGTCAGGCGATAAAACAATGGCGGAGCAGATAGAATTGTTAAAAGAGGTTTATAAGGTACTAGGTGAGGATAAACCTGCAAGAGTGTTAAATGAAACTTTAGGAGCTGATAATTTAAAACAATTGCAGTTAATTACTTCTAAGCCCGTTTTATATATATGTAATGTACTTGAAAAAGATGCTGCAGTTGGTAATGAATTTACAAAATTAGTAGCGGAAAGAGCAAAAAAAGAAAATGCTAAAAGCGTCGTAATTTCTTCAAAAATAGAAGCTGAGATTGCTTTACTTGAAAGCATGGAAGAAAAAGAAGAGTTTTTAAAATTTATAGGTTTAGATGAAACAGGGCTTAGTAAAGTCATTAAGGAAGGATATAATCTATTAAATCTTAAAAGTTTTTTTACTATAGGTCCTAAAGAAGCTCATAGTTGGACTTTTAAAGACGGCACGCTTGCATCGGCCGCTGCTGGTATTATTCATACCGACTTTGAAAAAGGTTTTATTAGAGTGGAAGTTATCGGCTATGAAGATTATATAGATCTTAGTAGTGAAGCAAAAGCTAAGGAAGTAGGCAAAATGCGTTTAGAGGGTAAAGAATATAAAATGCAGGACGGGGATATAGTACATTTTAGATTTAACGTGTAAATACTCGTTGTCTTTAAAGAATTAGACTTTATTTTATCATGGATTCGCGTACTCATACTTAAGTGTACACTCCGTTCGCTCACCATTCAAAATAAAGTCTAATTCTTTAAAGACGACGAGTATCAATATTATAGGTGATATTGTGAAAGAAGTTTTAAGCAAGGAAAATATTAAACTTCATCGAATGTTTTGTTTAATAGATGATGATCAGTGTATTTGGAGCGATAAGGAAATTGAAGATATCGTATAAGGCTTAGAAAATAATATTATGTTCGTTGTATTTCAGTTTTTGATCATTGGCTTTCTGATAAAGAATGTGATGAACTAATGATATGGTATCAAAGAAAATTTAATTCTAAGGAAAATAAAGAAAAATATTATCAATATGAACAGTTGTTTGTAAAATTTTATTTATATTTATTCAATAACACAAAAGTTTATGCACGTTTTGATAGATTGTTTATATCATTTGATTCACAAGAAGAGTATTTATCGCACGTTTTATTAAGCATAAGAGAGCTTCTTAAAAATTATTTTACCTGAATATCATGCTATTATAGATGGTGGTCATGATTTGACTGATCTATTAAAAGTAAAAAAAGACTATCCTCAAGGGTTAGAAGCAATAAGTAAAATAGTAAGAGAAAATGGTTTGTATATTTTAAATTAAAAAACATATTAGTATTAAAAATTAGACCATATCTAAAGTTGCTCAAATATTAGTTGAAAATTTATTTAAACTAATTTATCCTCAATTTTTTAAATTAGGTGTTTTATGTTTACAAAGTTTTCACTCGTATTAGTTATATTGTTTCTTGGTATAGTTTCCTATGCTAATCCTAAACCTATAGGGCTTGAATTAAATAAAGCAACCTTAGAAGAGGTGAAAGAAAAATATAAAATATAGGCAATTATTGGAATGGCACTAACTATTATATAGATACTAAAAGTATTGATTTTAAAAATGTTTCAGAAGCTTTAATAATATGTAACAATAATAATATAGTGCAAGCTGTAATTTTAGTAATGAGCAAAAATAATTTTAATGAATTATTTGGTATGTTATCAGAAAAATATACATTAAAAGAAAAAAATATACCTTTTGTCGGTGATAAAAAAGCGATTTTTGTTGATGATGATGCACTATTACTTTAGATTCTCCACATCTTAATTTTGATATGGAGTTAATGTATATAACTAATGAGTTTTACAATAAATATTTAGATAAACTACAGCAAAAAGAGCAGCTTGAGAAAGAAAAAAAGAAAAATCTATTGTAAATAATATTGAAAACTTTTCATAAGTGTTTATTTTTTCTTAAATTAATATAGCGTATTAGAGTATTATAAAACTTATGAAAATTATTTCGAAGATTCCGGCATGGATGCTTCTATGCTTATTTATTTTATCACCGACTACGGAAACAATTTTATACTTCAGGATTACCGAGTTTAACTAAATATTTCGGTATTGACGGCGGTATCACTCAAATTACGTCTACATTATATTTTCTAGGGTTTGCTCTTGGTATATTATCGCTTGGCAGATTATCGGATATTTACGGCAGAAGACCTATAGCTTTATTAGGGCTTTTTATTTATGTTGTATCTTCAATTATTAGCATTTTTGCAGTTAATATAGAAATGCTGATGATAGCTCGTTTTGTACAAGCTTTCGGTGTAAGTGTAGGTTCTGTTATTGGGCAGGCTATGGCTAGAGACTCCTATCAAGGTTCGGAATTATCATATGTCTATGCTAGCTATCTCCGTGGCTATTATTTATCCCTTTTCTAGGTTCATCTATAGGGGGCTATATTATAGAATATTTAAGCTGGCATTATGTTTTTGTATTTTTTAGCCTTACCGGTACTATATTATTAGCTTTATATTATAAAGTTTTACCTGAAACAAATTCTTATATAGATTTTTCCCAAAGCAGTAAATATTTTGAGGTTTTGCAGGTAATTATTAAAGATAAAATTCTTTGGTTATATGCTTTTATCATTGGTGCATTTAACTGCATATATTATGTTTTTTTCATAGAAGCTCCTTTTATTTTTATTGATAAAATGAAAGTTTCGCCATCTTTTTACGGTAAATTAGCGTTTTTGTTATCTTTTGCCGCTATCTTTGGAGGGTTTTAATAAAAAACGCCATGTACACGATAAAAAAGTTATGGGTTTAGGATTTATTTTTAGTCTGTGCGGTTGTATATTATTTGCGGTAAATGCTTTTATATTAGAAGTTGTTTCAGCGAGTCATAGTCTTGCAATCGCTATGATATTTGCACCGATGATGATTCATATGGTTGGGCATAATCTACTTATCCCTATGACGCTTCGTTATGCACTGGAGGATTATGCTAAAGTAACAGGTACAGCAGGATCTATATTCGGTGCAATATACTACGTAGTTATCGCTGCTGTAACTTATTTGGTTTCTAAAATACACGGCGAAACGATAAGCAATTTTGCTTTATTATGCTTCATTTTAAGTATTAGCTCTGCTATTTTGTCTGTATTTGGATTTTATATAAGAAAAAGCCAAGTATTCCTAACTAAAGACAGGTGTCGTCATTGCGAGCAGATGTGGGTGTTGTTGCATGGATAGGTTTTTTCGTCATTGCGAGGAAAAATTGAAAATTTTGACGAAGCAATCTCGTGCCAAAGTCCTGAGGTTGCCACGCTCCTTTCAGTCGCTCGCAATGACGATTTGGTATCCATGCAACAAAGCCGTTTTTAGCTAGGAATGAGACATTAAGAATTTTTATTCCTTTTTTATTAGGGAGGCAAAAGAATATTATGCTACAATCTCATTATAACCCGGTACATTATCTGTATGCTCTTCACCCTCAAGAGTAATAATATCCTCTTTTAAGGCTTCCATACTGCAGCTACTAAATACATCAAGGTTATTCGGCTCGCTTTGCCATTTTGAACTAGCTTGTTCAAAACTGACAATACACTCTTTAATTTCTTCTAATGTATAATTTTCTGCTTTCTGTAAAAAGTTATCTATATCGGTTTTTAACGTTGGATTCTGCTTACTAAATGCATTTAAAAATTTCTTAATGCCGTTTAATAATTCGTCTTTTTCATACTCTGGATCTTCTTCAAAACCTTCATCATCATAGTCTAGAGCTTGAGCTATCGTTTTATTAATTGCCTCGTTATTGTTTTCTATATTCTCGTCTTCTTCAAAATTTTCATCTATCAACTCTACGGTTTGATTAGCTGCTTGTTCTTTATTTAAATTATCTATTAAAGTATCACATAATCTTTGTATTTGTTCGCTATTCTCTGCTACATATTTACGTCCTATTTCTTCTAATTTTGCTATATTCTCAGGACTTGCATTATCTAAGCTTTCAGTCTCTTTAGTAATAGGCAATCCTATTTCAAAAAATTCATCTTTTCCCGGCAGATCATTTTTAGCTTCTGCAGTGGAAGATGCTTCTTTATTTGTCATAAGCCTGTTTATCAACTTTCCTTTCACAAGCCAACCTATTACTCCGTCAAAGCCGATTTTAGGTATGGAATTCGTAGGTTCGAGGTCATTACTGAAATTAATGGCACATACCATAGTATGATCTAATATCTCTTTCTGCTCTTCACGTGTGAGGGTTTCCTCTTTGCGTATATGATTTTGCTCTTTATGGAGATAACCTTTTTTAAGCAATTTTAAAACTTCATTTTCCGGTCTGTTAGTATCGAGACCTCCATCTGCATATGCGTATGTAGGACCTATAACAGGCTTAAAATAAGTAGGAGCAGCAGTTGTGGCAAGTAATACGTCTTTTAATTTTACATGAGGACCATAGCCGTGAAAGCTGTCAAAAATTTTTAATCCCGTACCATTAGTAGTCAAATCATTTACCGAAATAATAAGACGGGAAGTAGGGCTATCCATCCTATTATCACTTATATATTTTTCTAATAATTCTTTTAAAGGTTTCTGACTATGTTTATGAGTAAATATTTGTTTAACCGAACCTAAGAAAGTATCGGGGAATATACCACTTGCACTTGATTTAAATATCTCAAATGCTTCTTTAGCACTATATTTTGCTTCTTTTGAACCCGGTTCTTTTGGAATTGTTAATAAGGCAGCTGCAAGAGCACCGGCACTAGCTCCTGCCATAATAGGGAATAGCTCGGAAATAGATTTCCCTGTTCGTTCCTCAAGTTCTATAAGAAAAGGAAACATTGCAGCGATTTTAACCCCGCCGCCGGAAAGCGTAAGTGTTCTGTGGATTTTTATATTATCAATTTTTTCTGTCATCACAATACCGTAAATATTTAGTATTGTGCAGCAATGTATAATAAAAGTTAATAATTGTCAATAAATATTTGTATAAACTTAACAAATTTATTAATTTAACCTATAAAATAAAATTGTAACTATTAGTAAAGAAGACTTGATTAATGATTAATATTTAGTATATAGCTAATATTATAACTATAATGGTATGAGATATGCTTAAATCTAGTGATTATGACATCGACCCTAAGTTATTAGCTAAAGAAGTAAATATAATGATGAGTAAGGTTGGAGAGAAACTTAATAATATTGCTAATGATGAAGGCAAAATTATTTATGCAAAGAAAAAGTTACTTAAATATCTTGAGACTAATAATTTTACTAAAGTCTTAGCATTTAAAAATTGTTATGAAGGCAATACCGGTGAAACTTTGAATGTTATAAATATTACAAATGATTTATTATATAGAGATGAGTTTAGTTCGCTTACTGATACTGAAGATACTCTAGAGATTTTAACTCCGCTCCTTGGAATATTTTTTCCTGAATAATTTAACACTAATTATACTATAAATAATGACACTAAAATACGAAAACTTTGATAGCTCTTCTGAGGAAGAGGCAAAAGAAAATTATACTTCGCCTCAACATCTTGATTTTTTACTAAGAAATATACTAAATATTAATTATATTGTCCTATAGATTTGTTAAATTCATTAGACCAAAATTTAACTGCTTTAGTTCTTAAAGCAGGAGAACATAATTTAAAGCTTACAAAAACTAAATTGCTTGAAAAAAAGGATTTTTCTCAAGATTTAAAGGATTTAATTGAAATAATCTACTTGGAATTTACTGAAAGCTTAAAAAATATTGAAAGGTTTTTAGCTCAAAAACAAGCATCTCTCAAGAAAGAAATAAAAAAATATTACCTGAAATTCTACAAATTTTATGCGGTAAAATAAAAGAGTGGTATGACATTGATGCACCTGAATATACCAAAGATGTATTACAAGATATTACAGCAAAATTTAACCAAACTATTTCCCCTGTATCATTTAAAACTAAATTAAAGCTTTCATTAAAGAGAAAAAACCTAGAGAATGAGGGTAATTATGACTATGACAGCAATAAAATATTAAAAACTCATGATGAAGAACTAGATAAAACTATAGAAGAAGCATTAAAGTTAATAGGAGTGGGAGAAAGCTTTGATGATTCTATATCCTATTAAAAACTGTACTAATATTATAGTCTTTTTGAGGTCCTAGAACTTGGTAGCTAAGAGTAAATGAATCAGGATTTAAAAATATATAGGTACATTATATTGATCTTTACCACATAGATGACTACCTGTAGCTCTTGAATTATCTATAAAATCTAAACGATAAAATAAGCTATTTTCAGGAGCAATAAAATATTTTGTAATATTACTATTCTTAAAAATATATCTATATTCTTTATTAGCGTGGATTTGATAATCGTAGTCGTTATAGTGAATTTGCAATTCCTCTTTATAGATTAATTCATTTAAACTTTCAGATAGGAAATATGCTACCCCCTCGCCGTAACCATGATTATCTATAATTCTGTTAATCCGGTATTTTCCGGATAATCTTGAAAAATTTTCTTTTACTGAATCATTTTTTGAGGGCATTTGGTATATACCTATGTCATTCCTGCGACGTTTTGGCTTTGTTGCATTGCTGTTTATGTCATTCCCGCGAAAGCGGGAATCCAGTAATTTAAAGGTTATACACAATAAGTTTTTAAAATTAAAAGCTCGCTTTACCCTGGATTCCCGCTTTCGCGGGAATGACATCGAGTCGGTTTTTCGGGCCATGCAACAAAGCCAGCTTGACCACGGTATGACATTTAGTTCTGCAATATTTTCATCAGCAAATTAATCTCTTCACTTAGTTCTATATCGTTTTTCAGCAATTCTTCTACTTTCTTAATAGCATGCATAACCGTTGTGTGGTCTTTTTTACCGAATTTTTTACCGATATCTGCAAGGCTTTTCGGCGTTAATGCTTTACTAAGATACATAGCTATTTGACGCGGTCTTGCAACTTCTCGTAATCTTCGAGAAGAAGACATATCGGATAATTTAATATTATAACGACTAGCTACTTTTTTCTGAATATCTTCAACAGTAATTATTCTTTCATTAGAACGTAATAAATCTCTTAAAATATTTTGTGTATTTTCGAGTGTAATTTCTTTTAAAGTAAAATTAGAATGAGCTATCACTTTATTTAAAGCTCCTTCAAGTTCTCTAACGTTTGAAACGATTTTAGATGCTAAAAAATCAATTACGTCTTTCGGTATTTTAACGTTCATCTGCTCAATCTTAGATTCTAGAATACCGAGTCGTAGCTCATAAGTAGTACTATGAACGTCGGCAACTAAGCCCCATCCAAGACGAGATTTTATCCGATCTTCAATATTATCTAAATCTGAAGGCGACCTATCACAAGAAATAACCATTTGACGGTTATTATCAATCAATGTATTAAAAGTATGGAAAAATTCTTCCTGCGTACTATCTTTACCGCAAATAAATTGAATGTCATCAATCATTAATACATCAACCGAGCGGAATTTCTCTTTAAACGAGATTACTTCTTTATTACGCAGAGCTTTAACAAACTGATACATAAACTTCTCTGCCGACATGTATATAACTTTGCGGCTTGGGTTATTCTGCTTGATATACCAACCGATTGCATGCATTAAATGAGTTTTACCAAGCCCTACGCCGCCATATAGAAAAAGCGGATTAGACTCAGAAACCGCACCTGATGATTCCGCAACTGCTCTTGCTGCTGCATAAGCTAGCTCATTTGGGGCTCCAACCACAAAATTATCGAAAGTAAAACGTACGTCAAGGGTTGAAAAGATATTTTCCGAATTAAGTTCACTGCTGCCGATATCGGCAAAAGTCTTAGTAGGTAATTCTATAACTGTTTGGGTTGTTCCAGGTAACTCTTTAGTAATTATTTCAATCGACTTAATGGTATTATTATAATGTTGAAATAGTTGCAATATGACCATAGAGTACTTGGATTTTATCCAATCTCTAACAAAGTTAGTAGGGGCACAAAGAATAACGGTATTTAATGAAGATTCTATAAAATTGACTTTACTAAACCAGCTATTATATAGAGTTTCACCGTAATGATTGTAAAGATCTTGAGCCACGTGACTCCAGACATTTACATAATTATCACCTTGATCCGTTAAAATTATTTGATTAGTACTCACTTAAAACTGCCACGGTAAGTTATTTTGTTTCCAACCTTTGTCTTGATTATTTCCTTCAAAGCCGTCACTAATATTATAACAATTTTTATAACCTATATTAGTTATAAAATTTGCTGCGATAAATGACCTATATCCTGAACGGCACAGAAAAAATATTAACAAACTTCTTGCATAACTTGCTTCTAAGGGTAATTTGTATGTCAATCCGGTACTCGCATCCTCACGTACTAAAGTGTACGCTGCGGTGTTGTGTTCCGTGTTTCCTTCAAATTCCTCCTTATTAGTTATGCAAGAAGTTTGTTGCACCTATTTTATCTTTAATTATAGATAAAAAATTATCTTCAAAATCTTTATTCAATTGCCAACTTAGAAAGATCACCTTATTTTTATTATCTAAATGAGGTATCCCCACTTGTTGCCACTCTTCTCTAGTTCTAACATCTACAAGAAAAGCATTATCATTTGAAATTAGTATATCATAAGCTTTTGTAGAACAGATATTTTGAACCGACATATTTACGCTTTCTTGCTGTTATTGATAATAAAAGTTAATAGAATTTTATCCATGTAGAATGGATTTATTAGAGTGCTTAATTATTAAAGCATTTTAAAATGATCTTGGTATCTGATAATTTTAATAATATTATTATAAAAAAATTTTGCAAGATGTTATAGATGAATAAATTAAATAAAAACTCTTTACAAAAGAAACTTTTTTACCGTAGTAAAAATCGCGGTTGCAGAGAAATGGATTATATACTCGGTAGCTTTGCCGAAAAGTACCTATCCTTAATGGATGAAAAAAAACTTGGAAGCTATTCTTTAATACTTGATCAAAATGATAATGATCTTTATAATTGGATTAATAATAAATCTTCTGCTCCTTCTTATCTAGATGCCGAAATAATTGATAAATTACGCAAAATAGCAAAAATATAAACTCCTGTAGAATGTTACAACAAAAATTTCCGGCGGCTGCCAAATCTTTCTTTGCAATCGATAATTTTACTAAGAATCTTAAGCAAAATTTTATCTTGAGTGCAAGTAATGAAGAGGAGGCGTTGCAATTATACAAGCAAGCTTTATTTTTTTCTTCTAATGAAAATATTTATTACTTTCCAAGCTATGATACCATCCCTTATGACCATACGTCACCAAATGCAAATATCTTATCTAGACGTGCAGAAACATTAACCAAGCTAACAACAAATAATAGTAACGGCAAATTACTCATCACTCATGCAGCGAACTTATTAAACAAATTACCTCCGAAAGATTTTTTTTCTAAATATTTTTTGAAATTATCCCCTAAAGTAAAATTTACTACGGATGAGCTTGCTATGTTTCTAGTAGAAAATAGCTTTACAAGAAATGCGAGTAGCATCGATGTCGGGGAATTTGCGGTTAGAGGCGAAATAATTGATATAATATTGCCAGGTCCTAAAGCTTATAGAATTAATTTTAGCTGGGATTATATTGAATCAATAAAAGAATTTGATATTGATACGCAAATTTCGACTAAATCTTGTACGGAACTCGTTATTAGTCCTGCAAATGAGATAGTTTTAAACTCTGAAACAATCGGTAATTTTAAGAATAATTACTTACGAAGTTTTGGAGTTAATCATACCGATAATCCTTTATATGAGGCGGTGATATCGGGAAGAAAATTCTCGGGATATGAACAATTACTTCCGTTATTTTATAATTCCTGCTCTAACTTAATAGATTATTTAAACGATCCTATTTTCATATTCGATAATTTGTCAAAACAAGCCATTTTAGAATTTGAACATAGTTATAACGATTTTTATTCGGCAAGGTCAGAGGCAAATAAACTTAAATTTAATAGTTTCTATCCCACCCTTTCACCGACTAGCTTATATTTTACCGCTTCTGAAATAACGGAATTACTGGAACAAAAAAATAATAGACATCTTTCCAAACCAGCTTATAGAGAGGAATTTAAAGGAGACACGGAACACAGCACCGCAGCGTACAAAAGCGTACGTGAGGATGCGAGTACCGATTCGACGTCTAAATTACCTCTAGAAGCGAAGTTTAGAAAGATGTCTATTATTTTAATTAGTTATGAAAATTCCGAGCAGGCTAGCTTAATTGAAAATATTAGTTCTGCAAGTTTTATAGAAAAGAAAACGGTTTCCGATAAATTATTTGAGATTATTAAAGCTCATTCTTCTAAAAAAACCGTAATAGGTGCAGCTTCTTTAAGCGGTCTTGAGAGAGTTAAAAGTATCACCCAAAATTATGAATATAAATATAATGAGATAAATAAATTAGATGAGGCTAAGGCTTCAGTAATAAATGTCGGGATAATTCCTTTAAATCAAAGCTTTTATACGAAAGAATATTTATTTATTACCGCTAGCGAATTATTAGAAGAAAAACCTAGTTCTATAAACACTAACAAAAAGCTTAAAAATATCTTGCTGGAGCTTAATAATTTAGCTGAAGGTGAGTTTGTAGTACACAAAGATCATGGAATAGGGCAGTTTTTAAGGCTGGAAGCTTTAGAAATCAAAGGTAAACTGCATGATTTTTTAAAGATTCTATATGCCGGTAATGATAAATTATATATACCCGTTGAAAATATAGAGGTAATAAAAAAATACGGCAATGATAATGCGGAGCTTGATAAGCTTGGCAGCGTCTCATGGCAAAGAAGTAAGGCGAAACTTAAAAACCGTATAAAAAAGATAGCACTGCATTTAATACAAATAGCAGCTAAAAGGAAACTTAATAGCAGTGCTCCCGTTGAATTTGACCTTGAAGAATATGATAAATTTTGTGCTAATTTTCCTTTCAGCGAAACGGAAGACCAGTTAACCGCTATAAACGATATTAAAGAAGATCTAAGAAACGGTATGTTAATGGATAGGTTAATATGCGGTGATGTCGGGTTTGGTAAAACAGAGGTAGCAATGCGTGTCGTCTTTATGGTAGCAAAATCTCTAAATGAACATTTACCTCAAGTAGCCGTAGTTGTACCGACAACTATTTTATGTAGTCAACATTTTTCAAGGTTCATAGAAAGGTTTAAGGGTTTTGGTTTAAATATCAAGCAATTATCTAGCGTTGTTAGTTCTAAAGAAGCAAAGATTATAAGATCGGAACTTGAAAGCGGTAAAATAAATATAATAATAGGCACTCATTCTTTATTACATAAAAATATAAAATTCTTTAATTTGAAATTGTTAATAATCGATGAAGAACAACATTTCGGTGTTGGTCAAAAAGAATTTCTTAAATCGCTAAAATCCTCTTCCCATGTACTTGCAATGTCGGCAACACCGATTCCTCGAACGCTGCAAATGTCAATGACCGGTTTAAAAGAACTTAGCATTATTGCAACGCCGCCTCTAAACAGGCTGGAAGTTCGTACATCGGTTATGCCGTTTGATCCCGTTATTATCAGAGATGCATTATTACGCGAACATTTTAGAGGTGGAAGAAGCTTTTATGTAGTTCCAAGAATTAAAGATATAGAGGATATCGAAAAACAATTAAAACAAATCGTGCCGGAATTAAGCTATAAAATAGCTCACGGAAAAATGACTCCGAGTAAAATTGATGAGGTTATGAGCGAGTTTTATGCCGGCAAATTCGATATACTAGTCTCAACTACTATTATAGAATCAGGAATTGATATAGCCGAGGCAAATACCATGATCATACATAAGGCCGATATGTTGGGTCTTAGTCAGCTATATCAATTGCGTGGTCGAATAGGTCGAGGTAAAATGCAGGGCTATGCCTATCTAACGGTAGCAAGTCATAAAAAGATGACATCGCACTCCTTAAGACGCTTAGAGATAATACAAAATAGTTGTGCTTTAGGCTCAGGTTTTACTATTGCAAGCCATGATATAGATTTACGGGGCTTCGGTAATTTGATAGGTGAAGAACAATCAGGACAAATTAAAGAAGTAGGTACAGAACTCTATCAAGAAATGTTGGAAGAACAAATAGCTATTTTTAAAGATGAACCGGTTGTTTCAGAACAACCCTTTATCCCGACTATTAATTTGGGATTATCCGTCTTTATTCCGGATAATTATGTATCCGATTCGGCTCTTAAACTTGGGCTATATAGAAGAATAGGTAATTTAAGCAATGAGATAGAAGTAGAGAAATTTAAAGATGAGATGATTGATAGATTCGGCTCACTACCGATTGAATTTAATAATTTACTTGATATTGTAAAAATAAAGCTATTATGCTTTAAGTTAAATATTGAGAATTTAGATTCAGGAGATAACGGGTTTGTGATTAAATTTTATAAAAATGCCGATATGACTGATAAAATTTTAAAATTTGTTAGTGCTTACTCTAATCAGGCAAAAATCAAGCCGGACAATAAATTAGTATTTATCAGGAAATTAGTAGATAAAAATATAATTGTTGAGGCAAATCAACTACTTTGGAATTTAATAGAAATTTAAGTGTCATTGCGAAGAGAGGCAAAGCCTACTGTGTCATACCGTGGCTTGACCACGGGATGACACCTAATGTGCTTTTACTGGATTCCCGCCGTTGCTGGGATGACATTAAATATAATAAACATGCTCCCTAACCTAAAGCAATTATTTCAACAACATAATGTAAAAGGTTTGTCGATTAATTCTAAAACCGTTAAGGATAAAGACGTCTTTTTTGCGATTAAAGGACAAAATGTCGATGGAAATGATTTTATTAAGGATGCTTTAGATCAGGCGGCAGCATTAGTAATTACGGACAATAAAAAAAATATTGTTATAGATAAAGTAATTTACGTAGAAGGTGTGCAAGTAGCTTTATATGAAGCCATAGAAATATTCTATCCTAAAAAACCAAAGAATATAACAGCCGTAACCGGTACTAACGGTAAAAGCTCGGTAGTATCCTATATAGCTCAAACATATTCATTACTTGGGAAAAAAGCAGCATCTATAGGTACGATAGGGGGAGAAATATTTGGCTGCGATAATCTTATAAATGATGTACCGGAATTAACAACTTTAGACTACTTAAGCTTTAGAAAAATTGCTCATAATTTAGCTGAAAACGGTATAGAATATTTAGCTTTTGAAGCTTCTAGCCATGGTCTTGATCAAGCAAGGCTTGGGGAAATAAAAGTAAATATCGCATGTTTTACTAGCTTTAGTCAGGATCATCTAGATTATCACCATACAAAAGAAAATTATTTATTAGCCAAACTGAAATTATTTACTAGACATCTTTCCAAATTCGCTTCTAGAGAGGAATTTAAAGGAGACACGGAACGCAGAACCGCAGCGTATACAAGCGATTGCGCAGATTCGAGTACCGGATCGACGTATAAATTACCTCTAGAAGCGAAGTTTGGAAAGATGTCTACTGATCATTTATTACATGGCGGTCTTGCAATATTAAATTCTGATATAGAAGAAATAGAGTTTGTTAAAGATTATCTACATAATCATAATATTAAATTTATAACCGTTGGGAAAAAAGGTGATTTAGAAATAACTAGAATTAACGGTTCTTTAAAAGGACAAAATATTAATTTTACATTTAATAATAGAGAATATAATTTTAATACCCCGATAATTGGTAGTTTTCAGGCTAGTAATTTATTAATTGCTGCTCTTAGTGTTCATTATACCGGATTTGATTTTAATAAAATCATCGAAATTCTAACGCAAGTTAAACCGGTAAAAGGCAGAATGGAGCGAATAGGCAACACTAATATTTTCGTTGATTATTCCCATACTCCGGATGCTCTTGAAAAAGCTTTAACGGAGCTGAAAAATATTAAATTACGTGATAGTAAGCTAAGTGTAGTTTTTGGCTGCGGCGGTAATCGTGATAAGACAAAAAGAAGTATTATGGGGCAAATAGCCGCAAAACTTGCCGATACCATCATAATTACAGATGATAATCCACGCAATGAAAACCCAAAGCTTATTAGAACTGAAATCATAAGCGGTATAGATAAAGCAGATTATACAGAAATAGCAAATAGAGAAGAGGCTATTAAATACGGTATAAATAATTTAAAACAAGATGATATCTTATTAATTGCTGGCAAAGGTCATGAAAATTACCAAATTATAGGCGATAAGAAATTACCTTTTGATGATGCTGAGGTTGTAAGGAAGTGTATAAAAGCCTGTCATCCCGTAGCTTGACCGGCGTTGTTGCATGGATCGAAAAAAGCACATATTGTCCCAGAAATTTAATAATATAATGAACAATATTATGTATATATATTAGCTAGCGGGCGTAATGGTACATATATATATTGGAGTAACTTCAAATATTATAAAACGTATTTATGAGCATAAGCATAAAATAATCAAAGGATTTTCTTCTAAGTATAACATAAATAAATTAGTTTATTTTGAGCAATATGACAATATTATAGCTGCAATTAATCGTGAAAAATTATTAAAAGAATATAAAAGACAGTGGAAATTAAATTTAATTGAGTCTCAAAATCCAGAATGGCATGGTTTATATGAAAAAATTATTTTATAATTTTTTTACTGGATCCTGTGGACAAGCCACGGGATGATACGGAATGCTTTTAAAGGCCATACAGCAACACATAAGTAACAAAAATGATTTGGAATTCTGAAACTTTAAATAAAGCACTAGGTATAACAATCTCTAATTCTATAAATTGTAATGAAGTACAATTTAACTCCAAAGACGTTAAAAAAGGTGACTTATTTATAGCACTTCAAGGTAATAGAGACGGTCACGATTATGTTCTAGATGCAATAGATAAAGGAGCAGTAGCCGTAATCGTTAGCAAGCAAATAGATATAGCAGATAAAGATAAAATTATCTTAGTTGAGGATTGTTTTGAAGCTCTACAAAAAATGGCTTTATATAAACGAGAGAATTCAAAAGCTAAATTCATCGCTATCACCGGTAGCGTCGGTAAAACTTCTACCAAAGAAGCTTTAAAAACACTACTAACTGAGGCTAACTATAAATCATTAGACCTCTTATATAACGAAGCTAATAAAGAGGAATTTGAAGGAAACACGGAACGCAGCACCGCAGCGTACACTTTAGTACGTGAGGATGTGAGTACCGGATTGACGTACAAATTACCTTTAGAAGCAAGTTATATAAGAGGTCTAATTTTTGCTAGCCGAGGTAACTTCAATAATCACTTGGGATTACTTATTAATCTTGCATCAATGGCTGATGATACGGAATATGCTATTTTTGAGCTTGGCATGAACCATAAAGGCGAGATAAGGGAGCTGGTTCAAATATTAAAGCCGAATATTGCTATGATTACTAATATTTCGGAGGCTCATTTAGAATTTTTTAACTCACTTGAAGAGATAGCAGAAGCTAAATGTGAGATTTTTGAAAATTTTAGCAAAAATGATATTGCCGTTATTAATGCCGATACTAATTGCTATAACAAAATATTATCGATATTAAAAAAACTTTCTATCACCGATATACATAGCTTCGGTAGATCGTCTAAAACTTCAGCAGAATTAGTTTTATATGAGAACCTAGGAGAGCAAGTCTACTTAAAGTATAAGATAAATAATAAAGTCTTAGATGTAACTATACCGTTTATTCCTCGGCATTTTGCCGAAAATTATACCGGTGTACTTTTAATTATCGATATATTAGGTAAAGATATAGAGATAGCTGCAAATAACTTAGCAAATATTTCTCCTACTAAAGGAAGAGGGGAAATTATCAATATACAAAATTGTCGTGTAATTTGTGATTACTATAACGCAAGTCCGCAGTCAATGAAAGCTGCATTAGAATATTTAAAACAAGTACCTGCAGAGAATAAAACTGCTATAATAGGCGATATGCTAGAGCTAGGGGAAAATTCTAAACGGTTACATGAGGAACTAGTGCCTTATATATTAGATGCCGCTTGTTCTAAGGTCTATTTAGTAGGAGCGAATACTAAATATATTTATGATTTACTACCTTCCAAAATAGCTAAAAAATACTTTAAAAATGTTGATGAATTAATTACACATATTACGGATTTATTTGAAGGTAATGAGCTTATCCTAATAAAAGGCTCAAGAGGTGTAAAACTTGATAAGATTGTTGATTATTATAAATAAATACACTAGGATATTCTTAATATTGTATGTATCACTATGTCATTCCCGCGTAGGCGGGAATCCAGTAACCTTTAATGTCACCCCGTGACTTGATCACGGGGTCTAGTGAAAAGATGGATACCGTGGTCAAGCCACGGTATGACATCGAGTGTGTTTTTCTAGCCACACAATAATGCCTTAATATACTTTTTAATTTAAATCTACAAATGTTATACAATCTTTTACTTCCTCATATCCATAATTCACATATAGCTAATTTATTTCACTATATTACTTTTCGTAGCGGGCTTGCTATTATTATAACTCTAAGCCTTAGCTTTATAACAGGTCCGATATTAATAAAATTTCTGCGATCTCTTCAAAAAAACGGTCAGCCTATACGTTCAGACGGACCTGAATCGCATCAAACAAAAGCAGGTACTCCGACAATGGGGGGCATTATGATTATTTTTTCTAGTTGTCTTTCTACTTTATTACTTGCTGATTTAACTAATAAATATATTTGGATTACGTTATTTGGTTTTATTAGTTTCGGTATTATAGGATTTATGGATGATTATGCTAAGGTAACTAAAAATAACCATTACGGGGTAAGAGGAAAAAGTAAACTTTTACTGCAAGGAATTATTAGCTTAATCATATGTGTTTTACTAGAATATACCGATAAAAATCCAAGTCATTTACTTAACGTACCGTTTTTTAAAAATTTAAGTTTGGATCTTGGTTATTTTTATATAGTTTTTGCTATATTTGTTATAGTTGGCTCTTCTAATGCCGTGAATCTAACGGATGGGCTTGATGGTCTTGCTACCATTCCTATTGCTTTTACTGCCGGTTCTTTTGCTTTAATAAGTTATTTAGTAGGAAATCTAATTTACTCGAACTACTTACAGCTAACCTATATACCGAATACCGGAGAGTTAACGGTGTTATGTGCGGGATTAGTCGGTAGTTGCCTTGGATTTTTATGGTTTAATGCACAACCGGCAGAAGTTTTTATGGGCGATACTGGTAGTCTAAGTCTTGGCGGTGTGCTTGGTATTATTAGCATCATTACTAAGCATGAAATAGTTTTAGCTATAGTCGGCGGCTTGTTTGTTATTGAAACGGCATCCGTAATTTTACAGGTATATTACTTTAAAGCTACTAAAGGAAAAAGAATATTTAGAATGGCACCGCTCCATCATCATTTTGAAAAACACGGCTGGGCAGAATCAAAAGTCGTAATAAGATTTTGGATTATTTCAGTCATATTTGCTCTTATAGGCTTATCATCCTTAAAATTACGTTAACTATACTCGTTTAATTTGAAAAATTAGCACAAAGTCTTATAAGCTCAATGATACTCACATATTATTATACTCTGCGTTCCTTGACTTATAGACTCCTTGCTCTTTTTCAAATTAAACTTCGTCTATCTACTTTTTATTTATCAAAAATACATTAACTTTCTCTTTGCTTTTGTACAAGAAATTTACTATAATGCCGACATTAATTTATAGTAGGTGTATGGCGTGGCTAAAGAAATAGATATAAATAAATTATTAGCACAAGAAAATAATGCTTTAAATACTATATTAGGCCAAGTAAACGAATTATGCGAACAAAATAAGAAGTTGCAAGATTTAATTGAAATACAAAATGAAATTAAAGAACTAGAAAAAGAACATAACAGATCGCTGCCTTGGTTTAAAAGATTTGTAAAAACAGTTTCTAATGTAAAGTATATTTTTATAAAAAGTGAAGAACAGTTAACAAATGAAACAATAAAGTATAATAATAAAATATTAAAAGATATTGATAATAAGATATATAATATAGCGGAAAAATCTGCACCTTTAAAGCAAGAATTACAAGAAGAAATCGAAAAAAATTTTAAGGATTTAACAAAGAAAGATTTATCTAAAGATCAAAGAGAAAGATTATCGGAAGTATTTTTTAGTTATAAGAGTAAGCCTGAAAGATTCTCAACTCTACATATGACAAATCCCTTACAATTCATTAATGCTGAAGGACTAGAGAAACAATATAATTCTTTAAATGCTACAAAACAAAACATCCAAAATTTAATATCCGAAAATTCTAATATCAAAGAACTTAAAGAAATACAAAAACAGGTTGCTGAAATTAGGGAAGAAATATCTTATACATTTTTTGAAAAGTTAAATAATATTTGGCAAAATGTTAAAAATGTTTTTGTAAATAATAATGAGCAGGTTTTAGCAAAAAACAAAGAAAGTAATACTAGAACAATTAGAAAGATTGATGAACAATTATATAAAACGAAGCATAAATTTGAGGAATTAATTGAAAATAAAGAAAGAAATATTAATGATATAATTGCAAAGTTATCTGACAATGAGGAGTTACAAAAGATAATAAGTAACCTTACAAATCACATGACTTCAAAAAAAGAACCAATATTAGTAAATTCGTCCCTAGCTAAACCTTTGGAAAATAATGTAACACCGTCACCGCCGCCTCCTTTACCGGAAAATAACATTCCGCCACCGCCGCCTATGCCTACTATGGCTCCGGTTCAGACTGAGACATTATCTAAGCCTGTAGGAGCTACTACGGTTAAAAAACCGGAAAATCAACCACGTCCTTCTATAGATACTTCTGATTTAATGAGAGAAATAGCAGGACCAAAAAATCTAAGAAAAGTTGAAAAAACGGATGTTAAGGCACAAGATTCTAGAGATTTATTGCTGCAGTCCATAAGAGGTGAACACAAACTAAAAAAAGTTGAATTTGATCCTAATACAGGAAAACCGGTTGCACATTCTCATAGTAAGCCTGCTCAGAATGTTAACAAACCTAATGGAGTTGCATCAATTTTAGCACGAAGAGTTGCTATGGAGATGAGTGATAGTAGTAGTAGTAGTGGCAGTGAAAGCGATAGCGATAGCGGTAACTGGAGTGATGTTAGTGTTAATAGTAATAAATCAAAAATTCTAAAAACTAAAGGAGAACGAGATGCTAAAACGACTACGCATGCTCAAAAAATTCTAAATAAAAAACCATCATTTGTGAGAAGTTAATTAAGATGTTATTTCTTTGATTGGGTTTTGTTGCGTGGATCGAAAAACGCATTCGGTGTCATACCGTGGCTTGACCACGGTATTCATAAAAAAGTTTAAAAAGACTGGATCCCGCGATCAAGTCGCAGGATGACAAGAGAAAAAGCGGCCCACGCAACAAAGTCGAGGGTGTCAGAAAGTTTGTGTAAGTTATAAAAATAGTTAAGAATAAAATTAATTAAAACAACTTACATGAGGCTAATATGAAAAATAAGAGCAAAGTATCAAATCCAACTATAGAAAAAGTAGTATCAGAAATACTATCACAAAGTGATCCATCTGAGATATTTGGCAAAGAAGAGATATTTCAGGAAATTAAAAAGCAGATAGTAAATAAGATTTTAGAGAAAGAAATGGAATCTCATATAGGTTATGAGAAACATTCTAAAAATGAGAAAGACTCAGATAACAGACGTAATGGCAATTATGAAAAGACTCTAATAGATCCAGAAGGTCGTAAATTGAAAGTAGAAGTGCCAAGGGATTGGGACGGAGAATTTGAACCTCAACTAATTCCAAAAGGAGTGCGTAAATTTGAAGGATTTGATGATAAAGTAATATCCTTATATGCTCGGGGAATGACCATTAGGGAAATACAATGGCACTTAGAAGAACTATATGCCACCAAGGTATCATCTGAGTTAATATCAAAGGTAACTGATGGTATTTTAGAGGAAGTAACTGCCTGGCAGAATAGAGCACTTGATAATGTATATCCTATAATGTACTTAGATTGTATTCATGTTAAGGCAAGAGATAATCATGTAATAATAAATAAAGCAGTTTATATAGCTATTGGAGTGAATATGGAGGACAAGAAAGAGCTATTAGGAATTTGGATAGGCAAGAATGAAGGGTCTAAATTTTGGATGCAGGTAGTAACAGAACTTAAGAATCGAGGAGTTGAACAAATATATGTTGCATGTGTTGATGGTCTTAAGGGTTTTCCAGAGGCGATAAATAGCATTTTTCCAAAAACCATAGTGCAGTTGTGTATTGTTCATATGGTAAGAAATTCTGTAAAATACGTATCATACAAAGATTTAAAAGCGGTAACAGCTGATTTAAAAGCAGTTTATTCTGCAATAAATGAAGCAGAGGGATTAAGAGAATTACAAAATTTTGCCAAAAAATGGGATGAAAAATATCCAGTTATTTTTGACATATGGCAACGAAATTGGTCTGGCATAGCTCCATTTTTTAGCTTTCCGGAAGACATTAGAAAAGCGATTTACACTACTAATGCTATTGAATCCACTAACCGTCAAATTCGTAAAATTATTAAAAATAAAGGAGTGTTTCCAGATGACAAATCGATTCAGAAAATAATCTTTTTGGCATTGACAAATGCCTCTAAAAAATGGACAATGCCTATTAAGAATTGGGCGATGGCTTTAAATCAATTTGCAATCCTTTGTGATACTAATTTACAAAATTGGGCAAATGGAGAAATCATACTTACACAAAGAATCTGACAGACCCACAAAGTCTGCAGTCGCTTAGCTCGTGACGATTTGGGCTCTACCCTTTAAACTTCTTAGTTATTTCAACTATTCTTTTGCCAAATAAATTAGCAGTTTTTAGATCACCTTGAGTAGGAGTAATATCAGGAGGAGATTTGTGGTTAGATTGAGTCATAAGTCCTGACCAGCTACCTAAGCGGTTAATTTTATCGGGATCAGGCATCTCATGATCGGCAAAATTCGGGGCAGCTTCAGTTCGCCCAACCCAAATCATACAATGCTGCATAGCGAAGTGAAATAGCTGCTGAATATTGCATAACTTATCACCTGAATAAGAAGCAGAATTAGTGAAGCTTGCGGCTATTTTATCTTTTCATTTTTGTTGCGCCCATCTAGTTGAGGTAGCCTCCATAAATATTTTAAACGGTTCTGCTAAACTACCCATATAGGTTGGAAATGATAGCATCTGCATTATCTAATAAATCCCAATCGATATTTTCAGGTTTATCTTTATTTATTTGTATAATAGAAACATTTGCTCCTGCTTCTTTTACGCTCTTATTTAGTTCTTCAGCTACTTTTGCAGTATGACCATATCCACTATAATATACGATAGCTACCTTAACCATTTTATTCTCCATATTATAAATTAACTATAAACTCGGCTTCAGTTTTAGACTTTATTTCCTCAATAGTAACATCGTCAGCCTTTCTAACTAATATCATTTCATCTTTATCAATATCAAAAATTCCAAGATCGGTAATTATTCTGTTAACTACTTTTTTGCCTGTTAACGGAAAGCTACATTCTTTTAATAATTTAGCACTGCCGTCTTTTGCGTTATGTTCCTTATAATAACTATTCTTTTGGTGTTAGCGACTAAATCCATAGCTCCTCCCATACCTTTAACCATTTTGCCTGGGATAGTCCAGTTGGCAAGATCGCCTTTTTGTGAGACTTGCATAGCCCCTAAAATAGTTAAATCAATATGCGAACCTCTAATCATCCCGAATGAAAAGCTACTGTCGAAATAGCGGTGATAGTTTGCTTACCGGCGTTAATTAAATCAGGATCTTCCTCTCCTGCGTAAGGAAACGGTCCCATACCAAGCATACCGTTCTCGCTTTGAAATATTACATTCACTCCTTTAGGTATATAATTTGCTACATGCGTAGGCATACCTATACCAAGATTGACATATAACCCGTCTTTAAGTTCCTCTGCGGTTATTTGATAAATTTCTTCTTTGCTCCAAGCCATATCTTATTTTTCCCTGACAGTTAATTGCTCCATACGTTTCTCATATTTTTCACCTACTATTAATCTTTGTATAAAAATATTAGGTGTGTGAATATTGTTAGGGTCAAGCTCTCCCACCTCAACTATTTCCTCTACTTCACAAACCGTAACTTTAGTGGCACCTGCCATGACTGCATTAAAGTTTCTTGCTGTTTTATTGTAAATCACGTTGCCGCTTTTATCGGCTTTAAAGCCTTTAATAATAGCAAGGTCGGCTTGAAGGGCAGTTTCCATTATATATTTTTCGCCGTTAAACTCCTTTGTTTCTTTACCTTCCTCTACGATTGTACCTATACCTGTTTTAGTATAAAAAGCCGGAATTCCCATGCAAGCAGCTCTAATTCGTTCAGCTAAAGTTCCTTGTGGGTTTAATTCAAGCTCAAGTACTTTATCAAGATATTGTTGTTCAAAAATCTTATTTTCTCCGACATACGAAGAAATCATTTTTTTGATTTGTTTAGTTTGAAGAAGAAGCCCAAGTCCGAAATTATCAACACCGCAATTATTGCTTATAACTGTTAAATTTTGAACATTGCTTTTAAGAAGTGCATTTATTAAATTTTCAGGAATACCGCATAAACCAAAGCCACCGGACATTATAGTCATGCAGTCATAAAGAAGTCCTTCAAGAGCAGCTTCAGCCGAAGGATAGATTTTATTCATAAATTTTAAATTATTTAATATCTATTATTTAAGAAATTAGGAGGATTTTCAAAAGAAGTCAAGGAATACCTACGTTTGGTATATTAAAAAATACTTTACAAATTAAAATAGTATATATCGTGGCTACTTAATTAAATTTAACTATTGCTACTTGTCTTTTATATTCATCATCAGTATTAGCAACTGCATCAAATATTGATGATGATATGACAGTTCAAGAAAATTCTAGAAAAAATTATAGCTATGTAGTTACTTATGTCCTCAAGAGCGAGTAGCGATGCTGCTATGTCATTGATTGAAGGTTACCGTCAATTAGATGATGCTATATTTGCCGATTCAAATAATATAGCTATGAAGATCTTAAGTTATATTACAAGATTTACTGCTACATCTTGGATTATGGTAGGTAATCATGAAATAGGAGGTCATGGAGCAAGAGCAAGAGAATTTGACTTAAAAGTAACAAAATATGAGGTAGATCCTTTTGAGGGTACAACATATTTTAAAGCTAAAGATTTTAATTCTTTGCAAGTTCATAAGCAAATTGCTATAGATACAGGGGGGATTCAAGCAAGTTATTTACTATCTGAAAATATTAAAGATAGATATATGGCAAGTAACAAAATTAATCCTACTTACGGTATAGGTTATTTATGGACAAGACTAGATCAAGTAAGTTATATTTTTAGTACTAAGTTTGATGGCAAAGAAGATAAAAGCGGTAAGGATATAAATGCATATGTAAAAGCGATTAACTCCATATACGGTAAAAATTATATTACTAAAAATAAAATTCGTTCATATGCTTATTTAGATTTATTTGATCCGTTTTTAGTTTATTCAGGTTATTCATTTGTAATGAATACTAACTTAAATGATATTCCGATGATTGATTAGGACCGGTTAAATATTTACCGGCTACTAGAGCGATACTTGCTCCATACGGTTTAGAGCGTGGTTTAGTTAACCATTTTGTTGTTGATAACAAATATATTCAAGTTAATGTTAATTACGGCAAAAATCAGAAATTTAAGTCTTACGGTGTTCGGAGTTAAAGCTAATAACTTAGTCAAATTTGATTTTATCGGTTTAGGTTTAGAAGCGGCATTTTGGAATCAGCCTAAAATGTTAACCGCTACTCCTTTAAAAGAGAGCTGTAAACAAGGTGGACTTGGAGCAGTTAATTTTGAGCTTAGCTTAAATGAAACATTTAAGATAGTCGGCTCAGGCGGTTACAAAACAGCCAGATTTATCGAAGGTATGCCTTTAAAAGCCTCAGCTATTCTTAGAGCAGGGCTAAAATTAGCTTTATAAGCATTGCAAAAAACGTCATTGCGAGCGGGCGTTGTTGCGTGGATCTAAAAATGCGTTCGGTGTCATACCGTGGCTTGACCATGGTATCCAGAAAAACAACTTAAAATACTAAAATTTTAGTATTTTAAGCTGGATCCCGCGATCAAGTCGCGGATGACACTGGAAAAACTGATCCACGTAGGTAATGCTTTCGTAGGCATAACATAAGGACACTTATTTTTTTATTAACTCTCTACTTATTTTAAAGTATATATGTAATCATGATATTAAAGTAATGATATATGACTATATATGCTAACTATTCTAGAAAAATTTTTATTCTCTTCTGTAAAAACGTTCATTAATATACGTGAAGATACCATATCTGCTCTTAAAAGGCTTGGTATTAACAATATTCGGGATTTATTATTTTATCTACCCGTTTCTTATCAAAATAAAATATTATCACCTAATTTAACCGAAGTTAGAGACGGTGAAATAATCCAAACGGAAATTGTAATTGAGAGCATTAATTTACCGAAAAAAAGCCATCAGCCGTTAAAGATTACGGCTAGCAATGATACCGGTTCGTTGTTATTAGTGTTTTTCCATAAGCCCCCTCCATTTATTTTTAACAAGTTAAAAATTGGTACTTCTCATATTATCAGCGGGAAAGTACAATTTTTTGATCATTATTTGCAGATTCCACATCCTGAATTTATTACTAATCCTAAGCTTGCAAAGGAAATAGAGCCGATTTATTCCCTGACATATTTACTGAGTAACAAACAACTATATTCGTATATCATAAAAGCAATAGAGATATTTGAAGAGAAATGTAAGAGTATAGAAGATAAAGAAGTAAAAGATTATTTAGATATTATATTGCAGAATTTGAAAATGTTGCATGTAAGTGAGGCTGTCATACCGTGGCTTGACCACGGTATCCATAACAACAACTGGATCCCGCGGTCAAGCCGCGGGATGACAACCCCAAGCAATACAATAAAGCCGTGGGATGACACTGAGTCGGCCAAAAAACAACTAGCAGCTAAGGAGCTTATCGCTAATCAAATATCTCTTTTAAATGTACGTACGCAAATAAGTAGAAGACAAGGTAATATTTACCCTAAAGCTGCAGCTATTCAAGCAAATATATTAAATGAGCTAGAATTTGAGTTAACTTCTTATCAAAAGCAGGTTATAGAAGAAATAGAGTTTGATCAAAGCGATAAAGTAGAAATGATGAGATTGTTGCAAGGCGATGTCGGCTCAGGTAAAACTTTGGTAGCTTTGCTTACGATGGTAAATACCGTGAAAGCCGGGTTTCAAGCAACTCTTATGGCTCCAACCGATTTGCTTGCTAACCAGCATTACGAGTTTTTTGTTAAAGCATTAAAAAATACTGATATAAGGGTTGCGTTGCTTACCGGTAAGATTCTTGGGTCAGTTCGCAAAAATATTATGCTGCAGCTTGAAAGTGGTGAGATTGATATATTAGTCGGTACTCATGCGTTATTTCAAGAGAAAGTAAGTTTTAATAAGCTAGGTTATATAGTGATCGATGAGCAGCATAGATTCGGAGTGCAGCAGCGTTTGAATCTAATAAATAAAGGAGTAAATCCCGATGTATTAGTTATGACTGCTACACCAATCCCTCGGAGTCTTGCACTTACTATGTTTGGCGATATGAGTATCTCAAAGCTAATGGGTAAGCCGAAAAATCGTTTACCTATCGCTACGAACACTATGTCCGTTAACAAGATAGAGCATATTATCGAAGCAATAAACAAGAAACTTGTAGTAGGTGAGCGGGTATATTGGATATGTCCATTGATAGAGCAGGGAAAACCCCCTGTTGTCATACCACGGCTTGACTGCGGTATCCAAAAAACAACTTATAATGCTAGTAATTTTGACTGGATCCCGCTACAAGCTCGTGGGATGACACCAGAGGAGGAAGAGGATAGTTTATTGATGGATGTGATGAATCGTTTTAACTCTATTGAAAATATCTATCAAGGTTATACCGGTATTATTCACGGTAAGATGAAGAACGAGCAGAAAGACCAAATAATGAAGCAATTTAAGGAAGGTGAAATTAAGATATTAGTTGCAACAACCGTTATTGAAGTCGGAATAGACGTACCTGAAGCCACCTTAATAATTATTGAAAATGCTGAGCAGTTTGGTCTCGCTCAACTTCATCAGCTTAGAGGTAGAGTAGGGCGGGGTAGTTTGCAGTCATATTGTATATTGTTATATAATCCTAAAAGGCTTGGAAAAGTTGCCCGAGGTAGGTTTGAGATAATGAAACAAACTAATGATGGATTTTATATAGCTGAGCAGGATTTAAAACTTCGAGGTAGCGGTGAGATTTTAGGAGTAAAACAAAGCGGCGAAATCGAATTTTTCTTTGCCGATTTAGCGGACGATTATGACCTACTTCTTAAAGCTCATAAATTTGCGGAAGTAGGCTCAAAAGGTAATTTAAATTTTGTTAACTTTCAGATAAAGCTCTTCGCCAAATCGCAAGTAAGCGATTTGGTTTAGGTTTAGTGATTTTCGTCATTGCGAGGAAATTGCATAGCAATTGACGAAGCAATCCAGTAAAAAATCCTAATCTAAAGTATTTGAATCTATTTTGTTAGCAAAGGATTGGATTACTATTTTATTAAGATCATGAAGCTCTGCTATTTTATGATAAAGAATTTTTGAAACTTTTTTATTGTCTGCTACTGCAGCAATATTATAAATTGTCTCACCGTTATTATTAGGTATTAAAGGAAATAATTTAAAACCAGTTTCTACTTTTGCCTTGCTAAAATAATTTTTTAGTAGAGGGGTATTTTGTGATTGAAGTATATTCATTAAAACTGAATTTCCTTAGGCGTCCTTATAATTAAGATTAAGTTGACCTGATGAAAGTAGTAGTTTTGCAGTTTTGTAAGAATTATTTTGTAATGAAGTTTTGAAAGCTTCATCTAGATGTATATTTACAGCATTATAAGCACGTATAGTAGTAGCTAAATCGTATTTATAAGTAAGTTTACTAAAAATGCTTTTTGGTGTTGCTGTTAGTACGCGGAGTATTGGCATAACTTAATCCATTAATATTGTTTAATATTCATATAGCTTATATATTAAAAATTTTTAATATATAAATAAGCTTTAGTGATATACATATAATGGATTTAAATGTCAATTAATTAGTTTTTATTTTCATTATTTTTAACTAGATAGCGGATTATGTAATAATTCGCTATTTACATTAGTTAGGTAGATAAAGCTAATCCTGTGTGATTTCAGCAAGTCTAATAAACAGAGCTTCAATCATATCCCAGCTTTTTTTTGAATATTGAGTAAAGAAGAATCATTAATATTTATTTGTTTTAATAAATCTATTCCCATTTGTTCATGTTCAGGATCAAGATGCATATGTGTTTTGAAATGTTTTGCTGCTTTATGATTAAAAAATATTGATCCTAATTTTTCATAAAATATAGTAGCACAAGACTCTATTACTAAATGGGCAAGGACGGCTCTTTCACTATCTCCAAGAGTTATCATTTTTAGCGTAAACTAAGAACCTAAGGCCTCAAAAATAGAATCTGTAGTTTCTTTACCATTTTCTAGATTTTGGGATAATTCTATATTATGTCCAAATTCATCGGTAAGATGCTCCCATGCAAGTTGTTTAAATTCTTTTGTTTCAGAAAACACTACTCTTGCTAATACCATTTTTTGAAATTCGCCTGACCAAATCCGAAAATGTTTAAGAAATTTATTTTTTTGTAGAGTACTATCTAACTTAATTTTAAATAGTTTGTTTTTTCTAAATTGCTCTTTATATTGTTCATTATCCGGAATTAGACGATCTATCAAATCCATATAAGTAATAATTATCTAAATCATATTAATATTAATCTAGGACCACTGTCACTAATTATTAATGTTTACTACCAATTTTTAAAACCATATGTGTATTTATAGATAAATATGAATTGTAAGATCATAATTTGTATGCAATAAATATATAAAACATTCCGGCTTATCCATTTTAAATTTATCGGTATTTTTTGTGAATAATCGCTTATGATCATTAATATATAGGTAATTGTTAAGAAAGTGAGGTTTAAAATTAAGTCAGTATTTGAAAAATTAAACTCATTAAAGGAAATTGCAAGAGTAAAAAGAGTTGAATGCACGAAAGAAGCAAAAATTGCTATAAAACAGCAAAGTTTTAGATTTGCCTGTTCATGTTTTGAAATAAATCCAAGTATCATTATAGCAATTACAAGAGTCCCGTAATCAATCATATCCCAGCTAATATACCACAATATTACCATTATAATTGCATGACAATAACCGCTATAGAAAAAGCGAGTTAAAGAATTACGAAAATAATAAATATACCATTGCCCTAAATAGATAGAGATTAGAATATTTGTAGTAAGAAACTGTTTAAATAGCACAGTGGTATATATTTGTAGCAAAACACCGAATATTATTATATGGGTTTTTGGCTTATCATGAAAATTATAACCGGCAAAAAAGCAAAATACCGGCATAGCTGTACGACCTATGATCCGCATAATTGTTAATTCGGGATATAGATATAAACCCACATGATCAATAATCATGGCTATAATAGCTAAGGTTTTTAGCAAATCCTGATAATTTGATTGGTGCTTATTTCTTGTTATTATCATAATTAACCACTTTTAATAAATATGCCATGCCGAAAAATGCTCCCATTCCAACTGCAATTGTACTGCCTAGCATACAGACCTTAATCAGTAAATATTCCGAATAAAAATATTCTAAATAATAATGCTTTATTAAAGCAATTATAATAGACATTAATGTACAGCATAACAAAATTTTACCACAGAAAAGCTTTATACCGGCTTCTATATGTAGCTTATTTTGTTTTGTAGTATAGCTATATAATAAACCTAGATTATACCAAGCTGCAATAGATGTCCCGACTGCAATACCGATATGTTTCAAAGAATCCATTAATAATAGATTCATACCGGTATTAATTATTATTGAAAATAAGGTTATTTTGAGCGGTGTTTTAGTATCTCCGTTAGCATAAAAAATAGGAGTTAAAATTTTTGCCAAAATAAAAGCAGGAAGCCCAAGTGCAAACGCAGAAATAGCCTCAGCTGTATTTGTAGTATCTTGGTTCGTGAATACTCCTCTTTCATAAATTATATTAATAATCGGATGAGATAGAATTATAATACCGAATGTAGCAGGCAATGATAACAATAGCCCCATTCTAATAGCGTTATTCTGTATTTTTTTTGCAGCTACTATATCATTTGATTTATATATTTTTGACAGCTCAGGTAGCAATATAGTAGAGAAGCTAGTACCTATTATCGATAAAGGAAATTGATATATCCGGTCGGCATAAGATAATATAGAAATAGCACCTTCAATAAAGCTAGCAATAGATTGGGATATGAAAAGGTTTAATTGCTGTACGCCGGAGCTAATGGTCGCCGGTCCCATATTAATTAAAAGCTTTTTTACATCGGGATCGCTTGGGTTAAAAATTATCGGAAAGTTTAAATCCGCTCTTTTCACACAGACAAACATAAAAGAAACTTGTAATATTCCGGCAATTATTAAAGATAAGCTAATTGAGATAGTAGACTCTATATAATTGTCAAATGTTAGAGTAAAAATTATTACGCATACACTTAAAATAACCGGTGAAAAAGCAAAAGCTGCAAATTTCTTTACGGAGTTTAATATTCCGCCAAGTAGAGCCGTTAATGAAACAAATATTAAATAAGGTATTGTAATTCGGCATAAAAATACCGTAAGCTCAAACTTTTCTTTTTTACCGTGAAATCCAGGAGCAATAAACAGCATTAATTGTGGCATGAAGATTTGCATTAATGCTATTATTACTATTAATGTCAGAAGTAGAAGGGTAAAAACCTCACCTGAAAAATTATTAGCGGCTTTCTTAGAAATAAGCATTTTTTCATTATAAATAGGAATGAATACGCTTGATAATGCACCTTCTGCAAAAATTCTTCTAAATAGATTCGGTAGTTTAAAAGCAACATTAATGCTATCACCCATGGGCATAGAGCCGAATAATGATGCGATAAATTGTTCACGCACAAGCCCGAATATGCGAGAAATTAGTGTAAAAAAAGCTACTACGACTCCTGAACGAAATAATCGACTTCTTGCATAACTTGCTTCTAAAGGTAATTTGTGCGTCAATCCGGTACTCGCATCCTCACGTACTAAAGTGTACGCTGTGGTGCTGCGTTCCGTGTTTCCTTCAAATTCCTCTTTATTAGCTTCGTTATGCAAGAAGTCGGCCACTGTTTGTTTTTATCTTATTTTAATGTTATTGCATGGATCAAAAAACGTACGCGCTGTCATACCCGTGGTCAAGCCACGGTAGACAGCGTTGCTCTACGCTCCTGCCCTGTCTATACCTTCATTAATCAAGCTATCGGCTTTTGCTTTATTTTCCCATCCGGTAACTTTAACCCATTTACCTTTTTCTAAATCTTTATAATACTCAAAGAAATGCACGATACGTTTCTTGAGCATGTCACATAAATCATCTAGCTCTTTAATATGATCGAAAGTAATATCGAGCTTAGAAGTCGGTACTGCGATTATTTTCTCATCAAGCCCTGATTCGTCTTCCATCATTAATACGCCGACTGCTCGGCATTTTATAACCGACCCAGGCACTACCGGATGATGAGCTACGACAAGTACGTCTACGGGATCGCCGTCATTTGAAAGAGTATGAGGAATAAAACCGTAATTACATGGATAGCTCATAGTGGTTTGCATAAAGCGATCAACAAAAACCGCTCCTGATTCTTTGTCAAATTCATATTTGATTGGACCGCTATTCATCGGAATTTCGATAATTACGTTTATTTCGTCATTATTTGCTTTTGCTTTGATTTTATCTATAAACATGTTTTTTGTCTTGTTTTTGTCATACCGTGGCTTGACCACGGCATCCAGTTAAAAATGTTGAAACAACCTGTGTTTTAAGTTGTTTTTATGGATACCGTGGTCAAGCCACGGTATGACACCGAGTATTTAACTCGGAGGTCTGTAATTCTCATCATGCTTTGCAAGTAATTGTCTTGCTATAAATTTCCCATCCGATAATTGCCCGATGGCAATAATTCCTTGTCCTTCCCGAAATAGGGCAGGGACTAAACCTTGGTATAATATCTCTAAATCCTTAATATTATCGGTAATAACAAAACTTGTCTTATCAGCAGCAATTTTATTTATTGAGTCTGTTTTAACAAGCCCACCGACTCTTAACTCTTTGCCTTGTTCTATTTCATTAATTTTTGACGGCGGCAAAAAAAATACTATATTTTTCTCTAAATTGTAAAGTATTATACTAATTCCTAAACATGCTGAGCAGAAACAAATAATTATTGTTATTAATCTATTTCTTACTCTCTTTTGCATTAAAGTTCTGTTTATTTTTCAATGACTTGTAATTTAAAAAACTTGCAATTAACAATATCGTTAAAACTAAAAAAGTAAATAAATATGCAGCTAATATATAATTACTCATTAATTGCCTTTTAAAAACTCCATAATTTCCTTAGGTGAAGAATCTAAATAGAAATGTTTCAGATATTTTCCGTTTGCATCGATTAAATAGGTAAAAGATGAATGATCAAGCATATAGTTCGGGTCGTCATCATCACCATTTACACAAGCATAGAAAACCTTGAATTTATCGGTTACATCTTTTATCTGTTGCTCGTTACCGGTAAGACCTATAAATTTTGGATGAAAATGTTTTAGATATTCTTTAAGTACTTCCGGTGTATCACGTTTTGGATCAATAGTGATAAAAACAGGTATAATATCTATGTTATGTTTACTTAAAATTTCTACAATCTCCGTCATCTTATTTAGAAAGGTCGGGCATATGTCAGGACAAGAGGTGAAACCAAAGTAAATGAGACTTAAATTGCCTTGCAACTTATCACTATTAAATATCTTTCCATTTTGGTCAGTTAGCTCAAAATCACCGCCGATTTTTACGTTATCTTCATAGATATTAACTTGACCGGCAAGCGGTTTGTCAGGAGTTTTTAAAGATAGCAATAAATATAATGCTCCTACTCCTATTAATAAGCTAATTACAATAATTATTTTTATAATATTTGACTGTATTTTCATAATATATTGTCCGTTTTTTCGTTGTCATTCTGTGGCTTGAGGAACGTTGTCAAAATTGTCATTGCGAGAAGCCGTAGGCGACGTGGCAATCTCATGAAATAATAACAAACTCCTGAGATTGCTTCGTCAATTGCTATGCAATTTCCTCGCAATGACGACTCCGGTACGCAACAATACCATAAAAATCATTACTTATAACCTCTTACACCAGACCTAGTTTTTTAGGTTTAAAATATTTTACCCAAATATCTATTAACAATTTAGTAATGATAATCGCCGAAAACATTGAAGATATAATCCCGATTGTTAATGCAACGGCAAAACCTTTTATTGCCCCGACTCCAAATATATAAAGTAAAAAGGCAACGATTAAAGTAGTTAAGTTGGAATCAAGGATAGTAGCAACCGCAGATTCAAAACCGGTTCTAATAGCATAAAGATTAGAAACTCCCTTATGTAATTCCTCTTTAATTCTTTCATAAATCAATACATTAGCATCAACAGCCATACCCATAGTTAGTATTATTCCTGCAATTCCCGGCAGAGTTAAAGTAGCTTGGAAAAGTGAAAGTAAAGCTAAAATATATAACAATGCAAGGCTTAAGGCTATATTGGCAAATAAACCAAGCACACCGTAAGACCAAACCATAAATATACACACTGCTATAAATCCTATAAGTCCTGCCTTTTTGCCCGACTCTATAGAATCAGCACCCAAATTTGGCCCTATACTTCTCTCTTCAATAATTTTAAGTGGGGCAGGGAGCGAACCGGCTCGCAATAATAGTGCAAGCTCATTTGCCGACTCAACGGTAAAATTTCCTGTTATTATACCGCTTCCGCCCATAATCGCTCCGTTTATCGTTGGAGCACTTAGTAATTTATTGTCTAAAACTATAGCAAGGCGTTTACCGGTATTATTTTTGGTTATTTCACCAAATATTTTACTACCTAAATTGTTGAAAGAAAAAGCAACTACCGCTTGCGAATTTTGGTCAAAAGAAGCTGAAGCGGTTGTAAGCTGATCCCCACCTAAAACAACTTTTTTCTTTATAACTACATAATACTCCCCATGACTTTCGCTATCTCCCTTAACTAGCATTGAACCTACCGGAACATGTCCTTTTACCGCTTCTTCGATATTGGCATTTTCATCAACTAAATGAAAAGTTAGCTTTGCAGTTTTCCCTAATATATTCTTCAGGTAAGAGGGATTCTCTTCACCGGGAACTTGCAGCAATATATGCTTATCGCCTTGTTTCTGTAGGGTCGGCTCTTTAGTGCCGGTACTATCAACTCTCATGCGAACGATCTCAATAGATTGGTCTACTACCTTATTAAGTAAGTCATTTAATCTAGATTCGCTGTAGCTAAGCTTTATTTTATTTTCATTTACTTCAGCGATAATTTCCGGATCGATTTTATTAATTATTTTCTTTAATGGCTTTAATTCCTCAGGCGATCTTACTTCTAATTGAATGCTATTTTGTCTAACTAACAGATTTTTATAGCCGATTTTATCCTCACGAAAATTTTTGCGTAAAGTGTCGGCAAGATTTTCCATTGAATCATTTAAGTAGGTGTCAAAATCAACATCGAATAATAAATGGGCTCCTCCTCTAAGGTCAAGCCCTAGATTTACTGAATCATGAGGCAGAAACTTAGAGTTTACCTGCATGAAATTAGGTAAGGCACAAATAACCGCAAAAACCGTACATATAATTGAAAGAAAAATTTTCCATTTAGGAAGATTTTGCACCGCTTACCTTCTTATCTTTTTTGTTATTTTCTTTTTTTACTGCTACTTCTTTTGTACGACTAGTTATATCGATAATAGCACTTTTTAAAGCTTTAATACGTACGTCTTTAGCTATTTCGATTTCAATATTATTGTCATTTTCACTTACTTTAGTCACAATACCGTAAATGCCGCTATTTGTTAGAACTTCTTCGCCTTTTTTAACTTCACTTACTAATTTCTCTCTTTCTTTGCGGCGTTTTTCTTGTGGACGTAATAATAAGAAGTAAAATATGGCAAAAATTAAAACCATCGGTATTAAGCTTGTTAACCCCGATTGTAGAAAATTTGTTTCTACAGGTACTACCTCAGTTTCCTGTATTTCTATAGTGTCATTATTGTTTGTCTGGTTATCTTGCGTATTTGCTGACATATGTAATTTCCTAATTGTTGCAATAGACTTCTTGCATAACTTGCTTCTAAGGGTAATTTGTGTGTCGATCCGGTACTCGAATCCTCACGTACTAAGTGTATGCTGCGGTTCGAGGTGAAGTGTCTCCTACAAATTTCTCCTTATTAACTACGTTATGCAAGAAGTTTAATAAAATAAAAATAGCTAGCTAAACGCTTTTATGCAAGGGTAAAATAAATAAATGGTTTGGAAGATTGAATTTATGATAAACTTACCGATGTCATTTGTGAAAGGGCGTTGTTGCCTGGCTCGAAAAACATGTTCTATGTCATTCCCGCGTAGGCGGGAATCCAGAATAAATAGCTTCAATATTGATATAGATTACATATTTGATAAAATAAACAGATAAAAAAATAAGTTTTTTATCTGCTTTACTGGATTCCCGCCTACGCGGGAATGACATAAAACGAGTTATGCAACAAGGCCTTGCGAAAGCAGGAATGACATCCTAAACATTCAGGTTAATACTGAAATAGTTTTAATATTTCTTAAGAAAAAATCACTGGAGCGGGTGAAGGGATTCGAACCCTCGACTTCGACCTTGGCAAGGTAGCGCTCTACCCCTGAGCTACACCCGCTTAAATAAAATAACGGCGTTTTAATGTAAAAAGTTTAAGGGGATAAAAATTAATTACATATAAAACGCCTTAGTGCTTTTTAATCTAAGCGAATCTGAATATAAGTAATTATAAGATAAATTGCAAGTATTAAATTAGAAATTTATTGGTATTGCTAAATATAGATTATTTAATAAATTAACGCCATTGCAAGGAAATTACAAAGTAATTGACTAAGCAATCTAGTTAAAAACAACGAGCTATTTTTTCTTGAAGCCGATGCACGAGCTGCTTCTCTATATTCTGCCATTGCATATTGTTCAACAATATGTATTTAGACCTATCGGTGCTTTAATATTCGGTTGGATAGGAGATACTATAGGTCGTAAGGCAACGGTCATTATTACAACTTTTTTAATGTCGCTTTGTTGTCTTATAATGGCTAATTTAAAAACTTATGCCGAAATTGGTATTACGGCGACTTTTGTAGTAATTGCGTGTCGGATCGCTCAGGGGATGTCCTCTATGGGGGAGGTAGTAGGTGCCGAGCTTTATCTAACCGAAATGACAAAAATTCTTCAACGTTATTGGGTGGTGGCTTCGCTTGTTGTTTTTGTAACTTTAGGTGCAACCGTAGCATTGGCGGTAGGAACTACTTCTTTTGGACTTGATTGGCGTATTGCATTTTGGTTTGGAGCAGCTATTGCTATGGTTGGTGCTGTTGCAAGGACAAATCTTAGGGAGACTCCGGATTTCATTGATGCAAAAAGACGAATAAAGAAAACTGTAGCACAAACGGGGATAGATAGTAATCGGCTAAAATCAAGCCCTATTTGGAGTGAAAAAATTAATAAACCAACAGCAATAGCTTTCTTTTTTATACAGTGTGGAGCACCGTTATGGTTTTATATTGTTTATATTTATTGCGGTAATATGCTAAAAAACTCATTTAATTACAGTGCTGCTCAAGTAATTCATCAAAATTTTATTGTTTGTGGTACAGAATTAATAAGTACAATAATTGTTACTTATTTGGTTTGTAAAATACATCCTTTAAAAGTCCTTAAAGTAAGATTAATAATATTTTCTATTGTAGCTATTATGTCTCCTATCTTACTAAATAATATTTCAAATACTATAGAATTACTTTTATTCCAATTATTTATTGTAGTATTTGCACCTACTACTTTTCCGGCAGGTGCAGTGTTTTATGCAAGATTTCCGGTATTAAAACGTTTTACATGCGGCAGTTTTATATTCGCTTTATCAAGGCTTTAATGTTTACAGTTTCTTCTTTTGGAACAATTTACTTGATAGATTATTTTAATCACTGGGGATTATTATTCTTTATTATTCCAATTCTAATTGGTTATACATTTGGAGTAAATCATTTTATAAAGTTAGAGGAGGAAGCAGAGAGTTATTATTAGAAAAAGCTTTTTGTCTTTCAAGTTCGATATTAAAAACTTTTAGGCATAACTCAGCAAATTCTTGTTCTAGTTTATAATTTATATTAGCAGCGATCAAAAGAAAATTTATTAAAGTCTCTTCAATAATTTTTCTAGCTTTCTCAGGTGATTTAACTCCCAAAGTTTGCACATTATGAATTCGGTCAAATAATTTTATTAATGCCGTATTGTATCTTTTCTCTTTAATTAATAAGTTTAGGCTTTCTCCGCTACTTATCTTTCCGTAAGATTTAATTCTAGTTAGACCTTCTACGTGTTTTGCTACTTCCGGTCCAAAAATTTCGGTAATTGCTTCTTCAGTTAATTCGGTGTCTTTAATAGTATCATGAAGTAAAGCGGCTTGCAGCATAATAACGTTATAAAGCTTAGGTGCTTCTTCAGCTACAAATTCCGCAAGCATAATTGCTACCTCAATCGGATGCGAATAATAAGGATCGCCTGATTGACGCATTTGAGAACCGTGATATTTACGGGCATAGTAGATACCTTTTTTGATTTCGAGTATATCTATAGGATTTTCTACTTTAGTATTTAAATATTCGAGTTTATCAAGTAATTTTTTACTATAAACACAAATTTCAAACTTTTCTTTCCAAGAGCTTATATCTTCCATAAAAGTTATTTCTTATTTCATTATAATTTGTGGGCTATTAAAAAATTAGGCATTGCCTAGAAAAGTTGATAATTTGAAAAGTTTACGTCATTGCCACGCTCTTTGCAGTCGCTTAGCTCATGACGATATCAACCGTTTCGAGGAAATACCAAAAATTGCAGTAATAAATAGCTGCAGATTAAAGATTATTGTTATATAATTTTAAATATTAATCCTAAAGTCAAAATGTCACTATGTCAAATAGTAATAGTTTAGAAGTACAAGAGTACGCACAAGCTATAGCTAGACCATAGTAAATAGGTACATACTATGCTAATATATATGTTATAAATGATAATAAATAAATTATGGCAAGCAGTTACAGTTACGATTTAAGAATGAAACTATTCAAAGCTCTAGATGATGGGCTCTCAATTGTTAAAGCATGTAAAATATTCAATATAGGTCGTAACACTATATATAGATGGAAAACTCTTAAATGGGAAACAGGAGATATAAAAGCAAAACCTTATGGTCCAGCAAAGGGTTATAATGCAAAAATAAATCTCAAAGAATTTGAAGAATTAATTATCAATAATCATGATAAAACAGCTAAAGAATTAAGTATTATACTAGGTAATAGATTACAAAGAACTAGAATAAATTACTATAGAAAACTACTAGGGTACACTTATAAAAAAAAGTCATCTTCATCCCAGAAGGGATATTGGTTTAAGGAATGAATTTATAGAAAAGATACAGCAAATTTCTAAAGAAACTCTAGTATTCATTGATGAGTCAGGAATAGAAGATAATGCTTGTAGAGAATATGGATGGAGTATAAAAGGTACTAGATGTTATGGAAACAAAGTGTATCAACATAAATCCAGGATCAGTATGATAGCGGGGCTTCGTAATAATCAAATTATAGCGCCAGTAATATTTGAAGGAAATTGTAATAAAGAAATATTTACAACCTATGTAGAGACTATATTAACTAAAGAATTACATCCTGGACAAACAGTAATTATGGATAATATCAACTTCCATAAGAATAATATAATAAGAGAATTAATCGAGTCGGTTGGGTGCAGAATTTTATTCTTACCTACATATAGCCCAGACTTAAATCCTATAGAACATTATTGGTTTAAGATTAAGAACGAAATAAGAAAAGTTACGGGGCAATTCAAAGATATCAGTATGGCTGTAGAACACGTACTAAAGTTTATTTAACTGTACCTATTTACTATGGTCTAGCTATAGCTCCTTAAATAATACTAATCTAACTGCATTTAATACTAACTGTTGCAAATTTATTGTTCAAAGAGTCGAATATTAATAATAATAATCAGAATATACAAATATAAAAAGAGATAATAATATATCTGAGAATAATATTAATAATATTACCGACTTTGAAAATCAGGATACAAGTTGTGGTATATGTAAATGTCTTGGAGCTATAGCTACTGTTTGCTGCAATGCGTACGTATTTTTATTTGAATAAACACCAAATTTTACACTAAAAAAATATGAGCAAGGCTTAAGAAAGTTAGGAAACCTAGAGCATCGGTTATGGTTGTTAAAAATACACCGGAGCCTGCAGCGGGGTCTATATCAAAATAATGCAGTATTATAGGAATAGCAGAGCCGAATAATCCGGCTACTAAAAAATTTAAAATAACTGCAATAGCAAAAATAATGCTAAGATTTAAGTCAAGCAACATCACAAAGCTAAGTCCTGCTCCGATAATTGCAAGTACAAAACCGTTAAAAGCCGATACGGCTATTTCTTTTAATATAACTTTATTGACATTATTATAATGAATATCTTTATTAGCAAGGGCTCTAACCGTAACGGTCATGGCTTGTGTTCCGGCATTTCCGCCCATTGAAGCTACAATAGGCATAGTGGCTGCAAGTGTTACAAGTTTTGCAATAGTATCGTTAAAATGGTTAATGATAAGTGAGGTCATGCAGGCAGTGATTAAATTAACAAAGAGCCAAGGAAAACGATGTTTAACGGTATAAAATACATTGAAGAAAGTATCTTGAGTGTGCACCCCGCTTAATGATAATATATCTTTTCCGGCTTGTTCTTCGATAATATAAATTATATTATCGATTGATACGCTACCTACTAACTTACCGCTTTTATTTACTACCGGTACAATAGTTAAAGCATATTGTCTAAAAATGAAGCTTAGTTCGTTTAAGTCGGTAAAAGCATCTGCAAGCTTAAAATCTTTGCTCATCAAATCTTTTATTAATTCATTTTTTTTGCCTTTAATTAGCGTGCTAAGAGAAATAATACCGATAGGGCGTAATTTATTATCCGTAACAATTGCAGCATAAAAGTCATTTTTTACGTTCTTGATAAAATTTAATGATTCCTCGACCGTCCATCCTTCTTGAAGATTAATAAAATCTCGCTCAATTACTCTACCTACCGTATTTTCAGGATATGTACAACCTACGGTAATTTGGTGTTTTTTTTCTTTAGTGAGATTACTTAGGATAAGGTCTTTTATATCATCGTCTAGATCGATTACTACTTCAATAGCATCTTCTATAACTAGCTTATTGATTAATTCTGCAGATTTTTTTATGCCTAAAGTTTCTATTATTAGAGGTTTACTATAAGCATTTAACGATACTAACGTTTCAGGCTTAATTTCATCCTGTAATAAGGGAATAATTATTTTATATGTTTTATTGTTAAGATTATCTAAGAAATCCGCTAAATCGGCATAATGAAGTTTGGCCAGCCTGCTTGCAGCAGCATCATAATTGTGATCTTCGATCAGATCATTAATTTGATCAAAAATTTCAGCAAATTGATCGTGATGATCAGGTAAGATGCTTTTAAATATATTGAAATTAGGCATAACCTATTTACCTAATAGTTTATTAGACTTAGTTAATTATAATTATTTAAAACTGATTTAGTTAGGCTTGGCACAGAATTGTGTACAATTTGCTAATCAATATAAATCACAGAGTACAAATAAGCAATAGTTTTTATTTTAACTCCTTTTCATTTATCAGGAGTATACAATTAGCACAAACATTTGCTAACAAGAAGAACTTAGGAGTAAATATAAAATCTGAAGTGTTAAAACAGAAAAGTTTTAAGGCAGTGACCTCAGAACAAAGAAAAGAGCAACCTGCAGCAAGAAGTCGCTAATTTGACTTTGTGAAAAACGGCGAATGGTGCGGTCGAGAAGACTTGAACTTCCAATCTTTTTACAGAACAGCACCCTCAATGCTGCGCGTCTACCAATTCCGCCACGACCGCTTAAGTTTTACTCTATAGCAGATTATAAGTAAAATATCAATAGAGTTGTTGTTTTAACGTCATTGCAAGGGCATATATAGGTTTCCGTCATTGCGAGCGACTGAAAGGAGCGTGGCAATCTCAGGACTTTAGCACGAGATTGCTTCGTCAAAACTTACAGTTTTTCCTCGCAATGACGGCAAAGCTATTCAAGATAAATCAACAACAAAACTAGGTGTAATCGATTGTTTAGCAGCAGCTTTCGTTAAACTATCTAGTTTTTCTTCAATATTATCAAAATTAATGTGATATTCTCTAGAATTTCCGGTTAACACTAGGCCAGAGTCTATACCGAGGCGATTTGCAGCAAGTATATCGGTGTAAAAAGTGTCCCCAATCATTAACATACGATTCTTAGGGGTATTATGACATTCTTTTAAAATCTTGCTATATATTTCTTCATATGGCTTACCGCTATAAATTACTTTTCCACCAAGCTGCTTTATTTTTTCAGCATAATAGCCGCTACAATATCTATAAACACTGTGCTGATTTATTCCAAGGTCAGGATTAGCACAAATATTGACCATTTTATGTTGTACAACAATTTTAAATAATTCATTGAACTCGTTTAAATCTAAATTTTCGTTTTCATCTCTATAGATAGTCATTAAGAAAATATTAGCTTTGTTAATATCATCAGTGATAGGACATTGAATTCCGTTTATTATATCATTTTTTAAATGTCCTAAGTGATATATTATCGGCTTTTCAATACCGAATCGTTCTTTACTTTCTAGGATCATTTGCACTGCTATTTCACCTGAGCTAATAATCATTTCAGGTAACACGTTTACTCCCCAAGATTTAATTGTTTGATGCAGCGAAAAAATATTTCGCGGAGCATTAGTAACAAAATATACTTTTTTCCGTTTAATAATTTTATTAATATTTTCTACGACGCCCGGATAAGTATGCCCTCCTTCGATTATTACACCCCAAAGATCAAATAAAAACACATCATAATCATCTATCACGTCGAAAATATTTTTTAACTTTAATGTATTCATTGTTATCTCGCTAATTTGGTATTGACTAGAAAAAGTTGACTTAAAGTTTCGGTGTCATTCCCGCTCTTGCGGGAATGACATAAGAGCTATGCAACAAGGTCTTCAGTCGTTCGCAATGACGGTGTCAGCCTTTATTTTGTTATCTCGCTAATTTTAAATCAAGAAACTTTACTATTTTAATAAGTTACGTTATAGTAATTTTTATTGTTTCTAGCAACAAATATATAGAGCTGAATATATAAATATAAAGATTATGTCGGAAATTGAAGAAAAATTTAACGAATCATCATACGGTGCTGATTCTATTAAGGTTTTAAAAGGTCTTGAAGCTGTAAGAAAAAGACCCGGAATGTATATCGGGGACGTTGGAGACGGGTCGGGTCTACATCATATGATTTATGAAGTAGTCGACAACGCTATCGACGAATCGCTCGCCGGTTATTGCGATCTAGTACGAGTAACATTAAATAAAAACGGTTCGGTAACCGTATCTGATAACGGGCGAGGTATACCCGTTGAAATTCATGAAGAAGAAGGAATATCGGCAGCTGAAGTTATTATGACGCAACTTCACGCCGGCGGTAAGTTTGATCAGAACTCTTATAAGGTTTCAGGCGGTCTACACGGTGTCGGTGTATCGGTTGTAAATGCTCTTTCTGAGTGGCTTGAGCTGCGTATTTGGCGTAATAATAAGGAATATTTGATTAGATTTAATAATGGTATAACAGAAGCTCCGCTTGCGGTTGTCAAAGAAAATATTGACAAAAAAGGTACGGAAGTTACTTTTTTCCCATCTGTAGAAACGTTTACTAATATAGAATTTGATTCCGGCACTATAGAACATCGTCTTCGTGAGCTTGCTTTTTTAAATTCAGGAGTAAAGATTTTACTCGTCGATAATCGCTTTGAAGAAGCTAAGGAAGTAGAGTTTTATTATACGGGCGGTATAGAAGCTTATGTAAAATATATAGACAGAGCGAAGCACGCTATTCATCCATGTATAGTAGTTAATACGGAGAATGATGAGTCCGGTATAAGTCTTGAGCTTGCGATGCATTGGAACGATTCTTATCACGAAAATATTTTATGCTTTACTAATAATATTAGGCAGCGTGACGGCGGAGCTCATCTTAGTGCTTTCAAATCAGCGATAACACGTGTTATTACCTCTTACCTTGATACTACGGGTCTTAATAAAAAAGCTAAAAATGACTTTAGCGGTGAAGATACTAGGGAAGGGCTATGTTGTGTGCTTTCCGTTAAAGTTCCTGATCCTAAATTTTCTTCTCAAACAAAAGATAAGCTAGTAAGCTCCGAAGTACGACCGGTTGTTGAGAATGCCGTTTATACAAAGGTTCTTGAGTGGTTTGAAGAGCATCCGGCAGAAGCTAAGGCAATTATAGCTAAGATTATGGAAGCGGCTAATGCTCGTGAAGCTGCTAGAAAAGCAAGGGAGCTAACTCGAAGAAAATCAGCTTTAGAAGTCTCGAATTTACCCGGTAAGCTTGCCGATTGCCATGCAAAAGATCCGGCAATTTCAGAATTGTTTATTGTTGAGGGAGACTCTGCGGGCGGTACTGCAAAACAGGGTAGGGATAGTAAAATTCAGGCTATATTGCCTCTGCGTGGTAAAATTTTGAACGTTGAGCGAGCAAGGTTTGATAAAATGCTCGGTTCGGACCAAATCGGTACGTTAATTACAGCTCTTGGGATTAGTGTTGAACGAGAATTTTCCTTAGAAAAGCTTAGATACCATAAAGTTATTATTATGACCGATGCTGATGTTGACGGTTCACATATTAGAACATTATTACTTACATTCTTTTATCGTCATATGCCGGAGCTAATAAATAAAGGTTATCTATACATAGCCCAGCCACCGCTTTATAAGGTAAAGAAAGGAGCAGCCGAGCTTTATTTAAAGAATGAACAAGCACTGCAAGATTATTTGATAAAATCAACTATTAATGATGCAACCTTAACTCTAGACGGTAAAGAACAGTTAGTATGCGATAATTTAGAAGAGCTAATTAATAAAGTAGTTAAGTTTAACGGCTTGCTTGATCATGCTAGCAAAAAATTTAATCGCTCAATTACTGAAATTCTTGCAATTAATGACTTACTTAATAACAAAATATTTGAAGCTGAAAGTGATTTAAGACTTGAAAAAGCTTTAGATGTTTTAAATAGCTTAGAAGAGTCGCCTGATAAAACTAATTGGGAAATTTTAAAACATGAAAATAAAATAGAGTTCTTCCGCTTTAGTAGGGGTTTAAAAGAAAGTAAAATATTGTTGAAAGAGCAGTTGGAATCATTTGAGTTTGTACAAATATCAAAGCTTGCTTTAACAATTTTTGATATATTCGGTAAGCAATTAAAGCTTATAGTGAAAAGTCAAGAATTCGATATTTTAACGCCAAGCCAGTTGTTAAATACTATTATAGAATGCGGGAAAAAAGGTATAAACATCCAGCGTTTTAAGGGTCTTGGTGAGATGAATTCCGACCAACTATGGGAAACTACTCTTGCCCCTGCAAAAAGAACTTTGCTTCAGGTAAGAGTTGCGGAAGTCGATGAAGCGGAGGGCATTTTCTCTACTTTAATGGGTGACGTTGTTGAACCTCGCAGATTATTTATTCAAGCGAATGCTTTAAATGTCGTGAATTTGGATGTGTAGTATAATCGGTGTCATACCGTGGCTTGACCACGGTATCCAGAAAATAACTAAAAATACTAATAATATTATTATTTTTAACTGGATCCCGCGATCAAGTCGTAGGATGACAATATAATCAGTTTCTCCTCGCAATGACGTTACAATTTTATCAAAATAATTTATGCAAAAATTAATTATTCACGGCGGTAAGCCTCTTGAAGGTAGTATTAATATTAGCGGTGCTAAAAATGCCGTGTTACCTATTATGGCGGCATCTATTCTTACCGATAAACTACATATTACTAATGTTCCAAAATTAACGGATGTTAGTACTATGAAAGATTTGTTAAGAAGTCACGGAGCGGATATTGAAATAATAGAACACCAAGATGAATTTGAGCTTATAATTAATACCGGAAATATAAATAACTTTACTGCAGATTATGAAATAGTCCGTAAAATGAGAGCATCGATTTGGGTGCTTGGTCCTTTGCTTACCAAATACGGTAAAGCAAAAGTATCGCTTCCGGGTGGTTGTGCTATTGGAGCAAGGCAGGTAGATTTGCATATTGCCGTATTAAAAGCTATGGGAGCTACGATTGAAATAGAAGACGGTTATATTAACGCTTCAAGTAAAGGACGCTTAAAAGGTACTCATTTTGTTTTTGATAAAGTTTCCGTAGGTGCTACGATTAATGCAATACTTGCAGCTGTTTTAGCAGAGGGAGAAACTGTGCTTTTTAATTGCGGTCGAGAGCCGGAGATAGTTGATTTATGTAATTGTCTTATTAAAATGGGAGCCGATATTGCAGGTGTCGGCACTAGCGAAATAACGATTAAAGGTAAAGATTTTTTAAATAAAGCGAGCTATAAAGTACTTTCTGATCGTATTGAAGCCGGTACTTATATGTTTGCGGCAGCTATTACTAAAGGTGATGTGAAAATTTGTGGAATTGATTACCATATTATAGAAAATATAGCTTTAAAACTCATTGAAACGGGTATAAAAGTCGTGCCGATCAATAACGGAGTCCAAGTAACTTATGAAGGGAAGTTAAATTCAGTTGATTTAGAAACTAATCCCTATCCTGGGTTTGCCACAGATTTACAAGCACAATTTATGAGTCTTATGACGCTTAGCAACGGTGTTTCAATGATCACCGAAAATATTTTTGAAAATCGTTTCATGCATGTCCCTGAATTATGTAGGATGGGAGCAGATATAGTAGTACGAGGTAATAAGGCGGTCGTCCGAGGTGTAGAAATGTTAAAAGGAGCGGAAGTTATGGCAAGTGACCTTAGAGCTTCGGTATCGCTAATACTCGTCGGTCTTAGTACTAATAGCAAAACCGTATTACATCGAATATATCACTTAGATCGTGGCTTCCAAGATTTAGAAAAAAAATTAAGTAATTGCGGTGCGGATATAAAAAGAGTATAATATACTCGATGAACTTCAAAAATTGGCTGCGTCGTTCTACAAGATCTGCGGTACTCACGTATTAAGTATACGCTCCGTTCCTCGACTTGTGAACTCCTTGCTCTTTTTGAAGTTGATCTTCGTATACTCATTTCTTATTTATTCGTAGTATATTATTTTTAACGGAGAAAATTATGGCAAGAATTACAGCAGAAGATTGTAATAAAATTATATCGGATAGGTTTCGGCTTGTTGTTCTAGCAACAAGATATGCTAAATTATTAAATTATAAAGTAGAAACTAGTCAAATAAAAAAAGAAAAGCGTGATAAACCTCCTGTTATCTCATTACGTAGAATTGCTGCCGGAAAAGTATCGGTAGCCCAGTTAGAACAAGACTTAATAAACAGTCTGCGTACAAGAACTATGATAGAGCCGCTTGTTAATCAAGATGAATCAGAAGATGTAGAAGAAAAATTTGAGTATTTACCTGAAGTTTATATCGGGGAAGATTATTCTGATTTAGATGATCAAATCTTTATTGATGAGAATGGCGAAGATTATGAAACCGATAAGTAAATGCTTATCGGTGTCGGTACTGATATAGTACAAATTCCTAGAATCGAAAAGATATTACATTTATATCCGGAACTTTTTGCTAAAAAAATTCTAGCTTCAAAGGAATTAAAACAGTTTGCTTTGTTGGATAAAACAAACTGTGCTGCTTTTTTAGCCAAGCGTTTTGCTGCTAAAGAGGCTGTTAGTAAAGCCTTTGGAGTCGGTATAGGTCAAGGTATAAATTTTAAAGATATTACTATACTAAATGATGATTTAGGCAAGCCTATAGTAGAAGTTAGTTCAAACTATACAAACAAACCCCCTCCTTTTAATATTCACCTTTCTCTTTCTGATGATTATCCTGTATGCGTAGCATTTGCTGTGATTGAGAGTAGTTATAATGTTATGCCTGCGTAGATCAGTTTTCCCGTCATTGCGAGGAAATTACGAAGTAATCTCAGGATTTTGTTATTATTTCATGAGATTGCCACGCAGCCTATGGCTGCTCGCAATGACGATTTGCTACCCACAATACCCGTTCGCAATGACAAAATATAAATTACGATCCGGCTTTGCTATCTGCTTTAGGTAACATGATTTTTAAATCAGCTTTAGCTTCTAAATCAGAAATATATTTCTTTAGTACTTCTGCAGCTAATATATTATCAATAGTTACTTTTGCTTCTTCTTTTGTTGGAATAGGCACAGGTTTTTTCTCAAGCACTTTGATAATATGCCAACCGAAATCGGTTTTTACAGGAGTTGAAACTTCATTTACTTTTAAAGCAAAAGCTTTCTTTTCAAATTCCGGTACTAACTGCCCAGGTTGATTTAGTAGAATGTAACCGATAACGCCGCCGTTTGAAGCTGAAGCTTTATCAAGAGATGACTCTTCTGCAAGCTTAGTGAAATTTCCGCCTTTGCTTAATTTGGTCTTTATATCGTTAGCTTCTTTTTGGGATTTAACTAAAATATGAGCAACTTTTATTTGCTCTTTACCTTTAAGATTACCGACATATTTAGTATATTCGTCATCAAACATCTTATCTGTAATGTTAGATTTTATGTAATTTGCTAGTAATTCTTGTTGAGCTAATTGATTTTTTGCATTTTTAAGTTTTTCTTGGAATTCTTTAGATGAAGTAATATTTGATTTAGCAACTTCTTCTTTTAACAAAAGATTATTAACATAAATTTTTATTAATTTTTCCTGATCTTGCGGCGGAAAATCATCAAAATTTTTGATTGTTTCACCTGATTGAAGATTAAGCTGAGGCTTAAATTCTTTCATAATTTGCGATTCTTTTACTTCACCGCCTTTATAGGTAGCAACTACTTTGTCTTTATTGGCAAAAGCAATACCGGAAAGCATGCTAACTGATAAAAATATAACAGATAATTTTTTCATTTATGACTCATAATTGTGTTAAACATAAGCTTAAATTTTATAAAAATAATATATAACCGTCAACAGCTATTTGAGAATATTTTATTTATTAATAATAATTTACAAATATTTGTAGTAAAAAAATGCCTTTCAATAAAAAATTATTCATTTAAATAAAATTATAACATTTGATAATTTTATAAAATATACCTATATTTTCAAGTACTAAAACATAAGGACTTTAATGCTTTCTATTTTAAAAAAACTTTTCGGTACTGCAAATGATCGTACTGTAAAAAAACTATTTTCCGAAATTACAAAAATTAACTCGCTTGAGCCTGCTATACAAAAATTATCAGACGAGGAGTTGAAGAATAAAACTGTAGAGTTTAAAGAAAAGCTTAAAAACGGAGCAACTTTAGACGATATAGTATATGAGGCGTTTGCGGTAGTTAGGGAAGCGGCTAGAAGAGTTTGCGGTATGCGTCATTTTGACGTTCAGCTTATAGGTGGTCTTATATTACATAGAGGCATGATTACCGAAATGCGTACCGGTGAGGGTAAGACCTTAGTTGCAACGCTTCCTGCTTACTTAAATGCTTTAACTGGAAAAGGCGTACATGTTGTAACCGTGAATGATTATTTGGTAAGCCGTGATTCTGCTTCCATGGGTAAAATTTACAATTTTTTAGGTTTATCGGTTGGATGTATTGTTGCCGGTATGCCTGATGAAGCAAAACGAGCTGCCTATAATGCCGATATTACCCATGCAACAAATAATGAACTCGGTTTTGACTATTTAAGGGATAATATGAAGTATAGTTTGCAAGAGCGAGTACTTCGTCCTTTTAATTTTGCTATCATCGATGAGGTTGATTCGATTTTGATAGATGAAGCAAGAACTCCGCTAGTTATCTCAGGTCCGGTTAATGATAATTCAGAATTATACGGTAAAATTGATAAAATTGTACGCCTGCTTAATGCAAGTGATTTTGAAAAAGACGAAAAATTAAAAACTATCAATTTAACGGAAACCGGCATTACGCATATAGAATCGCTTTTAAGTAAAGAAAATATTATAAAACCTGATACCGGTTTATATGATTTTGAGAATTTAACTTTAGTACATTATGTTAACCAAGCCTTAAGAGCTCATAATATGTTTACTGTTGATGTAGATTATTTGGTGCGTGAAGGTAAAGTAATGATTATTGATGAGTTTACCGGTCGTGTAATGGAAGGGCGTAGATATTCAGAAGGCCTACATCAAGCATTAGAAGCAAAAGAAAATGTGAAAATTCAAAATGAAAACCAAACTCTTGCATCCATTACTTTCCAAAATTATTTCCGTAATTATCCTAAATTATCGGGTATGACCGGTACGGCTATGACCGAAGCACCCGAACTAAAAGACATATATAATCTCGATGTGGTCGCAGTCCCAACCCATAATAAAGTCACAAGGCTTGACCTTGATGACGAGATTTACGGTAGTAAAAAAGAAAAATATGATGCTATCTTAAAACTGATTAAGGATTGTTACGATCGTGGTCAGCCTATACTTGTCGGTACGATAAGCATAGAAAAGTCAGAAGAACTTTCAAGCGTTTTAAATAAAGAAAAAATCCCTCATAAAGTATTAAACGCCAAATTTCATGAGCAGGAAGCTTTTATTATTGCTCAAGCAGGTAGGTTTAAGGCAGTAACGATTGCAACTAATATGGCAGGGCGAGGCACTGATATTATGCTTGGTGGTAATCCTGAAATGTTAATAGAGCAGTTGGATAAAGAACATAATTATGAAGCTAAAATAGCTGAAATAAAAGCTCAAATTGCCGAAGAAAAGAAGCAGGTTATTGAAGCAGGCGGCTTATTTGTGATAGGTACGGAAAGGCATGAAAGCCGTAGGATAGATAATCAACTAAGAGGAAGATCAGGTAGACAAGGTGACCCTGGTAAAACTAAGTTTTTCCTATCGCTTGATGACGATTTAATGCGTATTTTTGCATCAGATCGTATATCAGGAGTTCTTAGAACACTTGGATTGAAAGACGGAGAGGCTATCCACCATCCGATGATTAGTCGTTCACTTGAGAAAGCTCAGCAAAAAGTTGAAGGACATAACTACGAGATGCGTAAAAATTTATTACGTTTTGATGATGTAATGAATGACCAACGTAAGATAATATACGAGCAACGTACTGAAATTATTAAATCTAAAGATAGTCACGGTTTCTTAAATAGTACTACTGAGGAACTCGCCAAAAAGATAGTATTAACTTTCATGCCGGTAGGCTCTTATAGAGAAGATTGGGATATAGAAAATTTAAGCGTAGAATTACATCGTGTTTTTTCTATAAAATTTGATCATAATTTAGTAAGTAAAAATGATGTAACGGAAGAAGAAATCACGAAGACCGTTATACAAATGGCTCATGATATATATAAGTCAAAAGAAGAAGCCTATAGTAGCGAGTTAATGCATAATGCCGTGAAATATATTTTACTAACTACCCTTGATCAAGTTTGGAAAGATCATTTATATAGCTTAGATCATTTAAGACAAGGCATATCGCTTCGAGCTTATGCTCAAAAAGACCCTCTTAGCGAGTATAAAAGAGAAGCATTTAACTTATTCGAGCAGATGCTTAATAATTTAAAAGAATTATTTATTCAAACAGTATATCACTTCCATATCGACTTAAAACATGTTCAAAAAGAAGATGTTTTGCTTGAGCATAAAAAACTTCAGAAAAGTATGCGTGAGAGTCGGGAAGATCCGGCATTTAGTAAATATAATGCAGGAAGTAGCCTTGAGACTGACCTTAAACCCGTCGTATCACGCATTGACCCAAAAGATAGAAACCCTGAAGATCCTACTAGTTGGGGTAGGGTATCTCGTAATGAGCTATGTCCGTGCGGTTCAGGCAAGAAATATAAATATTGTCATGGTGCAAATGAGTAGATGAAAGCCACTTTACCCGAACGTTCTCTAAAAATCCAAGCTAGGCTTAATTTTATAGTGCAGCAAATTTTAGATATTGCACAAGATAAAATCGCTATGATTATCTTGTACGGCTCTTTTGCAAGAGGCGATTGGGTACGTGATCTACCTAACGGTTACCATAGCGATACCGATATTTTGATAATTCTGAAAAAAGGTAAATATAAAGGGCATGCTACTTTAAGGTTAGAAGATAATATATAAAAGATTAGAAAAAACAGGAGTAATAAATCCTAAGCAAATTATTCCGTATGATTCATTAATATCGATAATTCTAGAGTCAATTGATGAAGTAAATAGACAGTTGGAGATAGCATACGCATCAAGTTAAGAAAAGCAAGTAGGTTATACTGGTATTACGGTAGTAAATTATGAATTAAAAAGAAGCTAATATATGGTATAAATTTTTGCAAGATTAACAACTAAATTGTGAGAATTTATCCTATGGGGAAAATAGTAAACTTAGCAAAACTATGCCAAGAGTTTTTTGGAGAGACAGCCAATAATTTATCCATTACAACAGGATTTATTAAGAGACAACGAAAAATAACTGGTTCAGCTTTTCTAAAAGCTATAGTGTTTGGTAATATGAGCGATAGTAATTGTAGTCTTGATGGAATGCGTAACTTTTTAAGTGAAGAAACTATAGATATTTCTGCCCAAGGCTTAGACTTTAGGTTTACTGAGGTAGCAGTAAAATTTATGCAGTCAATGTATGAACAATGCTTGAAATTATTTAGAAATACTATGCCGCTTGATTGCAACATTTTGCAGCATGCAACATTTTGCAGCAATTTAATAGCGTTAAATTATTGGATAGTAGCCATATTATTCTACCTGCCAATATGGCGGATAAGGTATAAGGGCTGATCAAGGATATAGAGAACATTTATCAAACATATCTACTAAGGACTTATTAATATCTGATTTAGGTTATTTTGTCCCAGCTTCATTTATTCAAATTATCGAACTTGGTGCATATTTTATTAGTCGTTATAAAGCAGATACTAATATATATGACCCTATCACTGAGGAAAAAATTGATTTATTAAACCTATTAGATAATAAATTCTTTTTATCAAAAGATGTACTTTTAGGTAAACAAGCAAAAGTTAAGCTACGGATTATATGTCATAAATTGACTGATGAACAGGCTATTGGTAGAAGAAGGAAGGCTAATTTATTAGCTAAGTCTCATAAATATAAATCTTCTTCAAGAAACCAGAGATTACTAGATTGGTCAATATTTATCACTAATATATCAGAGGATATGGTTAATGCTGAGCATATAATGATAATTTATCGAGCAAGATGGCAAATTGAATTATTATTTAAATTATATAAAAGTCATGCAAAAATTGAAAATCTTAAAGGGAGAAGTAAACCTGCAAGAGTTTTGTGTGAATTATATGGTAAATTATGTAGTGTGCTTATTTTTCATGGATTATCGAATTGTGTAGAATTAGCAAATGATAGAGAAATTAGTTTAACCAAAGCATTTATTGAACTACAGAAAAGGTCAAGAGAATTATTCCTGTCTATTACTGGACGTCTTAATGATTTAAAGCAGTTCCTTAAGAAATTAATTATAGATTGGGGGAGATTTTCTTTGAAAGATAAATATCGTAAAACCAGATTATCTTCCTTAAATACACTAAAATTATTAACAATTATGGCTTAACTTGATGCGTATGGTCGGCGTTATTGTGCGGATCGTTTTATGTCATTCCCGCGTAGGCGGGAATCTAGTAAAACCTATAAAAAACTTGTTTTTATAGGTTTATTTTTTGAATAAATAACTTCTATATCGATATTTGAAGTTATTTTTCTGGATCCCCGCCTACGCGGGGATGACATCGAGTAGGTTTTTCGATCCATGCAATAGTGCCAATGCCATGCAATAACACAATAAAAAGCTCTAAATGATCATCGATGTCAATACTCCTATTTCTTCTAGATTAGATAAATATTTAAAACGTCTATATCCGTTATTGACTCAAGGAGTAATAGAGAAAGCATTACGTCAAAAACAAATTACCGTTAATTCTCAGAAAGTAGAAGCGAGTTTAAGAGTAAAGGGCGGCGATAAAATTTTTATTAACGATAAGTTTAATTTATCTGTTAAGCAACCCGAAAAATTAGTTTTTACCGATGCTGAAATTAAGCTAGCGAAGAAAATTACTACCGATTATCTGATATATGAAGATGATAATTTAATAGCTATAAATAAACCTGCAGGTCTTGCTACTCAAGGTGGCAGTAAAATAAAATTATCTATTGACTCTGCATTAAAATATTTGAATTATAAAGGTGCTGATTTTAAGCTAGTACATAGGTTAGATAAAGAAACAAGCGGTTTACTCTTAATAGCCAAAAATTATTTAAGTAGTGTAAAACTTCATGATGCTTTTAAAGAAAAATTGGTTGTAAAAACATATTTTGCTGTAACCTATGGAAAGCCAATTAAAAATGTAGGCGAAGTTAGAAGTAATATAGAAAAGAGTAAAGGAAGTACACCTAAAATTACTGATATTGATAGTGAAAATGGTAAACTTGCCATTACTTATTATAAATTACTTAAATCGCTTGATAATAACTTATTTTTAATTGAATTTACGCCGGTTACAGGTAGAATGCATCAATTAAGGTTGCATTCTAAATTATTAGGTTGCCCGATACTTGGAGATGATAAATATGGTAATAAAGAAATAATGCCGTATAGTAAATATATGTTCTTGCATGCTAATAATATATGTTTATCTGAAAAAATTTTTGGTAAAGAGATTAAGTTAGAAGCAAAATTACCGTTTTATTTTACTAGACGTCTTACATAACTTGCTTCTAAAGGTAATTTGTACGTCGATCCGGTACTCGAATCCTCACGTACTAAGTGTACGCTGCGGTTCTACGTTCCGTGTCTCCTTCAAATTCCTCTTTATTAGCTGCGTTATGTAAGACGTCTACTGATAAGTTTGTGGAGTGTTGAAGTTATGATTCGTAGATATTTTTTATTGCTGCTTTTTTTAATTACTAATTGTGTTGATTGTTTTGCAGATATACAGCAAAGAATCAATGAAGCAGAAAAAGAATATATAAGTAATAGATTTTTAAATGCCGTTTTTATGTTTGCCGATGATTATAAAACTTTATTAACCGGTGCTAAAGGAATCTTTGCTTTAAACGGTGAGCAATTAAAAGCAAATGAAATGATGCCTATTGCTTCTGCTACAAAGCCTTTTACAGCTGCAGGAATTTTAAAATTACAAGAGCAGGAATTATTAAATATTAACGATAAAATCTATAAATATCTTGATCCGGAAATGTGGGGAGGAAAAGTGCCGGATTGGGCATATAAAATATCTATCCATAATTTATTAACGCATAGTAGCGGTATTGCTGAATATTTTAGTTTTGTTAAACTTGATTTAAATATGCCTAAGAAAGAGATTCATAAGAAAATATTACAATTTGTTTCTTCTAAGCCTTTAGAAATATCTATAGGGAAAAAATTTAAATATAGTAATACTAATTTTGTTATACTTGGTATGATTATCGAAAAGGTGGCTAAAAAAGATTTAGCTAACTTTTTTTATGATGAATTTTTTAAACCTCTTAATATGAAATCTACTAGTTTTGCTTCATATAGTGAAGCCGCTAGAATTCAAAAAAATGTTATTAGTTCTAATTATCCGGTAAGATATTTTTTAACGCCTAATAATAGTAATAAACCTATATTTACTCCTGTAACTGCTGATTTTTTAGCAGTTCCTTGTGCTGACGGCGGTATAATATCAACACCGGTTGATCTTATTAAATGGTATAGGGCATTGAATGAGGGGAAAATTCTTTCTAAGAAGTCGTATAAACTTATGACTACTAAGTATTTTTTAGCAAAAGATATAGAAGGGCGTAAGTCTTATATGGGTTACGGTATTTTCCTTACTGATCTTGATTCTAAGCATTTAATGATTCATTATACGGGAAAAGCCCTTGGAATACAAAGTGAAGCAGGATATGTTTTGCCTGATAATCTTTATTTTGCTATGTTAAGTAATACTATGATTAAAATTCCTGAAGAAGAAAAAGATAAAATTGACATGAAAAATCCTTTAAATCAACTTGGAATAATTTATTTCAGAGATGCAATAATAGGAGCAGCTATAAAAAATTAAATAGACTTCTTGTATAACCTATCTTATAAAGAGGAATTTGAAGGAAACACGGAACGCAGCACCGCAGCGTACACTTAGTACGTGAGGATTCGAGTACCGGATTGACATACAAATTACCTTTAGAAGGAGGTTATACAAGAAGTCTAATGAAGATAGTTACTTGGAATATCAATTCATTGCGTTTACGGATCGATTTATTAAGAAAATTAGCACATGAACATCAGCCGGATATTATTTTACTTCAAGAAACAAAGGTAGCTGATTCATTATTTCCTCTTGAAGTTATTAAAAATATAGGCTATGAACATGTAATATATGCAGGGCAGAAATCATATAACGGTGTTGCTATTATTTCAAAATTTCCTTTGAATAATGCTTTTTCATTGGAGTTATATAATAGTGATAAAAGGCATATAGCCGCTATAGTTAATGATATAGAAATACATAATTTTTATGTTCCTGCCGGTGGTGATGTACCTGATATCGAGGTAAATACAAAATTTAAGCATAAGCTCGAATATGTAAGGTTAATGCAGGAATGGTTAACTACTAACCGTACTAAAAACGATAAAATTATTATTGTCGGGGACTTGAACATTGCTCCGCATGAACATGATGTATGGTCTAGTAAGCAGCTGCGAAATGTTATCAGCCATACCGATATTGAACGCTCGTTATTGGTAGAGCTACAAAACTCGTTAGGTTTTATCGATAGTAGTAGGCATTTTGTTCCGTTTGACGAAAAGTTTTATACTTGGTGGAGCTATAGAAATATAGATTGGAAAAAATCTAACAGAGGTAGAAGGCTTGATCATATTTGGGTTAGCGATAATTTAAAAGATGCATTATTTTCTATGCATTTACTACCAGAAGCACGTGATTGGCCGCCACCTTCGGATCATGTACCGTATTTTGTGAATTTTAATTTTGATGATTTTTAGTTTTATGTCATTCCCGCGAAAGTGGGAATCCAGAAAAAAATTTAAAAAGCCTGGATCCCGTGGTCAAGCCACGGGATGACAATAGTCTTAAGGAGTAATTAGTGGATATTAAGTTAGGAAAATATAAGCCGACAAAAGAAGAATATATAAAAAGCGTTAAAGATATGCTCCTACTGCGTCGTTTTGAAGAAAAATGCGGGCAGCTATACGGTATGGGAGAAATAGGCGGTTTTTGTCATTTATATATCGGGCAGGAAGCAGTAATTTCTGCGGTAGATATGGTTAAACAAAAAGGAGATAGTACAATTACTAGCTATCGTGACCATGCTCATATTATTTTAGCGGGAACAGAGCCTAAATACGTTCTTGCCGAGCTTATGGGACGAGCTACAGGCTGCTCGAAAGGTAAGGGCGGTTCGATGCATTTATTTGACGTACCGAACAAATTTTACGGTGGACACGGTATAGTCGGAGCTCAAGTACCGATAGGTACAGGGCTTGCTTTTGCCGAGAAATATAATGGTACGAATAATATTTGCTTTACTTTTTTAGGTGATGGTGCGGTTAATCAAGGTCAAGTATATGAAGCCTTTAATATGGCTGCTTTATGGGGTTTACCTGTAGTTTATATTATTGAAAATAACGAATATTCGATGGGGACGTCTGTAGCACGTTCTACCTTTATGCGTGATTTATATAAGAAAGGGGAATCGTTTGGGATTAAAGGATTTCAGCTAGATGGTATGGATTTTGAAGAAATGTATGACGGTTCTAAGCAAGCAGCCGAGTATGTTAGAGAAAATAGCTTTCCGCTGATATTAGAGGTGAAAACTTATCGTTATCGTGGGCATTCGATGTCCGATCCGGCAAAATATCGCAGTAAAGAAGAAGTTGAGCAATATAAAGAGCGTGATCCGTTGGTAATAATAAGAAAAACGATATTCGACAATAAATATGCAACCGAAGCAGATTTAAAAGAAATAGAACAGTCGGTAAAAGAAATTGTGAAAGAAGCAGTAGAATTCTCAGAAAATTCACCGCTACCTGATGAGAGGGAGTTGTATACGAATATTTGTCGTACCGTGGCTTGACCACGGCATCCAGTCTTTTTTAATTTTTTTCTGGATTCCCGCTTTCGCGGGAATGACATAAGTACTATAGGAATGACATAGAACATTTAATCAAATAAAAAGAAAAATGCAAATAACGGTACGTGAAGCATTGCGTGATGCGATGCAAGAAGAGATGATAGGAGACGACAAGGTTTTTGTCATAGGTGAGGAAGTTGCAGAATATCAAGGAGCTTATAAGGTAACGCAAGGATTATTAGAGCAGTTTGGTCCTAAGAGAGTAATTGACACGCCAATAACGGAGTATGGTTTTGCAGGGCTTGCAGTCGGGGCAGCTTTTGCAGGACTTCGCCCAATCGTGGAGTTTATGACCTTTAACTTTGCTATGCAAGCATTCGATCATATAGTTAATTCTGCTGCAAAAACGCATTACATGTCAGGCGGGCAGGTAAAATGTCCGATAGTGTTTAGAGGACCAAACGGAGCAGCAAGTAGAGTAGCAGCTCAGCATAGCCAAAATTATACAGCTTGTTATTCTCATATTCCAGGGTTAAAAGTAGTAGCTCCTTATAGTGCCGAAGATCATAAAGGGCTTATGCTCACGGCTATTAGAGACGATAATCCGGTTATTTTTTTGGAAAATGAGATTTTATACGGTCATAGTTTTGACGTACCGGAAACAATCGAGCCTATACCCTTTGGTCAGGCAAAAATTTTAAAAGAAGGTAGTAGCGTCACTATAGTAACTTTCTCAATTCAAGTAAAACTTGCCCTAGATGCTGCAAATATTTTGCAGAATGATAATATTGATTGCGAGGTTATTGATTTACGTACTATTAAGCCTCTTGATACTGAGACGATAATAGAATCGGTGAAAAAAACTAATCGTTTAGTTATAGTCGAAGAAGGGTGGTTTTTTGCCGGTGTCGGTGCAAGTATAGCCTCTATTGTTATGAAAGAAGCATTTGATTATTTAGATGCTCCGATAGAGATTGTCAGCGGCAAAGATGTTCCTCTTCCTTATGCCGTTAATTTAGAAAAATTAGCTTTGCCGAGCGAGATCGATGTAATAGAAGCCGTTAAAAAGGTTTGTTATTATAGTGTTTGATTCCATATTATAAAAGAAAAATAGCAAATTTAAATATTATAAACAATATCTAAACATTGTTAGTTGACTAGCGGCTTTATCAAAAGTAATAGTGTAATTACAGCCGCTAAATATATTTAACTTTCCTATTAAAATATCAGAAAAATCCGCCTTATGAGTCTCATACTCTAAAATAGATAGCCATAAGATTTGTTGGTTCTCAAAACTAAATTCAACTGTGCTAAATATTTCTTTTAATACCATAATTATTTGTTCTTTTGAATATTTATACCCTTTTTCTAATACCCAAACTAATTCACATATAACTATATTATTTATGAATATTGAATTTTCTTGACCGAAGTATTTTTTAATTAATTCTGTAGCTTTAACACTTTGTACAAGATCATCTTCTGTTAAGTAACGAACCAAAATATTTGTATCAATTCCTATCATATGAACCTTTAATAATTTGGTTCATTTCTTCTATTGTAAGAGTATTTTTCGGTTTAGGTAAAATATTCTTCAAGTTTTTAAGAGATTTATTTATAGGTATTACCACAAAAGAATTATCTTGTATTATTACTTCTAGCTTACTGCCGGTAGATAAATTTAATTTTTCCCTGATATAAATAGGAATTGTTATCTGTCCTCTGTTAGTTATAGCTACATAATTTGTTTTCATAACAACCTTTAGATATTTTTAGTATATTTTAATAATAACAGAAAAAATTTAAAAATGCAGCATTAAAATTCTTTACTTTGCAGCTCTTTTACGGTCGTTAGGGTCAAGCATAGCTTTACGTAGACGAATAGATTTCGGTGTTACTTCAACTCGCTCGTCATCCTGTATATAGCTGATTGCCTGCTCTAACGTTAAAAGCATCAGCGGAGTTAGCCTTATAGCTTCGTCTTTACCTGCTGCTCTAACATTGCTTAATTGCTTCGCTTTTAGTGGGTTTACCTCTAAATCATTATCACGATTATGTTCGCCGATAATCATACCTCTATATACTTTATCGCTAGGGTTTATAAACATTTTCCCCCTTTCTTCTAGATTCCATAGAGCATATGCGACAGCTGCCCCGTCACCGTTAGAGATAAGCACGCCGTTACGTCTTCCCTCGATATTTCCTTTATAATCAGCGTATCCGTGAAAAATACGGTTCATAATTCCTGTACCACGTGTTTCGGTTAGAAATTGGCTGTGATAGCCGATTAATCCTCTAGACGGTCCAATAAACGTAACACGGCTTTTACCTCCGCCTGACGGTCTCATATCAGTCATTTCGGCTTTTCTAAGTGCTAAAGATTTTATGACTACTCCAACATAATCGTCATCAACGTCAACTTGAATTTCTTCCATTGGCTCTTGCTTATTACCTTTCTCATCGGTTTGGAATAATACTTCCGGTCTACTGATAGATAACTCAAATCCTTCACGACGCATAGTTTCGATTAAGATACCAAGCTGTAATTCTCCTCGTCCTGCAACTTGGAAAGCATTTTTTTCAGCTGCTTCGGTAACTTTTAATGCAACGTTACTCTCAAGCTCACGCATTAACCTAGCTCCAATCAAGCTCGATGTTACTTTTGTCCCTTCGCTTCCTGCAAGCGGTGAGTCATTAACGCTAAAAGTCATGGATAAAGTCGGCGGATCGATAGGTAGAGACGGTACGGCCTCAGTTACTTCAGGTGAACATATAGTATCGGCAACGTTGGCATTTTCAACGCCTGCTACGGCAATAATATCACCGGCTGTAGCCTCGTCTATAGCTATTCTTTCTAAGCCTCTAAATGCTAATATTTTAGTGATACGTCCAGTTTCAAGTACTTTATTCTCACGATTTAATACTTTTACGTTTTGGTTGATTTTAACAGTGCCGCTTTGTACACGTCCCGTTAAAACCCTACCGAAGAAAGAATTATATTCTCTAGTAGTAACAAGCATAGAAAATGGGGCTTTATCATCGGCTGCGGGCGTAGGTACATGTGTTACTATAAGGTCGAAAAGCGGTGCTAAATCATCTGCTAAATTGTCTAAAGGATTAATTTTATCATCAAAGTTTAAAGATGCTCTCCCTGCTCTACCTGATGCATAAACTATAGGGAAGTCAAGCTGATCGTTATTGGCCTCTAACGCTACAAATAGCTCGAATACTTCGTCGATAACTTCTTTAATTCTTTGGTCATCCCTATCTATTTTATTAATAACGACAATAGGTTTTAAGCCGCGATTTAACGCTTTAGAAAGCACAAATTTTGTTTGCGGCATCGGTCCTTCAGAAGCGTCGACAAGTAACACAACACCGTCAACCATGCTTAATATGCGTTCTACTTCACCGCCAAAATCAGCATGTCCCGGCGTATCGACGATATTAATACGGATATCGTTCCACATAAAAGCAGTGCATTTGGCTAGTATGGTAATACCGCGTTCACGCTCAAGATCGTTAGAGTCCATAGCACGCTCGGCTACTGCTTGGTTAGCTCTAAATGTTCCGCTTTGTTTAAGCATGTTATCAACAAGCGTAGTTTTCCCATGATCAACGTGGGCAATAATTGCTATATTACGAATAGATGTCATCTTTAAAAATTCTCACAAGTGTACAATAGTCTTCCATATTATACACTAAAATACCAAAAATTGGAATAAAGTTCTTGAAAAAGAAATTGATTTAACCTCAGAATAAAAATTACTAAGAATTTTTAAACTTTAAAATAAGAGAAATTAATGAACGATAATACAGCTTTATTTATATTTGATTTTGACAATACTTTAGTTGGACATTCGCATAATTATATCGGGGAGAGGTTAGGAGGTTTAATAGTACGTAATATACAAAATCGCTTTTTTAGATCAGATAGTGAACGTGCTAAGGAAATAGCTAGGCTTGAGCAAAAATTTTCTATAGAGCTGATGGAGAGGTTCCTAGATAATGAAAATTTAGGTTGGAAAAATGAAGAGCAAATAGCACGCCTTTTTAAGAATATTATATTATCTGGTCATAAAATAGCTATAGCATCATTTAATGGTTATCCTCATGCTGTAAAATATGCATTAGAAAGGTTACTAGGAAAGGAAGATGTAGCAAAAATTTATATAAAATCAGCTTTACCTTCTAATAATTTTGAAGAAATACAAAATTGTACTAAAAAAGAATATATAAGAGAAATAATGAATAATACCGAAATAACTAATAAAAAAACATATTTTCCATGGATGATGATATTAAACATGTCAATGCTGCAAAAGACTATGGTATTACAGCAGTTTTGGTTAAGAACAAGGGAACTGAGCATATTCATAAAGCTTTTAATTTTTTATATGAATTTAATGAACAGCATGAAATTTATGTTGAACTAGAAGAACCTGCTACTGAACCGCTGAGTGATGAAGAGAATACCTGTTTAAGTCCTGGAGCAATAACAGCTATTCCGTTTGATCCAATTTCAAGGGAGGATTATTTGGATAGTGAATATACACCATGGGGAGGCGGGGATGTGCCAATGTTAGGTAAAGGTTAAGTTTTTAATTATAGACAAATCACCTGATGTTATTTATTCTTAGATTAATAGGGGTGTTGCTCCAATGTCATCCCCGCGTAGGCGGGAATGACATCCTTAAATATAACACTTAAGTCTAGATTATAGGATCAAGGATGATATACCGAATATTATGTTTATGCATATTCATAATAAATTTCTCAATGATCACGGAGGCACAAAACGTGCCGATTAAAGAAGATAATTTTAAAGTTAGAGTAGCTGTTGCTGATGTACAATCTATATTGGAAGGTTCGATAGCTATAAAAGATTTGCGTAATAAAATCGAAAAGCTTAATCATAAAATTCAAGAGGATATTGCTGCAAAAGAAGCAAAATTTAAACCGCTGGAAGAGAAGCTGCTAAATGAGCGTTCTAATTTAAGTGAAACCGAATTTGAGCATAAAGTAAACGAATTTAATGCAAAAGTTAGCCACGTTAGAAAAGAAATTCAGATTAAGAAAACAAAGCTTGAACAAGCCCACGCTGAGGCTATGAGTAGAGTACATGAAACAACTATTACAATAATTAGTGAACTTGCTGAGAAATATAACCTTAATTTGGTAATTCCAAGTGCTCAAGTCTTATATGCCAAAAATAATTTGAATATAACTTCCGAAGTGACTTTTATGTTGAATGAAAGGTTAAAAGAAGTAACTATAAACTATTAATGGCGTTGTTGTATGGTTTAGTTTAACGTCATTGCGAGGAAAATTACGAAGTAATTGACGAAGCAATCTCAGGATATTTGACGAGATTGCCACGCAGCCTAACGGCTGCTCGCAATGATGTGGTGGTATCCACACGAGCAGTGCTATTATTTAACGAGAGTATTTAATATGGCAGAATTTACACCGATTACAATTGCATACGGGGACGGTATAGGGTCTGAAATAATGGAGGCAGTGCTTTATATATTATGTAAAGCCGAAGCTCGTATTCGTTTAGAAACCATTGAAGTAGGTGAAAAACTTTACAAGAAGCATTATACTTCAGGCATAAGCGAGGAAAGTTGGGAATCAATACAACGTACCGGTATTATACTTAAGGCTCCGATTACTACTCCGCAAGGTGGAGGATATAAAAGTTTAAACGTCACGATTCGTAAAACATTACAGCTTTTTGCTAATATTCGTCCTTCTGTTTCGTTTCATCCTTTTACTAAAACACTACATCCAAATCTAAACCTAACTATTATACGTGAAAATGAAGAAGATTTATACGCAGGTATAGAATACCGTCAAACGTATAATATGTATGAGTCGGTTAAGTTAATTAGTCGTACCGGTTGTGAAAAAATTATTAGATATGCTTTTGAATATGCGGTAAAAAATAACCGTAAAAAAGTCACGTGTTTAAGCAAAGATAATATTATGAAATTTTCCGATGGGGTTTTTCATAAAGTATTTAATGAGATTGCAAAAGAATATCCGCAAATTAATAATGAGCATTATATTATCGATATCGGTACGGCAAGGCTTGCTACCAACCCGGAAATATTTGACGTTATCGTGACTTCTAATTTATACGGCGATATTATCTCTGATGTAGCATCTGAAATTTCAGGCTCGGTAGGGCTTGCAGGTTCTGCAAATATCGGGCAGCATTATGCTATGTTTGAAGCGGTACATGGAAGTGCTCCCGATATTGCAGGCAAAGATATTGCTAATCCGTCAGGGCTTTTAAATGCTGCTATAATGATGCTAGTACATATAGGGCAGGGTGATATCGCTACATTAATCGAAAATGCTTGGAAAAAAACTATAGAGGATGGGATTCACACGACGGATATATATAACGAGCAGAGTTCTAGTAAAAAAGTCGGTACCAAAGAATTTGCCGAAGAAGTAACAAAAAGATTAGGACAGATACCGACAAAACTACCTAAAGCAGATTATCCATTAATTGCAGAGAAACAAGAAAATAATATAGAGTATAAGATTGATACCAAAGAAGTTAAGAAATTGGTTGGTACGGATATTTTTGTGAATATGGATGTATCTTCCGCTCACGATATAGCAGATAAAGTTAATAAGCTTGATCTTGGTAATTTTGAGCTAAAAACTATATCTTCCAAAGGGCTAAAATTATGGCCTCGTGATGCAAGATTTGAAACTGTTTCCGATCATTGGTGTTGTCGTTTTATGAATAAAGACGGCATGGAAATAAAGCATTTAGATATAACAAGATTGCTTGAAGCTTTAAGCAAAGCAAATATCGACTTTATCAAAGTAGAGAATTTATTTGAGTTTGATGGTGTGGCAGGTTATAGCTTGGCTCAGGGTGAGTGAACGAATTATTGTCATACCGTGGGTCAAGCCACGGTATGACACCGAGTACGTTTTTTGATCCACGCAACAATGCCTCGCGGGAATGACATAGAAGTGCATAATGAAATAACAAAGAAATAAAAACAATGACATTATACTATATCGGAATATTATTAGTAATTATTGGATTATTTGTTATATTTTCAGGGATAATCGGGTTTTTTAGATTTCCTGATTTTTATACTAAATTACATGCTGCAAGTGTTATTGAGAGTTTTGGAGTGCCTATTTGCTTAATAGGTTTTGCGTGCATTGAAGCAAATATTGTTAACTCTATTAAATTAATTTTAGCGGCTTTATTGATTTTTCTACTAAATCCGGTAGCAACTCATGCACTTGGTAAAGCATCTTTATTTATGAAAATTAGAGCTTATAGTACCGTCATTGCGAGGAAAATTACGAAGTAATTGACGAAGCAATCTCAGGATGCTTGATAAGATTGCCACGTCGAAACTACGTTTCTCCTCGCAATGACGTTAAATTTTAACAACCATATGACAGTAAATACAGCTTTAAATTTTGATCTCGGCAATTACCTACTTAACTTAATTGCTTTTTTATTAATTTTAATATCCATAAAAATAATTTTTGCTAAAGATTTACTAAATGCAGTTATTGCTTCCTCTGTATTTAGCTTATTAATCGGTGTATCTTATCTTATTATGGATGCTCCTGATGTCGCAATGACCGAAGCAGCACTTGGAGCTTGCTTATCAACATGCGTATATTTGAATTTGTTGCGTAAATTACCTTCGGATTTAAAGAATATTGAGAGAACTAATATTATTCCAGCAAGTTTAATATGTTTATTGTTTGTAGTAACTCTTGCTTATATGGGGCTAGAATTACCGAATTACGGTGATGATAATGCTCCTATTCATATGCATTCAAGTAAATATTATATCGAAAATACCTCTAGAGATATAGGTGTACCTTCTTTTGTTGCGGCTATTCTTGCAAGTTATCGTGGATATGATACTTTAGGTGAAACTAGCGTAATTTTAATTGCAGGAATTGCTGTATTATTGGTATTTTCAAAGGAGGGTGTCATACCGTGGCTTGACCACGGTATCTCAGGACACAGCAGGCGATACAAGATCCCGTGGTCAAGCCACGGGATGACAAATCCAATAATAAAATATATCACTAGTTTTATAATACCTTATATAATTTTATATAGTATATATATTCAGCTTAACGGTGAGTCTTCGCCGGGTGGTGGGTTTCAAGCAGGTGTTATATTTGCATCTAGCCTTATTGCTTATGATTTAGTTTACGGTAATCGAAAATTAAGCCGGTATTTTCCTCCTAGTGTGCTAATTTGTATTGCTGTTTTAGGTGTAGCAATATATGCAATTGTAGGAACAATATCACTATTTTTTAATGATAATTATTTAAATTATTATTCACTAACAAATTTTATCAATGATAAGCTACTTGCTCAGCATATTGCTATAGTTATTGTTGAAATTGGTATAGGTTTGACTGTCGCAGCTATTATGTACTTAATTTACAACGTATTTAATAATTATGAATAACCTATTTGTATTAATTAAGCGTGAATTTATAGTGCAGAATCGCATTAATAATATAATTAAATATATAGTTATATTTTTTTTATTTTGCATAATTAGTACTGTTTTAATTAATAGTGAAAGGGATATTAACAAATTCGGTTTAATTTTTTCGGTAATTTGTTTATTAATTTCATTAATCGGTTTTTCTTCGGTTATATTTAAATCTGATTTGGAAGACGGAAGCTTAGAGTTATTATTATCAATTGTTAGTCATGAAAAAATTATATTGGCTAAATTTTTTGCTATATTTATCAGTAGTACGGTGGGGCTGGTTTTTGTTTTACCCATTATTTATGTTTTTTTTGATCAAACTTTGCTTGAGATAGTATTTTTCTTCATTAGTGTATGGATGATATTAGTTTTATCAAGTAGTTTAGTAGTTTTATCTGGTAGCGTGCAATGTTATTTTAAGAAGAATGCTAATTTTGTCGGTACGTTTATTATGCCGTTATTAATTCCGAATATTATAATGACAGGTTTAATATTACAAGATAATAACTTACAATTAATTTTTATTATGATAGGAATTAATTTAGTATTTTTACCGATTTCATTCTTCTTGAGTTCCTATTTAATTAAAAATATTTGTAATATTACGTGATTTTGCTTTATTTTTACTAATGTAGTGATATAAAATAAGATGAATGTTATTAATAATTTTTTTGAGAAAAATATATGTGGCAGGCTTTACGAAGGTTAATTGCAGCAAATCCTATGGGATTTTTTCTGTGGTCTATTATCGCTAAATGGTATTTAATTATAGCAGTTGCTTCCTTAATTACTTTATATTATACAGTATTGGGCTTAAAAAAAATTGGGTTTATAGATTATTTTACTGAAACTACAGTCGAGATATTATATACAACTAAAGCAGTTGCTCAAAATTGTACTACAAAACTCGCTCCTAATTGGAATCATTTAGTTAGTTTTTGGAATTGCTTAAGTAATCCTGGAGGATATAAGCATGAAGAAGGGACAGGAGCAAAAGTGTTAGAAGATGAAATAAATAAGCTTACGCCAAAACAAGCAGATAGTGTTGCAGACGCTGAACGTCCTATAATAAATCCTTATGAAGAACTAGAAAATCCAAATAATCTTAATAATACCCCAAGCGGTAGTAATAATAATCGTTAATTTATGTCACTTTAATATTATATGTCGGATACTGAAGATAATAAAAACAAACAAACTACACGTCGTGATTTTATGGTTCTAACGGCTAGTAGTGTTGCAGCGGTTGGGGCAGCATGTACTCTTTGGCCTCTCATTGATTCTTTAAACCCTTCTGCAGACGTGCTAGCTTTATCATCAATTGAGGTTGATTTATCAAATATTGCGGTAGGTCAAACAGTTACGGTTAAATGGCAAGGTAAACCGGTTTTTATCACTAACCGTACTCCTGATAAAATAGCTGAAGCAAGAGCCGTAAAAATGTCGGAACTTATTGATCCTGAGACTGATGAAGCACGTGTGAAAGTAGGGCATGATAATTGGTTGGTGACTATCGGAATCTGCACGCATTTAGGTTGTGTGCCGCTTGCTAATCAAGGTGAATATGATGGATGGTTCTGTCCGTGCCATGGCTCACAATATGATTCTTCAGGTAGAGTTAGAAGAGGTCCTGCTCCTTTAAATTTAGCAGTACCGCCTTATACCTTTATTAGCGACAAAAAAATTAGAATTGGGTAGTTATTTATGAATGAAGATATTACCCCTAAAAAGCCCTCAATGTCATACCGTGGCTTGACCACGGTATCCAAAAAAACAACTGAAAAACCGATTAATGGTGTGAGTACCGGATTGACGCACAAATTACCTCTAGAAGTAGAATTTGGGAAGAACTCTATTATTGAGTGGATAGATTATCGTCTACCGATTTTCTCTTTCCTAAAGTATTTTAGCCATTATCAGACTCCAAAAAATCTTAGCTATTTGTGGAATTTAGGCTCTATTGCCGGTATTGCGTTGGTAATTCAGATAATTACCGGCGTGGTGCTTGCTATGCACTATACACCGCATGTTGATCATGCTTTTGATAGTGTTGAGCGAATCATGCGTAACGTGAATTACGGTTGGTTACTGCGTTATACTCATGCGGTAGGTGCATCGATGTTTTTTGCTGCCGTTTATTTGCACATAGCACGGGGACTGTATTACGGTTCTTATAAAGCACCGAGAGAACTGCTTTGGCATATCGGTATTATCATTTTTCTAACCATGATGGCTACTGCGTTTATGGGTTACGTGCTTCCTTGGGGGCAGATGAGCTACTGGGGTGCTACGGTAATTACTAATTTATTCTCGGCTATTCCGCTAATAGGGGGATCTATAGTTACGTGGTTATGGGGTGGTTTTTCCGTTGATAATCCGACATTAAATAGGTTCTTCTCGCTGCATTATTTATTGCCGTTTATTATTGTCGCTCTTGTGATGCTGCATTTAGTAGCCTTACATCAGCATGGTTCAAATAATCCGAAAGGTATCGACGTTAAAAGTCCTAAAGATACTATTCCTTTCCACCCTTATTATACCGTAAAGGATTTTGTCGGTTTCGGAGTTTATTTCATAATATTTGCCTATTTTATTTTTTACGAACCTAATTATTTAGGACATCCTGATAATTACATTCCGGCAAATCCGTTAGTTACGCCTGCTCATATCGTACCTGAATGGTATTTTCTGCCGTTTTATGCGATCCTTAGAGCCGTACCTTCTAAGCTCGGTGGGGTGCTATTAATGTTCGGAAGTATATTCGTGTTATTCTTACTACCTTGGCTTGATACTTCAAAAGTTAGAAGTAGTAATTATAGACCGATATACCGAATTGCTTTTTGGATATTTATGGCAGATTGTTTATTGCTTGGTTATTTAGGCGGACAACCGGTGGAAGATCCGTATATTACCATTAGCCGCTTTGCTGCTTGTTACTACTTCTTCCATTTCTTAGTAGCTCTGCCGTTGATCGGTAAATATGAAAAACCGCTGCCGCTACCGGAGGAGTTGTAAGAGTTAAGTCATTGCGAAGAGATATGTCATTGCGAGGAAATTGCATAGCAATTGACGAAGCAATCTCAGGAGTTTGTTATTATTTCATGAGATTGCCACGCAGCCTATGGCTGCTCGCAATGACGTTTTTTGTATTATACAAATTTATGAAGCAACCAATAGTATATATAGTAACTAACGAGAAAAATGGTATACTCTATACTGGTGTTACTTCTAATTTAATAAAAAGAATATACCAACACAAAAATGATACAATTAAGGGGTTTAGTAAAAAGTATAATTGCAAAATTTTAGTATTTTATGAGATTCATCAAACTATGAATTCAGCAATAAATAGAGAAAAACAAATTAAAGCCGGTTCAAGAGACAAAAAAATTAAATTAATAGAACAAACAAATATAAATTGGGATGATTTATATAATGAAATTATTCTGTAATAAAAACATCATTGCAAGGAAAGACAAAATCTCGACACGACAATCTTATAAAATAATAATAAACTCCTGAGATTGTTTCGTCAAAATTTTCAATTTTTCCTCGCAATGACGATTCAAAAAAATTTATGAAAACTAAACTACTTATCTCTATCATCATACTACTAACTTCGTGCTTAAGTTTAGCCAACGAAGAAGCATTACATCCGAAAAAGATGAAATGGTCGTTTGACGGCATATTTGGCACAGTTAATCGTGAAGCAGCACAAAGAGGTTTTCAGGTCTATAAAGAAGTTTGTAGTGTCTGCCACGGTTTAAACAATTTATATTACCGTAATCTTAAAGATATCGGCTTTTCGGATGACGAGATAAAAGAAATCGCCAAAGGCTATACGGTAAAAGACGGACCTAATGATGACGGTGAGATGTTTGACCGTCCCGCTCTTCCCTCCGATCGTTTTGTACCTCCTTACCCTAATGAACAAGCAGCAAGGGCAGCTAATAACGGAGCACATCCTCCTGATCTATCTTTAATAATAAAAGCGCGTCATGACGGAGCTAATTATATATATTCGCTGCTTACCGGCTATACCGAACCACCGGCAGATTTTAAGCTAATGCAAGGGGCTCATTATAATCCGTATTTCCCTGGCGAGCAAATAGCAATGCCGCCGCCGCTTACAGACGGGCAGGTAACCTATATGGACGGTACTAACGCAAGCGTAGAGCAGATTGTCGCTGATGTTGCGGTATTCCTGCAATGGGCAGCTGAGCCGGAAATGGAACATCGTAAATCTATGGGTCTTAAAGTTATGATGTTTTTGGTAGTGTTTACTATCTTTTTCTATATTGCAAAAAACCGCATTTGGTCTAATTTAAAGTAATTCGAAAATCGTCATTGCGAGAAGAAACTGTAAGTTTCGACGAAGCAATCTCAGGAGTTTATAATTTATTATTTCATGAGATTGCCGCACAGTCTACGACTGCTCGCAAGGTATTGTTGCGTGGATCTAAAAACGCGTTCGGTGTCATACCGTGGCTTGACCACAGTATCCAGAAAAACAACTTAAAATACTAAAATTTTAGTATTTTAAGCTGGATCCCGCGATCAAGTCGCGGGATGATGACACTGGAAAAACTGATCCACGCAACAAGGTCTGCTCGCAATGATAACTTGGGTATCCATGCAACAACGTCCCTCTCATAATGACTTATCTCTGCTATACTTATCCTAAAATTTATATAGATAGGTATTTATGATTACTTTATTTGCAGTGATTACAGGCTTTATTAGCTCTATCATTCCTGAGGTTTTAAAAATATACAAAGATATTAACGACAAAAAACACGAGATAAATATTTTAGATCGTCAAATTGCCAATAACAAACTCAATCAATCCAAGACTTTTACAGAGCTTACCATATCACAAGAAATGGCAGAGCAATATTCTCTTTACTCCACTTATAAATCAGGTGGTTAGTTGGGTCGATGCTTTAAACGGCTCGGTAAGGCCGGTACTTGCTTATAGCTTTTTTTGCAATGTATGGAGGAGTTAAATATGTTCAATATATAGCTAGACCATAGTAAATAGGTACAGTTAAATAAACTTTAGTACGTGTTCTACAGCCATACTGATATCTTTGAATTGCCCCGTAACTTTTCTTATTTCGTTCTTAATCTTAAACCAATAATGTTCTATAGGATTTAAGTCTGGGCTATATGTAGGTAAGAATAAAATTCTGCACCCAACCGACTCGATTAATTCTCTTATTATATTATTCTTATGGAAGTTGATATTATCCATAATTACTGTTTGTCCAGGATGTAATTCTTTAGTTAATATAGTCTCTACATAGGTTGTAAATATTTCTTTATTACAATTTCCTTCAAATATTACTGGCGCTATAATTTGATTATTACGAAGCCCCGCTATCATACTGATCCTGGATTTATGTTGATACACTTTGTTTCCATAACATCTAGTACCTTTTATACTCCATCCATATTCTCTACAAGCATTATCTTCTATTCCTGACTCATCAATGAATACTAGAGTTTCTTTAGAAATTTGCTGTATCTTTTCTATAAATTCATTCCTTAAACCAATATCCCTTCTGGGATGAAGATGACTTTTTTTTATAAGTGTACCCTAGTAGTTTTCTATAGTAATTTATTCTAGTTCTTTGTAATCTATTACCTAGTATAATACTTAATTCTTTAGCTGTTTTATCATGATTATTGATAATTAATTCTTCAAATTCTTTGAGATTTATTTTTGCATTATAACCCTTTGCTGGACCATAAGGTTTTGCTTTTATATCTCCTGTTTCCCATTTAAGAGTTTTCCATCTATATATAGTGTTACGACCTATATTGAATATTTTACATGCTTTAACAATTGAGAGCCCATCATCTAGAGCTTTGAATAGTTTCATTCTTAAATCGTAACTGTAACTGCTTGCCATAATTTATTTATTATCATTTATAACATATATATTAGCATAGTATGTACCTATTTACTATGGTCTAGCTATAAATCATTAAAAAGCTCTGCCCTGCTAGTGGAGTATCTAGATATATTATGGAGTATAGAAGATCAAACTATTTTTGCAGGGATTATTAGCTTTTATTTTGGTCAACATACTTTTAGCAAATTATGGAAGTATACTCGATGAACTTTAAAAATTGGCTACGTCATCCTACAAGTACTGCAGTACTCACATATTAAATATATGCTCCGTTCCTCGTCTTGTGGATTCCTTGCTCTTTTTAAAGTTGATCTTCATATACGTATTTTCATTTACTTAGGGAATATATTAGGCTTGAATTTTAAACTAAAAAATATACTTATTTTATTTCTTTGAGATAAAACCTTTCTCTATATAGTTAGGTAATTTTATTAGCTCCTGCTTTAGTTCATTATCTACTCCCATGGTTTCAAATTTTCGATCGACTAAGAAAATTATAGGTTTAGTGTTATGAATAAAGAAGAAGTCAAAATTCGGTTTGTTATCAAAATATCGATTAACACGAGGGAAGTGATAAGCATGAGTAACAATTGCAATTTCGGCGTTATTTAAATCAATATTACTGTTTTGATGTTCTTTATATAAAGTTTTAAATTGTCTGCCGGTATTGGTTTGGTTTTCCGGTAACGTGAAAATATAGAAACTTTCTTTTGGATAATCGGTAATAATATTTTTATCAAGGGCTTCTTTTAGTAAGCTATTATCATATGCTCCGCCGTTAAACAAAATCATCGGTCTGTATTTTTTCAGTTCTTCATATGTTAGGCTAGATATTTGCTTATCAAGTTTTTTAGCTGCAACTTCTCTTGCAATCTCTATGCCAAGCCTCATCCTATTATATCCGTCCTCTTTATCTGCAGCCCCTATATTTTGAGTATCAGAATTAATCGGTATTTTTGTATAAGAATGTCTTGCAGATAAAACCCACACATATTTTATATTTTTATCTATTTCAGGATTTTCGGTTGCATAAATATTTTGTATTTCTGAGATAAAATTTTTGCGGATTTTTTCATTAGCAGGATCAAACTCTAGATTATTTAGATCGGTTATTATCTGCTCAAAATGTTTATCTTGAGTAAATTTTTGATAACTCTGAAATCCTAGAACCAAGGCCATAACTATAATAAATATAGAAATAGCAGCAGTAAAGTTTTTATAGTTTTTCATGTACGGCTGTCATCCCGCGACTTGATTGCGGGATCCAGTTAAAAATACTAATATTATTAGTATTTTTAGTTATTTTTTGGATCCCGTGGTCAAGCCACGGGATGACACCGAGGGCGTTTTCCGGTCCATGCAACAATGCCTCGCATGAATGACAAAATAATTTATTTTTTACCACCCGCATTTATAGATAAGCTTGCGGAAACAAATTCTTCAAGGTCACCGTCAAGCACTCCTTTAGTATCAGAAGTTTCATAATCGGTACGTAAATCTTTCACCATCTGATAAGGCTGTAAAATATATGATCTAATTTGATGCCCCCAGCTATTATCGGTTTTAGTGGCATTCTGCTCGTTAACGCTGTCTGTGCGTTTCTGCATTTCAAGCTCATAGAGTTTTGCTTGAAGCATTTTCATAGCTTGAGCTTTATTTTTATGCTGTGATCTATCGCTTTGGCATTGTGTTACCGTACCGGTCGGTATATGGGTGATACGTACCGCAGAATCGGTAGTATTAACGTGCTGTCCGCCTGCTCCGGATGCTCTAAAAGTATCGATTCTTAAGTCTTTATCCTCAATAGTAATTGCTATATTATCATCAATTTCGGGATATACCCAGCTACTTGCAAAGCTGGTCATTCTTTTACCTGCCGCATTAAACGGAGAAATACGCACTAATCTATGAACGCCCGCTTCGGTCTTAAACCAGCCGTAAGCCCGCTTGCCTATTATCCTAATCGTGCATGATTTAATGCCTGCTTCTTCGCCGTTAATCATATTGATTATCTCGGTTTTAAAGCCGAGTCTTTCGGCAAAACGCAAATACATACGCATCATAATAGACGCCCAGTCATGGCTTTCAGTTCCTCCGGCTCCGGCATTAATCTCTAAAAAGCAATTATTGCCGTCTGCTTCACCTGAAAACAAACATTCCGTTTCAAATTTGGCAGCAATGATGCTTAAATTTTTTAAGTCCTGTTCAATTTGTGAAAGTGTTTCTAAATCGTTTTCGGCTTCAGCCATTTCTTCAAGTTCTAAAGCATCTTTTAAGTTAGATTTGAGTTTATTAAAAGCATTTAGTTTTTCTTCTAGATTACTTTTTTCTCGCAGTAATTTTTGAGCATTGGCTTGATCATTCCATAAACTCGGGTCGGCTGCTAATTCTTTTAGTTCTTTCAGTCTTTCAGTTGATGCTTCAACGTCAAAGTGACCTCCAAAGTAGTTCTAAAGACTGCTCAATTTTTTTTACATAATTTTCTATTTCAGCTCGCATTATTTTTCCTGTTATAAATTTCGATTTTGTTATATATTATCGTGATTGTAGCCGTCATTGCGAGGAAAAACTATAAGTTTTGATGAAGCAATCTCAGGAGTTTGTTATTATTTCATGAGATTGCCACGTCGAGGCTTCTCCTCTCCTCGCAATGAGGCATTGTTGCGTGGATCAATTCCACCGCTGTCATCCCGCGACTTAATTGCGGGATCCAGATTAAAATACTAAATATTTTAATATTTTTTATTGTTTTTTGGATCCCGTGGTCAAGCCACGGTATGATACCGAATGCGTTTTTCGATCCACGCAACAAAGTCTTGCAATGACGGGGATGACAAAATACAAATTATATCACAATAATTATGGATAATCAAAAATATATAAGGAACTTCTCAATAATCGCTCATATCGATCACGGTAAATCTACGTTAGCCGATAGGTTAATTGAGCATTGCGGTGGCTTGCAAGTTAGGGAAATGAGCCAGCAAGTGCTAGACTCGATGGATATCGAAAAAGAGAGAGGTATAACTATTAAGGCACAAACCGTGCGGCTTGTATATAAGGCTAAAGACGGTAACACCTACTATTTGAATCTAATGGACACTCCCGGGCATGTCGATTTTGCTTATGAAGTTAGTAGGTCACTTGCTGCTTGTGAAGGCTCGTTATTGGTAGTTGATAGTACGCAAGGAGTAGAAGCACAAACGCTTGCCAATGTTTACCAAGCAATCGAGAATGATCATGAAATAGTACCGGTGCTTAATAAGATTGATCTGCCGGCGTCAGAACCTGAACAGGTTAAGCAGCAAATAGAGGATATAATCGGGATCGATGCAAGTGAGGCTGTATTGATTTCGGCAAAAAGCGGTATAGGTATTGATTTAGTTTTAGAAGCAATAGTAAATAAATTACCTCCGCCGAAAGAAAGTAACAGTGATATTTTAAAAGCTTTGCTTGTTGATAGTTGGTATGACCCTTATCTTGGGGTGGTTATTTTAGTACGTGTTATTGATGGCTACTTACGTAAGAATATGCGGATTAAAATGATGGCTACTAACTCGGTTTATACCGTCGAAAATGTTGGCTATTTTACTCCGAAAAAACATATTTCGGATGTTCTGCATGCAGGCGAAATCGGCTTCTTTACTGCTTCTATAAAGCAAGTAGCGGATTGTAAAGTCGGGGATACTATCACTGATGAAAAAAAGCCTTGTGAGCAAGCTCTACCGGGTTTTAAACCAAACTTACCCGTAGTGTTTTGTGGTCTTTATCCAACGGATAGCTCGGAATTTGAGCATCTAAAGGATTCACTAGCTAAATTACGCCTTAATGATGCTAGTTTTGAGTATGAAATGGAAAGCTCTTCGGCACTCGGAGTAGGTTTTAGATGCGGCTTTTTAGGGCTGTTACATTTAGAGATAATCCAAGAACGTTTAAGTAGGGAATTCGATTTAGATTTAATCACTACCGCTCCAAGCGTGGTGTATAAAATTCATATGCGGGACGGTGAGAGCTTAGAGATACATAACCCGGCAGATTTGCCTGATTTACAAAAAATCGAATCGATGGAAGAGCCGTGGATTAAGGCAACTATAATGGTACCTGATGAGTTTTTAGGTGCGGTATTATCGCTTTGTACGGAAAAGAGAGGGATGCAGCTCGATCATAGCTATATAGCAAATAGGGCTAAAATAGTTTATAAATTACCACTAAATGAGATAGTTTACGATTTTTACGATCGTTTAAAAAGTTGCTCTAAAGGTTATGCAAGTTTTGAATGGCAAATGGATGTTTATGAACCTTCCGAGCTTGTTAAGCTTGGGATTTTGGTTAACGCAGAGGTGGTTGATGCACTATCCACAATCGTACACCGCTCACGTGCCGAGCAGAGGGGTAGGGCATTATGCGTAAGGTTAAAGGATTTAATACCGAGACAGCAGATTGATATAGCAATTCAAGCAAGTATAGGTAGCCGTATTATTGCTCGTGAGACTATTAAAGCCCTACGTAAAGATGTTTTATCTAAATGTTACGGCGGTGATATAAGCCGTAAACGTAAATTACTTGAGAAGCAAAAAGCAGGTAAAAAGAGAATGAGACAGTACGGTAATATCGAAATTCCGCAATCTGTGTTTATTGCAGCTTTAAAAATAGGTGATGAATAAAACTTTTTTTATTTTATATAAAGAAAACGCTAGACGTTATAATAAAGATTTGTTATAAGGAAGTATCTGAATTTTCCAGATGCTTCTAATGTTCCTCGGTAGCTCAGTGGTAGAGCAAACGGCTGTTAACCGTTCGGTCGCTGGTTCGAGTCCGGCCCGGGGAGCCATTACTCGGTTTTCGACAAATTTACGAATGAATCAAACGGCAGATGCAGCATAAAGTCAAGCTTTTTGCCTGTTAATTTAATTGTCGAAAACACAGTTTTTATTAAACGTCTTTTTCCTTGGCATTCGACAAATTAAAATATTGATGTGCATTGGCAACTAAATTTAGTACATCTATCATTTTTTTCGTAAAACAATCATCACCTTTATTATGCTCCGCTATTTCTAGCATTACTTTACTTTGATGTTTTTTCATTATGTTTTCTTACGTACAAACTCTTCTCTGGTTATAATCCCATCTGCTAATGAATCGAGCTTATTTGTTCTATGTTAAAAAACTAGAAAGGCTCGTTAAACGTCGTCAAATAGAACGTATAGTATTTTAGGGAAAGAGGATTTATTAAATATATAATTATTACAATCAACAATTATAGTTATTGACTTATTTTAATTACTTCTCTCAGGTGATAATTAAGCTCTATCATTCATATATAAGTTAATTTAAAAGAGTTAAAATATGGAAAATAAAGAAGAAGAAATTTTAACCTCTGAATCTTATATTGATGAAGAGGAAGAAAAGAGATTAAAAGCTGAAAACGCAAGGAAAGAGCTTAAATTAATATTAATAACATTTGCTATTATTTTTACTAGCTTTTTAACTTTTACTTATTTCTTTTTAAATTACGTAAAAGAAAAAGCAGCAGAGTATAAATTACAGCAGGAACAAGAAGCTAAAGCAACTAATAAAACAGAATGAAGTTGTTTAAATATAATGTAACCAAAAGTTATCAATATATTTAAAGTTAAAAAGCTATTTGTTATTGCAATTTTTTAATTTTTACTGTAATTATAATCAACTAACTAATTAATAATAAATTAAGAAATAACTTTTATGAAAGATTTAAGCTCTTGGAAAGAAAAGTTTGAAGTATGTGTTTACGCTAAGAAACTACTTGATAAACTCGAATATTTAAACACTAAAGTAAAAAAAACCGTTGATATAGAGGAAGTTAAAAAAGGCATCTACTACGCTCGTAAATATCATGGTTCACAAATGCGTTAATCAGGCGATCTGTATTATTCGCACCCGATTGAGGTGGCGATTTATGGTAGCGGAGTTTACAGCTTATCAAGAAGCAAAATTTTTCACTACTGATATTATTATTACCAGTTTGTTACATGATACTATAGAAGATACTAGCCTTACTAAAGAGACTATTGCAATAATTTTTGACCTAGAAATAGCAAGACAGGTAGAAGCTTTAACTAGAATTAAACCGCATAAGAAAATAACTTCAGCAGAAATGTTAAAATTATTGTATTATAACCTAGAGAAAAAATTACTAATTATTAAGTTGTTTGATAGATTTCATAATATTCAAACTTTAAAAGTAAAAACGCCTGAAAAAGCTAAAAAAATAATAGATGAAACTTTAGAAGAATTTTTAATCTTATACGTAGCACAAGAAACCGCAAAACTATGTAAAATGTATTATTAAGAATTTATTAATGTTTTAAGTTAGTTTTTTCTAATATTTCAAAATGGTGTATAGCAAACCAAGTACCTAACGCTACGGGAATCATAATAATTTGTAACCCAAAATTATTGAAATGCTTTATTAAATAAATAATCCCAAAAGAAGTAATAACGTATGTAATAGCTCTTGACATCGCAATAGTAAAACAAGTGTAAGTAAACCTTTTAAGAATTGGTATATATTGATAAAAAATTGATTTAGCTGGAGTGTGTCTAGAACAAAAAACATAGCGAAATATTGAAAATAAAATATCCCTGTAGGCGTATTAATATTATTTAATCAACCACTTTCATCTGAAAGATGAAAGTTTGTTTTATAGCGACTAGAAGTCGCATATGAAGCTAAAGCTTATGCGACCCGTATGTGCAAAATCATGTCTGGCTCATGTGTACCAATATGCCTATTAATCATATAATCGTTACATTACCACTATTAGACCTACAGTAACTTCCTTGCACACACAATGTCTACCACACTGTATAATAGCGACTATAGTAAACAGTACGTAATTTCCTGACGTATTGAACTCATGGTGCTTGTGATGCTAACGCATCATGGCGCACATGGCAAGCTAAAGCTTTTCCATCTGGAAGATGGAGGTTTTAACCACCAAAGGGACTATAAAAAAGGACATGCTAAAATAAATATGGAATATATTATTAACCTAATTTTTAAGATAAATAATGGAGAAATATAATACCCTAAATATATTAATGGTAAAATCCCCAGCATTTCTATTAATCCTACAAAAAATTATTATGTATTACTTGGTCTGGAGTATATCCAAAAGAATTTTGAAGTATATCGCCACAGTGTATAAAGGCAATATAAAAACATACTGGCCAACCGCAATTTATTAAAAGTAAAGCAAGGATAGTTTTCTTGTTAACTTTTTCTTTTACTATATAATTATTGTTAATTAGCTTTCCATCTTTTATTCCTCTAAAATATTTTTTACTCTGCGTTTTGTATCTACAAAGTCCGGGGTTTCTCTAAGCTTAGTACGTGCTACTCCTTCTACTAAGGCAATTAATGCACCTATTCCAAAAGCATATCTCCAATTAAATCCTTCAATAGTGCTAAAAGATGCGATGCCTAAGCTGCCACTCCTCCTAATCATACGCATCAAGTTAAGAAAAGCAAGTAGGTTATACTGGTATTACGGTAGTAAATTATGAATTAAAAAGAAGCTAATATATGGTATAAATTTTTGCAAGATTAACAACTAAATTGTGAGAATTTATCCTATGGGGAAAATAGTAAACTTAGCAAAACTATGCCAAGAGTTTTTTGGAGAGACAGCCAATAATTTATCCATTACAACAGGATTTATTAAGAGACAACGAAAAATAACTGGTTCAGCTTTTCTAAAAGCTATAGTGTTTGGTAATATGAGCGATAGTAATTGTAGTCTTGATGGAATGCGTAACTTTTTAAGTGAAGAAACTATAGATATTTCTGCCCAAGGCTTAGACTTTAGGTTTACTGAGGTAGCAGTAAAATTTATGCAGTCAATGTATGAACAATGCTTGAAATTATTTAGAAATACTATGCCGCTTGATTGCAACATTTTGCAGCATGCAACATTTTGCAGCAATTTAATAGCGTTAAATTATTGGATAGTAGCCATATTATTCTACCTGCCAATATGGCGGATAAGGTATAAGGGCTGATCAAGGATATAGAGAACATTTATCAAACATATCTACTAAGGACTTATTAATATCTGATTTAGGTTATTTTGTCCCAGCTTCATTTATTCAAATTATCGAACTTGGTGCATATTTTATTAGTCGTTATAAAGCAGATACTAATATATATGACCCTATCACTGAGGAAAAAATTGATTTATTAAACCTATTAGATAATAAATTCTTTTTATCAAAAGATGTACTTTTAGGTAAACAAGCAAAAGTTAAGCTACGGATTATATGTCATAAATTGACTGATGAACAGGCTATTGGTAGAAGAAGGAAGGCTAATTTATTAGCTAAGTCTCATAAATATAAATCTTCTTCAAGAAACCAGAGATTACTAGATTGGTCAATATTTATCACTAATATATCAGAGGATATGGTTAATGCTGAGCATATAATGATAATTTATCGAGCAAGATGGCAAATTGAATTATTATTTAAATTATATAAAAGTCATGCAAAAATTGAAAATCTTAAAGGGAGAAGTAAACCTGCAAGAGTTTTGTGTGAATTATATGGTAAATTATGTAGTGTGCTTATTTTTCATGGATTATCGAATTGTGTAGAATTAGCAAATGATAGAGAAATTAGTTTAACCAAAGCATTTATTGAACTACAGAAAAGGTCAAGAGAATTATTCCTGTCTATTACTGGACGTCTTAATGATTTAAAGCAGTTCCTTAAGAAATTAATTATAGATTGGGGGAGATTTTCTTTGAAAGATAAATATCGTAAAACCAGATTATCTTCCTTAAATACACTAAAATTATTAACAATTATGGCTTAACTTGATGCGTATGCTCCTCCTAATGCGGCTAAAAAAGCTAATATTGATACAACGACATATTGTAAGGGTGGCTTTATTGCTTCGGTAAAATAAATTTCTGCTCCTGTTATTTCCCCCATAGAAGAAATCCCTTGAACTATACGGCAAATTATCATTATACAGGATGCTACTACTCCTATTTGATTATAAGTAGGTAATAGTGCCATTACTATACAAGAGCAAGCCATCATAAGAGTAGTTATAACCACTGTCGATTTACGTCCAATATTGTCACCTATCCACCCAAATATTAAAGCACCTATAGGACAACTACAAATGTTATACAAAAGACAGAAGCAGCAGCAAGAGAATCGTATTGAGGAAAAAATAATTTGTTAAGAAGTACAGCCATATGTACATAAAGCATAAAGTCAAAATATTCAAGAAAAGTACCTATAGATAGCAAGGCAATTGATTCTTTCTGTTGTTTTGTCAGACTTCTTTGTTCTTGTGCATAGCCTAGCATAAATTCTTTAATAACAGTTAAATTGTAAAGAAATCTATACTGTTTTATATAAAAGTCAATAGGAATTTTCGCTTTACACGATAAATAAGAAAGTGAAGTGCAACTTATTATTAATTTATATTATCAATTTTATAAATATAATTGAACCTAGTTTAAAGCAATATGTCCGTGTACCTGAGCATTCATCACAAGCCCAAAGCCGATTAGCATGGATGCGATCATTGTTCCGCCGTAAGAAATAAACGGTAAAGGTACACCTACTACGGGAAGCAAGCCCATAACCATAGCTATATTAATAAATACGTGACTAAATAAGATTGAAGTGATACCTATTACCATTAATTTACTAAAAATCTTTCGGCAATTTGCGGCAATTAATAAAGAAATAGTTATAAGTGCAAAATATAATATTAGTAAAAACATTCCTCCTATAAAGCCGAATTCTTCAGCGAAGGTAGCAAAGATAAAGTCTGTTTGATGTTCGGGAAGAAAATCTAAATGGCTTTGACTGCCTTGATTTAAACCCCGTCCAAATAGGCTACCTGAACCTATAGCGATTTTAGACTGAATAATATTATAGCTAGCACCGAGCGGATCATGTTCGGGATCTAAAAAAACCATTACCCGTTTTTTTTGATAATCATACATCATATTCCAAGCAATAGGGAGGCTAATAAGAGCAGCAAGAGCTAGCATTATAAAATATTTTATTCTAAAACCTGCTGCAAAAAATATAATTGCCGAAACAATTAAAACAATCATTCCTGTACCTAAATCCGGTTCTCTAATTATTAGAAAAGCCGGTATTAAAACTCCTATAATAGGTATGATAACTTTGTGAAATTTTATAAGATCATCAATTGTTAGTGAATGGAAATATCTAGCAAGCATTAGTACAACGGCGATTTTTATCGGTTCGGAAGGTTGAAGCTTAACTATACAGATATCGATCCATCTTTTACCGCCCATGGCAGTTGAGCCGAAAAGCTCCACGGCTACTAGTAAAGCGAGTACGCAAAAATAAAAGATATACGATAACCTAAATATTATTCGTAAATCAATTAATGCAATAATAATAGCTAAAGGCAAGAATATACAAAAATTTATAATTTGTTTGTAAGCCCAAGGCTGCAAATTACTATTCGCTGCAGAATAAAGCACAATGAAACCAATACAGCAAATTAAGCTAATTAGTAAAATTAAAGTAATCGGTAATTTTTGTAATTGTTCTAGATAATTTTTATGCATGTGGTTTTTTATATTTATTTTGTCATACCGTGGAGGAGGACGGCATTGTTTGTGTGGATCGGTTTCACCACTGTCACCCCGTGACTTGTCCACGGGGTCTATATTAGTATTTTTAGTTGTTTTACTGGATACCGGGGACAAGCCACGGTATGACAATGTGTGCTTTTTTTTGATCCACGCAACAATGCATTCCCGCCTACGCAGGAATGACATATACCTTTTAAACCCCCACATTAAATATATTAAAAATAAATACTAATTCGTCGGCTATCTCTTTCAGATAATCAAAACGACCGGCAGAACCTTTATGTCCTTTATCCATATTTATTTTTAATAATAATGGATTATTGTCCGTTTTTAGTTCTCGTAATTTTGCTACCCATTTAGCAGGTTCCCAGTAACCTACATGTGGGTCGGATATACCGCAAGTAACGAATAGAGCAGGGTAGTTTTGTGCTTTTACGTTATCATAAGGGGAATATGATTTAATATATTCAAAATATTCTTTCTCTTTCGGATTACCCCACTCATTATATTCCAAGAGAGTTAACGGTAAGCTTTCGTCAAGCATGGTACTCAGTACGTCTACAAACGGTACATGAGCGATTGCTGCTCTATAGATTTCCGGTTTTTCGTTGAGTACGTAACCGATTAACATACCGCCGGCACTACCGCCCATTATTACTATATTGTTGTTACTTGTATATTGCTCGTTAATTAAAGCTCTACTACAGGCTATGAAGTCTTCAAATGTTCTTTTTTTGGTTAAAAACTTAGCAGCTTCATACCAATCATGACCTAGATCATCGCCACCTCTAATATGAGCAACTGCGTAAATAAAGCCACGATCGGCAAGTGTCACTGCTGTATTTCTAAAATTGACAGGCATGCTAATCCCGTAAGCTCCGTATCCCATTAAATATAAAGGATTTGAGCCATCTTTTTTAAATAAAGATTTTTTATAAAACAAGGTTATAGGTACTTTTACATCTGCGAATATTCTCTCGACTTTATACTCTTCCGGATTAAAGCCTGAAGGTATTTCTTGGCTCTTTAATATCGTTAATTTATTGCTATCAAAATCGTAGCTATAAGTGGTATTTGGTCTTGTTAGAGAAGAGTAATTTATTCTGATATCGTCTTCCTCAAAGTTTGTAGAAAAGCTACTTGCTTGGAAACTTTCGTCAGGAAAATGAGTTGTGTTTTCTTGTAAATCTTTAAGTCGCTTTATTTTAATTAGCGGTAAACCTTGGTCACGATAATTTAAGATTAAATAATTATTTGTAACATCAAAGCTTTTTAAATATTTGTCTTGTTCTTCCTTAATATAAATATCATCCCAGCTAGTATTTTCAAAATTATTTACCGGCAGTTTTATAACATGGAAATTTTTAGCTTTATAATTAGTTTTAATATAAAAATAATCGCCATTATGTTCTATTTCATAGAATATTTTGTTTTCTGCAGCTCGTACTAATTTAGGCGTAAAACTAACATCCTGCATAGAAATTACGTAAATTTCATTTTCATTATAATCACCTGAATTTATAAAAATATATTCACTGCTTGCTGATTTCTCGCAGCTGATAAAATGAAGAGGGTTTTTTACCTTAAATATTAATTTATCCTGAGTAACATCTTCACCTAGACGGTGAAACATTACCTTATCCCAGCGTTGATTCTCATTAATAGTAATATAGAAAAAGCCGTTTAATTGTTCATGCCAAATCACAGTAGGAGCTATATCCGTTACATTATCAGGTAAGTATTTTTGCTCTTTAAGATTGTATATTTTGATATTATATTGCTCATTACCTGTAAAATTAACGCTATAAGCCATTAAATTTTGATCAGGCGATATTGCGACTTTGGCAACATCGGTAAAACCGCCGTTTGGAGCAAGAAGGTTAACATCTAATATTATCTCTTCATGTGCTTCCATACTATTATGCTTTCTGCAATATATCGGATAATTTTTATCGCCTTCTACTCTATAGTAATAGTAATAATCTTTTTTCTTAACATAAACTGACTCATCGTCTAATTTGACCCGTCCTTTTAATTCTTCAAAAATCTTTTCCTTATCCTTTTGCAGATCGGCAAAGAAATTTTCGGTATATTTATTCTCAGTCTTTAAGTAGTCTAAAATTTTAGAATCTTCTACATTTGGCCACTTAGGATCACGCAGCCAGTGATAATCATCGTTTATTGTTGCTGAGTGAACTTCAAAGCTGTAATTTTGTTTGTCTGTTATTGGTGGTTTCATGTTTTTGTTCTTTTTTTTAGTGTCATCCCGCGACTTGATCGCGGGATCCAGTCTTTTTTAATTTTTTTCTGGATACCGTGGTCAAGCCACGGGATGACAGAGTGTTAAAATCAAACTAATTAATAGGAATAATACAATAAATATAGCAGTTTGCTGATTATGCCAAGCAGATATTTTACTTAAAATATTATCCCAAATAACCTTAAAATTAAGATATTCTTCCGCATCTTCGTTATTGTCTGCCGTTTCTTTATATTTATCGATACTGAAATAGATAAGTTTTTCGATATATTGGTATAGGTCAAGGTTTATGTTTTCTGTCAAAATGCGTGGTATTTTTTTAAATATTAAAGCTAATAATAGTGAGATTGCAAGGATAACTAGCTTAAAGTTAGCAGTATGTGATATTTGAATAGGGTAGAATAAACATACGCATAAAGTTATGATGCAGAAAGAGAGGTAGAGTAACTCCCTTAACGTCATTACGAGGAAAAACTGTAAGTTTTGACGAAGCAATCCAGTAAAAATAGATCGATTTTTTTCCTGGATTGCCACGCTCCTTTTAGTCGCTCGCAATGACGATAGCAAACTTTCCAACAATAATCCAAATAACACGGTACAAGTTGCTATCTTAGAAAATAGCATTATATTATTCTCGTTTAAAATATTAGCAATTCCATCTTTGATATAAGAAGAGCTAATAGGCAGTATAGATGTATATATCAATATACTAATAACAAATCCGATTAACAAAATAAGATTAATTTGAGCATTCTGAAGATCTTGGTAATTTTTAATATCATACTCATCTTCTATATAAGTGAAATATAAAGCAAATAACCCGTTATATAATATATGTATGAATATAAAGCTTGTAATAAGATAAGCTATATTTGGAGAGTTTATGCTAATAGCCGTTAATATAAAACCAAGCTGTGATACGGTAAGATAACATATCAATCGTTTTAGGTTTTTCTCAATTAGAGAAAATACTAACCCGTAAATGATCATTGATATCCCAAAAAACTTTAATATCTCAAGACCGCTAAATAATTTTAAAATGATAATTAAAGTAACTTTAGTAGTAAAACTAATTAAATATACCACGCCGCTACTTGAAGCTGCAGGATAGCAATTAACCACCCAGCCGTTTACAAAAATAGCCGAGGCATTAATTAAACAACCTGCAAGTATGAATATTGCCGGTAACTCAAAATTATATACTGATTCCGTTAAAGAAGTAAAAGCCGTATTACCTGTTGTTTGAATTAAAAGAGTCATACCGATTAAAATTAGCCCGCTACTGAATAAATGAGTGAGGAAATATTGACGTGCCGGTTTTATCTTTAATTGGTCGCAAAAAATAATTATGCAGGCAAAAATCGTCATGAATTCAAGCGAGATTATCATGGAAATAAAATCAGCTGCAAATACGCATATAGTAGAGGATAAACAGTATAAACTACCTATTAAGCATTCTAATTTTCTATTTTGGGAAATTGTATAAAGATTTAAGATAGTAGTAACAATTAGAAATGCTAGAGCTATTAGCTGATTTTGTGGGTTAAAATCAAACATAAGCTCAAAATTAGTAATCGGAAATGTAAACTTGGTATTTTGAATAAACATTTTAATCTTTAGAAGAAACTGTTAAAACCTCTAGTCTCTGAATTCTTTTAAAGTCTTTTAACATTTAGAGTTAATATCGGAAAACCTTTTGTAATAGCCGTTGCTGCAATAAGCATATCATGAGTTCCTATAGTTATACGTTGTGTGTATAAATCATGAATATACGTGCATATGTATATACTTTTTCAATACCGAAAGGTAATATAGTAAACAGACTTTTTACATATTCTATAAAAGCTAAACATTTTATACGTTTATTCTCATTATTGACTCTATCTACTCCTATTAATAGTTCAGTTAACACAATAGGGCTAATATAAGCCTGATCGTAATGTGACCATTGCTTAGTACTTACCTTTCCTCTTTCTAAAGCTATGATTATAGAAGTATCAATAATTAATCCCATCTTTCAACCAATTTTTTAATATCTTGTTTAGTATTGCGTCTTATTTCTTCAATATTTTTCATGAATTGATCAGCATCTTCAGGATCAAGATGTGGATCATTTTTAAAGGCTTCCTCTAAGTCTCTTACTGCTATAGAAGGCTTGATTTCTGCAGGCGTAATTCTTGCTACTATACCTTTTTGAACGTCAAAGCTTTCGCCTTTGTAGTAAACTCTATTCATAATATCTGAAAAAGATCGTACAAATTCTGTTGCTCTAATAATTTGTGCCATATTTATACCTTTGATACTTCAAGATTTGGTACGTCAAATTTCGGGATTCGCCTTTGCTCACGTTATTGTACGCTGTGCAGGCTCACCGCTTATTTGACTTCCAACTTTTGAAGTATCAAAGGTATAAATATTATATGTAAATTATGTAAATATGTTTATGTAATATAAGCTAAAAATTCTCTGATTAAGATTTGAATAAAATAGAATAGAGTTACAGCACAGCAGCAAATTATTATACTGATTCGCATAGAGTAGGGGAGTGATTTTATTACACTAGATTCTACCAAAGAAGGTTTATAAATAGAGCTTAATATTTTGAGAAGGTAAAGGCTTGAGAATATGCTACTCGCTATTATGACAATCATAACGATAATTTGATTTTGTTCGCTTGCAGCAAGTAATATTGAGAATTTGCTAATAAATCCGCTAAAGATAGGTATACCGATTAATGATAATGAAGAGATAGATATAATAAAAGAAATTAAAGGAAACTCTTTAGATACTCCGTGTAAATTTTGTATTTGATCGGCTTTCTTTAAACTGTAAATACTTCCCATACTATAAAATAAGCAAATTTTACTAAAAGAATGTGAAACTAAATGGAGTATTGCGGCTCCAAGTGCCTTAGGTGTTAACATAAAAGCACTAAGTAAGGCGATGCTTAGTTGATTCATAGTGGAGTAGGCGAGTATTTTTTTAATATTATCCGTGCCTAGTGCTTTGATTGAGCTGTAAAATATGCTCACTATCGGTATAAAAATTAACCAGTTAAACTCGGCAAATATCATTTGTAAATACGATAAACCGAATATATATAATAGGATTTTGTAAATACAAAATAGTCCGGTTTTAACCACTATTACGGCATGCAGTAAGCTACTAACGGGATAATGTGCAACCATTGCAGCAGGAAGCCACGAATGTACCGGAAAAATTGCAGTTTTAGCAATTCCAAAAATAAACATTAATAATAAAATAATTGACTGGTTTTTAGAAAAATAATTTTCTACTAAACTCCCACTTGCAAAATCCCCGTTACCGACTTTAGTATAAATAATTATCACTGCCGGTAAAAATAATATTGTGGCAGAAATCATCAGAATTTTTAGATATTTATATAACCCGCTAAGTACTATATTATTTTTGGTATGTCCTATTAAAAAAGCTGTAGAAATAGTTAAAAGCTCATAACAAATAAACATCGTAAATAAGTTACTAGACAGAGCAATTAAAATACCGGTTAGAATAGTTAAGTTAAAGAAAAATAAGAATCTAGAAGAGTGTTCTATATTATTAATAGCAAGATATTTTGGAGTGTAAAGTAAAGCACAGATCCATAAAAAACCTATTAAGCTTAAGAAAATAAGCCCTAAAGGTTCAAGATGGAATCCTATAGAGTAATTACCGAATATATTAAATTCAAATCCTGCTCTAATACCTTTTAAAAACAACCAGTCTATAATTAAAATATTACCGAAGAAAAAAATAGCGATAGTAATAAGTAAAAAATTACGTATAAAACTATCTTTTTGTGTGGCATACGGACTGGTTAAGTTTAATGCACCAACTAGCAAAGTTGATAGAATCAAAAGACTCGGAGTAGTAAATTGTGTAATCATGTTTTTCTTTCCCTTGTCACCCCGTGGCTTGACCACGGGGTCTAGAATACAACTTATGATACTAATAATTTAAATATTTTTACTGGATGCCGTGATCAAGTCACGGCATGACACAGTAGTTTTAAAAATTTACTGTGTTTATATTTTTTAATTACTGGATTCCCGCTTTCGCGGGAATGACAATAGTACCATTTTATAATGATAAAATAGTGATCCTACGGAGCTGAGTAAAATTATAACAAAATCTAATAATAGTCTTTGTCTAAATAATAATTCAAGAATATTTATTTTGATAAAAAATAATGGGCTTATAGGTAAGCCGCAACTGCAAATAATAACAATTATTGTTAAAACTTTGTTAGGATTTTTTTTATAGCTTTCATTATAAGCATCTATCAAGAAAAGAGCTATTTTATTTATACTATCTGCAAATAATAAACTTGGTAAAACTATTATACCGCCCTCGGTAACATACAATAGAAATACATAACCTATTTGAGTGAAACATGAATAAATTATAATATTCTTGAAATCTTTTGCCTGGTAAGCAAAATACGGGGCTATAATAAGAGTAGCTAAAGCAATAGGTCTTATAAAGTTTGTAATAGCAGTTTTAATCGTCTCATAGCCTATAATAATATAAGTAAATTTATATATTATATATATTCCTATTATAGTAGAAATCCCTGCTAAATATACTAAAGTGACTGAAGCCGTGTTATTATAAGCTCTCATCATCCAAAAATGCATAGGGAAAAAAGCTGTTTTTAAAATAGCTCCTATTAAGAAAAAACCGATAGCTATAGTGATTATACGGGAATTAGTATGTTCTTGCAAATAAGCTGCAACATCATACATATTTAAGCTACCTGTAATGCTCAGCAAAAATCCTATGGCTATAAGAATAAGAGTTGCACCAATACTACCCATTATCAAGTAGTCAAAAGCTCCGATTAAAGATTTTGGATTATTACCTGAGACTATCAAGACATAGCTACTAAGTGCCGAAATTTCTATAAACACATATAAATTAAAGAAATCATTAGTACTAATCATTCCTAAATAGCCCGTATGAGCGAATAATAATATACCGTAAAATAAAGATTTTCTATTATTGTTGATATATTTTAAGATTGTTCGATTAGTAATCTTATGACAAAAAACTAAAAAGAATAATAAAACCAAGTTAAGATAAATAATAATAGCTTGGTTTAGTGAATTTAGCCGATATTCTATTCCTATTTTTGAAGTCCATCCTCCCATGGTGTAAGATAGTTCCGTATTTTGTATAATGCTATATCCATAAACACTGACTAAAAGACTAGATAAAATGCAAACTACGGTAATTACTCGTGCCAATATAGTAAAGCGGAAAGATATTATTGAGAGTAAAGCCCCGAATAAAGGGAATAATATTTGTATGATAGGGAAATGGTTAATTAGGATCATGGGGCTTTATTCTCCATCGTCATTAGACATCTTTCTAAACTTCGCTTCTAGAGGTAATTTATACGTCGATCCGGTACTCGAATCCTCACGTACGCTTGTGTATACTGCGGTTCGAGGTGAAGTGTCTCCTTTAAATTCCTCTCTATAAGCGAATTTGGAAAGATGTCTATTGCGAGAAGAAACTGCAAGTTTCGACGAAGCAATCCAGTAAAAAATTCTGTAAATCAGAATTTTTTTATTATTTTTGCTGGATTGCCACGCTCCTTGCAGTCGCTCGCAATGATGATTCGGTATCCATACAACAATGCTTTGTGGGGATGATATAAAGGACGGTAAGAATAACATAATCGAATGGGGGAATGACATAATTGAAAAAATCATTTATCAAAATTAATTTCATTTTCTGATATTGTACCAAAATGTTTATAAATTTGATATATTAAACTTAAAGCTACGCTAAGAGTAGCAAACCCAACTACTATAGCAGTTAACATTAATACATGAGGCAAAGGGCTAGTGTAAGTAGTGATGCCCTCTTGTAAAATAGGTACACCGCCTGTTTTAATTTTTCCGATACTTAAATAAAATACTAACACCGAACTTTGAAAGATTCCAAGCCCGATAATTTTGTGAATATAATTACGACTTGTAAGCATTATAAATAAGCCGCTAGTTAGTAAAATCGAGGCAAAGAAATATATTAAATGCGACATAACATTGTTATACCGTGGCTTGACCACGGTATCCAAAAAAAATTTAAAAAAGACTAAATCCCGCTACAAGCTCAGCGTTGTTGCATGGACATCGAATCGTTATTGCAAGCGGACTGTCAAGGAGTGTGGCAATCCAGAAAAATAATAAAAAATGCTAAAAATTAGCATTTTTTACTGGATTGCTTCGTCAAAACTTACAGTTTTTCCTCGCAATGACGGAAAAACTGATCCATGCAACAACGCCTACAAGCTTGCGGGATGACAGTTAATATGCTTTGAAAGACTGATTAAATACGCATGTGACTTTTTTGCCCTTACGTATAGCGAGCTTAGGAAAAACCTGTTCAAGGATCACCATATTAGGATTATCTTGAGCAAGGCGATAATTTACTAAAGATTCTCGAAGTGAATCGTCTACGGCAAAAATACCGGAAATCTCAGCGTTTTTATCCCTAAATTGTAGATAGGTAAACTCGCCGTCATCAAAAATTTTAATAGGAGCTATTTCTTCGCTACCGCTAATATAGTAATTAAAGTTATATTTTTCAGGATGAGTAAGATCGGGACTTGCTAGGGAAGCAGAAAAAGTTTGCATATGACCGCTCATATTGTCATTTTCGTCATCCGGATAAAGAAACTTTACGTTAAAGACCATTTCAGGATCACGCATATCAAGAGTTTCAGCGGCATATAATTCAAAGAAGTAAGTCCGTTTATTAGTAATTAAAGTCATATTAGTAGTAGCATCCGGTTCCATCGGTTTAATAAAAATCCTATGACCGGCAGGTACTATTTGCCATGAAGTAGTATCTCCCATAGAAATACTTACTATTTCCTCATCTCTTGCTAGTTCTATACTTGCTTGATAGCCGTAATATCCTGTGAATTTGAAAACATCGTCAGGGTTATAAGTCATAACTCTTAGACGTGGGTCTCGACCTAGAGGTCGTGATATAGTAAGAGCAAATACATCTAATGTAAGTATTATAAAAGTACAAAATATTATTAGTTGCTTCATATTATTTCTGATTTTTATTCCTTAATAACTTTAGCTTGTAACTAGTAACGGTAAAATTGAACGGCATATCAGGTGAGGTACTTGTACTGATAGAATCCATTATAAATCCGATTCTTGCCTCCCATACCATATTTTCTAAAATTTTACCCGTACTATTTTTTGCCAATGATTCAAAAGTAACAACTGCCTCGTTATCATTTATATTGTTAATTGATAATATATTAATTGAGCGTCTATATAGTTTTTGATATCTTATGACCGGTGATAATGGGTTATCAATATTCATAAAATTGGCAAATTGCATGTAAACAATGCTTGTAGAGCTATTTTTAATAAAGGTAAATTGTTCTTTTAATATATCATAATTATAGTCTTCTCGTTGTTTTACATAATTCTGAAGCATAATATTTGCAACAGAAATATAAGGATTTGCTAATGTTGAATGTTTAGTATTAATAACGGCAGCTTGTTTTTCGGCATCATCTTTTATTAAATAACTTACTTTTTTGTTTATTGGTAGCAATATATTGATATTTATACAAATTAAGGTTAATAATAAGGTAAAAATCGTGCATATTAAAAGTAGAAGACTTCTATGACTTAACGGTAAGATATACTTAAAATTATACCATTTTCTTGCATCAATAAAATATTCACCGGATTTTATATATTCTTGTATTGCGTTGGTTAATGGGTCCATAATTACTAGATTAATATCTAATTTTATTTTAACTCTACCATAATTATTATAATATGATTATGATTTGTTAATTTAATGTTAAGTTTATATTGTTGCTACAATACCAAATATTATTTAACTTTAAAATTAAAATAAATTATAAATTAAAATTATACAATAACAATTATTGATGTTAGTTATTATGTTATACTCGCCCCACTTGAAAAATTGGTGGCAATGTCTTTAATAAGTCCGCAGGTAGCCAGGTATTAAGTATACGCTCTGCTCCCAAGTTGAACTTCGTATAACTACTCTTTATTTACTTCAGAGTATAATAGTTTACAATCTTTTTAATATTTTTTTATATTTATAAATAGATTTTTTCAAAAAAGGCTTGTGAACTATTGTATAGTAAGGTAATTTTAAAATAGTAACAAGATAATTTAATAATGTATAATTAGAATGTTAAAGTTTCTATTAGTATTAATTATGCTTGCTCAATTGTTGTCATGTACCCCTTCAGCTCCTTATGAAATTAAAAGCCCGTGCGTTTCTGCTGATGTAGATGATGGATCGAGTTTAAGCGTAAATCCTTGTGTAAGAAGACCGGTTAATTCAGTAAATATAGCATAAAAGTAATAGTTTTACACAATAACAATGTAATAATAAAAATACCTTTGATATGAATAATATATTTGGCTTCTTTAAATCAAGTAACAACTCGAAAAGCGGTTCAGGAGATACACAAAATCAAGAAAGTATTAAATCGGCTAATCCTTTAAAAATTACTCAGAATTGGTATGAAGAGCGATCTGATAAGTTAATTGTTCAACGTAACTTACTTATCATATTAATAATACTACTAACCATTTTTATGGTTATATCAACTTTAGTAATAGCATTTGTAGTAAAATCTAAACAGTTTGATCCTTTTGTTATTCAGCTTAATAGTAATACCGGACGTGCCTCGGTGGTAGAACCTATTTCATCACCGGTGTTAACGGCAGATGAGTCTCTTACAAGGTATTTTATAAAGAAATACATAACGGCACGGGAAACATATAATCCGGTTGATTTTGCGACTATAGCTCGTACGACAATAAGATTATTCTCAACAAGCGGTGTTTATTATAATTATCTTGGCTATATAAGAAATAAAGATTTTGATCCTACGATAAAATATAAAGAAGATAATACTACATTTTTAGTAATAAAATCATGGTCAAAAATCGCAGCAGATAAATATATAGTTAGATTTTCCGTAAATGAAACATCAGGAAGCCAATTAGTTTATAATAAAATAGCGGTAGTAAGTTATGCTTACGTGCCTATGCAATTAACAGATTCAGAACTTGATGTAAATCCGGTAGGGTTTCAAGTTAACGGATATAGGGTAGACGATGACAATAGTTAGATTTTATTTTTTAGTTTTTATATTATTAAGCGGTTTTACAGTACAACGAGAATGTCCGCTTGTAGATGATCCATGCAATAGTAGTAGTAATAATTATGTAGATGATTTATCTATAACTAAAGATAATAGGATAAAAACTTATATATATAATCCAAATGAAGTTTATTTATTAGTTTTGCATTTTGGCTTTCAATCGCATATAGAATTTGCTAAAAACGAAGAAATCCAAAATATAATTCTTGGGGATGCTTATGCGTGGAAAATAACTCCTCTGGCAAATAGATTATTTATTAAGCCTCTTGAAAAAGATATCCGTACAAATATGACTATTATAACTAATAAAAGAACATATGAATTTGATATCGCTTCTACGGAACTTATGATGGGTAACGAAAGGGATTTAGTATATGTAATTAAATTTTACTATCCTAAGAAAAATAATAATTACATGGCAAGGTTTTAGTAGGGTACTGTGTCATACCGTGGCTTGACCACGGTATGACAATTTTTAATATAAAACACTTTAACTAATATAATTTAGATATGGCTGAAGAGCAAAATAACAATAATAATACCGGTTCTTTATCAGGAGCAGATTTTCCTGAAGTACAAAGAGAATTATCAAAAGTTTCAGTTAGCTTTAATAAGAGTATTGTTATAGTAGTCGTAATTTGCGGTATTTTTATATATATTTTTTATACTCTTTTTTTCGGTACTAAAAAAGAAGAAATACCGGAGACTCAGATACCGACTAATATTGTAAAACCTGTTACGGAGGTTGATGATAATATTCCGGAGATTCCAAAGTTACCTGATCCGCCTAAGCTTGAGACGCCCACCGCTCCTCCACTGCCTCCTCCCCCGGTAGTAGAAGTTCCACCGGTCTTACCTCCTACTACTCCTGTAGAAGAGAATAAAGACAAAACTCCATTGCCGCCGATTTCATTGCCTTCGACCCCAGGAACGCTAGTTGAGAGCGATGCAAAGAAGCAACGTCGTGAAGCAAAAAGAAAATCAGCTATAGTGTTAGTTAGTGGTGTAGAGCCTAAAAAAATACCGGAACAGATTACGGCAGAAGCGACCTTTAAAGATCGCGGTGATATGTCTTTGGTTCTCGGACGCGGTAAATTAATTGATGCAGTCCTTGAGACGGCAATAAATAGTGATCTCGGCGGTGAAATAAGAGCCATTATTAGTAGAGACGTATTTTCTGAGAAAGATAAAGTTATATTGATACCGAAAGGGTCAAAAATATTCGGTAAATATGCAACCTCAACTTCGTCAGATAGTTACGGTAGAGTTTCTATAATATGGGATAGAATCGATTTAACTAACGGTTATACTATAGAATTCGACTCACCTGCAGTTGATAATTTAGGTAGACCGGGACTACAAGGAAGAGTTGATAATAAATATAAAGAACAATTTGCAAATGCCGTATTACAATCCGGCTTTAATATAGGTCTTGCTAAAGTTCTTGATAAGTTAGTGCCGCCTCCTATAGATTCGCAGGCAGCAGCAACTAATAGTGCTACAGCCACACAATTGTTAAATACTGCTCAAACTATTGCGTCTAATACCGCTATGGATGCAAATACTAGGATAGTTACAATTTGTACTAATATACTTGCTGCTATTACCGATAAAACTTCGACTGCTTATACTACTATGACTCAAGCATGTACAACAGCACAAACTGCTTCTTCAGCGAATACTGCTGAGCAGAGACTTCAAACCTTAGTACAGGCAGTTAATACGGCAGCTTCAAGTTTGCTTACTACTACCTCTATAGCATCAACTCCGACGCAAGCACAACAAGCTTCTACTCAAGCTTTTATGGATGTGACGAATGTTGTACAAAATATGATAACTCAGCAGCAGTTTAAGCCGACGACAACGATTAATCAAGGTACGCCGGTTAGAATATACGTTAATAAGGATTATAAATTCCCAAAAGCCGTTTTATTAAAATCGAAGGTAATGAAATGAATGAAGAATTTGCAGCCTTAGAGACGTTTTTACTTCCTTTTAAAAATTTATTTGCTGAAGACGGTATTAACGAAATTATGGTTAATAAGCCTGGAGAAGCATGGGTTGAAAAAAAAGGCGATATATATTCTAAGCAAATACCGGAACTGGATAGCGAACATCTACTTTCATTAGGGCGTTTAGTCGCTCAATCTACCGAACAGATGATTTCAGAAGAAAAACCGCTTCTTTCGGCAACTTTGCCGAATGGCTACCGTATTCAAATAGTATTTCCTCCTGCTTGTGAGATAGGACAAATCATTTATTCTATAAGAAAGCCTAGCGGTATGAATCTAACTTTAGATGAATATGCTAAAATGGGGGCATTTGATGATACTGCAACAGAGAGTTTAGTAGATGAAGATGCAGTAATTTTAAATAATTTCTTAGCTGAAAAAAAGATTAAAGAATTTATTAGACATGCAGTTGTTTCAAAGAAAAATATCATAATTAGCGGCGGTACTTCAACCGGTAAAACTACTTTTACTAATGCGGCACTTACTGAAATACCTGCAATAGAAAGATTAATTACTGTAGAAGATGCTCGTGAGGTTGTGCTATCAAGTCATCCTAACAGAGTGCATTTACTTGCTTCAAAAGGAGGACAGGGGCGTGCAAATGTTACCACTCAAGATTTAATAGAGGCCTGTTTGCGTTTAAGACCGGATAGAATTATAGTCGGTGAGCTTCGAGGTAAGGAAGCTTTTAGCTTTTTGCGTGCTATTAATACAGGTCACCCCGGTTCAATATCAACTCTGCATGCCGATAGTCCCGCTATGGTTATTGAGCAGTTAAAGCTTATGGTTATGCAAGCAGATCTTGGTATGCCGCCTGAAGAAGTAAAGAAGTATATTTTAACCGTTGTAGATATCGTTGTGCAGTTAAAACGCGGTAGCGGTGGGAAAAGATATGTTTCGGAAGTATATTATAAGAAGAACAAGAACGCTGAGGGGATGGTGTAGACTCGTTTAATTTGGAAAAGAGCAAGGCGTTTCATATTTTTTGACCGCAGCGTACATACTATAGTACGTTTGCTCTTTTCCAAATTAAACGAGTCTACCGTTTTCTATGCAATATGCATAGGTGTTAGTTTAAGGAGCGATGTCATACCGTGGCTTGACCACGGTATCCAGAAATATAACTAAAAATATTAACAATGTTAGTATTTTTTACTGGATTCTGCTATAAGTTTGCGAGATGACATTAAAGGTTACTGGATTCCCGCTTCCGCGGGGATGACATCGGCAGTTTAGTAGGAATATTAACAATATTAAGTGATAAGTAAAAACTAGGAATATCAATTCATGGAATGGCATAAGATACTTAAAGTTACTAGGAATATATTCGGTCATGCTATAATTCATCCGGTTGTTATTTTTTGTACCATTTGGATAAGCGGTGCATTTGTTGCAATTTTTACTAATGAGGTTGGAGCTTTAGGTGTAGATATAAATGCTATAAATATTGCTTATAAGTGGGCTTACTGGCTTATTAACGTTTGGGGGCAGTTAAAAATTGCCGACTATAATTATTTAAAATTGAAGCTACTTGCATCTCTTCTTGGTCCCGCTATTGTTGTTATAATATTTTACATTAAAAATTTTGAAAGAATAAAATCGTTACAATTTTTTGAGCAACCGGAAAAAGTATATGGAGATGCTAGCTGGGCTAATCCGTCAGATATAGAGGCTGCTGGTCTTAGATCCAAAAAAGGTATGTTAATAGGTGTTGATGCCGGTGGATATTTTGTTGCAGATGGGTTCCAGCATGCTTTATTATTTGCTCCTACAGGTTCAGGTAAAGGTGTGGGTTTTGTGATACCTAACCTGTTATTTTGGAGTGATTCGGTAGTAGTACACGACATAAAGCTCGAAAACCATGGTTTAACAAGCGGTTGGCGTGAGAAACAAGGTCAGAAGGTTTTTGTATGGGAGCCTTCTAATCCCGACGGTATTACGCATTGTTACAATCCGATTGATTGGGTTAGTACTAAGCCTGGGCAGATGGTTGATGACGTGCAGAAAATTTCAAATCTTATAATGCCGGAAAAGGATTTTTGGAATAACGAAGCACGAAGTTTATTTTTAGGTGTAACTTTATATTTAATAGCCGATCCTACTAAAACTAAATCTTTCGGTGAAGTAGTGCGTACCATGAGAAGTGACGACGTAGTTTATAATCTAGCGGTCGTACTCGATACGCTTGGCGGTGTAATACATCCTGTTGCATATATGAATATTGCTGCGTTTTTGCAAAAAGCCGATAAAGAGCGTTCGGGTGTAATATCTACAATGAACTCATCGCTTGAATTATGGGCAAATCCGCTTATTGATTCAGCTACAGCATCTTCTGATTTCAACATACAAGAATTTAAAAAAGTAAAAACAACCGTATATGTAGGGTTAACACCCGATAATATACAGCGTTTACAAAAATTAATGCAGGTGTTTTATCAGCAGGCGACAGAATTTTTAAGCCGCAAAATGCCGGATTTAAAGGAAGAGCCACATGGGGTAATGTTCTTACTTGATGAGTTCCCGACACTTGGAAAGATGGATACTTTTAAAGCCGGTATAGCTTATTTTAGAGGTTATAGAGTTCGGTTATTTTTGATTATTCAAGATACGCAGCAGTTAAAAGGAACATATGAAGATGCAGGGATGAATTCTTTCTTATCTAATGCAACATATCGTATTACTTTTGCTGCTAATAACTATGAAACGGCAAATTTAATATCGCAGCTTGTCGGTAATAAGACGGTAGAACAAAGATCATTTAGTAAACCTTTATTTTTTGACCTTAATATTTCTACTAGAACCCAAAACGTTTCTCAAGTTCAAAGAGCTTTACTTTTACCTCAAGAAGTAATACAGTTACCTAGAGATGAGCAAATTGTTTTAATAGAATCTTTTCCGCCTATAAAATCTCGTAAAATTAAATATTACGAAGATAAGTTTTTTACTAGTAGATTATTACCGCCGACTTTTGTACCTACTCAAGTACCTTTTGACCCTAGGGCAAATAAAAATAATAATGAGGCTTCTGAAGAGACCGAAACAACAACTGCTCCGGAAAATAATGAGTAAGATCCAAAAATGCGTTCAGCGATTATTGATATCGGTTCAAATGCTTTAAGAGCTGTAGTTTATGAAAGTGATGAGCTTGGAGCTCCGGAAATTTTTAATTATAAATTTAGAAATTATCTTACAAATTTACTTAATTTAGATAATTTAGACGTAAAACATCAAACATATTTATCTCTACAATATCTTATCCATATTTTTACCAAACTGTTCGTTACTAATATTAGATGTGTTGCAACAGCTATACTTAGAGGGCATCCTAAAGCGGATGAATTCAAAGCTATAATTAAAAAGAGATTCAATATTGATATTGAAATTATCTCAGGTGAACGTGAAGCTTATTTAACTGCTGCCGGATTAATTTCCGGTATTAGTGATGCTTTCGGTATTGTAGCCGATCTTGGCGGTGGAAGTCTTGAGCTTGCACAGATTGGAAATAAAAAAGTCGGTAAATTAAAATCATTGCCGCTTGGTACAAAAATTATTGCTAGTAGCAATTTTGGTGATGTTGGGCTGATTACTAAAATGCTAGAGGAGGAATTTGGAGCTGCACATTATCCTAATTTATATTTAATTGGCGGTGCATTACGTCTAATGAGCCGTATATATATGGAGTCTATAAATTATCCTCTTAAAAATTTACATAATTTTGAAATAAATCGTGTAGAGTTTGAGTTATATTTAGATAAATTATCGCAAATCGATAAATTAAAGCTAAGTTATTATGAGCAGAAAGCCATAAATTATAATGCAGTTTTAGTAATAAAGGCGATGATTAAGGTATTTTCACCGGAAAAAATTATTATCTCAAATTACGGTTTAAAAGAAGGAGTAAGATTTGACTCGTTGCCGTCTCATGAAACAGAAAAAGATATTATTTATGAGAGGGTAAAGAGATTAGTAAAATTTGATAGAAATATATGTAAAATTGAAAAATATATTGAAGCAGTACAATATCTTTTAATTAATTCCGATGCCACGACTCTTATTATTATTGAACTCGCTATAATGCTAGCACAATATAATAAAAATATTGATAAAACGCTCAGAGCAAATTTTGTTTTGGAATTTATATTATCTTCAGACATTCCTTTTAGTCATAGACAGCGTCTTATGCTAGGTATTGCCCTTACAGTTACTTATACTGCTAAAACTGACATGCAGATTAATAAAATAGCTAAGAAAATGATTAGTAAAAGTGATTATTACAACAGTCATATAATCGGTTATTATATAAAAATTGCTAGAGAAATTGATGGACCAGAATTTCAAGAGCCTTCTTTTTCGATTAAATTAAAAGACGATAAATTTTTACAAATTAATGCTTCAAATATCTTGCCTAAACAAGTTTTTGAAAAGGTTTGTGAACGTTTAAAAGATATAAGTTTTGCTAGAAAAAATATTAGTTATAATTTTGGTGATTAGGTACGTATGGTTACCATGTTGTTCCTGCGAAGGCGTTGTTGTGTGGGTTCACTTTTCAACGTCATTGCGAGGAAAAACTGTAAATTTTAACGAAGCAATCCAGTAAAAAATGCTAATTTTAGCATTTTTTTATTGTTTTTTTTGGATTGCCACGCTCCTTTTGGTCGTTCGCAATGACGATTTGGTATCCATGCAACAACGCTTTTATGCATTATTAATTACGTTCCATCAAATGCGTCACAATTATATTCCTTTGTACATCCTATAATAGTAGATTCCATTTTAGGAACTATGTGTCCCTCCCAAAAATTTGCCAGCGGTTGAATTGTATCAATAATACGTGAATCTTCGATAGAATGTAATAAATTATCTATACTAATTTCTAGATACCTAACTATGAACTCTGCAGCTCTATCATCTGATTCTCTGTGTATAAGATCTCCAATTCTTTCTAAGTAGTAAACTTACTCGCTAGTAAGATCTTTATCTTTTATTATTTGCGGTAGAATCTTGGTTAATATACATTGTAATTGAATTTTTTGATCAGTTGCAAATAATTCATGATAATCCTGTTCTTTTACAAAAGGTAATTTTAGTAAATTAATAATTAAATTAGTCATAATATGGGCATGAGAATTAGTTTTTATCAGCACCGGTAATGGTACTATAAATTTACAAGCAGGAATAAATGTTGAGAATATAGTATTAGATATTCACGCTATTACGCTTAATAAGTAAGCGTCTGGTAAAGGCGGTCTATAAAAGCAAAAGGTTTATAGTATTATTCTGTAGTATTAATAACACAGGAATAATAGTGTGATGAATATTAGAAGGAAGAATATTACAGCGGAACAGAAGGCATAAATAATTAGTGAATCATGTGTTCCAGGGTGCATTATATCACAAGTTGCACGGTCTTATGGGATTTCGGAGAAGACATTATATGGGTGGCGTAGTAGGGGGAAGTTTAGCAGAAGAAAAGAAGAAACATCTAATAATACAGGTAATAAATTTGTAGAATTATTAGTACAAGAAAGAGAGTATACACTATTAAAAAAGTAACCGTATGGCAAAGGCGGTATAGATTTATAGTTTAATCTAGTATAATATTCCAAGGGAGGAGGTCTGCAATTTTATTGGCTTTATAATCCTGAATTATTGCAAGCACTTTTTGCAGATATTTCCAAGGATTGATGTTATTTAACTTAGCAGTTTCGATAATGGAATAGATAATAGAGGCAGTATGACCACCACTGTCTGATCCAGCAAAAAGCCAATTTTTTCGCCCTATGGCAATTGATCTCATAGCACGCTCTGCGGCATTGTTATCGATTTCTATTTTTCCGGGTCTGTCAGATTCTTTGTGTAAGTATGATTTCTCCATTTGCCCAATTTTGTAAATTAGTATCACAAAGGATTGCAAATTGATTTAAAGCCATCGCCCAATTCTTAATAGGCATTGTCCATTTTTTAGAGGCATTTGTCAATGCCAAAAAGATTATTTTCTGAATCGATTTGTCATCTGGAAACACTCCTTTATTTTTAATAATTTTACGAATTTGACGGTTAGTGGATTCAATAGCATTAGTAGTGTAAATCGCTTTTCTAATGTCTTCCGGAAAGCTAAAAAATGGAGCTATGCCAGACCAATTTCGTTGCCATATGTCAAAAATAACTGGATATTTTTCATCCCATTTTTTGGCAAAATTTTGTAATTCTCTTAATCCCTCTGCTTCATTTATTGCAGAATAAACTGCTTTTAAATCAGCTGTTACCGCTTTTAAATCTTTGTATGATACGTATTTTACAGAATTTCTTACCATATGAACAATACACAACTGCACTATGGTTTTTGGAAAAATGCTATTTATCGCCTCTGGAAAACCCTTAAGACCATCAACACATGCAACATATATTTGTTCAACTCCTCGATTCTTAAGTTCTGTTACTACCTGCATCCAAAATTTAGACCCTTCATTCTTGCCTATCCAAATTCCTAATAGCTCTTTCTTGTCCTCCATATTCACTCCAATAGCTATATAAACTGCTTTATTTATTATTACATGATTATCTCTTGCCTTAACATGAATACAATCTAAGTACATTATAGGATATACATTATCAAGTGCTCTATTCTGCCAGGCAGTTACTTCCTCTAAAATACCATCAGTTACCTTTGATATTAACTCAGATGATACCTTGGTGGCATATAGTTCTTCTAAGTGCCATTGTATTTCCCTAATGGTCATTCCCCGAGCATATAAGGATATTACTTTATCATCAAATCCTTCAAATTTACGCACTCCTTTTGGAATTAGTTGAGGTTCAAATTCTCCGTCCCAATCCCTTGGCACTTCTACTTTCAATTTACGACCTTCTGGATCTATTAGAGTCTTTTCATAATTGCCATTACGTCTGTTATCTGAGTCTTTCTCATTTTTAGAATGTTTCTCATAACCTATATGAGATTCCATTTCTTTCTCTAAAATCTTATTTACTATCTGCTTTTTAATTTCCTGAAATATCTCTTCTTTGCCAAATATCTCAGATGGATCACTTTGTGATAGTATTTCTGATACTACTTTTTCTATAGTTGGATTTGATACTTTGCTCTTATTTTTCATATTAGCCTCATGTAAGTTGTTTTAATTAATTTTATTCTTAACTATTTTTATAACTTACACAAACTTTCTGACACCCTCATTTTTCCATTATCCAAGAATCTCATCAGTGCTTTTTGATTATTCAAAACATAAGAAATAGCTTTTGCTGTACTGCTTTTTTTGGGTAGTTGATCATATGCTTTCCTAAAACGTTTCTGAAATATCATCACTTATCTTGCGAAATTCTACTCCACCACAGGAGGGACATTCTTCGGCAGGATTTAATACCTCATCTTCTCTTGGTAAATAATTCGGTAATTTCCTCCGCTTTGCTAGCTGCTTGCTATCCTTACTATCTGAAATCTCTTGACCTTTATCTGAACCAAAGTTACCTTGCTCAGGTTTAAAACCTAAAATAATCTCATTTTCTTCTATTTTAAGCTCAAGCTCTTCTATTTGCTTACCTAACTTTTCTGATGACTTGCCATAACTCTTTGCTTTTAGTAATGCTAGCTGTTCTCTTAGTGATTGGTTTTCTTGATTCAATAACTCATTCTCATCAAATAGTACCTTAATTGTTTTATGTAATATAGATACATCACAAGATAAGTTGTTAAGGTTAAAAATCATATTTTAATCTTTATCCAGCATATTTAGGCTTATTAAACCATCTTGGATTACGCCAGTCAATAGCTTCTATCAACATTGCTAGCTGGGCCTTAGTAATTCCAATAGATTGCTTCTTATCAACCTTGGGCCATACAAACTTGCCGCTATCAAGACATTTATAATATAAACAAAAACCTTGCCCATCCCACCATAATATTTTTATTCTGTCAGCCTGTTTACCCCTAAAAACAAATAAAACACTCTTGTTAAACTGATCTGACAATATTGATTGTGCCAGTAACGATAAACCATTAATGCCCTTACGCATGTCAGTATAACCAGTACAGAGGTATAGCTAGACCATAGTAAATAGGTACAGTTAAATAAACTTTAGTACGTGTTCTACAGCCATACTGATATCTTTGAATTGCCCCGTAACTTTTCTTATTTCGTTCTTAATCTTAAACCAATAATGTTCTATAGGATTTAAGTCTGGGCTATATGTAGGTAAGAATAAAATTCTGCACCCAACCGACTCGATTAATTCTCTTATTATATTATTCTTATGGAAGTTGATATTATCCATAATTACTGTTTGTCCAGGATGTAATTCTTTAGTTAATATAGTCTCTACATAGGTTGTAAATATTTCTTTATTACAATTTCCTTCAAATATTACTGGCGCTATAATTTGATTATTACGAAGCCCCGCTATCATACTGATCCTGGATTTATGTTGATACACTTTGTTTCCATAACATCTAGTACCTTTTATACTCCATCCATATTCTCTACAAGCATTATCTTCTATTCCTGACTCATCAATGAATACTAGAGTTTCTTTAGAAATTTGCTGTATCTTTTCTATAAATTCATTCCTTAAACCAATATCCCTTCTGGGATGAAGATGACTTTTTTTTATAAGTGTACCCTAGTAGTTTTCTATAGTAATTTATTCTAGTTCTTTGTAATCTATTACCTAGTATAATACTTAATTCTTTAGCTGTTTTATCATGATTATTGATAATTAATTCTTCAAATTCTTTGAGATTTATTTTTGCATTATAACCCTTTGCTGGACCATAAGGTTTTGCTTTTATATCTCCTGTTTCCCATTTAAGAGTTTTCCATCTATATATAGTGTTACGACCTATATTGAATATTTTACATGCTTTAACAATTGAGAGCCCATCATCTAGAGCTTTGAATAGTTTCATTCTTAAATCGTAACTGTAACTGCTTGCCATAATTTATTTATTATCATTTATAACATATATATTAGCATAGTATGTACCTATTTACTATGGTCTAGCTATATATTCTGCTATCTGAAGCTACATCTAACATGATCCATCCAATATTTTGACTATCTCCAAGAGCTTTGTGCTACTAATATTACCATTAATTAATAAAGAAAAATTACTAAAGGTTAATTCTGCTTTTTTTAATAGTGTATACTCTCTTTCTTGTACTAATAATTCTACAAATTTATTACCTGTATTATTAGATGTTTCTTCTTTTCTTCTGCTAAACTTCCCCCTACTACGCCACCCATATAATGTCTTCTCCGAAATCCCATAAGACCGTGCAACTTGTGATATAATGCACCCTGGAACACATGATTCACTAATTATTTGTGCCTTCTGTTCCGCTGTAATATTCTTCCTTCTAATATTCATCACACTATTATTCCTGTGTTATTAATACTACAGAATAATACTATAAACCTTTTGCTTTTATAGACCGCCTTTACCAGACGCTTACTAATAAAACATGATATAGCCATTATAAATGTGGTAATAATAACGGTTGATATTATCACCTATCCATCCAAGTACCAAAAGCTGCAAATGGTCTTAATAAATAAGTAGAACAAAATGCGGCAGCAGATAAAAGCGAAGTAACTTGAGGATCAGTTTTAGGAAAAAATAATTCATTGATAACTACTGCCATATGTATATATAGCATTAAATCAAAATACTTAAAAAATGTTCCAAAACATATTAATCCTATTGCTTCTTTTTGATTACGTGTTAAACTTCTTTGTTTTTTCTCATAGCCGAGCATAATTTCTTTACAAAAGTTAAATTGTAAAGAAATTATGCTGTTTTATATAAAAGTCAATAGGAAATTTCGCTTTATACGATAAATAAGGAAGTGAAATGCAACTTACCATTAGCTTATTTTTACCTATTCATTAATGACTTAATGATATGATAATAAACTAATTGAGAGAAAAAAATATTTGTACGTCAATCCGGTACTCATATCCTCACATATTTTTTGTATACTGCAGTGTGAGGTGGAGTGTTTCCTCTTTATAAGATTAGGTTATGCAAGAGGTCTATTGATGGTTTCCTATTTTACCTTATTAACCCTAAATTGTAAAACTCTACACGGGCTGTTGAAAAAGTTATAAAAAGAAGTAGAAAAGAGTTAATCTAAGGAATAAGCTGTATTTTTATGCTTAAATGAAGGTGTAAAGATGCAGGGTTATAAGCTTGATCAAAGTGTGAGATGTAATAGCCTTAGCTTAAGGCACATGATACCTAATGATCATTTATTAGTGAGGATTCATGAAGCTAAAGAATTAGAGTTTTCTTTTATCTATGAAATAACTAAGAATCGTTATTGTGCTAATTACGGACGTCCATCAATTGATCCTGTATTATTTTTTAGGATGCAAATAATAAGTTACTTATATGGTATAAAGTCAAATAGACGATTATGTAAAGAAATTCAGTTAAATATAGCATATAGGTGGTTTTGTGGTTTAAGTTTAGAGGATAAAGTACCGGATCATTCATCATTAAGTAGGATAAGAGATAGATTTGGGGTAGAACTATTTCAAGAAATATTTATAAGCTTGATTAAGCAATGGTATGAACTAGATATTATAAAAGGAGAAACAATTATTTCAGATGCCTCTTTAGTTGAATCTAATGCCTCTATGAATAGCCTAATATTAAGAAAAGATCAAGGTGATTCACAAAAGAGAGAATTAAAAAAATATGAACGTCGTTATCATGATTTCCGAGAAGGGAAAAAAGTAAGGAAAATATCTAATCAAACTCATGTCAGTAGGACAGATCCTGATTGTAGTCTTGTATCAAGAACTAATGGTTATAAAAAGCTATGTTATAAGACCCACTACTCAATTGATTCAGATTCACGTATTATAATAGATTGTTATGTAAGTACAGGATCACAACATGAGTGTATTGTACTTCCAAGTAGAGTTTGGAATATATTAAATAATTTTTCTTTTAGAGTAAAAGAATGGATAGCAGACAAAGGTTATGGTAGAGGTCCAACCTATGGATATTTTAAATTACTTGGAATTACAACTTATATACCTTTACATGTAGATAATCTTGGTGAAGGAAAAATAAGTAGGGGGGAATTTCAATATGATAGAGAACAGGATAGATATAAGTGTCCACAGGGACATTATCTTTATCCGTATGATAAATTAGATAAAAAACAAATAAAACGTTATCGTATTACAGGAGGGCATTGTAAAAATTGCTCTCTAAAATCAGGTTGTATTTCTGATAATTATAGTAATAGAGGACGATTTATTTATCGTAATCCTTATCAGGATGAAATAGATGAGGTAAAGGTCAGACAGAATAGAATTGATTTTAAGAAAAAACTAATTGAGAGAAAGTGGAAAATAGAAGGTCTATTTGGTGAAGCTAAGGAGAATCATGGTTTACGAGGAGCAAAATTTAGAAGTGTACAGAAAACACAGATTCAAATACTGATGATTGCGATAGTACAAAATTTTAAACGGATACTTAAAATTATTTTTTGGTTTTTTTATCTACTGCTATTAAAGATAAAAAAATATTAAAGTATTTGCAACCTTGTTGATTTTTTCAACAGCCCGTAATGACCGAAACAAAACTTTCCTTCTCCAAATGATCCATACAGCTATTTGTGTCTTTGAAAATCTTTACGAAACTCCCCATTTGATGTCAGAGACAGATATAGCATTGAGTTTTGGCTCTGTACGCATTTCTTCCCATGTGTCAAGCAATATTTTTTGATTGGTAACAATATAAGCTTTTTCAATCCCAAGTGCGTTAACATTTCGAATGATGGTGCCAATATTTTTTATATTATCAGGGTTCTCAATTACGGCGATCAAGTTCTTGCACCTAAACTCTTTAATTTTATTAGCTCTTGTGCGAAGAGTCGGTTTAGACTTTTGTTTTTCTTCCATAATATATTAAATAGATTTATAAATATAAAAATTATAAAAGATGCTAATGCATAATAACAAAAGAAATATTATTATGGTGGAGAGAGGGGGATTCGAACCCCCGACACGTTGCCGTGAACACGCTTTCCAGGCGTGCGCCTTAAACCGCTCGGGCCATCTCTCCAAAATTTTTAGCATTGCCCGTGTGGCTTCCTATGTCATTCTCGCAAGGCGTTTGCATGGATACTTAATCGTCATTGAGAGCAGCCGTAGGCTGCGTGGATCAATTTCACCTCTGTCATCCTGCGACTTGATCGCGGGATCCAGTTAAAAATACTAAAATTATTAGTATTTTTTATTGTTTTTCTGGATACCGTGGTCAAGCCACGGGGTGGCACCGAATGCGTTTTTCGATCCACGCAACAAAGCCCACTCGCAATGACAACTCGGTATCCATGCGGGTAATACTAAGACTTATTCTTAGAAAAAATATTATTAGCTTCTTCTAGCTCATTTTTAGTATTAACACCAACAATTAAATCATGATCAGTAGATAATAAATATGAAACTTTTTCACCATGATTTTTACATATTTTTACTATTTCAGTTAAATAAACTTCCTTATTACCGTTAGTATTAGTAGCAAATAAAGGTAAGTATTTATTTAAAATTCCGCTACTGAAAGCCATAATACCTGAATTACAAAGTTTTATGTTTTTCTCTTCTTCACTTGCATTTTTATATTCGATTATCTCTAAAAATTCACCATTTTTATCAGTAGCTATTCTTCCATATTGAGCCGGATTTGCTCTCTCAAAGCTTAAAGTCACTAATGCAGAATTAGTAAGGCTTAAGTAATCTATTAATTCATGCATAAGTTTTGGAGTAATAAGAGGATGATCGCCGTATAAAACTAATATTGTTTTATTTTTATCAATTAAATCTATTGCTGCATAAGTAGCATGAGCTGTGCCTTTAGGTTCTTCTTGCAGTACAAAGCAACACATATTTTCATAGGGCGTTAAATGTTTTTTAAGTTCTTCTAAATAAACTATAATTACATCATTTGTGACGTTAAGCGAATTCTTTAATACCGTTTCAAGCATTGGAACTCCGCCGACTTTATGCATTACTTTCGGTAAATCGGACTCCATTCTAGTACCTTTACCGGCTGCTAAAATAATTATTTGATAATTTGTATCGTTATAAGTCATTGTTCTCCTTGTATTATTTCATAAACATCATCAGATAACTCATAATTCCCGAAAACTCTTTGTACATCGTCGCTTTCTTCTAAAACTTCCACGAGCTTTAGTAATTTTTCAGCTTTTTCCTTATCATCTATAATTATTGTATTTAATGGAATCCAGCCTATATAAGAGTTTTCAGGTATACCGTATTTGCCGGTTAAAAATTCTAGAACTTTGGAAAAATTTTCAATATCCGTATAGATTGTATGGGTGGTATCATCAGAGATAATATCATCTACATCTAACTCTATGACTGCTTCTAAAATATTTTCATTCGATGCTATATTGCTTAGATATTGAATAACGCCGCAATGTTTAAATAAATAATTGACACTACCGGTTTCGCCTAAACTTCCACCATATTTAGTAAAACTAGAACGTACTTCTGCAGCAGTGCGGTTTTTATTATCGGTTAAAGCTTCAACTATTATAGCAATACCATTCGGGGCATAACCTTCATATCTAATTTCCGTATAATTTTCGGTATTAGAAGAATCATTAGCACTATTAATAGCTTTATCTATTCTTTCTTTAGGGAGATTTTGACTACGTGCGGCGGTTAAAGCATTTCTAAGACGTGGATTATTTTCAGGATTATTAGAAGAACCGGTTTTAGCTGCAGTAACTATTTCACGAATTAATTTAGTGAAAACTTTTGCTCTTTTTTTATCTTGAGCCCCTTTACGATGCTGAATATTTTTGAACTTTGAGTGACCGGCCATATTTATTTCTTTTCTTTCAAAAGTAGTATTATATACTCCGAAGTAAAATGAAGAGTAGTATACGAAGATCAACTTGGAAAAGAGCAAGAAGTCTGTAAGCCGAGGAGCGGAGTGTATATTAAACGTTCAGCATCCGAGAACTTACAAAGACGACATATACTCACATGCTTTCAAGAATTGAATTTCATTTTATCGAGGATTCCTGTACTCACGTATTAAGTTGTACGTTGCGTGCAGTCACCTCTCAAAATAAAATTCAATTCTTGAAAGCAAAAGAGTAAGGCAATTTTTCAAGTTCATCCGATTAATTAGCCTTGTTTTGCTTTAAATCTTTTATTCTTTTTATTTATTACAAAAATTTTGCTTCTTCTTTTAACGATCTGACAATCTTTATCACGTTTTTTTAATGATTTTAATGAGCTAACAACTTTCATAAAATATACTTTTACATTTAATTTGGACTGATAATAAACATTTTTATTTATTCAGTCAATTACCAATTTAAAGCATTTTTAAATGAAAAACCATGAAGCATGGTATTTTAAAGAAGCAAAAAATAATAATGAAGCTATTATAAAAGGTAAGGACATATTAGAGTTACTTGCTCAAAATTTACCGGCAACTAAAAGCGATACATTAAAAACAACAATATTTCACATACTACTAAATGATTGTAGTGATTATTATAGAAATAATGAAGATGTTAATAATACATATCAATGGCTTAAAGAAGTTGGTGTAAGATTTAATGCGGTTAGAGCTGCAAATTTAGATGAAGAAACATTAACCTCAGAAAATTTTAACTTTAATAAAAAGTCAGCTGAGTTAGAGCCTGTAGTAATAGAACTTGAACAAATATTAGAAACATTAGGTATTACTAAAGATAATTTTGATGCTAATGATTTATAAGTAATCTTGTTCACTTCTTATACCATAACTTCCCTTGCTTCATAATATTAAGTTATGATAGGCTAGTTTATCTTATTGTAACTCAAGTTTATTTTAGTGTTGCCGGTATGGTTTGGGAATTGTGTCAAATTTTCCTATGTCATTCCCGCGTAGGCGGGAATCCAGTTCTTAAAAAATACAAATATTATAAACGTAGATTATTTTATGTTTTTCTGGATTCCCGCCTACGCGGGAATGACTATAGAGAAGTATGGGAATGACATAGGGGAGGCAAAGAATAACACAATGACCATACTACTCCTATTATTATCCTTTATCCTCTTCTCTAAGCCGGCTATTGCCGATCCTGAAATAGCTGAATCCTTTAAATGTTCAAAACTTTTTCCTTACTTTGAAAAAAAATTTAATATCCCATCTAATACGTTACATTCAATAGCTTTAAAAGAATCGGGAAAAAAACATACAACCCGTAAAATTAGAGTAGTATGGCCTTGGACGGTAAATGTTGAAGGAAAAGGCTATTATTTTAACAGTAAAAGAGAAGCCGTAAGTTTTGTTAGAATAGAGCTTATAAAAGGGCGAGAGAGTATTGATGTCGGATGCATGCAGATTAACTTAAGGCATCATTTAGGGGCTTTTAATTCCCTTGAACAGGCATTTGATCCAAATAATAACATTCGTTACGGTGCAGAATTTTTACGTTCAAAATATTATCAGTTAGGGAGCTGGCACAAAGCGATAGCTCATTATCATTCGGCTACACATTCTTTAGGGTTTAAATATAAGCAAGATGTAGTTAAAATAGCAAGTAATATGGCTCTTTATAAAGCATCCTTACATAGTTATCTAAATAATAATGAAGGGGCTTTAAAAGATACAATTCCGGTAAATAATAACAAAGTTCAAAAAAAATCACTTTTTAGTGGCAATAAAAGATACAGAAGTAGTATTATGATACCGGTTCCTGCTAAAATTAATTAATTCTATGAATATTAAATTAATTACATGTTTTTTAATATTAGTAAGTGCGGTAAAAGTAAATACCGATTTTAACAATATTCAAGATAATTTTGAATATCAGGAAGAGCAGCTAACAATAGAATTACCTTGGAGCGACTGTACCGAAATTCATAAATTATTAGAGGAAAAATTATCTTTTTCAGAACAACAAATAAAAAAAGAAAATAAAATTCATGAGAAATATAAGCAATTTTATTTAAAACATAATAATCCTACTAATTTTTCTATGCAATTTCTTGAGAAAAAATCTGAGACTAATGGAGTAGAAACTTTAATATCAGGTTTTTTAAAATTTTGTGAAGATAATTTCCAAACTAGTAAAAGTAAATCTAATTCCCTAAATTATTATATTAAAAAACAACAAGACCAATGGTTTAATGATATAAGAAACGAGAATTACAAAATATATTATAGAAAAAAATACGAAGATAATATCTTTAGAAATAATTAATTTATTTCAATACTTGATTCATATATTGTTTAATTTATATTATTATTGTTGTGTATAAGTTAGTTATAAATCTCTAGGAGAATCTAATAAGACAGAGAACAATGTTTCAGCGGTAGAAAGAAAAAAAGTTTCTAGTAATGATAAACAACTAAAACCTGTCTACTTGGATCTAACTTCGGATTTAAATCCTTCAGAAAAAAGCCTGTTGAGTTTAGAACCTTTATCGCCTAATAATAAAAATACGAAACCTATAGTTGTAGGTATTCAGGAGAATTTTGAAGGACTAGATAGAGTTAAAAGGGATGATATTCGCACTGCAAGACAGAGAGAACTTGTTCAAAATAGTTTGCTAGGAGATTTTTTAGGAGGTTTTATTTCTCGACCGCCGCCACCAACAATTTTAGGAGAGAAAATTCAAGATAGGAGAGGATTATATATTCAACAGACTAAAGCTAAAAAATCACCGAAATAATGCAGTAGCGGGAATAAGTAACAGCTTATTTATCAAGCATGCAGCTAATGATATAATAAGTCGGTTAGAGATGATTGATAAGGATTTTTCGGATATTCTAGAAATATCGGCTAAATGCGGTTATCTTACGGGTTTACTAAAAAATGCTTATCGAAGTGCCGATATTACCGTAACAGATATGTCGCCTTTATTGCTTGATTTTTTTGAGCATAATCACAAATTGTTAATCGATGATGAAGATTTAGAATTTCCTCCGAACTCTTTTGATTTAATTATTTATTCATTAGGATTACACTGGATAAACGATGTGCAAAGTTTTCTATCTAATATAAGAACATTTTTAAAGCCTGACGGTATTTTTATCGGTAATTTTGTCGGAGGAAATAGCTTAAAGAATTTACGTAAATCCTTAATAGATGCCGAAATAGCAAGTGGTTTTAAACATTTTCCTCATATTTCTCCTTTTATTAATTTTGATCATGTCCCAATGCTATTATCACAAGCAGGATTTGCCGAAGTAATTGTTGACTATGAAAATATAGAGCTAAAATTTGATAATCCTTTAGTTTTAATGAGGGAAATAAAAAATATAGGTGAGTCAAATTCACTAAATGCTAGTCATAATTACACTATTTCTAAAAAGATGTTTTCTTTACTACAAAATTATACAAACGGCTTTGAAGATAATATTAATTTAATTAGTTTTATTGCTTCACCGAATAAGAATAGTATAAGATTAAAGTTGTTATAAAGGTGATAGTGGTGTATGGTTGGGTTGGAATGATGATAGAGGCATTGCCGTATGGCAGTCGATGTCATTCCCGCGAAAGTGGGAATCTAGGCTTTTTTGTTGTCACCCCGTGGCTTGACCACAGGGTCCAGTTAAAAATACTAAATTATTAGTATTTTAAGTTGTTTTCTGGATACCGTGGTCAAGACACGGGGTGACAAAGGGAGGATAATATAAGGTAAAAATATGCAAGAATTTGATTTAGTGGTAATAGGTAGCGGTCCGGCAGGTTATACAGGCAGTATTAGGGCTGCTCAGCTTGGTATGAAAGTAGCGTGTATTGAGAAAAACGATACTCTTGGCGGCACTTGTTTAAATATAGGATGCATACCGTCGAAAGCTTTACTTAATTCCTCTGAAAAATATGAAGAAGCTCTAAAGCATTTTGAGAGTATAGGTATTACTGCAGATGTAAAACTAGACTTACAAAAAATGCTAGCTAATAAAGATAAAGTAGTTCTTGATCTTACAAAAGGTATAGAAAGCTTATTTGCTAAGAATAAGGTTACTAGGATAAAAGGCGAAGCTAAAATTATCTCTAGTAATATCGTTGAAGTAAATAAAGAGCAAATTAAAGCCAAAAATATCCTAATTACTACAGGCTCCAGCGTCATAGAAATACCGAACATCAAAATAGACGAAGAATTTATTGTTTCATCTACCGGTGCTTTGAAACTTTCTAAAGTACCTGAGAACTTAATAGTTGTCGGGGGAGGGTATATAGGCTTAGAACTTGGTTCAGTTTGGCGTCGTTTGGGAGCTAAAGTAACGGTTATTGAGTATGCACCGAGCATTGTACCTATGCTTGATAAAGAAATTGCTACGCAATTTATGAAACTACAGCAAAAACAAGGTATAGAGTTTAAACTGAATACTAAAGTGCTATCTGCAGTAAAGTCAGGAAAAGTAAATCTGACAATAGAGGAGGGCGGTAAGAGTTCGGTAGTAACAAGCGATGTTGTGTTGATAGCGGTAGGCAGAAAAGCCTATACGCAAAATCTAGGACTTGAGTCTGTCGGTATTATTACGGATAAGCAAGGTAGAATTGAGATTAATGACCGGTTCCAAACAGCAATTTCAAATATTTACGCAGTCGGTGATGTGGTAAAAGGAGCTATGCTTGCTCATAAAGCCGAGGAAGAGGCTGTAGCTGCCGTGGAAATTATGGCAGGGCAGGCAGGACATGTTAACTATAATTTAATTCCAAGCGTAATATATACTTATCCTGAAGTAGCAAGCGTCGGTGAAACGGAAGAACAACTAAAAGAAAAAGGCATTAATTATAAAGTCGGTAAGTTTCCGTTTTTAGCAAATAGTAGAGCAAGAGTAATCGGTAGTACGGAAGGTATGGTTAAGATTCTTGCCGATAGTAAAACCGATAGGGTTTTAGGAACTCATATTATAGGAGCCGATGCAGGTACATTAATTGCCGAGCTTACCGCTTATATGGAATTCGGAGCAGCTTCAGAAGATATAGCACGAACCTGCCACGCCCATCCAACTTTAAGCGAAGCTATAAAAGAAGCAGCACTTAGTGTGGATAAAAGGACTATTAATATGTAAATGTTCAAATTGTCATACCGTGGCTTGACCACGGGATCCAGTTAAAATTATTAGAATGGTAAGTTATTTTTATGGATACCGTGGTCAAGCCACGGTATGACAATGATATGAACAAGCAAGAACTGCGTCTTTATTTCAAAGAACTTTTAATAAAAAACCAAGAAAAAATTACTTCCGACTTAGTCAAAAACTCCCTAATCAATAAAATTAGCCGGTTATTACAGGAGTTAAAAGTAAAGACAGTAGGACTTTACTTTCCTCTAAAATACGAAATTAACTTACTTGAAATAACAAACTTACATCCTAAAATAAAATTCTTCTTACCGAAAATTATAAAAAATGAGGTAAAATATTGTCCTTATCATTATAACGATCAATTGGCTTTAGGGGCTTTTAAAACCTATGAACCTATAAATAATGATTTTTTTATTCCTGAGTTAGTTATTATCCCAGGGCTTGCGTTTAGTAAGGAGGGTTATAGACTTGGATACGGCAAAGGACATTTTGACCGATATCTTAATAATAACCGAAATATATTAACCGCCGGAGTTTGTTTAAAAGAACAATTAATAGATAATTTTCTGGTTGAATCTCATGATCGTAAGCTTAAATTTGTGATTTCGGTATAATAACCTTAATTTTTTTAATTGTATAAAATATTATATTTGTATATATATAATATTTTATACAATATTATTACAAAAATCAACTTAGGGTAAAATGGTTGATATAATAAAAAAATTGTCGTATTGATCGGTGTACCTTTTGCTTTTTTTGCACAAGCAGTTAGAGATTGGCTAGAAACAGGACAAGTATCCGGCGATACTCAGACTGAAGATATTTGTTTTCAATTAGCATTGGTAGGAGTAGGGACACTTATCATAGATCAGGCATTTAGTAACTTGCCTGATGATGTATACAACGAATATGTCAAAGTAGTACAAGATAGTGAGATACAAGTTACATTAGTTGGCTAATTTTTTTCTATTCATATATAGGCTACAAGTTATTTGATTTGTAGCTTTTTTCTTATAAGTTATTACACAAACTTATTATTTCATCTTTATATTTTTGTTTGTGTAAATATTTGCTTTTTAAATTTAGATTTTTAAAATCCTTGTGATTCAATGGCGGGTATTTACTAAGCTTTATTAAATCTTCATTTAAAATAAAATGCTTACGAGGAATATTTATAGTTTGTGCATTCTCTTCACGATAAGCTGCAAGCATTTGAATTTTGTGGTTAAAACTCTCATCATCACTTCTATATTTTATTTTTTTCCAAGCATCTTTCGGCTCAACCTTATAATTTCTAACATCTAATAAAGAACTAAGAGTAGTTTGATATTTATTAGTTAAATTATTTTTAATAATTATATTATTTAACTCTTTATATATCTTATACAAATACTCCACGTCTAACATTGCATAATTTAACATATCACTAGTGATAGGGCGTTTTAGCCAGTTAGATTTTTGGTGGGTTTTATCGATAGTAATACCGATTAGCTTATAGCAAAGGTCATCATAGCTTAGCTGTTTACCGAATCCGCAAATATTTGCTGCAATTTGTATATCAAAAACATTAGAAGGTAGTATTTTAAATAAATTATAGAAAATCTCTAAATCTTCACGAGGAGCATGAAATATTTTAGTAATATTATTATCTGCAAGCAGCTTATTAAAAATATTCAGATCTAAATTGCTTAATGCATCAATTATTCCGCAATATTCTTCTGCTTTAACTTGAATTATACTAAGCTGAGCATAATAAGTATAGCGACGCTCAAATTCCGTATCTATGCTTAAGCATGCCTTATTTGCTAACCGGTTACAAAATTCTTCTAATGTTTTTTGATTATCGATAATTTGCATAGAAGCTATTTATAAAGCTCCGATAATTTTTAAGAAAAGATTAGTATGAGATAACGACAGGACAACTTCAAGACCGATTAAAATAATAATAATCCACTCAAGTTTGGTAGAATGTTTATAATTAAGGTCATTTGAAAGAATGTCTAAAAGTTCATGAATCATATTAAGACGATGATTCATTATATTTTGCCGTATTTCTATGTCTTGAAACTCTGCTGTCATAAGATATAGAGGCTCATAGCTCGGACGACGCCAAAAGAATTCCGGAGTATCGAATATATCGCTATACAAACTGATTGAATAACGCTCGTTAAATAATATACCTATTTGCTGTAATATCTCCTTTTTAGAAAGCGATACGCTACCGGTTCTAGCTAGTTCCTGTTGTATAGGGGTTGTCTGAACAATCAAGTTACTAACGGATTGCTCAAGAATGCTAAGTTTAACCGATTGTGCAAGAGCATGGGAAATAGAAAGTTTAACAAAAACTGATTTATCGGCTAAGATTATTTTATTTTTTTCTTCATCAATAAATGTTTTCTCGACTTCTGTATTATATTCAAAATAAATATAATCAGACACCGGCTCTTTAAGCTTGTTCACGGTTACTAAATCAGTATCGCTTAAAACTATTTTTTCTTGAATTTCATCGCCGCCCCAAATAGTTACACAGCCAAACGGGAAGAAAAATATCTCTATAAAATCAGAATCTTTATTTATCTCTTTCCGAATATATAAAACATCGTCAAAATGTTGAGGTTCAAGACCAATCTTTTTTAAATTAGTAACTAGATCACTCATCTTATATTCGGAAGAAGTACAGTAAGATGAACATCTCATGATTATTAAGTTTAATTTATATAAATTTAGAGTATAGTAGTTAAGAACCTATAAAGTCAATAATATTATAATTATGTATGAAATATTAAGTAATAGAGAAGTTATCAAAATAATAGGTTTAGATTCCGTAAAGTTCCTACAAAATCTCATTACTAACGACATAAAAAAGAATAATTACTGCTATACTTATTTGCTTAATAATCAAGGAAGATATTTATTTGATTTTTTTGTGTATGTTCCTAACCTTGAGGAAATTTACCTTGATATTGATAAAAGTAATAAAGCTGCTTTGATAGAGCATTTAAACTTTTATAAATTTCGCTCTAAAATACAAATAATAGATTGCAGCGAAAAAGTTATCTACTCACATCAAAAATTAGATATAGACACGCTAGTTACGTCTCGTGATCCTCGCTATACTATGCTCGGTTTTCGTTCTATATATGAGTTCGGTGTCATACCGCAGCTTGACCGCGGTATCCAGAAAACAATTAAACAAGATTGGATCCCGCGATCAAGTTGCGGGATGACAAGAGTGGAATCGGTCCATGCAACAATACCTCCCCGCGAAAGCGGGGATCCAGCTTCTTTTAATGAAAAATTATACCTAGAAGATAAATATAATTTTGCAATAATAGACGGAGTAGAAGATTTAATCACAGATAAATCTATTCCAAATATGTATGGTGCTGAGGAGTTAAATGCAATTAGTTTTGACAAAGGCTGTTATGTTGGTCAGGAAGTTATTTCAAGAGCTAAATATCAAGGTGTTATAAGAAGAAAGATATATAAAATTACAGCAGATGAAGATTTATCCTCATTAGTTAAAGATGAAGAAATACTCGCAGATAACGATAAAATCGGCGTAATATGCTCAAGTTATCGTAATAAAGCAATCGCCTTAATCAGAGAAGAAAAATATCTTGCCGATAAAGAAGCTGATATTACCGTTAAAGGGATTAAAATAAACTTATCTCTCGCACCTTGGTATTAAATTAATTAACAAAATTTAAATTATTAGTAAATAATCCATTGACATTTATTAATACTTTATGTATTTTAATGACACAAGTAAAAAACCATGTTTCATGGTAATTTATTGTAAAATTATAATATAAATTTTGATTTTTTTATGAAGAGTCTTTTTCAATTATTAAATTCAAGAAATATACAACAAATACCGTCTATATTAAACGGAACTAATATTAATGAGCTTAATAATTCCAAGCTAAATATTTTTGAAGCTCTTTGCAGTTTAATGTATTAGAAAGTACTGCAGTACAAGTATTAAATAAAATGATTTCCAACCCAGAAACTGATTGAGATAAAAACGGTAATACCGTTTTTGAATGGGGGCTATGGAGTAATAGCACTAAAGTGATGGAAGTATTTCATAATAATTCTCAAATAATGAATAAATTTGTTGCAACTGAAAAAGCACAAATCCAAAATTTTTGGTGTGTTACTATGGAGACGCATATTTCCGATGAATTTCGTGTCGAGCAAATGTAGCATTATTAGGTCAGGCAGTAGAAGAGTTCAATCTTTATGAATAAAAGATAGTTTATCTTAATGTTATTCTCGCGTCGTCATTGCGAGCAGTCGTAGACTGCGTGGCAATCCAGAAAAATAATAAAAAAATTCTGTAAATCAGAATTTTTTACTGAATTGCTTCGTCAATTACTTACGTAATTTCCTCGCAATGACGGGAAAATAGATCTACACAACAATGCCAAAGCAGGAATGACATACTTTTTTAACTCCACAAAAATATTGTTTGTTTCTTTTTTTATCTTTATTATTATTTGCATAGAAAATCCCTATAACTTAACTCTATGCCAAATATAGATCTCCTCATTTTTACTAGCTTTTTAGCGATTAATTTGCTAGTTGGACTTCTAAATATCAAAAATATAAAAAATATTCGCGAACATGCTATAGGAAAAAGGAATTTTTCTACAGGTACGATAGTTGCAACTATTATTGCTACTTGGATCGGTACTAGTACTTTTTTAATCGATAATTCAAGAATATATACGGATGGATTATTTTACTTATTACCTAGTATATTCGGTAGCGTCGTTAGTTGGTTATTAATTAGTTACTTTATAGCTCCTCGTTTTGAGAATTTTTTGGGCAGCTTATCGGCAGCAGAAATAATAGGGGAAGCGTACGGTAACAAAGTTCGTATTCTTACGTCGATAGTTAGTATATTAATGTCTATAGGTAGGATTGCCATGCAATTCCACGTAGCAAGTTTAATATTACAGCTATTCTTTAATATTTCAAATTTTTATATAGATTTATGTATAGCCACCGTAATAATAAGTTATTCTGCTTTTGGCGGCGTAAAATCGGTTACTTTTACTGAAGCCGTACAGTTTTTTACCTATAGTGCAATTATTCCGGTAATAGGAATTGTCGTATGGAATGTTTTTAGCGATCCGCATATAGTTATAGACTCAAACGTACAAACTCGTCTGACTGATTTACAAGGATTGTTTCACTATACTAGTCCTAAATTTTGGATTTCTTTAAATATTTTTATATATTTTGCGATTCCGTCGCTTGGTCCTTCAATTTTTCAAAGAGTATTGATGGCAAAAGACACAAAGCAAATATCAAAAACTTTTTTTATTTCGGCAATTATTTGTCTTTGTTTATCCGTTTTATTTATTTGGATTGTAATATTATTACTATCTCAAGAACCGAGTGTTGACACTAATGAACTGTTTTTACGGATTATTAAAAGTTATATAGGATTTAAGGGGTTAATCGTCGGCGTTATTATGGCAATGATAATCTCAAGTACTAACTCTTATATTAACGTTGCAGCGGTAACTTTTACTAATGACATCATTAAAAAAGCTTCATTAAATTATAATTATATAACCGCAATTACTATAGGATTAATAGGTTTTATTATATCACTCTATACGAAAGATTTAATAAATCTATTTCTATTGTTAACTAGTATCTATTTACCTCTAATCACTTTGCCGTTAATTTTGTTAATATACGGTTTTAAATCAAGTGCCAAAAGTTTTTTTATCGGTATGATTGCTGCAATATTAACTATTATATTGTGGCAAATATTTTCTTTAAGAGCAGTTCTAGGTATTTATCCGATACTACCCGCAACTATCGTAAATTTACTCTTTTTCCTTGGAAGCCATTATATTTTAAAGCAACCCGGAGGGTTTAGTTCTTTAAAAGAGCCGCTAGCCGTTAAAATAATCAGGCAAGAGAGAAAAAGAAAATTTTTGACTTTATTTCGTGATCTTAAGAATTTTAACATCTTTAAATATTGGGAAAGTACCCTACCAAATCAAGAAATTACCTATAGTTATGTCGGTATATTTATTTTAACATCGATGTTCTCATCTTTATATACCACACCGGGTAGCAGAATAATGAACCATTTGGATATATATAATATTATTTACCATACCACACTTATAACTGCTGCAATATTAATCACTTATCCTTTATGGTCTTTAAAGTTTAAAAAGAATTATTATATTATATCTTTATCTTGGTTTGTTGCTACTTTTGTTATATTAATATTTTTCGGTAGTTTACTTGTTATATCAAGTAGTTTTGATCAGATGCAATTAATGTGTTCGATAATTAACTTACTTATAATTGCAACGATATTCAGGTGGCAAGCTACTTTACTTATGACCGTTACGGGCGTGTTTGCTAGTATAGAGTTTTATAAATATTTTATGGATGAGAAGTTATTAATTAGCATAGATAGTTTTCAATTTAAAGTAGTATATTTCCTAACCTTATTTAGCAGCCTTTTAATAGTATTCTTAAAACCAAGGCAGGAGCAAGAGAGATTAGTTAACCTAAAAAATACCCATTTAGGTAATAGAGTTAATTATAGAGAGCAGGAATTAGAGAAGTTACTTGATTTGAAACATGAGTTCTTACGTAATATAAACCATGAAATCAATACGCCGCTAACCGGTATTATTAGCCTTGGTGAAACCTTATGGGCTAATTATGATAAATTTAATGAAGATCAGCGTCGTAATGCCGTAGAGATTATAGCTAAAAGCTCTATTAGATTAAATAGCTTGATAAATAATATTCTAGATTTTTCAAAATTATCTAGTCTTAATTATGAACTAAATAAAGAAGATATAAACTTAAGCGAATTGCTACATGAAAGGATTAAAATATGTAAAAAATTATATCTAAACGGCAAAACCTTAAATTTTATATCTGATATTGAAGAAAATATAATATTTAACTGTGATCCTCATTATATTAAACACACATTCGATAATCTAATAATTAATGCTATTAGCTATTGTAGTGAGGGAATAATAAAAATTGATCTACACATGCAAGAAAATAATATCTTGTTTAGTATAAAAGACGATGGAATAGGAGTACTAAAAGAGGAATTGCAGAGTATATTCGGCGTATTTGTCGTAAGCTCTAAAACACGTACAACGGCAGGAGGTAGAGGAGTAGGGCTTGCTCTATGTAAGAAAGTAATAGAACTGCACGCCGGGAAAATTTGGGCAGAAAACGATAAACTGGGGGAGACTACTTTTATTTTTACGATGCCTTATACTCGATGAACTTCAAAAATTGGCTACGTCGTCTTATAAGAGCTGCGGTGCTCACGTATTAAGTATACGCTCCGCTCCTCGCCTTATAGACTCTTTGCTCTTTTTGAAGTTGATCTTCGTATAACTATTATGATTTTAATGTCATTCCCGCGAAAGCGGGAATCCAGTACTTTTTGCTGTCATCCCGTGGCTTGACCACGGCATCCAAAAAACAACTTATAACACGCACTTTTCAACATTTTTATCTAGATACCGTGGTCAAGCCACGGTATGACATTATTATGAAAAAGATTATTTTTAACAAACAACGAGATTTGATATCAATTATAGCACCGGCGTCAGGTTGTCCTGATGCACAGGATAAACTAAAGAAAGCTATTGAAATACTAACTTTACAAGGGTTTAAAACTTTAGTAGATGATAAGATTTTTTCAGGTGATGAATTGCTTTTTTCGTTGCTCCTAAAGAGGAAAGGCTAAGAACATTTAAAGAAGCTATGGAAAATGAACAGGTTAAAATAATTTGGGCTTTTCGTGGCGGATATGGATGCGGTGAATTTGTAGAAGATTGTTTAAAGCAAAAAGGCGATAAAATTCTGATAGGCTATAGCGATATTACCGTTTTGCATTTATTACTAAATAACCATTATAATATCCCAACTATTCACGGTTCAGTACTAACCTCGTTACTACCGCCTACTAATCAGGATATTACATCTATAATAAATGTTCTTAAAGGAGAAAAGAGTGAAATACAACTTATACCTATAAAGAAAATTAGTGAGGAAAATATAACCGGTAAAATAACAGGCGGAAATTTAACGGTTTTTAGCAAATTAATAGGAACTTCTATTAACCTAAAAAAGGGTAATATATTACTGCTTGAAGACGTTAATGAAAAAGCCTATGCCGTGCATCGTAATCTAGTTCAATTAAAAAATGCCGGTATATTTGACGATATAGAGGCGATAATTTTCGGTGATTTTACTAAAGGGGATGAGTTTGTAGAACAAGCTATAAAAAGTTTTGTTTAAATCATATTCCGCATATAGAAGCTTATAAAGCGGTAGGAATAGGGCATGGAGAGGTAAATCATCCGGTTATTATGAATCATGAAGTAATTATAAGCAGTAATGTTTTAAGTTTTACTAGCCCTTTTGAAATAGTAGAAAACAAATGACAAATTCTATCAGAATAGGTACAAGAAAAAGTCCGCTTGCTTTAATACAAACTAATTTAGTTATTCAGCAAATTAAACAATTTTTTCCTGATATTAATTGTGAAATAGTACCAATTATTACTAGCGGGGATTTAATCCAAAATAAACCATTATACGATATAGGCGGCAAAGCTTTATTTTTAAAGGAAATAGAGCAAGCTTTGCTTGATAAAAAAATTGACTTAGCCGTTCATTCTTTAAAAGACGTACCTGGTAGAATACCCGAAGAGCTAGTAATTGCTGCCGTTTTAGAGCGTAAAGATCCTAGAGATGTTTTTGTATGTTTAAATTATAAATCCATAGAAGAACTGCCGCAAAATGCCGTAATAGGTAGCTCGGCAGTACGAAGAAAAGCATTCATCCAAAAAATAAGACCGGATTTAAAGGCAACGGTTTTTAGAGGGAATGTTGATTCAAGAATAAAAAAGTTAATGACCGGCGAAGTTGATGCGACAATTTTAGCATATGCAGGGCTGAAAAGGTTAGGGGCATTTAATCCGGAATATTGTCATTTGATAGAGTATTCACAGATGTTACCGTGTATAGGGCAGGGAGTCATTGCAGTTGAAATACGACAAGATGATAATGCTATGCTTGAGATATGCAACCAAATTAATCATATTCCTACCTTTGAACTAATAAAACCTGAAAGAGCTTTTTTAGAATATCTAGATGCTAATTGCCGTACCCCGATTGCTGCTTACTCTAAATATTTAGATGCGGATCCTAGACATCTTTCCAAACTCGCTTATAGGGAAGAATTTGAAGAAAACACGGAACGCAGCACCGCAGCGTACAAAAGCGTACGTGAGGATGCGAGTACCGGATTGACGTACAAATTACCCCTAGAAGTAGAGTTTGGGAAGATGTCTAATATACAAACCGATTTTATGCTCGGTAACCTTGACGGTAGTAAAATAACTTTCCATACTGAAACCACCAATATAAAAACTTCAAAAGAAGCAGGTATAAAAGCCGCTAAAATGATGTTGGAGCAACTGGATAAATAGATATTTAGGGAATATATTTAAGGATTTTTAACCAATAAAAACTTTTTTGCTTTAAGATTACTCCTAAACTATTTTTAATAATATAGTCTAATCGGTCTTGCAAAATTACTTTAGCCTTTGTATTTATTGGGGTCATAATATATTACTCTTGCTCTATCTGTTTCAAAAACTCTTTTATAAATTTCAATTTGTTTTGCTCCTTGTTTTCTACCTGTTGGAGTATTAGGCTTTAATTCAAGCGAGCTATTAATTTTTTATAAAATTACTTTCCTGAAAGTTAAAGATATGCGTCTATTACGCATTATTTTATTATCACTCTTTCTAGCTGCAATTCCGTGTTGTCACTTATATCTTGCTTCATTCTTAAGAATTAATAAACTTCTAGGTTGAAGAGCAATAAAACGCTTTTCTTTATAATTTGTTAGTTCCATAACACAGCCCCCACTTAAGCTTAGAGAACATATGGTATCTGAAAAGCAAGGTATACAATCTATATGGGAGGCGATGCCTTGTCCCGGCATATATTCATTTATAATTACTTGATTTGGGATTTCATTAAAAATATTTTGTTTATAAAGTATATCAGCTATAACCTGTAACCATTTAGGTAAAAGCCCTAAATAATATGATTGATCTATAGAACGGCTTTTATAATCATATTATAACCGTAATGCTGAACTCTATTTTAGTCCCGAAACAATTATTTGGTCATCAAAAAGACTAAGTTGACTCATAATTTAAATCCCCAAGTAGCAAATTTAGAATAGTTCTCAATTGCACTTTCATTTTGATTAGAGCTTTGTTGCATGGATTATTCAAGGTGTTTGATATCATTCCGTTGATCGCAGGAATCTAGTAATGAAAAGAAGTAAATTCTATGGCACTTTAAAGCTAAAAGTAAGATAAATCTTACTTTTTTCTAGATTCCTGCTTTCGCAGGAATGACATAGGCGAGCTTGTTATAATTTTCGATCCATACAGCAATACCCTTGATTAGTCATGGTGTGTAACTTTTAGCAATATTACAGATATAATATCACTATAAATACTTTATACTAAGAGGTTATTGTTAAGTTATTATGTTTCTGTTTATATTTTGTTGGAAGTAGTTTGATTTTAAGTAGAATATGAGCTGGCGGAGAGCGTGGTACGTTATGCGAACCTTTAACCAGTTTAGATTAGCCTTGATTCTACGCTTAAGCCTTGTTATGTCTTACTTTGAAATTAAAATATGGTTTATTACCCATATAAATATATGGACATTTAGTATAGAGCTAAGTATTATTAAATTAATCGATTAAAGGCTAAAAAAGCATTCTTCTTTTGAATGGGATGAAGAAAAAAATAAAATTAATATTGGTAATCATAACTTAAGCTTTTATGAAGCTCAAAAAGCTTTTCTAGATATAAAAAGGATAATTCTTCAAGATGTAGACCATAGTATTACAGAAAAAAGATATTTTTGTTTAGGTAAAGTTGATGGTAATATTTTAACAGTCCATTTTATGTTCCGAGATAATCATATAAGAATTTTTGGAGCAGGATACTGGCGTAAAGGTAAGAGAATAAAATACACTGATGGGGAAATAGGGGAAGTAAAAATAGTAAAAGATTTCTTACCACATCCTAGAGAACTGTTATTAAAAGATGATTCTGTAAAAGTAACCATTTCTTTAAGTAAAGAGAGCGTAGAATTTTTTAAATCAGAAGCAGCAACTGCACATGTTCCTTATCAAAAAATGATTAGGATTTTACTAGATAAATATACTAAGCACTAAAGAAAATAAAAGGGCATAATACTATAAACTGAGCTGGCGGATAGGGTGGGATTCGAACCCACGGTACGGTTGCCCGTACGCCAGTTTTCAAGACTAGTGCCTTAAACCGCTCGGCCACCTATCCAAGAAGATTCATACCAAATAATCTTATATATTTCAAGGGAAATCTTGCAATATAAATTTAAATTACAAATCCGAATTGTTCTTTCACTTCGTTAACCGTTTCAGAAGCTCTAATTCTTGCTTTTTCTGCTCCTTTGTGCAGTATTTTTAATAAATATTCTTTATCATTCATTAATTCTAAATATTTATCACGTATCGGTTGTAGATTTGTAATAATAATTTCTGCCAAATCTTCTTTAAATTTTGCAAAACCTTGGTTTTGATAATTATCGATTATTTTTTCTAAGCTTTCTTCGGATAAACTTCTATAAATATCTAATAAATTACTAATTTCCGGTCTTGTTTCTTTATCATAGCTAACAAAGCTTAAATGATCGGTTTTAGCTTTTTTTATTTTTTGATGAATAAGATCGTTATCGTCTTTTAAATTGATACGGGAAAAATCCGAAATATCAGATTTACTCATTTTCTTTAATCCATCCCGTAAACTCATGATTCTTGTACCTGTTTCACTAATTAAAATATCCGGGACTTTTAGAATTTCTTTATCAAATCTCCTATTTATCACACCTGCAATATCTCTTGTTAGCTCTAAATGCTGCTTCTGATCCTCACCTACAGGCACTATATCGGCTTTATATATTAAGATATCCGCTGCCATAAGTACCGGATAGGAAAATAGTCCAAGGCAAACCTTTTCTTGATCGCTACCTGCTTTATCTTTAAATTGCGTCATTCGCTTTAACCATCCAAGTGGTGTAACACAATTTAGTAGCCAAGCAAGTTCAGTATGCTCTTTCACCATATTTTGGGCAAAAATCGTTACTTTGTCGGGGTTAAGCCCTGCTGCTAAATAAACAGCAAGAACCCCCATAATTGAATTATTAAGTTCTGATGGCTTAATATCAACCGTGATAGCATGCAAATCTGCTAAGAAGAAAAAACAATTATATTCTTCCTGTATTTTAACCCAGTTTCTAATTGAACCTAAATAGTTACCGAGATGTAAAGAACCGGTTGCTTGCACACCGGAAAGAACAGTTTTTTTCATTTAATACCTTTTTATTTTACTCATTGTAAAATTATGTTATAAATACCATTTTAATTAATATAATTATCTTAATAATTATGCTGTGGCGTTTAAGAATTTTATCATTTTACGGATTATTATCGTTATTTACATTTATTTTTTTTCTTATATGTTACATACCCGTAACATTTTTCAATGTCAACTATCAAATAAGATATAGAATTGCCATTATCTTTTCTTATGCTTTTGTATGGCTTGCAAAAATTTGTTGCGGTTTAAAATATGAAGTAGAGGGGCTTGAGAAATTACCGGAAACAATCTCAATAGTCATATCTAATCACCAATCCTTTTGGGATCAAATATTTATGCAGTTGATTATTCCTAAACATTCTTGGGTATTAAAGCGTGAATTATTTAATATACCCTTGCTTGGTTGGGGACTTCGGATGGTTAAACCTATTGCGGTTGACCGTGGTACTAATAGCTCGGTTGCTCAGATTTTAAGAGAAGGTCAGGAAAAAATAAAAGAAGGATTATGGTTAATAATATTTCCGGAATCAACTAAAGTTCCGCCTGATAGAACGGTGAAATTTAAGCCAAGTGCCGTAAAGCTTGCTTCAATTACTAAAGTTCCAATTGTAATGATGGCTCATAATGCCGGTTTATTTTGGCCTAGAGGGTTTTGGTTTAAGCAGCCTGGAACTATAAAGGTAAAGATTATAGGTGTAATAGAAAAAGAAGAAATAGAACAAACTGACGTACGTATACTTAATGACAAGGTTGAGCAAATTATTAACAGTGAAAAGCAAAAATTATTAAATTAATATTAGGTTTTAAAAATAATTAGTATTATCATAAAATTACAACTTAGTTCTTATAGGTATTTATGGTAAGTACAGCACCGTTAAAATTAATTGCGGTTATCGATAGTAAACAAATAATGCTTTATAACGCTCAAGGAGTTAAAATTACTACTAATAAACCTTTAAAATTATCTTTAGATTTAGAGGAACATCACCACCATAGAGAAAAAAGACAAAGCCCTTACCAAAATAAATCTACCCCAGGATCACTTTTTGAGCCGCATACTTCGCTAAAAGATATAGAACATAAAGAAGCAGCAAGGAGCGTTATTAAACATTTAGAGAAAGTAACTACTGCTGATCAAGCTAAATATAAGGAGTTGATTATTGTAGCAGAACTGCAAATGCTTGGATGTGTTAGACAAGAACTTAAAAGTCGTACAACAAGGTTTTTAGTCGCTTGCAATGATGATACAAATTAGATACCTAACTTATTAAACATTTCTTTTATATTATTTGAGATAGTTAAACCAATTTGCTTATCTGTATCCTCAAAAGTTTTTATAGTCTTTTCATTAGGAATCTTAATATGTGGTTTGAAAGGCAAACCGCCGCTATTTATACATTGATTTAGGAATATCCTCTTAGTATATATGGCGGCATGCGTCAATACAATCATATTTTAATTAAGAATAGTTGCACTAATAAGAAAAAGTGGTAAAATATCATATCGAACAAATTAAATATTATGAATAATTATGCCGCAAATTTATTTTAACGGTCCGGAAGGACGAATTGAAGGAAGATATGCAAAAGCTACCTCACCTAATGCTCCTATTGCATTAGTTCTTCATCCTCATCCTTTATATGAGGGTAATATGAATAATAAAGTAGTTTATAATGCCTATAAGATTTTAGCAGATAACGGTTATACCGTCTTACGTATTAATTTTAGAGGAGTAGGGGGATCGCAAGGTAAATTTGATAACGGAGTCGGTGAAGTTGTTGATGCGGGGGCAGCTCTCGACTGGTTACAGCAGAATAACCCAAATGCTCAGTCTAATCTGATATTAGGATTTTCGTTCGGAGCATGGATAGCTATGCAACTTGTAATGCGACGTCCGGAAATAAATCATTTTATTGCTATTTCGCCACCGGTTAATACAATTCATAAATATGATTTTTCATTCCTTTCACCTTGTCCTATCCCAGGATTTATATTACAGGGAGATAATGATAGTATAGTATCGGCAGATGATGTAAAAGACCTAGCAAATAGATTATCTAAGCAACAATCCCATATTAAAGTTGATTATAAAATTATCAATGGGGCTGACCATTTCTTTCGTTATAAAACTGAAGAATTTTCTAAAGCAATAAATGATTATTTAATAACAATCCAATCTAATTATCATCACCATAATAATAATGTAAATGAAGAAATTAGTAAGAGCCAAAAGAAACTATTTTTATATTAGTTTTTGTTGTGTGGTTCGGCTTATCTGTCATTGCGAGCAGCCGTAGGCTGCACGGTAATCTCATGAAATAATAACAAACTCCTGAGATTGTTTCATCAAAATTTTTAATTTTTCCTCGCAATGACGCTAAAACTGATCCATATCACAACGTCTACAATTCTAAATAAGCTTCCATTGCCAAAATTAATATTTCATCTTTTTTAGCATCTAACTCTTGAGTTAATTCTTCGTAAATTTGTCTATCTGATAGAGAAGTGAATTTTTTAAATAGCTGCACTAATTTTAAAGATGGGATAATACAAAAAGCATCTTTTAATATTTTGATCTTTTTATTAACATTAAGCTTATCATTTAAATTAAAGTAAAATTCTAGTAATTCGTCGTTATAAAAATTTAAATCTACAGCCGTTTCCAAATAATCTATAGCATTAGCCGTATTATTACCTTCTACTTCCTGCTTCGCTGCTAATAAATAATACTCAGCAATTTCCGGCATAGACTCATGTTTATGAAATTTTGCAAGCTTATTCGTTATAAAAATAAATTTCGTCCATAGAGAAAGTCTAGCATAACAACGCATTAAAGTAATTAAATTGTCACTATCAAGTTCATTGAAATTATAAGCCTTTGTTGCGTAATTTTCTGCTTTCTCATACAAAGATTTATCATAATAAAGTTTTGCTAGGTTTTTGCTACCGTAAAAAACAAATTCTTTAGATGTAATAAGTTTTTGAAAATAGGAAATTTTTCTATCTACATCCTCTTCAGTTACGGCTAAGATTAAATTATGGAATTCTTGTGAATCTTTTAGATCTTCAGAAGATAAATTTTTGCGGACAATAGAAGCAGATTTAGCTTTATTATCCATAATATATTCGGCAAAAGCTAAAATTAAAGCATATCTATCATGATTAATTTTTCGTTTATTAAAAATATTATGTATTTTAGACGGTAAATCGATAATTAATATTAGAAATCTAATGACAATAAAACAAGAAATTAGTAATAATAATCCTAAAATAAGACTAAAAAACAAAGTAATCTCAATATTATAATCGTATAAACTAATAAAAACTTTTGAATCAAAGCTCTCTATTAAAGTAAACCCGAAATAAAGCAGTAAAAAAGTAGCACATATTAATAATAACCTAAACATCTTTATTTACAAACTCCTGCATAAATTTTTCTGAATAAAGAAAATCGATTAAATAGTTTAATTTCTCTAAAATTAGAGCTTTATCTTGTTCTTTTACCATCATAGCAGAAGGTTTTTTCTCAATTTTGATAAACTTCTCCAGCCACTTATGGTTGGTAGGAAAAATTACTTCCGTACTACTTGATTTAGAAAAAAGATAATTATTATTATATGCTTCTAAGTTATTTAAAATATTCCTTATATATTGAGGTAGCAGGCGGGATTTTACTAGTCTTAGTTCTTTACTATAATCCTTATCCTGCATGAAATTATATACTAATAGATTTACATTTAATAAGTAATTAATATAGTCAATTGATCCCCATCCGCCTACATCGTCACTCGTCGCTCTCCTATTAGTTATAGGCTTCGCTCCTTGTTCCTTGTATCCGAATGAAGCTGAATTGACTACAGTTTCTAATTTTGGTTCTACTAAATTAGTCGGTGCTTCAGGAAACTTTAAAGAACTTACGTAATTTAAAAGCGACTTGGTAGATAGAGGGGCTGCTTCCTTTTCTTCCAGGGTAGTATTTTCTTTATTTTCTACTGCTTGATCAGAAATTTGGCTTAAATCTTTATTTTCACTTTTAAACAGTTTTAAAATATCGGATCTATTATGATAAAGAGTAAAAGAAGATAAGACAAATATTACTATTGCTATAAAAAAGATATTTTTGCTTTTAAATAAACTATCGAATTTTTGCATTTTCGGATAATAACTTGATTACATCGTTAGGGTTCTGATCATCACAATAAACCACATTTTTTATAAAAGGTCTAACTATATTTGCGACTTTCAAACTTATAGCTACAACTAAACTATCTTGTAAGTATTCTAGTAAATTATTTTGAAGTAATAATCTTACAAAAGTCTTAGCACTATTCTGAGAATAAAGAAGTATAAAGTCAATATTGCTTTTAAATTCTTTTATAATAGATAAGGGCAGCTCATTCAAATATTCTACATTATAAATGATATGTCTAGCTATTTTATTAGGCAAATCTTTAGTAATTTCATTTGAAGATAAATATATAGTCTGCTCATATAAATCAGGAAGAAAATGCTTAATCAAATCTTCCACGTTTTTAGCAGTATAAATTACTTTCTTGCCTAATAATCGTTTTGACTTACTACCTACTACCCAAACATCTTGTTTTAAGTTATGACCGGCTAAGATATTTGCCGCATATTTACTAGTTATTATTATATTTGAGTAATTATCTAAAATATCGATATTAAAATCTAGAGTTTTATATTTAATTAAAGGACAATGAATATAACGTAAATCTAAATTATATTTACTTATTTCCTTTATAGTTTCATTATTTTCTTCAATATTTCTAGTTAATAAAACCGATTTCATACAATATTTGTACTCCAATATAAAAAGCAACTGCCCCAATAATAATAGCAGCTATTTTATTAATTATGGTTAAAATCGTACTACTTTTATTTAGCTTTCTGATATTATAACCTGCAACTGCTAAAGAAAAAAACCATATCCAAGATATAAGTATGCAAGTTAAGGTAAATATAATTTTTGCAATACCGTTATACTTTAAAGCACTAGTACCTATTACTATAATCGTATCCATAATTGCATGCGGATTTAATATTGACACCGATATAGCAAATAAAATTTGTTTTTTAGCTGAAAAAGCCCCGGAATTCATTGTAAGATCAATAGGAGGCTGATTCCAAGTATTATATCCCATATAAATTAAGAAAATAAATCCAACAATAAATATAGATAATTTTAACCAAGAAATTTCAAGAATTAATAAAGATATCCCAAGAACTGCCATACATATAAGAATAGTATCACATATTGAGGCTGCAATTATGCTAGGTAAAGCCTTGCTAAATTTTGGCTGTTTTGCTCCTTGATTAAATATAAAAATATTCTGTACTCCAAGCGGCACTATTAAACCGAGAGCTAAAACGATGCCATGTAAAAAAGCACTTAATATATCATTCATTATTGTAATTTAGTTTTTATTTTTAATAATATTAATAAAGACGGGATAGTTATAATAGTAGTAAATAAAAAGAAATTTTGCCAACCAAAATTTACTACCATATAGCCTGAAATTATAGGAAAAATTGAGCGTGAAATTCCCATCATCGATGAAAGAAAAGAATATTGAGTAGTTCGAAATTTACCTTGACAGAGTGAAGAAATAAAAGCGATATAAGCAGTCATCGTCATACCACCGGTAATACTTTCTATTCCTATCGTAATAAATAATAATAAAGAATTTTTACCGTTTATTTCAAGAAAAATAAATAAAATATGTCCTAAAGCATGAATAATACCAAATAAAAATATACTATTTAATATATTTTTATGTTTCATAATAACACCGCCGACAAGTCCACCGATTATAGCTCCTACAACGCCCCAAAACTTTCCAACACTTGCTATTTTAAAAGCATCATACTCAAGATGAAGCAAAAACGGATTAATCATAACATTAATTAAGTTATCCGGTAATCTATATAATACTAGGAAAATTAATATAAGAATAATGAAATAAACAGAACCTATAGGTTTTAACGCATTATATATAAAATTATTTATTATGTTTTTTTTATTTTGATTATTTTTTATATCATTCTTGATTATTTGTATATGTATGTTCTCGTTTAAATAACAATACTTAATTCCTACTATCAATAAAATTAAATAAATAAATACTAAACCGGCAAAGATTTTATATATTTCATTAAATGTTAAATAAATAGATAAATAAATAGCTCCAGAACCGGCTAAAAGCATACCGGCTCGATAACCGAATATATATATTCCTGAAGTAAACCCAAGCGATTCTTTAGGTACTATTTCCGTTCTTAAAGCACTTAATATAGTATCTTGGGCGGCACTAAAAAAAGAAATAATTAAAGCCGTGAAAGCAAATAATAATAGATTAGTACTAGGATCTAGAAAGCTGAAAATATATATAAGAAATATCAATGCACTACTAGTTAAGCAAATCCAAGATAATCTATGACCGAATATTTTGTTTAAATATTTAATTTGCACTGCATCAAAAATCGGTGCTAACAAGAAATTAATAGAGTAGGGAAGCGTTATGAATGATAATATACCGATTGTTTGCAATGCTATATCTTCTTTAGCAAGCCAATAATTTAAAGTATTACCGGTAATCATTAGATTAAAACCGCTAACAAGCCCAAACAACCAAATAATACATAAACGAGAGTTATTTAACATGAATTTATATACTTCGAGTAAATGAAGAATTGATAGACGAAGATCAACTTCAAAAAGAGCAAGGAGTCTATAAGGCGAGGAGCGGAGCGTATACTTAATACGTGAGCACCGCAGAACTTATGAGGCGACTTAGCCAATTTTTGAAGTTGATCGAGTATATATGCCTTTAGCTCTAAGTTCCTATAGGCTTAATATGCAAAAATGTGAGTATTCTGTTTATTTGCGGCATGTAATGTAATTTTTCCAGCTATGAGCTAAGCTATTCATAAGTTTTCCTCCTAATTCAGGATTTAAATGCGATTTAAGCATTTTTTCTATTTCTATTTTATCATTTTCCTTAATCTTATTCAAGGTGTAGGACAAAATTAGCTCTATATAATCTATACCGATTTGAACATTAATTAACTGATAATCATTAATCCATATATTTTTTACAAGTTCACTATTTTCAAATAACTCCCATAGATTAGTATTATAGTTTTGTATACCATTGTAGAACACACAAGGGTACACAAAACGAAAAGCCATATACGGATCAGGAGTGCTTTGGTTTTCCAAAAGTAATTACAGAATGCATAAAAATACGTTGTATTATGGATATTGGAACTTATAGTTATAAAAAGTTCTATTTAGATAAGATCACAAAATATTACTGGCGATATAGAGAAATAACACCTTGGAGTAGTATAAATTAATTATTTTAATTGACTTTAGCACTTAAGAGATTTAAAAGTTAACTTTAATATGTAAGGTTACAATAAAAATGTTACCGCCTAAAATTTTCTTTGAAAAAGTTAAAGAAATAATTTGGCCTATAGAAAGGAAAGAATTAAAGCTATTTATACCTATGGCTTTAATGATGTTATGTATCCTTTTTAATTTTGGGGCTTTAAGATCTATCAAAGATAGTTTAGTAGTACCCTCTATGGGGGCTGAAATTATTAGTTTCTTAAAATTATGGTTAGTATTACCCTCGTGCGTAATTTTTACCGTACTTTATGTTAAGCTTAGTAATAAATTAAATTTTGAATATATTTTCTACATTATAGTCGGCAGCTTTTTACTATTTTTCTTATTATTTGCCTATATTATTTATCCAAATCAAGATATTTATCATCCTAATGATGAAATGATAAATAATTTAATTGCTTCATACCCTAATTTTAAATGGTTCATTAAAATAGGTAGTAAATGGAGTTATGCGCTGATGTATATTTTCTCGGAATTATGGAGTGCAGTAGTCATAAACTTAATGTTTTGGCAGTTTGCCAATCACATTTTTGATACTTCTAAAGCTAAAAGATTCTATCCAGTTCTTGGAATGGTTGGCAATATCGGTCTTATAATAGCAGGCAGCGTACTTGTCTTTTTCTCAAGCGGGCAGAACGTCATTGATTCAGAATTGTTACCGGATTCTTTTAATTCATCTGCCGGAAATACTATAATGCTTCAGCCAATCATGTCAATTATTGTTACTGCAGGAATAATTGCTATGCTTCTATTTAGAATAATAAATAGATTTATTTTAACGGATTCCATAAATGTTTTAGATACAAAAAAAGTTACGGCTAAAACGAAAACAAAACTTTCGGTAATTGAAAGTATCAAATTAGTAATTCACTCAAAATATATAGGTCGTATTGCTTTACTAATAATTTGTTATGGATTATTAATAAATATAGTCGAAGGACCTTGGAAAGCAAAAATAAAAGAATTACATCCGAACACTATAGACTATGTTAACTTTATGGGCAGGTTTAATATTTGGATGGGAATATCATGCGTTACTTTCATGGTAATAGGCAGCAATATTCTTAGAAGACTCGGTTGGCTCATTTCTGCATTATTAACTCCTATTATGTTGTCTATTACCGGCTTGGTGTTTTTTATCTTTATAATTTTTATTGAAGAAATAGGAGCATGTTTCGGTGATTTTAATCTTCTATATGCAGCGATTATTGTTGGAGCAATTCAGAACATACTTAGTAAATCGTCCAAATATTCATTATTCGATTCAACAAAAGAAATGGCGTATATTCCTTTATCTTTAGAGCTTAGAACTAAGGGAAAAGCTGCCGTAGAGGTAATAGGTACTAAATTCGGTAAATCGCTTGGAGCATTTATACAGTCTTTGATATTTATTATTATTCCAACTGCTACCTTTGATTCTATTATAATATATTTATTAGTAATTTTTATAGTTATGATGAGTTTATGGATTTGGAACGTTATAAAATTGAATAAGGAATATATAGAGCTGTGTAAGTAGCTAAAGTGTCATACCCGTGGCTTGACCACGGTATCTATAACAAATTAAAAAAACTGGATCCCGCGATCAAGTTGCGGGATAATACTGGAAAAACCGATCCACGCAACAAAGCCGATTTAAAGATGAAAAAAATTCTTAAAATAATATTATTTATAACTATCTTTATTATACTCGCATATAGTGGGCTGTGGTTTACTATTATGTTCTCTTTATCACACTCTATAAATCAAAAATATGCCGGTACCAACCTTAATATAGAAGAGGCTGATAATAATCCTAATCAGCAATATCTTATTAAATTTTCCAAAGTTCAGCCCTATGGTTTTCCTTTTAAATTAGGTATTTCGGTAATTAATTGGCAAGAAGAGAGTATTAATAGAGCAATTGAATTTACCACACCGATAAATATCGGTTATGATTTACTTAAGCAGAAATTATTTATAAATTTTTCCGGAGAAGCATTCGGGCGATTTAAGCCGGTTGAAAGATGGTTTGGAGTAAGGTTTTATAATGATAACTGCATATTATCAGCAAAGATACAGTTAAATTTTAAATTATTTGAAATAGTACGATCAAAAAAAGATTTATTTGAAGTTATAAATTTAATAGAAAATATTAAATTTACTTCCGGTAAAACAGAAATTTTTGACTTAGTCGATAATCAAAAATTATATGAAGAAGATCATACTATACTTACTATGTTATTTGACAAAAGTAAGTATTATACAAGTAAACAGGATTTCCTTGATAATATACCGCAAAAATTAGAAATTTATTATGAAACCGAAATAGTAAAAAGTAACCTTGAAGATAGAATAATACCTGCCGGCTTATTATTATATAGACCCGCTTGGAATAATAATTTCAAATTTTCTGGTAACTTCTTGATTAGTACTAGTAGTTTGCATTTTAAAGATATTGCTAAAGATTTAACAATTGAAGTTACTAATGCAAAAATAAATAGTAATAACTTTGAAAATAATATTAATTTATTATATAAAGGTAAGTTAAACGATTTCGGCAATAATAATATTGATCTTTTGGTAGATTCGCAATTTAAGCTAAAACCGGGTTTTATAATAGGTTCATTAGAATTTATAAAGAAATATTACGATATGCAAACCTATCTGTTTAAACTTTTCGATAATAAGCTATATAAAGATTTTAATAATGAACTAAGCTATATTTTAAATAATAATAATTTTAGTATTTTTGAAGATAGGCAATATAATTTTAATTTAAATATTAATTTAGTTACTGAATTAAATAAATTAACTAGAGCACAGATAAATGCTTTAAGTCTATATTCAAACGCATCGGGATTTAATATAACAAATGAAACTATAGTAAATGCTCTTAAAGATTCTTACAGTAAAGGTACGATAGTAATTAATGATTACTCTAGAATAATAGATGTTTTAAGTCTATATGTATATGGGGTAGGGGATTTTAAAAACTTATCCAAAGAGAGCAAAGAAGTATACGGAGATGCTCTAAAATCATTTTTAAAAACCATTTCCGATCACCCGAATTCATCTAATTTAATTGACGTTAGTATTGAATATGTATTTGATTTATCCGATTTAAACAAAGCTAAAATAGGTAATATAGATGATATAAATAAACTTATACCTTTATATTATTTATCTTTATATCAAGCAGCAGTAAAAAAAGTGAAACCGGGAGAAAACGTAAAAGAAAAAATTATGGAATTAATTCCTAATGTTAATCAAAAAATATTAGAGGAATGTATACTCGATGAACTTAGTTAATCGTCATTGCGAGCGACTGAAAGGAGCGTGGCAATCTCAGGATTTTGGCACGAGATTGCTTCGTCAAAATTTTCAATTTTTTCTCGCAATGACGGAAAAATTTATAAAAATACCATGAATATTATAGTAAAAATACAGCAAGATTTAAAAGATGAAGTAACTAAGTTAAACGATTTAATCATTAGCTGTTTAAAAAGTGATGAAGAGTTAATAGAAAAGGTCGGTAAATATTTACTAGAGGCAGGCGGTAAAAGAATTCGTCCGCTTTTAACTATAATAACCGCTAAAATGTTTGATTATAAAGGCGATAATCATATAAAGCTCGCAAGTGCCGTTGAATTCATTCACACCGCCACATTGCTTCATGATGATGTGGTAGACGACAGCACTTTAAGAAGATTCAAACCTACGGCTAACGTTATTTGGGGAAGTAAAACAAGTATTTTAGTGGGTGATTTCCTCTTTAGTCAGTCTTTTAAGTTAATGATAGCTTCCGGTTCTATTAAAGCTATGAATGTTCTAGCTAAAGCTTCAGCGATTATTTCCGAAGGGGAGGTAGTACAGCTAGTTAAGCTAAATGAGCGACGCATTATAACTATCGAAGAATATCAGCAAATAGTTAAATCTAAAACCGCCGAACTATTTGGAGCTTCTTGTGAAGTTGGAGCTATTATAGCAGAGCAGTTAGACCATGTTTCTAAAGATATGCAGGACTTTGGGAAATTACTCGGTACGATATTTCAGGTTATAGATGATCTACTTGATTATTGGGGTAATGATAAACAGGTAGGCAAAAATATCGGTGATGATTTCTTAGAAGGAAAAGTTACGTTACCGCTGATTTTTTTATATAATAAGCTAGAGCAAGACACACAGCTTTGGCTCGAAAATATAATTAAATGTGATAAGCGTACTAATGATGAGTTTATGCAAATACGTGACTTAATGGTAAAGCATGAAATCTACAATGAAACAATTAATTATTTGAGTAACTTAGAAAATGAAACAAATAAGTTATTAAATAAAATTCCGGTAATTCAGAATATTTATAAAGATTATTTGTTTTCAATTATTAGATTTATTTTGGATCGCTCTTATTAATCGTCTGCATTCGTAGCTCAGCTGGATAGAGCGTTGCCCTCCGAAGGCAAAGGTCGTTGGTTCAAATCCAATCGAATGCACCAATCACTAAACTTAAATTAACTCCATTTTCCATAATATCGATTATAGAACAATTACTTAATTGTAAAAATGGCTGGGACGGGAGGATTCGAACCTCCGAATGACGATACCAAAAACCGTTGCCTTACCACTTGGCGACGTCCCAATGTAGAAAAATGTACAGACTTTATACTAATAAATAGCGGAAACGTCAATTACAATATTTATTTCATTATTAAGCCAATTCCTCGCTTGCGGAGATAATAAATCATAAATTTTAGCTCTAATTTTATTATAATATTCCTTGATATAGTTTATTTCATCAATATTAAGTAGTTTCATATCAATCAATTTACTAGCATAAGGCACTAGGCTTAAGGTCTCAAACTCAAGCCATCCATTATTTTCTTTTACATACATTAAATTTTCGATTCTAATTCCGTATTTTCCTGGAATATAAAATCCAGGCTCATTAGATAAGATCATACCTGCTTTAAGTATTGTTTTATTACGAAGATTTATGCTTTGCGGTCCTTCATGAACGCTTAAGAAGCTCCCTACCCCATGACCCGTACCGTGCGGATAATCTAGCATTTCTTGCCATAAATATTGCCGAGCTAGTATATCAAGATTAGCTCCTGTAACGATATTTTTAGGAAATTTGGTTTTAGCTAAAGCAATATGTCCTTTAAGTACTTGCGTATAACGCTTTTTCTGCTCATCATTCGGCGTACCTATCACTATTGTTCGAGTTATATCGGTAGTAGCACCTTGGTACTGACCCCCGGAATCTATTAGTAATATCCCCTGCCCTATAATTTTTTTAGCAGTTTTTTGATCAGCTCTATAATGAATAATGGCACTATTTTCCTGAAATCCACAAATAGCAGGAAAACTATCCGAAACATATCCCTCTTGTTTAGCTCGATACTCTGTAAGCCTTAAACCAAGGGTGTGTTCGGTTATAGTCTTTGTCATACCGTGGCTTGACCACGGGATCCAGTTGGATTTTACCGGTCCACACAACAATGCCTCCTCGCAATAATGACGAATACTTCTATCCAAATCAGCAAAAAACTCACATAAAGCTACTGCATCTTTAATATGAAAATCGATTGCATGCTTAATTTCTACATCGTTCTTACAAGCTTTAAGCATTAAGCACGGATCGGTAATTTTTTGTACTTTTTTATCAGCTACTAAGTCCATTATATGAACAGAGGCTATAGTATCATCAATAAAAATATTTTCGCTATCTCTTAAAACATTTTCAAATTCTTCTTCCAGTAAAATCGTTATTTCAGGACGAGCATTAATAATTTCGGCATCGATTCTTGTAGGATTTATAAACAAATATAATTGTGTAGAAGTGAGTATAACTTTTGCAAACATTAAAGGCGTATAAGTAACGTCACTAGCCCGCAAATTTAGTAACCAACATATGGAAGAGCTATCGAGAATAACTAAGGCAGATTGCTCGGTGTCATCCCGCGGCTTGACCGCGGGATCCAAAAAACAATTATTATTAACTGCTTTATTTTTATTAGATCCCGCGGTCAAGCCGCGGGATGACAATGCAATTTCACGACATTTACTTATTTTATCAGTATGACTAACGCCCGCAAACTTAATATCATGCAAATAAACTTTAGAATTTGGCTCTAGCAGCTGATTTTGCCAAATCTTATCAACTAAATTTCCGTTAATTTTCTGAAAGTTGAACTTTAAATTTGATATAGCGGGATAAGTAAATAATTCAGAATCGTATCCTATTTTTGCATCTTTACCAAACTTAGATATATCTTTTAAGTCAAAAATCTTAAAAAGCTCTAAATCCAGCTCTTTACTTGCTTGCTCTAAATAACGTCCGTCAGTAAAAAATAATGCTGTATCTTTATATATAATAGCTATACCGTTTGAACCAGTAAAACCTGTTATATATTCAAGTCTCTTTGCGTAGCTTGGAACATATTCACTCATATATTTATCGTTAGACGGAATTATATAACCGTCTATATCATATTCTGTGAATAAATTTCTAAGTAGATTAATACGGATTTTTGTCATGTTTATATCTCTTATGTCGTTCTCTTGCCCGCTTGGAGGCTGAGCCGTCATAATGAAAAATTGGTAGACGAAGGTCAATTTCAAAAAGAGTAATAGGTCTGCAAGGCGAGGAACGGAAGCCGTTACTTAATACGTGAGTACCGCAGAACTTGCTAGACGACAACGCCAATTTTTGAAATTCACCGAGTATACCATCCATAATATAAAGGAATACCGAGAATAGTAAAGGAGCTAGCTATAATTAGAGTTTTAACAGGTGTTTCATAGATAACCCAAGCACAAAAGATAATCGATATTATGGCTATAAGTAAATAATAATAAGAAAAATTTTCTTTTGAACTAAGAATTACTTTTAAAAATGCTAAGCTACAAATTAAATAGACGAATAAGAATGTTATTGCCGAGAAATCTATTATTTGTGTAATCTGTTTGGCAAAATTATCATTTGCCGTAAAGATTAATAACGGCACAATGCCAAGGCAGCTTACAATAATTCCGTGAGTTGGAGCGTTATTGCTATTTTTCTTAGCAAAAAATTTCGGTAATAACCCGTCTTCTGCAAGTCCTAGAGCAATTTGTCCGCTAGTTAGTACCCAAGCATTGAGTGTACCTATACATATAATCGAGGCTATAACCGTAATTACGCTTGACCATTTACCCCCGAATAATAATGAAGCGGCATCGGCATAAGGAGCTTTAGAACTAATAAGTTCAGAAGCAGGGATTAATCCCATTATACCTACGCTATTGATAATATATAAAACTGCTACGCAGAAAGTTCCAACTATTATGGCTCTTGGAATGGTTTTTGCCGGATCTTTTACCGCTCCTGCTGTAGTAGTTGCACATTCTACTCCGATAAATCCCCAAAAAGTAAGAAGTGCAACTCTTCCCATAATACTCGGAATGCTTAAACTTTCTACTTCTTCAGCTATAGTTATATTATCTATATTAAAATGAGATAATGCACATAAACCTACTACAAGCAGCGGAACAAATTTTAAGAGAATCAAATAAAACTCTGCTTTTCCTGCTACTTCAGGACCTTTTAAATTTAAAACCGTAATAGCAGCTAATAATATTATCTGTAATGTTAAATCCAAAATCGCTTGTGATTTAAAAAAAGGTGTTAGATAACCTATTGCAGAGATAACAACTATACTTGTACTGACGAAGGATATAACCCAGTAAGTCCAGCCGGTGAAGAAAGCTATCTTATCCCCGAAACTTTCCCGTACATAAACGTGCGGACCGCCTGTTTTAGGAAATTTTGCACAAAGTGTAGAAAATACAAGTGCTATACTCATAGCACCGAATAATGAAAGTACCCAGCCCCAAATGCTGTATATACCGAATGGTGCTAAACTTAACGGCAATATAAAAACGCTAGTACCGATTTGACTGCCGGTTACTAAGGCAAAAACCGCCCAGAAACCTAATTTTTGTGACATATTAATCTAATTTAAAGAAACAGCTTTAAATTAGCTGAAATAATGATTTTTAGCAATAGTTAAAACTACTATAATTATTTTACTCTTGATTTCTAAACAAAAGATTGATAGCTTTTTTAAGCTATCAAAAATAATCTTAGAAGTTAATATGCCAAATCGCACCGCTAAAGTTTATACAGTGAAATCAGGAGACACTTTATCAAAAATTTCACAAAATTACGGTACTTCTTGTTCAGGATTTAGTTAAATATAATAATATAAGCGATCCTAATCATGTCGAAGTAGGCTGGGAGATTTCATTTTCCGGTGATTCGCATGATTTTTCTTAAAATAAAGCTATTGGTGTAATATTTTAAAAGTCATCATCTAAATATTTACTGAAATCTTCTATAAATTTAACTTGCCCTTTAGCGGAATCTTTAATACCGTTATTTAATTGCGTTAAAGCCTTTTTGTTATTAAATAGCCAACTTTCTTTTAAAGATATTTCCGTATAGGGTTCTAAAATAATTTGTAATCTACCCCTATCATGAATCCATCAATTTACCTAATATATCCAGCTGATTACCTAAAAAACAATTACCATTAGGGTTTTCATAGAATACAATTTCATTATCCTGAAACTTGTCTATATGACTATTTTTCAAATCATATATTTTCATAGAAAAACAAAAGTATGAAAACATTTTTGCGAATATCTCTTGAAAAATATCCATACTCTTGCTCAATCTTTATCCCCTCTATTTTATTATAAATCCAGTTACACATATTTTAAAACCTTTATTGATTTTAAAGTGTTATACGCTAAAAGATTTGCCGCAGCCGCAATTAGCTTTTTCGTTGGGATTGGTGAAAGTGAATTGGGATTTGAATTTAGTCTCTACATAGTCCATTTCAGAACCTAGAATATACATTAATGCTTTAGGGTCGATTAGTATCCGTACGCCCTTTTCTTCAACTATTTCATCGAATTGATTTTTACTATCGGCATATTCAACGGAATAAGTCTGACCAGCACAACCACCTGACTTAACCCCTACCCTAATACCAAAGGTAGGCTTGGCTCGTTTTTCTATTAGCAATTTTACTTGCTTTGCAGCAGAATCGGTTAATGAAATAACATTTTTCATGTTTTTTAAGAGTCTTTTTTCTGTTTGTAATCGGCTATAGCTGCCTTTATTGCATCTTCAGCAAGTAGTGAACAATGTAATTTTACCGGTGGAAGTGACAATTCTTTTGCTATTTCGGTATTTTTAATAGTCTCAGCATCTTCTACCGATCTTCCTTTAACCCACTCCGTTACTAAAGAACTTGAAGCAATAGCTGAACCGCAGCCGAATGTTTTAAATTTAGCATCTGTAATAATCCCGTCATCATCAACTTCGATTTGTAACTTCATAACGTCACCGCAAGCAGGAGCTCCAACTAGTCCCGTCCCGACATTTTTATTTTCTTTATCAAGCGATCCAACATTACGAGGATTTTCATAATGATCTATCACTTTTTTGCTATAAGCCATTGTTATTCTCTAAAATTTGGTTTTGTATGTTATACTTGCGTGAATACCCGAGCCGTCATTGCGAGGAAAAACTGCAAGTTTTGACGAAGCAATCTCAGGATATTTGACGAGATTGCCACGCAGCCTAACGGCTGCTCGCAATGACGATATTCTCAATGTACAGCCCATTTAATCTTTTTCAAATCAATCCCCTCTTGCATCATTTCCCAAAGAGGGCTTAAGTTCCTTAGTTTATCGATTTTTGAGCATATTAAATTTACTGCGTAGTCAACTTCCTGCTCGGTAGTAAATCTACCTATGCCGAACCTGATTGAAGTATGGGAAAGCTCTTCACCGATTCCCATGAAACGTAAAACATATGACGGCTCTAAAGAGGCAGAAGTACAAGCAGAACCGGAGGAAACCGCTAAATCTTTAATGGCAAGGATAATTGATTCTCCTTCAACTCCGGCAAAGCTTAAATTTAAATTACCTTTATATCTTTGATTTTTATCACCGTTTAAATAAACTTCTGAAATTCGGCTATGTATATTATTTAAAAATCTGTCGAATAAGTAATTTACATGCTTAGTATCTTTTTCCATCTCACTATACGCTATTTCAGCAGCCATGCCAAGCCCTACGATTAAAGGAGTCGGTAACGTACCCGAACGCATACCTCTCTCCTGCCCGCCACCGTTTATAAGCGGCGTAACACGCACACGAGGTTTTTTCCTTACATATAAGGCCCCTATTCCTTTCGGACCGTAAATTTTATGTCCTGAGATACTGGCAAGATCAATATTAAACTCGTTAACGTCAATTGGAATTTTACCAAAACCTTGAGCAATATCGGAATGAAAGAAAACGCCTCTTTCACGACAAATTTTCCCGATTTCCTTTAAAGGCTGAACAACACCTATTTCATTATTAACTGCCATAACTGAAACTAACATAGTCTGATCGGTAATAGCTTCTTTTAATATTTCTAAATCGATTATTCCATTTGGTTTAATCGGTAAGTATGTGATTTTTATACCTTCTTGCTCTAAATGCCTGCAAGCGTCAAGTACGCATTTATGTTCACTAACTATAGTAATAATGTGATTCTTTTTATTGCCGTAAAATTTTGCTATTCCCTTTATTGCAAGGTTATTAGATTCGGTTGCACCAGAGGTAAAAATAATTTCTTTAGTATCCGCTCCTATTAACCTTGCTACCCTACTTCTTGCCCCTTCAACGGCGTTTTCTGCTTCCCAGCCGAAAGAATGGCTACGTGAATGAGGATTCCCGAACTTGGTAGTAAAATAGGGCAACATTGCTTCCATTACCCTTGGATCTAGTGGCGTTGTTGCCTGATAATCCATATATATCGGTAAGGTTAAATTGTTTAATTGTGGGTTCATATGGTTACATGTTAAATAGTTTGTTTTTCGTCACCCCGTGGCTTGACCACGGGGTTCAGTCTTTTTTTATTTTTTATGGATTCCCGCCTATGCGGGAATGACATCGTAAATCTCCTCAAAAGCTTCTATAAAAGTTTCTATATCACTTACCGTATTAGTATGACTTAAAGATATCCTAATCGAAGATTTTGCTTCTTCTTCATTCATACCCATATTGGTTAATACGTGTGATTTAGATATTTTTCCCGATGAACAAGCAGAGCCGGAACTTACGCAAATATTACGTAAATCAAACCCGATTAATTTCACTTGTGCATCCGTATTCGGTATAGTAATTAAGGTAGTATTAGGTAATCTCGCTACGCTATTACTAACAATATTTACGTTTGGATATTCTTTTAATTTTTTCTCTAAAACTTCCTGTAAGCTTTTGATTTTTATATATTTTTCTGAGATATCTTTTGTTGTTAATTCAGCTGCCAAACCAAGCCCTGCAATAGCTAAAACATTTTCAGTGCCTGAGCGTACTGATTTTTCCTGCCCTCCTCCTATAATCATTGGAGTAACTTGAAAGTTAGAGTTAGAGATTAAAGCAGCACCACCCTGCCCCCCTCCTATTTTATGTCCTGAAATCGTCACAAAATCTAAACCTAACTCCTTGATATTTATGGGTATTCTGCCAAAACTTTGCACTAAATCGCTATGAAATCTTGCATAATACTTTTTAGTTATTTCACTTATTTTGGTTATATCTTGCAAAACCCCACTTTCATTATTAGCCATCATTACGGAAACTAGTTTTTTACTAGTATTACTCTGAGATAACAACTCTTCTAGATGTTCTAAATCAACTAGCCCTTGCGTATTAACTCTTATAACTTTAATATTTGGAGCGTAGTTTATACGGCTATAGATCGATAAATGTTCAATAGCTGAAATAAAAATATCGCCGTCATAAAAATTTTTCATTATTAAATTATTACTTTCAGTTCCCGATGACGTAAAGGTAATATCATATTCTCTAGATGATAAGGTTATACCAAGAGCCGCCGCTATTTGCGAACGTGCCGTTTCTATGATATTCTTAGCAAATCTACCTAAACTATGTGCTGATGAAGGGTTAAGCTCCTTGTCCATCAAACTTATTATGAATTCCTTAACTTTAGGGTCGATAGAAGTAGTAGCATTATGGTCTAAATATATCATATATTTAAATAATACTTAGCTCTAAAGCATCCTTAATGGATATATTTTCAAAATAATCTCTAATATGCTTCCCAAGACCTTTCCATAATTTATGCGAATTACATTTTATTGTATCAGGTACGCAAGTTTTAACTGATTTCTTATAGCAGGTAGTCATTATAAAATTTTCGTTAACGGCGTCCATAATATCAGAAATTTTTATTTCTTCTAAGTTACCTATTAAAATATACCCACCTTTCGATCCTCTAATAGCCTTAACTAGATCAGCTTTTTTAAGTTTAGAAAATATCTGCTCTAAATAGTTAAGCGATATATTTTGTTTTACGGAAATTTCATTCAAAGTGACCGGTTCAGCACTTGATTTTGAAGCCATTTCAAGTATTGCCATTACGGCATATCTTCCTTTCGTCGTCAGCATCATATAACCTTAAAACTTAAAATTGTTTTATATCTACAATACCCAAGTAATTTAGTCAAGTATATAATTATATTATTTAATAAAAAATTAGCTTGTTAATATAAACTATTATAGTTATGACAAAAAACATCTATATTTTAGGCAAATTAAAGATTTTATTTAATTATTTGTTTTGAATTAACTTCATGTATAATAACTCCTGAATCTCCTCGCTATCATCCAACAGTAATAAGTTTTACACCAGCAAGCGTAGTTATAAATTACTCTTTAAATGATTTACAAGAAGCTACAAACCTTGCTCAGCAATTTTGTAGCACAATAAATAAAGATGCACAATAAATAAAGATTGCTGAAGCTGGATTTTTTTCAAATGAGATTCAAGCTCGTCATGCTTTCTTTAATTGTGTAGGGTCTGGGAGAAGTAGAAAAGATGATCAAAGTATCATAAATAATTTTAAATAAATTCTTCCTTATATATAACTCGACAGGCTCTTGTTAATTTGCCAAATAGCAACAAATACTAAACAAGTTGTAAACATTTGTAGTAGCTGTAATAATATGCTTAATTCCGGTATTAATATAATAATAACCGGTTGTAATATTATCAGGACTCCGCTTGAAAACATTACTAACCTTATAGAAGTTTGTATTGAAGTTTTAGTAGTAAGTAAATTAGCTAAGCTATATACTAACAAAACTATAATACTTCTCTCTAATAAGAATGTTACAAACCAAAATAATATAATAGTCGGCACACCGAAATAAATAAATAAATTTGGTGCATATAATAAATTATCAGCAAAATATTTTTTTATTATTTCAGGAGTTAAAATTACTTCATTTTGTTTGAATATCTCAGAATAGTTAACAGTACTTGGGAAATTTTTCTTAGTATTGGCTACAATTAAATTTATCTTCAGCTTATTCTCTTCAAGTACAAACGGTATTTTGCTTTTTTCTTTATTAGAAACTTGATTTTTTGTATCAATGACGACTATTTTATTGTTATTTTTACTATATAAATATATAGGCTCTACTTCTTCAACTGAAATTTTTGAATTATTATATTTAATTTCCGGTAATTGATTGATAATATATTCAATGTTGTCTGTAACTTTTGATGATTGTATTCCGTTAAAATAATCTTTTAAAGTTATTATGTAATTTAATATAAAAATACAATAAATTATTGACGAAATAAAAGACACGGTAAATAAATATCTTATTCCGTATCCTTGATAGTTTATATATACGTCTTTATAAAACTCTATAGAGCTAATTGATAAACGTAATTGACGGAGTAATACATTTAATCCTCCTAATATAAATGATAATAAATACATGTATGAGTAATTTATTTAAGTTTCTCACCCTCTTCCTTCTTAATCCGGTTGAGGTAGCTATTAAGTCAGTTTTTTACCGGCTTTGATTAAATTTTTGGCTATATTAATTGTGATTTAAGTATTTTTTCTATTTCTATTATCATTTTGACCAAATTTGGTCAAAATGTAGAATAAAATTAACTCTATTTTGTATGCCATTATAAAACACTAAAGGATATATGAAAGGAAATTTTTTGTTTTTTATTACTTTCATATGATATTCATCAATATTTAACATATACCTAAATAACCAAAAAGCCATATAATAGTGTATGACACGAGGTTGTATCAAAGAGTTGTTTCCGCTAGGCAGGAAACCATCTATGTCACTAGATGAATCTAAGGGTATGAAAAAGAGCTACCCTGACAATGTGACGAAATACTCTTAAGCATAGGGAAAATCTCGTGAAAGCAATTCCTTTCTAATAATCACAATCAGATAAGTTGCTAGATAGCCAATATGATAAAGATATCTGATCCTTAATGAAAGAAGCCCAAGAAGTTATCAAGATGAATATCGCATCAACAACTTTTGCATTTATTGGGTGTTAAAAGAGATTAACATTAGATGTAAAACTCTACACGGGCTGTTGAAAAAGTTATAAAAAGAAGTAGAAAAGAGTTAATCTAAGGAATAAGCTGTATTTTTATGCTTAAATGAAGGTGTAAAGATGCAGGGTTATAAGCTTGATCAAAGTGTGAGATGTAATAGCCTTAGCTTAAGGCACATGATACCTAATGATCATTTATTAGTGAGGATTCATGAAGCTAAAGAATTAGAGTTTTCTTTTATCTATGAAATAACTAAGAATCGTTATTGTGCTAATTACGGACGTCCATCAATTGATCCTGTATTATTTTTTAGGATGCAAATAATAAGTTACTTATATGGTATAAAGTCAAATAGACGATTATGTAAAGAAATTCAGTTAAATATAGCATATAGGTGGTTTTGTGGTTTAAGTTTAGAGGATAAAGTACCGGATCATTCATCATTAAGTAGGATAAGAGATAGATTTGGGGTAGAACTATTTCAAGAAATATTTATAAGCTTGATTAAGCAATGGTATGAACTAGATATTATAAAAGGAGAAACAATTATTTCAGATGCCTCTTTAGTTGAATCTAATGCCTCTATGAATAGCCTAATATTAAGAAAAGATCAAGGTGATTCACAAAAGAGAGAATTAAAAAAATATGAACGTCGTTATCATGATTTCCGAGAAGGGAAAAAAGTAAGGAAAATATCTAATCAAACTCATGTCAGTAGGACAGATCCTGATTGTAGTCTTGTATCAAGAACTAATGGTTATAAAAAGCTATGTTATAAGACCCACTACTCAATTGATTCAGATTCACGTATTATAATAGATTGTTATGTAAGTACAGGATCACAACATGAGTGTATTGTACTTCCAAGTAGAGTTTGGAATATATTAAATAATTTTTCTTTTAGAGTAAAAGAATGGATAGCAGACAAAGGTTATGGTAGAGGTCCAACCTATGGATATTTTAAATTACTTGGAATTACAACTTATATACCTTTACATGTAGATAATCTTGGTGAAGGAAAAATAAGTAGGGGGGAATTTCAATATGATAGAGAACAGGATAGATATAAGTGTCCACAGGGACATTATCTTTATCCGTATGATAAATTAGATAAAAAACAAATAAAACGTTATCGTATTACAGGAGGGCATTGTAAAAATTGCTCTCTAAAATCAGGTTGTATTTCTGATAATTATAGTAATAGAGGACGATTTATTTATCGTAATCCTTATCAGGATGAAATAGATGAGGTAAAGGTCAGACAGAATAGAATTGATTTTAAGAAAAAACTAATTGAGAGAAAGTGGAAAATAGAAGGTCTATTTGGTGAAGCTAAGGAGAATCATGGTTTACGAGGAGCAAAATTTAGAAGTGTACAGAAAACACAGATTCAAATACTGATGATTGCGATAGTACAAAATTTTAAACGGATACTTAAAATTATTTTTTGGTTTTTTTATCTACTACTATTAAAGATAAAAAAATATTAAAGTATTTGCAACCTTGTTGATTTTTTCAACAGCCCGTACACTTGATCTGACAGGTAGAGATTGATTAAGCAGCAAAAGTGCTGTCAGATAAGTAAGAATTAATAGACTTATCTTGAGCAATTTTAATGCTATCCTTGAAAGTTTGCATAGGAGTTTTTCCATAACAGAACTTTCCAGAATGCGGTCTAGTATTGTTATATTTGTTTAAATATTGATCTAAGTCAATCTGTAAATCCTCTAATGAGCTATAAATCTTTTTACGGAAAGCTATATCATAAAATTCATCTTTTAAAGTTCTATGTAATCTTTCGCATATTCCATTAGTTTGAGGAGAACGTGCCTTAGTTTTAGTATGATCAATATTTTCTATAGCCAAATATAACTCAAAAGCATGATGTTCTACCTTACCACAATATTCCGTTCCTCTATCTGTAAGGATTCTCAGTAGTGGTACATCATGATTATTAAAGAAAGGTATTACCTTATCATTTAAAATATCAGCGGATGTTATTGCAGATTTATCAGTATAGAGTTTGCAAATAGCCACTCTAGAATAAGTGTCAATAAAGGTTTGTTGGTATATTCTACCTACTCCTTTCATATTACCGACATAATAGGTGTCTTGTGCACCAAGATAACCGGGATGCTGAGTATCAATTTCTCCATGAGCCTCTTTAATTTGTTTTGCTTTTTCTAAAGCAGATATCTGCTCTTCTGTCAGTAAGATACCGTCCTGTGCAGATTTAGCTTCTAAAGCTTTGAGTCGTTTCTTTAGAGTTTCAAGATCGTTGCGTAGCCAGATAGAACGTACACCACTGGATGACACTATAATACCTTGCTTTATTAGTGCTTGGCTCGCACGAAGCTGACCAAGAGCAGGATTCTCTATAGCAAGATTTATTACTGCTTGTTCTATATGTTCTGATACACGATTCTTTACTATAGGTTTCTTACGACTCATATCCACAAGAGCCGCTTCTCCGCCCATCTCATATAGTTCCTTGAAACGGTAAAAGCTATCTCTTGAATAGCCCATTACTTTACACGCAGTACTAACACTACCTAGTTGTTTTACAAGTTCTAATAATCCTAATTTAGGTTTGATTATTTTTTGATCATAATTTGACATATTGTTCCTATTAATTGAGTTTTATATTTAGTTCGTGGATATGATAGATAACTCCTTAGTTATCTACATACCCACAAACTCGTCTAATTTCAATCTTAATATGTCAGATCAAATCTGAAGGTTTACACTTGAGATAGCATTTTTCTTGCTACCTCTGTTTTTACTCTGATATTTTCTTCAGCTTTTCCCTCAGCTTTTCCTTTCATTTGACCAATTTGAATCCCCTCAGCTTTTCCTTTTTCAATGCCTTGAATTATGCCATGCTGAATGCCCTCATCTATGTATTTTTGTGCTATTGTTCTCATAATATTATCTTTTTCTTCTGTTGATAAATGCTTAACTATTATTTGTTCTAATTCTTGCTGCTTCTCTTCAGAGATCTTAGCATCAGTATACCATAAAAACGATCTTAAGTAAATATATCCTGATTCCTTATCCATATTAAACTTGGTTTAAATCTAGTTAAAAACTCATCCCATAGTTTTAGCATATCCCTTTGGTATATGTGCTTTAAAAAATACTCCATCATCCCAAGATGCTTCTTCTTTGCTATCTCATCATCAGACTGACTTTGCAAATCTACTAGTTGATAATCTTTCACCATTAGTTTCTTTGCTTGCTCTGGTTTTGTAAATAATTCCCAGAAATTTCTTGGCGCGCTATATACTTCAGAACCATTATATATTAACAATGGACAAATTAATGGTAATTTCTCTTTATTTGTCATGTGACGCTCACATAGAAGCAGCATATATTTCCATAATCTTAACGCTATCCAATAATCACAACTAGATTGAGCCTCTATTAGTACATAGACAAATGCTTTTTCTTGATCTCTAGTTTTTACCGAATAAATTATATCACTATATTTTCTTTTTAAATCATCTTCGACAAATGACTCTTTTTCTACTGTTATTTCTCTTAAATCTATTAAATCCTTAAAATCTGAGGGCAAATAATGTTCTAAAAATTCCTGGGCTGCTATCTTCTCAGTTAGAATCTTCTTTACTAAAGCATCATGTTTTAATTTTTTTGCCATATAACTTATTTATTATTTAATTCGTATAGCAACACTGCTTATTATACTCTTAAAGTCTGATGCCTTGATTAAGTTTGATCTCAGAGCAGTGTTTTATCTCAGTTCTTATTGCTTTACCTATTTCGGAAGCTTGATTTATATACTGCATGACTTGCTTATCTTTTCCGATAGCTACTAAATAATCTTCAAAAACGAGATGACTTTTGCCTTGAAAATCATGTACTACTATATCACAAAATCTTTTATAACCAAGATTATAATTAGGATCAAATTTATTCTTCATTATTTGTAGATCTTGCTGTATCTTCTGCTCTATTGCTGCTACGCAAATCTTGTGACTATAGAGCATACAAGAATCTAGACCTTTTTCTCTATATAGTTGTAACGCGGTATTTATATCTTCTATAGTGCCAAACTTTACTAAAGCTTTTATTTGCTGCTGCACATTACTTAGTTCACTATTATCGTTATTTGCCATTTTTGAAAATAGTAATTCTATGGACTGAAGTTGTGATTTTCTATTATTATGTGCTTTCAATGATGATTTAAGTTCAGCTACATTGCTAGCTGCTGTTAATTTTGCTATTTCAGGCTCTATAAGCTTGTCTATAGATTCTGCTCCTTGTGATTTTAACATATCATTAAAATTACCTTTTTCTGGTTTGTATTATTGCTACCGCTGCTCCCTTGCTAATTAATTCCTCCTGTGCTTTATTTACGGTATGCACTGATACTACTTCTTTACCATCATTATCGGCAGCAATTATTATTCTCTCTCCTTTGATAGGCTCATAGTTCCTGATCTAAACTACAAAGAATTTTGCCTTTAATATCAGCTTCCGCAATGCTTAAAGCCGTCTCTAACCCTTCGGCTATAATCGTTACATTACTTGCTGAATTGTTGCCATCTTTACTGATTTGTAAGTTCCTGCTTTGTACGTTCTGCTGTTCGTTATTTTTATTAATCTCGACAAAAGAACCTTTAATTTTTCCAAAAGAACATTTATTAACCTCAATTTCAGCTTTATTATTTGTTTCTTTATTTAAATAAATTGCTTGTCCTCCAGTAATAGTGCCATCTTTACTTCTAGCAAAGGCAATTAAGGCAGGATAATATTGTTTGCTATTACTGTCCCACATCATATTGGTTCTAAGATCAAAGCTTAGTTGGTATCTTGTTAATACTTCTTTAATTCCACGATATTCTGATAAATATCTTTTGGCTACATGATCTGGCATGATATATTTTAAAGAATCTGATTTTTCATATAATATTTTGGCCCTCTTAATTTTTACTATTTCATCATCTTGCTCTGTTTGAGTTTTAATTTGTTGATTTTTATTTACTGCTAAATTTACTGCTATATCTTTACTTTTGTTGGTTGACATACCAACCATGTCTTGTAAATATTTCTTAGCTTCTATAAAATCACAATTTTTTTCTCTTTGTACTAAGGTAAATAAATCTCCTCCATCTCCTGTACTAAAATCATGCCAGATACCAGCTTTACTGCCATTGATCTTCATTACTATTTTACCATCTTGTTCCCAGCGTAATACTTGGCTATTTTAGTAAGTCTCGATCTTATTCAATCCATCGTTGACATTACCATGCAATCTTAAAATCATCCACTGAAATCCAGAAACATATGAACCAGCAAGCAAATAATAAACCTTCAGGTTTATATATTGCGTATTAACCTAATCTAAAGTTAGGTTAATAACCTCTCCCTCCGTAGCTTTTCAGCTGTTACTTAAAATAATGGTAATTATCTTTATTTATCTTAATTTTACGGTTTGGTGGGCAACGGGGATTCTTAAATTTTCTTATCCATTTATTATCTTATTATCACTTGTAGTCTTTTTGTTGTATCAATTATCTGGTTCAGAAAAAAATATGAAGGATTTTTTATTGGTACTTAAATAAATATGTTGGACTTCTTAAATTTATTGTGCATTCATGACATGTAAACAATAATATCTAAAATATTAAACTCATATGGATAATGTCATAAAACAAAGATTAAAATTACAGCAAAAGAAAGCTAAAATTATTACTGAAGAAGCTAAACTTAAAATTATAGAAAGAAAAATGCGTACTCGTCGCTTAATTGAACTGGGCGGATTGATTGCTAAAGCAAAGCTCGATGACTTACCTACCAATAGTCTATTTGGGGCATTAATTGCTTTAAAAAATGAATTAACAAAGTCCCCACATATCAAAGACCAATGGACTAAAATTGGTAGGGATATTTTTGATAATCCTGATTTTTAGACGATAAAGTAAGCGTCAGTCCTGATTTTCGTAGGTTCTTCCAAAATGTCTAATATTTGAGTGGCACAGTATACTTTGTCCCGTTTATTATCATTTGTCTTTTTTATAATTCCTATTGCTTCAAGCTTTTGAATTGCCATTTGTGCAGTGCTATATGCAATACCTAACTCTGTTGCAATTTTGTTAGTGGTAAAATAGGGATTCACAGCAAAATGTTGCACAAGGTTCATAGGAACTTGGGAGCCACTGCTTGCCACTTCAATTTTCCATTGATTTAATAATTCATTGATACGTTCAGCACGTGACAAGACATCTTCAGATTGAACAGCTACAGCATTGAAAAAATAAATAAACCACTCATACCATGTGACTTTTGAGCTAACGTTGTAAAGCTGCTTGTAATATTCATCTCGTGTTGCCTCAAAAAACGCACTTAAATATAACAGAGGAGAAGGCAACATTCTTTGCTCAACCAGCAGTAAGGTAATCAGTAATCGCCCAACACGTCCATTACCATCTAAAAAGGGATGAATAGCTTCGAACTGATAGTGGCAAAGTGCAATGTGAATCAACGGCGGCAACTGCCTATCATGTAAAAACTTTTCTAAATTCCCTAAACAATCCATTAAATTGTCAGGGGGTGGTGGTACAAATTTTGCTGTATTCAGAGTGCACCCAGGAGATCCAATCCAATTTTGACTACGTCTAAATTCTCCCGGTGTTGCATGAAACCCCCTAACACCTTGCATTAACTGCTCATGAATTTCTTTGATTAGACGTAGCGATAAAGGCAGCTCTTCAAACGCTTTAGTCCATAATCAAGGGCCTTGATGTAATTTTGCACCTCCTGAAGATCGTCAGGATTTTGTTTAACATCCAGCTATGCCAATTTTTCTAAAACATTTTCCAGTGTTTAAACGATTTAGAACAGCAAGTATAATTTTTGCTTTATCGACTGTTTCCATGAATATTATTATATCTTTTGGTCTTGTATATTTAACAAAATATTTTGGCCATTGGGGAATACAAATGATACTATTTCCAATAATAATAGGATTTACACTTGGATTAAATTATTTCAATAATTTAGAAAAAAATAAAACATCATGTTTATTTTAGAAACAAAAATAGAAGAATTTATTTTAAATAATTCATATCTAAAAGATGTTCATGCTGCGACCATATTTGCTTTTGATGATAAAAAATTAATAACATCATTTTTTGGTAAAACACGATCTGAATCAGGTAAGTCAGAAGAAAATAATAGCATTTGGATCAGTTTAGGATTTAAAAGTAATAATCATTATCAATGGACTACTCCAGAAAGAATCGTTTCACCGCAATATTTCCGTGATCATCATATCCCTCTAAAGCAAGATAATGGGATAATCAGTTGTGGAAATCCAGTAATTACTTTCTTGAATAATCAGTTACTCATTTTTAGTAAAATTGGACCTTATCCAAGAACATGGAGTGGAATATTATCTCGTTCTTATGATCAGGGATTAACATGGCAAAAACCAGAACTATTACATGGTATTCTAGGACCAGCACGTAATAAGCCACTAATTTATGAAAATAATATTTTATCTCCGTGTTCTCGAGAAAGTTGTATTGATGATTTTTCATATATAGAATATTCATCAGATTTACATACATGGAATTTAAGTAATCCTATATTACCATCCAACCCTCAAATTTTTCAAAAAGGTTACAGAGGTTTTATACAGCCAACTTTAGTTAGTAGTAATTTACCAAATAAAATCATAATGTTAGTAAGACCTAGAAAAACTGATTCCTTAATGTCTACTTACATACACAGATCAATATCCATAAATAATGGAATATATTGGAGTAATTTAGAACCAGTAAACTTATTAAACCCTGATAGTGCCATTGATGCCATTAATTTAGGTGATGATACATTACTACTTACATATAATCGAGTAATCAATCATAGCAAATCGCGAAATATATTAAGTGTAGCTATGTTCTAATACATATATTTGTTCTATAGATTTTTCTTTTATTGAACCGCAGAAAAATGATTTTGTCTATTTCGATCCACCTTATCACAAATCTGGTGAGAAATTTTATACTAGATTGCCATTTGATGAACAAGAACAAATGAGACTAAGAGATTTTGCTAAGGAATTAGATAATCAAGCTGTTAAATTTATGATCTCGAATAGTGATACGACTTTTATTAGAAATTTGTACCAAGATTTTAACATTAATACTATCCAGGTCAGCTATTCTATGCCACAACAAAGAAAAACCTCTTATGAGGTGATTATTACAAATTATTAGTTTTTAATTAATAATACTGTAATTATCATTCCAGCTAATTAATTCTAAGCTACAATTTTGAGCTTGCAAGGCGGCTTTTAAAGCTTGCATATAACGATCTCTAATGTAATAATCATAAAAAACTGAAATGGGTTTAAGAGTTACTTTTTTATTGATGTTATCTTCTTTTACCACTATTAATTTACTAAAGGTAGCGATATCAACATATTTATTGTATCGTTCAATTAAAAACTTTCTAGCTTTATACCATAATGAATCAGGATTCAACTGGTTAGCTAGTTCAAGTAAATATAATTTTCATCTTTAGTATTATTTCCTTGTGTTGTTGATATAGATCGCTTGCATGGCATAATTTGCAACTTTGTTATTTTATCACCATACACTATTTGTACTTGCTGTAATATTTTAGTTTTAACATGTTCTGATAAGGAAATATCTTTTAACAATTTGAGCTGAAATTGCTCTTCTAGAACTTTACCAAATGTACAAGAAGTTAACAATTGATAAGCTGTATCAGTATCAAAAACACTATACGTTTTAATTGAGCCTTTTGGCTATTATCAGTACTATATTCTATCTTCTGTAAGTACCGCTCTTTAGTTTTATTTTCATCACTAGATTTAAATTGGAAATTGCTAGAATTAGCTTGAGTAGTTTCTCGTAGTTCATTGCTTAAAGCTTTAGCCATATAGTTCAATAGCACTTTCTTATGACCAAAATGATGATTTGAATATTCCTCAGCTAGCTTTAATAGCAACTTATTGATAAAGTCTAAGTTAAATTCTCGATTTGTTGTAATGTTGTACTGAGTGGTAAAGCATTTGTCATAGAGTTTTCAGTAGATGCTCTAGTATTATCAACTACTTGTAGTTTATCTGATAGTTTTTGTTCAAATTGTAAATTTTGTTCAAGCTGTTGTTGTGGTAATTGCTGGTTATTATCAATTTCATTAGCATCAACTTGATTTTTTTCATTTTGAAAAATTTCAGATTTGCCATATCTAGATTTATTAGATATATTTTTATTATTATATATATAGTGATCCAGTGATCCAAACTTTTTTGGGGTTGAGGCAAAAATTCTTTTGGGTTAGCCCCAAAGTTTTTTTGAGTTGAGTCTAAAATTTTTTCATCTTCACTAGAAATTTTTTGAGAATGAGGTTGGAAAATTCTTGCCAGTTTAATACAAGGGACATTACGACACTTAATGCCATATTTGACTATGGTTGCTTTACGAAGATCAATAAAGCCAGCTTTCTGCAACTCCAGCAAACATTGTCTAACCCGTTCTTGGCAAACTCCTAAAGACTGTTCAAAGAAGTTATAAGTTTCTTGGAGTTCATCTATCCTATTATTATGATAGATTTGCAAGCGAAAGACTATTAGAGATAGCAGTTGCCTTGCAGTTTTACTTAATATTTTGCCATTATGCGATGAGAGATCACTCCATTCAGGAGGGATAAAATTGCCAATAAAATTATAGAAAATGATTGCATTTTGATCATCAAAATTATGCTTTGCACAATCATTAGTAAAATGCGATGAGCATATAGTAAGCATAAGGCCTCGACTTAAACATTAGTTTAGAAGAGGTATTCAAGACAATTATAGTACTATTTTTAAAAACGCGATAAGCATATAGTGAGCATACAGAGTATGGAGGAAAAATTAGCAAAGTACGAAAAGGTTGATTGTAAGGTGGTGGAGCCAGGGGGAATCGAACCCCCGACCTTTTGAATGCCATTCAAACACTCTACCAACTGAGCTATGACCCCAATATAGTCAATTGATTTGGACTCGCCTACATCGTCACTCGTCGCTATCCCATTATTTAGACTTAACTCTTCGCTCCTTATATGCAAATCCCACTGAATTGACTATCTCTTATATAATAATAAAACTAAATCTATAAGATTTTTTTATAAAATTTAATCTTTATTTTGCTGACATTGTCATAGCATCTCTAGAAGAAATTATATTATCTATTATTCCAAATTTTTTTGCTTCTTCCGGTGACATGAAATTATCACGTTCCATACTTTTTTCGATATGTTTTAACTCTTGTCTAGTATGTTTACTATACAATTCGTTAAGTAACCTTTTGATTTTTAGGGTTTCTTGAGCGTGGATTTCTATATCGGTAGCTTGTCCTTTATAACCTCCTGACGGTTGATGGATCATAATACGGCTATGAGGTAAACTATAACGCATTCCCTTCTCGCCTCCGCAAAGTAAAAGTGAACCCATAGAACAAGCTTGACCTATGCATAATGTAGCCACTTTAGGTTTTATATATTGCATTGTGTCATAAATCGCAAGACCTGCGGTTACAACTCCTCCGGGGGAATTGATATACATATATATATCTTTTTTAGGATTTTCTGCTTCAAGAAACAATAATTGTGCAACAATTAAGTTTGTCATATGATCTTCAACAGTACTACATACAAAGATTATACGTTCTTTTAGCAATCTTGAATATATATCATAAGCACGTTCACCGCGTGATGTTTGTTCAATTACTATCGGTACATACGACATTAATATTTTCTCCTGAAATTGATGAATTAAATAGCTTTTCGTCATTGCGAGAACCGACGTGGCAATCTCATGAAGTAGCATAGAACTCCTGAGATTGCTTAGTCGAAACTTACAGTTTCTCCTCGCAATGACTTATAGATTATTACTTCTTATCTTCTAAAGCATTAGCAAGTATATCTCCCATATTGGTAGTATTATCACTAGAACCATATTCTTTGAGAGCTTTTTGACGTTCTGCTATTTTATGAGCTTTTACCGATAATAAAATTCTACCGGTTGATTTCTCGATAGAAACAACTTTTGCTTCTATTTCTTCGTCTATTTTAAACATTTCAGGCTTCTGCTCGTCTTTTTCATCCGATAGTTCAGTTCTTTTAATAAAACCTGCTACTTTATTGTTTAATAATACTTCGAGTCCATCATCTTTAACTTCTGCTATAAGGGCTTTAACTATTGTGCCTTTTTTATATTCATCACTGATTTCTTGATATGGATTCGGCGACAATTGTTTTATACCTAAACTAACTTGTTCTTTTTCAATATTAATGGCTAGAACTTTGCATTCTATTTCGTCACCTTTTTTGTATGATTTTAATAGATCCGTTCCTTTATCTTCCCAGCTAATATCACTTTCATGAATCATGCCGTCCATATTATTACCGAGTGCAACAAAAATACTGAAATCCGTAATATTTCTAATCGGTGCTTTAATTACAGTACCAACAGGATTATTTTCAGCGAACTTTATTAAAGGATTTTCTTGGCATTGTTTAATACTTAAAGAAACACGATGCTTTTCGGTATCAACCTCTAAAACTACGAATTCTACTTCCTGACCGATAGTTAGCGTTTTTCTAGGATTCTGATTAGATTTTAACCAACTAATTTCGCTTGAATGAACAAGTCCTTCTAGCCCGTCTTTTAACTCTATAAATACGCCGTAATCAGCAAAATTTGTAACTTTACCCGTCATTTTTTTGCCGACCGGGAACTCTTCTTTAATTGCTTCCCATGGGTTAGAATCAAGTTGTTTTATACCAAGTGATATTCTTTTGGTTTTTTCATCAAACTTAATAACCATTACTTTAACCTTTTGGTTAAATTCTAACATTTCTGAAGGATGGTTAACTCTTCCCCAAGAAATATCGGTTAAATGTAATAAACCGTCAACACTTCCAAGATCGATAAATGCACCGTAATCAGTAATGTTTTTTACAGTTCCTTCTAACACCATGCCTTCTTTAATTTTAGATAGCATCTCATCTCTAGCTTCGGAACGTGATTCTTCTAAGATAGCTCTTCTTGAAACTACTATATTACCAAGCTTTTTATCCATGCTTAAAATTTTAAACGGTTGCTTGATATTCATTATAGAAGTAGGATCTTTAATAGGTCTAACGTCAACTTGGCTTCCCGGTAAGAATGCTACTACACCGGATAAATCCACGGTAAAGCCTCCTTTCACACGACCGAAAATCGTACCGTCGACAAATTCGCCCTTGGAACACATGATTTCTAGTTGTCCCCATAATTCTTCTTTAACTGCTTTTTCACGGCTCAATATCGTTCTGCCGTTACGTCCTTCAATTTTTTCGATGAAAACTTCAACTACGTCCCCAACTTCAGGTAAAGCTAAAAATTCAGACTTAGGTATTCTACCTTCATTTTTTAATCCAACGTCAACAATAATCATATCGTTTTTTATTTCGATTACTTGACCTTTAACTACCGTTTTTTCTTTTATATGACTTGTATCAACGGTTTCAAGCATTTTAGAAAAATCTTCTTCAAATTCGTGATTAATTGTTGCAAGTTGTGGAACAAATCGTTGTTTTAGTTTTATTGGCATATTTTTCTCGTAATATTAGCTAAAGTGCCCTAGGTTCTATGAACATTTCTAAAAAGATTTAATTTTGGTTATTTTTTGCTGCAAATTATAAGATTTTTTTGAAATGTGAATAATTATTCCGGCAAAAATCTTATTAATTTTCGCTAAAAAATACCTCAAAATAGCAAATCAATTAGAAATGTTCATAGAACCTAAACTAATAAATTTTTTTTAAAAGGTTAATAAAATTGAATAAAATAACCTAGCACTTTGAAAGTTGTATGAAGTTTGTTGCATGGACCAAAAAGTACTCAAAATGTCACCCCGTGGCTTGACCACGGTATCCAAAAAAACAATTTAAAATACCAATTAGTATTTTAAGCTAGACCCCGTGGTCAAGCCACGGGGTGACAGATAAGTTTTTTGAGCCAGGCAACAAGACTGGTTACTTTCAAGTTATTTTATTCTTTATGTAATTTGTTACTTCTTCTACGACTTCCATTGCCGAAAGCTCTGAAGTATCGATAATTAAAGCATCTGAAGCTGGTAATAACGGTGCAGCTTTTCGCTCTTTATCTCTTTTATCTCGCAAAATTATTTGCCGTAAAATCTCATCGAGTATACATGTTTTTCCTTTTGCTTGCAACTGTTTATATCGTCTTTCAGCCCTAATTTGAGGATTTGCAGTTATAAAAATCTTTAAATCGGCGTCAGGTGCAACAACAGTGCCTATATCCCTACCCTCCATAATGATTCTAGGCGTTGTTTTTACTAGATTAATCAGGTATTTGTTTAAATTATTTCTAACTTCACTTATTACAGCAATTTGCGATGCTATATCTCCTATATTCTCATTCTCTAAGTCAAGGTTAGACATCTTCCCAAATTCTACTTCTAGAGGTAATTTATACGTCGAGCCTAGACTCACATCTGCGCGATCGCTTGTGTACGCTGCGGTGCTGCGTTCCGTGTCTCCTTTAAATTCCTCTCTATAAGCGACTTTGGAAAGATGTCTAGTATTATCGAGCTTTAATTCTTTAGATAAAGCAATTACTGCATCTATATCAGTGATATCTATTTTTTGACTAATACAGTCAAAAGCAAGCTGCCTATAAACAATACTTGACTGAAAATATTTAAGAGAAAATTTCTTTGCCAGTATTAAACCGATAGTCCCCTTACCTGAAGCAGCAGGACCATCAAGAGAAATAGTAAAATTTTGAGAAATATCAAAGGCTTTAGTTTTTAAATCCACCATAAAATTATAGACTAAATAATAAAATATTATAAATAATGGAAATAAAGCTTGAAATCTAGTACATTATGCAATAAATATAGAATTTAAAATTATAAGAGGCTATCTATAAAATAGTTTTAAAGCTAATTAAGTTCTTTTTTGCTACAAATTATAAGTTTTTTTGAAATAGTAACTAGCTATTCTAGCAAAAAACTTATTAATTTTCGCTATAATAAGTTCTTTAATTATCAGTTAAAATTACTTTACAGATACCTCTAAGGGTGATTAGCTCAGTTGGTTAGAGCATTACGTTGACATCGTAAAGGTCAGAGGTTCGAATCCTCTATCGCCCACCACCATATCTCCAAGCTTTTCTTAATCTGCTAATTTTACCTACATACTCCGTATGCTCACTATATGCTCATCGCATTTTACTAATGATTGTGCAATGCATAACTTTGATGATCAAAATGCAATCATTTTCTATAATTTTGTTGGCAATTTTATCCCACCTGAATGGAATAATCTCTCATCTCATAATGGAAAAATATTAAGTAAAACTGCAAGGCATCTTTTATCTCTAATAGTCTTTCGCTTGCAAATCTATCATAATAATAGCATTGATGAACTTAAGGAAACCTATCATTTCTTTCAAGAACACTTGAGTGTTTGTCAAGAACGTGTAAGACAATGCCTAGTTGAGTTACAAAAAAGTGGTTTTATTCAAGTTTACAACGCAACAGTTGTTAAATATGGCATTAAATGTCGTAATACTCCTTGTATTAAACTTGCTAAAAATTTCCAGCCTTATTCTCAATCAATTTCTACTGAAAATGAAAAAATTTTATACTCAACCCAAAAAACTTTTGGGGCTAACCCCAAAGATTTTTTGGCTCAACCCCAAAAAAGTTTTGACCACTCTATATATATAGATAATAATAAAGATATATCTAATAAATCTAGATATACCAAATCTGAAACTTTTAAAAATGAACAAAATCAAATCAATATTAACCAACAATTACCACAACAACAGCTTGAACAAAATTTACAATCTGAACAAAAACTATCAGATGAACAACAAGTAGTTGATAATACTAGAGCATCTACTGAAAATCCTATGACAACTGCTTTGCCACTCAGTACAACATTACAAAAAGTTATTCCGCAAGTTTTACAGAAACGTCAGACAGTAGTAAAATCAAATTGCTTTAATACTTTAGGCATTCCAGTTGTAAACCATAAAAATAGCTGGTTCAGAAGAAAAAGATTAGCTGATTTTTATCCTCTAACTCAAGAAGATGCTGATTTATTGCAGATTAAATCAAATCGAGAATTTAACTTAGACTTTATCAATAAATTGTTATTAAAGTTAGCTGGGGAATATTCAAATCATCATTTTGGTCATAAGATAAGTGCTGTTGAACTATATGGCTAAAGCTTTAAGCCATGAACTACGAGAAACTACTAAAGCTAATTCTAGCAATTTCCAATTTAAATCTAGTAATGACAATAAAGCTAAAGAGCAGTACTTACAAAAGATAGAATATAGTACTGATACTAGTCGGCATGCTCAGTTAAAACGTAAAATTTCTGGCATTTTTGATACTGATACAGCTTATTCATTACTGACTTCTTGTGCATTTGGTAAAGTGGTAGAAAATCAATTTCAGTTCAAATTGTTAAAAGATATTGCCTTATCAGAACATATTAAAACTAAAATATTACAGCAAGTACAAATGGTGTATGGTAATAAAATAACAAAGTTACAAATTACACCATGCAAGCAATCTATATCAGCAACACAAGGAAATAATACTAAAGATGAAAACAATGCTTATTTGCTTGAACTAGCTAAGCAATTAAATCCTGATTCATTATGGTATAAAGCTAGAAAGTTTTTAATTGAACGACACAATAAATATATTGATATCGCTACCTTTAGTAAATTAATAGTGGTACAAGAAGACGACATCAATAAAAAAGTAACTCTCAAATCTACTTCCGCCTTTTACGATTATTACATTAGAAATCGTCACATGCAAGACTTAAAAACTGCTTTTCAAACTCAAAATTGTAGTTTTGAATTAATTGGATGGAATGATAATTACAAGATTACTACTTAAAAACTAGTAATTTGTAATAATTACTTCATCAGAAGTTTTTCTTGTTTGGGGCATAGAATAGGTAACCTTGATAATATTAATGTTAAAATCTTTGTACAAGCTTTTAATAAAAGGAGTATCACTATTAGAAATCATAAACTTAACAGCTTTATTATCTAGTTCCTTAGCAAAATCTCTTAGTCTCGTTTGTCCTTGTTCATCAAATGGCAATCTAGTATAAAATTTCTCACCAGATTTGTGATAAGGTGGATCGAAATAAACAAAATCCTCTTTTTGTGGTTCAATGAAAGAAAAATCCATAGCACAAATAAATGTGCCAGCTAAAAGCTGACTACACTGTTTTAATCTAAAGGCAAGATCAGATTTACTATAATTCCTACCAGAGAAAGTTTGAGCTGGTTTTCCATCAATATTAATCCGGTAAATGCCTTTAAATGAATATCTATTAAGATAGATAAATCTTGCAGTAATCTTCGTTGGGTCATTACTGTCATTACTACTTCTAACTTGGTAATAATGCTCTTTAGAATGTTTTTCTTTATGAGAGTCTAATAGTTTACTGACCTTGCTCTGGATTCTTCTTTATTGTGTTATAGGACGTTACTAGCTCTAGATTAATATCAGATAAATAGCATTGTTTAAATTTATCTCTAACTTGAAAAAATAAAGCCCCACCACCAAGAAATGGTTCATAGTAGTTGTTTAATTTCGCAGGAATAAATTTAACTAAACAACCCTCAGCTATAAGCTGAGGGGTTATAAAGTGGAATCGATTAGAAATCGATTATCATTCACAGGTTCACCTTCTTGTTCATCAATATAGTGCTGTATCATTTCATCAGTTATATTACCTGAGCTGACAGCTATATAGCCCCTAGCCCACAAATGATTACCCCAAAATTGTTTTCTTAAATGAGCAAATTCTTGCAATAAAATTCTTGAGCTACTATCTTTTAAATACTGTACTAACTTGCTAAGAGATATTTGCGGCTTATATGAGATAAACATATGCACGTGATCACATGATATTTTCCCTGAAATTATATATACTTCATGTTCCATACAAATCTGCCTTAGTAAATCTCTAGCCCTTTCCGCTACTTTGCCTATCAATACTCTCTTCCTATATTTTGGTATCCATATAAGATGCACTTTTAAATCATACTGACTATGACTATTCTTTCTATAACTTCTCATAGTTCTTGACATAAATTCATTGCTAAAGCAATTTCATTATATCTTCCCTTCGCCTGAAGGCGAGGGATTTCTTATCCCCGAAAGGGGACATTAATTGATCAACTATTTTTCTTTTACCGCCAACCCATTGTAAGAATGGTTGCGGTTTATCTAAAGTTTTTACTGACATGAAATCATTATTAAAATATTTATACTATAATTATAATATAAAGTAGGCTTAAATGCCAGCAAAATACTGTATTACAAGGGATTTCTGATGTTTTTTGTAGCATAATTAATGCTACTTTGGATTTAGATGTAATAGATAAAGAGTTGAGCTAATAAACAATAGTAATTTAGCTGTGTCTCATTTGTGCAACTGTTTGCCTAATTGTATAAAAATCTGTCAAAAAGCTTTTAAATCCTCTGTACTTCAAAGAATTGTAGTGATATCTGTCCTTGTTGAGAGCTGCATGGTGCAGTTCTGAGTTCAGAGGCTAAGTTAAAAACAACAAAATTTTATCACCTTAACCTCTGAGCTGTTTTCTGAACTTTAACAGCAAGGAAATGTTATGACAATTAGAAATCAAAATCAACCAAAAGATAATCATAATATTACTAATCTTACTAAAACAAATTGGAATCTTCAATTATCTCCCATATCTGTCACATTAATACCAATATCAGCAAGAAGAGAATATCATTAACTCGACGATCACAAATTATGCTGATATAATTAAATATAAATTAGAATTACAAGAAGCAAATAATAAATTGAAAGAATCTGAGTTATTTAAAAGAGATGTAGTTCAAAATATGGTACATGGATTAAAGATTCCATGTAACGGAATTTTTTCATTAGTAACAGCTCTTTATGAAATAGAAGATAATCCTGAAAAAAGGATTATTTAGCTAGTGTAGTAAATTGTGCTGAAGAATTACTAGATTATTATAACAATATACTTAGTTATCTACAGAATAATTCTGGATTACCTCCTATAGTTTTAAATAAGTTTGATCCAAAACAGCTAGTAAATAAGATTATTGATAAAGCGATGCCAATAGCTCAACGTAAGGGATTAAATTTATCTTGTAATTTTCAGTATGATTTAACAAATGCTATAATTAGTGATACTTATCGAATAGGGGCAATATTAGAGCAGTTAATAGATAATGCTATTAAATTTACTAAAGAAGGCAAAGTTGTGGTAACAGTGAACATGTTTGCTATTAGTCCAGCCGTTTCAGAATTAGAACAACAACACAGAGAAATGGTATTCCAATTTATAGTGCATGATAGTGGTATTGGTAAAGAAATCAGGCAACATCTTCATGAAAAGATTGATAAATTTGATGTTGCTATGCAATATCATGGACTTGGATCAGGATTAAGTTTTGTAAAGCGTCTAATTGGTGAGTTAAATGGAGAGATTAAAGTAACAAGTGAAAAAGGTAAAAGTACTACTATTGTCTGTAATATACCAATTAAGTTACCTCTTCTTGATGATCTGATTTATGATACATAATGTTGAGACTTATAAGGTTTTGATGATTATGCATTCACTAATAATAATGATTTTCTTGATTATTGCGATTTACTTGCTACACTTAAATAAAATTATAGTAGGGATTGATATATGGCAAGAAGTCAAGAAAATCATCAAAAAACTATAGATCCTATTATAGGAAAGTTAAAACCTAAAGGTATAGATTTTGAGCTAGACAAAATAAAAATTACAGCTCTATCAAATTGCCTATATAGTAAAAGACTATTAACGAAGATCATGCTTATTAATAAGATTTCTAGAAATAGAATTGATCTTAATAAAATTAAAAAAGCAATTTATTTTGCTAAAAAGTATCACGGAAAGCAAAAAAGAGAAACAGGAGAATTTTATTACTCACATCCTTTAGAAGTAGCATATATGATTTCTGATTATTTATTTAGAACGGATATCATAGTAACTAGCATATTGCATGATTGTATTGAAGATACATTGCTTACTAAAGAAATGATTATAAAAGAATTTGGCTATAAAATTGCTAATCAGGTTGAAGATTTAACACGAGTTAAAAATGATAAAAAAATTAGTTCAGCAGAAATGGTTGAAATATTGTATCAGCAGAAGAAAAAAGATTTACTATTAATTAAATTATTTGATCGATTACATAATATACAAACGGTAGGAGCTAAACCTCCTGAGAAAGGATGGAGAACAATTTTAGAAACTCTACAGGTCTTCTTAACTGTTGCTACTTATCTTAAAATACCAAATGTTGCAAGACAATTACACACACATTGTTTAAATATAACTGCAAATTATAAAAAATTAAATTTATATAATAATGCAGTATAATTTATTCCTCTTACTCACGCATCACAATATGGAACTAAACAGTTAAGTTAATATTACAGGAATATAGTAATTGTAAGGTGAGATATTAAAAATTATTGCTCATGATACAGCATTAGATTGCTACAAAAAATAAAAATATATGAGTCAAGAATTAACTGAAGGTTAATATGATTGCTAAATCTATTAGTGTTACTATAGATAGTTCTTTTGCTAAGAGTCGTTATAGTAAAGGATAAATCAATAATATTAGTAATTAGGTTTGGTATAGGTCTCAGAACTTCTTGATTTTTTAACTATTTCGTAAGATTATCAATAATTTTTGAGTTGTTAATGTTTATTTCAATGCATTTAAAATAAATTTACAGTTAATAATTTTAATACTAAAATTATGGCAATAGGATGATATAATTTTTTTAAACTTATTTCATGGTGGTTAAACATGACTAAAAGAAAATTGGATTGTGTAATCAAGGAGAGTATACAAATTAATACAATAAATAAGAAAAGTAAACTAGTAGATGATTCTGAAAAATATTCAACTAATCGGGACTCTAATAATATGTTAACTAATACAGAACTCTATTCCAATAAAAATATTAAGTTGGTATTGTTACATCATATGCAAGATAAAGTAATAGATTTAGATATCTTTGATTATGATGTTAATAAGGAAAAAGAAGAGCAATGGAATAAACAACAAAAAAAATTAATAAAGAAATTAAAATTTGATCTCTATAAATTTGAATCATCACAATTAACAGAAAAATTTTATGTACTTGGACAAAAAGATAATAATGCTGTTATTACAGCAGCTTCTATTATTAGGTTCCTTAAACAAGATGATGAACTTATAATAGATGTCATTCCAGTAATATTACACAAATATTCAAGGTCAATATATAATGACCTTAATATGCAAAGTGTATTAGATGATATTGCAATAGATATTTTATGTACTAGAAGAAGTGGAACATTAATAAAAAGTGAAGGAATAGATATTGGTAAGTTTATAGAAGTAATTAAGCTAAGAATCAATAATATTGATAATCCAATAAATATAGATGAGGATATTAAAAAAGTCATTGAAGTACCAAGTAGTAACTATAAAATTGCTCACCAAGAAATTGTAGATAAGTATAAAATTGAGTTTCAAGATAATGAAGGGAAAAGTAATTATAGTAGTGAAGAAGATGAAATATTAGATATAATAGATCAAATAAAAGATACTATCGAACACGAAGAAATAATATGTGAAGTAGTAGAACAGCTAATTACTAGAACTGTTAAAAAAAGCGAAAAAGGAGAAAAAAACTTATCTTGGGATATAAGTGTAATAGATAATGAGGGAAGGACACGTAATAACAAGGAAGTAAAATTAAATGATAGGGAAGCTATTGAAATATTTGCAAAAGCGGTAGAAAAATGGGATTTAGAATTATTTAAAGAAGCTAAAGATAAGTCCAAAGATTTTGCAAAGTTAGTAGATTATTTTGATGAAGAAATAAAAAATAAGTTTTGGGTACATTTTTATAATAATATTTATTATCAGGGTCGTTTAACAGAAGAACTAAATATTGATAAATTACTTAGCACTAAGATAGAATATAATAATTATATACAAAAAATTTCCGATGGATATGCATTCTTAATAAGCAACATACCAAGTATTTGGGATAAGTTAAAGCAAGAACAATTGTATGGCATTAATCAGTTATCTAAGAGTGACAAGATATCTAAAGATTTAATAGCAATAATAGAAGGAAAGATAAATCCAGTACAAGCTCAGCAGAATAATAATATTAATGATGATGCGGCCAGCAATAATATACAAAACATTAATATATACAACAAAGCAGACAATAATTGTATTAATAATGAGGATCAAGCAGATTTACTGGTAGGTAATTTTGTTGTACCTACTGTTCACTTTCATCATCAAGAGAATATTGAATTAGATTTAATAGGTAATATTGAATAATTAACGAAAACAAGGAAATATTATGCCACAAGCTGCACAGCCTCTAGCACCACAAGATGAAAAATTAGTACAGAATATTAATGGTTATTTTTTAACTCAAGAGGAAGATAGTAAAACTGAGTTTTTACGAGGCATTAATGGTTGGTTGCAAGAGAATGCATTACAGAAATATCAAAAACAGGGTAAAATATCAGCAACTTATTTAGCACATATATTAAAGACACATAAGAAATCTGTATTTGACCGCGATATTGTGCAGAAGTGTTTGAAGAAATGGTTGAAGAAGGAAGCCGAAGCAATTTTAGATTTTTTTAGAAGTGAGGAAGATACTCAAGATTTATATGATGAGTTTATAAAGTACAAAGATAAATATTATCCTGAGCACAGTACTCAGGCAATAAGAGAACTAAATAGTAAAATGAATGAGGCTTTAGGTTATTTAGGAGTTGCTTCTATTGATAAAAATTTATTAATAACTCAACAAGAGATATTACGGTTTATTAGAGAAAAGAGGTTAGATATAATAAAAGAATACTTAAAAGATATAGGTAAAAGTACCAGAATAAATACCAATATAACAAAAGATAAGGTAAAGGATTTATTTAAAGATAGTGTATTAGCAGAGCATATACAATCTTATATTGAGGTAACTAGCCAAAATAATCCTGAAGTAAATGATGACAGAGTAGCGGATCCCGATTTTGATGAGAATAATCCTAATGATTTTGATAGAACAGATGAAACATACAAATCTTTCTTAAAAGATACTAAAAGTTTACAGAGTAGATATGACAATCTAAATAAGCAAGATGCTCGAGCAATAGATAAGGCATTATGGGTACTTGCTTCAACTGATAAGCAAAGAGATAAAGTATTTGAAGAATTAAAGGAATATCGTACTGATAAACTTAAAATAAACTTATCTGTAATAGAGGAAAAGAATAAATTTACAATTCAGGTAAGTAAGTTAGAAAGAATTACTAGTGGTAATGAAAATAATCATGTTGTACCAGTATCTGTATTTTTAAAATCTTTAAAATATAGCCTAAGTAACCAAAAGTTTAATAATATTAAAGAAATATTTGGTAAATTATGTTACTTTTATGGAAGGGATTATGAGAAAAGTGTAATTTTTGAGTTTTTAAGGGATAAGATAGTTAACACCAGAAGTATTTCTAATGCTGATTTAAGATTATTACTAGAAGATAGTATCATCCCTTTTATATATTCTCATTGGAACGAAAGAGCGGAAGCTACGTATAAGTTGGCTAAAACACATAAGAGTTTTGGAGAAGAAGGGAATAGAATCAGGGGATTCAATGAAAAGCTAGAAGATATATATCATCATTTTTCTCAGAAATCATTTCGACAATTTAAAGCTGTAATAACTAAAATAGCACAAGATTATTTTAAAATACTAGATATACAAGATAATAATATAGGTAATGAAAGATTTAATGTAATAGCAGGTGATGCGATTGAAGTGTTGAGAATATGGTTAAAACTTTTTGAACAATCAGGAAACGAAATATTATCAGGTCACACACAACAAGATGAATACAGAACCTGGAAAGAGGAATATTTAACTAAAAAAGAATTTGGTAGAAAATTAATCGAGGCACAAAAACTTGGTAAAGTTAAAGAAGATAAATGGAAAGAAGATTGGGAGGAATATGTATTACAACATCCTGATATATCAGTTGATGAGCGTTCAAGTAAAGGTGCATCATCGTTAGATAATATTATTTTTGGTTTAGAACAAGGATTATTATCTCCTGGGAGATCAGATAGTGATTCTAGCATGGATACAGATCAAGAAGAGTTATATAATAAAGAAAATATTGAAAAAATACTATCAAATGGAATCAGTGATAATCTGGTAGATGTAGATATAGTAGAATATGATGATGATTTGGATGAAGTGCAAAAAACACAGCGTATTGAACAACTAAAACAAGAACAACAAACTAGGTTAATTAAGGAGTTAAAACAAGATTTGCTAGAATTACAATCTTCACAAATTACTGAAAAATTTTATGTGATTGGATTAAAAAGTGATACTCAAAAAATAATTTCTGCTTTAATTATAAAGATTATATTAGCCAATAATATACCAGTAATAAAGATATTACCATTAATAATGCATGAATATTCAAGAAAATTTTATGATAAAATGAGTGACGATAGTAATTTAGGAGATTCGGAAGTAAGTATTTGCAATAAAAGACAGTGTGGATCTTTGATAAATAAAGAAGAATTAGAAATTAGTAAATTTGTTGAGATCGCGAAATTAAGAATTCAACATATAGATAGTCAAGTAGGTATTATACAGACAGAGATTGATTCTATTTTAGAAATGCCTACTCAAAGTTTAGAAGCTCAACATGGGATTATAATAGAAGGAGATAGTAGTGATAGAAATGTAGAATCTGGGCAAGATGGTAGTAGAGTTAGAGTAAGTATTGGAGAGCAAGCTGGTACGAGTGGGATATTAAAGAGGAAAGGAATAGATTGTGGTGATTCACCTACAAAGAAAGTGAAATTTAATCTAGAAAATCTAGAGGAACATAGAGATAATATAGGTTTGCAAGCATCTAGCTCAAGTTGTCCTATTCGTTCTCCTAGTAAAAAACGTCTTAAACGTGATCTATGTCAAGAAAAGGCAACTGATGAGATATTTCCATATGAGCCATTAGAAGAAAATATAGCAGAAGCTTCTAAAATCAGTGCAAGACTATATTCACAAATAGCATATCTTGTAGCTTTAGAGCATCCAGAACCTACTAATCCAAATATCAAGCCAGACAATGTTCTTACTTATATGACTAATATAGGAGATATAATTAGTGAAGGAGAAATAAACCATAGTTTACGAGAACAGGAATTATTACAAACTCATTACCTAGAAGCACAAGACTTCTGTAATACATACCCTAAAGATAGGGTATTAGATTTAGTAGGAGCAGAAATTGATTTATCAAGTCGTGCTTGGTTATTTGAGAATGGTAAACATTCCTTATTAGTATCATATGATGGCAATCGCTATCAGATACATAGTCCAGATTTGAACTATAGGCAAAGCTTTCAAACCAAAGAAGGAGTAAGTTTTCCGGATATAGAATTATATGCTGAAGCATTTTTTAAATGGCGTAGTAATAGTATAGAATATGATTTGTTTACTTTAAAATCAAATGTACCGGAAAGCATTACCAGTAGAATAAAACAAGCTAAATTTTGGCATCCTGATCAAGTTGTTTCTGATTTAGTATTACTTGACAAAGGATCTTTTTCAAAGATAGAGGAAATACCAGCAAAAGTAGTAAGAGAGTTATTCTTTTTAGATGGTAAAGTACCGGAACTTATGGCATTGCATGAGGATTTTTTTATTAAATATTCTGGAAGAATTTCTATTAGAATGGAAGAATTACATAGTGTCTTGTCCTCTTTAGATCCGCAAGCACGTAAATCTTTAGTTAATTTAGTAAAACAACATAACTTCCAAGTAGATACTGCATATCTTAATAATATGCCAGAAAGTACAAAAAGTTTACTACATTCTTACCACAATGAGATTAGCAACAAGTTAAAAACATCAGAATCTATTACTATTAAAGATTTATCTAATTTATCTTGGTCAGTCCTTGAAAAAGAAATGACAAAAAATCCAGAAATTTCATCTGAATTAAAAGAATCATCACTAAAAAATGTGAAAGAGCTTTATTCTATTGCCTCAAAACGTTCTCATGAACTTGGGATAACTAGTCAAACATTATTTTTCTTGCCTGATATCATTAGATCAATGAACACTGGTAATTTTGAAGGATTAGAAAAAACTGGTGAAATGATGTTAGGAGATATGGCTTTTAATAAGATGTATGATTCACTAATAAGTAAATTGGGATCAGTATTACCTGAAAGTAGAATAGCATTACTTAAAAAACTACCTTTAACAAGTCCTATATTTAAGGTACTCACTATTCATTCAATTATAGAATTACATAAACAATTAAATAGTTTACCTGCTGATTCAGAAGAAGCCGGCATTATCAAACATCAATTAGGAGAGCAATATTTTACCATAGGATTAATGGTTGCAGAGTTATTTGGATTAGAACTAGGTCCATTATGGGTAGGATTAATGGCAGAACAATTAGTTTATGGAGCAATAGCCTTACGTAAGCAGTATCACTTAGATATTTCATTTGGTGAAGCGTTCTTAATGAATTTAGGATTTGAGCAAGATACGTTACGATCAATACTTACAGAAAGACAATTAGTTGACCTTAACCTATCTTTAGTCGATAGATTGACTGCTCAAACAAATACTAGTTATGGTTTAGTAATAATAAAAGTACCTAAAATGTTATATGATGCACCTCAGGTAGGAAATACCGTGATTGAGTTTAAGCCTCAAAATAGTCGTTTCTGTATGGAGGATAATGTCTTTTTAGAAAAAAACTCTGGTTATAAGAGAATTTCTTCTGTAATTATTGATGAACAAAACAACAATTGTGTTGACACTGCTGCATTACAAATATCTGGTGATAGTCTTGCAACACTGTATAGTAACAATAATAGTACAAAGCAACAATCTATTTATGTTAATTTTGATCCTAATGAAGGAGACATGAAATTACATTTTACTAAAGAAGGATTAAGTAGGCTAGATAAGTTAAATAATCATCAACAAAATAATACTAATGTTACTAATCCATATGTGGTTACTGCTCAGATATATCATAAACCTTATCCAGATCGGATTGGATTATTTGGTAATACAAATCATAGTTTTATATTAAATGATGAAAGCAAGCGTGTAATTAGTAACTATTACCTAGATGGTACTAGCTCTTTTGAATTTGAAGATAATACTATCTCTACAAGTATAATGTTTTTAAATAGAAAGCTCTTTAAAGGATATAACGCTTATATAAGCGGTAATACAAGTGATATGCAAGTAAGAAGCATCTATTCAGATGATATCACCAGTCATATTGTTTTAAAAAATAAAGATTACTTAAAGCTTAACTTAGAACATCTTCTTATAAATGGGAAATTAACTATAGATATTCCAAATATAGAAATATTATATGCCAAAGGTGCAGCAACATTACTACCAAGTCACCATCATAATACATTAGAAGTAAGTCATAATGTGCTAACTTTTAAAATATTATTAGAAGCACCAAGTATTAGAAAGATAACTATTAACAATAAAAATGCTTCTGATGTTATTATAGATATGGCACGACATCTTAATGGGCATGCTTTTACGTTATCTATAAAGGGTCTACATACTGAGTACAAATCGTATTATACTTTTATAGTAGATGATTTACAATCTGTATTAGATGAAATAACCTTTACTAATAGAGGTTTTCCTTGGTATTTTATTTTTGTTTGTAGTAGTAGAGGATCCGTGCAAGGATGGTGCGAGATTAGTAATAATCCTAAAAAAAATATCATATCCATAAAAGGAAAAATAGATGAAAGAGATGGCATACTAACCATCGAAGATAAGAAGTCTGTCTTAGAGATTGTTAAAAATACAAATAAGCTATCTCAAGATAATAAGCATATTGAGGTAATAAATTATGATAATGTAGTGAAATTAGAAGATGATTTAAGATTTAATCAAGTTTTAGAGAGTGCCAATTATAATAGTAGTGTTTACTATAATTATCTTAATAAACATAATTTTACAAATTGGCATATAATAGAATTTAATTCTATTAATAATTGTACAATATTGTATCATTTTCAGTATAGTAATATGCAGATTAATGGCATTAATTATTTTATTAAAGAAAACAAAATTTATGCTACTCTAAAAAATAATATTGATGGTAGTATATTACTTAGAGATAATAAAGGAAAACCTATATCTATTTTTATGAATACTACACTTAGTAACAGTCAAATTTCTTTAGAAGATTTAAAAGAAGGTTCTCTTGATATTAATAATACTACCTTACATAATTTATCTGATAACATAATTTTTGTTTTTCAGAAATCCAATGATGAAATATTTCCTATTTCTCTCAGATTTTTAAAAGATAGTTTTAAATATATTAAAAGTGATTCAGGTCAAGAACATTCAACATCATTAATGAATCAAAATCAAATAAGGTTTATTGAGATTGAACGTAATATATCACTCTCCAGTGGTAATAATCTAGAACAATTACAAGTGATTTCTACAACATATGATATAAATGAGAATCCTTATCATATAAGGAATAATGGACTTATAATTAATCAATATGGTAATAATTCATCGATACATAAAGTTATGCTATCTAATGAACTTGGTACACAGCACATAAATATTATACTAAATACTAGCTGTAATACATTTAGTACACATTGTTTTACTAGTCAATATGAATTTAATTGCCTAAACACACCTATTGCAATAAAAGATAATACTAATTCTACTAGTATTAGATTCAATCAGTATAATTATATCAAGACATTGTCCTCTCAAAAACTAGAAGTACAATGTAATGATAATATAGTGTCAACTATATACTTAAAAACACAACAAGATTTGGTACTAGAAAATCTTTTAATAAAGGGTAAATTAATAGTAGATGCTAAAAATGTAACTATATTAGATGCAATAAACGTTGGTGATGGTAGTAGTTTTATAACAGTAGAAGATAATACAAAAGATTTTAAAATAACATTAAAAGGACGTATTCACATTACTAAAAACTATGGTACTAATTATAGAGAATCTATTATAAGAACTAATCCTGGGGAAATAGAAAATGATATACAATTAATATATGAATATACCGAAAAGAATAATACAAGAATCTATACTGTAATGCTTGAACATATTAATGAAAGATTTTTTCAAGATATACAAATAGAAGATATTAAGAAATCACAACAATTAATTCATTTTGAAACATCTAAAACAAAATATGACTGGTATAATAGTGATAATGATATTAAAAGTGTTTTAAGGATTAAAGTTAAATTACCTAATAGCAAGATAGGCACATTGTTAATTAATGGTACTATATATATTTTAAATATATATAATCAAGATGAAGAGTTAGTATTACAAGAGATTAAATATCAGGGTTTACAAAATTGTTCCCCTAATACTGAAGGTTTAGTATTTAAAAATAAATTGCTCAATTGTACAGAATCTTATTTTTGTTATTACAACTTTTCTCCATTATCGAATATTGAACAAGAACAATATCTGAATTTAAATGATGTAAGTATATTTTGGTCACAAGATAATAATCATAAAGTCTTAGTGCATTATCCTCATTGTTATTTTATGGACGAATCAAAAAATTCTGAGAACTTAGAACATAAAAATGTTAAGCGAGAAACTAGTAATATATTATGGAATTCTGGCAAAAAATTATCTAATTTAGTAAATTTTAACTTACTACCAGGAGCAGAAGGTGCTATTACTGACAAGAGTAAATCCTTTAATGATTTTTATAAACTAATAAAACAATTTAATAATCATCCATCTGATACTCAAATAAAGAAACAAAATCATGAAACTGAAGCAGAAAATAATAATATAGATAACAATGAAAATTATAATCTATATTATAATGATATAGATAACAGTAAGTCATCTTTGTCAGATTATCTTTTAATAGATGATCCTGGTAATGACCAAGGAAATTTACAAACCGTAATAAATTCTATAGATATACCTAGTAAGCTGTCATTATTAACATTATTAATAGGGCAGTTTTTTGGTACCAATAAGGCTTTATCTAGTAATCCTTATATATCTCCTGAACAAGAAAAAAATAGATATATGAATGAATTAAGCAAAATAGTAAAAAGTGTAACATCAGAAATGGAGACAAAATATGGTAAAAGACATATAACTAATGAGGAATTAGAAGATATTTTACCAAGTTTAAATATATTATTTAATGACCAAGAAGAGTTAAATTATAACAATTATTCTACATCTGTTCTTGGCAGAATAACTGAAATATGTAATCATGTATATGATTTTTTTGGATATGAGACAAATTAATACAACAACATTGTTGTTATGCAAGATTTAGAAAATTGGCAAGGTGAGTTTGAGATATGTATTTATGCTAAAAAGTTATTAGATAAAATAACTTATTTAAATAGTGTAGTCAAAACTTCAGCAGTAGATATTGTAGAGGTTAAAAAAGCAATCTACTATGCTAGAAAATATCATGGCACGCAGATGCGTCAATCAGGAGAGCCGTTTTACTCACATCCGATAGAAGTGGCTTACATGATATCAGATTACTTATTTAGAACTGATATAATAATAACAAGCATACTACACACGATACTATAGAAGATACTGAACTAACTAAAGAAAAAATAGCCGAAGAATTTGGGGAGAAAGTAGCAAATCAAGTAATGGATTTAACAAGAACTAAACAACCCTCAGCTATAAGCTGAGGGGTTATAAAGTAGAATCGATTAGAAATCGATTATCATTCACAGGTTCACCTTCTTGTTCATCAATATAGTGCTGTATCATTTCATCAGTTATATTACCTGAGCTGACAAGCTATATAGCCCCTAGCCCACAAATGATTACCCCAAAATTGTTTTCTTAAATGAGCAAATTCTTGCAATAAAATTCTTGAGTACTACCTTTTAAATACTGTACTAACTTGCTAAGAGATATTTGCGGCTTATATGAGATAAACATATGTACGTGATCGCATGATATTTTCCCTGAAATTATATGTACTTCATGTTCCATACAAATCTGCCTCAGTAAATCTCTAGTCCTTTCTGATACTTTGCCTATTAATATTCTCTTCCTATATTTTGGTATCCATATAAGATGCACTTTTAAATCATACTGACTATGACTATTCTTTCTATAACTTCTCATAGTTCTTGACATAAATTCATTGCTAAAGCAATTTCATTATATCTTCCCTTCGCCTGAAGGCGAGGGATTTCTTATCCCCGAAGGGGGACATTAATATAAACAGATATTGCCATTATTTTAAGTAGTAGCTGAAAATCTACAGAGAAGAGGTTATTAACCTAACTTCAGATTAGGTTAATACGCAATATATAAACCTGAAGGTTTATTATTTGCTTATTTGTGCTGATTCAATGGATGAGCAAAAAGTTTCATGTTAATATCAATGACAGATTGAAGAAGATTGAAACTAATAAACTATGGCAATACAGTTTGCAAGAATAGAAATATTAGGTAGAAGCTCAGGAGGAAATAGCTGCTGTAAAGCTGCCTATAATGCCAGGCTGATTATTAAAGATGAGAGAACTAACATTACTTATAATTTTAGCACAAAAGGCGATAATGTTTACCATGCAGTATTATTACCTAATTACGTAGATCAAAAATTCAAAGACCCAAGGGTCTTGATGAATGAGGTAGAGCGTCTAGAGACAAGAAAAAATAGTCAATTATTAAAAGATGTAGTTATAGCTCTACCTGATGATAAAGAACTAGATTTAAATGATAGGATAGCCATTACTCATGAAATCATTGAAGAGATGGGGTGGGTCAAAAATGGTCTAGGAGTTCAAATTGATATTCATCAGCCACATGATGGAGAAAAGAATTGGCATGCCCATGTGCTTGTTACTACCAGAAGATTTGCAGAAGACGGTAAAACGTTAGGAGCTAAGGCAGTAGATTTAAATCCTAAATTTGCCAAAGTTAAGGGCAAAGCGTTCATTATCCCAGAAGGGGAAATAATTCATAAAAGAGCTAAAGAAGTAATCAATAAATATTTTGCTCAGTTAGGTCTAGAAAACCGAGTAGATCCAATAAGTTTTGTGCCTCAGAGACATGTTGGTCCTACTCGAATGAGAAGTATTATCAATGAAATAGCTGAGCAAAATAAAATATGTAAATTAGCTCATCTGGAAATTATTAAAAATAGTGATGGAGTGTTAAATCGTATTATTCGTCATCAAGCTATTTTTACTAAATTGGATATAGAAAAAGCAATAAAAGAGATTCCAGAAGAAGTAGAAAAGTCAAAACTAATAAGGGAGGTATTAAGTGCACTTAGGTATTTTATTGGCATAAAATACGTGCGCTCAGTGAGTAGTAATATTCCAGTAAAGTAATAATTTAAAAACACTAATTGTAATAATGGCGTTATATCACTTTCATGGTTCGTGTATACAAAGAAGCAAGGGACAAAATGCCGTTGCTACTGCTGCGTATATTTCTGCCAGTAAATTAGTATACAAAACCATTGATAAAGAAACTGGTGAAGAGATTAGCATTACTTATGATTTTACAAAAAAGCAAGGAGTGGTATATAGCAAGATATTTGTGCCTGAAGGCTTTGAAGACGCTGCATGGTTGCAAGATAGAGAGCAGTTATGGAATGCAGCAGAAGCAAGAGAAAAACGAGAAGATTCGACCGTTGCAAGATGTATAGAATTTGCCTTACCTAAGGAGGTATGCAAAGAAGTAAACATTAAATTAGTTGAAGAGTATGCACAGCAATATATAGTAGCACGTGGTCTAGTATGTGATGTAAATATTCATTACGATAATCCTGATAATCCGCATGTACATTTTCAGTTTTTAGAAAGAAGATTAGAGCGTTTAAAAAATGATGAAGTAATATTTGCAAAAAGAAAAGATGGCGAATTATCAAGAAGAAAGTTTTTAGCTAATTTAAGACATCAATGTGAGGTCGAAATTAACAAAGTATATGAGGAAGCAGGTTTACCTTTTAAAGTTAGTGCTAAGTCATATGAGGAACTTGGAATAGACCAGATACCAACGCGTCACAAAGGTCCTGCTCATTATATGAAAGCAACTGAGCTTGAGGCAAAAAACAAAGAGATCATAGCTGAGAATGCAAAGAAGATATATGAAAGTCCTGAGATAGTATTTAGTCGTATTTCGTATACGAAACCTGTGTTTACTAAGGAAGATATTGCTATAGCATTATCTGACGCTTTGATGGTGCATTTAGTGTCAAAAGGCAGTGATATTGCAAAAGAGCAAGAGGCTATTAGAGAGTTTGGTAAGGGCTTAGTACAAGAGCAAGTAGATGGTGAGAATATAGCAAATAATTCAGCAGAAAGTACATCTGATGACCAAGCAAAAAATACAATAAACAAACAAGCAGATAGTAGCACCAACAATCCCACTATCGAGCATTTGAACAAAGAATATGGAGAGGAGTTTTTAAGGCTTTACAATCAGTTGCTCTTATCCGACAAGATAGAGCTGATGGATCAGAAAGATTTGACTGATAAAACGCTATATGCCTTGAAATCAAGAGTAAATTTAGAGCATCGCTATGTATCTGCTATAGAGGAGTTAAATGCTAAAGAAGAGCATAATCTTAATATTAGCGGCAATAATATTGGCGAGAGTAAGAGTTTTAAAATAGGTTACTAGGAGCAGGTAGTAAGACTAATGAGTTCAGTGATGAGCAAATTAAAGCGATCCTATCAGTTTGTAACGGTTCTGATGTCAGCGTACTTGAAGGAAATCCTGGAGCTGGTAAGACTTTCGTGATGAGAGAGATAGTGCGGCAGTACAAAGCGGCAGGGTTTAAGGTAGTAGGTACTGGACCAAGCAGCGTATCTGCAAAGGTCTTAAGTAGAAATGCAGGGATTAAAGCTGATAATACGAGTTTACTACGTAAGAAAATCGTAGAGTCAAAAGGAGGAAACTTTAAGATAGATTTAAGCAGCAAATACTATGAAGAGGAGGAGTATTTAAAATCTATTGGTTGTGATGCTGTATTTAGCGGCAGCAATTCAGAAGTTCTTGATAGTAAGACTGTATTGATCGCAGACGAGGCAAGCATGATAGAGCTTGTTAATATGGACTATTTGGCTCACGAGGTCTTAAGGTCTAAAGCAAAACTAGTACTTGTTGGTGATAACAACCAGTTTACAGCTGTTGGCATGACTGGTGCATTTAACAAAGCTCGTAAGATTGCAGGAGGCGTCAAGCTCACCGAAGTTAGACGACAAGAGCGGTTAGAGTACAGGAAGGCTACTGAAGCTATGGGACGCTTTGAAATGATTGACGCTATTGAAATATACAGGGAACTAGGCGTCTTTAATATTAAAGATAATGAAGAAGAAGCTAAAACTAGCTTAATCTCAACATTTGCCAAAGAATACACTGAGCAGATGGATAGTCTTAAGCGAGACGATCTAATAGCTATTAGAAGTATTGCAATTGGTGCGTACACGAATGAGAAAGTAGCTGAGTTTAATAGCAGAGTTAGGCATGAGCTAAAGCATAGCGGAGCATTAAAGGGAGCTGAGGTATTAATTAGTAGTGGCGGCAAGATGCTACCGCTGATGAAAGGTGATCAAATAGTATTTGAAGAGAATAGCTTAAGATACGGTATTAGTAACGGTGAAGTTGGAACGATATTATCGGTAAAGCCGTTTGGCGATCTAAAAAACACAAGCGGTGGTGAGGGGATCTTAAAGATACTAGTACACAAAGCAGATGGCAGTAAAGACGTAATAGAAATTGATACCGCACAAGACACCGAAGACGGTAAAAGAAGAATTAAGTTAAATCATGGATATGCACTAACTGGTTACAAATTGCAAGGTGAGACGGTAGACCGTATGCATGTATATTTTGACCGCTCTATTGGCTATGAGGCGTTTTTAGTGTTAATGTCACGTCATAGGGAGGATGTGAAGCTTCATGCGTCCGCAAAAGAGCTAGAAAACATAGTGTATCAACGTCTTGATAGTGACGTAGAGAAAGTTAGAAAGCAGTTTAAGATTAACAGCTATGAAATGCTACCTGAAACGATTACAAACGAGGATGGTTCGTCATATGAAAAGCATGTCCCAAAAGAAATACCTAACTGGTTAATCGGCTTAACGCTTGCAGTAAATAGAAGAGCTAATAATAGTTTTGCAATAGACTATAGAAGCGGTGGCACATTAGACGGTAATCAGGTAATCATCAAGGAGTATTTAGAGGCACGGTCACGAGTTTTTGAGTGCCACGGCAAAATGAGGGAGTGGAAGAGAGATATCGAGGCTACTGGTAATATTACCAGATTACATAGCAAAATTCTAAGTCAGGCTACTAATTTAAAGAGTATCAAATTAGACGATACAAGTCCTGCTATTGATTTTGAATTAGAATTAAATATCAAAGATTTAAAGATAGATCCATACAGCATTGCACTTAGTGACGGCGAGGATAGCTTTAAATATGTTATTGAGAATATTGTACGTGATGCGAAAGGATCGCAATCGGATAATGAATACAGTAGCGTGCAAGATAGCACCAAGCCAAGCACTGTAAAAGGCGTCACATATATTGACGGTAAGGCACGCATTAACTTCAAGGAGCTTGATAGCAGAGATCAAAGCAAAATTATAGCTATTTGTTTAAAAGAAAGTGACTTTGAAAATCTTAAAGAAATCTTTGAGGAGCTAAAATTAGAAAAAGAGGTTTTAAGAGATTACGCTGCGGTGATTTGTGGTAGCTATCATAGCGTAATTGATGCTGAGAATGCAGAGGAATTTAAGCGTTTAATTCTTGCAAAGAAAGATGAGAGTAAATTAATTACGGAAAGCAAAGTTTAGTACGTGAGAAGAATTTTAGTAAGTCCAATGAGAGAAAAACTGAGTTAGAAAAGCAGATTGCCATAGTGAAGGAGCAATCAACTAAGTTTGAAGAAAACTTAAATATAACATCTGGTAAAATCTCAACGAGACTAAAGTTAATTAAAGAGAATACTACATTTACCAGTAATTCTGTATTGATGGGCGAGAGGACTATTCAGTTAAATATTAACTATGAGACGCTACGCAAACATGCAGGTTTTGATACATTCAAATACTATTTACAAGATATCACAAGGCACGACACAATCATTCACTGTAAGGGATATCAAGATTTAATGATGCTTGCTCGTGATACTAGCGGGGAGATTTTGGCGGAAAGAGATAGTTCTGCAGGGTAGTAAACAAATATCTATAACACCAACAGATACCTCTAATAGTACTAATACTAAAGCAGTAGTAAGTAAACTAAACCAAAGAATACAAAAGGATCTTGCATCAATAGATAGCTATATATTTGACAACAAGGAATTATTAGAGCTTAAGAGATGTGATTTAGCCAAAAGAATTTAAGTGATTTAAAGCAAGAGCGAGAACTTAAAGAGAATTTTGTAGACACGTTACTGCCGCATTACTTGGGACGTATTTACGAGCAATCAGGTACTGATATCTTAGATGTGTGGATAGGTTCAAGGCGGTTAATCCTGATGTAGAGATGCAAAGGCTAGCGGGGCACATTCAATCTAATCCATCGGTGCTTGGCAAGTTACGTGGCATCGGTCTAGGTACGATATTTGGAGTAAGCTCAAGCCGCCGTAAATCCATAGAGCAGGTAAGCAAACTAGGCGAGCAGCTTCTAAAGTATGAGGAAAGTATGGCAAGGCTAAATGAGATTAAGGAAGATGATTTAATTAACGAGCAGCAACAAATCATTAAAGTACTTGAAAAAGAGCTTAAAGATTTGGAACATCTAAAACCAAGCAAGGCAGAAGAGAAGTTCGTAAGTAGTTTAAAGACAATGCAGGCAGGTAGCGGTTTAAATATAGATAGCTTTAAGTCTTTAATAGAGAGCGATGAGGTCCAAGATTTAATATGTGAGTACTACAACAGTCAGAATGAGAAATACACAAGACTAAGTGCTAATGACGAGGAATATCAAGATGAGTATCAGGCATATTCTAAAGAGCAGGAGTATCAAAACCAAGAACATCAAGAGAAAGTCGTTAGAGCTCATGGAACTGATCAGGCTATTAATCGTGATGTTAGTTCTAGTACTACTCGCACCAGTAAATAGCAGGAGAGAACGCACTAAAGTACCATCTTTAAGATTTAAAGATGTGCAGGAAGCTTTAACAAGCAGCGACATAGAGAAAATATTTAGGCAGTATGTGTAAACCTTCAGACGGGCTGTTGAAAAAGTTATAAAAAGAAGTAGAAAAGAGTTAATCTAAGGAATAAGCTGTATTTTTATGCTTAAATGAAGGTGTAAAGATGCAGGGTTATAAGCTTGATCAAAGTGTGAGATGTAATAGCCTTAGCTTAAGGCACATGATACCTAATGATCATTTATTAGTGAGGATTCATGAAGCTAAAGAATTAGAGTTTTCTTTTATCTATGAAATAACTAAGAATCGTTATTGTGCTAATTACGGACGTCCATCAATTGATCCTGTATTATTTTTTAGGATGCAAATAATAAGTTACTTATATGGTATAAAGTCAAATAGACGATTATGTAAAGAAATTCAGTTAAATATAGCATATAGGTGGTTTTGTGGTTTAAGTTTAGAGGATAAAGTACCGGATCATTCATCATTAAGTAGGATAAGAGATAGATTTGGGGTAGAACTATTTCAAGAAATATTTATAAGCTTGATTAAGCAATGGTATGAACTAGATATTATAAAAGGAGAAACAATTATTTCAGATGCCTCTTTAGTTGAATCTAATGCCTCTATGAATAGCCTAATATTAAGAAAAGATCAAGGTGATTCACAAAAGAGAGAATTAAAAAAATATGAACGTCGTTATCATGATTTCCGAGAAGGGAAAAAAGTAAGGAAAATATCTAATCAAACTCATGTCAGTAGGACAGATCCTGATTGTAGTCTTGTATCAAGAACTAATGGTTATAAAAAGCTATGTTATAAGACCCACTACTCAATTGATTCAGATTCACGTATTATAATAGATTGTTATGTAAGTACAGGATCACAACATGAGTGTATTGTACTTCCAAGTAGAGTTTGGAATATATTAAATAATTTTTCTTTTAGAGTAAAAGAATGGATAGCAGACAAAGGTTATGGTAGAGGTCCAACCTATGGATATTTTAAATTACTTGGAATTACAACTTATATACCTTTACATGTAGATAATCTTGGTGAAGGAAAAATAAGTAGGGGGGAATTTCAATATGATAGAGAACAGGATAGATATAAGTGTCCACAGGGACATTATCTTTATCCGTATGATAAATTAGATAAAAAACAAATAAAACGTTATCGTATTACAGGAGGGCATTGTAAAAATTGCTCTCTAAAATCAGGTTGTATTTCTGATAATTATAGTAATAGAGGACGATTTATTTATCGTAATCCTTATCAGGATGAAATAGATGAGGTAAAGGTCAGACAGAATAGAATTGATTTTAAGAAAAAACTAATTGAGAGAAAGTGGAAAATAGAAGGTCTATTTGGTGAAGCTAAGGAGAATCATGGTTTACGAGGAGCAAAATTTAGAAGTGTACAGAAAACACAGATTCAAATACTGATGATTGCGATAGTACAAAATTTTAAACGGATACTTAAAATTATTTTTTGGTTTTTTTATCTACTGCTATTAAAGATAAAAAAATATTAAAGTATTTGCAACCTTGTTGATTTTTTCAACAGCCCGTACACGGGCTGTTGAAAAAGTTATAAAAAGAAGTAGAAAAGAGTTAATCTAAGGAATAAGCTGTATTTTTATGCTTAAATGAAGGTGTAAAGATGCAGGGTTATAAGCTTGATCAAAGTGTGAGATGTAATAGCCTTAGCTTAAGGCACATGATACCTAATGATCATTTATTAGTGAGGATTCATGAAGCTAAAGAATTAGAGTTTTCTTTTATCTATGAAATAACTAAGAATCGTTATTGTGCTAATTACGGACGTCCATCAATTGATCCTGTATTATTTTTTAGGATGCAAATAATAAGTTACTTATATGGTATAAAGTCAAATAGACGATTATGTAAAGAAATTCAGTTAAATATAGCATATAGGTGGTTTTGTGGTTTAAGTTTAGAGGATAAAGTACCGGATCATTCATCATTAAGTAGGATAAGAGATAGATTTGGGGTAGAACTATTTCAAGAAATATTTATAAGCTTGATTAAGCAATGGTATGAACTAGATATTATAAAAGGAGAAACAATTATTTCAGATGCCTCTTTAGTTGAATCTAATGCCTCTATGAATAGCCTAATATTAAGAAAAGATCAAGGTGATTCACAAAAGAGAGAATTAAAAAAATATGAACGTCGTTATCATGATTTCCGAGAAGGGAAAAAAGTAAGGAAAATATCTAATCAAACTCATGTCAGTAGGACAGATCCTGATTGTAGTCTTGTATCAAGAACTAATGGTTATAAAAAGCTATGTTATAAGACCCACTACTCAATTGATTCAGATTCACGTATTATAATAGATTGTTATGTAAGTACAGGATCACAACATGAGTGTATTGTACTTCCAAGTAGAGTTTGGAATATATTAAATAATTTTTCTTTTAGAGTAAAAGAATGGATAGCAGACAAAGGTTATGGTAGAGGTCCAACCTATGGATATTTTAAATTACTTGGAATTACAACTTATATACCTTTACATGTAGATAATCTTGGTGAAGGAAAAATAAGTAGGGGGGAATTTCAATATGATAGAGAACAGGATAGATATAAGTGTCCACAGGGACATTATCTTTATCCGTATGATAAATTAGATAAAAAACAAATAAAACGTTATCGTATTACAGGAGGGCATTGTAAAAATTGCTCTCTAAAATCAGGTTGTATTTCTGATAATTATAGTAATAGAGGACGATTTATTTATCGTAATCCTTATCAGGATGAAATAGATGAGGTAAAGGTCAGACAGAATAGAATTGATTTTAAGAAAAAACTAATTGAGAGAAAGTGGAAAATAGAAGGTCTATTTGGTGAAGCTAAGGAGAATCATGGTTTACGAGGAGCAAAATTTAGAAGTGTACAGAAAACACAGATTCAAATACTGATGATTGCGATAGTACAAAATTTTAAACGGATACTTAAAATTATTTTTTGGTTTTTTTATCTACTGCTATTAAAGATAAAAAAATATTAAAGTATTTGCAACCTTGTTGATTTTTTCAACAGCCCGTACACTTGATCTGACAGGTAGAGATTGATTAAGCAGCAAAAGTGCTGTCAGATAAGTAAGAATTAATAGACTTATCTTGAGCAATTTTAATGCTATCCTTGAAAGTTTGCATAGGAGTTTTTCCATAACAGAACTTTCCAGAATGCGGTCTAGTATTGTTATATTTGTTTAAATATTGATCTAAGTCAATCTGTAAATCCTCTAATGAGCTATAAATCTTTTTACGGAAAGCTATATCATAAAATTCATCTTTTAAAGTTCTATGTAATCTTTCGCATATTCCATTAGTTTGAGGAGAACGTGCCTTAGTTTTAGTATGATCAATATTTTCTATAGCCAAATATAACTCAAAAGCATGATGTTCTACCTTACCACAATATTCCGTTCCTCTATCTGTAAGGATTCTCAGTAGTGGTACATCATGATTATTAAAGAAAGGTATTACCTTATCATTTAAAATATCAGCGGATGTTATTGCAGATTTATCAGTATAGAGTTTGCAAATAGCCACTCTAGAATAAGTGTCAATAAAGGTTTGTTGGTATATTCTACCTACTCCTTTCATATTACCGACATAATAGGTGTCTTGTGCACCAAGATAACCGGGATGCTGAGTATCAATTTCTCCATGAGCCTCTTTAATTTGTTTTGCTTTTTTTAAAGCAGATATCTGCTCTTCTGTCAGTAAGATACCGTCCTGTGCAGATTTAGCTTCTAAAGCTTTGAGTCGTTTCTTTAGAGTTTCAAGATCGTTGCGTAGCCAGATAGAACGTACACCACTGGATGACACTATAATACCTTGCTTTATTAGTGCTTGGCTCGCACGAAGCTGACCAAGAGCAGGATTCTCTATAGCAAGATTTATTACTGCTTGTTCTATATGTTCTGATACACGATTCTTTACTATAGGTTTCTTACGACTCATATCCACAAGAGCCGCTTCTCCGCCCATCTCATATAGTTCCTTGAAACGGTAAAAGCTATCTCTTGAATAGCCCATTACTTTACACGCAGTACTAACACTACCTAGTTGTTTTGCAAGTTCTAATAATCCTAATTTAGGTTTGATTATTTTTTGATCATAATTTGACATATTGTTCCTATTAATTGAGTTTTATATTTAGTTCGTGGATATGATAGATAACTCCTTAGTTATCTACATACCCACAAACTCGTCTAATTTCAATCTTAATATGTCAGATCAAATCTGAAGGTTTACATGAGTGTTAGGGTTAAAATTTGTCAGAACATATACACAAAAAATACAACTAACCAAAGCAATAATTAAACAATATTTATATCCTCGCTTACTTAAAGGAGCAAAACTTACTTTTTCAAGTAAAGGACCCCATAAAAATTTAAATATATGAATAAAATTAACTAAACTAAAAAGCCCGATAGTGATTTTATCAAAACCGGATTCTCGAAGCCAAAAAGAAAGAGTTGAACTGGTAAGTAAATAAATTAAACCTCCGGGAAAAGAAATTATTAATATAAAGAAAATATTAGATATATATTGAAATCGTGAAAAATTTAAACTTATGAGCTTATTCTCCTTTTTTATATTTGTCATCCCACGGTTTGATCGGCGTTGCTGCATAGATCAATTCCACTTCTGTCATCCCGCGACTTGATCGCGGGATCCAGTTTAAAATACTAATAATATTAGTATTTTAAGTTGTTTTTTGGACCCCGTGGTCAAGCCACGGGGTGACAATGTAATAACCACCCACGCGATCAAAGATCACTCACAATGACGTAAATCTAAACTACGATACTTTCTTTCTTTTATTACCGTAGCTGTTACCGTCAAAGGTTCTTTTACGGCTACTATCAAAAGAATTAAACTTTTTACCGTCACCACCGGCTCTTTTACCGAATGATCTTTTACGATTATTTTTATCACTTCTAAACTCACTACGTGGTGTAGATTCTCCTTTATTTACTAGACGATCGATTGCACGCCATCTAATAACATCATCAGGAGAAATAAAAGACAACGCATATCCGGTAGCCCCTGCTCTACCCGTTCTACCTATTCTATGTAAATAATCTTCAGGACACATAGGTAAATCATAATTAATAACATGCTGTGTATGAGGAATATCAAGCCCACGAGCCGCTACATCAGTTGCTACCATTATTCTATGGTTTGACTTACGAAATGATAAAATTACTCTTTCACGTTGATGCTGACTTAAATCACCGTGTATAGCTTCTGCTTTATGATTTTCATATTTCAACATTTTAGCTAATTGATCGGCAGAGCGTTTAGTTTTCACAAAAATAATTACCGATCCTTCCCTATTACCAAGTTGTTTAGTTAATTCACTAAATTTTTCTTTATCAGAAATATGTAATGATTCCTGTTTTATTTCTGCAGCTGCTTTATTAGTAGCACCTACCGTAATACGTACCGGATTGTTTAGATATTTTTGAGAAAGAGCAATAATATGTTTTGGCATAGTAGCGGAAAACATTAAAACTTGTCTTTTTTCCGGTAAAAATTTATTGATTTCTTCTAACTGTTCTTTCATCCCCATATCAAGCATTCTATCCATTTCGTCAAGTACGGTTATGCCTATGCGATCAATTTTTAGACTTCCCCTATTTAAGTGATCGATAATACGCCCCGGCGTACCGATAATCACTTTCGGATTCTTTTTTAATTGCATAAATTGTTTAAGCATCGGTTCACCGCCTATCAAAACTGCACTATTAATTTTATAGGGTGTAGTTACTTTATTTAAAGTACTGTGTATTTGTGTTGCTAGTTCTCTAGTCGGGACAAGAATTAAAGCAGTAGTTTTATTTTTAATAAATGAATCAATTAACGGCAATAAATAAGCGAGAGTTTTTCCTGAACCTGTTTGGCTAGAGGCGAGTATGTCCGACCCCGCTATTGCAACCGGGATCGATTGCTTTTGTATTTCAGTCGGCTCAGTGATATTCATTGTCTCAAGAGCAATAATTAATTCTTCAGATAAATTAAAATTTTTCATTATATAATCCAATATAGTTTTAAATCAAAATATGCACATTATTGATTAGACTCTTACATAACCCATTTCTAAAGATAATTAAGACATCGACTCTATCCTCTCATCCTCACGCACTTAACTATAGTACGCTTGCGTAGAGTAGAAATCTCTTAATTCCCTTTATAAGATAAATTATGCAAGAGGTCTATTGTATAAAAAATAAGTTATAGTAAATTAAAATAACGACTTAATATAATTATCCTGAATCAAAAAATATGCTTAACTAGATTACAAAACACCAACTAAATATATAAAACGATAATGAATAATGAAACTATTTTAGAATCTTATTCAAGCCAGAATAATATTATTAGATTTAGGGCATTTTCACGCCTTTTAGTAAAAATAATTTATTATACTTAAATTATATAGGTTATTATAGACAAAAACAAAATATTTACTATTTTGATAAAAATGACTAGGCTACCCTAAATTATAAACAATTTTGGATAGCTGCTTTTGGTATTATAAATATATTTATTTAATTCTGAGGTTAACAGCATAGGCTTTTCCTTGCTTTTCTTCAAGATCAAAAATTACATCTTGTCCTTCTTCAAGGCTATGTAAACCTGCTGCGTCTACGGCTGATTTGTGTACAAACACATCTTTGCCGCCATTTTCCTGTTCAATAAATCCAAAATTCTTCGTAGAATTATACCACTTAACTTTACCTACTATATTTGTAGCCATAAAAACCTTTATTAGATAGAAATTACTTATTTGAACTTAAACACACGCTTATAATAACTAAAACTTAAATTTTAAGCCTTACTTAAATATAAGAGCCGATAAAATTCATTATGCAAAACTACCTTACCTTGCGGCATTTGTCAATAAACATGTCAATAACATGCAAGAGAAAGTATTACTTTCTGAAACTAATCTATCATATTATTACTATTTTGTCACTATTTAAGTTAATTATCTAATAAATTAATGAGTAAACTAACTATTTTAAAGGTGTTTAATAACTTTTTCATATCAGACTAATATATTAACGATAAAAGTACTTGCTTTTTTGTATTTTTTTTATTAATCTGTCACCGTGAATTAAATATAGTATACTGTATACAATATACTGTACACTGATCTTGCCCGCGTGATGGAATGGTAGACATAACAGACTTAAAATCCGTGGAGCGTAAGCTCTTGCCGGTTCAAGTCCGGCCGCGGGTACCATTAAAATTAAAACGTACAAGGCTCAACTTTCAGCTATAATCCTAAAGGATTTAATAAAGACCCAATATTATCAAAACTTGGATTATCTTTGCTAGATAACACTTTTTAATAATTATGTTTATAGAGTATAATTAACATTTTAATAAGTTGTAAATGTTAATATCGTTAATCAATATAACCCAAAACTTACTGTATAGTATAAAAATAAGATTAAATCCTAATGACCCTAAAGTTTATTATGATAAAGGTAGAACATTAGAAAAGTATAAGGCAGCTCTTAAGTTTAATAAAGCGTTAGAATTGGGCCCTGATAATCCAGATGCAAGTACTAGAAAACAATTACTATTAGATATGCAGAAATAATTTATATACTAAAAAGATCCTTAACGTAAATCATGAGTATTACTAATAGTTACAAACTATCCGACATAGCTAAAACATTAGGATTAACTACTCGTAGGATTCAGCAATTAGTAAAAAACGATATATTACCAAAGCCCATTAATAGCAATTATGATTTAGCGGGATATATTAGAGCTTATGAGAAGTATTTACAATAGTAGAATCTAGGCAAAAACAATTCCGGTAGGAATGGTAAGTACTAGATTAACAAATAAAAAGGATATTTTACAACAACAATAAAAATACGCAGCTTAAAAAATTAGGACAAGGCAGAGTTTAAGGTTCTCTGTATTATATCCATGCTATTCAAAACAATTAGCTAATTCTGATAAATTTTGTTGCATAATAAGAAGTATAGTTTATTTGTGTTCTAAAGTTTGTTGTAGTTACTAAACAGTCCTACTTACGGGTGCAGAACTTGAGCGTGACATCAAGTGAAGTAGTAAAAAGAATCGGCTATAATGCTGTGTTGCGTGGTCACTTAAAACAAACAGAAAAAACCGAACATTTCTATCAAACACCCTGAATCTTTTGCCGTTGTTAGGAAATAATCAACTAGCTTTTCTTGCTACTTCCATAGTACGAATACGATGTTTAATATGAGACCACTCGTTACGTTCTGCAACCTCTAAATCATAATGCGATTGTAGGTTAATCCACATTTGAGCCGAGGTTTGAAAATACTTACCGAGTCGCGCCATATCAGCAGTAATTGATCTTCTACCGTGTACTAGCATGGATAAGGCTAGGCGGTACATCAATATCACGAGCTAACCTGTTTTGACTTATACTTAAAGGCTTCATGAATTCTTCTTCTAATACCTCACCAGGCGTTACAAGATCTAGTAATTGGTGCATATAACCTCCTTAATGGTAATCAACAATTTCAACATTATGGGCGTTTCCGTCATGCCGAGTAAAACATATACGCCATTGATCGTTAATACGAATACTATGCTGATCTACTCTATCACCTTTTAATGACTTAAGATTATTACCAGGAGGAGAACATAAATCATTAATATTAATAGCCGAATTTAGTAATTTTTCTTTGAGCTTGACTAGAGACTGCACTAAAACATTTTGTAAATTTATTATAAAATAACTTTTCAGTATCAGAACAAGCAAAAGATACAATTATGTTTTAGTATTATTTTATATAGTATTAACAAAAATATAATGCATCAAATTTTATGTCTTTTTCAAGAAGATTTATACGAGTTTTTAGATATAGAAGAATTACCGGTATTGTTATTTAGCCATAGCTATAATCCTGAGGTATTAGTAAGAATTAGCACGAGTATTATGAGCGAACCCGATTTAGAGATTGCCGAAAAAACTAATGGATGAGCTAATGCTATTTAATCAATCTCTACTAGACGAGCATTTACATAAAACTGTAGGATCAAGTTCAATTGCTTTATTATAAGACTCAAGAACTAAATTGTATTTACCTAAATAGTATAAAGCAATACCTTTATTGTTATATGCTTTAGAATAACCAGGATTTAACTTAATGGCTTTATTGCAAGCCTCAAGAGCTAATGCATATTTACCTAGTAAATAGAAAAAACCGTATTTTTGAGTAAGATAGATTTATTAAATATATAATTATTACAATTAACAATTATAGTTATTGACTTCTTTTAATTCCCCCTATAAATTACTTCTCTCAAATGATAATTAAACTCTATCATTAATATATAAGCTAATTTTAAAGAGTTAAAATATGAAAAATAAAGAAGAAGAAATTTTAACCTCTGAGTCTTATATTGATGAAGAGGAAGAAAGAAATTAAAAGCTCAAAATGCAAGGAAAGAGCTTAAGTTAATACTAATAACTCTTGGAATAGTTTTGACTAGTTTTTTAACTTTCTGTTATTTCTTTTTTAATTATGCAGAAGAAAAAGCAGCAGAGTATAAATTACAGCAAGAACAAGAAGCCAAAGCAACTAATAAAACAGAATGATAGTAGCTAAAATACCAAAAGTTAAAATTATTAATACTTCTTTAGGATTAAAAAATTATTTATTATTGCAACTTTTTAATTTTTACTTTAATTGTAATCAACTATTATTAACAAAAATAAGAAATAACTTTTATGGAAGATTTAAGCTCTTGGAAGGAAAAGTTTGAAGTTTGCGTTTACACTAAAAAGCTGATTGATAAACTCGAATATTTAAACACTAAAGTAAAAAATCCTGTTGATATAGAGGAAGTCAAAAAAGGTATCTACTACGCTCATAAATATCATGGTTCGCAAATGGCGTCAATCAGGCGATCCTTACTATTCTCATCCGATTGAGGTGGCGATTATGGTAGCAGAATTTGTAGCAAATGAAGCTAGTAAACTTTTTACCCATGTTATACTGCAAGCGGCATTGTTATACGATACAATTGAGGATACAGAACTTACTAAAGAAATAATTACCGAAACTTTTGGGATAGAAGTAGCAAAACACGTAGAAGGGTTAACTAGGGTTAAGCCTTATGGAAAAATTAGTGCAGCAGAAAGCTTAGACTTATTAATAAAGGATATTAAGGAAAGTACATTAATAATTAAATTCTTTGATCGCATGCATAATATGCAAACTATAAGCACTAAATCACCTGAGAAAATAAAAAAAATTGTTGAAGAAACGTTACAATCTTTTTTATCACTTGCAGTGTCTTTTGATGCATACGCATCAAGTTAAGCCATAATTGTTAATAATTTTAGTGTATTTAAGGAAGATAATCTGGTTTTACGATATTTATCTTTCAAAGAAAATCTCCCCCAATCTATAATTAATTTCTTAAGGAACTGCTTTAAATCATTAAGACGTCCAGTAATAGACAGGAATAATTCTCTTGACCTTTTCTGTAGTTCAATAAATGCTTTGGTTAAACTAATTTCTCTATCATTTGCTAATTCTACACAATTCGATAATCCATGAAAAATAAGCACACTACATAATTTACCATATAATTCACACAAAACTCTTGCAGGTTTACTTCTCCCTTTAAGATTTTCAATTTTTGCATGACTTTTATATAATTTAAATAATAATTCAATTTGCCATCTTGCTCGATAAATTATCATTATATGCTCAGCATTAACCATATCCTCTGATATATTAGTGATAAATATTGACCAATCTAGTAATCTCTGGTTTCTTGAAGAAGATTTATATTTATGAGACTTAGCTAATAAATTAGCCTTCCTTCTTCTACCAATAGCCTGTTCATCAGTCAATTTATGACATATAATCCGTAGCTTAACTTTTGCTTGTTTACCTAAAAGTACATCTTTTGATAAAAAGAATTTATTATCTAATAGGTTTAATAAATCAATTTTTTCCTCAGTGATAGGGTCATATATATTAGTATCTGCTTTATAACGACTAATAAAATATGCACCAAGTTCGATAATTTGAATAAATGAAGCTGGGACAAAATAACCTAAATCAGATATTAATAAGTCCTTAGTAGATATGTTTGATAAATGTTCTCTATATCCTTGATCAGCCCTTATACCTTATCCGCCATATTGGCAGGTAGAATAATATGGCTACTATCCAATAATTTAACGCTATTAAATTGCTGCAAAATGTTGCATGCTGCAAAATGTTGCAATCAAGCGGCATAGTATTTCTAAATAATTTCAAGCATTGTTCATACATTGACTGCATAAATTTTACTGCTACCTCAGTAAACCTAAAGTCTAAGCCTTGGGCAGAAATATCTATAGTTTCTTCACTTAAAAAGTTACGCATTCCATCAAGACTACAATTACTATCGCTCATATTACCAAACACTATAGCTTTTAGAAAAGCTGAACCAGTTATTTTTCGTTGTCTCTTAATAAATCCTGTTGTAATGGATAAATTATTGGCTGTCTCTCCAAAAAACTCTTGGCATAGTTTTGCTAAGTTTACTATTTTCCCCATAGGATAAATTCTCACAATTTAGTTGTTAATCTTGCAAAAATTTATACCATATATTAGCTTCTTTTTAATTCATAATTTACTACCGTAATACCAGTATAACCTACTTGCTTTTCTTAACTTGATGCGTATGGCAAGAAGGAGGGTGTCAGAAAGTTTGTGTAAGTTATAAAAATAGTTAAGAATAAAATTAATTAAAACAACTTACATGAGGCTAATATGAAAAATAAGAGCAAAGTATCAAATCCAACTATAGAAAAAGTAGTATCAGAAATACTATCACAAAGTGATCCATCTGAGATATTTGGCAAAGAAGAGATATTTCAGGAAATTAAAAAGCAGATAGTAAATAAGATTTTAGAGAAAGAAATGGAATCTCATATAGGTTATGAGAAACATTCTAAAAATGAGAAAGACTCAGATAACAGACGTAATGGCAATTATGAAAAGACTCTAATAGATCCAGAAGGTCGTAAATTGAAAGTAGAAGTGCCAAGGGATTGGGACGGAGAATTTGAACCTCAACTAATTCCAAAAGGAGTGCGTAAATTTGAAGGATTTGATGATAAAGTAATATCCTTATATGCTCGGGGAATGACCATTAGGGAAATACAATGGCACTTAGAAGAACTATATGCCACCAAGGTATCATCTGAGTTAATATCAAAGGTAACTGATGGTATTTTAGAGGAAGTAACTGCCTGGCAGAATAGAGCACTTGATAATGTATATCCTATAATGTACTTAGATTGTATTCATGTTAAGGCAAGAGATAATCATGTAATAATAAATAAAGCAGTTTATATAGCTATTGGAGTGAATATGGAGGACAAGAAAGAGCTATTAGGAATTTGGATAGGCAAGAATGAAGGGTCTAAATTTTGGATGCAGGTAGTAACAGAACTTAAGAATCGAGGAGTTGAACAAATATATGTTGCATGTGTTGATGGTCTTAAGGGTTTTCCAGAGGCGATAAATAGCATTTTTCCAAAAACCATAGTGCAGTTGTGTATTGTTCATATGGTAAGAAATTCTGTAAAATACGTATCATACAAAGATTTAAAAGCGGTAACAGCTGATTTAAAAGCAGTTTATTCTGCAATAAATGAAGCAGAGGGATTAAGAGAATTACAAAATTTTGCCAAAAAATGGGATGAAAAATATCCAGTTATTTTTGACATATGGCAACGAAATTGGTCTGGCATAGCTCCATTTTTTAGCTTTCCGGAAGACATTAGAAAAGCGATTTACACTACTAATGCTATTGAATCCACTAACCGTCAAATTCGTAAAATTATTAAAAATAAAGGAGTGTTTCCAGATGACAAATCGATTCAGAAAATAATCTTTTTGGCATTGACAAATGCCTCTAAAAAATGGACAATGCCTATTAAGAATTGGGCGATGGCTTTAAATCAATTTGCAATCCTTTGTGATACTAATTTACAAAATTGGGCAAATGGAGAAATCATACTTACACAAAGAATCTGACAGACCCAGAGTTGAATATTAGATTACCACACTTCTCCTTTAATTATGGTCTTGTTGCATAACTGCTATGTCATTCCAGCAAGGCATTGTTGCGTGAATACCACCCCGTCATTGCGAGCGACTGCAAGGAAGGAGCGCGGCAATCCAGAAAAAATAATAAAAAAATTCTGTAAATCAGAATTTTTTACTGGATTGCTTCGTCAATTACTTACGTAATTTCCTCGCAATGACGGAAAAAACGATCCACGCAGGCAATGCCTGCTCGCAATGATTATTTTTATACTGCCTTAAGTTTAGATTGCTTGAAATTAGTTTTATCAAAATCATAGATAAAATCTTTAATAATAGGTACTATAAACTGCTTAAATTTACTTCCGCTAAATACCCCGTAATGCCCTGCCCCTTTTTGTAAATGGTATCTTTTCATTGATTCAGGTATATTTGAACAAAGTTTTAAAGCAGCTTTTGTTTGCCCTACCGCTGCAATATCATCTAATTCCCCTTCAATACCGAGTAAAGCACATTTAGTAATATGTTTTAAATTGATCGGACGCTTCTCAGAAACTAATTTACCTCTTGCTAGCGAAAATTGTTGGAATACTTCATCTATAGTTTGTAAGTAAAACTCTGCCGGCATATCCATACCTGCTAAATACTCATCATAAAATTTAATAGTATGATCGGCTTTTTTATAATCAGAATTTAATAAACTTTGCCATAATTCTAAATGTGAATCTATATGACGGAATAAGTTTAAACTCATAAAGCCAGCAAGTTGGAGGAATCCAGGATATACTTTTCTTCCATGTCCGGGATAGTTTGGCGGCACCTGCATTGTAACCATTTTGCAGAACCATTCTAAACTTTTACTTTGAGCGAATTCATTAACTGCCGTGGGATTTTTTCTAGCATCTATAGGACCGCCCATCAAAATCATCGAACTCGGCACATTTGGACTATTACTCTCCTACATTAAGCTAATGGCGGCAAACAGTGGAACAGTAGGTTGGCAAACTGCCATAGTGTGAACATTCAGTCCTATAAAATTGATAAACTCCATTACGTAATCAATATAATCATCCATATCAAAATGCCCTGCTTCAAGCGGTACATAACTGGCTTCCGTCCAATCTGTAATATAAATATCGGTATACGGTAATAATTCTTGTACGGTTGATCTTAAGTAAAGTAGCGTGATGTTCCGCCATGAGTGCTACTATTAATAATTTAGGTAATTCTTTTTTAAAACCTATTTTCTGAAAATGCCTTAGTTCACAAAAAGACTTTTTTAGTATAACTTTTTCATTAATGTTATAGGTTTTATCATCAATTTATAGGTTTTATCATCAATAATTGTTTCAACAATATTAAATTCAGGTTTTTCATATTTTCTAGTCATGCGTTCACAAAGCGTTAAATAAGCATGCATAATTCTTGCAAAACCGTTATCTTCTAGAGACTCATGTTCATATGCTTCTTTTAGAATTTTTATACCTAAATGCATTGGAGCAATTTGTGCTCTAAGCCCCTCTAACATATAATATGTATAATTAGTACTTAAATCACAGTTAATCATAATTTATCCACAAATTTAAAAATAATTAATATATATCTAGTTTAGCATCAAAAATTTCATAGTAACATTAATTTTAGGATTCACGGCTTAAATTTTTATAAATGCGTGATAATAATGGTCTATATATAAATATGTTTATTTTTTCTTCTTGTTTTGCTTAGGAATCACATGTTTATCAATATTATACCATATATAGCTAGACCATAGTAAATAGGTACATACTATGCTAATATATATGTTATAAATGATAATAAATAAATTATGGCAAGCAGTTACAGTTACGATTTAAGAATGAAACTATTCAAAGCTCTAGATGATGGGCTCTCAATTGTTAAAGCATGTAAAATATTCAATATAGGTCGTAACACTATATATAGATGGAAAACTCTTAAATGGGAAACAGGAGATATAAAAGCAAAACCTTATGGTCCAGCAAAGGGTTATAATGCAAAAATAAATCTCAAAGAATTTGAAGAATTAATTATCAATAATCATGATAAAACAGCTAAAGAATTAAGTATTATACTAGGTAATAGATTACAAAGAACTAGAATAAATTACTATAGAAAACTACTAGGGTACACTTATAAAAAAAAGTCATCTTCATCCCAGAAGGGATATTGGTTTAAGGAATGAATTTATAGAAAAGATACAGCAAATTTCTAAAGAAACTCTAGTATTCATTGATGAGTCAGGAATAGAAGATAATGCTTGTAGAGAATATGGATGGAGTATAAAAGGTACTAGATGTTATGGAAACAAAGTGTATCAACATAAATCCAGGATCAGTATGATAGCGGGGCTTCGTAATAATCAAATTATAGCGCCAGTAATATTTGAAGGAAATTGTAATAAAGAAATATTTACAACCTATGTAGAGACTATATTAACTAAAGAATTACATCCTGGACAAACAGTAATTATGGATAATATCAACTTCCATAAGAATAATATAATAAGAGAATTAATCGAGTCGGTTGGGTGCAGAATTTTATTCTTACCTACATATAGCCCAGACTTAAATCCTATAGAACATTATTGGTTTAAGATTAAGAACGAAATAAGAAAAGTTACGGGGCAATTCAAAGATATCAGTATGGCTGTAGAACACGTACTAAAGTTTATTTAACTGTACCTATTTACTATGGTCTAGCTATACTCTCCACCACTTCTTTTGTTGGTTTTTTACAAAACATATCAACCTTATTTAGATAATTCTCAAAATCCTTATTTTCTTCTGCCAACCTATTAGCCATATTCCAATCTATTTCAGATTTTTCTCTAGCAGGGATTAATATTTCACTATCTTCAGGAAATTCCATATTTATTAAAATAAAACCTATCCCATGCCTAATACATAACATTTCGAGTTCATGCCTAGTATCGGACCTAATTTCGTCTAGAATAGGTGCGACTAAATAACCATAATGTGCCCATGATGAATTTGATAAAGCCTGAAAAAAAGACTCTCTTACATTACTTCCGGCTCCTTGTTTGTTTGAAGAAAAATTATGTTTAATTTGCATATTATAGATACCTAATTCATCAAGATATAATTCAAGTACTTCATATGCTTCTTCTTCAGTTATATTATTTTCTTTGCTTACTTTATTTTTAAGGTTTGTTACTTGTTCATTATTAATTTGATAATCAGGATTTTGACTATAGTACAACCTTACTTGAGGTTCTGACTCTATTCTAATATTAGGCTTTGATTTCCACTCATTAAACCTACCTCTACTAATTTCACCTGCATAAGCCTTTATAACTTCCTTAATTTTTTCTTCTTGAGTTCTTGCTGCTATTATCCTCTTATTTCTACTTGCCGCCGCTTTACGTCTAGCTTCTTCAGGATAATTTTCTACAAGCCATTCTGCTATTTTGTAGGGGGTAAATTTCTGATCTTCATGTTCTTTTAAAAAACCAATGATGGCATTTTTGCGATTAAATTCCATATTAAATATACTAATAATTGAAATACTATAAAATAGACATGTTATTTTAAAAACTTCAACTTTAAATTATCAATCTTGATGATTTTATAAAGTATTATTTATATATTTTTCAAATTTAGAAAATAATGTTTTGAAGTTATGAGTAATAACATTTGCTACTTCTTTTGATGTGATATTTTTGAGTTCGGCAACTTTTTCAGCGACATACCTAACAAATGCCGGTTCGTTTTGTTTGCCTCGCATAGGCGTAGGAGCTAAGTAAGGAGTGTCGGTTTCTATTAATAACCTATCAAGCGGTATATATTTAACTATTTCCTGCAAATCGGTTGCATTCTTGAAAGTTATAATACCGGACATTGAAATATATAAACCGATATCTAGCATTTTTGTTGCTAGATTTTTTGATGAGGTAAAACAATGGATTAGCCCAGGAAATTTACTATTACGCATTTCCGAGGTTAAAATATCAATAGTATCTTCGTCTGCTTCTCTTGTATGAACAATAATAGGTAGGTTTGTGCTAGACGCCGCATGTATATGTGCTACAAACGAATCTTGCTGTAATTTTTTATCGTAAGGCTGATGATAATAATCAAGCCCCGTTTCACCGATTCCGATAATTTTTGGATGCTGGGTTAGCATAATAATTGCCTCAGCGTCATTGCAATGACTAATAAAAGAATTCACTTCACACGGATGCACCCCAACACTCGCAAAAACATTTTCATATTTTTCAGCTATCTCTAAAATAATCGGTAAATCTTCAATTTTAGTGCAGATAGTTTGCATATACTGCACATTATTTTCTAATGCTCTTTGAATGACAGAGTCTAAATCCGTATCTTTGGTAAGTAAATTAAGGTGACAATGTGAATCTATTAACATGACACATTATTCAAACTTTGGAAATATTATGGTAGGTTCTAAAATATTGCTACCCGCCGTTAAAGCATAGTCACGTACTAAATGCTTAAATAGACGTTCTTCTTTATTTACCCCTAACTGATCAAGCATTTTATTTGCTGAACTTGGTATAAAAGGCAGAAGCATTATTGCAATATAACGTAAAACTTCTAGTAAAGTGTATAACACTTCTAGCATCTTATCAGGATCGGTTTTTTTCAAATTCCAAGGTGCTTCGCTATCAATATAGATATTTGCCTCTTCGGCCAAATTAATAATATTTTCAAGAATTTTATTAATCTCTGTTTTATCCATCAATAAAATATTCTGCTCGGCAAATTTACTTGCGTTTTTTAAAATCGGTAGTTCATATATTTTATCTATGACATCTTGCGTAAGTAGCGGTACTTTGCCGTCATTATTCTTATAAACAAAAGCTGTAGTACGCTGTAATAAATTACCTATCTTGTTTGATAGCTCGCTATTAATCCGAGTAATTAAATTACTACGAGCAAAATTACCGTCCGCACCAAAAGTTACTTCACGCATCAGAAAATACCTAACTTGATCAACGCCAAATTCATCAATTAACTTAATCGGATCAATGGTATTACCAAGAGATTTAGAGATTTTCTGCCCCTCATTCGTCCACCAACCATGAACCATAATTGTCTTCGGCAGCGGGATTTCTGCAGCCATTAAGAAAGCAGGCCAATAAACGGCATGAAAACGTAAGATATCTTTACCGACTACATGTAAATTAGCAGGCCAAAATTTACCGTAATTACTTTGTTCATCAGGATAATCAAGGACCGAAATATAATTAGCCAGTGCATCAAGCCAAACATAAATTACATGTTTTTCATTATTTGGGACTTTGATACCCCAATTGAAAGTAGTACGTGATACGGATAAATCTTTTAGACCTGATTTAACAAAGCTAATTACTTCGTTACGCCTTGATATAGGTCTGATAAAATCAGGGTTTGCTTCATAAAACTCAAGCAATTTATCTTGCCATTTTGAAAGATTAAAGAAATAGCTAGGCTCTTTAACCCATTCAACTGGAGCACCCATCGGTGCAAGCTTACCTTCAGTTAGCTCTGATTCATCATAAAAAGCCTCATCTCGCACTGCATACCATCCTTCATAAAAACCTTCATAAATAGTGCCGTTATCTAGTAATTTCTGCCAAAAAACAGCTACAACTTCTTTATGCCTGTTTTCCGTTGTTCTGATAAAATCATCATTGGAAATATGCATAGCAGTCATCAGATGACGAAAACTCTCGGATGTCTGATCGGTAAATTTTTGTGGGTCAATATTTTTATTAATAGCTGCTTTTTCTACTTTCTGCCCATGTTCGTCAGTACCTGTTAAAAACATTACATCGAAACTGCGAAGTCGCATGAAACGAGCGATTACGTCACTTGCAACACTAGTATAAGCATGACCGATATGGGGAACATCGTTAACGTAATATATAGGGGTAGTAATGTAGTAAGTATTGTTCATAAATGCTTTTTTATTAACTCATGTACTTCAAGTTGACTTAAATCTGAAGCTTTAATTGTCTTTATTCTTTCAGGAAATCTATTACTTAATTCTTTAAAGCAATCATAGATTTTTTTATAAAAATCTATACCTCTTATGTCAAATTTATTGCTCATATTTCGTGAATTGACTCTCTTAATAGCAGTATCCGGCTCTACGTCAATAAAAAACGTAATATCCGGCATAAGAGAAGGCATTAAAGTTTTGTGCAAATTATAAACTAAATCTATGCCGTTTTCTAGCTCTAATCCTTGATAACATGCAGTTGAGTCAATAAATCTATCACATATTACGATATGCCCCTCTTGTAGAGCCGGTATAATTTTCCGTGCCATATGATCATAACGTGCTGCCATAGCTTGTAATAGCTCGGACATGGGTAGTAATTCTTCATGTACTAGAATTTCACGCATTTTTTCGGCAACTAAGGTACCGCCGACTTCACGAGTTAAAATAACGGGAGTATTTTGAGATTTTAAATATTCATAGAGCATTTGAGATTGGGTAGATTTGCCGATTCCCTCCCCTCCCTCAAATGTAATAAACTTTCCTTGTTTCAAATTATTCATTAATTACAATTACTTTAAGCTATAACTTTATAATCATATCTCTTAAAAAAATATTTACAAGGAAGATTACATACTTATATACTGCTACAAAATGAAGAGCGGTTATACGAAGATCAACTTGGAAAAGAGCAAGGAGTCTGTAAGCCGAGGAGCGGAACGTATATTAATACGTGAGTATCCGAGGACTTACAAAGACGACGCAGCCAATTTTTCAAGTTCATCGAGTATAATCCATTATAAATTTTAAATTATTAATAGATGAACAATTCGTTAAGCAAAAGAGATTTTTCGATCCTAATCGGTAATGCAATGGATCATTTTGATACCGCACTTTATGGGTTTCTAGCCCCTCTACTTGTAGGTATTTTTTTCCCGAATCATGATAAAGTCGTTGCTTTAATACTTACCTATAGTGTTCTTGCTACGTCTTTATTTACTCGCCCGATCGGTTCTTATTTTTTCGGTGTTATCGCTAAAAAATACGGCGGTGTTTTTGCTTTATCTCATTCTTTAATCGGCGTTGCTTTAACAACTAGCCTAATCGGTTTAATACCTTCACATGCTCAAATAGGATGGCTTGCACCGCTATTATTAGTTTTGCTTAGAACGTTGCAAGGAGTATATTCCGAGGGTGAATGTGCCATTGCTAAATTATTTATTTTAGAGAATAAAGAAGAAAAAAAAGCGTTTAAAGCTTCTTACCTTTATCAAACATCTACTATGCTTGGTATTATTCTTGCTTCATTTATCAGCACTATAGTTTTAAATATAGAGTATAATGAATATTGGCGTTTATGCTTCATATTTGGCGGGTTTACGGCTCTTATAGGTTATTTTTTAAGGAAGAGCGAGGATATTGTAGTAAAGCCCTCATTGTCATCCCGCGGCTTGACCGCGGGATCCAATAAAAAATATAAAATTACTTTACGTAATTTTTGGATACCGTGGTCGAGCCACGGTATGACACAGTCCTCTCCTCGCAATGACGTAGTATCATCACTATTACAAGACTTAACTACAATTTGGAACAGTAAACTAAGTATCTTACGCATTAGTTTTGCCATAGGTTTCTCATATATGACTTATATAGTGCCTTTCGTCTTTATGAATAGTTTTATTCCGCTTATCACTGATATATCACTGGAAATAATGATGAAATTTAATACCGAGTTTCTGATTTTTGATATGATTATGATTCCGATAATAGGGCATCTAACAAAAAAGCTACATTACCTTAAAATACTAAACGGTACTCTTATTTTAATGAGTTTAAGCATAATTCCTTTATGGCTATTCTTGAATAATTCATCTATATGGTATGTTAATTTTGTACGTATTTGGATTATAATACTCGGTGTCGGGTTCTTGGCACCTTTGAACTGCTGGCTAAATGATTTATTTAAAACTGCCGATAAATATATGTTAGTAGGTATCGGCAGTAGTATAGGTGCTTCATTAATCGGACGCCTTACTCCGTCAATCTGTCTAATACTATGGCATGTAACCGGCAGCTCTTTATCAATTGCGATTTATATAGCGGTAATATCGATTGTAACCTTATGGGCTGTTAACAGTTTTGCCTGTATGGATTGATGTCATTCCCGCGTAGCATTGGCTTTGTTGTATGGCTCGGTTTTTTTGTTGTCATCCCGTGATTTATTCACGGGATCCAGGGAAAATAGACAATTAATGTATGTTATAAGTTGTTTTTCTGGATACCGTGGTCAAGCCACGGTATGACAATAATTCATTTTTAACAAAATACCAAACTCAAAAGTACCCCGACATAATTATTAGCTCTGAATCTTGTCATACAATCAGCTGGGTTCTCAATATCAAGAGTTGCTACTTGCAATATTAGTATAATTAAAGCAGCTAAAATAGGTAAATAGTCGATATTATGGTTAGCCATTTTTGTTGCTAGAATAAATAACAATATACAACCTATATAACATATATAAAGCCAAAGCTTAGGATGCTTGTTCTCTAAATATATACTTAACGATTTCACTCCTATTTTCTTATCGTCTTTTATATCCATATATCCGTAAATCGTATCATAACCGATTGCCCAAAAACAGCATGCTATATACATAATAATCGCTGCCATATCAAGTTTATCCTGAACTGCCGCATAAGCTATTAATGCCCCTAGCTTAAAGGTAAATCCCAAAAATATTTGCGGGAAATAAGTAATACGTTTCATTAACGGGTATAGGCTAATTATTATTACCGCAAAAAAACCTGTATATATGGCTGTTTTGTTTAAAAGTAGCAAAATACAAAGTGAGATAACGCTAAGAATAAAGAGTATAAAAATAGCATAAGAAACAGATAAAGCCTTGCTAGCTAAAGGTCGATCTTTAGTTCTTGCGACATGCTTATCAAATTTCCTATCAAATATATCGTTAATAATACATCCGCTACTCCTTGTCGTTATGCTTCCTAAGATAAATAATGGTAATAAATGAGCTAATTCCGTGTTAGAAGGATTTGCAAGCAATAACCCAAATAAAGCAGGGAAAAAAACCAACAAATAAGCTACCGGCTTATCCGCCCGTATTAATTTAATGGTAAGTAAAAGTTTGTCTAGAATTAGCATATTAAACTTTAGATTTAAATAAATATGGATATTATAGATAATTTAAGATAAAATACGCCACAAAATAAAGCTACTAGATTTTTATGGCTAAAAAATTAAAACACGATTCATTAGTAAAAATAATAATGAACGACCCGGTAGCAGCACAAGAATTTTTGGAATATTATTTACCCGATGATTTTAAGAGTTTAGTAGATTTATCAAAAATAACGGTAGAACAAGAAAGCTACATTGAGGAATCTTTAAATAAGAAATATAGTGATATAATATATAAAATTAGCACCAATAATAAAGAAGAAGCATTTGTTTATGTATTAGTAGAGGCCCAATCAACAATTGATTATTGGACGGCTTTGCGGTTATGGAAATATACACTATTAATTATGTGAAAGACATAAGAAAGGAAAGGATAAATTGCCGCTAGTTTAATTTAGTTATTTACAACGGTAAAGAAATTTATAATGCTCCAAGAAATTTGTGGAGTTTATTTACTGATAGTGTGATGGCAAAGAAATTAATGACGGAAGATTATCAATTAGTAGATTTGCAAGCTATGACAGATGATGAAATCGTCAAGAAAAAACATTTAGGTATGCTAGAATATATGATGAAGCATATCCATATGCGGGATATGATAAAACTATGGGAGAAGTTTTTAATAGAGTTTAAGCATATTATAATATTGGATAAAGAAAAAGGTTATATTTACCTAAGATCGTTCTTATGGTATACTGACGCAAAATTATCAAAACAAAAACAACCGGAATTAGTAGAAGTATTTCATTTATCATCTAAAGATAAGGATAGCATTATGAAAACTATAGCAGAAAAATATATGGGAGAAGGTCTGATACGAGGAAGACAAGAAGGTATTAAGATAGGAGAGGCTAAAGGCGAACATAATAAGGCAGTAATTATAGCAAAAAATGCTCTCTCAAGGATTCAAAATTCCTATGATTGCTGAACTTACCGATCTTAAAGAAAGTGTTGTCCGCTCAATTGTAAAAAGTAATTAATTGTGCAAGCACCACTTACACAAATCCTAAATATCATATCCTTCCAAAGAAAAGCATCTATTGTCATAATCACATATAACCTTTATAATAATATTCTTGAATCAACTACAAAATCTATGAAAGAATTTCCAAAAAATTATAATTTTACCGAAAATGAAAAAAAGTGGCAGCAAATTTGGCAAGAGAAACAAATTTATGCTTATAATCCAAACGTTTCAAAAGAAGAAACCTATGTAATCGATACTCCACCTCCTACAGTTTCGGGGCAGTTACATATCGGTCATGTTTATAGCTATACGCAAACAGATTTTATTGTACGCTTCCAGCGTATGATCGGTAAAAATATCTTTTATCCTATGGGTTTTGACGATAACGGGCTACCGACCGAGAGACTTGTTGAAAAACAGAAGCAGATCAAAGCTTATAATATAGATAGATCTGAATTTATAAAAATTTGCGAAGAGGTAGTAGCAAGTGAAGAAGAAAAGTTTAGAAGTCTATTTAACCAAATAGCTTTATCGGTTGATTGGAGTTTAGAGTATCAAACTATCAGTCCGTTATCACGAAAAATATCACAAATGTCTTTTCTTGATTTAGTACAAAAAGAGGAAGTTTATCGTGCTAATCAACCGATTTTATGGGATCCAGTAGATGGTACAGCTCTTGCCCAAGCTGATATTGAGGATAAGGAAAAAACCTCTTTCATGAATTATATTACGTTTAAAACCGAGCAAGGAGACCCGCTTACTATAGCAACTACCAGACCTGAGTTATTACCGGCTTGCGTAGCCGTATTTTATCACCCTGACGATGGACGTTATAAGCATCTAGCAGGTAAATCAGCTATAACCCCGCTTTTTAATGAGAAAGTTCCACTACTTGCTGATCCTTTAGTACAACAAGATAAAGGTACGGGGCTGATAATGTGCTGTACGTTTGGTGATCAAACGGATATTACTTGGTGGAAGACGCATAATCTACCTTTAAAAACTATTATCACTAAAAAAGGTACAATAGACTTCCAACATGAAATTTCTATAGACGGATTGAAAATTAAAGAAGCTCGAACAAAAATAATAGATATTTTAAAAGAACAAGAGTTGCTTATTAAACAAGAAGAAATAACTCATACCGTTAAATGTGCTGAGAGGTCAGGTGCTCCTCTTGAGATACTAACCGTACCGCAATGGTTCGTTAAAACTATATCACATAAAGAAGAATTGCTTAAAAGAGCAAATGAGTTAAATTGGCATCCTAAAAATATGAAGATTCGTTTAGAGAATTGGATTAATGCCATTAGTTGGGATTGGTGCATAAGTAGGCAGCGTTATTTTGGCGTGCCTTTCCCTGTTTGGTATTCTAAAAAAGTAGGTGAAGAAGGCAAGATTTTATATGCTGATATTTCACAGCTACCTGTTGATCCATTAAGAGATTTACCTATAGGTTACAGTAAGAAGGAAGTAGAGCCTGACTTAGACGTTATGGATACTTGGGCAACAAGTTCCGTTTCGCCTCAACTTTCTACTCATGGCATTTCTGATGATTTCGCTGTTAATAAAGATAGACACGATAAATTATTTCCGATGGATTTAAGACCTCAAGCACACGAAATTATCAGAACTTGGGCGTTCTATACTATTTTAAAAGCTCATTTACACCAAAATACTTTGCCGTGGGAAAACATCATGGTAAGCGGTTGGTGTTTAGCTGAAGATCGAAGTAAAATGTCTAAATCTAAAGGCAATGTTTTAGTTCCTGAAAAGCTGCTAGAACAATATGGTTCCGACGTAATACGTTATTGGTCGGCAAATTCAAAGCTAGGTGCTGATACCGCCTATTCTGAAGACGTTATGAAAAACGGCAAAAGGCTTGTTAACAAGCTATGGAATGCCGCTAAATTTGTTTCTATACATTTTGATAAACTGAAAGGTAAAGATAAAAAAGCAAAGCTTTTAGATGTTAAAGAAAAAATCACTAACGAGTTTGATCAGTGGATAATTAATAAACTAGTAGAACTAGTTAAGCTAGCTACAAATGAGTTACAAAACTACGAATATGCAAATGCTATGCATCTGACGGAAAAATTCTTTTGGGCGGTATTTTGTGATAATTATTTAGAAATAAGCAAAACAAGAAGCTATGACGAGGAAAACAAAAATCCACAAGGACAATATAGTAGCATATTAACTTTATATCATGTTATGCAAACGTTACTGAAACTATTTGCACCTTTCATGCCGCATATTACCGAAGAATTATACCAAATATTATATAGTGAAAATTCTATTCATGTTAAAGGTAGCTGGGTTAATTACGGTGACTTAAATTATGAAATCGATGCAAAAGGAGCAGAAGGGCTGCTTGAAATATTAGATATCGTCAGAAAATTCAAAGCTGAGAAGAATCTATCTATAAAAGCTCCAATAAAATTGCTTGAAGTTAGCGGCATAGTATTATCTGCAGAATTAGCAGAAGATTTAAAAAACGTCACATCGGCAGAAGAAATACAATTTGAGATGAAAGATGATAAAATTAAAGTCAATGTTATTCTTTAAAAATATTAGGTTTAATATTACTTATATTTGCTGGGATATTTTTTTATGCTTATATATTAGAACATGACTGGCGATATGTAACCTTAAGTGATGAACAAGTAAAAAAATACAGGATTAGCGAGAAAAAAGCTATTGCCCTTTATCAGTTAATGAAAGACACTCATGAGCTACTTGGTAAGAATAATATTAATTATTGGATAGAAGGCGGCACTCTACTTGGAGCCGTTAGACATCAAGGCATAATTCCTTTTGACGATGATTTAGATATCGGTATTATGCATGAAGACGAAATACGCCTACAACAAATATTACCGCAATTTGAACAATTAGGATATCGTGTTAAACATAATAAAATTTATGTAATTTGCGGGGAAAGATGCTTAGATATTTTCGTATTTCATAAAGAAAATGATAAATTTGTTCATTTTAATCAAAGTATGCGTAATAAATATCCAAATGATTTTTTTTATGATTATGAATTATATCCTTTAAAAAAATATAAATTTGGTAGTATAGAAGTATATGGTCCATCTGAATATAAAGAGCATTTGAATAGACAATATCTAGAATGGGATAAATATGCAATAATATACAGTCCTCATAGCTTACATTTACCTTTTTTATCGAATATCGAGAAAAAAACCAAATTTATATTAACGCCGGAATTGTTAAAACCTGCTCAGCCGCTCGGACCGCTAGAAGATAAAGTGAATAGTCAATTCAGCTACATTTATTGGTATGTGCGAGGATACAGCTTATAATTAAATGTCGGATTGGTAATAACTATTTCGATATAAGCAACGAAATAGTCATATGATTTACATTTGACTAGATTACTTTTTTGCAAAAATTCATATCAAACAAGTTGAGATAAGAAAGTAATAGCCGGTATAGCTAGACCATAGTAAATAGGTACAGTTAAATAAACTTTAGTACGTGTTCTACAGCCATACTGATATCTTTGAATTGCCCCGTAACTTTTCTTATTTCGTTCTTAATCTTAAACCAATAATGTTCTATAGGATTTAAGTCTGGGCTATATGTAGGTAAGAATAAAATTCTGCACCCAACCGACTCGATTAATTCTCTTATTATATTATTCTTATGGAAGTTGATATTATCCATAATTACTGTTTGTCCAGGATGTAATTCTTTAGTTAATATAGTCTCTACATAGGTTGTAAATATTTCTTTATTACAATTTCCTTCAAATATTACTGGCGCTATAATTTGATTATTACGAAGCCCCGCTATCATACTGATCCTGGATTTATGTTGATACACTTTGTTTCCATAACATCTAGTACCTTTTATACTCCATCCATATTCTCTACAAGCATTATCTTCTATTCCTGACTCATCAATGAATACTAGAGTTTCTTTAGAAATTTGCTGTATCTTTTCTATAAATTCATTCCTTAAACCAATATCCCTTCTGGGATGAAGATGACTTTTTTTTATAAGTGTACCCTAGTAGTTTTCTATAGTAATTTATTCTAGTTCTTTGTAATCTATTACCTAGTATAATACTTAATTCTTTAGCTGTTTTATCATGATTATTGATAATTAATTCTTCAAATTCTTTGAGATTTATTTTTGCATTATAACCCTTTGCTGGACCATAAGGTTTTGCTTTTATATCTCCTGTTTCCCATTTAAGAGTTTTCCATCTATATATAGTGTTACGACCTATATTGAATATTTTACATGCTTTAACAATTGAGAGCCCATCATCTAGAGCTTTGAATAGTTTCATTCTTAAATCGTAACTGTAACTGCTTGCCATAATTTATTTATTATCATTTATAACATATATATTAGCATAGTATGTACCTATTTACTATGGTCTAGCTATACTATCCATAAGCCCGGTTTATCAAAGCAAGAGCTGGAAATAGCTTGTTTATTTTGAATTACTTGAAAACTAAACTCAGGTTAAGTGATTCATGAAAATATTTTAAGCTTGAAGAACGGCTTGTATCACTTACTTTTGCTTCCACTAAAATCCAAGGCTTCTCATCTTTTGTTATTACTAAATCGACTTCACGTTTTTGTTTATCACGAAGATAGTATAAGCCAAAATCACCAAGCCCTGTTTCGTTCCAAAAATATACGGCTTTTAACAGGTGAGAAGCTACAAGATTTTCAAATCTAGCTCCTATATCTTTTATTTGCGACCAATCCCAAAGGTAGTATTTAGGCTCTTTTATTAAGCTTTTTACAACATTTTTAGACCAAGGCTTGATAGCAAAACAATAATAATGCTTTTCTAGCAAAGAGAGCCATCTTCTTATTGTTTGGTCTGAAACCCTAACTTTGTTAGCAAGATTCGTATAGCTTATTAATGAACCGGCCTGTTCGTTTATAACGGTAGCAAGTAATTCTAACGCATAAATATTGTTGATATCTTCAGTATTTCTTACATCTTCCCTAAATAATTGTTCGAATCTTTGATTACTCCATATTCTATGAAATTTAGCAGTTGCTTTTAAATAGCTTTCCGCAAATCCTCCAAAATTTATTAGAGCTTCAAATTCATCTATAGTGATATTTTTGGGGCTTTTTATATAATCAATATTATTATCAAAATTTTTAGCTATTTCAGATACCGATAACGGATGCACGGTTAAATTTATATAACGCCCCATTAGGCTATCGCCGCCTTTTTTATATATATTTAATTTGGCACTACCTGTTATAATAAATTCAATATTTTCTCCGAATTTATCATAAAACCCTTTTACAAGATTTTTCCAATCTTTATATTTATGAATTTCATCTAATATTAAGCACGGTTTCTTATCGGATATAGTAGACAGTAGATTTTCAAAAAGTTCGGTGTGTTTGTTTAGGATTTTATTTCTATCTTCTAGATAATCCCAATTCAATTTATCTAAATTGGGATTAGGCTTGATTACTTTTGTTTTGATATTGTAGTTTTTCCTACTTGCCTTGCTCCGCTTATAAATACAAGTTTACCATAGTTTGTTAGATATTCTTCAACTTGCTTTTTATATAACCTATCCATTATAATATTTCTATAAGTTTACAAAAATATTATAGGCTAATATCGAAATGGTCAAGACTATTTCGATATCAGTAACGAAATAGTCTTACTTGTAGCAAAACTGAACAGCTATACTTTATTATAACTGATCGCCCATCAGGGGAATTTCATTTGTATACTCATTAATATCTATCTGAATTAAACTACTCTCTTGATGATGTTCAATACTACCATCAAGCAGCGGTTGTAAATGCTTAGATATTATTTCAATAACCTCAGGCTTACCTGTGCTATTTGCTATTTCCATATACTCACCTTTTTGAGGCATATACGGAGTAAGCTGCTCAATATATTTTAAATAAGATTTTATTAATGCTCTTGAAGTTACCATAATACAGTTTATTAACAAAATATCAATCAAATTATTAATTTTTTAATATTTAAAAAATATTTAAAATAATTAGTGCAAAGTATTAGGTACTTTAGTATTATTTAACATTAAACTTTGCTTCATTCTATGCCTTATTTATTACCAACTATTATAACTACGCTACTTATTTTATTAGCTCTAATAATTTGGTTTTATGTAAAAACTAAAACCTTAAGGACGCAGCTACAATTTTTATCAGAGCAGAATCTAGAAATTAGCAATAACAACCAATTATTAAATCAAGAAAAGATAGGATATTTACAGAAAATTGAGCAATTGAAGTGTAAAGTAGAATATCAAGAACAGACTATTAAGGATTCAGAAAAAATAAGAGAAGAGTCGTTTTCATCGGCTAAAGCTGTGTTATTTGATTTAGGTAAAGATTTGTCTAAGCAATTAATAGAGATACATAAAATGGAAAACACGGCGGCAAGAGAGCTAGCCGAGAAAAATATCGCTACTGCTTCAGGAAAATTTAATAGTGAGTTTGAGCGGTTGATTACGATGGTGGGAGCATTAAATAAAGATATAGAGCAATCAAAAGGTACGGTTGATTTGATAAAACAGTCGCTGCTTTCTCCGATCGGGGCGGGGTTGCTTGCCGAAATTACGCTTGAGAATATCCTAAAATCTTCGGGCTTACGTCCTAATTTAGATTTCATTATGCAATACGGCTTAACTACAACAGATAGTGGAAAGTTAAGACCCGATGCCCTTATTTTTCTTCCTTCCGGTAATTTAATGGTTATTGATTCCAAAGCTTCCAAATTTCTAGTTGATGAGCAGGATAATAGCGGGAATCTTAGCAAAACTATGAATTATCATTTAAAATCTCTAGCTAATAAAGACTATGCCGAAAATATTTTAACTAATCTAAAGGATCAGAGCTTTAACAATGTTATTACTTTAATGTTTTTGCCGACTGAACAAGCGGTTGAGAAAGTTATTGCAGCCGACCCTGAATTTTTACAAAAAGCTTGGGGCTGTAATATCTTTCCGGTAGGACCTAGCGGACTTATGAATATGCTATCATTTGCAAAATTTCAAATTACCGATCATCGCCGCTCGGAAAATTATAAGGTAATCATTGAAGAAGTGAGAAAGCTGTTAAGTTCTATCGGTACTATGGCTGATTATTCTCAAAAGATCGGTAATAACCTGCAAAATATGGTTACTAATTATGATAAATTTGCTGCCTCGTTTAATCGTAATTTTATGTCAAGAGTAAAGAATATTCAAAAACTCGGCATTGATTCAGGGAATAAAGCCATGCCGGCTATCTTAGAGCGTTATCAAATCGTTTCCTCCAAATCAGAGATTATTGAAGTAGAAGCAGAAAATCCACCGCAAATAGAGGAAAATTATAAATAAATTTTTCTCGTAATAGATAATTTAAATGTTAAAAAAACTTTCCATAGTTTGTATAGCCATATTGTTACTATGTGTAAGCATATATAAGATTAAAGCTCCTGAAAAAGAAAACAAACATGTTATAAAAGTGAGCTTTATTAATATGTGGCCGGGCTTTACAATAGACGAGCTACCGATGATAAAAGAAATCATTGAAGAAAACGGACGAACAATTGTTATAGATCATAACAATTATGACCTTATTATTGATAGTGTTTTTGGTCAAAGAAATATTAGTAATAAAGATAGTATAAAGATATTTTTTACCGGTGAATCTGTTAGACCAAAGCTAGAAAATTATGATATATCTATAGATTTTGATTATATAGATCATCCAAATTATATAAGAATACCTTTATATTATATGTATTTTACTAATGAAGTCAGTACTGAATATAAACGATCAAAATGCAATCCAAACAAACCGTATTTTACTTGTTTCTTAGTCTCTAACGGTATAGAAGATCCTGAAAACGACGGCTGCATAGCAAGAAATCGATTTTTTCATAAGTTGTCGCTGTATAAAATAAGTAGTAAGCGGCGGTAAATATTTAAATACTGAATCTACAATTATACCAAAAGAAAAAACTCGTGAATGGTTATCTAAATGTAAATTTGTTATTGCTTTTGAAAATAAAACATATGAGGGGTATGTTACTGAAAAACCTTTTCAAGCTTATTTAGCAGGAGCAGTACCTATATATTATGCAGATAAAAGTTATATCAAAGATGTAAACCCTAATGCAGTAATATTTGCTAAAGATTATTCAGAAGAAGATTTATATAATTATATTATTTCTGTTGATAAAGACGATGAAAAATATTGTAAGATATATAACAATCAGATTGTACCGACTTCAGAAAATAATTACATCGCAGTAAAAGAAAAATTAAGAAAAAAATTATTACCTTTATTAAATAACCTATAATGCGACAAATTAAAAAATATTTTTTTATAATATCAATTATAATTATTTGTTTATCATTGATTTTCATATTTTTAAAAACTTATCAAATAGGTTCTGCTCCACTTGAAGAAAAAGATATTAAAATTTTTATAGTAAACCTAGATCGCAGCACTGATAGATATAACAATATTAGTAAACAATTCAACAATAATAATTTATCCTATGAAAGGTTTAGTGCAGTAGACGGTTATAATTTATCCATAACAGATGCAGCGGGAAAAAGATTTACCGGCTTTAGATGTAAAAAATAACCCTGCTCTTTTATCCCTTGATAACGGTTATACTGTACTTTGTCCTTCAGAAAATATAAATTATTTTTCCGATAGCAAAATATTAAATCATACTTTAACGGCAGGTGAACTCGGTTGTTATTGCAGCCATAGAGAAATTTGGCTTAAAATGGTTAAAGAAAATATACCTTATGCCCTAATAATAGAAGATGATGCTATACTAAATGACGATTTCCGTAATAAATTTTTAACAATGCTTAAGCATTTACCTACTGACTGGGATTTAATTTATTTGTCCTTGTCACATTCTAAAAACAAAATATTTTATAATATTTACAATAACCCGTATTTAAAGAAGATAGGTCATGGTGGTTACTTTAATACAACTATAGGTTATTTGATACACTTAAAAGCTGCTCAAAAACTTCTTGAACATAGCAAAAACCTTACTTTAGAGATTGATAATGTAATATACCAAGCTTTTATGCATAACGAAGTGCAAGCCTATGTCACTTCGCCTTTTTTAATACATGCAACATTTAATTATATTTGAAATGGGAAGAGCACATTAAATAACGTAAATTTTACAACCTTAATCTAGGTTTTGTGGACATTTCTAATTGATTCGCTATTTTGAGGTATTTTTTAGCGAAAATTAATAAGATTTTTTTGAAATATGAATAACTATTCCGGCAAAAATCTTATTAATTTTCGCTAAAAAATACCTCAAAATAGCGAATCAATTAGAAATGTCCACAAAACCTAAGCATGGTACTTCTTCTGTAGGATCAATATCAATAACTGTATCATCTTGTGCCTAAGGCAACCTTATTAAGCCAAGTAATGGTAGTAGCGGTTTTCTCGGCAATATTCTTGCCTGCACTACTAATTGCCTTGCCGACATTTAAATCCGATATAGTAGTTGTTAAAACATCTATTAAAGTCGCAAGACTTTAAATCTTTAATAGACTCAAACATTATTAAAGGTACTATCGCTACAGTCAGTCTTGCCGCATCATTATAGTAAAACTTTTGAAAAAACACATCATTAGTTAATTTTTCGCCGGTGATATTTTCTATAACTTTATTGCCGCAATATGTTGATACTAATAAAGAAGCAAGACGCATTAATTTAACAGAAGTTGATGCATAAAACATTGGATCTTCATAAAATTCTAATTCTGGATTACGAAAATAAAAACAGATATAATCCAAAATCAAGGTGGCTATTGCCGAACACATAGCAATACTCTTCCATCCATGATAGGTACTAATGTCTGATTCAATATTGTTAAAATCTATATCTTGATTGGTAAGTTTATTATATATTGCCTGAAGTTTTATTTGCGTATTCTTATCTTTTTCGGAATGTTTATATAGTAACTGAAAATATGGTTTAATTTCTTCAGCTGTAAATTTCTTATTCTCAATTAAAGCCGGTACAATTTTATCATGCAAAAATTTAATTAATTTATTTTGCATAAAATTTGTAACTTTACTTTGTTCTTCTACTACTCCTGCAGCTGCGCAGACCATCGTAAAGCCGTATATACAATTATACGATTAATAATATCATTATTTAATAAATCAATAGGCTGCACCCCTAAATTAGCAGCATATCTAAAACAAATCGCAGTTGTATTTACGGCATCATTAGCAAAGCTTGGAGTGTGATCAAATAAAAATTTAATATCTTTAGCATTTTCAGTGTTATTTTCTAATGCTTGAAACATGTTATTATTAATCTCTTTGTTTGTCTATTTGATAAGACCGTACCGGGAAAAGATAATAAAATTTGTAGCATCGCAAGGCTAGTGTTGGTAAAGCACATAATTCATACCAAGGATCCTCTTCGTCAATTACATATGAACGTAAAGCAATTACACCCACTATAAGAGAAGCATAAGTAATTGCTATTTTACCTGAATGATTACTAACTAAATCTGATTTTTCGGTTAACCAAGAAGCAATTTTGTGATCTTCATTATATTTATTAGTAGCTTTTTCTATTCTAGTAAGACTTTGCTCTAATGAATTAAGATAATTTGCAAAATTTAAATGAGTTTTTTTACTATATTAAACTCGGTTTCATAAGAGGAAGGTACATTTAAAGTGTTTGTAAGTAATATTGCTTTAGCTATATAGCGATATAAAAAATACTCGCTCGTCAGAGGATATGCCATAGCATCGATTTCTTTGGCTGCTTTAATCAAGTTTTCAGATTGATCTAAATTATTTTTTAAAAATACTTGGGGCTTTAGTAACAAGGGTACTAAACTCTAGTGAATTTATATCCCCTATATTATCTAGCATAGAATCAATGATATTCTTGTTTTCTACTCCTATTAGCTCCTGTAGCTTCATACATAAAAAATGATCTCGATTATTTATCTCTTCAAAACAATTGCTCCATTGAGAATGATCAATATTCTTATCTTGATACTTTCCGGTAGTAGCTAATTTACTTAGCATTGTTTCTAAATATTGAGTATAAATAAAACTTTGATCTAGTGTTGTTAAATCTTTAAAATTTTTATCACAGAACCATATTTTCAATACCTCACCTAAATTAAAACTAGCAAGTGCTGTAGTAGTTTTCCATAATCTTACGCCTAAATTTGATATATCATTATAATATTTTATTATTACTTCTAGTTTATTACTCATAATTTCAATTAAATAAATATTAAAGTTAAAATAAAAAATATAAAAATCTCTTAATATTTATTCAAATCTTTTATATGTAATTATTTATAATTGTTAATTATTTTACTATGAGACAACATTAAAACCACACACGGGCAACGCCAGTTTATGATTAAGAGAGAAGAGTATTGGGGTACAAAAATTTTTAACCAAAAAAACAATAGCTGTGGACATAACATATCCTTTTTTATCTTCTATTTGCTTAATGATATAAAAAATGTCAGTACCTAAATCGTCTATATTATAATGAGAATACTAGTAACAGGAGCTAACGGCTTTATTGGATCATATATTACAGCTGAATTATTAAAGAATAATTATGAGGTAACATGCTGTGTTAGAGATGTTGAATCTACCAAGAAAAAATTCCCTACTGCAGAAGTTATATATTGTGATTTTTAGACCTAACACCACAAAGCTGGATAAATAGATTAAATAATATAGATATAGTTATTAATGTATCAGGTGTATTAACGTCTAGTCATGCTAATAATATTGAAAATGTTCATGTCAATGGTCCAAAAGCTCTATTTAAGGCTTGCATCCTTACTAACGTAAAAGAATTATTCATATTTCAGCTCTTGGAATAGATGATGAAAAAAAACACTGCTTATGCTTTAACTAAAAAAGCAACTGAAGAATATTTACAAAAATTAGAAAATATAGATTGGGTAATTTTACAGCCATCTCTTGTTTACGCAAGCAGTTGTTACGGTGGTACCTCACTATTTAGGGCTCTTGCAACATTACCGTATTTTATTCCTTTAATAGGTGATGGTTTACAACAATTTCAACCTATTCATATTGATGTATTTAACGAAAGTAATTATTCACTGTATAGAAAGGGAAGGAAAAATCCACAAATTATTAAAAATAGTCGGACCAGACATAGTTACCATGAAAGATATCTTGCTTGGATTTAGAAAATGGCTTGGAGTTAATCCTGGAAGACTAATAAAAATTCCTCTAATATTCATTAAAATAGCAGCTAAATTAGGGGATTTTCTAAAAATAGGACCCATTAATTCTACTGCGTATAATATGTTACTTCAACTTAATATTGCTGATAAAAAAGATTTTATCGATTTTACTTCTATAATCCCTAGAAACTTGCAACAATGTTTTGCAACCGAACCTTTAACCGTACAATCCATATGACACGCTAGGCTCTATTTTTTAAAACCTATAATAAAAATTGTCTTAGGGCTATTTTGGATAATGACAGGAATTATTTCAAATATTTTTGCTTATGATGCTAGTATGCAAATTATAATATCACTAGGATTTGATAAACAAATAGCACCTTACATATTATATGGAAGCTACTTTACAGATATTATTCTTGGAATTCTACTAATTATCAAAAATAAAATAAGTAGGATACGTAGTTTACAAATTTTATTAATACTAGCTTATACTCTACTATTAACATATCTTAAGCCAATATTATGGCTAGATCCGCTTGGTCCAATATTTAAAAATATTCCAATAATATTACTTACTTTAGTATTAATGGCTATAGAACGAGATAAATAATGGATTATCTTTTTATAAAAACTATTCATATTATTAGCTCTACCATTTTATTTGGTACTGGAATTGGTACTGCTTTTTTATGTGGTGGGCAATAGCGACTTGAATGCAAAGGCATATGCAGCTCGCACTACAGTTATAGCTGATCTTCTTTTTACTACTCCAACTGTGATAATTCAACCGGTTAGCGGCATAATATTAGTAAATATGCTTGGCTATAATTATTCTGATTTATGGCTTACCTTAACTTATATCGGATACATAATCGCCGGTAGTTGTTGGCTTCCGGTGGTATGGATTCTCAACTACGAAATATGGCACTTGAAGCATTAAAACAGCGAACTCCCCTACCGGAAAAATATTATAAATTATTTAAATTATGGTTCTACCTAGGCTGGCCAGCATTTATCAGTTTGATTATTATTTTTTTCTTAATGGTGTTTAAACCGCTATAATACTAGTTTAGGATAAATTTTATACTAAATTAGTATTGTCCCGTGGTCAAGCCGGCGTTGTTGTGTGGATACCACCCCGTCATTGCGAGCAGCCGTAGGCCTTGTTGCAGGCTCGTTTATGTCATTCCCGCGTAGGCGGGAATGACATATAGAAAAAATAATATTTACGCCGGTATATCTTCAATAATCGGTTGTTTTTTGTTTGATTTTGTAGAAATGAGAGAGGTCATTATCGGTTCTACTAAACCGTTAACTACCTCTTTTGTAATAGTAACACGCTGCTTTTTTAGCTCGGCAACTTTATACATACTATCAAGCAAAAGATGCTCAAGTATTGAACGAAGTCCCCTTGCTCCCGTCTTTTTAGCTAGAGCTTTTTCGGCAATGGCTTCTAGGGCTGAATCGTCAATTACAAGCTCAGCATCATCAAGCTCAAATTGTTTCTGATATTGCTTTACTATAGCATTCTTAGGCTTAGTTAGAATTGTAATTAAAGCTTCTTTGTCTAGCTCATCTAAAGTAGTAACGATAGGTAACCTACCGATAAATTCAGGAATTAAACCGAATTTAGTTAAATCTTCAATCTCCAGGGATTTAAGAATCTCACTATTATTTTTCTCTTTATCTATATTTACGTTAGCTGCAAAGCCTATAGAACTATGATTAGTTCTTGAGGTTATAATGCTATCAATTCCCATAAAAGCACCACCGCAAATAAATAAGATATTTGAAGTATCTAACTGTACGAAATCTTGTTGCGGGTGTTTCCTACCGCCTTGAGGAGGCACAGAAGCAACTGTTCCTTCCATAATTTTAAGTAATGCCTGCTGTACTCCTTCACCCGATACATCCCGTGTAATAGAAGGATTCTCCGATTTGCGGGCAATTTTATCAACCTCGTCAATATAAATTATACCTTTTTGTGCTTTTGCTATATTAAACTCAGCTGCTATCAATAAACGTAGTAATATATTCTCAACATCTTCACCGACATAACCGGCTTCCGTTAAAGAAGTAGCATCCGCCATAGTAAAAGGTACGTCTAAAATTTTAGCAAGCGTTTGAGCAAGTAAAGTTTTTCCTGAACCGGTAGGACCGATCAATAAAATATTCGACTTATTAAGCTCAACATCATTATTGCCGGATTGTACATATTCAAGTCTCTTATAATGGTTATAAACCGCTACTGCTAAAATCTTTTTAGCCTGATCTTGCCCAACTACGTAATCGTTTAGAATTGCACATATTTTTTGCGGCGTTGGAATTGAAGAAGTAATTTGCTTTAATGCAACTTTACTTTCTTCCTTCATAATATCCGTACATAAATCTATACATTCATCACAAATAAATACTGCAGGACCTGCTATCAGTTTTTTTACTTCATGTTGTTTTTTACTACAAAACGAACAAATCAATTCTTTTTTATCAGCTTCTACTACCATTAACTTTCTTTTTTATGTTTATTTTAACAATTCTTACTATAGCACTCTTGCGTACATATAATAATCTTTATGCTCATTTGCAACTATTTCGCATTTTTTAAGGATTCCCTCCTTAGCGAAACCGCATCTCTCAAGAAGATTAATTGAACGAAAATTATCTGTAATAACTGTTGCTTGGACTCTTACAATGCCTATATAATCAGCAAATTTTAATATATTCTTTATAGATTTTAACATCATACCTTGACCCCAAAAATTAGGATCTAGATCATAGCTTATTTCTGCTTTATGATGCTCTAGATTTATTATATTAAAACCGGCAGTACCTATTAATTTATTATCGTCTTTAAGGGCAATTCCCCAATAAAAGCTTCTATGATTTTTATATAAACTAGACCAATAACGTATTTCTTCTCTAGCTTCTTCTAAGTCTTTAGGTCTATTACTATCAGTTATATAAATAGCCATTTCCGACTTACTCATATAATTAAAATAATCTTGTGCATCATCTTCGACTAACGCACGTAAAACTATATCATTTAAATCAAGTACGGGAAAAGGAGCATATAAATATTCTCTATTTATCATACATATTCTTCTTTTCTTTGAAAAGTAGTATTTTTAAAGAAGGATTAAAATAATGAGTAATACGAAGAGCAACTTCAAAAAGAGCAAGGAATCCACAAGACGGGAAACGGAAGCCGTTACTTAAACGTTCAATACCGCAGTACTTGTATGATGACGTAGTCAATTTTTGAAGTTCTATCTAAGTATTAACATATTTAATCGGGTCTTGTATATTATTCTTTTTAAAAGCATCAAGCCTTATCATACAAGCAAGGCAATTACCGCAAGATGAATCATCTTCAGTAGGTTCATAACATGATATAGTATTTTTGTAATCTACACCAAGCTCAATACCGGTTCTAATTATTTGCTCTTTAGTCATATCAATTAAAGGCATATGAATAGTAATTTTTTTACCTTGTATTCCCATACTGGTTGCTAAATTCGCCATTTCTTCAAAAGATTTAATATATTCAGGACGACAATCAGGATAATTTGCCGAATCGCTTGTATGCACACCTATAAAAATGTCTTTTGCTCCTATTACTTCTGCAAAACCGAGTGCATAACTTAAAAATATCGTATTACGAGCAGGCACGTAAGTAACCGGCACATCTCCAGGTAGTTCGTTTACGCCGTGATAATGCGGAACATCTATATTATCATCGGTTAAAGCAGAACCACCGGAAGCTCGTAAATCTATATCAACAATCTTATGCTGCTTGACGTTATATTCTTTTATAAACTCCTTAACTTTCCGAAGTTCTGCATTATTACGTTGTCCGTAATTAAAACTCATAGCATGAATTTCATAACCCATTTCCCTAGCTATTGCAAGAACCGTAGCAGAGTCTGCCCCGCCGCTAACCAAATTAACTGATTTTTTTGCTTCTTTCATTTATATATACTAATTACTTATAAAAATAATTATAATATAATTAAATAGAAATTATATAGAAATTTTTATGACTATGAAAATAATTACCTAAAGAACAAATTACTACTAAAAATAAAGACAGTGTTTTAATTAAAAAAGAAAAAAACTTTAATCTAAAAGGTATAAAATTAATACAACAATTATCAGGCAAGAGTACATCAAACATGTCTACCGATGAAATAATGAAATTAACACTAGGTGAGTTCACATTAATAGATTAATCATTACGTACGATTAAAGGTTTTGTTACATGTATCGAAAAAATGCCTCTATGTCATTCCCGCGAAAGCGGGAATCCAGTAAAACATATAAATATTCTTGACTAAATCCTTCTGATCATCTAAATTTACGTTGTTAATTTATGGCGGGTGTAGCTCAGTTGGTTAGAGCATCAGGTTGTGGTTCTGAGGGTCGCGGGTTCGGATCCCGTCACTCGCCCCATTTTCTTCCCTTAATACAAAATAATTAATAGACCTCTTTCATAACCTATCTTATAAAGAGGAATTTGAAGGGAACACGGAAGCGCTTGCCGCCGCAGCGTACACACTAGTACGTGAAGATGCGAGTACCGGATTGACATACAAATTACCTTTAGAAGGAGGTTATGAAAGAGGTCTAATGGATATCAAACTTTTATATAGACTGGCTAAATATCTAAGGTTCTATAAAAAAGATTTGATCATCGTTATGATCTCTTTACTTAGCGTATCAGCTTCATTATTACTAATCGGTAGTGTTTTTAGAAATTTAGTTGATAAAGGCTTGAGCAAAGACCATATTTTATCGGTTGATAAATCTATATTATATATTTGTTTATTAATTATCATCTTAAGTATTGCTAGTTTTTTTCGTTCATATTTTATCAATAATGTTGCTGAAAAGGCAGTTAATCAAATAAGAAAAGAAGCTTATAGTAATTTAATTAATTATGAAATTGAAGAGTTTGAAGAACTAAAAATCGGCGATATAATTTCACGCCTAACAAATGATATAGATCAAATATCTACTCTCATCGTTAATTTCTTATCTTTTTTTATTCGCAATTCGGTGATGCTAATTGGCGGCGTTACTTTAATGTTTTTTGAAAGCTTTAAACTCGCTTCTATAGTAATTATTACCATTCCTATCTTATTAATTCCTTTAATTAAATTCGGCAAACATGTTAAGGCTTTATCTAAAAAAGCCTTGGAATCTAAGTCACTTTTAGCATCGGATATTGATGAAACTTTTAATAATATTAGAGCTATTTATGCTTTTAACCATCAAATAAAGAAAATTGCCGATTTTGATACTAAATTACAAAACTATTTAATATACTGCAAAACCCGTTTAAAAATCCGGGCTTTATTCTTTGCGATTTCAATAGCCGTTATATTTCTTGCGATTACTTTAGTCGTTTGGATCGGAGCTTCAGATATAGTGAAAGGTCATTTATCTGCCGGTCAAATTATATCATTTATTTATTATGCAATCATTGCCGGAGTTAGCTGTGGCGGTATTTTTGAGCTACTAAGCGAAATGCATTTACCTGTTACAACCCTTGAGAGAATAATTACAATTATAGATAAGACACCTATAGCACATAATAATTATTTAGAATTAAATAATTCCGATCCAATCTCGATAGAATTTAAAAATGTCGATTTTACCTATCATTCAAGACCTAATTTAAGGATTATTAATAATATGTCTTTGAAGATAAATGCCAATAAGTTTCTTGGTATTGTAGGTAGATCAGGTGCAGGAAAAAGTACTTTGATGCAGTTACTGCTGCGTTTTTACCGGCAAGAAAGCGGCACTATCCTTATTAACAATCAAGATATAATTCTTTTAAATCCTGCCGAAATTCGTAAATTAATTGCCTATGTCCCCCAAGAAGCTAGCATTTTTTCCGGCACTATAAGGTCCAATATTATATTCGGTAATAATGAAGCAAGCGACGACGAAATAAATGAGATAATAAAAATTACGGGAATAGAAGAATTTGCTGCTAAACTTCATGACGGTATAAATGCTAAAATCGGTGAAAGAGGGGTTAGATTATCAGGAGGACAGAAACAAAGAATAGCTATTGCTAGAGCATTACTACGCATGCCGCAAATTTTGCTTCTTGATGAGGCAATGAGTGCTTTAGATACGATGAGCGAACAGAAATTATTAAATGCTATAAAAAAAATAATGAAAGGGAAAATTATTATATCAATTGCCCATCGAATTAGTAGTATAGAATCAGCTGATCGTATTTTAGTAATAGATAAAGGAATAGTAGCAGCTAGCGGAACGCATAATGATTTATCTAAAAATTCAGAAATCTATCGCAATATCTGTAGAGAGCAGTTAACAATATAAAGGGGTATGTCATTCCTGCGAAAGCAGGAATCCAGTCAACCTTAATGTCATACCACGACTTGATCGTGGTATCTTAGGACATAATCTGTGACACAAGATCCCGTGGTCAAACCACAGTATGACACTAAACGCTTTTTACTGGATTCCCGCTTTCGCGGGAATGACAATAAAGTAGATAATTAATATATTTGTTACAATAAAAGTTCCTTAGTATAAAAAAATTTAAATGTTTAATATAATTTAGCTTGAAAGCTGCCGTGGCTTTGTTATAATCGTAATTACAAAACAAAAAAGGTTTACAAAATGAAAAATTTATTAAAGATTTTATTAATTCTAGCTTTCGCAAGCCCAGTATTTGCTTCATCAATGCAAATGCCTAACCCAGCTTCAGTTACAACAACCCAAATACAAGCTATGAGTACTGACGATCAACAAGCTTGGGTTGCTAGTTTAACAGCAGATCAGTATAATATGTTAAGTCCTGATGTTCAAAAGTGGGTAATGGAGAATACTACCGATGCTCAAAAACAAGCTTTAGGAATTAATCAGTAATATTTTAATTAATTTTTAAAATTGATATATGTTAGGAATAATTATTCTTAACATATATCACTAAAAGTTTCTGCTTTCACTTCCTTTCAGTCTTCCTGTTATCGTGTCATGTATATACTCATTGATAAATAAAAATTGCTAGATGAGTATAAATATTCATTTATTCTTTCTTTAGTAAAATAATACACTAATTATTGTAAGCTATAAGAATATAGAAAGCTAATTTGTTGTGTGGCTTTGCTGTCATTCCTGCGTCCTTATTTATGTCATTCCCGCGAAAATGTTGTTGCGTGGAGCTATTTTTCCGTCATTGCGAGAAAATTTACAATAGTAAATTGACGAAGCAATCTTGGAAAGAATTCCTGAGATTGTCACGCTCACTAACGTTCGCTCGCAATGACGACTTGGTATCCACGCAACAATGGCTCGCAGGGATAACATCGAGCAGGCTTTCGGATTCAACAATACTTTGCTAAAACAACCTAAAACTAACAATTACTTATTACCGTAATCATCATGGAAATACTCGCTGGAGCGGAAATAGATTTATTCGTTCCAAGTTTCCCTGAAATACAAGATATAGCTAGACCATAGTAAATAGGTACATACTATGCTAATATATATGTTATAAATAATAATCAACCACTTTCATCTGAAAGATGAAAGTTTGTTTTATAGCGACTAGAAGTCGCATATGAAGCTAAAGCTTATGCGACCCGTATGTGCAAAATCATGTCTGGCTCATGTGTACCAATATGCCTATTAATCATATAATCGTTACATTACCACTATTAGACCTACAGTAACTTCCTTGCACACACAATGTCTACCCATACGCATCAAGTTAAGCCATAATTGTTAATAATTTTAGTGTATTTAAGGAAGATAATCTGGTTTTACGATATTTATCTTTCAAAGAAAATCTCCCCCAATCTATAATTAATTTCTTAAGGAACTGCTTTAAATCATTAAGACGTCCAGTAATAGACAGGAATAATTCTCTTGACCTTTTCTGTAGTTCAATAAATGCTTTGGTTAAACTAATTTCTCTATCATTTGCTAATTCTACACAATTCGATAATCCATGAAAAATAAGCACACTACATAATTTACCATATAATTCACACAAAACTCTTGCAGGTTTACTTCTCCCTTTAAGATTTTCAATTTTTGCATGACTTTTATATAATTTAAATAATAATTCAATTTGCCATCTTGCTCGATAAATTATCATTATATGCTCAGCATTAACCATATCCTCTGATATATTAGTGATAAATATTGACCAATCTAGTAATCTCTGGTTTCTTGAAGAAGATTTATATTTATGAGACTTAGCTAATAAATTAGCCTTCCTTCTTCTACCAATAGCCTGTTCATCAGTCAATTTATGACATATAATCCGTAGCTTAACTTTTGCTTGTTTACCTAAAAGTACATCTTTTGATAAAAAGAATTTATTATCTAATAGGTTTAATAAATCAATTTTTTCCTCAGTGATAGGGTCATATATATTAGTATCTGCTTTATAACGACTAATAAAATATGCACCAAGTTCGATAATTTGAATAAATGAAGCTGGGACAAAATAACCTAAATCAGATATTAATAAGTCCTTAGTAGATATGTTTGATAAATGTTCTCTATATCCTTGATCAGCCCTTATACCTTATCCGCCATATTGGCAGGTAGAATAATATGGCTACTATCCAATAATTTAACGCTATTAAATTGCTGCAAAATGTTGCATGCTGCAAAATGTTGCAATCAAGCGGCATAGTATTTCTAAATAATTTCAAGCATTGTTCATACATTGACTGCATAAATTTTACTGCTACCTCAGTAAACCTAAAGTCTAAGCCTTGGGCAGAAATATCTATAGTTTCTTCACTTAAAAAGTTACGCATTCCATCAAGACTACAATTACTATCGCTCATATTACCAAACACTATAGCTTTTAGAAAAGCTGAACCAGTTATTTTTCGTTGTCTCTTAATAAATCCTGTTGTAATGGATAAATTATTGGCTGTCTCTCCAAAAAACTCTTGGCATAGTTTTGCTAAGTTTACTATTTTCCCCATAGGATAAATTCTCACAATTTAGTTGTTAATCTTGCAAAAATTTATACCATATATTAGCTTCTTTTTAATTCATAATTTACTACCGTAATACCAGTATAACCTACTTGCTTTTCTTAACTTGATGCGTATGCAATGTCTACCACACTGTATAGTAGCGACTATAGTAAACAGTACGTAATTTCCTGACGTATTGAACTCATGGTGCTTGTGATGCTAACGCATCATGGCGCACATGGCAAGCTAAAGCTTTTCCATCTGGAAGATGGAGGTTTTAACCACCAAAGGGACTATAAATAAATTATGGCAAGCAGTTACAGTTACGATTTAAGAATGAAACTATTCAAAGCTCTAGATGATGGGCTCTCAATTGTTAAAGCATGTAAAATATTCAATATAGGTCGTAACACTATATATAGATGGAAAACTCTTAAATGGGAAACAGGAGATATAAAAGCAAAACCTTATGGTCCAGCAAAGGGTTATAATGCAAAAATAAATCTCAAAGAATTTGAAGAATTAATTATCAATAATCATGATAAAACAGCTAAAGAATTAAGTATTATACTAGGTAATAGATTACAAAGAACTAGAATAAATTACTATAGAAAACTACTAGGGTACACTTATAAAAAAAAGTCATCTTCATCCCAGAAGGGATATTGGTTTAAGGAATGAATTTATAGAAAAGATACAGCAAATTTCTAAAGAAACTCTAGTATTCATTGATGAGTCAGGAATAGAAGATAATGCTTGTAGAGAATATGGATGGAGTATAAAAGGTACTAGATGTTATGGAAACAAAGTGTATCAACATAAATCCAGGATCAGTATGATAGCGGGGCTTCGTAATAATCAAATTATAGCGCCAGTAATATTTGAAGGAAATTGTAATAAAGAAATATTTACAACCTATGTAGAGACTATATTAACTAAAGAATTACATCCTGGACAAACAGTAATTATGGATAATATCAACTTCCATAAGAATAATATAATAAGAGAATTAATCGAGTCGGTTGGGTGCAGAATTTTATTCTTACCTACATATAGCCCAGACTTAAATCCTATAGAACATTATTGGTTTAAGATTAAGAACGAAATAAGAAAAGTTACGGGGCAATTCAAAGATATCAGTATGGCTGTAGAACACGTTTAACCTTTCAACTTTTATGACGGAACTACTACTCGGTGTAAATCTAACCGCTTATTGTATTACTTCGCTTATAATCGGTAATTTAGGAGATAGATATGGATGCAGACCGATTATTATACTCGGTTTACTGATTTTTAATCTTGGTAGTTTATTTTGTGTATTTGCAAATAATTATGAAGCTATATTATTTGGAAGATTTTTGCAAGGATGCGGGATATCATCGGTTGCAGTGCTAGTATATGTTGTTCTTGCCGATATTTATTCGGTACAGAACAGCAAAGATTAATGGGCATTTTAAAACGGCACTATTGCTCTTTCTATGGCAATAGCACCGGTTATAGGTAGCTACATCAATTTATTTTGGGGCTGGGGCGTGGCAATTTTATTTTGTTGCTTATAGTAGGTTTGATTAGTCTAATTCTTGGTATATTATTTATTCCAAAAAGAGAAGTTAATAAAAAAATACGTATTTCTTTAAAAGAATATACACCTATCTTCAAATCGCCAAAAGCTATATATTATATACTTACAATGATATTTCTTGCACAAGGATATTGGTATTTATCGTGATTGCTCCTATTTTATATATGCAAGATTTAGGTGTAACTTTAGAGTATTTCGGACTTTATCAAGGAGCAATGGCGGCTCTATTCTCAATTATGAGCTTTTCAAGCGGTTATTGCTTTAAAAAATTCGGTATTAGAAATTGCTTCTATTTTGGAGTTATATTTATAATACTATTCCTACTAGGAAATAGCATATTAGTTGTATATAATATTAATAATCCTTTAACCATAACAATAGTTACTTTATTATTATCTCTTGGCGTGATATATCCGATTAACATATTATGTTTAGAAGCTATTCCGGACGGTAAAGCCTCGTATGACTGCTATTTTTACTTCGGCTAGATTGATTTTAACGGCATTTGGGTTGCAATTAGTAGGATTTTACGGTACTTTTACCCCTCTTGGCATTACTATATCCATTGTTACGCTATTTGGGTTAGTAACATTACCTAAATTATTTAAGTACGATAAAGCCTTTGAGGTTTCTAGTAACGTGTAGATGTCTTTATGTCGTCATTGTGAGGAAAAACTGTAAGTTTTGACGAAGCAATCTCAGGAATTTGTTATTATTTCATAAGATTGCCACGCAGCCTACGGCTGCTCGCAATGACAAAAAAGCTGATTCACGCAGGAATAACCTAGAAACGGATGTAAGAAAAAATAAAAAAATGATCAATAACAATTTTATCTTCAAGATAGCTTTCAGATATTTTAGAGCTAAGAAAAACGAAAAATTTGTTTCTATTATTTCTGCCTTTTCGTTAGTAGGCGTAATGATCGGCGTTGCAGCATTAATAGTAGTCATGTCCGTTATGAACGGTTTTCATATAGAGCTTACTAAAAATATTATCGGGTTAAATGGGGATATAGTAATAAATCGGCAAGGTGGTAGTATTGATAATTATGAAGAGATTAAAGCTAAACTCCTAAAACAAGATTATGTAAAGCATGTAACATTCATTGCCCACGGTCAAGCTTTGGCTCTTGGTAAAAATAATAATAGCGGTGTACTTGTTAAAGGTATGAAATTAAAGGATCTAAGTTTAAGAAATGAAATTTTTAAAAATGTAAATTTTGGTAGTTTTGATAATTTTCACGGCAAAAACGTAATAGCACTCGGAGAACAATTAGCAAGCAATTTAGGCGTAACCGTTGGGGATAAGATTAGATTAATTTCACCGAATTCAGTTTCTACCGCCTTTGGCAGTATGCCAAGATCAAAAGAATTTAAAGTTATCGCAATTTTCAATAGCGGTATGTATGATTATGATTTGACAACGATATTAATGCCGCTTACCGCAGCACAAAATTTCTTATCTCTTGGCGACGATATTAATTTAATCGAAATTAATAGTCTAGATCCCGATAAAGCTCTCGCATATTCATATAAAATACAATCATTATTAGGTCCAAACCTATATGTATTTAATTGGCAAACCTTAAATTCGCAATTTTTAAGCGCTCTTGCTGTTGAGCGTACGGCTATGTTTACTATTCTATCTTTAATTATTACGGTTGCCGCCTTTAATATTATTTCAAGTTTATTTATGCTTGTTAAAGATAAAACTTCAGATATTGCAATTCTTAGAACTATGGGAGCAAGCACTAAGCAAATAATGCTTATTTTTATCTATAACGGAATGTTTATAGGATTGCTTGGCACAACACTAGGTGTAATCCTTGGGGTTACCTTTTCTTATAATATTCAAACTATCAAGAATTATTTGGAGCGTATAACCGGCACTAAAATTTTCGAGGCAGCTATTTATTTTCTTTATAGTTTACCTTCAAAAGTAAGAGCTGAGGACATTATTTTAATTACCTCTTTATCTATAATATTGTGTTTTCTTGCAACAATTTATCCTTCTTATAGAGCCTCAAAATTAAATCCCGTGGATGCCCTAAGATATGAATAATACAGTCCTCATTTTAAAAAATATCTCAAAACATTACAGCCAAGGCAAAACTATTGTTAGAGTACTAGATGATCTTAATCTAACGGTTAATGAAGGTGAATTAATCGCTATAATAGGTTCTTCAGGTAGCGGCAAATCAACTTTATTACATATTGCCGGCTTACTTGATAAACCTACAAACGGTCAAGTCATCATACCAAATAGCAAGTATCAAAAATATCATCTCATTCGTCTTCATTATTTAGGTTTTATCTATCAACAACATCACTTACTTAAAGATTTTACCGCTCTTGAAAATGTTATTATGCCAAGACTTATTAGCGGTCTTGATCAAAAAGAAGCAATAGAAGATGCAACAAAGATATTAGATGATTTAAGGCTTGGGGGAAAACTCTATAATATGCCCGGAGAATTATCGGGAGGAGAACAACAACGGGTCGCTATAGCTCGGAGCTTAATTAATAAGCCGAAAATTATTTTAGCAGATGAACCGACAGGTAATTTAGATCCCAAAACCACAAATGAAGTATTTAATTTATTTTTAAAAGTAGCAAGAGAACAAAATACCGCAGTTATTATGGTAACACATAACCATGAGTTAGCACATAAAATGGATAAATTATATAAGCTAAAGCATGGATTATTAAATATAGCTTGATTTAAAGCTCAAAAATTTTAATAATTATATTAGATTCTGTGAAAATTTCTAATTGATTTAATATTTTGAGATATTTTTTAGCGAAAATTAATAAGATTTTTGCAGGAATAGCTACTCCTATTTCAAAAAAATCTTATAATTTGCAGCAAAAAAGAGCCAAAATTAAATCTTTTTAGAAATTTTCACAGAATCTAATATTCTTTTAATAAAGGTTAGTAATGGCTGAGCCTATTATATTTACTCTTTTACTCGGAGATAAAGATTGGATATTAGAGAAAATAAACAAGCAGGAAACTCAAAATAAACTGCCTATTATCCGGCTAGAAGTTAATAAAGCATCACATATATCCGATAAAGAACGTATTTTTTCGGAGATCTTACAAGAATCCCGCGAAAAGGGCAAAACACCGATTTTTAATATTCAACTTAATAATAATGTAAAACCAATTTTTCGGGTACAAGATTTAATTAATTCACAAAATTTAAATATAAAAACTACTATTACTTTTGATCAATATAATTCATTACCCCAAAATTCTGAACTAGAAGCTTATTGGAAGCAAATTATGGAAAAAGTTGATCATGTTTTTTTTACAAATGAAACAGATCAAAATTTAGCTATAGCCGATGGTATAGTACCAAAAGATAAAACCACTACAATTACGGATATAAGTTTAGTAACATCTGTTTTTAACAATCTTGTATATGATCGTAAAATTGATCAATTACTTTCCGGTACAATACCTAATAAAGAAAAGTTAGATAAAATAATAAAAAATGCTAAAAATCAAGGCGGTAGAGTGATTATAGAAACTTGGCCTCTTTCTGCAGACGAAGCAACAAATCTCATCACTGCTAAATTCGGTATTACCTCTGAAGATCAAATTTACGGATTGAAACTCGAAATTAATGAAATCTTAAAAGATCCAAATAATGCTGCTGAAAATTTTAAAAAATATGTATCACAAATATCCAGGCAATTTCAAAAAGATTTAGGTAAAGCTGAGATAAATCCTATTGACTTTAATTTTAATACAAAGAAAGTTATGAATGATAGCCCTAAGGATATACAATTAGAACAAACAACATCATATGAACCTCCAAAAGAAAACCAACCACAACCGCAAGGTTTTTTTAGAAGAGTTTTTAACTATTTTAAAGATATAGTAACTAGTTTTAAAGAAGCAATATTCGAAAAAAAGAAGAACTTAAAACTCAAGTAACTCCAACTACGGAAGCAAAGCCGACAATAACAGAAGAATCAATAACTACTGTTGCATCTTCTATAACTCAACCGCAACAACACGTTTCTAAAAGCTCTCCGGTTATAGGTTCAAGTCAAAAGCAGCAAGATAAGCTATTTGGTATGACAGAACAAGACTATAAAGCGATGAGGGCTGCTAGTACTACTTTGCACCATGATAATCCAAGTAATAATATTAATATTAATGATTTTAAATATGATCTTTCACAAGAAGATCTAAATAACATAAAAAAACCTGAATATTGGTATACTGAAAATGATATTGTAAATATCTTGACGGCAGCGTTAGATGACAAAAAAGTTTCAATACAACCGGCTATAACTTTAGCAAATACAGTAGTTAAGGAAGAAATGCTTAGAGATCTTACCATAAAAGGCGAAGAGAAAGAGAGAGCCTTAGCAGAAATTCAAGAGACAAAAGCAATGTTTAAAGATGCTCCGGAAGTAGAACGAAACAACGTTTTAAAAGACCTTGAGGCTAGAGAAAAAATAATTACTCTTACCGGGGGATGAGGAACGTGAAAAACAGAGTAATGCACTATTAAAAGAAGCAGAATCTAAACAAAAAATTAACACAGATATTTTGCTAAAGATATACAAGAAAATGGGAAAGAATGTGCAGTGATACCGATAGAGATGGGTACCGGACATTGGTGTAATTTATTTATGACTCATAGTAAAGAAGATAATCAAACTATTATAACTTTTAATGATTCTTTCGGGCATCCTATAGGTAGTAATAATAATATATTACCTGATACAATAAATAAAGCATTTGAAAATAAAAAACCTCCGCTTGGTATTGATGAACAAATCAAGCAGCAAAATAATAATTTTGATTGTGGTCCTTACTCCGTGGAGACTATGATTAGAAAAGCAAGCGGCAAGCCAATTCTTACTGAGAGCGAAGCTTTGAATAAAGGACCGGAGTTAAGAGAAAAGCATGCACAGGTCGTTATCGATAAACAGCAAGAGCGGCAAGCTAAAACTCAATTATCTAATCGTTGGACTAGTAAACAGCAACAAGAGAGCAAAGGCAGTAATCAACTTAGACATTAAAACTTATTTTAAACAATTGTAGACTCTTTAATAAATATATCCCATCCTAATCCGCTAAAACTTGACGTTAGTGACTTATCACCTTTCGAAGCTGCTGAAAAGATTTTGGAGCATGTAGAGAATATTACTAGAAGTTACAAGAAAGAGCTATGATATATGAAAAACTTTTTAAAATATTTACGTACAATTTTTCTATTAACTTTTACAACTCAATCATTGGCTAATAAATATCTTTCTAAAGCTGATAATTTGTTTGGAATGAGTAAATTTGATTTAGCTCTTAAAGAGATTGATAAAGCTATAGAGCTAGAGCCTAATAACCATCATGCATATTTTGTTAAAAGTATTATTTTAACAAAATTAGGCGAAAATAAATTAGCTTTAAAAGCAAGCAATAACGCTATCAACCTAGATCCTAAAAATTCTAAATATTACTGGTTAAAATTTATGATTTTAGAAAAATTAGGTGAATACAAGTTAGCTAGTGAAGCATTTGATAAATATAAAGCATTAGAGCAAAAATTTCCTCAAGATATTATATTAACCGATAAAGGAGAATATAAATTAAAGAAGGAAGAAGCTCTTAATGCTTTAATAGAAGGAAACGAGTTAAATAAATTAGGTAAACACAAAGAAGCTTTAAAGACGTTTGAAAAGCTATTGCATTAGATAATATGTAAAACTCTACACGGGCTGTTGAAAAAGTTATAAAAAGAAGTAGAAAAGAGTTAATCTAAGGAATAAGCTGTATTTTTATGCTTAAATGAAGGTGTAAAGATGCAGGGTTATAAGCTTGATCAAAGTGTGAGATGTAATAGCCTTAGCTTAAGGCACATGATACCTAATGATCATTTATTAGTGAGGATTCATGAAGCTAAAGAATTAGAGTTTTCTTTTATCTATGAAATAACTAAGAATCGTTATTGTGCTAATTACGGACGTCCATCAATTGATCCTGTATTATTTTTTAGGATGCAAATAATAAGTTACTTATATGGTATAAAGTCAAATAGACGATTATGTAAAGAAATTCAGTTAAATATAGCATATAGGTGGTTTTGTGGTTTAAGTTTAGAGGATAAAGTACCGGATCATTCATCATTAAGTAGGATAAGAGATAGATTTGGGGTAGAACTATTTCAAGAAATATTTATAAGCTTGATTAAGCAATGGTATGAACTAGATATTATAAAAGGAGAAACAATTATTTCAGATGCCTCTTTAGTTGAATCTAATGCCTCTATGAATAGCCTAATATTAAGAAAAGATCAAGGTGATTCACAAAAGAGAGAATTAAAAAAATATGAACGTCGTTATCATGATTTCCGAGAAGGGAAAAAAGTAAGGAAAATATCTAATCAAACTCATGTCAGTAGGACAGATCCTGATTGTAGTCTTGTATCAAGAACTAATGGTTATAAAAAGCTATGTTATAAGACCCACTACTCAATTGATTCAGATTCACGTATTATAATAGATTGTTATGTAAGTACAGGATCACAACATGAGTGTATTGTACTTCCAAGTAGAGTTTGGAATATATTAAATAATTTTTCTTTTAGAGTAAAAGAATGGATAGCAGACAAAGGTTATGGTAGAGGTCCAACCTATGGATATTTTAAATTACTTGGAATTACAACTTATATACCTTTACATGTAGATAATCTTGGTGAAGGAAAAATAAGTAGGGGGGAATTTCAATATGATAGAGAACAGGATAGATATAAGTGTCCACAGGGACATTATCTTTATCCGTATGATAAATTAGATAAAAAACAAATAAAACGTTATCGTATTACAGGAGGGCATTGTAAAAATTGCTCTCTAAAATCAGGTTGTATTTCTGATAATTATAGTAATAGAGGACGATTTATTTATCGTAATCCTTATCAGGATGAAATAGATGAGGTAAAGGTCAGACAGAATAGAATTGATTTTAAGAAAAAACTAATTGAGAGAAAGTGGAAAATAGAAGGTCTATTTGGTGAAGCTAAGGAGAATCATGGTTTACGAGGAGCAAAATTTAGAAGTGTACAGAAAACACAGATTCAAATACTGATGATTGCGATAGTACAAAATTTTAAACGGATACTTAAAATTATTTTTTGGTTTTTTTATCTACTGCTATTAAAGATAAAAAAATATTAAAGTATTTGCAACCTTGTTGATTTTTTCAACAGCCCGTACACTTGATCTGACAGGTAGAGATTGATTAAGCAGCAAAAGTGCTGTCAGATAAGTAAGAATTAATAGACTTATCTTGAGCAATTTTAATGCTATCCTTGAAAGTTTGCATAGGAGTTTTTCCATAACAGAACTTTCCAGAATGCGGTCTAGTATTGTTATATTTGTTTAAATATTGATCTAAGTCAATCTGTAAATCCTCTAATGAGCTATAAATCTTTTTACGGAAAGCTATATCATAAAATTCATCTTTTAAAGTTCTATGTAATCTTTCGCATATTCCATTAGTTTGAGGAGAACGTGCCTTAGTTTTAGTATGATCAATATTTTCTATAGCCAAATATAACTCAAAAGCATGATGTTCTACCTTACCACAATATTCCGTTCCTCTATCTGTAAGGATTCTCAGTAGTGGTACATCATGATTATTAAAGAAAGGTATTACCTTATCATTTAAAATATCAGCGGATGTTATTGCAGATTTATCAGTATAGAGTTTGCAAATAGCCACTCTAGAATAAGTGTCAATAAAGGTTTGTTGGTATATTCTACCTACTCCTTTCATATTACCGACATAATAGGTGTCTTGTGCACCAAGATAACCGGGATGCTGAGTATCAATTTCTCCATGAGCCTCTTTAATTTGTTTTGCTTTTTCTAAAGCAGATATCTGCTCTTCTGTCAGTAAGATACCGTCCTGTGCAGATTTAGCTTCTAAAGCTTTGAGTCGTTTCTTTAGAGTTTCAAGATCGTTGCGTAGCCAGATAGAACGTACACCACTGGATGACACTATAATACCTTGCTTTATTAGTGCTTGGCTCGCACGAAGCTGACCAAGAGCAGGATTCTCTATAGCAAGATTTATTACTGCTTGTTCTATATGTTCTGATACACGATTCTTTACTATAGGTTTCTTACGACTCATATCCACAAGAGCCGCTTCTCCGCCCATCTCATATAGTTCCTTGAAACGGTAAAAGCTATCTCTTGAATAGCCCATTACTTTACACGCAGTACTAACACTACCTAGTTGTTTTGCAAGTTCTAATAATCCTAATTTAGGTTTGATTATTTTTTGATCATAATTTGACATATTGTTCCTATTAATTGAGTTTTATATTTAGTTCGTGGATATGATAGATAACTCCTTAGTTATCTACATACCCACAAACTCGTCTAATTTCAATCTTAATATGTCAGATCAAATCTGAAGGTTTACAAATAAATAAAGCATTAGAATTAGACCCAAATAATCTTGATGCTCAAACTATTAAAAAATTACTACAAAAGAAATTGCATAAAAAATGATTTAGGTAATAAATAATTTTAAATGCACTTACGTATAAATCAATTATTATAAATACCAGCACTAAATATTCTCCTTAAGCTAAATGAAAAGTTTTTTGAGAAAGCTGGTATTTTTGTTTAATCCAACATGAAAAGATTCGTGCTATTGTTTTAAGGCATGAATTTTTAACATACCGATAACGGTCGAGTAGATAGTGGGATTATAAGTCTTCAGCAAAGCCGTCAATAATTTCCGGTTTACCGATACGAACTTGTTGCTCAAAAATTTTATTTGCCAGTTCTTTAACACCTCTAAGCATTGACCCGCCACCGGTAATGATAGTTCGAGATGCTAGCGGTTGTCCCTTTGTTGCTTTATCATATTCAGCTTTTACCATTGATAATATCTCTTCCTTGGTCCGATTATTTCAGTAAGCTTATAAATAGTAATTGCTGCATTAAGATTATAAAGACTGTCAATTTGCAAATCTTCTAAATTAATAATAGAATCTTTATCAAACGAAGATAATATTGCATTACCGTAGAGAACCTTTAATTTTTCTGCCGTAATAAGATCAATGTCAAAAACTTTGGCAATATCGGAAATAATATGAAAGCTTCCTAAATTTATATGACTTGTATATATTATGTAAATAATTTGCAATTGGCTATAATTCCTAATATAATTACTTATAGTTAATTTATATTTTAACAAAGAATGACTACCATACTTGTGATCGTTATTATAATAATGATTGCCTTATCTGCTTTATTTGCCGCTACCGAAACTGCTATTACCGCTTCTTCCCCAGGGAAGATTCATAAGCTTAAAATTGCCGGTAATAAGCGTGCTAAAACAGTTTTAGAGGTTCTTAAGAAAAAAGAAAAGATCATAGGAACTTTATTAATAGGTAATAGTTTAATCAATACTGTTTGTACCACTATTGCTACTACTCTCTTTATTAGCTTTCTTGGAGATAATGGTCCCATTGTTGCTTCCGGCGTTATGGCTTTTATAATTATTGTTTTTGCCGAAGTAGTACCGAAAGCAATAGCCGTTGCTAAACCTGAGCAATTAGCATTAAAAATGGCTTCAACTATCGTAATATTTTTAAAGTTTTTCAAACCTATTAATATTGCTCTTGATTACATTACAAAAATATTTTGCTTCATATTTCGTATTAATTTAAATCCTCAAATATCAGGAACGGAAGAAGTAAGAGGCGTGATTGAGCATTACCATCAAGAAGGCGGAGTTTATAAATCCGATCGTAATATGCTCGGCGGGATACTAGATATACGTAATATGACGGTATCGGAAATTATGACTCACAGAAGCAGTATTATAGCCCTTAATATCGACTTACCTCATGAAGTAATAATTAAAACTTTATTATCGGGGGCTCATACACGTATACCTTTGTGGCAAGATAATAGAGATAATATAATAGGGATTCTCAATCTAAAAGATTTGCTTAAAGCATTATACGAAAATAATAATGATGCAAAAAAAGTTGATATTAATAAACTTCTAACTCCACCTTGGTTTATCCCTGAGAATGCACTTGTAGTAGACCAGCTACATGCATTTAGAGAACGTAATAATCATTTTGCTTGTGTTGTAGATGAGTATGGTACTCTACTAGGTATTATTACTCTTGAAGATGTTATAGAAGAAATCGTAGGACCCATTACTGATGAACATGATAGACTTAATAATGAAATTATCAAGAAGTCTAATACCGAGTTCATTATAAAAGGAACTACGACTATTAGAGATATTAACCGAGAACTTGATTGGAATTTATCGGATGAGGATGCAAACACTATAGCAGGATTAATAATCCATAAAATTGCTAGAATTCCAAATCAAAGGGAAGTAATTGAAATATTTAATTTAAAGGTAATTATTTTAAAGAAAATTGCCAATAAGATTGATAGCGTAAAAATTACCGTATTACCTACTACCGAGGAAACAATAAGCAGTGAGTGAAATCGGTAATTTTTTACTGCTAACAACGATGTGCTTAAGTGGGATGTCGGTACTATTGTCATTCCCGCGTAGGCGGGAATCCAGTATAACATATAAAAAATTAAATTTTTTATATGTTTATTTTACAAAAAAAATAACTTCTTTACCAATAGTAAAATTATTTTTTCTGGATTCCCGCCTACGCGGGAATGACATTTACTTCTACATAGCTGCCTCATGTGCTATACTTGCCTTTTTTACCCTAGTCTATGCTTTTATTATCTCTGACTTTTCACTACAAAATGTTTTCTTAAATTCCAGTACTTTAAAACCTTTAATATATAAAATAGCCGGTAGTTGGTCGAGCCACGAAGGCTCAATGTTATTATGGTTTTGTTTATTACAAATCGTTAGTTGCTGTTATATATTTTTACTTGAAGATAACCGGCTTAAATTTTTATCTATTATCATATTATCAGCCATACAACTATTTTTTAGCAGTTTTATTTACTTTACCTCCAATCCTTTTAACGTGTTTTCTTTCGTTCCTAAAGAAGGGTTAGGCTTAAACCCGATGCTACAAGATATTGCTTTGAGCATCCACCCTCCTCTGCTTTATTTAGGTTATGTTAGCTATGTAGTACCTTTTACTATTGTTTGTGCTATGTTACTTACCACTGTCATCCCGTGGCTTGACCACGGGACCTTGTGCCACAGATTGCGTCCTGAGATACCGCGGTCAAGCCACGGTATGACACTTATCCATCTTCTCAAAACATTTTCCAATATCGGTATCTTATTTACTACTATCGGCATTAGCCTTGGTTCTTGGTGGGCATATAGAGAACTCGGCTGGGACGGATTTTGGTTTTTTGATCCGGTAGAGAATATTTCGCTATTTCCTTGGTTATCCGGAATTATGCTCCATCATTCTATAATTGTAACGACAAAAACCGGACGCATGCAAAGTTGGACGATAATTTTATCTATCATTACTTTTTTGTTGGTAATATTTAGTACTTTTTTAGTACGTTCCGGTTTTATTACCTCAATTCACTCTTTTGCATTCTCACCTGAGAGAGGAATATACTTGCTTGGAATATTTTTGATTATGGGGATTGGAGGATTGTGTGTCATCCCACGGCTTGACCGCGGGATCCAGTTAAAAGCATTATCAATTGTTTTTTGGATCCCGCGGTCAAGCCGTGGGATGACAGCAATAGAAAAAGCCATACTCCTCGGTAATATATTCTTCCTACTTAGCCTTATCGTACTAATAGCTGCCACACTTTATCCACCAATTTACTCTTTATTCGACGATAAACCTATTATTATTAGTGAAACATTTTTTGTTAATAATTTTATTATATTCGTTATCCCTATTCTTGGTACCATAGGATTATTTACTACCAGAATCTCTATTAAAAAACATATTATAATTCTAATATTATCTCTAATAATTACTTATTTAATATCATTAAAAGTAACATTTAGTGTTATATCGATTTTAACTATAATCGCATCTATATTTCTTATGCTTCATAATGTTCATTATCTTTTGGTTAAAACTAATTATTTTAGAAATAGACTTAAAGCAAGTAACGCTAGTATGATACTTGGGCATTTCGGTTTTGCACTAATTAGCTTTAGTATCACTATGAATGCATTATTACAAAGCGAAATGGATTTTACCGGCAGAGTAGGAACAAGTAAAGCTTTTAACGAATTTAAAGTAACATTGCAAAATATTAAGTTTGCTCAAGGTAAAAATTATTATAGACAAATCGCTGAATTTTGGCTTGAGGATGATAGCCGTAATATAACTATATTAAAACCGGAAAATAGGCTTTATATAGTTGAAAAGAGTTTATCGCAAGAAAGCGATATATACTCTTACTTATCATATGATCTTTACGCAGTTTTAAGTAATATAGACGGCGATATAATCCATGCTAAAATATATTACAAGCCAATGATGAGCTTTATTTGGCTTGGAATTATTCTCACCGCTTCCGGCTTTTTTATTGCACTAATCAGAAAAAATTCTAGCTAATGTGATATTTTGTTGCATGGATCAAAAAACGCGTTCGGTGTCATACCGTGGCTTGACCACGGTATCTAGAAAAACAACTTAAAATACTAACAATTTTAGTATTTTAAAATGAATTCACACAACAACACTAACTAATGTGAACCATCACATTTAAGGTTTAAAATTTTTATACTATTCGGATGATCAGCTCCGAATTTTTCTATTTGATTATTACGGAATTTTTCATACCAAAATTTCTTAGGTAAAGTGCAACTAGCTTTAGCGGCTGCAAGATACATATTACTTATTTCATACACATTTTTCATATTTTCTTTATAGTTATTCCAATATATATTTTCAGCAGTAGCATAAGCATCTACCGCCTCCTCATTTTGATTAAGTAACACTAGTGCATCCCCTTCAGCAACAAACGTTTTTGCCAAATCTATATCCGGTGATATAATAATCTCTTTGTTAGGTCTAGTTGGATCATTAAGAAAAATTGCTTTAGCTTTTTTAGCGTATTCTAGAGCTTCGGTAACATCACCTAAACCTAGCTTTGCTCTTGATTTTTGAGTAAAAATTCGTCCAAATACTTAATTTTCCTCTTTTTTACTCGATTTATTCATATCATATACTTGTTCTAATAAAGAAAGAGATTCCTGATGTTTCTTAAGATTATTTAATACATCTACTTTAATGAGATATGAACCGGTAAGAAATAAATCTTGAGGTTTCATGCCGTTTTCGATACAAGCATTTACACTATCGTCAATTCTTCTCAAGGCCTCATAATTTTTACCTTGAATACTAAACAATTTAGATTTTGCATAATATATAGTTGCCGTATCAGTTATATCTACTAGATTTTGATTGAACATATCTTCCATCATTTGGATATTTTTTCTGCTTCTTCTAGATTTCCTAGCTGAATATTGGATATAGCCGAACCGAAAACTACATTACATTTTATGGAATCATATCCTTTCACTTCATCAAATACCTGCTTAGCTTTCGTATCATATTCAATTGCTTTTTTTAGGATCCGACCAAGTTCTATAATACCATCCTATGCGTCCTAAATATGCAGCATAAGCAAAATTTTCTTCATTATTCATTGTCCATAATTTAAATTTACCTTTTTGATCGTTTTTATCAAACCAATTTACTAATTTTTTTTGAGTTATATAAATCGGAAGAATTAGCATATTGTATTAATAAATTTAATTTTAACTCTAAAATTTTATATATCGATATATCGTATTTTTCTGCATTTTTTGTAATTATTTCAATATTATCCGATATAGTTTTAGCATTTCTAAAAATACGCCCCTTTATAAACTTTTAGGTATAGAACTTAAAAGATTAGTAACACTACGTTCAAGATATTCTTTATTTCCTTTATCTCCATTTATTTGTAATATTTTTTCAGCTATAACATCATGCATTTCAAATATCGGATTAACTTCATTAGGCTCAATATTAGAGATCAAAGCAAATTTAGAAAGCTGATAAATATCATCGTCTAGACTATTCTTATCTTCAGTAATAGAATTTAATAATTCTTTTGAAAAACTTTGATTATTAAGTAATGCTATCCCATCTAGTAATCTCTTGGCACTAGGCTTTAATTCATTGCTAACAAGTTTATATTTAGCTCAATTTTATCCTTAGAGGCTTTTATCTTTTTCTTGTATTCTTCTAAGTTCAAACCTTGTATTTGATTTAATATTTGTGCTCCTTGAACTACGAGAATCGTATAACCTCCAAATTCTTGAGTCAAAAAACTTATTAATTCCGGATTTTTATTTTCCAATATATTTTTTGCAAGTAATGCAGCTTCGGCTTAGTGAAAGCATTTGCTTTGATTATGTTAGACAATAATTCAGCGTCTTGGGAACAAAATATAATATTACCATTATATTCCCAATTAATAAAATCCTCTATTTTCTTATTCTCGCCTATTTTTAAATTATCAAATACCAATAACCATTTATCTTTACTTGCTAGATAAACCATTAAATCTTTCCTCATCACTGCCATATCTTCTGAAATCACCGGTGATTTTCCCCAATATTAATAGCTTTAGATAATTTAAGTAATTGCTGCTCTATATTTAGATTACAATCAATAAACCAAATTATGTTATAGTTATCTTTATTTTCATAAGCGTACATTCTAGCAAGCTGCGTTTTCCCATACCGCTTACCCCTACTACACTAGATTGCTTATATTTATTAAGATTTTCTTTTAGCTTTTCCAATTGCGATACATGATTTATGAAATATAGCTAGACCATAGTAAATAGGTACAGTTAAATAAACTTTAGTACGTGTTCTACAGCCATACTGATATCTTTGAATTGCCCCGTAACTTTTCTTATTTCGTTCTTAATCTTAAACCAATAATGTTCTATAGGATTTAAGTCTGGGCTATATGTAGGTAAGAATAAAATTCTGCACCCAACCGACTCGATTAATTCTCTTATTATATTATTCTTATGGAAGTTGATATTATCCATAATTACTGTTTGTCCAGGATGTAATTCTTTAGTTAATATAGTCTCTACATAGGTTGTAAATATTTCTTTATTACAATTTCCTTCAAATATTACTGGCGCTATAATTTGATTATTACGAAGCCCCGCTATCATACTGATCCTGGATTTATGTTGATACACTTTGTTTCCATAACATCTAGTACCTTTTATACTCCATCCATATTCTCTACAAGCATTATCTTCTATTCCTGACTCATCAATGAATACTAGAGTTTCTTTAGAAATTTGCTGTATCTTTTCTATAAATTCATTCCTTAAACCAATATCCCTTCTGGGATGAAGATGACTTTTTTTTATAAGTGTACCCTAGTAGTTTTCTATAGTAATTTATTCTAGTTCTTTGTAATCTATTACCTAGTATAATACTTAATTCTTTAGCTGTTTTATCATGATTATTGATAATTAATTCTTCAAATTCTTTGAGATTTATTTTTGCATTATAACCCTTTGCTGGACCATAAGGTTTTGCTTTTATATCTCCTGTTTCCCATTTAAGAGTTTTCCATCTATATATAGTGTTACGACCTATATTGAATATTTTACATGCTTTAACAATTGAGAGCCCATCATCTAGAGCTTTGAATAGTTTCATTCTTAAATCGTAACTGTAACTGCTTGCCATAATTTATTTATTATCATTTATAACATATATATTAGCATAGTATGTACCTATTTACTATGGTCTAGCTATAACTAACCGGTACAACTAAATTAGATATTTGACTTTGAGCAAATATACTTCCGCTTATTAGAAGCATAATAATCACTAATATATATTTTTTCATAATATTTATTAATTTTAAATTTTTAGCTGTAAAGCTTTATATCTTTTCGACTAAAAGTCAATAAAAATTTTGAGTTAGGTTTGGCGAAGTGTTATTACATATATACTATGTTGCGTGGTTCGGCTTTTCCGTCATTGCGAGAAGGCATTGTTGCGTGGAGCGGCAAAACCCACTGTGTCACCCCGTGGCTTGACCACGGGGTCCATAAAAACAACTTATAATGTACATTATTTGTCTATTTTTCCTGGATCCCGCGATCAAATCGTGGGATGACAGGAGAAAAACCGATCCATGCAACAAGGTCTACGGTTGCTCGCAATGACGACTCGGTATCCACGCAACAATGCTCTACGAGGATAAACAAAAATTGGGATATAGAATAAAAAAAAGCCCTTTTTTTTCAAAGAGAGCTTTTTTCTTGAGGAACTTATAAACTTGCTAATCGGGAGCGATTAGAAGTTTACACGGACTTTTAGAGTACCTTGATGTGCAGTATATTTACTTGCAATCTGAGCATCGTAACCGATTCCGTATTCCATCTTAGCATCAGGTCTTATGCTTGCACTTAAACCTAAATTATAAGATGTTTTAGCGGTTCTGTCAGGCTGGCTGATGAACGGAGTAACTTGTCCGTCTAACACAGACTGAGTTTTAGATAATCTACCGTTTACTTTGTGAACCACAAAAGCGTGAGCTTCCGGATATACCGCAAGATCAGTTATGTTCATAGTACCGCCGACTACTTTAGCACCTACTATTAAATCGGTTCTATCGCTAAACTTGCTGTTAACTTGCTTGTTTGCAACTGTTGTACCAGTTTCTTTGTAGTTTTCGTCAGAAGACTTTAAGTAGCTAAGTCCTGCCATTGGAGTTACTAACACACCTTGCATTGCATTGTAATCATAACCGACTGTTAAGTTACCGCCGAATGTCATGTTATCGTAATTACCAGCAGCAATTTGCTTGCTCATATTACCGTTAGCATCGAAGAAGTAACGCTGACTTTTGTTCTTCACTTGGTTTAAGCTAAATATTGCACTACCTTGAGCAAAGAAATTCTCAACAAGCTGCTGGGCACCATATAGAGAGAATGAGAAACCGTTAACGTTAGTTTTATCACCTTTCTTATAATCTTGGTGTTTTATATCAGTTTTAGTGATACCGATAGCAGCACCGATCATTAAGTTATCGTTAGCTAGCGTATCTAAACCGATTACGACACCGGTGGTTTTAGCTTTATAACCAGCTAAACCGCCTTTCTTACTTTGATGTGCATCAGTATAGAAAGATTTTGCCCATATACCGTAAGCTACATTATCAACAGCCTCGTCACCTGCAGCGACCGCAGCCGGTACTGCTCCAGCTTCAGGTCCAGCCATTTCAGCAGTTTCAGGAGTACCTAAATATCTAAGAGCACCTAATCTGTTACCAAGTTGAGCTTGGATATCTTTTGCTACATCTAATTGTACATTAGTTACGGCCGCACTTGTACCGGTAACGATAGCTCCGACAAAGTTAGCAGAATCAGCACTATTTTTAGCTAAAAGAAGATTATTATATGCTGCAGTATTAGTTGCATTTACAAATGTTGTAACGTTCTGACCTACACCCGGTGCACCTGCAAATTGGCTACCTGCAATATCATTAGTAACTACATTTGCTGCATTGTTAGTACGTGTTATTACATAATCTTGGTTAGCATCACGTATTAAACCGTATTTTACGAAACGATTATTTCCGGTTACAGCAAAGTTAGGACCTCCTAAAGTACCGTTAAATCTAGCACCACCTTGAATTAAAGTATAAGTTTGTGTACCACTGAAATTTGCATTGGCATTATCTTGTACGTTAATGGTTGTTGTTCCTGTAGTTGTTGCATTAACTTGAGCACCTTCCGCGATAACGATGTGACCTATATTACCGTTTGCTACTGTTAAAGTAGTTTCAATAGAAGTATTGCTTCCCCATGTTGAAGTACCGCTTGCAAATGTTAAGATATTTGTATCAAGATCGATTTCACCGTTAATAGCAGTAGTACCGCCGCCTAAAATTACATTAGAATTTAAAACACCTAAGTTATAAGTACCAAAGTCTGTGACTTGTGAATAAATATTTCCTTGTAATCCTGCACCATTATCATTACCTGTAAATTTAACAGAAGCTACAGGAGTATCTGAAGCACCTATATTACCAACATACGCATCACCTAAATAAGTTACGGTACCGCTATTAGCTTTAGTAGTAACAATAATACTTGTAGAATCAGAAAATGTACCGTCAGCAAATCTTACATTAGCGTTACCGTTAACACTTCCAAGAGTAATTTTACCGTCGAAATCTGTTCCGGCTATACCGCCTGTAGTAACAGTTACACCGTCATTAATTGTTGCGTTAGTTGCAATAATACTACCTAAGTTGTTATAGTTTGTAGTAAACGTTACTTGCTTTAACTTTAGAGTACCATTCTCTATACCTAAGCCATAAATCGTACCAGGGGTATTAGGAATACCGCCGCTAAGAATTACAGTACCTTGATTATTTTTTGTAGTTCTTATAACTGCATATAATGTAGTAGCATTAACAGCAATACCATTATCGCTTCCAAGACCTAGACCTACAATATTATTTTGATCACCGATTACTTGACCGTCAGCGATTACACTATCCACACCTGATACGAATACAACAGGAACATTAAAGTTACCTGCTGGACCATTACCTACGGTACTTTTAATTGTTAAAGGGACTGGGTTGCCTGCATCGTTGAATGGGATGCCGCTAGGTAAGAATAAAACTGCACCTAAACTTGCATTTTCAAAAGAAATTGTATCAGTCACCGCACCATGCTCATTACCTGCATTACCTATCTCATTAATCACTATGTTACCAGGACCGGAAAATGTTATTTGTTTTAAAGCATTAACAGGTACAGCTTGTTTGTTTAATGTTACGGTAATAGGACCGGTGTTAACGAATTCTATTATACCGGTACCATCGGCAGATGCGACAAAGTCCGCAGTATAGTTACCACCGATTTGTAAGGTAGAATTATTTTCAATTGTAGTTCCACCGCTAAATGTTGCGTTACCTAAGAACTTAGCAGTAGTACCGTTATCTAATGTTACAGTATTAAGCTTATTACCTTGCTGTCCACCGACTGTACCTCTTACTATATTTGTTCCACCTGCCTTAAAGCTGAAAGAACCCATGTCAGCAGCAGCAGTAGTAATGTTAGTGGCGTATAAATTAACACCTTGACCTACATTTAATATAGTGTCTATAGCAGGTGCAAAATTAATCTCTGCAAGTGGCTTTGCAGCGCTACCTAATTTTGTACCGGCTGCAAGAGTTGTACTATTAGCTACAACAGGATTAAATATTATTTTACCTTGATTTGCAGCATTTGTAGTTTTTGTTATTAAGTAAGTATTATGAGCGAATTGTACTGAACCGTTATTTCCAATAACTAACTCGTTAATAGCAACATCACCGCCATTTAAAACTGTTTTACTTGAGCCGATATTAAATTGTCCAAGAGTTTTATTATTAGCTCCAATAGTACCGATACCACCTCTAATAGTTAAAGTTTGAGCATTTGTTAGGCTACTCGCATCAACAACGCCTGTTTGATCAGTATTTATAGCTAAATTAAAACCAACTAAAATATTATTTTGAGTACTTGTTAATTTAATAGTACCACCGTTAGCTTGGAAATCAATCATTCCACCGACATTAGCACCGATAATATTTGCTCCACCAAGTGTTAATGTTTTTGAAGCATCATCAGCTAAAGTAATCCCTTGTAACACAGCATTACCACCACCATTACCTATATCACCGGTAATTGTAGCACTTCCATCTAACTGAATAGCACCACCGGCAAGAGCACCGCCAATAAGAGCAGTTTGGTTAACATTACCGGTGATAACTGTACCGTCGGCAAGTTTAAAGATAGAACCGGCATTTCCTAAACGTAACTCGGCAGTATGTGTTCCTGATAAATTAACAATCCCAGCAGCACTAGCTTCGATTGCCGTAATCTTATTTGTCACCGGAGTATTTGCATCCGCACTGTTTAAAGTACCGGCACCGAGGAAAGTTATTACACCTGCAGTGTTACCGGCATTGCTCGCATCACCTGTAAAATTACCTGTAAGAGTCGGAGCATTAGCAGCAGCAACTATAATTTGTGAGGCAGTATTACCAAAATCAACAGCACCAAGTGTTGAAGAAATAGTCATTGTAGTTGTAGAAGCTGCTTTGAAAGTTGTACTACCACCGTTACCTACATCAACTTGTTGTTGGAAAGTACTAGTACCACCGTTAACTGTTACATTTTTAGCAAAAATTTGGTTTGTAATTGTAGCATTATTTCCACCGACAGCAGTAACAATAAATTGCTGAGCACGATTTGCATTATTTGTACCAACTACTGCAGTAAGACCTGGAGCAGTAGTACCAAATGTACCAGCTACAGCTGTAGTATCAAAATGTATTATACCATTATTATCTCCACCGTCACCTGCACCGCCACCAAGTGTAGTACCATTAAGGACAAAAAAATTGGCAGCATTACCGTTACCACCTGCTTTAGCAAGAAGATGCAATGTACCGCTACCTTGAAGATTTATAACATTACCACCGTTTTGTAATGTTAAATTAACATTACCTGCTCCATCAGAATTTGAATTAAAACGTAAAAGGCTTCCATCGTTAACATTAAGAGTTTTAACAGCAACAAAACTATTATCCTGTACTTCTAAACCTTTAGCTTGGTTACCAATGCCGCTACCGGCATTAGTGACATTTAAAACAGCACCAGCGTTAGCTGCATTAGCAATCTTAGCATTAGCACCAAGTATAATACCGTTAGTAGTATCTGCAGGATTAAAGTTTAATGTGAAAGCAAGATTAGCGAAATCGATTGCACCTAAACCACTATAAATATTGACTTGATTAGCCGCAGCACCTAGACCTTGTGTACCTGTTAAAGTTAAGACTTGACCTGCTTGATTGACAGTAATATTAGCTAAATCAGCCCCTGCTACTCCTACGATAGAACCAATGTTTAATGATTTACTTAATGTTACAGCTTCTGCATTACCACCTGTATCGATTATGAGAGCAGCTACGTTAAACCCTACAGAATCTAAGGTAACTCGATCACCATTATTAGCAATTCTAAGAGTATCACCAGTAGCAGGAGCCTGTGCTGGATTCCAGTTAGCAGGAGCATTAAGAGCTGTATTACCATTAGTAGCTAATAAAGCACCCATAGCTGAGCCTGCAAAACCGGCCACTATGGCAGCTGTAGAAGCAGTTACCAATCCTGCGGAAATTAATTTTTTTAGAAAATTTGGTTTTTGAGCCATAATTTTTTTCCCATATTTAAGTTAAAATTTAGTATCTTAGTATTAAAACAAACTTATCAAACGTGAGTCAAGATATCCCACATTTGATAAGGAAATAACCCAATATTTTGTTTCAATAGTTTCTAAACTACGGGCTGAGTATACTATATATTGTATATAATTACAAGTATCGCCGTAGTTTTTTTATAAAGTTTTAATATAATGTTATATTTTTATCACAACTATATCATTCCGTGGTCTCGGGGTTGTCATTGCGAGCAGCCATAGACCTTGTTGCATGGATCGGCTTATCCGTCATTGCGAGGGGAAACTGCAAGTTTTGACGAAGCAATCTCAGGATATTTAACGAGATTGCCATGCTCCCTACGGTCGCTCGCAATGACGAGGCGGTGTTACGCTGGCAATGCCTGCTCGCAATGACGAGAAAACTACTCTTCGTTAAATATTAGCACTTCAGCAGTATTTTCCCATTTTAGCATTTCGTCGTATTTAGTATGCCAAATACGCATAATTTCTTTTTCATATTCTACAATTTGTTCTTCTAATCCTTCAAATTGTTTCACCATTTGACATGCTTTAGAAAGTATCGTGTCATTAGTAACGTCAAAAACTTTTTTCAAACGAAGGTCTTGTTCTTCTTTGTAATTTAAATGAGCCGCTCTACCAAGTTCGGCATCTTTATGCATATCTTCACTTCTTATCTGTATTTCAAAATTACGCTTAGAGTGTAAAAGCTGCATTATATTATGAAGAGACTGATAGCCGTTGCTTTTTGGTCTATTGATATAATCTTTGGTGTATAACCAATCTAAATGCGGAGAACTCTTAACTACGTCCAAAGCATTATAGCATAGAGCTTTAGATTTAACTATAATCCTACATGCAATTAAGTCTTTCAATGCATCAATCAGCACTTCTTTCCTTTTCATCTTTTTTAAAACAGAATAAGGTTCTTTAAGGCGCATATATATCTCATTTTCTATATCTGCTTTATTTAAATCTTTTTTAAGCAGATTAATAATATCACAAATCAAATCCCCTCCTGCTACCTAAAATTCTATATATCTTTATTCTTAGTAAATATTACCTATAGCTTTTAGAACTTAAATCCACAAGACTGTTCATAATACTATTCAAGTAATTTATAAAATTAATTCTTTAACTAAAAATTAAAAAACAGATTAATAGTAAATATAAATTTTTTCAATATAATTGTTTAATTAATTTTAACTTAGATTAATTGAATAAGCTCCTTAATAGCCATTTTACGGCTAAATACCTGCCGTTGTGCAGTTCCGTTGTCATCCCGCGTGGCTACGACCACGGGATCTTGCATCACAGACTGTGTCCTAAGATACCGCGGTCAAGCCGCGGTATGACATTAAATAAATAATAGCATTCAGCAATAAACAAGTCAGAAAATTTATCTATAGAACCTTCCGAAACACTCCCTAAAACTTCAGACATTTTGTTAAATTCTCCGGTACATTCAAGCACTATATCTATGCCTGCATCTAAAACTCCTTTGGTAATATCTGCCATACTACCGCTTAAAGCTTTCATATCTATTGCATCGGAAATAATAAGCCCTTTAAAACCAATATTATTTTTAATATAATCGATAACTATTCTGGATAGAGTTGCGGGGTTGTTTGGATCAAGAGCTTTGTAAATTATATGTGCAGTCATAGCAAGCTTAATATTATCGTGCTTCGCTAGCTCCTTAAATACTTTAAAATCTGTTTTTTCTAACTCTTCTATACCAGCATCGACAATCGGTAATTTTTTATGGCTATCCACCGTAGCTCTACCATGACCAGGAATATGCTTAATGCAAGCTGCGACTCTCTCTTCTTGTAATCCGTCTATAGCAGCTAAACATAAAGGTACGACTACTTCCGGCTCTGAGCCAAAACTTCTATCTCCGACTATCTTGTCTGCTCCTTCGTGGATCAAATCCGCTACCGGTGCAAAATCTAGATTAATGCCTACTTCTCTTAGCTCTTTGCCTATATTGCTATAGTTTTGTTTGCACTCTTGTACATCAACGAAAGTTTGAGCAGCCAGAGCGTCATAAAAAGTCGGTGCTATGAGCCTTTTTACCCTACCACCCTCTTGATCTATAGAGATGATAGTATTTTCCCCTAATACTTCTTTTATATCTGCAATAAGCTTAATAAGGGCTTCTTTATCCTGCTCATCGTTATCATTCTTTCTAATATTACGACGGAATAAAATTACACCTAAAGGATTATGCTCTTCAAATAATTCTCTTTCGGCATCGGTTAATTCAGGACCGGATATACCTATAATTACCGGCTTTACCATTTGTCTTATTGTCATAATATGCTCCTTTCTTTAAAACGTGATATGACAAGTACTATACGCAAGTCATCGAGGAATCGGCAAGAATTTTTTTTATTTGAAGAGATAAATTATGGAAGTTGGTAAGTAATACATCGATTCTACTCGATGAACTTGAAAAATTGGCTGAGTCGTCTTTGTAAGCCCTCGGATGCTCACGTACTTCTGTATGCTCCGCTCCTCGGCTTACAGACTCCTCGCTCTTTTCCAAGTTAATCTTCATATAACTCGTTTTGCAGCAAGATTTTTGAAGTAAATCAATATCATTAGCAGTATAATATTTTCTATTATTTATTTTATAATTAGATAAATCAGGGATTTTTGTCTCTAGATATCTTAATTGATGTAAAGCAATATTTAAATGCTTAATCACTTCACTAGCAGAATAATATTTTTTTGTTAGACTTTTTGCATAACTTGCTTCTAAAGGTAATTTGTACGTCAATCCGGTACTCGCATCCTCACGTACTAAAGTGTACGCTGCGGTGCTACGTTCTGTGTTTCCTTCAAATTCCTCTTTATTAGCTTCGTTATGCAAAAAGTCTATTAATCTATTATTTGTTATGGTTATTGATTAAAGCTTTTAATTTGGAAGAAGGGACAAAACGTAAATTCTTTTTTGATTCTATAATTACCGGTGATTTGGTATGAAAATTTATTCCGGGACGTGGATTTTTTTGTTTAACCTCAAAGCTACCGAAATTCTTTAAAGTTAATTTTTGTTTCTTTGCTATTTCTAAAATGTTAGAAAAAAACCGTATTAACTATTTCTTCACATAAATTATTTGAAAAACCCAATTTGGAGCTTAACATAGCTGCAATTTTTTCTTTGGTAATAGTCATAAATAATACCGATTTTTAAGGGTATATTGTCCGCAGTCATTGCGAGGAGAAACTATAAGTTTCGACGAAGCAATCTCAGGAGTTTATCCTACTTTATGAGATTGCCGCGTCGATGCTACGCATCTCCCCTCGCAATGACGTTAAAAAATTACGAATCTGCTTTTTCTTTATCGTTATTATATTCATTAATATTTTTATTTAGCTCTTCTAATTTATCCACTAGGTACTGACGTATTTTTTCTTGCTTCTTGCTTCCTGCTTTTTTATAAGCTTCCATTTTTGCTTTTACATCATCTATAGATTTTTGCAGTTCTTCACCTTTTTTATCTTTCTGATCTTTCACATTCTTTTTTATCTCTGCAACGCTTTGGGCTATCTGATCATAAGTATTGCTTAAGGTCTGATTAAATTTATCGGCTCCCGTTTGTGCTAGGTTTGTTAAATTGTCTTTTAATCCCTGTAAGTTTTCGGTAATTGTTTTTGTACTGCTTGTAGCTACTTCTTCAGTTTGCACTTCATTTGCTTTTGTTTCATCCTTGGTAGGCGAATCTGCAAAAATGCTAGGTGTTAATAATAATGTAGCGGTAGCCCCTAGTGTTATTAAGATTTTTTTCATTATATTATCCAATTATTTATGTTTATTATTATATTGTTCAATTTTTTTACTTAAATCATCAAGTTTTTTTACAAGAGTTTGTCTATATTCTTCTACTTTATCATCTTTAATTTTCTGATAATCCTGCAACTCTTTAGTTAAATTTTTATATTGCTCTTTTATAGTTTCTAAAGAATGATCTTTACTATCCTTAACATATTTCTCTAAATCATTAATTTTAACGGATAATTTATCCGCCACTTCATGACATTTTTTATTAAAATCGGCAGTAATAATTTTAACAGAACCTTTAAGATTATTATGTAATTCTTCAAGTGCTTCCCCTATAGTTCTCATAAAACCTCTTTTTGAAAATAGTTAATAAAAATTAAACTTAGGTATTATATATCAGAATCATAAATAATATAACTTTAAAAAGTAATTTTAAAAAATACATATTTAATATATAGTTATTTGTATCAAATAACTTTGAGGATTTTATGACATTAGAACTAGGAAAAAAAGTTCCTGATTTATCTTTACACATAGGTAAAGATAAAATAATTAAACTATCGGATTTAAAAGGAAAATTCATAGTATTATATTTTTATCCGAAAGACGATACACCTGGATGTACTATTGAAGCACAAGATTTTAACAAGCTAAAACCGGAATTTGATAAACTTAATACGGTAATTATCGGAGTATCCAAAGATAAGCTTGACTCTCATGATAAATTTAAAGAAAAATATAGTTTAGGATTTGATTTAGCCTCTGATGCAAATTCAAATTTATGTGAACAATTAGGGATATGGATAGAAAAATCAATATTCGGTAAAAAATATATGGGCATTGATAGAGCTACGTTTTTACTTGATAAGGAGGGCATAGTTAAGCATATTTGGCGGTCGGTAAATGCTAAAAATCACGCTCAAGAGGTACTTGAAAAATTACGGACTATGCTTTCTTAAGTGTTGTTACGTGGATCAATTCCACCACTGTCATGCCGTGGTCAAGCCACGGTATGACACCGAGCGTATGAGACCGTTCAGTCGCTCACAATGACGTTTTATTTTTTCCATCTATTATGAAACCAGAACCATTGAGAAGGATTTTGCTTAACCCATTCTCCTAGCATTTGATTAATATTAAGCATAATATTATAGCAATCAACTTTATTATCACCGGTTTGCTCAAACTTTAATTGCGGGTGAACTATTACTTTAAAATAACTGCCTTTAGTTCTAATGATTTGGCAAGGTATAATTGGATATTTATACTGCAAAGCAATTTTAGCGATGGCGTTTGCAGTCATAGCAGGGTGCCCTAAAAAAGGCACTTCAATTCCATCGTTCATTTTTTGATCAACAAGTATAACAATAGATTCACCCTCCTTGATAGCCCTAACTAAAGCTCTGCTACCTTCAGGACCTTTTGGTATAAGTCTTAATTTATCACCGGCACGGCTTTCATTAACCAACTTGTTAACATACGGGTTATTTGCTTTACGATAAATTACGGCAACTTTCGGATAAGATTTATGAAGAATCTTAAGACTAATATCCCAATTGGCAAAGTGACCGCTAAATAATAAAAAGGGTTGTCCTTCAAGTTTTTTAATATTTTCTATGCCGATTATTTCGATTCTACGCTCTAACTCGGCTTCATCCATCTTGTCGACATATGTAAATTCACCGATAAATCTACCAAAATTATCCCAAGTCTGATCTATGATTTTTTCAACATCACACATATCGCTGAATACTGCTTTAATATTTCGTCTAGCAATTTTATTAACGGCAAATAATATACCGACTTTTTTTGCTATAAAACTACAAATATCTGCTGCTTTATCTACACCGAATATTCCTATTACTTTAAGGAATATAACGACGATAAAATACTCAATTAAATATCTGAGCTTTTTTAAAAATTTTTTCATTTAATAAATCAGGGTTGTTTATAGATAGTTCTACATCTAGACAGACAATATTATTATTTAAATCATTAAACTTAACGTGATCTTTTCTTGTAGTAATTAAGGTAGCGTTATGCTCTTTAGCTAATGAATATAAATTTTCTAAATCTGCTTGTAAATAATTATAATGATCAGGAAAAATTTTGTAACCGGTTATATTTAATCCGTAATTTTTTAAAGTCGAAAAGAAACGCTCAGGATTACCAATGCCACTAAAAGCAAAATAATTTTTAGTTTTATCTATATTATTTGAAGGAACTATTTGAGCATTTATTAACTTATTGACATAAAGAGTTAAAATATTCGGTATTTTATCATTGGTGCTACTGACTAAAAAAATTAAATCAGCTGCATCAAGGGCTTTATTTGGATACTGCCTTAAAGGACCGGCAGGAATTAGAAAACCGTTGCCGGAAAGCCTTTGGCTATCTACTGAAACTATAGTAAAATCTTTATGAAAATAAGGATTTTGTAGGAAATCATCAACTATTATTATATCAGGTTTAAGCTCGTTAATTAACGGTAAAATCTCTTTAATATTTTTAGTAGCAATAACTGTTCCATGCTTTGCAAGTATTACTCCCTCATCTCCTACCTCTAATGCTGTATGTCCTTGATGTATGGTAGTTGCACTTTTAAGGTTACTACCATAAGCCTTAGTTACTATTACAAAACTTACATTTCTAACTTTTAGTAATTTGGCTAGATACATTACTATCTGCGTCTTACCCGTACCTCCTACGCTACAATTACCGACACAAATAACTTTAGCAGGCAACATAATAGGACGTGCTAAACTAGCTCGTAAATAGCCTAAAAATTGATATATCAAGCTTATAGGTAAAAGTAAATAAGCTGTAATATTTCGCTTCTGCCAAAATTTAGGATATAAAAGTTTGATCATAATTTAACATTTACGGCAGTTAAAAATAAAATCAAAAGGATTAATTGCTTTATTGTCTAGTAGAATTTCAAAATGCAAATGTTCACCCGTTGCATTACCGGTTCTTCCTTGTATACCGATAAATTGACCTCGCTTAATTTTATTTCCTTCCTTGACTGACATTTCCTTTAAATGAGCATATTTCGTAACCAATTTGCGTCCATGTTTAATCTCAACAAAATTCCCGTAATCAGGTGCTCTTGCCGCTTTTATAACAATTCCGCTTGCCGCTGCATATATCGGCGCTGCTTTTTTAGTTTGTAAATCAATACCGCTATGGAAACATTTCTTTTTTCTTTTCTTTTTATGAGGACTTTTTCTAATTCCGTAATGGCTAGTAATTTTCGGCTCATATTCCGGCATCATAAGCGGTATTGTACTAATTATTTTATCAAGCTTGGTTAATTCCGAGATATTATTCCTATGAGTTTGTTTTTTTGCAAAATAGCTAGCTTCCGGTTTAGAGAGAAACTTATATTTTGAATTTAGTTTTGTTACAACTGCCTTTATATCAGCTATTTTTATTTCGGCTGCTTTATTAAATTCTGCCGGGTTTTTATTATGGAATTTTTGTAAAAAAATCTTATTCTGTTTAGGATTATTAATTATTAGACCTAAGTTTTTTGCATATATACATTTGCTATTTTTGTTTGTTAAATCATACTGTACTACTAAATCCGCATGGCTGATTTTATATTTTTGCTTTAATTGAGATGAAGTAGTAGAAAGTAATGTAGTATCACTAGATTCTTTAATACTGCTACAACCTTGAACCAGAAAAACTATAAACAGTAAAAAGATATATTTTCGAAAAGACATTAAAAGTAAATATACTCCTGTGAAATGAAGAGTTGATATACGAAGCTCAATTTGGAAAAGAGCAAGGCGTTTTGAGGCTTTTAACCGCAGCATACATACTAGTACGTGAGGATTAAAAGCAAAAAACAACGAAGCCAATTTTTCAAATTCAGCAAGTATACGTAAATTTTAAATTTAAAATATTGATTAAATAACCAGTTAATTTTTCTAATTCTTCTCTAATATTTGGAGGATTAATTAACATTAACCACACTTTACCATATTTTTATCACTATATAAAAGCTCATATTCAATAATTATAGTTTCTTTAAATCCGATATTCTTGTAATTGTGGTAAAAATCACGGACTAAAGATAAATCTTTTATAGGATACCAAATTAAGACGGTATTATTAAGAACTCGTAGCTTAATTTTTTTAAGTGCTTCGAGCAGTTTTTGAAACTCATTTTTTACTTCAAAAGGCGGATCAAGAAAAATTAATCCTCTATTCTCTTTAAAGGGTAAAAAAGCTTTTATAGTATTATAAGCATCTATATTATGTGTATTATTCGGTAGTAGTTTTTTTAACTCAAGTAATCGCTTGGATGAAGTTCGCAAGCAATTAAGCGATCATTTGGTCTTAATAATTGTTTAATTATAAAAGGTGAGCCGGGATAATGATTAAGACCTGCTAGGTTTACTATATTTAAGAAAGTTTGTAAAAGCTGAGAAATAGGATCGGTAGCTTGCAGTAGTTTATTAATGCCTGTATCGCTTTCTAAAGTTTTAGAAGCCGCCTCCGAGTTTAAATCGTAAAGACCTAGCCCAGCAAAAGCATCTAAAACCGCAAAAGGTTTTTCTTTTTTCTTGAGCTGTTCTAAAATCGCAATAAGTACTAAATGTTTGACTATATCAGCAAAATTGCCTGCATGATAAATATGACGATAGTTCAAAATTATAATCCATATTTCTTTTTTAACAATTTTGCTGCTTCTTCTGAAGAATATAATTTCTTATTTGGATTATTACTTCTTGCTAAAGCAATTTCTGCATCTTCTCTATCTTCTTTTAATTCACGTAAGTAATTCTTAATTACCACTCGTACTAATTGAGCTTTACTAACCATAAAACTAATCATTTATTAAATTCATAATTAAGTTAATCATTAATTCTTTTTGTATAGGATCGCTTTCTGCAATAAGTAATGCTAATGATGTCATAGCACTTACTCCAATATTTTTTAACCCAATTTTTGCTTTGGTAAGATAAAGTAAAAAAAGTAAACAACCTATTCTTTTATTACCATCACTAAATGGATGATCTTTTATTATGAAATATAACAAATGAGCCGCTTTTTCTTCTGCCGAGTTATATAAAGATTTGCCGTCAAAAGTTTGATCAATATTACCTAAAATTCCTTTAAAACTATTGTCTCTTTCAGCTCCAAATAAATTACTTATTTCCGCATCCTCTTGCTTGCCTAATTCTTGCTTTAACTTTTTAATTGCTTCTAAAGATTCTTGGTATAGCTAGACCATAGTAAATAGGTACATACTATGCTAATATATATGTTATAAATAATAATCAACCACTTTCATCTGAAAGATGAAAGTTTGTTTTATAGCGACTAGAAGTCGCATATGAAGCTAAAGCTTATGCGACCCGTATGTGCAAAATCATGTCTGGCTCATGTGTACCAATATGCCTATTAATCATATAATCGTTACATTACCACTATTAGACCTACAGTAACTTCCTTGCACACACAATGTCTACCACACTGTATAATAGCGACTATAGTAAACAGTACGTAATTTCCTGACGTATTGAACTCATGGTGCTTGTGATGCTAACGCATCATGGCGCACATGGCAAGCTAAAGCTTTTCCATCTGGAAGATGGAGGTTTTAACCACCAAAGGGACTATAAATAAATTATGGCAAGCAGTTACAGTTACGATTTAAGAATGAAACTATTCAAAGCTCTAGATGATGGGCTCTCAATTGTTAAAGCATGTAAAATATTCAATATAGGTCGTAACACTATATATAGATGGAAAACTCTTAAATGGGAAACAGGAGATATAAAAGCAAAACCTTATGGTCCAGCAAAGGGTTATAATGCAAAAATAAATCTCAAAGAATTTGAAGAATTAATTATCAATAATCATGATAAAACAGCTAAAGAATTAAGTATTATACTAGGTAATAGATTACAAAGAACTAGAATAAATTACTATAGAAAACTACTAGGGTACACTTATAAAAAAAAGTCATCTTCATCCCAGAAGGGATATTGGTTTAAGGAATGAATTTATAGAAAAGATACAGCAAATTTCTAAAGAAACTCTAGTATTCATTGATGAGTCAGGAATAGAAGATAATGCTTGTAGAGAATATGGATGGAGTATAAAAGGTACTAGATGTTATGGAAACAAAGTGTATCAACATAAATCCAGGATCAGTATGATAGCGGGGCTTCGTAATAATCAAATTATAGCGCCAGTAATATTTGAAGGAAATTGTAATAAAGAAATATTTACAACCTATGTAGAGACTATATTAACTAAAGAATTACATCCTGGACAAACAGTAATTATGGATAATATCAACTTCCATAAGAATAATATAATAAGAGAATTAATCGAGTCGGTTGGGTGCAGAATTTTATTCTTACCTACATATAGCCCAGACTTAAATCCTATAGAACATTATTGGTTTAAGATTAAGAACGAAATAAGAAAAGTTACGGGGCAATTCAAGATATCAGTATGGCTGTAGAACACGTACTAAAGTTTATTTAACTGTACCTATTTACTATGGTCTAGCTATACCTCAAAAAGCCCGTTAAAATAAGGTTTTATTGTATCTTAATTCATATTGTCATCACGTTGTATAATATCTGAACCGTATCCGTAAGAAGCATAAAAAATCCCTTCCGGCTTTAATGCAGCATGAACTTTTTTATAAACATAAGGTACATGAAGGAGAGTTGCTTGAGCCCAAACTCCATCAAACGACTTCTTAAAATTGACATCTTGAAAAGTTGAGTGCAGTACATCTATTCCGGTTTCTTTTGTGGCTAATTTGACCATTTCGGTTAAGCCGTCAAAAGCGGTAACTTGATATCCTTGACTTAAAAAATATTTTGTATCACGGCCAACTCCGCAACCTGCATCTAAAATATGAGCTTTTTCAGGTAAATAGCTAGTAAATGCTTTATAGTTATCAGATAAATCCGCATTGATTGTTCTGTTATAAAACTCTTGAGCATTATTATTATAATATTGTATATTTTTCATAATTTTATATTTATTCCCAACTACTAGGTTCTGTGAAGGAAAATTAAATTATTTATATTTTCAGATATTTTTTAGCGAAAATTAATAAGATTTTTGCAGTAATAGTTGTTCCTATTTTAAAAAAATCTTATGATTTACAGCAAAAAATAGATTAATTTAATTTTCCTTCACAGAACCTAGTATATTTATACTCACCAAACAATAAAATACAAATAGAAAATACATATAATTTCTATTATATATTAGACTTCTTTTCGAACTCGCTTATAGGGAGGAATTTGGAGGGAACACTTCACCTCGCACCGCAGCGTACAAAAAAGTACGTGAGGATGAGAGTACCGGATTGACGTACAAATTACCCCTAGAAGTAGAGTTCGAAAAGAAGTCTATTGACTATTAGACTTAAAAATGGTCTACTTATCAAGAATAAGGCTTAAGGTTTATATGATAAAAAAAATAATATTTGGAATAGCTATTTTACTTAGTACAAGCTGCTTTGCCAATAGTACAACTTCTGACGGCTCCAAAAAAGACGGTGCAAAAACTAACGATGTTACAACACAAAAAATTATAGATGATTTTTCTGCTTACGCCGGTACTATAAAACCGGAAGTACGGAAGGAAATACAAAAATATAGAGTAGAAATAGTCGATATTAATAAGAAGAAACGTGAACTATATAACAGTCTTTCCAAAGAGGCTCAAAATTTTTTAGCAGAGCAACAAAAATATAAACAAAAACTATCTATCTCTAAACTACCGGCAGAAAACGACCAAAAGAATAATACTGCTGATTCTAATGATAATAAGAACAAAGATACAAAATAAATTATTTTTCTCAGCGTTGTTGCGTGACTCCAAAATTGTCATTGCGAGCAACTGCAGGTGTTGTTGCATGGATCGAAAAATCTACTTGATGTCATTCCTGCGAAAGCAGGAATCCAGCATAAAGCGAGATAAATCGAGCTTTTAATTTTAAAATTTGCTATATTTATACTTTTTTTTGGATTCCTGCTTTCGCAGGAATGACATAAGAGCCATGCAACAAAGCTGCTTTTAGCTAGGAATTACATCTTCATAAATCTGCTCTACTACACCATCAAGACCCATTAAAAAAGTATAAACTTTTAATTGGGGAAATTTTTCTTTTATTATATCACGGGCTTTGTTTAAAATTTCTGCATGGGCTGCCGTTTCTTTTTCCTTGGTATTTAGCTGTTCCTGACCTATAAGTATTTTATAAGCTCCACATTCTCTATGATCAAGAAAAACAATTTGTTTGATGTTATGTAATTCTTGTAAAATCTCGATAGTATCTTCTATTGTTTTTCCCCAATAAGTATATTTGTCGTTAACAAGGGCAAGCGATGCACCCGGTAGCGATACTTTATCAAAATTATCTTCTAATCCTAATTGCTTCATTAATTTATCTGTTTCGTCTATTAATCTAAAATCTACACAACTAATTAAAAGAGTAGAAGCTTCATTTAATGTTTTTAAATGTTCATTACTTACTTCTACCTTTACAACTTTCTTATCGGCAATTATATCATTGTTAGCAGCGTAAAGATTTAAACTAGACACCATAATAAACCCTAAAATTATATATTTTACATATATCATAAAATTCTCCTATTTAAAAATATTTCTTACATGCTTTAAAATAAGAATAGCCTGTAATGATTGTTAAAAAAGCGGCAATCCATAAAATTATTTCCCCTACTATATCTAAATAAATAATTCCTGAACCTTTTGAGCCTAGTATCAATATCGATAAAGCAAACATTTGTAAAAACGTTTTTACCTTAGCAAGTCTCGATACAGGCACACTAACCTTTACTAGAGCCAAAAATTCCCGAAGACCGCTAACTAAAAATTCTCGTGCTAAAATTAATAAGCAAGGTATCTCATCTACGTTATCCTTTTTTAGTAGCATTATAATAACGCAACCTACTAGTAACTTATCTGCTATAGGATCAAACATCTTGCCAAAACTTGTAACTAAATTATATTTTCTTGCAATATAACCGTCAAAAAAATCCGTAATACTAGCTAAAACAAATAATAATGCCCCAAGTTTACGTGCAAGTAAATTATTTATATAAAATGCCAGTATAATAACCGGAATTACCATTATTCGAGCAATAGTTAGATAATTAGGTAAATTTTTATCTATTCTCATTAATTAATTAAATTTATTAATATAATATTGTTGAATTATGGATAGAATATTATTCCAAGACCAATATATTAAAAGTCCCACAGGAAAACTACTAAACATAAATAAAAAAATTAGCGGCATAAATTTCATTACTTGAGCTTGCATCGGATCCGCAGGTTCAGGACTCATTTTTTGCTGTAAGAACATAGTAATAGCCATTAAAATAGGCCATGCTCCAATCATTAAAAATGACGGCGGCAAGAACGGTAATAAGCCGAATAAATTAAAAATAGTAGTAGGGTCAGGTGCAGATAAGTCTTTAATCCAGCCGTAAAACGGTGCTTGCCGCATTTCAATAGTTACATACAATACTTTATAGATGGAGAAAAATACCGGAATTTGAACAAGTATAGGTAAACAACCCGCTACCGGATTTACTTTTTCTTTTTTATATAAAGCCATAATTTCTTGATTTAAACGTGCCTTATCATCACTGTATAAATTTTTTATCCTATCGATTTCCGGCTGTAAATTTTTCATTTTTTTCATCGAACGATAAGACTTATTGGCTAAAGTAAACATTAATAGCTTAATTATAACCGTAACAATTAATATACTAACACCGAAATTACCGACATAGCCATAGAAAAAATTCATGGCGTAGAAAACCGGTTTGGTAATTATATAAAACCAGCCGAAATCAATAGCTCTATCAAATAATTTGATATCATATTGCTTTTCATATTTATCAAGCAAATCTACTTTTTTTGCTCCAGCAAAAATTCTGCTTTTAATGGAAAAATTTTCACCGGGCTTTATTATTTGTACCGGTGAAATAAAATCTACCTGATATCTTTCAGCCCCTTGCTTAAGAGCATAATTAAAATTCGAGCTGTAATTACTTGATTTATCCGGAATCAAGGAAGATAACCAATATTTATCAGTAATTCCTATCCAATCGACCTTACCTGCAGCAAATTTTTCGCTTTTTTTATCTTTAATATCATCATATGAATATTCTTTAAGATTCTCGTCTATACACCCGATAGGTCCTTGATGTAATATATTTACCGCTTTCTCTACGGCGATATATTTACGGTTTATTAAACCGTAAGATTGGACAGGAAGTTCTTTATCACTATTATTAACTATGGTTTGCTCTATAGTAAATAAATAGTTTTCATCGACAGTAATAGTAACTAAAAATTTAACTCCGTCTTCATTAACCCAAAATAAATTAACGGGTTTTTTAGGGCTTAATATTTCACTATCACTATTCCATATAGTATCGTTGTTAGGGAGTTTTACACTAGATAAATTACTAACTAAACCAATTTCAGCAAAATATGCATTTTCTGTATTAGCCGGTGAAAATAATCTCACTTCAGGACTATTTTTAGATAAATCTTGTTTATATTTCTTTAATATTAAATCGTCAAATCTAAGTCCTTTTAATGAAATAGAACCGGTGAGTGATTCAGATTCTATTTTAATACGCTGTACTTGACTTTCTTCTTGAACAACAATATCAGTTGCAGGTTCTACTAAAGCTTTTAACTGTTGTTTCTTTAAATTTTCTGCTTTCTGCACTGCTATTTGCTGTTGCTGTTTTTTTTGTTCAGGTTTTACAACAAAATACTGCCAACCGAAGATTATACTTAAAGACAGTATAATAGCGGCTATTAAATTAATTATATTATTATTCATTCCTAGGTCTTAAATTTTCATATTTTTAAAGCTTTAAGTTTTAAAGCATTTAGAGAAAATAATCAAGTAGTATATATACTTCTTTTCTTTCAAAAGTAGTGAATATCCAAGATGGAAGTCGCCCTTCATCTTGGATACAAATTTAATTTATTTTTACTACTTTTCATTTTACTTCGGATATATTATACCACTCCCACATTCTGAAATATTTTTAATTTAAATTCAGGAAGTATAGAAATTAAATGTTCAGAAATATTATCCTGTATATTTTCATAACCTACTAAATTCACTTCTTTAACGAAGAGATATATTTCTATAGGCAACCCATTAATCGTAGGTTCAAGCTGTCTTACTAGAAAAGTAAACCCTTCGGTATAAACTGCCGGATTATTTTTTAGATATTCCTGAATATATAATTTGAATAGTTTAATATTAGTTAAATCTTTCTCTTCTTTATCAAGAGTGATTTTATCTATTACATCCTTTGATATATAAGGAGATTTTTTTAGTTCTTTTAAAATAGTAGCATCACAGAAGTTAATAGTTGCCATATTAATATTAAATACTCTCTTTACCCTTCTTGCTCCTGATTCACTAATTCCTCTATAATTAGTTACGTTAGAATTTAAAATGCTGTAAGTAGGAACTGTAGAAATAGATTGGTCAAAATTCCTAATTGTTACTACAGAAATAGTAATTTTTTCAACTGTTCCTTCAATTTCGCCTATACGTACCCAGTCTCCAATATTAATAATTTCTTGAGTAGTTAGTTGCAAGCTTGCAAGTAATCCTAAAACGGTATCTTTGAAAACAAATGTTAAAAGAGCTGCGGCTGCACCTAAGCTTGTTAAGAATGTACTAAGTGAAATATTTAATATATATGAAATAGTTACCATTACTGCAATAACTATGACAATAATTTTTAATATTTGAAAATATAAGCTAAGCGGTGCATTTTTTGTAACGGCTTTGATCCTATTGTGATACAGATCTGCAAAAGCATCTATAAGCATTAATAATAACATCGTCACGGATATACTAGTATATAAGATTACTATAGTATCTTTGATTCCTAGTAATACATGTGCTTTAAAAGAAGTAGGATGGAAAATATTTCCCCAACATACAAAGTAAATTGCTAATAAAGTGTGTAATAAATAACGAAATATAGGATATTTTTTTAGTATCCTTTCATAATCATCATAATGATGTCTAGTTAAATAATTTTTTACAGGAATAAAAATTAATCTTTTAATTAGAAATATCACCGGTATAAGAGATACTAACATAACAAACAATAATACTAACTCAGTACTTGAGGTATGATATAGATCCATTAAATATTGCATATTTTACCTATCATTATTATTATAAAATATAAATCTTTTTTATTATTACTAAAAATTTTATTTTTATCAATAATTTTAACTCAAAAGAATTTGGTATTGCTAACCAAATATAGATACTGTCATTGCGAAGCCACGAAGCAGCTGCGGCAACCCATAAAAATAATAAAAAACTGGATTGCCTCGTCAATTATTTACGTAATTTTCCGTAACTCAGACATTAAATGAATTAAATAACTTATTTATCTATGACATTTCCTAATATCAATCCAATTATTTTCTCTATAGGTCCACTTGCTGTCTCTTGGTATTCTCTTTCATATGTAGTAGGAATTTTGCTAGGCTGGTTCTATGCAAACAAAATTATAGAAAAATTTAAGCCTCAAATTACCAAAAAAAATCTAGAAGATTTCATTACTTATGCCGTTATAGGCATAATAGTCGGAGGCAGACTAGGGTTTGTTTTATTATATAACCCTTCTAGATATTTTTCAAATCCAATAGATATCTTAAAAACTTATGAAGGCGGTATGTCTTTCCATGGCGGAGCTTTAGGGGTGATTATTGCTGCTTATTTGTTTTGCCGAAAATATAAAATTAATTTTTTAAGTCTCACGGATATAATAGCCCCTGTAGTACCTATCGGATTATTTTTAGGTAGAATCGCTAATTTTATTAACAGCGAACTATACGGACGTATTACGAATTCTTCTTTTGGTATGATTTTTCCGAATAGTGATTTGATGCCAAGACATCCTAGTCAGTTATATGAAGCTTTTTTTGAAGGTTTAGTATTATTTTTTATCCTAGCATATGCAACATTTAAGCACAAAACTCTTAAAAAGTGCGGTTTAAACTCAGGACTATTTTTAACATTTTACGCTCTTTTCCGAATCGCTGTTGAAATATTTAGAGAACCAGACATACAAATCGGGTTTATTTTAGATAGCTTAACTATGGGACAAATCTTATCTGTACCTATGTTACTTTTAGGAAGTTATTTAATATGTCAATCGAATCCAAAATAAGACAATTAATTGATCAAAACGGTTATATTACTTGCGATGTTCTCATGCAGCAAGTATTACAATCAAATCCTAATTCCTATTATAAGCAAGTAAAATCTTTGGCTAGCGAAGGTGATTTTGTTACGGCTCCTGAAATTTCGCAGCTATTCGGTGAAATTATCGGCTTATGGTGTATCAAAGAGTGGCAAAGAATCGGTTGCCCAAAAAGTCTTAGTTTGGTTGAGCTTGGTCCAGGTCGAGGTCTATTAATGCGTGATTTACTACGTACTGCAAAATTAGTACCGGAATTTTATAAAGCTTTATCAATTGAACTAATAGAAATTAATCAAAATTTTATTGTTCATCAAAAGGCTAATTTACAAGATATTGATTTACCGATTAAACACCTATCATTTATAGAAGATATACCCAAAAAACCTACTATAATAATAGCTAATGAATTCTTTGATGCTATGCCGATAAAGCAATATGTTAAAGTCAAGGAATTATGGTATGAAAGAATATTTGTGGTGCAACCGGTAGACGGGAGAATTAAATACGACAAAATAAGCATTAATAAACCATTACAAGAATATTTACTAAGAACTCATATTGAAGCAAAAGACGGAGCAGTGCTTGAAAAATCTTATAAATCTATAGAAATTATAAAATTTATAGCTGAACATCTAAAAACACAGAGCGGCAGTTGCTTAACAATAGATTACGGTTATGATATAGCTCCGAATGGTAGAACTAGATATCAATATAATCCAACATTACAAGCGGTCAAAAATCATAAATATTGTCCCATCCTTGAGAATCTTGGAGAGGCCGATTTATCGGCACATGTGGATTTTTATACATTAAAAACAGTAGCTAAAAATAGTAAAATAAACGTAATAGATACAATATCGCAACGAGATTTTTTAATAGAAAACGGAATCTTATTACGCAAACAAACATTGCAAGACAAGCTTAATGATAGGCATCTTTCCAAATTCGCTTATAGAGAGGAATTTAAAGGAGACACGAAACGCAGCACCGCAGCGTACACTTTAGTACGTGAGGATGCGAGTATCGGATCGACGTATAAATTACCTCTAGAAGTAGAGTTTGGAAAGATGCCTGAGCAAGCACAAATAATAGAAAGACAGGTAGAAAGACTAATATCACCGAAACAAATGGGAACATTATTTAAAGTATTACAAATTATGAATTAATCTAGGTTCTGAGTCTTGATTATAAATGGACAACTTAAGTCGCCTTCTTCACATTTCAGCATGACTTCAAATTCTTTGATACGCTCTTCGTTTTTTTTGTAAAACACATAAGCAGTATCATTGGATATACAGAACCGCCATAAACCCCAAAGCTTTGAAATTTGCACTCAGCTTCTCGGTACTTAATCCATAAGTTTTGAGATTTTTTAAGTAAATTAACTTGTTCTTGTTTGTCTGAAATATGTTTTAATATTTCTTGGTATATTTGATTTAGTTCCTTATCAACTTTCTTATATTCTTCATCGGCACAATAATGCATATCACCTTGTGTCAGGGCATTATTACAATCAACGGCAAAAGTACAAGATATCGAACTAAGAAATAGCCAACAGAAAATAATTGCTTTTTTCATTATTTTATCATTTTTAAAAATAATTAATTAAGAATCACAGCTTTGTTGCGTGGATCAGTTTTTCCGGTATCATCCCGCGACTCGATCGCGGGATCCAGTTAAAAATACTAAAATTTTAGCATTTTAAGTTGTTTTTCTTGATACCGTGGTCAAGCCACGGTATGACACCGAACGCATTTTTAGATCCATGCAACAACGCCAAGAATCACACACCATGACGTTCTGCAATTAAACTTTTTATTTTACCTATAGCCTTAGCAGGATTTAAGCCTTTAGGACAGGTTTTAGTACAGTTCATAATCGTATGACAACGGTAAAGCTTAAACGGGTCTTCTAAAGCTTCAAGACGTTCACCGTTATGATCATCCCTTGAATCGGCAATCCATCTATATGCTTGTAGTAAAATCGTAGGACCTAAATATTTATCACCGTTCCACCAATAGCTAGGACAGGAAGTAGAGCAGCAAGCACATAATATACACTCATATAAACCATCAAGCTTTTCTCGGTCTTTAATCGACTGTAACCTTTCAGAGTTTGAAGGAGTAGGACTATCGGTTTTGAGCCAAGGTTCTATAGATTCGTATTGTGCATAAAAATGCGACATATCAGGTACTAAATCTTTCACTACTTTCATATGAGGAAGCGGATAGATTTTGATATCACCTGATATATCTTCTATTGGTTTTATGCATGCTAAAGTATTTGTACCGTCAATATTCATTGCACAGCTACCGCAAATTCCTTCTCGACAAGAACGTCTAAATGTTAGAGTCGAATCGATTTCATTTTTGATTTTAATTAAAGCATCTAAAACCATTGGTCCGGTTTTACTTAAATCTATCTCAAAACTATCGATAGTAGGATTCTCGTCGAGGTCAGGATCATATCTATAAATCTTTATCTTACGAGGTTTTAGCATTTCCTCGTTTTCTTTATGCTCTCTACCTTTTTTTACTACTGAATTTGGCGGTAATCTTAACTCTGCCATTTAAGTACTCTCTTTTTTAGCTTTAGTTGTTTTTGTTTTCTCAGGTGATTTTTCTTTATCTATTTTTATAGTAGATGAATCATTAAAAGGAAATTTATTTTCCTCTTCTGAATCTAAAGCTCTACCGCTAAGTAAATTTTTAATTTGCTGACCGGACAATGTCTCATATTCAATTAAAGCATTTGCTAAGGTATGAAGTTGATCTATATGTTTTGTTAAAATATCTTTTGCAAATTCATATCCTTGTGTAATAATTCTTTTAACTTCGGCATCGATTAACTCTGCAGTAGCTTCCGAGGTTTCATTATTAGGTTGTCTACCATACATATCGTCACCACTTGAACCGTGAAATATCGGTCCTATTAAATCGCTTAAACCTGCTTTTGTAACCATCGCTCTTGCAATATTAGTTGCACCTTTTATATCCGACGAAGCGCCTGAGGTAACTTTATTTCTACCGAAAATAATTTCCTCCGCTACTCTTCCTGCCATATAAACTGCTATAGATGATTCCATCTGTTCACGATTCTGAGAATATTCATCAGTTTCAGGAAGTCTTTGCACCATCCCAAGAGCATTACCACGCGGTATAATCGTAGCCTTATGAATAGGCGATGCTGCAGGACAATAAAGCCCAACCAATGCATGTCCTCCTTCATGATATGCAGTCAAACTTTTTTCTTTCTCCGATATTGCAATAGAGCGACGTGCAACTCCCATCAGCACCTTATCTTTTGCCTCTTCCATATCATGCATATCTACTTCTTTCTTACCAAGCCTTGCAGCAATAAGAGCAGCTTCATTAACTAAATTAGCAAGTTCGGCACCGGAAAAGCCCGGAGTACCTCTAGCAATAATTCGTGCTAGTACCGTACTATTATATTTAATTTTCTTTAAATGTACTTTTAGAATTTGCTCACGACCGTTTATATCGGGGTTTGCAACGGCAATTTGACGATCAAACCTACCGGGACGTAGTAATGCACGATCAAGAACATCAGGACGGTTTGTAGCTGCAATGATCACAACTCCCTCGTTTGCTTCAAATCCGTCCATTTCGACTAACATTTGGTTTAAGGTTTGCTCACGTTCATCATTGCCGCCGCCCATACCGATACCTCTATGGCGACCTACCGCATCAATTTCATCGATAAAGATAATACAAGGAGCATTACGTTTACCCTGTTCAAACATGTTACGCACACGGCTTGCACCGACACCTACAAACATTTCAACAAAATCAGAGCCGGATATGTTAAAAAACGGAACATTAGCCTCACCTGCAATTGCTTTAGCAAGAAGTGTCTTACCGGTTCCAGGAGGACCTATAAGTAAGCAGCCTTTCGGTATTTTACCGCCAAGTTTTTGGAACTTGCTTGGATCTCTTAAAAAATCTACTATTTCAGTTAATTCTTCTTTTGCTTCATCGATACCTGCTACATCTTTAAAGGTAATTTTTGGTCCTTTATCTGATAGTAACCTAGCTTTAGATTTTCCAAACCCCATGGCTTTCCCGCCTCCATGCATTTGACGCATGAAAAAAACCCAAACACCTATCAATAAAAGCATAGGAAACCAAGAAATTAAAAAGCCTAAAAAGGTATTCATTCTTGTTTCAAGAGGCACTACTTCAATATTAACGTCATTGCTAGTAAGACGATTTACTAAATCAGGATAATCAGGAGCATAAGTGTTAAAAGTAGAGCCGTCATTTGAAGTGCCTTCAATTACTCTACCTTGAATTTTTACCGAATTAACGGTATTTTCATCAACTCGTGTTAAAAAATCCGAGAAAGTTATATTATTTCTTCCGCCAAGTAAACCGTCAGATTGGAAAATATTAAAAAGTAATATTACAAAAACAAAAAGTGCTGCCCAAGCTAAAATACTTCTACCTTGATTATTCATCGATATAAAACCTAATAAAAATTTTTATCGGTATAAGAGGTTATCTGTAAATAAATTTTAATTAGTAGTTAAAATTTATTTACAGATAACCTCTTAAATACCGGTGTTAGCAAAAATGGGTGAAACGAGATACAAAATTTGGAGCAAAAGATACTTCAAAGTTCCACATGTCGTTATCATAATATGATATATGTGGTATTGCTATAACTTTTTCAAGTATTTTAATGATAGGTAAGGTAAATAAAATTGCATTGTGGTTTTTGCAGGATAGATTTTTCAAAGGTTCTAAATCTAATTGTTTCTTTATTATTTTATAATCTTCTAACGATAGATGAGTTACAAAACAATTTGGAGTTTCTTGATTTCTTGTGATGCAAAATCTATTATCCCAAATAACGGATTTATCTAGTAATATTTTACTCTCAGGTAATTTTTTGCCGAATTCTCTATATATAAGTAACTCGTTTTGTATACGCTTAATTACACAGCCATGAAGGGTATTCTTAAAGTTTACCTCTTGAGTAATTAATTTTAAAATAGGTTCTACCGAATAAAAACGAGCTGCTCTAGATTGTCCACTAATCATTATCAGTAAAAAATTAATTATTTGTACTTTCACCTCATTTAAAAATTTATCAAATTTTACTAAATCAAGAAAAGCAAAGCCATATTCAAAAATCTTGACCGCTTCAGCTATTGCTAATATTAACTCCGGCTTAAACTTATCTTCTATAAGCTTGTTGGTTTTGAGTTGTTGTAAGATTATCTCGGCTTTAGACATCTTTCCAAACTCTACTTCTAGAGGTAATTTATACGTCGAGCCTAGACTCGAATCCTCACGTGGCATTGTTGCGTGGACCGGTAAAACCCACTGTGTCACCCCGTGGCTTGACACAGTGGGTTTTACCGGTCCACGCAACAATGCCTCCCCACGTACGCTTGTGTACGCTGCGGTGCTGCGTTCCGTGTCTCCTTTAAATTCCTCTCTATAAGCTGGTTTGGAAAGATGTCTAATATAATATTCGCCTTTAGCTAATTTTTGCCTAATAACATTTCGTCTATATTTATCGGATGAATTTGACTCATCTTCAAACCATTTTATATTATGACTGACTAAATATTCTACTAATTCACTTTTTGGAATATTATATAGCGGTCTAATTATTTGTATATTATTATACCAATTGATATTACTGCTACTAAGTCCAAATATACCGCTATTACGCTCTAATCTTAAACAAAAATTTTCTACGTAATCATCCTCATGGTGAGCAGTTAAAAGTACTAATATATCGAGTTCTAGACATAGATTTGTCATCAAATCATAGCGTCCTTCTCTTGTTCTTTCTTGTAAATTGGAAAAATTATTTTGATGGTCAAAAGATAAACTATAATGCTTGCGATTTAGACTATTACTGATATTTTGGATATAATGGGTCTCTTGCTTCGACTGTTCCCGTAAGTTATGATCAACCGATATAACAAATAATTCTATATTATTTTTTTCTGCCCAAATATTAGCAAGATAAAGAAGTGCTACCGAATCGCTCCCACCGGATACTGCAATCGATATTTTAGATAAGCCAAAATTACCTATTAGATTATTGATATTATACTCAAATTTTTCATATAGCATGGTTGAAAAATGTTAGTATTGTAAGTTTGACAATGTCATTTCTGCAGAAATGCTTTGTTATATGTCTCATATTTTTTCGTCATTGCGAGAAGAAACTGCAAGTTTCGACGAAGCAATTCAGTTTAAAATGCTAATTTATAGCATTTTTTTATTGCCTCGCTCCTTTCAGTCGCTCATAAGGCATTGTTGCATGGATACCGAGTCGTCATTGCGAGCGAACGTTAGTGAGCGTGGCAATCTCAGGAATTCTTCCTAAGATTGCTTCGTCAATTGCTATGCAATTCCCTCGCAATGACGGAAGAACTGGTCAATGCCTTGCAGAAATGACAAAAAACCACACAATTAGATGATAAAGAAAAATTTATGCTGACTCAGCTAAATCTTCTGAAGTTTCAGTCTTTTGTTCGCGTAAATAATCTTGTGCTTCTGATTCTGATCTTGCAACAATAACCGTAACTATAGCATTAAGCTCCGCATGGAGTCTTATTTCAACTGTATAAATTCCGGTAGATTTAATTTGTTTATCAAGAATAATATTTGAATGAGAGATATTATAAGATACATTTTCAGATAATTTATCGGCTATCTCTTTATTAGTAACCGAACCAAAAAGTTTACCGTCATCTGATGTTTGACGGATAAAAACTAATTTTTGATCTTTAATAAGAGCATTGATTTTTTCTACTTCTTCTCTTATTTGCTTATCTTTTGCTTCAAATTCGTGTTTTTGTTTAACTATTAGCTCTTTATTAGGCTCAGTAGCTCTAATAGCTAATTTTTGCGGTAAAAGATAATTACGACCAAACCCGTCTGCTACTTTGAGTATGTCGCCAATTTTACCTAATTTTCTTACGGGTTTTATTAATATAATTTCCATGTATTATGCCTTTATTTAGCTTGAAATACAAAAGGTAATAATGCTAAAATTCTTGCAATTTTAATAGCATTATTTAGCTTTCTTTGTTTCTTTGCACAAACATTTGTGATCCTGCTTGGTAGCATTCTACCGCCTTCAGAGACAAATTTTATTAAAAGCTCAGGATTTTTATAATCAATAACAGGTGCATTAGGCACAGAAAGAGGGCATCCTTTACGTTTTCTAAAAAATACTTTTTTAGCAGTTTTATCTCCTAGCTTGCGAGTAGCTGTTTCACTAGCATTATTACTTTTTAACATTCTTTAACCTTAATTCTTACAAATTTAATTATTAATCGTTACGTCAATTACCGGAGTATTCTCTGTACTCTGATTTTTTAATATCGGTGAAGGTTCACTACTAATTGAATCTGCTTTAATTGTAAGAAATCTAATGATATTTTCGTTAAGCTTCATTTTTCTTTCTAGTTCTTCTTTTACATTACCAGTAATATCTAGACCTAAAAAATAATAATGTCCTTTTTTGTTATTACCGATTTTGTAAGCTAAAGTTCTTAACCCCCAATATTCTTTTTTTATGATAGTGCCATTATTATCTTTAATAATTTTAGCAAAATCATTAACGATTTTATCTATATCGTTTAATGATACGTCTTGGCGTATAATAAAAACTGATTCATAAAAGCTCATGATATATAAGAATCTCCAACAAACAAACTTTAAAATAAAGCTATTTATAGCAACTAAAACTATTAAATTCAAGTATTATCTTTAAAAATTATTATTTCTTTGTTTCTTTATTATAAAAAGTTTGCTATAAACCCTAATAAATTAGAAAATTATTACAAAAGTTTTTAATTATTTACTAAATATTAATGGGGATTAATTCAGTGTTTGATAAGCTATTACCTGAAGTTTTAATTTCTAGAAAAAGCATTAACTTATTTTTTTAGTCAGCCGCTTGCTATCATGATTATTAGTGCAGAATTACAAGAAAATCCTTTAATAACAATAAATAACGTTAGAAAAATTAATAAATTTTCTAAAACGCCTATAATATTTATTATCAAACAAATAATTAAATTTAACAGAAATAAGACGATAACGTGCTATTTTTTTATAAGCCCTTCTTATCTGAGCAAATAGTAGGTACTTTAAAGAGCTTATTGAGACGTTCCAAGTCAGTTTTACAAGATAATATTATTAAATTTAAGAATATAAATATTGATTTAAATACTGAAAAAGTATACAAAGACGGACTGAATATTCGTCTAGGTCCTACTGAGTTTAAAATTTTACGACTTTTTTTCAGTTTCCAAATGAAGTATTTTCGCGTCAAAAAATAATAAAATATTTATGGGAAAGTGAAGAGACCTTTAATGAACGTCTCATAGATGTTCATATAAATAGGATTTAGAGAGGCCTTAGGGAAAGACAATTTAATTATTAAAACCGTTCGTTTTATCGGTTATTGTTTAAATAAGGATAATGATTAGGTTCTGTGAAGGAGAAATTAATCTATTTTTGCTATTTTTTGCTGTAAATCATAAGATTTTTTTAAAATAGGAACAACTATTACTGCAAAAATCTTATTAATTTTCGCTAAAAAATATCTAAAAATATAAATAATTTAATTCTCCTTCACAGAACCTAGAATTTTGTTGTCAAAATTTTCTTTGTATTTATGCATTAAGTATGTTAATATCTATTAATTATAATTTATGTATACTAACTAATAATATAATAAGATTTTATTCGTTGCCGATTTATATATTTTATAACTAAAAACTGTAAATTTTATGTTAAGTAAACTAAATAAGCCTGCTTTATTTGCTTTAATATTTTATCCTATTTTTATTATATCTCTTGTAGTTAAATATTCGTTTGATTATGGGATAGGACTAACTGAAGTTATTTTTATAATTGCTAGCTATTATATTAATACTATTACCGTTGGGATCGGTTTACATAGGTTGTGGTCTCATAATGCTTATAAAATAAATAAATATGCCGAGTTTGTCTTAATTATGCTGTCTGCAGGAACATTACAAGGACCGGCTTTATCTTGGGCATCGAATCATTATAAGCATCATAGATATACGGATGAAGATCAAGATCCGCATACTCCATTAAAATTTGACAATAAATTTTTAGGCTTTATGTGGTCTCATATAGGATGGATGCTAGTCGGAAGCGGTAGCCATAAGTCTATTGATCGCATTACTTGGGCTAAGCACGGGAAAAATAATTTATTAAGATGGCAGCTAAAATATTATTGGCAAATAGCAGCTTTTATGAATATTGTCGTACCTTTATTTATCGGTTACTTAGTCGGCGGTACTATACAATCGGCATATGCAGGATTTTTATTTATGGGACTCGGTAGATTCCTACAGCAGCAAGCAACATTCTGTGTTAATTCTTTATGCCACTTTGCCGGTAGTAAAAAATATTATAAAGGCACTGCTGGAGATATTTGGTGGATGGCATTATTCTTACTCGGTGAAAATTGGCATAATTACCATCATGCTTTTCCTTCAGATTATCGTAACGGTGCAAAATGGTATCATTTTGACGTTCACAAATGGATAATATTTTTAATGAGTAAAATCGGTTTAGCTTCAGAACTTGAACGTACTACAAAAGTACGTATACAGGCAAAAATGCAAGAAACTTTAAGCTATCTTAGTGAAAAACAAAAGCAAAAATTGACCTTAATGCAAACTAAAATAGATCATTTATTAGAAAATCTATGCTTAAAAATTAAAGAGCTTGAAGAATCATCTATTACTATTAAAGAACAATTTAAAAAGTCTTTTGTAGAAATACAGGAATCTCTTAAAAATTTAGCGGAGCAAGTAAGTTCTGCAACGCAAATAACAGAAAAACCTTCGGAAAAACTATTAAAAATAGTTAATAAAAAAATTATTGATGCCGAACAATCTATTTATAAGCTGTATAATCAATTAAATACCTTAAAGGTATCTAATTAGGCATTATAAATAAAGATAGATATCGTCATTGCAAGTGGGTGTTGGTGTTGTCGTATGGATCCTGTTATGTCATTCCCGCGTAGGCTGGTCGGTATCCAAGTGGGCAACACTTTCTCGCAATGACGCAAGCTATCATTTTTTACTTAATAACGCCTCTAATTAGTTTCAATTTGAATGATAAAAATTTTAGGTATAGAATCAAGCTGTGATGATACAGCTGTTTCTATAATCACCGAAAACCGAGAAATCTTATCTAATATAATCATTTCACAAAATACAGAACATGCAGTTTTTGGAGGGGTAGTACCTGAAATTGCTGCACGTTCTCATTTGTCGAATCTAGATAAAGCATTAAAAAGCGTTTTAAAAGAAAGCAATACTAAATTAACGGAAATTAGTGCAATTGCAGCAACTTCCGGTCCAGGTTTAATCGGCGGTGTTATAGTTGGCTCAATGTTTGCAAGGTTGCTAAGCAGTGCTTTAAAAAAACCATTTATTGCAATTAATCATCTAGAAGGTCATGCCTTAACCGCAAGACTAACCGATAATATTCCTTATCCTTATTTACTCTTGTTAGCTTCGGGTGGACATTGCCAATTTGTAGCAGTTTTAGGACTCGGAAAATATAAAATCCTAGGATCTACTATAGATGATGCCGTAGGCGAAGCCTTTGACAAAATAGCAAAAATGCTAAACTTAGCTTTTCCCGGAGGACCTGAAATTGAGAAAAGAGCAAAACTTGGCGATCCTCATAAATATAAATTTCCAAAACCTATAATTAACAGCGGTAATTGTAATATGTCATTTTCAGGACTTAAAACTGCCGTACGTACTTTAATAATGAATTTAAAGGGAATTGATTATAAAGACCGTCATCATTTAGAAAGCTTCAGACAAGATGAATTTAAGGAAGAGCCTGCGCAGCGTACAAAAGTACGTGAGCACAGGCGAAAGCCGCAAAATTCGCTTGTATCAAGCTTTCTAAATGATGACGTAATTAATGATATAGCGGCAAGTTTTCAATTTACCATAGGAGAAATTCTAGGTAGTAAGGTACAGCATGCTATTAGAGCATATGAGCAAGTAATAAATAATTGCGATAAGAAAAATATAGTAATTGCTGGTGGTGTCGCTGCTAATAAATATTTACAAGAAATATTAAGTAGTTGTGCTAAAACATATGATTATCGTCTTATTTATCCACCTATCCACTTATGCACCGATAATGCTGCAATGATTGCATATGCAGGACTTGAGCGTTACAATAATAAGTTATTTACTCCTTTGAATTTTTGTCCAAAAGCTAGATGGAGTCTAGAGGATATCAGTAAATAAATTTTAACCAATAATTTAATTCTTTTTTGCTGCAAATTATAAGATTTTTGAAATAGGGACTCTATTCCTTCAAAAATCTTATAATTTGCAGCAAAAAAGAATTAAATTATTGGTTAAAATTTATTTACTGATATCCTCTAGGAAGAAATATAATTTTTTAATATTGACACTTCTTAATTTAGTAGTATGATATGTAATTACCATGAAACATGGTATATCTATATAAAAAAGAGGTAAGTTTATGAGCAATAACAATTATAAAAACATCTACAAAGCATTTAATTGTTTTTCAGAAGCAACAAATTCTGCCTATTCAGCCGTAAGTAATTTTTTAGAACTACCTAATGTATTTAATAAATATCCTACTGTTATTTCTTTAATTTTTTCTAAAACAGCAAAATTAGACTCTAATATAACCAATATAATTAAAAACGGTGTTATTATATATGAAATATCAACAACCTTAATAGGTGCCGTAAATACTTTTTATAAAGATACAAAACTAGTCGATAAAATATTAAAAGACGGACAGAATGCTATTGATAAGCTTACTGAAACAACAACCTACTTATCGCCAATAGTTACAGATATTATAAATTCTTACTTAATTGATCCGTATAAAGAAGAAAAAACACTATTATTTGACTTACAAATTCCTAACTCTACTAGTAATGATTGTTATAAATTATTAGGTACTGAAAGTATAACATTAGCTGAAATTGAATGTTATTAATACTAATTTATAGAATTTTTTATTACTTTTTCTAGATTGCCATACTCCTTTTAGTTGTGGTTTTGTTGCATTGCTCGTTTTGTATCATTCCCGCTTCCGCGGGAATGACATCGAACGCATTTTTTGAGCCATGCAACAAATCTTTTAATAGCCCGCAATGACGAAATCGATAATTATTAGACAGTGCCTTTAACAGGAATAGTGGATTATGCGATAATTCGCTATTCGGAAAAAATTAATCAACTCATTGTTACCTTCAATTCTTTATCCTTTGCATTTATTTTAACCGTTTTACCGCTACTTATTTCGCCTGCTAAAATCATTTTGGCTAAATTATTTTGTATTTCCCGCTGGATAAGACGTTTTAAGGGTCTTGCTCCAAAGCTTGGATCATAACCTTTTTTGGCTAAATAATTTAAGGCAGATTCATCAAATTCAAGAATAATATTTTGTGCTAGTAAAATTTTCTTTAAGCTTTTAAGCTGTATCTTACTATATCATGAATATTATTACGATTTAGGCGATGGAATAATATAATCTCGTCTAGTCTGTTTAAAAACTCAGGCTTAAATACTGCTTTTACATATTCCATAACCTCATCCTTTACTTTATATGTATCTTCGTCCTCTTTCTGATACGAGTATCTCAGCACCTAAATTAGACGTTAAAACTATAATAGTATTCTTAAAATCAACCGTGATATCCTGACTATCGGTTAATCTTCCCTCATCAAGTATTTGCAGCATAATATTAAATATATCGGGATGGGCTTTTTCAACTTCATCAAATAATATTACTTGATAAGGACGGCGTCTTACTGCCTCCGTCAACACCCCGCCTTGATTATATCCGATATAAGCTGGGAGGTGCTCCTATCAGGCAAGAAATAGCATGCTTCTCCATATATTCTGACATATCTATACGAAGTATTGCATTACGGTCGTCAAAAAGAAAACCGGCTAAAGCTTTGGTAAGTTCGGTTTTACCGACGCCGGTCGGTCCTAAGAATAAGAATGAACCAAGCGGGCGGTTAATATCCTGAATACCTGCACGTGATCTTCTAACCGCATCAAACTGGACCCCTTTAATTGCTTCATCCTGTCCTATGACCGATTCACGTAGCTTCTGCTCCATCACAAGCAGACGCTCACGTTCACTTGATAGCATTGTATCAATTGGAATACCATACGAGAGATAATACTCGCTATATCGCTTTCCGATACAATTTCTTTTAACAGCCCTTTATTATCCATACTTTCGGCTTCCTGAATCTTTTTCATAATCTCAGGTATAATTCCGTATTTTAGCTCACTAGCTTTAGCGAGATTAGAATCACATTCGGCACGTTCAAGCTTGTTTCGGCTACGGTCTAGTTCTTCTTTGAGCTTTTGTGCTTGCTGTAGTTTAGACTTTTCAGCTTGCCATTTAGCTCCCATATCATAGGATTTAGACTCTAATTTTTCTAATTCTGTAGTTAAAATGCTCTATTTTCTTTTTTAAGTGCTGCAAGCTCTATTTTTATCTGAATAGTCCAGCTCATCAAGCTCTTCGGGTTTACTTGATAGCTCTATTTTCATACGGCTACAAGCTTCATTAATCAAATCAATAGCTTTTCAGGTAAATAACGATCGGTAATATAACGGTTTGATAACGTCGCTGCTGCAACTATTGCACTATCGGAAATTCGCACTACATGATGTAGCTCATATTTTTCTTTAATTCCTCTAAGTACTGATATAGTATCCTCAACCGTCGGCTCACTCACGTAAACCATACGCATCAAGTTAAGAAAAGCAAGTAGGTTATACTGGTATTACGGTAGTAAATTATGAATTAAAAAGAAGCTAATATATGGTATAAATTTTTGCAAGATTAACAACTAAATTGTGAGAATTTATCCTATGGGGAAAATAGTAAACTTAGCAAAACTATGCCAAGAGTTTTTTGGAGAGACAGCCAATAATTTATCCATTACAACAGGATTTATTAAGAGACAACGAAAAATAACTGGTTCAGCTTTTCTAAAAGCTATAGTGTTTGGTAATATGAGCGATAGTAATTGTAGTCTTGATGGAATGCGTAACTTTTTAAGTGAAGAAACTATAGATATTTCTGCCCAAGGCTTAGACTTTAGGTTTACTGAGGTAGCAGTAAAATTTATGCAGTCAATGTATGAACAATGCTTGAAATTATTTAGAAATACTATGCCGCTTGATTGCAACATTTTGCAGCATGCAACATTTTGCAGCAATTTAATAGCGTTAAATTATTGGATAGTAGCCATATTATTCTACCTGCCAATATGGCGGATATGTATAAAGGTTGCGGTGCTTGCTATAAGGGGCGTAGTAGTACAGTGCAATCTTCTCTTAAATTACAGGTAGTATTTGATTATTTAAATCAATCGTTAGATACAGTCGATATAACAGAAGGTATAAGGGCTGATCAAGGATATAGAGAACATTTATCAAACATATCTACTAAGGACTTATTAATATCTGATTTAGGTTATTTTGTCCCAGCTTCATTTATTCAAATTATCGAACTTGGTGCATATTTTATTAGTCGTTATAAAGCAGATACTAATATATATGACCCTATCACTGAGGAAAAAATTGATTTATTAAACCTATTAGATAATAAATTCTTTTTATCAAAAGATGTACTTTTAGGTAAACAAGCAAAAGTTAAGCTACGGATTATATGTCATAAATTGACTGATGAACAGGCTATTGGTAGAAGAAGGAAGGCTAATTTATTAGCTAAGTCTCATAAATATAAATCTTCTTCAAGAAACCAGAGATTACTAGATTGGTCAATATTTATCACTAATATATCAGAGGATATGGTTAATGCTGAGCATATAATGATAATTTATCGAGCAAGATGGCAAATTGAATTATTATTTAAATTATATAAAAGTCATGCAAAAATTGAAAATCTTATTACCAAACACTATAGCTTTTAGAAAAGCTGAACCAGTTATTTTTCGTTGTCTCTTAATAAATCCTGTTGTAATGGATAAATTATTGGCTGTCTCTCCAAAAAACTCTTGGCATAGTTTTGCTAAGTTTACTATTTTCCCCATAGGATAAATTCTCACAATTTAGTTGTTAATCTTGCAAAAATTTATACCATATATTAGCTTCTTTTTAATTCATAATTTACTACCGTAATACTAGTATAACCTACTTGCTTTTCTTAACTTGATGCGTATGATTAGTAGAGCCTGTCTTGAAATTAAGGTTTAGCCAATTTTTTAAGCATAAGTGTAATCATATTGATATAGATAATATGTTCAGAAGTTGTATAGTTATGTTCATAGTCTTTACTCATACGACGAAAATTGTTGAGCCAGCCAAAAGTACGTTCCACTATCCAACGCTTGGGAATCACTTTAAATCCCACTTGATCAATAATTTTACGAGAAATGGTCAGTAATGCTCTGACAGTTAAGAAGCACCAAATTTGTAAGGCTCCAGCATAACCACTATCTGCAAAAAATTTTATCACACTAGGGTATTTTACTTTGGCCTTTGTTATTACATCTTTAGCACCATCTCTGTCTTGTATACCTGCTGAATGTACTTCACATGATAATACTAAACCAAGTGTATCTGTCACTATATGTCGTTTCCTACCCTTAATTTTCTTGCCTGTATCATATCCTCTAGACCCCCTTTTTGGGTATTCTTAACAGATTGACTATCTATAATACCTACAGTAGGAGTCGATTGCTTACTTGCTTTCTCCCTTACTTTCTGGACTAACCTATCATGTATTCCTTGCCATCTACCATTCTTGCGCCAACGTAAATAATAGTCATATACTGTTTGCCAGGGGGGAAAATCTTTAGGTAATAATCGCCATTGACAACCACTCCTTATTACATAACGAATGCCATTAATTATGTCTCTTATATTATGCTTACGCGGACGTCCTATATTGCAAGGACCCACAAATGGTGCTAAATGTACCCATTCTTCTTCTACTATATCACTAGGATACATAATTATTGTTTTAGAACAATATAAATTATTTTTTATGTCTTTTTAAGACAGGCTCTTAGAAAATGATTTTTAACGACTTACACAAAAATTATGATTGACTCAATATTAGATTAGAATAAGCTTTAGCTTAAACTCTACGGCACTTTTAGTGCCTTCCAACAACCTACCGACTCTCAGCCGGTAGTGGTTGAGTCTTCGGACAATACCTTGTTCATACGCTTAAATGATGTATTATAAATTTGATAAATATCTTCATCGGTCATTTTTTCGGCATTTCGTACTCTATTCTCAATAACTAATTTTATCATGTCAACAGCTGTACTCATGACTTTAGGTAAAATATTTACTATTTGCTCTGTAAAATAATCACTTGTCTACATCTCAATATCTTCGCATGCCATTGAGCTTAGTATATCCATCATATCATCTTTTTTGTTTTGACTAGCAAATGGTATAATGTTGCCTTTAGGGGGTTTCTTAGATATATCTCATCTTTTAAATAGGGTTTCTAGCAAGGCTAGTGTAACTTAGCACAAAAGATAATTCAGTCCATTATATATTGTCATCAAGATTTATCTTTTAGTATTTTCGCTTCTTTTTGCTTTTGTTTAGCTATAGCAGTTTGGTATCCTGCCCAAAAACTGGTTTTACGCTTATGTTGCGTTGATAAGTCTAGAAAATAAGTTTCATGATTCTGATATTGTTTCCAATCAGTAATTTTATTACTTAAAATACCGCACGTGACCAAATCTTTAGCAGCATAATTATAATATTTAGATTTAGTGTGTACTAAAATAGGTTGTATCATCTTCCGGTACAATAAAGTAGCAGCAAGCGGATCTATTTTATGCAACACATCTGCTGCAGGACGCAAAATATTGTAATTACTACCGTCCAAATCACTACTCTTCGAATGTACTAATATTGCGAGAGGTTCAAATTCTTGAATAGAGACCAAGAATGTAATAGCCACATAAGGATCATGGAACTCTAGTGCCTTTTGGATAGCAATCTTATGAAATGATCCAATAAAATCTACCTCTGCATATTTAACAATTTCTTTATAAACTCTAGGACTTAAAGTTTCTTCAAACCAGTGCAGTCGTTCTGTTTGTGCTTCTTGATACTTGCCACATAATTCTAAAGCCTCTATTTTTAAAGCTTTTCTTTTGTTCTGCCACGAATGGGTATGAGGTAAATCTATGGGATCTAACCATTTTATTGCCTCTTGCCCTTTCCAGTGCTTGATAAAACGTTCAGCAATTTCTAAATGTTCGTGAGCAGATGGTTGTTCATGGAATGAACAAGCGGCTATATAAGCATCAACATCGTCTTGACAGTCAGCTATCTGACTTATTGTCATAGTATTTTTTGCGTTATAAGCTTGCTTTAGCTTCTGTGCTAGCGACTTTAAGCCCTTATCACCTAATATGGTCTTAAAATTAAAAATTATATCATCATAAACAGCATAATCATTATTCATAAAACGATTAAATACTAGCTCTATCATATCTTCTAAAGAGGTAGTTACTGCTGCATAGGCATTTGCTAAATCAGTACAAGCCTTCATAAAAACATCGCCAACTACTCCATTACTATCATCCACTCTATTTAAAGTCTTGGGATGCAAATCTAAGAAAGCTGTTAATAAATCAACAGCATGATTTGGAAACCTTGGTAATAAATCCCTAGTAATATGCATACGTAATTGATCAATTTTGGTAGCAAAATCACCCGATTCATAATAGTCAATGAATCTACTGGATTTTTTCAAAGATGATATCTCAGCTTTAATCATCGAGACAATCTTTTTGGGATCTTCGTCAAGACTTGCTAATATCACATCTAGTTATTTCTGTATGCTTATATTACTGTTATAAAGCGATAAAATAATTTCTGCTAATTGTTTCTAACCCAATATTAATGAGCTGTTCCTTGGTGATCATACAATCATTCTTAGAGTTGTTATTCCTAGTCTCTTACTTCGACCTTAGTGAAACTAGTAGCAAAGGATGCTAAATCTAAAGATAATCGTAGTCAATCACTTTTTTGTTAGTACCTGCTTTTACTCGTTCCTTGTATGGCATTATCAATTTATTATTAATCTAATCCACAATATTATATATCATTCTCCCTATACTTCACACCTATTTATTACCCTTCCAAACAAAGCCATTCTCACCAACTGTTCCTTACGCACTTTGCTTGGCACGCTGGCGGAGCGACTATGTAATAGTTGAGATACAGTCTTGACTGTCAACAACTTTTTCCACATTCCGTATCAACTACTATAAGTTAAATAAGTATATACCCTATTTTATACGAGTTATTTCTAATATATAATGTGTGTTACCATCATTGTGTATATCCTCACCTTTAAGTATCTTACAATTTAGTTGATACTCTGAGCATAATTGCTCTATTCGTTGAATTTTTCTTAGTGATGAAGTAATAAATATTCTTCCTTGATTTGATAATAAATTAAAACCTTGCAACATAATATCTTTTATGAGTGCATTATCAACATCATAAAAAGCACGGCTGATTGATTGTCTTGCAGGTATTATACCGTTAAATTCATTTTTAGATAAATTATCCCAAGGCACCCCTGAGACAAGTATATCTATCTTACCGAGAAATTTTGGTAACAACGGTAATACACCTTCTCCATTAAATAAATACATATTTTTTGTAATACCATGAAGTATCAAATTATCTTTTGCACATTGTATTGCATGTTCACTTATATCACTACCAATAATTGTACGAGCCCCGTTCTTTGCAGCTATTATACCTAAGGCAAAGCATCCAGATCCTATATCTGCAAACACCTTATTTTTTACTAAATTGTTGTCTATTAAAAATTTTGCAAACATGGCAGTTAATTTTCCAGGAGGATAAGCGTTAACATTATTGATAATAAAATTATTGTTAAGAACACTTACCTGATATGGTACATGTTTATTAATCATGCTTGATATATATCGTTCTGCTTCTGGATTTAGCGATGCCATAGATTTTGTACTTAATAATATTATAATATAAAAATAATACTTTAAAAATTTTAGCATCATTTATGCTCCCTGATATGACATATCTCAGAGTCTGTATTGAAAGTAGATTGACAACAAAAATAATGCACTAATTCATAATTTAAATCCCGTCAATTTATTCAATAGACTTCTATTTACTCTGCGTAGTTAAAAGTGCACAACTCCTAAACATACTTCTTGTATAAGTATTGTTACAGAGATAATATATTATTGTAAGAAAATATTATAATGGTACCCAAAAACTGGACAGTAAAATTATAAAATGAAATATAAATACAACATGGTAAAAAAGCAAAACAATATAATTTTACAGAAAAAGCAAAATTTGTGTTAGAAACAATAAAAGCTGAAATGATAATAGATCCAATTAATAGCAAATAAGGTGCAGAAATGATGAAAAATCAGCAAGAAGCAAGAGAGCTTACTGTAAGGCAACGGATGGAAGCTGTTGGCTTATTATCTGTAGGCACATTCTTAGAGTATTTTGATCTAATGATCTATGTGCATATGGCAGTGGTCATTAATGAGCTTTTTTTCCCAAAAGCTAATCCTGAAACTACAACTCTTTATGCAGCAGCAGCATTTTGTTCTACTTTTGTTTTTAGACCCGTTGGAGCATTAATTTTTGGTTGGATTGGCGATCATATTGGACGTAAAGTCACAGTAGTTATTACTACTTTTATGATGTCTATAGCCTGTATAATTATGGCTACTCTCCCTACATATGCTCAAATAGGTATTACTGCCACTGTGATAATGACTATATGTCGCATTGTACAAGGTATGTCTTCGATGGGAGAACTGATGGGAGCACAACTTTACCTCACTGAAATTACTAAACCACCTGCACAATATTCAGTTGTAACATTAATAGATGCTGTTGCTGCTGTGGGGAGTGCCGCCGCTTTATGTATGGCATATATTGTTACCTCATTTGCATTAAATTGGAGGATAGTGTTTTGGATAGGAGCATTAATTGCGTTCATAGGAACGATAGCTAGAACTGCTCTTAGAGAAACGCCGGAATTTGCAAATGCAAAAGCACGAGTAAAAAAAATACTGCAAGATAATGATACGCATCACAAAATATTACAAGATGACCCTATCTGGTCTGAAAAACCTGACAAAAAAAGAATTTTAGCTTTATTTTTAATAGATTATAGTTGGCCATTAACTTTTTATTTTGCTTTCATTTATTGTGGCAATATTCTTAAAAATCAATTCGGTTATACGTCAGAGGAAGTTATTAGTCACAACTTTTTGGTATCAATCGCTGCAATGATTAATATGCTATCAATAACATATTTAAGCCGTAGAATATATCCACTAAAAATACTAAAAATAAAAATAATGACTATGCTTATTTTTATTCCATTTTGTCCATATATATTGGAGCATGGATTAACAACGCCATTTTGTGTGATGTTATTACAACTATTTTTTGTGATATTTGGTCCATCTAAAGCACCAGCATTTCCTATTTTCTTCAAATATTTTCCAATATTTCAACGATTTACTTATAGTAACTTTTCATATGCGTTTTCACGTGCAATAGTATATATACTAACCTCTTTCGGTACTATTTATGTTATAAAATATTTTGGTAATTGGGGATTATTAATTATTTTGATACCAATATATGGCGGATATAATTATGGATTATCGCATTTTGAGCAGTTGGAAAAGGAATCTGGTAATTATCCTTAAATATAATTGTTTGATCCTGTAACATACGTTTTTTGATAGGTGAATAATGATAGCATAGTGCTGCTATTGTGTTTGATATATTTAATACTCCATATACCCGATCTTCAAAATAGATACTCAGGGTTATAAATCTTTTAAGAGTTTCATCTACAATCTTTCTGATTTTTTCAGGAGATTTTACCCCTAGTGTCTGTATATTATGCAGTCTATCAAATAACTTTATCAGAAGTACATTATGTTTCTTCTCTTTGTATAACATCTCTACTATTTCAGCAGAACTAATCTTTATACCATTCTCCTTAATCCTTGTCAAATCCATTACTTGATTGGCTATATTCTCTCCAAATTCTTGTAATATTTTCTCCTTGGTAAGTTCTGTATCCTCTAATGTGTCATGCAGTATTGCGGTCACTAAAATATCCGTCCTAAATAAGTAATCTGACACCATATATGCCACCTCTATTGGATGACTATAAAACGGCTCCCCTGATTGACGCATCTGACTACCATGATATTTCTTAGCGTAATAAATTGCTTTTTTTATTTCCAATACATCCACTGGCGGTACTTTTACTACACTATTTAAATGTATTACTTTATCTAGTAACTTCTTAACATAAATACACATCTCAAAATCTGTTTGACCACCTTCTATCTTTTTCATTAATGCTTATTAATTATTTTTAATACTTTTTATTTCCAAGTAATTCTATACTTTTTGTATCTCTTGCTATATTGATATATAACTTTAGTTCACTTTTATTCATTTATCTTACCTTATTTTAACCAAGATTATTGGTTGTAACTACATCTATAATTTGTATATCATTATCATGAATGTTACTACTTTCACTTCATAATGGCCCAATACTAAAGATCGTGCAAGGGGCGGAAAAGTTGAGGAGTTTAAACAGGAAAATTTTTTATATTTTCTTCATATATTTTTTGAGCTTCCGATAACGATAATTTTGAATAAATCTCTAGAGACTTGCGGGTTTCATGACCAGAGTATGGTTGAATAAGGGCATCGTCTATTCCTCTTTTTTTAAGCCAAGTAAATAAAAAATGACGTAATTTGTGTGGAGAAATGTTTTGTTGCATACCTGTCAAATTACTATATTTTTCTAATATCCTTCTAATTCCTCTATCAGAATATGGTTTCTTCCAACTTGACTCAAATAGGTAAGAAGTCTTATGCTCTGCGGTGCTAGTGATATACATTGCCAATGTTTCCCGAAAACTTTTTGGAAACGGTACTATTCTGTCTTTTTTTCCTTTTCCAGCAATGATTCTAATTTGACATCCATTCAAGTCAACATCAGGCTTTTTTAGCCTTACCAGCTCACTTACTTTTGTGTTTAAAAAGTTTCCTATATTTTGATTAATACTTAAGTTCATATTCACCTCGAATTTAATTGGTTTTAGATACATGAAAAGTCTTTTTTCTTTATCCTTTTCATATATTTATAGTACCACTTTTCCCTATACTTATCAAGTATTTTTAATATATTTCTATATATATTTTATAATAAAGTGAGGTTTGTGTTTTTCTGCAACACTATTAATTATGGATGTTTATACTTAATATATTTTACTTTTCTGCTTGCACCGCTATTTAAAATGTGTACAATTATTAAAACCACTTATTTACAGATATATAACTACCTACTAAAATGTAGGACATTTTAGTAGGTAGCCAAACTTTCTGTCTCATGTGAGACAATTAAATTAAAAGATATATGGTAATGCAAATCATAACTGTTGATCCAAAAGACTGTACTAGATGGAAATACGCTGATAGAGGTAACTTTGAGTTCGGTGATATCGACTCTCTTGCTGAGGACATTAAAAACAATGGTCAAATAGAGCCTGTTCATCTTCGTATGCTAAAAGGTAACCCAAAGTTTAAATATGAAGTCATAGCAGGTAGTAGAAGATGGAAAGCGTGCCTAGATGCCGATTTGCTTCTTAAAGCTGTAATTGATGATGTCACTGATGAGCATGCTGCAATCATTCAGATTAAGGAAAATCAAGGACTGGACATATGCGACTATTCAAAAGGATTGTATTATACAAGCCTGCTCTCAGATTTGAACCTCAAGCAAGTAGCACTTGCTAAGAACCTTAACATCACAAGACAGAAACTGGTTAACTATCTGTATTTTGCTAAAATACCTAAAGAAATATGGCATGCTGTCGATAATGTCACTAAAGTAACAGCTCGTACGGCTTATTCAATTTTTGTTCTGTCTCAAAAAGGACAACAATATATTGATGCTCTTATAGATTGTGCTGATGAAATTAGAAAAGGTATGGGAGCTAATTCTCTTGAACAATTAGTACTCTCTAAAGTTAAAGATGATTCTTCTTTAATAAGTAAAGTTCCTCTAACTCTTGCTGATGGCACAGTTGTAGGAACCATACGCATCAAGTTAAGCCATAATTGTTAATAATTTTAGTGTATTTAAGGAAGATAATCTGGTTTTACGATATTTATCTTTCAAAGAAAATCTCCCCCAATCTATAATTAATTTCTTAAGGAACTGCTTTAAATCATTAAGACGTCCAGTAATAGACAGGAATAATTCTCTTGACCTTTTCTGTAGTTCAATAAATGCTTTGGTTAAACTAATTTCTCTATCATTTGCTAATTCTACACAATTCGATAATCCATGAAAAATAAGCACACTACATAATTTACCATATAATTCACACAAAACTCTTGCAGGTTTACTTCTCCCTTTAAGATTTTCAATTTTTGCATGACTTTTATATAATTTAAATAATAATTCAATTTGCCATCTTGCTCGATAAATTATCATTATATGCTCAGCATTAACCATATCCTCTGATATATTAGTGATAAATATTGACCAATCTAGTAATCTCTGGTTTCTTGAAGAAGATTTATATTTATGAGACTTAGCTAATAAATTAGCCTTCCTTCTTCTACCAATAGCCTGTTCATCAGTCAATTTATGACATATAATCCGTAGCTTAACTTTTGCTTGTTTACCTAAAAGTACATCTTTTGATAAAAAGAATTTATTATCTAATAGGTTTAATAAATCAATTTTTTCCTCAGTGATAGGGTCATATATATTAGTATCTGCTTTATAACGACTAATAAAATATGCACCAAGTTCGATAATTTGAATAAATGAAGCTGGGACAAAATAACCTAAATCAGATATTAATAAGTCCTTAGTAGATATGTTTGATAAATGTTCTCTATATCCTTGATCAGCCCTTATACCTTATCCGCCATATTGGCAGGTAGAATAATATGGCTACTATCCAATAATTTAACGCTATTAAATTGCTGCAAAATGTTGCATGCTGCAAAATGTTGCAATCAAGCGGCATAGTATTTCTAAATAATTTCAAGCATTGTTCATACATTGACTGCATAAATTTTACTGCTACCTCAGTAAACCTAAAGTCTAAGCCTTGGGCAGAAATATCTATAGTTTCTTCACTTAAAAAGTTACGCATTCCATCAAGACTACAATTACTATCGCTCATATTACCAAACACTATAGCTTTTAGAAAAGCTGAACCAGTTATTTTTCGTTGTCTCTTAATAAATCCTGTTGTAATGGATAAATTATTGGCTGTCTCTCCAAAAAACTCTTGGCATAGTTTTGCTAAGTTTACTATTTTCCCCATAGGATAAATTCTCACAATTTAGTTGTTAATCTTGCAAAAATTTATACCATATATTAGCTTCTTTTTAATTCATAATTTACTACCGTAATACCAGTATAACCTACTTGCTTTTCTTAACTTGATGCGTATGATTACAACCATACACCCAACCCAAAGGCTTATCACTCGGTGATCGAGCGTGTATTACTTTAGGTATCAAACTACAAGTTCCTATATATACCGCAGATAAAATATGGGCAGAATTAAAATTAAATAATGCTGATATTAAATTGATTCGTTAATTGTAAGTATTAAAATAGAGTATTATATAATATGGATACAAACAAATTATATCTTTTCAAAGATAGACGATTTTTACCAAATTTTATAGTGCAGTTATGCGGTTGTCTTAATGATAATATATTAAAAAATGCTCTAGTAATCCTTATAACTTACAGTATTACCGGCTCTTTAAGTAAATATAATAATCTACTTGTTTTAATTGCTAATGCTACTTTTGTACTACCTTTCATAATATTCGCAAGCATAGCAGGACAAATTGCCGATAAATACGAGCGTGCAAATCTTATTAAAATTATTAAGATTTGTGAAATCGGTATAATTGCCTTTGCAATTTATGGATTTCATCATAATAATCTGCTAATTCTGTTTTGTTCTATTTGCTTAATGGGTATACACTCTACTTTTTTCGGTCCAATCAAATATAGCGTATTACCTGATCACCTAAATAAAGACGAACTACTTGGAGCTAACGGCTTTGTTGAAGCCGGAACTTTTATCGGTATTTTTATCGGTACTATAATCGGCAGCTATTATACAATCAGCAATAATTTTATAATTTATTCCTTAATTACCATCGCTTTTCTTGGCTTTATTACAAGCCTTTTTTCCCCAAAATCTAAAAACGCAAATAGTGATATTAAAATAAATTTTAATATTATAGATGAAAGCATAAATATGATTAAATATACCAAAGCAAAAAAACAGATATATTTAGCTATACTTGGTATTTCATGGTTTTGGTTTATTGGAGCTGCTATAATTTCTCAAATACCTTTACTTGCTAAGATAACTTTTAAAGCCGATGAGAATGTTGCTAATTTATTTTTAGCGGTTTTCTCGCTTGGTGTTGGGGTCGGTTCGTTTTTATGTAGCAAAATATTTGAAGATGAGATTACCGTTAAATATCTATTTATTTCAGCCCTAGGCATTAGTATTTTCGGTATTGATTTATTCTTTGCAAGTAGAATTAGCTCAGTTAACTACGAACCTACTCAGCTAAAAAGTATTTTAGTATTTTTATCGAAAAGACATAATTGGCGAATAGTTATAGATTTATTTTTCTTAGCGGCAATAGGCGGTTTATATATCGTTCCTCTTTTTGCGATATTACAGCATTACGCAAACCCTGCTCATCGTAGTCGAATTATTGCCGTTAACAATCTTATCAATTCCATTTTCATGGTGGGATCAACAATTATTTTATCTTTATTATTTTATCTAAATTTCACTATACCTTGGATTATATTATTTATTAGCCTAGCTAATATAATCGTTACTATACATATTTACCGTTTAATACCTGAAGTTAAAATTATTCCGTTTAAGCTATTGCGAAGAGTATTCCAAATCTGTTTTGATCTTATGTATAAGGTTGAAGTTAAAGGATTTGAAAATTTTCAAAAAGCAGGTAAAAAAGTAGTAGTTGTCGCTAACCATATTTCATATCTCGATCCGCCGCTAATTGCTACTTACTTACGAGAAGAAATGACTTTTGCAATTAGTCCCGATATACAAAAAATATGGTGGATTAAACCGTTTTTACGTATGGCAAGAACTTTACCGGTTGATCCAAGTAACCCAATGGCAATAAAGACTTTAGTAAAAGAAGTACAAAAGGATCAGAAAGTAGCAATTTTCCCTGAAGGTAGAATAAGCGTTACCGGCTCTTTAATGAAAATATACGAAGGACCGGGAATGATTGCCGATAAAGCCGGTGCTACCGTTTTACCGGTTAGAATAGACGGTACTCAATTTACTCATTTATCAAAATTTAAAAACATATTAAAAAGAAAAATATTTCCTAAAATTACTATAACCGTTTTACCGCCGGTAAAATTCGCTAATATGGATGCTGCAAGCAATCAAGAACGACGCAGTTATATATCTAGGACTCTTTATGATATCATGGCTGACATGATGTTTGAGAGTTCAGACTATAAAAATACTTTATTCTCATCTCTTATAGAAGCTGCTAAAATTCATGGATTTAAGAAAAAAATAGTTGATGATTTTGAAAATAATGCGGTTACTTATCGAGATTTAATATTAAAATCTTTTATCCTAGGTGATTTAATCAAAAAGAATAATATCTTTGGCAGAAATTTAGGCTTAATGTTGCCTAATACCACGAATACGTTAATTACTTTTTACGCTATGCAATCTAGCGGTTATGTTCCTGCTATAATTAACTGGAGCAGCGGCATAAGTACTATTATTAACTCCTGTAAACTTGCACAAATTAAAGTAGTTTACACTTCAAAACAATTTATCGAGAAAGCAAATTTACATGAATTAATAACTAACTTATTAGATTTCGGTATTAAAATAATATATTTAGAAGATTTTAAAAATCAGATTGGTACAGCTCTAAAACTAAAAGCAAAAATAGGAAGTTATTTTGCCCAAACTTATTACAATTATTTTTGTCGTAATCGTGATGACGAAAAACCGGCAGTGATAATTTTTACTTCGGGTACTGAAGGTGAACCTAAAGCCGTATTATTATCTCACAGAAATTTACAAACTAATAGATATCAAATAACTGCTAAAGTACCTTTTAGCCCTGAAGATATAGTATTTAACTCATTACCTTTATTTCATTGTTTTGGTCTTGGTAGTGCAATTATTACAACTTTAAACGGTATTAAGCTGTTTCTATATCCTTCTCCACTAAATTATCGCAGCATTCCTGAAGTTATATACGATATTGGAGCAACTATATTAATTTCTACCGATACTTTTTTAAACGGTTATGCTAATTACGCTCACCCATATGATTTTTACTCATTACGCTATATATTTGCCGGTAGCGAGAAATTAAAAGAATCTACAAGACAATTTTGGCTTAATAAGTACGGCATACGTATTTTTGAAGGGTATGGGATTACAGAAGCCGCACCTATTATAGCTTGCAATACCCCTATGCATAATAAAGCAGGCACGGTAGGAAGATTATTACCAAAAATTGATTATAAGCTTGAGAAAGTAGAGGGAATAAATGAAGGGGGACGTTTATTCATTAAGGGTCCTAACATCATGCTTGGTTACTTAGACTTAGAAAGCAACTATACTTATAAAGAATGGTATGACACCGGCGATATAGTCAAAATAGATTCTGAAGGATACATAACAATTTTAGGACGTTTAAAACGCTTTGCTAAAATAGCGGGAGAAATGATATCTCTTACAAAAATTGAAGAATTTGCAAGCGAAATTGATCCTGATTCCTTACACGCTGCTATTTCTATCCCCGACAAAACGCACGGAGAAAAGATTATTTTACTTACTACCGGTTCCGATATAAATAGAGAGAATTTTGCAGATGCCGTATCTAAAGCTCAAATTTCTTTACTACATTTACCGAAAGTAATTATTACCGATTCAGAAATACCTCTGCTTGCAAACGGCAAAATTGACTATCTTGATATTATGAAAAACCAACAACGTCATCACATGGCTTGACCGGCATTGTTGCATGGCTCGAAAAACCCGTTCATTGTCATCCCGTGGCTTGACCACGGTATCCAGAAAATAACTAAAAATATTAATATTATTAGTATTTTTAACTAGACCCCGTGGACAAGCGAACTAGGTGACGGTGGTAAAACCGATTCACACAACAACACCGGCTTGACCACGGGGGTGACATTTATTTTTTCTTTTGACTATTAATAGCAGCATTCAAAGCTAATTTAAACCACTTGCCTAATAACTCTTGATCCTCCATAATTTCAGGTAACACCTTCCAATATGATAGAGTTACAAGTTTACATTTACTTTGATATACAAATGGCTCAGAACCGAAAGATTGAAAATATTCATAAGTGCTTAGGTCTGACTTAAAATATAATTCATTGCTCTTAATAATTCCTATCATAACACCACCCTTATATATACCATATCCACCAAACATTGCACGAACGGCTACTGAACCATATGGTTCTAACAATTCTTTGACATATTCAGTAAATTCATTTTTGTTCATAATAATCGCTTTAAATACAACAAACCATAAATAAACGTACCTAATATAATAAACAATGGAGTTAAAGGTAAATCAAAGTAGAAAGAGCTAAATGCGGCACAAAAATTAATAAATAAAGATATAAGAATTGATATTATAATCATCTGGGAGGGGCTATATGCTACAAACCGTGCAATCATTGCAGGAATAAGTAAAATAGCAGTTACCATAAGTACTCCGACAATCTTTATAGCAGAAAATACCGATAATGAGAGAAGAAGTAAAAATATTAGCTCAATAATATTAACCTTTAAGCCTTTTATGACTGCAATATCTCTATTGATAATGATAAGAAGAATTTGATTATAAAAATATACTATAAAGCCTATAATAGTTATTAGGACTACCCCTAGTATAATCAAATCATTAAAAGACACGGATAAAATATCCCCAAACAACAAATTCACTATATTATTCTGCAAAGAAGTAAAATAATTAATAACTAAAGCAACAGCTAGCATAAAGCTAGAAATCAAATTAATAACTGCGTTTTTTTCAGAATTATTTTTAAAAATAAACACAAAAAACGAAAAAAGAATTGCAACTATTATGCCTGAATATATTAATGGAAAATGTGCTATAATACTTATGCTAGCCGCTAAAAAACTACTATGAGCAAGCCCATCGCCGAAATAAATATATCTCTTCCATAGGGCAATACAGCCAAGGGGAGCAAATATGCAGCTAATTAAAATTAAGGCTAGTATTATTAAAGTCATCTGAGTATATTATATATGTTTGTTGTATGGCCTCTTGTCATCCCGTGGTCAAGCCACGGGATGACATTGGAAAGAATCATAGACTATGTCTTCAATCGATAAAAAAGAATTAGAAAAATTTGAGAAAATTTCTCACAATTGGTGGAATAAGGACGGGGAATTCGGTATCTTACACCGAATAAACCCTATTCGCCTTGAATATATAATAGAGAAAATAACTACACATTACAATAGGCACCTTTCCAAACTCGCTTATAGAGAGGAATTTGTAGGAAACACGCAGCACAGCACCGCAGCGTACATAGAAGTACGTGAGGATGCGAGCAGCGGATTGACGCACAAATTACCTCTAGAAGTAGAGTTTGAGAAGATGTCTAACGATATTTCTAAATTAGAAATATTAGACGTCGGTTGCGGTGGAGGATTAATTGCAACGCCTTTAGCGGCTCAAGGTTTTAACGTTACAGCCATTGATGCATTGCAAAGTAACATTGAAACGGCAACTGCTTATGCTAAGGAAAACGGCGTAAAAATAAATTATTTACAATCTACTATAGAAGAATTACAGAGTGACAAACTATATGATGTGGTAATTTGTCTTGAGGTTATTGAGCATGTAGAAAACGTGCAGCAATTCATACTGAATTTGGTGAAGCATATTAAGCCCAACGGTATGGCAATAATTTCTACGATTAACCGCACTAAAAAAGCTTATGTACTTGGAATAATAGTTGCTGAATATGTTTTAGGTTGGGTGCCTAAAAACACTCATGATTATAGCAAATTCCTAAAACCATCGGAAATTTACGAAATACTTACGGATACCGATGTTGAAATTAAAGAGCTAAAAGGCTTGGTATATGATCCGATTAAAAATGAATGGAAATTAAGCGATGATATAGATGTAAATTATTTTATGTGTTTGGGGAGAAAGAGTATATGTCATCCTGCGACTTGATCGCGGGATCCAGTTAAAAATACTAATAATATTAGTATTTTTAGTTGTTTTCTGGATACCGTGGTCAAGCCACGGTATGACACAGTTCTTAGTATATATTTAAAAAAGATAATAAATGACTAATAGCGTAATTACTAGATTTGCTCCGTCACCGACGGGGTTTTTACATATAGGTTCGGTAAGAACTGCCCTTTTTAACTACTTGTTCGCAAGGCATCATAACGGTAAGTTTTTGCTTCGCATTGAAGACACTGATAAAGAAAGATCAACGAACATCGCAGTAGAAGCTATATTCTCAGGTCTAAAATGGCTAGGGCTTGATTGGGACGGTGAGGTTATATTCCAGTCTAAACGTAATAATCTTTACAAAGAAGCTGCACTAAAATTACTGCAAGACGGTAAAGCATATTATTGTTTTACTAGCCAAGAAGAAATAGAAAGACAACGACAAAAAGCTTTAGAAAATAAACAGCATTTTATTTTTAACAGCGAGTGGCGTGACAAAGAACCATCTACCTACCCTACTGATATTAAACCGGTAATACGTCTAAAAACTCCAAGAGAGGGCAGCATAACAATTCATGATACCTTACAAGGCGAGGTAGTAATTGAAAACTCTCATATAGACGATATGGTACTATTAAGAGCAGACGACACTGCTACTTACATGCTAGCCGTTGTAGTAGACGATCATGATATGGGTATAACTCATATTATTAGAGGTGACGATCATTTAACCAATGCAGCAAGGCAAATCGCTATTTATCAGGCTTTCGGCTATGAAGTACCTAGCATGACTCATATACCGTTAATTCATGGAGCAGACGGGGCGAAATTATCCAAAAGGCATGGAGCATTAGGCGTTGAAGCTTATAAGGATATGGGATATTTACCGGAAAGTTTGTGTAATTATTTATTGCGTCTTGGATGGAGTCACGGCGATGATGAAATTATCTCAATGACTCAGGCTATAGAATGGTTTAATCTTCATTCACTCGGTAAATCACCTTCTAAGCTTGATTTTGCTAAGATGAATAGCCTTAACGCTCATTACTTAAGAATGCTTGACAATGATAGCTTAACTTCAAAGACTGTAGAGATATTGAAACAAAATTATAAGGTTAGCGAGAAGGAAATAAGCTATATAACCCAAGCAATGCCAAGCTTGTTAGTTAGAAGTGAAACATTACTAGAGCTAACACGCCTTGCTCAAATTTATCTCGTAGATTCGCCTATCATCTACAACCAAGATGCAAAAGAAATTATAGAAAATTGCGATAAGGATTTAATCAAACAAGTTATAGAAAACTTAAGCGAACTTGAGCAGTTTGATAAGGAATCCGTACAGAATAAATTTAAAGAAATAGCAACAGCAAACGGCTTAAAGCTGAATGACATTATGAAACCAGTAAGAGCTTTAATAACAGGTATGACGGCTTCACCTAGCGTATTTGAAATTGCAGAAATTTTAGGAAAAGAAAATATTTTAAAAAGGTTAAAAATTATATGAAAGATTGTATAAAAAAAATTGCTTTTGTTTTTAGTGGGTTATTTATAATAACCGGCACTTTTGTTTTGTATAGCATAGAAAACGTCAACGCACAACGGCACCAAAAAAGTACGGAGCTTGGACTTTAAATTATACTCTTAATAATGAGAAAAAACAACTTTGCTTCTTATCACAACAAATTAATAATCTAGAGAAAGATAAAGAAAAGGGAATATTAGCCATTTATCACATAGGTTATTTCAATGGGGAGCAAGAAGAACAGGAATTAAAGATAATCGAAATAGTCCCATCAAATGTTCAAATTCCAGCAGGTACAGTTATTAATAGCGGTGACAAACGAATATCAGCCGGGAAATACGTAAATTGTACGGTAAACGGCTGTCAGGCTTTAGCTATTATTACAAAAGACGATCTAGACATGATTTTATCTAATGATAATTATTTAGAACTAATCACCACTGACGGTAAACAAGCTAAAATTTCATTTATAAAAGACGGTCTAAAGGAAGGTCTAAACGCTTTGAATAGATAGTAACGGAATTTAAGTGCTGTTGCATGAAATGCTTTTCATCGTGATTGCGAGCAGGCATTGTTGCGTGAATACTAAACCGTCATTGCGAGCGACTGAAAGAAGCGTGGCAATCTCAGGATTTTGGCACGAGATTGCTTCGTCAAAATTTTCAATTTTTCCTCACAATGACGACTCGGGTATCCACACAATAACACCTTGCGTCGCTTAACCCATGACGATACGCTATTAAGTTGCTTTAAAGCTTAATTAAGCATCGTGATGATGGTGTTCATGTCCAGGCCCTTTACCACCTAAACTTGCTTCATATTCAAGAACCCATGATTGATGAAATGCCATGCCTGTATCAGCTACTATCCATCTTTCTAAAAGAACATGAAATCCTGCTTCTCTTTCCGGAAGAATTATTGAGTGATCCGTAGAAGCAGGTAATTGATGACTCCAAAATGGTTTTTCTTGGCTTATATTTTCAAAAAATGTCTTAAGCTCATTAAAGTTAGTCTTTGAGAAAAGTCAGTAGGATGATCAGTGATCGCATATGTATAACCACGTGTTTTATGTGCCATGGTATAATCCCAATGTATATCAAACTTGTCACCGGCTTTTACTTTATGAACATGATGGTACTTGCTTCCATCTCTCCAATCAAATGTTTTGTCAGATGAAAATTGTCGCATTTCTGCATTAGTATAATTAACAGAATCTCTCTCATCTTCTTTTCCACCGCTAAGAAGATGTCCCTCTTTAATTGCCGGTGCACTTAGAGTATCATCAGGAAAGTCAACATCATCAGGAAAGGATTTTTTCCTCCTTCCATCTCATTTTTCTGTGAGCTATCTTAACAACTTTAACTCTTCGCAAACTAAAGCCATTGTCTTCGGTAAGGTTACTGCCCCATGTGATATGGGGTAACATCTAAGATATGCGAAAATTTCTTATCGTACTCTGCTTTATTAGGAGCTATTTTGTTATCAACTAGTTTTTTAGTCATAATTTACCTATTAATTTAAATTGTATTTCGATATATATAAAAATAGATTGAATAATAATCTACCTTTACAATTAATAATGCTTACTAAATTTTTAATATATTGCAAGAAGTTATAAACCACTAAAGTGAAAAAATATTTGAGAATAAATAAAAAAATACCTTTCTTTTTATTAAGTTTTATTAACTATTTTTATATTTTTACTTAAGCTACTAGCTATTATTATAGTAATATATTCAATTTATCATGTTAACAAAAATTAATATTAATGTAATGTAACTGTGTAAAAAAATCACAAAAATATAATCCTATTTAAAAATCAAGATATAGTTTAACTTGTGCTTAACCATTGATTATAGATAAATTTAAAAAATAAATATCATGTCTTTCTAAAATCTTATTAATTTTCTCATAAAAATATTTTATACTAATTGTATGCATATACTCCTTTTAAAAGAAGTTTAAATAATTAGTAGGTTTATGGAAGATATTGATACTTGGCAGAAAAAATTTGAGGTTTGTGATTATAGTAAAAAATTAATTGATCGAATTAAATATTTGAATACTATAGTAGATTCACCTATAGATATAACAGAAATTGAAAAAGGTCTTTATTATACCCGTAAATATCATGCTTCTCAATGCTTCTCAAATGCGTCAATCAGGGGAACCTTATTATTCTCATCCTATAGAAGTTGCAATCATGCTTGCAGATTTTACAGCTCTTGAAGCTCCTAAACTTTACAAATCATATATGATAAATATTGCCCTTCTTCACGATATTATAGAGGATACAATACTTACACATGCTGATATTAGCAAAATTTTTGATAAGAATATTGCCGATAGCGTAGAACGTTTAACAAGAATTAAGCCATACGGTAAAATTAGCTCCGGTGAAAATGTTAAATTTACTAATCCAAGAACAAAGATATGATATAGCACTTATTAAAGTATTTGATCGCCTACATAATTTACAAACTATAAATGCTAAATCGCCGGAAAAGGCTTTAGAAACAGTAAAAGAAACTATAGAAAGCTTCTTACTCATAGCAGCTTATTTAGAAATACGAACCGTAGAACAACAACTATTAAATGTTTGCACTAATTTTATCAAGCAACATTTCCCTTCAGAACAAAAAGAAATATTTCAAAAAGTCGGTTTACGAAATTTCTTTTTAAAACTTCAAAATAATACAAAATAAATTAAAGAGTATGCAATACTACTTTAGAAAGAAAAAAAGTGTATATCAGCTAAAAACTATTTTTATATTTCCAGTGTGCAGCTTCACCGCTCTCTGCATGATAATGCATCTTATGATCACGTATTTGTATCTCTATTTTATAATTATCCTCAGTTGTAATAATAGTATGTAAAGATTGATAGCCGTTTGGTTTAGGATTAAGAATATAATTTTTAAATTTATCCTTTTCATGCTCATAAAGATCATGAACTACTTTTAAAGCTTTATAACATTTCTCTTCATCTATTACTACTATTCTTATCGCAAAAATATCTGTTAATTCTTCTAACTTTATACTCTTACGATATAATTTATATAAAATTGATATTGGATGTTTGATCCTACCTGTTATTTGAGCAGCAATATCATATTTAGATAAATTATGATTTAAATGTTTAATAACCCTTTGGAGCAAAAATACCTCCTTAGTTTATACTAATTCAGTTAGTTATACTTACGAATAACTAAACACCAATTAAAGCAATAAACTTATTAAGTTCTATTAATATTTCTAATTAATTTGCTATTTTTAGTAAATATTAATAAAGCCTAGCTTTAGTTGATATTAATAGGAAAAATTAAGCTTGTGGCGAGCTTCGCACTACCCTATTATTTTATCTTTTATCCTAAATTCACATTATTTAGATTTCTTTTAGAACCTAATTTTTTAAGTTTTATATATAAAATTTAAATTATCTTATTTTAGTTTTTCTTAACTGTATAAATTATAAGATTTTTTTAAAATAAGAATAGTAATTTTTCTAAAACCTTACTAATTTTAGTTAGCGTAGTTTAACCGACCAAAAGCTAGAAACTTTTATTACTAATTTTTTAAATTAAACGAATATATACATTATAGATTAACCTTGCCTATAGCTTCAACAAGAAATCTATTCTTAATAATTAAGGCGTAAAACCGCTTTAAACCTTTTGATCATCCTATATAAGACTGTTAACAAAATCTCTTTAATTGATAATTAAAGAGATTTTTAAATGAAAATTAATAAGATTTTTACAGTAATAGATATCCCTATTTCAAAAAAATCTTATAATTTGCAGTTAAAAAGAATTTAATTAGCTTTAAAGTTATTTTGTTAACAGTCTTATATAGGATGATCAAAAGGTTGAGCTATTATAATTAATTAATTAATTAAAAAATATTTACAACCATTTATTGAAATAATTACAAGAAATTCTATATTTTATTTTTTGAGGAAGAGTTTTATTAAAGAATTTATTTTCAAATTAAGCAAAGAATCGCTTTAAAACCCATTTGTTGCATAAATCAGTTTTTCAGTGTCCTACTCTGCGACTTGATAATGTGTTGTACGGCACGTTGTTAAAATCGTCATTGCAAGCAGGCATTGCCTGCGTGGACCAGTTTCTTAATTGTCATCCCGCGAGCTTGTAGCGGGATCCAGTTTAAAATACTAATATTATTAGTATTTTTAGTTGTTTTCTGGATACCGTGGTCAAGCCATGATATGACATTGAACAGGTTTTTCGGTCCACGCAACAATGCCTCCTCGCAATGAGGGGAACGAGCAATACAACAAAACGGGTTTATTAGACCTATTGCATAACCTATCTTATGGAGTATAGACTTAGAAATCCATACCTCCCATACCGCCACGCATTGGCATTAGCTCTTTCTTATCAGAAGGTTCGTCAACAATTAAAGTTTCCGTGGTAATAATTAACGAAGCAACGGAAGCAGCATCTTGAAGTGCAGTACGCACTACTTTAGCCGGATCAATAATTCCTGCTTTAATCATATCGACATATTGCATATCTTGAGCATTAAAGCCATAATTTTTATCCTTATGTTCTAGTAATTTACCAACTACTACGCCACCGTTTTCACCGGCATTTTCAACAATCTGTTTTAGCGGATCCTTTAAAGCTTCTATTACTATTTCAATACCTGCTTGTTGATCCTTATTCTCTACTTTAAGCTTTGTTAAAGTTTGTGATGCATGAAGTAATGTTACACCGCCACCGGCAACAACACCTTCCTCAACTGCCGCTCTTGTAGCAGCAAGTGCATCTTCAACACGATCTTTACGCTCTTTCACTTCAACTTCCGTAGCACCGCCAACCTTTAATACGGCAACACCGCCGGAAAGTTTAGCTAAACGCTCTTGTAGTTTTTCTTTATCATAATCAGAAGTAGTTTCAGCTATTTGAGATTTAATTTGTAATACTCTATCCTCAATATTTTTCTTATCACCATTACCATCAACAATTACGGTATTTTCTTTAGAAATTGTTACTCTTTTTGCCGTCCCTAAACTCTTAATACTCACATTTTCAAGCTTCATACCTAAATCTTCAGTAATAAGCTCACCTTTAGTTAGGATAGCAATATCTTCCATCATTGCTTTTCTTCTATCGCCAAAACCGGGAGCTTTTACTGCCGCAACTTTTAAACCACCACGTAATCTATTGACTACAAGCGTTGCAAGAGCTTCGCCCTCAACATCCTCAGCAATAATTAATAGTGGGCGTTGTGATTGCACTACAGCCTCAAGTATAGGTAACATCGGTTGTAAGTTTGATAATTTTTTCTCAAATAGTAAGATGAAAGGGTTTTCAAGCTCAGCAACCATTTTCTCGGAATTCGTTACAAAATACGGAGATAGATAACCTCTATCAAACATCATACCTTTAACTACTTCAACATCGAAGCTAAAATTCTTTGCTTCTTCAACGGTTATCACGCCTTCTTTACCGACTTCCTCCATTGCCTTAGCAATTTTCTCACCGATTTCCTTATCACCGTTTGAAGAGATAGTACCGACCTGTGCGATTTCCTCTTGGCTATTAATCTTTTTACTAGACTTTTTAATTTCCTCTACTAATGCATTTACCGCTAAATCCATGCCACGCTTTAAATCCATAGGATTATAACCGGCAGCTACTAACTTATTACCCTCACGAGCTAATGCTCTAGCAAGTACCGTAGCTGTAGTAGTACCGTCACCGGCTACTTCTGCAGCTTTTGTAGCAGCTGATTTTAATAGCTGAGCTCCTGCATTTCTAATTTTATTTTTTAACTCAATCGATTTTGCAACCGTCACACCGTCTTTGGTAATTTTCGGTGAACCGAATGATTGCTCGATAAGTACATTTCTACCTTTTGGACCTAAAGTAACTTTTACTGCATCTGCAAGTATATCAATGCCCTCTAGCATTTGCTCACGAGCTTTTGAGCCGTGTTTAATAAGTTTTGTTGCCATATTTAATTTCTCCTTAAAACAAATAATTAATTAATAATACCAAATACGTCGCTTTCTTTCATAACGATCAGTTTTTCGCCTTTAATTTCAATTTCGGTGCCTGCCCATTTACCGTATAAAACTTTATCGCCTACTTTTAGCTCTAAAGGATGAATTTCGCCTTTTTTATTACGAATACCGTTACCTACGGCTACTATTTCACCTTGCATCGGCTTTTCTTTTGCGGTATCCGGAATAATAATTCCACCTTTAGTTTTTTCTTCGTGTTCGATAGGCTTTATTGCAATTCTATCATGTAATGGTTTAAAAGACATTTTAACCTCCAATTATTAAATCTTTAAATGTACATACTATATATATTTTATTTTTGTTAATTCAAGGGGCAAGAATAAAAATTTTTTTATTAGAGGTCTATTCTTTCTCAAAATCCTCTAAACTAGTGCCGTGTTTAGTTTTACTCCATTTGAAAGGACAAAAAATTATTTCAAATACTGCTTTATATGAAGCTACAGTATGTAATATAAAATAACTAGCCCATAAGATCGAAGCTACTATATCCTGAAATTTTACTTTCCCGCTTTTTAAAGAATTTTTTAATATATACAGAGCAGTACTATAAAGATATAAAAGCGAAAAAATACTATTAATAAGCCATAAATAATTAATTATAGAATTTTTATTTATAACAATAGAAAATATTATAAAGGGTAAACTCCAAAAATTATAAGTAGATAAGCCGATGAAAATGTAAATTGTTATTACTTGCAATAAAGTAAACTTTTGGTATTTATCTTTTTGTGCTTTAAATACAAAAAATGTTTGCAAAAAGCCTTTAATCCAACGTGATCTTTGATTTAGCCAATTACCTAAACTATTCGGAGCTTCTTCTAGAGTATAGGAATCAAGGATAGCTACTTTATAGTTCTGTGAGTAAATTCTTAGCTCGGCATCTTCTGTTACATTATAAGCATCCCATCCGCCAAGCTTATTTAATATATCCGTTTTAAAATGATTACTAGTACCCCCAAGAGGTGTAGGAAGTTTTAGCAAACTTAATCCTTTCAAGATATATTCAAACCATAAACTATATTCTATATTAAACATTTTGGTTAAAATATTCTCATTTTTATTATAAAAATTGAGCTTAGCTTGAAGACAAACATATTCATCAGATAAACTTCTAAACATTGTTAGAGCTTTAAGTAGCTGTTCAGGTTCAGGTTTATCTTCAGCATCATATACTACTAGATACTCACCACGTGAATATTCTAGAGCATAATTAAGGACTTTCGGTTAGTTTTTCGGAACAGATATAACATGAAAATAAGACGGTAAATTATATAAGGCTACTTCTTTAATCATTAGATAATCGTCATCTTCGATAATAATTTTAACGTCTAGCTTATCTTTTGGGTAATTAATTAATGAAATATTTTTAATTATTGACCTTAACTTACTTAATTCTTTATATAACGGTACTAAAACTGTTAAGAAATATTGCTTATTAGCGGCAATATTTTATTTTCATATAATAATATATCAATCATTATCTCATTATCGATAATTGCTTCTTCGATAATAGCTTTTAAATTAGTAACTTGTTTTTTCCTAATAAGTTTTTATCTCTGATTATCTGTAATATTATATCTTCATTTATACATCTAACCATGCTGAAAAACTTATACCTGATATTTTATATTTCTTATTTGAAAGACTGCGATCCCAAAAATAACCGATTTGAGTAGTGATTGAATTTTTATTTTCCTTATTATGCCATTTTTTAATTTAATCCCCTCACAAGTAGAAAAATTATAATACATTTTCTTAGAACCGAGATTATTAATTGAATGTCCAAGGCTAAATATATTTTGATTAAAGATAGTAACAGAGCGGATATTTTTAGACATTCCCATTAATAATGATACTTCCCCTAAAAAATCTTCTTTAAGTTTTTTACTCTTACTCATTAAAATTTTAGGCTGAGCCGAAATAACAAAATCGTTATCTTCAAATAGCTTCAATTTATAGTAAATAGAAGCATCCGTGCTTATGTTTTTTTCATTCAAAAATTTATCTTCTTTGTACAAAAAATGTACTCCAATATTTTGATTATCGGTAATACCGTATTCTACAGTATAGCTAGACCATAGTAAATAGGTACATACTATGCTAATATATATGTTATAAATGATAATAAATAAATTATGGCAAGCAGTTACAGTTACGATTTAAGAATGAAACTATTCAAAGCTCTAGATGATGGGCTCTCAATTGTTAAAGCATGTAAAATATTCAATATAGGTCGTAACACTATATATAGATGGAAAACTCTTAAATGGGAAACAGGAGATATAAAAGCAAAACCTTATGGTCCAGCAAAGGGTTATAATGCAAAAATAAATCTCAAAGAATTTGAAGAATTAATTATCAATAATCATGATAAAACAGCTAAAGAATTAAGTATTATACTAGGTAATAGATTACAAAGAACTAGAATAAATTACTATAGAAAACTACTAGGGTACACTTATAAAAAAAAGTCATCTTCATCCCAGAAGGGATATTGGTTTAAGGAATGAATTTATAGAAAAGATACAGCAAATTTCTAAAGAAACTCTAGTATTCATTGATGAGTCAGGAATAGAAGATAATGCTTGTAGAGAATATGGATGGAGTATAAAAGGTACTAGATGTTATGGAAACAAAGTGTATCAACATAAATCCAGGATCAGTATGATAGCGGGGCTTCGTAATAATCAAATTATAGCGCCAGTAATATTTGAAGGAAATTGTAATAAAGAAATATTTACAACCTATGTAGAGACTATATTAACTAAAGAATTACATCCTGGACAAACAGTAATTATGGATAATATCAACTTCCATAAGAATAATATAATAAGAGAATTAATCGAGTCGGTTGGGTGCAGAATTTTATTCTTACCTACATATAGCCCAGACTTAAATCCTATAGAACATTATTGGTTTAAGATTAAGAACGAAATAAGAAAAGTTACGGGGCAATTCAAGATATCAGTATGGCTGTAGAACACGTACTAAAGTTTATTTAACTGTACCTATTTACTATGGTCTAGCTATACTACTTACAAATTGCTCATCTTGGTAAGATGATAATTCTAATATCTTCTGCTCTAATCTTTTTATTTGTCGTAAGATTTTTGCATGAAGACTCGGCTGATCACTCACTTTTTTGAGGTATTCCCATAGATAAGCTACTCTTTCTCTTATGTATAAACGGCTTCTTCTCTTTGCTTTTTCTCGTTTTTTGATATCTTATTAACTTTATTCTACAATATATCTATATCTTCCCTGCTCTAACAACCATGCCGAGGCATGCACCTTATTAATATTTAAAATAATTATAAGACATATTAGACAATAATATAATCTTAATGTCATAGATGCTTAAATTTAAAAAATACACTATAATAGCAATTATAAATTGAGTAGAGAGCTAAATTAAAAAAATTTTTAATTGAAGTAGTATATGGAATATTGTAGTAATGATTTTACAACTTAAAATTCATTCAAAGAGGAAAATATGAACGATCCGAAATATGGAACTATTACTTTTACCAAAGAAAGTAGAACAGCAAATATTAATATATCCCGTGATAAAATAACAATTGGAGCTAATCGGCGTGTTACGTTTGAAACCATAGGTGATATTAAGGAATTGATCTTAGGACCACATAGTAATGTTAAAGTAACAGACCTTAATCATAAGGTATTTATAAATAATACCAATCGAGATAAGATAATTACATTATCAGGTGAACATATTGCTTTTGATGATAATCTATACGCTTAATAAATATGTTATTCCTGTGGAAGCTTGATTGCGTGGATACATGAAACCGTCGTTGCAAGGAGGCATTGTTGTATGGACCGGTAAAACCCACTGTGTCATCCCGTGGTCAAGCCACGGGATGACAAAGGTGAAATTGATCCACGCAACAATGCTTTGCGAGGAGCGAAGCGACACGGCAATCCAGAAAAATAACAAAAAAATGCTATAAATCAGCATTTTTTACTGGATTACTTCGTCAATAATGACGGGAAAACTGATCCACGTAGCAACTTTCTAAGACCCAAGTAGTACTTGATTTTGTAGTTTAAACAATTCTGCCACGCCGCCTTTGGCAAGTTTTAACATTGCTAAAAACTGCTCTTCGGAAAAAGGATTTTTCTCTGCCATGCCTTGTACTTCGATTAAATTACCGTTACCTGCAAACACAAAATTACTATCCACTTCGGCATCACTATCTTCCAAATAATCCAAATCTAGTATTGCCTCGCCTTTATATATACCGCAAGAAATAGCTGCAATTTGACTAATTAACGGGTTCACCTTTAAAACTCTCTTTTTCATCAAGGATCTAATAGCTAGGTGCAATGCTACATAGCTCCCTGTTATTGCTGCCGTTCTAGTACCGCCGTCAGCATTAATAACATCACAATCTATGATAATTTGCCTCTCCCCTAGTTTCTTCAAGTCAATTACACATCGCATCGCCCTACCTATCAAACGCTGTATCTCTTGCGTTCTTCCGCCTTGTTTTCCGAGTGCTGCTTCTCTTTTAATACGCTGTGATGTAGAACCGGGAAGCATACCGTACTCGGCAGTAATCCAACCTTGATTTTGTCCCCTCAAGAATGGCGGTACGGTAGTTTCACAAGTAGCACTACACATAACATGCGTATTACCGATTTTAATAAGGCATGAGCCTTCCGCATTAACAAGCGGGGATAATTCTAATGAAATAGGACGTAATTGGTTGCTTTTTCTTCCTGACTGTCTCATAATATTAATTTACTATTGAAAAAATTTTTATTATATCTATATATATCTCAAAAAAGAATATAAATATATAAGTAAATAATATGATAGATGATAATATAGAAAATAATGAACAAACAATAAATGATATTGCTGAAGAGATAGTTGAAACAGCAAATCCAGAGATAACAGCGTTAAAAGCAGAAATTGAAGAGCTAAAAGACAAGCTAATTAGAACTACTGCCGAAATAGACAATACAAGAAAGCGTTTAGAAAAAGCACGTGACGAAGCAAAAGATTATGCAATTGCTACATTTGCTAAAGAACTACTAAATGTTAGTGATAATCTTTCAAGAGCATTAGCACATAAACCGGCAAATTCTGATATAGAAGTCACAAATATTATTGCAGGCGTTCAGATGACTAAAGATGAGCTGGACAAAATCTTTCATAAACATCATATTGAAGAAATAAAGCCGGAAATAGGTTCAATGTTCGACTATAATTTACATAATGCAATTTCGCAGATAGAACATCCTGATCATGCACCGAATAGCATTATTACTTTAATGCAATCAGGATATAAAATTAGAGATAGACTACTTCGTCCTGCTACCGTACAAGTAGCTAAAAAATCTTAATACTAAGGTAGAGCTTCAAAAATTGGCTCAATGTTCTATAAGAGCTTCGGTTCGAACTATATTAAGTATACGCAGCTCACCTTGCCTTGTGAACTCCTAGCTCTTTTTGAAGTTGATCTTCGTATAGAAAATGGGGAAAATAATATGAATAGAACCGCTATATTTTGGCTAGTTTTTTTAGGGCTTTTTATAAGCGGTTTTATGCTAATTTCAGACGCAGTAAAACCATTTTTTATCGCATTTATAATATCTTACTTACTACAACCTGCTATAGGTTTTATCGCATCAAAATTTAAAATATCAGATAAATTTGCATCAAGCATAATTTATCTGATATTTTTGAGCATATTTTTCTTAAGCTTAACTATTTTAGTGCCGATAATTTATGGACAAATTTTTACTTTTATAAATAATATTCCAAAATATAAAAATTATTTACAAGCAGAAATATTACCGCCTATAATGGCAAAAATTTATTCGATAGAACCTGATATTGCCGATAAAATCAAGAATTCTTTAAGCAATTTTATAAATAGTATATTTACTATACTTGGCAGTATTGCTAATAATTTTTGGCGTTATACCATTATTACCATTAACATATTTGTTTTATTTTTACTTATACCTATAATATTATTCTATTTCCTACGTGATTGGGCTAAAATTATTGCAAACATGAAATCATTATTACCTATAAAAACCCGACCGAAAATCCTTGAAATATTATCGGCAATTAATAATCTGTTATCTGCTTACATAAGAGGACAGCTAAATATTTGCTTATTATTATCTACTTATTATAGTATTGCATTTACCGTAATAGGTATTGATCTCGCTCTTTTACTTGGCATTTTAACGGGATTTTTAGTTATTATTCCTTTTATCGGTACTTTTATATCGTTTCTTTTGACTTTAATTATCGGTTATTTAACTTTCGGCATGACCGCAAAATTATTATATATAATGATAATTTATTTAGTTGGGAATATTTGTGAGTCTTATATTTTAACTCCTAAAATTATCGGTGATAAAATAGGGTTGCATCCTCTTTGGATTATATTCTCGATTTTTGCCTGCGGCAGTTTATTTGGAATTATTGGAATATTTTTTGCTATACCGATTGCAGGGATTACAAAAATTTTACTCCTGAATCTAATTAAATTTTATAAATCTAGCAAATTCTATCGAACAGACGGCTAAAAAATTCTTATAACAGTGCAGCAATATATATTTCGTTTTACTACTTCTAATAAATATCATCCTGATGAGTTTATTGTTTCTAGTTCTAACGATCAAGCTTATAATATTATAAAAAATTGGCAGTGCGGCTTTGGCGTTAATCCTTATAAATTTACTTTATTAATTAAAGGACCTTCTTCGTCAGGCAAAACTTATTTAACCAAAATATGGCAAAATTTAAGCAATGCCTATATTATTAAAGATATTTTTTTTAGTGAAGAAATTTTAGAAAAATATAATGCTTTTATCATTGAAGATATTGAAAACTGGCAAGAGCCGGCATTACTTCATATATTTAATATTATTAACGAAAAACAAAAATATCTTTTACTTACCTCATCTGATAAAAGCAGAAATTTTACTTTACCCGATTTATCTTCACGTATTAAATCAGTACTTAGTATTGTATTAAACTCACCTAACGATGAATTAATCAAAATTCTAATATTTAAGCATTTTTCTATTTCTTCGGTAACAATATCCAGACAAATAATAGATTTTCTTTTAGTAAATTTGCCTAGGGAATATTCTAAAATTATAGAAATATTAGAAAATATTAACCATTTTGCTTTAATTTCCAAAAGAAAAATAACAACTTCATTAGTCAAAGAAGTTTTAAATAACTATAATCATAAAATATTGTAACTTTTTCCTTGACTTTAAATCTTCTCAATATAACCTTTCTATAAATTAACTTTTTAGAAAAAATTGTGTTGGGATACGAAAAAAACAAAAAAGTTTAAACAGAGAACAAAACGGGCTATAGGCTTACTATCCATAGGTACTTTTTTAGAGTATTTTGATCTTATGCTATATGTTCATATGGCAGTACTACTTAATGAGCTTTTCTTTCCGCAATATGATACTCACGTTAATCGCCTTCTTGCAGCTTTTTCTTTTTGTTCTACTTTTATTTTTAGACCCTTAGGAGCTTTATTATTTGGCTGGATAGGCGATAATATAGGTCGGAAATCTACAGTCATTATTACCACTATTTTAATGTCGTTTTCTTGCATCGTTATGGCTAATCTTCCTAACTTATGCCCAAGTAGGTGCTAGTGCCGCTTGGATAGTAACCATATGCCGTATAGTGCAAGGTATAGCTAGACCATAGTAAATAGGTACATACTATGCTAATATATATGTTATAAATGATAATAAATAAATTATGGCAAGCAGTTACAGTTACGATTTAAGAATGAAACTATTCAAAGCTCTAGATGATGGGCTCTCAATTGTTAAAGCATGTAAAATATTCAATATAGGTCGTAACACTATATATAGATGGAAAACTCTTAAATGGGAAACAGGAGATATAAAAGCAAAACCTTATGGTCCAGCAAAGGGTTATAATGCAAAAATAAATCTCAAAGAATTTGAAGAATTAATTATCAATAATCATGATAAAACAGCTAAAGAATTAAGTATTATACTAGGTAATAGATTACAAAGAACTAGAATAAATTACTATAGAAAACTACTAGGGTACACTTATAAAAAAAAGTCATCTTCATCCCAGAAGGGATATTGGTTTAAGGAATGAATTTATAGAAAAGATACAGCAAATTTCTAAAGAAACTCTAGTATTCATTGATGAGTCAGGAATAGAAGATAATGCTTGTAGAGAATATGGATGGAGTATAAAAGGTACTAGATGTTATGGAAACAAAGTGTATCAACATAAATCCAGGATCAGTATGATAGCGGGGCTTCGTAATAATCAAATTATAGCGCCAGTAATATTTGAAGGAAATTGTAATAAAGAAATATTTACAACCTATGTAGAGACTATATTAACTAAAGAATTACATCCTGGACAAACAGTAATTATGGATAATATCAACTTCCATAAGAATAATATAATAAGAGAATTAATCGAGTCGGTTGGGTGCAGAATTTTATTCTTACCTACATATAGCCCAGACTTAAATCCTATAGAACATTATTGGTTTAAGATTAAGAACGAAATAAGAAAAGTTACGGGGCAATTCAAGATATCAGTATGGCTGTAGAACACGTACTAAAATTTATTTAACTGTACCTATTTACTATGGTCTAGCTATATGTCATCCATGGGAGAAAGAGTAGGAGCAGAATTATATTTAACGGAATCTGTCGGAGTTCCTAAACGCTTTCCTGCCGTAGCATTTGTAGGAGTATGTGCTAGCTTAGGATTAACTGTGGCCCTTGGCGTAGCAACCTTAGTTACATCCTATGGCTTTAATTGGCGTATCGCATTTTGGGTAGGTGCAGGAATTGCATTAATAGGTAGTGCTGCTAGGACTACTTATACGTGAAACACCGGATTTTGTTGATGCTAAGCGTAGAATACAAGAAACTATAAAAGATAGTAATATAATTGATGTAGCAAAGATAAAAAATAATCCTGTATGGCAGGAAAAAGTTAATAAGAAGACTGCAATCTATTATTTTTTAATACAACTAGCACAACCGGTGTGGTTTTATTTTGCTTATATTCATTGTAGTAATATACTTAAAGATTCGTTGCACTATACCGCTGAAGCAGTAATACATCAAAATTTTATTATTTCTATAGTAGAATTTTTGTAGCACTAGCACTTACGTGTTTATGTAAATTTCATCCACTAAAAATTTTAAAAACGCAATTAGTAATATTTTTAACTTTTCTTCTATTTAGTCCATTAATATTAGATAATATAACGCAAGGCTGGCAAATTCTCTTAATTCAACTAATTGTAGTTACTTTTTCTCCAAGTGAATTTCCGGCAATTCCAATATTTTATAAAAGTTTTCCGATTTTTAAACGATTTACCTATGCTAGCTTTATATATGCTTCTTCAAGAGCCGCTATGTATGTAATTAGTTCTTTCGGGCTTGTTTATTTAACAGAACGTTTTAATAATTTAGGGTTATTGATGATAGTAATTCCTATTATTATAGGGTATAGCCTCGGTATATCACATTTTAAAAAGCTAGAAGTTGAAGCAGGAAATTATTATTGAATATAAAAGGCGAAATGCGGCTTTCACCTTTTATACAAATTAAATTAGTTATATACTTTATCTTCTTCAGCTAGTTCGGTTTTAATTATTTCAAGCAGAGAAAAAACCTTACAATATTCTTCAAGCTTTTCGTTTATTTTTTGTAGTTCGCTTAAAGCACTACTAAAATCTTCTTGTACTAAATAGGTTTCTACAGTTTTATTCTGCTCTAATGTTTTAAGCATGATATCTTGTAACAATTTATTATAGTGATTTTCTAACTTAGATGTATTTGACATAATGATTAATAAATAATTTTGTATTTTTAATTAATATATGAATTTTTTAATAATACAATAACTTTTAGTTAGTTTATGTTATTATTTATCTCTCTTTGCTCTATTAACACTAATTCACCACAAATATTTACTCTAAATTTGCATTTTAAGTAATTTAATTATAGATAACTATTAACAAATTTTAATAATTATCTAAATGCACCCTAAAACAGATTAAAGGCATACAAATAGAGCGAATAGAATGGCGAGACCTAGAAGAAGAAAATAAATATGCACAATTACTAGAAAAAGATTTAGATATTATAAAGGAACAGAGAAAAAAGGCATCATCCAATAATATAAACACAGTACCTAAAAAGCAGCCTCCAATATTTAGAAGTATGGATGATATAGAAATTATACAAAGGTGTAACTTGGAGCGTATAATTTCTCAAGAAACAGTAAAAAGTAAAGATGATTTATATATAATAGAGCAAGAACAGATACAAAAATTAATGAGTAGAGGCACAAACACCTTAAAAAACCATGAACAACACCCAAATACTATTTATAAAAGTGAGCATAAAGCACAAACTAACTCAAGAACATCCAATATTATAAATAGTATTAAGACCTCAAAACATGGGGTAATGTAAAGAAAATAAGCAACGTAACAGGAAAGATTCTTTTTAATAAAACCACAGCTAGCGTACTCGGATTAATAGCAAGTAGTATTATGCTGGCAACTATAGCACCTGCAACAGCTCCATTTATGTTTGTATCAGCTACTGCCATGGCAACATCTATAGTAGGTAAAGCAATAATAGATGTAGTACATACTCGAAAGATACGTCTTCTTACACAAGAAAATAAATTATTAGAAAAACATCGTGATGATTTGAGTAAACAACAAGCCCTTTTAAAAATTGATCCAAAGTTAAAAGATGATTTACATATACATAATGATAAACAGCAAACGAAAGACAAAAGTAATAAAAGTACCAAATCATTATTTATAGCATCGGTTATAACAAATGGAATAAGTAATATAGTAAACGTGGCGGGGATATCTGCAGCTATAGTCGGTAATAATGTAGCACAAATAATTTCATCAATAAATATAGGATTGCAATCATTAAAAGGTTCTAAAGATTCGGTAAATCAGATCCAGGATAGGATAAAGTTAATTAAGGAGCTAAACCATAATATTAATCAAGAAAAACAAAAAGCAGATATAGGTAATTATAAAAATATACAAGCATTAGCAGAGATAGGGTATAAACAAACTATTCAAACCGAAGCATTAACCGCTTTATTACAAGATAAGAATTACTTTAAATTTACCGATCAAGAAAAACAACAGAGATTTAATCAGCTTAGTAAAGAAATAACATTAAGGACAGCATCAGAATATGCTGATACAAAAAAAAATAACATCACAAAATATAATATGTAAAACTCTACACGGGCTGTTGAAAAAATCAACAAGGTTGCAAATACTTTAATATTTTTTTATCTTTAATAGCAGTAGATAAAAAAACCAAAAAATAATTTTAAGTATCCGTTTAAAATTTTGTACTATCGCAATCATCAGTATTTGAATCTGTGTTTTCTGTACACTTCTAAATTTTGCTCCTCGTAAACCATGATTCTCCTTAGCTTCACCAAATAGACCTTCTATTTTCCACTTTCTCTCAATTAGTTTTTTCTTAAAATCAATTCTATTCTGTCTGACCTTTACCTCATCTATTTCATCCTGATAAGGATTACGATAAATAAATCGTCCTCTATTACTATAATTATCAGAAATACAACCTGATTTTAGAGAGCAATTTTTACAATGCCCTCCTGTAATACGATAACGTTTTATTTGTTTTTTATCTAATTTATCATACGGATAAAGATAATGTCCCTGTGGACACTTATATCTATCCTGTTCTCTATCATATTGAAATTCCCCCCTACTTATTTTTCCTTCACCAAGATTATCTACATGTAAAGGTATATAAGTTGTAATTCCAAGTAATTTAAAATATCCATAGGTTGGACCTCTACCATAACCTTTGTCTGCTATCCATTCTTTTACTCTAAAAGAAAAATTATTTAATATATTCCAAACTCTACTTGGAAGTACAATACACTCATGTTGTGATCCTGTACTTACATAACAATCTATTATAATACGTGAATCTGAATCAATTGAGTAGTGGGTCTTATAACATAGCTTTTTATAACCATTAGTTCTTGATACAAGACTACAATCAGGATCTGTCCTACTGACATGAGTTTGATTAGATATTTTCCTTACTTTTTTCCCTTCTCGGAAATCATGATAACGACGTTCATATTTTTTTAATTCTCTCTTTTGTGAATCACCTTGATCTTTTCTTAATATTAGGCTATTCATAGAGGCATTAGATTCAACTAAAGAGGCATCTGAAATAATTGTTTCTCCTTTTATAATATCTAGTTCATACCATTGCTTAATCAAGCTTATAAATATTTCTTGAAATAGTTCTACCCCAAATCTATCTCTTATCCTACTTAATGATGAATGATCCGGTACTTTATCCTCTAAACTTAAACCACAAAACCACCTATATGCTATATTTAACTGAATTTCTTTACATAATCGTCTATTTGACTTTATACCATATAAGTAACTTATTATTTGCATCCTAAAAAATAATACAGGATCAATTGATGGACGTCCGTAATTAGCACAATAACGATTCTTAGTTATTTCATAGATAAAAGAAAACTCTAATTCTTTAGCTTCATGAATCCTCACTAATAAATGATCATTAGGTATCATGTGCCTTAAGCTAAGGCTATTACATCTCACACTTTGATCAAGCTTATAACCCTGCATCTTTACACCTTCATTTAAGCATAAAAATACAGCTTATTCCTTAGATTAACTCTTTTCTACTTCTTTTTATAACTTTTTCAACAGCCCGATTACTTCTCCTCACATAAAAGGATACAAAAATGTAGTGCTTCATGAACATGATTACACTAAGTATAAAAAGCTTGCAGTTTGGTTTGGAAACGAAGGAGTAGGAATTAACAAAACTGCTGTCAAGAGAAGTAGCTTTTGTATTAACATTCCAATGTACGGAATTATTGAAAGTCTTAATTTGGGTACATCATCCGGTATTGTGCTATATGAGGTCGCAAAACAACGACGCAAATTTTAGTTTAACCTAAAAAAGAAGATCGCTACAAATAAGGTTAGCAAAGAAGTTTCCTAATTTAAGTAAAACGGTAATTTCAGTCTAATAAAATCTTAATCATTTTTTGATAAGGAACATGTGCAGTTGCTGCTTCTGATTTAAAAAATTCTACGCTCTCTTTACTTAAGAAATGGTTACTTTTACTGAATCATCTTTTAATAAAAGTTCTCTTAGGGTGCGGCAAGAAATCTTTTACTATTTTTACTTCATCTATTTCCCCATCAGTATATTTTATTCTCTTGCTCATAAATCCTCTTACCTTTACGCCAGTATCCTGCTCCAAAAATTCTTGTATGATTATCTCGGAACGTAAAACGGACGGACTGTTAAAATATTACCATCAACTTTACCTAAACAAAAATATCTTTTTTCTGTAATACTAACATACCACGCTCTAGTCTGGACAGTTAGCCAATTTTTGTAGTTTATCGAACCGGAAAGCCAAATAGTAATCAAGGTTTCCACTGTCGAGCTTTTAAAAGTTTCATATGCATTTGTTATTACATAGACGTTATTATAATTACGAAAAAATACCAGATTTATTAGAAGAATTTGAGATTAATGTATATCCTAGCATGTTAATTAAACTCTTTCCCCCTCTAGTTCATAATGAATTGTTCTGTAAATATTGTTTGGATATAAATTTAGTGAGTGAATTTAGAAGCAGAAGTTATACTAATGGTGATAGTAATATAGTAAGTGTTAACTCATTCTGTCCTTTATGTAATCATATCGATCATCTACATTGTTCCTGTTCTAATTGTAAAGAAATTAGAAAACAGAAAAAACAAGCTGAAGAAGAAAATAAAAGAAATGTGTTAATGCAAGCGTTTTTGCCCATTAGTATCGATATTCCTATACCAAATGAATTAACCTTAAAGGATGCGGTATATTTATTTGCCGTAAAAGAACACTCTGCTACTAAAGATTTAGAGTTTATAAAACCCTATTTAGAAGGACCTTCTATAACAAGTTTAGCACCGGATGAGGAGTTAAGATGCGATATTATAGAACATTTAAATCGCAGAGGTTTTATACAGATTAATCCCTTAATAAATAGTCTCGATGCTTTTAAATTTGATTCAGAAAACAAAGTAGTAGGGTATTATCGTAATAAAATATTATGGGAATTTTTGCCTAATATGGATATTGGAGAAAAAAAAAGAATATTTTAATACTATTTGGACTATTATTAAAGACCAGTGGTCTTCATCATGGGGAAGTGATGTTATTGAAATGCGGGAGCTAATTACTAAATATGAATGTATAGAAAACTTAAAATATTTATTAGTAGAACATGATTTTCCTGTAATGGATAAACATGTAGAAAAGCAAGCTTTAGCAACTTTTATAAATTTATTTCAAAACTTTTCAGTAGGACAAGTATTTAACTTATCGTGGCAGGCAGTACGTGACACAAAATATGAGAATTCTTTAGAAAAAAATAATTATTACCGATATAGCAAAGAGAATATCGCTATTATAATTATAAGTAGAATACAGCAAATAGAGTAATTGCAAATAACTGGAAAATAAAAAATTCTAGGAGAGAGTACTGCCTTCCACAAACTATAATCAGCTCCACTTTTTTTGATGTGTTTTTAGAGATATAGCTAGACCATAGTAAATAGGTACATACTATGCTAATATATATGTTATAAATGATAATAAATAAATTATGGCAAGCAGTTACAGTTACGATTTAAGAATGAAACTATTCAAAGCTCTAGATGATGGGCTCTCAATTGTTAAAGCATGTAAAATATTCAATATAGGTCGTAACACTATATATAGATGGAAAACTCTTAAATGGGAAACAGGAGATATAAAAGCAAAACCTTATGGTCCAGCAAAGGGTTATAATGCAAAAATAAATCTCAAAGAATTTGAAGAATTAATTATCAATAATCATGATAAAACAGCTAAAGAATTAAGTATTATACTAGGTAATAGATTACAAAGAACTAGAATAAATTACTATAGAAAACTACTAGGGTACACTTATAAAAAAAAGTCATCTTCATCCCAGAAGGGATATTGGTTTAAGGAATGAATTTATAGAAAAGATACAGCAAATTTCTAAAGAAACTCTAGTATTCATTGATGAGTCAGGAATAGAAGATAATGCTTGTAGAGAATATGGATGGAGTATAAAAGGTACTAGATGTTATGGAAACAAAGTGTATCAACATAAATCCAGGATCAGTATGATAGCGGGGCTTCGTAATAATCAAATTATAGCGCCAGTAATATTTGAAGGAAATTGTAATAAAGAAATATTTACAACCTATGTAGAGACTATATTAACTAAAGAATTACATCCTGGACAAACAGTAATTATGGATAATATCAACTTCCATAAGAATAATATAATAAGAGAATTAATCGAGTCGGTTGGGTGCAGAATTTTATTCTTACCTACATATAGCCCAGACTTAAATCCTATAGAACATTATTGGTTTAAGATTAAGAACGAAATAAGAAAAGTTACGGGGCAATTCAAAGATATCAGTATGGCTGTAGAACACGTACTAAAGTTTATTTAACTGTACCTATTTACTATGGTCTAGCTATATCTTTCAGTAGTTGTATTTTTTCTGATTTTGAAAATTTTGCACTATGCGTTAAACAGTAATGAATGAAACAACCAACTTTATCTTGACGTAACTCACTAGGTTCATATTCTCTGCTCCAACTTTCATTTAATAGCTCTTTTAACTTAACTCTAAATACATAATCAAACTTATCATTCCACAACTGCCCTTTCCCCCATTTATAGGATATATTATGCAATAACGTTGTTTTTCCAACTCCTGCACCGCCTAATAATAATATTTTCCCTATATCTGCTTGGATTCTGTTTATTGATTCAATTATATCTTTTATTTCTTCTATATTATTTTTACCTAATTCCTTATGTACTAGATTAATCTTATTATTTTCTTCTTTTTCGGTATTTATTATATCTATGATTCTTTTTATTTTTTCTGAATCATCTTTATCATTCTTATTAGCCGATTCTTTACTAAGTAACTCTTTTATCTTTTTTATTAAAGTTCAATATTATATATAAGTTTGTTGATAAAAAATGATTTATTTACTAATATCTATATTTCCATAAATAATATTAGTTTTATATGCTACTGCTACTTCCTGAAATAACTTTGACTTTAATAGCACTTTTAGGGCAGTTTTTTGCCGTAATTATACCAAATAAAAATAGAATTATTTCTAATATCATTATTTTATTATGCATATTATCAATTTTTCTTACCTTTAAGTACTCAAGCTATGAAGGAGTATGGCACTCATTTGCTACCGAAATAAATATCGGTATTAGTAAAAGCATAGTGCTACTATTCATTATTATCTCCATGATTATATACCGTGATTACTCTATTCTTGTTGCTGAGGAATTAAAGTTTGAATTTATTACTTTAATGTTATTATCGGTCGTAGGTATTTTTGTTGCAATTTCATCACGGAATTTTCTATTATTATTCTGCGGTATGGAGCTTACTGCTTTAACTTCATATGCACTTGCAGGATTCAAATTAAATGATATTAAATCATCGGAAGGTGCTTTAAAATATTTTATCTTAGGTAGTTTAGTTAGTTGTTTATCATTATTCGGTATTTCTTTTATATACGGATTCGGCGGAAGCCTACAATTTGAGGATATCTTATATAAACTAAATGATAATTCTGGGATGGAACTTGGTTTAATAATCGGGATTGTATTATTTTTAAGTAGTATTTTCTTTAAACTCTCAAGCGTTCCACTTCATTTTTGGGTCCCTGACGTATATGAAGGATCGCCGATTACTTCGGTTACTTATTTCACCGCTGCCTCAAAAATAGGTATGGTTATTGTTTTATTAAATATCAGCAAATTAATCATAGGTAACTACTACCCTATTAATTATAATTTAATAAAGATAATTGCTATATTATCTATGCTGTTTGGAGCTTTTGGAGCTATTCGTCAAACTTCTCTAAAAAGATTAATGGCTTATAGTACTATTTTAAATATCGGTTATGTATTAATCGGCGTTCTTCTGCATAATCAAGAAGGATATAAAGCAGCTTTACTATATATTCTAATATATGCGGTAGGAAGTATAGGATTTTTTACTTGCTTAATCATGCTGCTCGGTAAAGACACCGATAAAGCTAGTTTTAAAACTATACAAGGAATTGCAGAGAACCATAAAACTATAGCTGCCGTAATTAGCATAGTTATGTTTTCAATGATTGGAATCCCTCCTCTTACAGGATTTTTCGGTAAATATTACCTTTTTTACCAAGCAATTAATCAAGAAGAATTCGCATTAGCTTATTGTGGTATTTTTACCAGCGTAGTTGCTGCTTTTTATTATCTTAAAGTAGTAAAAGCCCTGTATTTTTCTAAAAAGATTGAGATAATTAAGCTTCCTATGCAATATGGGCTTTTACTGATTAATTACTTAGTTGTAGGCTTCTTGTTGCTTGGTTCATTTATTATCTCGTTTTAGATGGTGTAGACTTTTTATTAACAACACTAGCCGCAGTAGTTTTAGTAGGCTTCACAACCTTTTCTTTTAGATTCTTTATATGTTTTAGATCTTCTTCATCTAATTTTAATAAATCTTGGTCTTTCTGTTTAGCTTTTTTAGCTAGACCTAATTGACTTGGAGTAACACTAACAATATCATCCGTTCCAACTTCTTTTTTGAATTTTTCTAGAGCGTCTACATATTCTCTGTTTGCGTCTATATTTGTCTTTACTGATTTTTGTTTTGATTCTTTCTTTATTTTATCAGAAGAATCAGCTAAATTTCTTTCATCTTTAATATCTTCATTTAAACTTTTTATTGTCTTTATTAAATGTTTTTTCGCACTATCTCTAATACCAAGTATTTCTAAAATTCTTACAAAATTAGTAGTAACTTTATTTCTTAATTTAAGTTTTTGTCCCCCTTTTTTTCTTTCTTCATAATTAAGAATTTTCTCAAAATAATCAGGATATTCTTTCATTAATGTTTTTAATCCTTGCTCTTTCACTTCGTAATAAGGAAAACTATATTTTTTAGAAATTAAACTATTTACTTTAATTTCTAAGCCGTATTCCTTTAAGGATTCTTGCCTTTTTTTCATTGTATCTATTAAACTAGCCTTAATTTCTTCAGGCGTTATTTCTTTAGATTTTTTATTATTAAATTTCTTTGGCATCGCTTGTTTTGCAAATTCTGCAATTGCTTCATTACTATAATATTTAGTTAATTCATCAAAACTTTTATCAATAGTTTTGCTTAAATCAATTTTAGAAACTGCAAGTAAGCTATCGGCAAAATTAGGATTTTTTGTTCTTAAATTAGAAGGAAATTCTCTAAAATGGTTAGTGGGACCGAATCCAGGCAAATGTTTGGCTCTTGAATGCGGATAGATATTATTTGTTAAATTATCAAAACTACCGGCAAAATCAATTCTTACTAATTTAGGTAAAGTTTTTGGATTTTTTTGATCTCTGATAACTCCTATATTTCCAACATGTATATCAAAATCGCCGATCAATAAACTTGCCGGCATAATGTTTTCAAAGTTCTGATACTTAATTTCCTTAAAAGCATTTTCTAAGGTTCTAAATAATTTATTTCTAGCCCCCATAAAAAGCGGTCTACCGCCGTCCTTTCTAAACCAAGAACTCGGTTTAGTTTTAGCAGACATATGTTTATCCATGTCCACATACATATCGCTACTATAATTCTCAAAAAATTCAGATTTGACATATATTTGCGAATCAACAGCTTTAGATTTATTAAAATCATCAGGAGCAATTAAATTAACCTTTGCTCCATTTCCGGGACTTATAGCTTCAAAAATTTGAGATCCTAAAAACTCGGCTATATTTTTTGAGCTTGAAGTCTCTTTTTTTATCATCGCCGTAATTTTACCGTCTGAGCTTTGATATACGCCGCCATGCTCTCCTACTTCATTAGCTCCGCCTCCTTTAGGCTTTAAAAAATTCCAACCTTTAAATACTGATTTCTTATTTTGAGTCATCCTCGCCTCTTTATATTGATAATTTTGATATAATTATAAAAATATTATTTATTTTATATCAAGGATAGAAGCCGTTTTCTACTTAATTTTATTGTTCTTTAATATTTCAGCTACTTCAAGAGCTGCATAGGTAAATATACCTGTTGCACCGACACGTTTAAAACTAATTAATGACTCCATCAAAGCTCTCTCCCAATCAATCGCCCCTGCTTCTGCTGCAAATTTTAACATTGCATATTCTCCGCTAACCTGATATGCAAAAATTTTAGCATTAAAATTATTTGCCGCTTCACGAATAACATCCAAAAACGGCATACCAGGCTTCACCATAACCATATCGGCTCCCTCTGCTATATCATACTCAATCTCAAGCATTGCTTCCTTAATATTACGCACATCCATTTGATAGCTTGATTTATCTAAATAATTCTTTTGAGTGCTTCTAACTGCCTCACGAAACGGACCGTAAAAGCTTGAAGCATATTTAGCGGCATAAGCAAGAATTCCAACATTTATAAACCCCTCTTTGTCAAGATATTCCCTTATTGCCCCGATTCTTCCATCCATCATATCAGAAGGTGCAACAATATCTATTCCGGCTTTTGCTAGTACTAATGCTTGATTACACAAGGCTCTTACTGATTTATCATTATCAACTTCCCCGTGATACACAATACCGTCATGACCATGTGTAGTATAAGGATCAAGTGCTACATCGCATATTATACCGATATCAATATTAGCGTTTTTGATGCTTCTAATAGTTCTACATATCAAATTATCTAAATTATAAGCCTCGTCGGCATTTTCGCTTTTTAGACTTTGATCAATACTAGGAAATAATGCAATAGCATTAATACCAAGCTCTGCTGCTTCTTTTGCCGTTTCTACTATTTGATCAATCGATAAACGATATATACCGGGCATAGTCTTAATTTCTTGCCTTTCATTATGTCCTTCAACAATAAATAAAGGCAACACTAAATCACTAATTGATAAATTATTTTCAGCTATTAATTCTCTAAGCCAAAAAACTTTTCTATTTCTTCTAAGTCTAATATGGGGGTACATAAAATTCATATCTTATTTTAGTTAATAACTTGGATTCTAATATATAACCTAACTATCTTATAGTAAAAATATTGCATTACAAAAAGAAATTTTGCTTGCAATTTATAAAAAATTTAAGCAAACTAACGAAAATAAAAATATGTAAATAAATATAGGAGCTTAATATGGCACAAGGTAATATTCCAAAATCAGTAAAAGATAGAATAAAAGAGTGGGAAAAAAATCAAATATGTCAAATAACCCACCAAAAAATACAAAAACGGCTGTTCCTCCAAAACCTACTTCTGAGCAAATAAAGGCATGGAACGAGGCACATAAAAAACAGACTGACTTAACTACACATTCCCAAGCACTTGATATATTTGTCGATACCCCATATCCGCAAGTTGAAACCCAAAAGCCTATTATTTTTTCAAAACCGGCTCCGGAACAAACAAAAGTACCGGAAGAAACACCTAAAAAACAATCTAATTTAACCGTAAAAGAGAAAATAGAGAAATTTTTTAAAGATCATAATATTGATACCAAAGATGCTTTGATTCCAGAATTTAGCCGCTATATAGAATTAAGCGGTTCTATGGCAGGGAAGCGTCTTGATGTTACTATTAAAGCTTATGAACAATCATTAGGACGGCTAATAAAACAAGTAGGAGTACCTCAAAAAGAGTTTGTTTCTTTTATAGAAGATGATCTAATAAAGAATCATCCACACAAAGATAAATTTGAGAAAATCAATCAACATTATAAATTACCTGAACCACCTAAATTATCTGATATAATTGATAATCTTAGAAAATTAGTAAACAATGATGATATAATAGCTCATTTGAAACAAAGTAGAAAACACATTGAATTTAAAGAAAAAGTAAATAATATTATTCAGATTTATGATGATAATAAACATAATCCAACTGCTATAGTTAAAGTTGAAGCAAAACTGAAAGAGGTAGGTAAATGGTGTGAAGAAACTACAAAAATGGATAATAATCCTATTTGGAAAAATATTGGTAATTTTATAAAATATTCTTTTACTGGAGATAAAGCTAAAGCTGCTTTTTATAAAGATGCTATAAAAAATTCTACTCAAAATACTAAAAAAGCTATAGCAGAAATACAAAAATCTCTTACTAATCCTTCTCCTCATTCATCTAATGTTCCACCGTCGAAGAATAAAGGAGAAAGATATAGAAGCTAATAAAAACTTTTAGGATCGATATCTATTTTTAGATGACAAAAAGAAGGAATTTTTATAAGGCTTAGCCAAAATTTTAAATATTTCTGCAAATTAAATTTCTTATCTGCTATAATGAGTATCCGGTAACGATATTTACCGGCGAGCTTTGACATTAATGAGCTTGCCGGTCCTAAAATTTTCACGTTTGCTTTTGGTGCGATTCGGACCATATCCCTAGCAATTTCTAGAATTTTAGCCTCACTGGAACCTGATAAAATTACCGATGCCGTTTTAGAAAATGGCGGCATATCTGCTAATTTTCTTATTTCAAGTTCATTTGTAAAAAAACTATCTTCATCACCGGCCTTAACATAACTAAAAATTATATTATCAGGATAATAGCTTTGTAAATATACCACACCTTTACTATCTCCCCTACCCGCTCTACCTCCCACTTGATGTAGTAGCTGGAAAGTTCGCTCAGATGCTCTAAGATCGGCGTTATTACTCCCAAGATCGGCATCTATTACACCGACTAAGGTAAGATTCGGGAAATGGTAACCTTTTGTTATTATTTGTGTGCCTATTAAAATATCAATTTCTAAATTTTCCATTTGATGTAGAAGCTGTGCTGTTTTTTCAGGACTTTTAGCATGATCTTTACTTATCACCGCAATTTTACTCTCAGGAAAGAGTGCTTTTGCTTCCTCTTCTATTCTCTCTATACCTGGACCACAAATAGTTAATGTTTCATCTTCTAGACATTCAGGACAAGAACTAAAAATTTTACTTTGATAACCGCAATGGTGACATTCAAGTTTTTTAGTCGCTTTATGTACTACCATCCAGCTAGAACAATATTTGCAGGTAAATCTGTAACCGCAAGCTTTGCAGAGCATTAGCGGAGCATAACCACGCCTATTAAGGAATAATAATACTTGCTTTTTATTATCTAAATTATCTTTAATAGCTTCTATAAGAATCTTAGATAAATATGAATTCTTAGGTAGCTTTTCTTTAGTCATGTCGATTATTTCTATATTCGGCAAATCGACATTTTTGTATCTATTAACCAATGTAACCAATTGATATTTACCTATTTCTATATTATACATCGTTTCAATAGATGGTGTTGCCGAACACAAAACAATTTGTGCTTTATCAAATGTACCTCTTACGATAGCCGTATCCCTAGCATTATATAATATACCGTCATCTTGTTTATAGGAATCGTCATGCTCTTCATCTATAACCACCAAACCGAGATTTTTAAAAGGTAAAAATAAACTACTTCTAGCCCCAATTACTACTTTAACTTTATCACTTAATATGCCTCTTAAAATCATTTTCTTTTGAGCTTTAGTAACGTTTGAGTTCCATATGATAGGTTCAAAACCGAATCGCTCTATAAATCGATTAATAATTTGTGTACTTAAAGCAATTTCAGGCAACATAACCAGCACTTGTTTGCCTTTTGCTAAGTAATCTGCTATTAGATGAAAATATATTTCCGTTTTACCTGACCCCGTAACACCTTTAATAAGCACAGGCTTATTACTTTCATTTAAAATTGTTACTGCTTGTTTCTGCTCTTCTGACAAATCAGGTAGCACAAAGTTATTATTTACTTTCTGCTCTTTAACTTTAATCGGTTTTTCAGCAATATCTATAGGTAATACTAACTTGGCTATGCTCCCAAGTTCTGACATATAGTAGCTACTCATCCATTTAATTAATTCTAAAACTTCTAAAGTAATATTTAAATTTAACGGTACTTTCGCTCTAATAGTTTTTATTTTTTTTGCCTCGGAATTTGAAGCAAGCTCCCATACTATACCAATTAATTCTTTATTTCTAAAAGGCACTACAACAAGATCGCCGATATTTAGCTCTAAATCTTCAGATATTAAATAATCTAACGGAAATAATTTTGCTACCGGCAATAATATTTTTGCTATTCGCATATATAATGTATTTTATAATTTTTTTTTATTATATACTAAATTTAATAGATTGTAGAAATTTAGATGAAAAAAATTATTATAGGAATTTCCGGAGCTTCAGGAGCAATATACGGTATTCGTTTGCTTAAAGTACTAAAGGAGCAAAATATCGAAACTCATTTGATTATTTCAGAGGGAGCAGCTCTTACTATAAAGCTCGAAACTAAATATTCTATAGATGAAGTTAAGCTACTGGCTAATTATTATTATAACGATAAAGATTTAGGTGCTACTATTTCAAGCGGTTCTTTTAAAACTTTGGGAATGATAATAGCCCCTTGTAGTATGAAAACCTTAGCAAGTATTGCTCACTCAATGGAAGATAGTTTAATTAGTAGAGCGGCAGGAGTTGTACTTAAAGACAGACGAAAACTTATTTTAATGACCCGTGAAACTCCACTACATATCGGACATTTAGAAAATATGCTAAAAGTAGCGAGTTACGGCGGTATCATAGCACCGCCTGTGCCGGCTTTTTATAATAACCCTGTAAATATAGATGATATAGTCAATCACTCTATTACTAGAGTTTTAGATTTTTTCAATATCGAAACTAATTTAATTAAACGCTGGGGTAGTTATGAGCAATAAAGTATCAACTTTACTATTAAACTTACATTAAAAAAACTCATCGTGCTGTTAGTAAATATCCCCCATCTAACAATGTTATACCTGAATTTTATGAAATAAATAAAATTATTTAATGTGTGTTCAATATAAACATATAGTTGCTATAATTTATACTATTACCTTATTTTTGGATAGATTAGACCTAACAATTATTAATGTTGCTCTTCCAACTATTGCTGATCATTTTGGGATTTCTGTTATCAATGCAAATTGGATCAGTATAGCTTTTCTCTTAGCACTCTCTATTTCCATTCCAATTAGTAATTGGTTGGGAGATAAATTTGGTTTAAAAAATATTTATATATTATCGATAATTCTCTTTGGTGTTGCTTCATGTTTATGTGCATCTATTAATAATTTTTATGTTTTAATCTTGCTAAGATTCTTACTGGTAATTTTTTGTATCAGAGAGTAGAATTAACTAATTATTGTCTGATGTATTTATAACAAACTCATCTCATAAACTATATTATTGTGGTAAATTATCTTTATAAAAACTCAAATGAATAATATAAAATGTTCTGTTTTGAGTTTTATTGCGTGGATCGGTTTTAACGTCATTGCGAGGAAAAACTGTAAGTTTTGACGAAGCAATCCAGTAAAAAATTCTGATTTACAGAATTTTTTTATTATTCTCCTAGATTGTCACGCAGCCTACGGCTGCTCGCAATGACGACTCGGTATCCACGAAACAATACCTCGTGGGGATGACATAAAGGGCTTCTTTTTTCAAACCATATAATAATTTAACAAACAACAATGGCACGTAATAAAATAAATAATGACAAAAATATAGCTGCTAACGAAGAAGTAGATATTCCTATACCAAGGGTTTTACCTTCCAATGTTCAAGCAGAGCAAATGCTACTTGGGGCGATTCTAACCAATAATGAATTACTAAATTACGTATCGGAATTTTTACGTGATGAACATTTTTTTGAGCCTATTCATCAAAAAATCTATGAAGCAATTGAGAAAATTACTGAAAAAGGGCTGATAGCTACACCTATTACTTTACGTAGTATGTTAACTCAAGATGAACTATTTCAAGGAATAGAAGGAGCGGAATATTTAGCAAAATTGATAACTATGTCAATGATGGTAATAAATCCGATTGATTACGGTAAAATAATATATGATTTAGCAATAAAGCGTAATTTAATAAATATCGGTGAAGAAGTAGTAAATAATGCCTATAATTCTTCATTAGAAGTTGAAGCAAAGGAACAGATTGAACATGCCGAAGCTAAGCTTTACGATTTAGCTAGCGAAGGCTTAAATGAAAAAAGTTTTACCAAAATCGGTATATCTATTTCAGAATCCCTTGCTAGCATTAATAGAGCTATGAAAAATAACGATCACGTAATCGGCATATCTACCGGTTTGATTGATCTAGATAATAAATTATTCGGCTTTCATAATTCCGATCTTATAATTCTCGCAGGACGTCCGTCGATGGGTAAAACAACATTCGCTATAAACCTTGCACTTAATGCCTGTAATAATATGCGTCTTAAAAATATTAGAGATAATCAAGAAATTCAGTCGGTAGGTTTTTTCTCTTTAGAAATGTCCTCAGAACAGCTAACCACACGTCTACTTTCAATGTGTGCAGAAATTGATTCTACTTCTCTTCGTACGGGGATTCTAGGTGAAGAAAAATATAACCGTCTTCGCAAGGAAGCAAATACTTTATCGGAATTACAATTTTTTATCGATGATACCCCTGCTCTATCTATTTCCGCTATAAGAACAAGAGCTAGAAGAATGAAACGCAAGCATAATCTCGGTATATTATTTATCGATTATTTACAATTAATTAGAGGAGTAAGTAAATCCGAAAATAGAGTTAGCGAGATTTCAGAAATAACCCAAGGCTTAAAAGCAATAGCAAAAGAGTTAAATATTCCGGTTATTGCGTTATCTCAGCTCTCAAGAGCGGTAGAACTACGTGAGGATAAAAAACCTATGCTATCCGATCTTCGAGAATCAGGAACTATAGAACAGGATGCTGATATAGTAATGTTTATTTACCGTGAAGAATATTATTTAACTAGAAAAGAACCGGCAGCAGGCGATGCTAAACATGCCGAATGGTTAGATAAGCTCAACAAAGTATATAATATTGCCGATATAATTGTTGCAAAACATCGTAACGGACCGGTTGGAAATGTTCCGCTTTATTATGATAGTCAATTTTCTAAATTTGGTAATTTGGAGAAAAGAACTTTTAACTCTAATTAAATCAGAATTGCTTTAACGTTATTGTGAGCAGACATTACTCATGTGGATACCAAGTCGTCATTGCGAGCAAACGTTAGTGAGCGTGGCAATCTCAGGAATTTTTCCGAGATTGCTTCGTCGAATTACTGCGTAATTCTTCTCGCAATGACGAAAAAACCTATCCATGCAACAAGGCCGACTTGATTGCGGGATCTAATTTAAAATACTAAAATTATTAGTATTTTAAGTTGTTTTTATGGACCCCGTGGTCAAGCCACGGGGTGACACAGTAGATTTTACCATACGCATCAAGTTAAGAAAAGCAAGTAGGTTATACTGGTATTACGGTAGTAAATTATGAATTAAAAAGAAGCTAATATATGGTATAAATTTTTGCAAGATTAACAACTAAATTGTGAGAATTTATCCTATGGGGAAAATAGTAAACTTAGCAAAACTATGCCAAGAGTTTTTTGGAGAGACAGCCAATAATTTATCCATTACAACAGGATTTATTAAGAGACAACGAAAAATAACTGGTTCAGCTTTTCTAAAAGCTATAGTGTTTGGTAATATGAGCGATAGTAATTGTAGTCTTGATGGAATGCGTAACTTTTTAAGTGAAGAAACTATAGATATTTCTGCCCAAGGCTTAGACTTTAGGTTTACTGAGGTAGCAGTAAAATTTATGCAGTCAATGTATGAACAATGCTTGAAATTATTTAGAAATACTATGCCGCTTGATTGCAACATTTTGCAGCATGCAACATTTTGCAGCAATTTAATAGCGTTAAATTATTGGATAGTAGCCATATTATTCTACCTGCCAATATGGCGGATAAGGTATAAGGGCTGATCAAGGATATAGAGAACATTTATCAAACATATCTACTAAGGACTTATTAATATCTGATTTAGGTTATTTTGTCCCAGCTTCATTTATTCAAATTATCGAACTTGGTGCATATTTTATTAGTCGTTATAAAGCAGATACTAATATATATGACCCTATCACTGAGGAAAAAATTGATTTATTAAACCTATTAGATAATAAATTCTTTTTATCAAAAGATGTACTTTTAGGTAAACAAGCAAAAGTTAAGCTACGGATTATATGTCATAAATTGACTGATGAACAGGCTATTGGTAGAAGAAGGAAGGCTAATTTATTAGCTAAGTCTCATAAATATAAATCTTCTTCAAGAAACCAGAGATTACTAGATTGGTCAATATTTATCACTAATATATCAGAGGATATGGTTAATGCTGAGCATATAATGATAATTTATCGAGCAAGATGGCAAATTGAATTATTATTTAAATTATATAAAAGTCATGCAAAAATTGAAAATCTTAAAGGGAGAAGTAAACCTGCAAGAGTTTTGTGTGAATTATATGGTAAATTATGTAGTGTGCTTATTTTTCATGGATTATCGAATTGTGTAGAATTAGCAAATGATAGAGAAATTAGTTTAACCAAAGCATTTATTGAACTACAGAAAAGGTCAAGAGAATTATTCCTGTCTATTACTGGACGTCTTAATGATTTAAAGCAGTTCCTTAAGAAATTAATTATAGATTGGGGGAGATTTTCTTTGAAAGATAAATATCGTAAAACCAGATTATCTTCCTTAAATACACTAAAATTATTAACAATTATGGCTTAACTTGATGCGTATGCTTATTATAAGTGAGTAAAATCATGAAGTATAATGGAGGTTGTTGTCTTACAGCAACGGAGCTTACCCCTGGCACCTTTATTTATTAATTCTAGATTAAGTTTAGGCATAAATTAAATAAAGGAATTGCGAGTAGTATTAACTATGTTTGATAAAAATAAAGATTTATTAATTCTAAAAAATACAAATGCAAAAAATAAAGAAAAAATTAAAAAAATTTTCTTTTCATCACCGTTTCTAATAATATTATTAATGTTTTTTTATTATCTTCTTAATATCTTAAAAGTAAAATATTTCTAGATTTTTCAACTAATTAAGCTGTTAACTCTAAATTTTCTTACTTAAAATTATAGAGATACGACAAATTATCTTCACTATTTTACTAGTTATTTCTGCAAATATTGCCTCAGTACTATCATTCATTATAGCAATATTTTTATGTTCAATTTCATCAAGTCGAAATTTAATAATATTATTTAATAATTCCGGCTCAACATTTTTATTTTCTAAATAATTTATTTGCTGTTCATAATGTTTTTCTATTACTTCTTCTACACTCTCGGTAACAAGCATCGCCGTTTTTATTCCCATCAAGGAAGATAAAGCACCAAGTAAAAATCCGTAATGATGCCAAAAAAATAATAAAAACGTGGGTCTTACTTCTTTTTCTAGTAATTTTTTTTCAAAATAATTTAAATGGACCTCTTCGTGATCAAGCATTTCTTTAATCAATATATGATCATTTTGAGATTTGATATATTTTAGCTGCCCTTGATAAATTCTTTTTGCACCATACTCTCCAGCATGATTAACTCTAATTATCTCGTGAATTTGTTTGTCAGGGGCAGAAAAATCAGGTCTAGGCATAATGTATACTCGTTTAATTTGAAAATTGGCTACGTCGTCTTATAAGAGCTACAGTGCTCACGTATTTAAGTATACGCTCCTCGCCTTATAGTCTCCTTGCTCTTTTCCAAATTAAACTTCGTCTACTCTTCATTTACTTTGGAGTATACTTTGGAATAAATCGAAACTAGCAGGATTTAACTTATAATCCACTTCTGCCTGTTGTAGCAGTTTTAAAGTCTTTAGACATTCGGTTAGGCTAAGACTACCTGCTATTTTCGTAAAATCATTAATATACTGATAGAAAATCGGTGGGGATAATGATTTTATTGCGAGTTCCAAACGCTCATCGTTTTTTACTTTCGACAAAACTATATATAAATTTAAATAATGCCTTATTAATGCTCTAATAATTAAAACTTCATTGATATTTTGTTTTTTTAATATTTCCAGCTCTTGCAGAAAATTACTATAATCTTTTTTTGAAAAATACATTGCTAAATCACTGCCGTTTGCCGTAATTTCGCTACTTATAACTTCTAGAACATCGTTTAAAGTAATTTCGCGTTCATCATGAACAAAATATATTAATTTATTTATTTCGCTACAAATTAAATCATGATCACCTTTTAAATGAGCTTTTAAATAAGTGATAGCTTCTTTACTTATAATTTTATTAGTTTTTTCTACTTTACCTAAAATAATTCGTTCAATTTTTGCTTCATCGTCATGATAACAAGCAACTGCCGCTAAATATTCTTCCGTTTCAAAAAACTTTTTAAAGCTCCCACTTGAAGTAATTTCCTCACCGATAAACACAGGAAAATTTATATAATCACTGCTTAGAATTGTTTTTAAATTCTTATCGATTGAATTCCCAACCGATCTAATTTTAATTAATTCTTTTTGACCAAAAAAATTAGACGAATTAAGTAATATTTCTAAAGATGAAATATTAAGATCTGCGTATTCTATAGAAGTTTGTAGCATATTTAAGCTTTTTACTAAATGCTTACAAATTTTTTCTATATAACCTTTATCAGGACCATATAGTAAAAGAGCTCTAATCTTTCCGGCTGTTATTAGTTCAAATAATCTACCTATTTGTGAAAAATAAAATTTCATAGCTTAACTATTCCCGTGTAAAATATAAAATTAATCTGCTACGAATTTCTTCTGCTGCTTGATATGCCAAGTCTATTCCTGTTTCATCTCTTTCAACATTTGTTGCATATGGTGTAAAAATAGCATTATATGACGTGTTTTGGTAAAACTTCTCTTCAATTAAAACCTTTTGGCTTTCTATATCAATTAATTTATACATAACTAATTGATTAATATATTCCCTTAAAACATTGGAGTTTTTTTCAATAGTAGCAGGCATAGTTGTTGCGATAAGCTCTGCTTTAAGCAGGTATTTTGCTTTTGCTTTCTGAGGTAAAATACTAGTTAAACGATGATAAAACTCAGCTCCTTCAATTGTTCTAATCGGTTCAACTTCAATAGCTTCTAAATCATTATTTCTACTGTATTTTTCACTATATACCGGTTTTAAATTACAACTGCTCATTAGAAAGAATATAATTACTACAAATAAAGAACGCATATATAGATTAAGATTGGTTTTTTATATTAATAACAGTTTATTTCGATTTTGTGAAAGAAAATTATAATAATTAGCATTTAATACTTATAGTAATTATATGTTAATTTATATTGACATTTATAAATAAGACTTATATATTTTTGCCGCTTCAAAATAATTTTAAGGTATTAGTATGTTATTAGGTTCTAAGTGTTCCAACAGAAATAAAAACAGCATTGGTAAAAATAAAAGCATATTTTCCCTTCCCAAAAAAAGAAAAAGTAACTTTAACAAAATATGACTCAACAGAAAATATTGAAACACTCAAAGTAAATACAAATGAAGCTAAAACTGTAAAGGTTACAAAAAAGGATTTAGAAAAATCTTTTAAGTTATATGAAGAAAAATTGACAATATTAGCACAAAAATTATCATCACAAACATCAATTAGTTATGATGCTTATAACTCTCAAACAGAGTATTACCCATTGATAGGAGAAGATGGAAATATCAAGTATATCCCTACTACTGAATTATAATTTTTAATCTTTAAATTTGATCGGTAAGTTTTACATACTCACTGCTTTTTATTAAAGAACTCTCTACATCTTCCTTGCAAATCTAATACTCTATGTTAAATTTACAAGGAAGATGCTTGTCCAATAATTTACAAATTTTTTATACAAGTTCCATTATTGTATGCTTATTTTTTCCGATTATAGACATATCATCTTCTAAATATTTGTGCATATCTTCTTCCAAATTATTACACGGTGTTATATTGTATTTTGATGATTCTATAGGAATTCGATCTTTAACATCTCGAGTGTAAGCTTGTAATATTTCTACTATCTCTACCCTACTTCCATAATATGTAGAATAATCTAATGGAGTAAGACCTGAAGCATCTTTATTGTGTTACTAAAGTAGGTTTTGCCTGTAATAGAATTTCAATAACGTCTTTATTATTAACCCCTGCAATTGCCGAATGTAATACCGATAGACCCTGAGGAGTCGTAGAATCTATAGAATCCCGATTTACTTTTAAGATTGCTACCACTAACTCTTTTTTACCATGTTCAGCCGCTTCGTGTAATAAGGCAGTGGGATTATTTTCAATACATATCTTTAATGCACTATTAAAAATTGCTATACCGTCTTTTGTCTTATCTTTAAACAATTCTCCTAACTCATCTATATCGCTCTTTACCGATGCAGATTTCATTTCTCTCTCTGAATCGGGGGAATCTAGGCTTGGAGTTTTATATTGACTTAAATCTGATGTAAGTAAAGTAGGTATTTTTTGTTTTCTCATTAATTCTTCTAAATTTATCAGTTGCTACTAAAACCTTTACAATATCCTAGGTTTGTATGACTCTGATATCATTGCCGTAGTGTGGAGACAACATATGGCATCTTTCCCTCTAAAACTATTTATAAGAAAAGTTAAGCCTTAGGTTTCTCAAAATATGGCTAGCTTTCCCCTGATAATTCTAAATATGTATTTATTTCATGTTGCAAATCATATGGTATGTCATCGAATGGATTTTTACTATCCGCATCTTGGACAGCTTTTAGTTGAGGTGCCACTCTTAGTAAGGCATCAATGATCCCTTGGCTAGACAATTTAGCTGCTGAATGTAAGACTGTTGAACCATTATAGGTTACAGTAGTTAAGTGTTTAGCAAGTTTTAATATCGTTTCAACCAATTCTGCATCATCGCTCTCAACCGCATCATATAAGATATACTGATTATTTTTATCAAATAGAAATGCTTTAGTTCATCTTGATTATTCTTAGTTATTAATACTTTCAATTCCTTTAAAGAAGTTTCTTTTCTAGAAATATCCCCTTCTATATCATCATCTGAACGTGGTGATGTTAGTGAATCCTGAGTATGAAAATCATTACCATATTTTTCATAATTTTCTGTAAAAAATTCTAAAATATCTGCTTCTTGAATCAATGCTTCTTGTTTTTTTACTTCTTCTACTTTTTTTAAATTTAAAGGGCTAGGTTTTTTGGTTATTAATTTTCCTAAATTTATAAATTATTAATTATTTTAGGAGGGATTGTTAATTAGCTATGTTTCTTAGGTGTTGAGTAGGGACCGTTTTTTCTGTCATTGCGAGGAAAAACTGTAAGTTTTGACGAAGCAATCCAGTTAAAAATTCTGATTTACAGAATTTTTATTATTTTTATGGATTGCCATACAGCCTACGGCTGCTCGCAATGACGGCTTAGGTATGTATCCACGCAACAATGCTTTCTCGCTTTTGCAGGAATAACATAAAGAATATTTACCAATCCACACAAAAATGACCTAGTTGGCGAACTACTCTGAGCTATAAGAATTGTTAATTTATCACAATGGATTAGTTACTGAAGTTTTATATTTTCCATATCCCAGTCATGAGAAATAGTATTATACTTTAATATATAAGGCTTAGTATCTATAGAATCCAAAGTTACATCCGCAATCATATTATCATGTGACGAGATGAGTTCGTTATAACCAAAATTAGCATAGTAAGGTTGATAATTTTTAAATCTAACCGTTATAAATTTCTCTTTAGTAATAGCAGGTAAGAATTTCACCAAATCGTCAAGATTACTCAAAGCCAAATCTTTCATCTCAAAAATTTGCAATCTATAAACATTTTTATAATCTTTGGTAAAAAACGTCGGTATAGAGCTAAAGCTACTACCGGATTGAACGGAAGCTATACTTAGAGCTTTAAGCGGAATACCTGATTTATTACTAAAATAATCATCGGCTTCAAAAAATACTGCACCGCCGAAATTTATCATTTTAGCGATTTTATTATTGTTCACATCATATAAATCTACTGCTTGTTCTAGCTTTTTTCCGTCACGAAATATAGTAAGTTTAATAGCTATTCCTTTGAAATTATCCATTTCTCTATCAAATAATGCTAGATTACCGCCGAGTTCCTTATCATTAACTGCCCAAATAATATCACCGGCTTTTAAAGATTTTTCAGCAGGCGAACCGGCTAGAACTGCCTTAACGCTTATCACTCTATTTCTACTATCAGGAAATTTATTTATATATTTGTCCATTTCTTCTTTAGGGAAATTATGATGTCTAACTGCTTTATTTAAAGAATATAACTCGCTTATTATTCCTATATGTTTTCTGCTCGGTTGTTTATTATTCTTTAAACTGTCTAAAGTACGAGCTACATAATCACCGTGCAGTGCTAGAGAATGAGTTTTACCCCCACCATATAATACTCCTATAGCCTCAATCTTATCGTTTAACACTGGTGAACCGCTAGCACCGCCGGTACTATTTAAATTAATAACATAAGTACATTGTGGCATTAAACCTTCAATATTATAAAGATCGGACAAATAACCGGTATGGAAAGAAAAACCTTTTGCTTCCGTGTTACCGACTACGAAAACCTTTTGATTTAATTTTGGAAGCTCGTTTGAGAAAGCTATTTGTGTTGCCGATGCCGGTATATCTTTGCTCTCTACTTTTAGAACGGCATAATCCTGCCAAATATCGTAATAGATAAGCTTTGCTTCTGCCTGCTCCCCATTATAAAAAGTAACAAAATAAGTTCCGATAGACGCACCGCCGACAACATGAGTATTAGTAATTATATAACCGTTGTTCTTATCGTTAATAAATCCCGTTCCTGTCCAACTACTTGTATCATCATATGCCGATACGGCAATTCTAGTATCAATTGTTACGATTGCTTTCCTCGCTTTTTCAAATATAGCACTGCTTGTTTCAGAAGATGAAAAAACTATATTATTCTGGAAAACTAAATTAATAATAAATAAAAGTTTTAGTAAAATCGGTAGTTTTTTCATGTTCACCTCTTGTAAAATCATTTAAGCCGCACTATATCAAATAAAAAGTCATAGCACAATAATTAAAGGATTTGTAGTCTGTATGTCATTCCCGCGTAGGCGGGAATGACATACAGACTACAACACTAATAATAAACAAAAATAAAATAAAGAAAACGAGGAATCTTATGGAAAAAGTAATAGGTATCGACCTTGGAACTACCAATTCTTGTGTTGCAGTCATGGAAGGTAAAGAACCGAAAGTAATAGAAAATACAGAAGGTGAGAGAACTACGCCGTCAATAATAGCTTTTGCAAACGGCGAAAAATTAGTCGGGCAATCAGCTAAGAGGCAAGCAGTAACTAACCCTCGCAATACCGTATATGCAGTAAAACGACTAATCGGTAGAAAGTTTGTTGACCCCATGGTTGAAAAAGACCAAGGTATTGTACCGTATAAAATAGTCAAGGCCGATAATAATGATGCATGGGTTGAAGCTGATAACAATAAATATTCACCAAGCCAAATTAGTGCATTCATTTTACAAAAAATGAAAGAAACTGCCGAGAGTTATTTAGGGGAAAAAGTAACACAAGCAGTAATTACCGTACCTGCTTATTTTGATGATGCACAGCGTCAAGCAACGAAAGATGCCGGTAAAATAGCAGGTCTTGAGGTCCTTAGAATAATCAACGAGCCGACTGCTGCAGCTCTTGCTTACGGTTTCGAGAAATCGGCAAGTAAAACTATTGCAGTATATGATCTTGGCGGCGGAACATTCGATGTTTCAATTCTTGAGATCGCTGATGGTGTTTTTGAAGTGAAATCAACAAACGGCGATACATTCCTTGGTGGTGAAGATTTCGATACAAGAATATTAAACCATTTAATAGATGTATTCAAAAAAGAAAACGGTATAGATTTAAGTAAAGATCCTTTAGCACTTCAGCGTTTGAAAGAAGCAGCAGAAAAAGCTAAGAAAGAGCTATCTTCTGCAGTAACTACCGATATTAATTTACCTTATATTACGGCTGATAGCACAGGACCGAAACATTTAAATATTAAATTTACTAGAGCAGAACTTGAAAAATTAGTAGATGATTTAATTGAGAAAACTATTGAGCCTTGCCGTAAAGCACTACAGGATGCAGGTTTTAAAGCTTCTGATATTCAAGAAGTAGTATTAGTCGGCGGTATGACTAGAATGCCAAAAGTACAAGAAGCCGTAAAAAAATTCTTCGGACGTGAGCCGCATAAAGGCGTAAATCCTGATGAGGTTGTAGCTCTCGGTGCTGCTATTCAAGGCGGAGTACTTAATAAAGAAGTAACGGATATATTATTATTAGACGTTACGCCTCTATCCCTTGGCATTGAAACTCTTGGTGGCGTATTTACAAGATTAATCGATCGTAATACTACTATACCTACTAAGAAAAGTCAGGTATTCTCAACTGCTGACGATAATCAGCATGCCGTAACTATTAGAGTATTCCAAGGTGAACGTGAAATGGCAAAAGATAATAAATTACTTGGTCAGTTTAATCTCGAAGGTATACCTCCTGCACCAAGAGGTTTGCCGCAAATAGAAGTAACGTTTGACATTGATGCTAACGGAATAGTGCATGTTTCGGCTAAAGATAAAGCAAGCGGTAAAGAGCAGAAAGTAACTATTCAAGCTTCCGGCGGTCTTAGCGATGCGGAAATTGAACAAATGGTTAAAGATGCCGAGCAGAATGCCGATGAAGACAAAAAGCGTAAGGAACTTATTGAAGCAAAAAATGCTGCCGATAGTTTAGTTTATTCTACTGAAAAAACTCTTACAAAGTATGGCGATAAATTATCATCAGACGATAAAGGAGCTGTTGAAGAAGCACTAGCTACTTTAAAAGCCGTTCTTGAGTCAGAAGATGCTGCTTTGATTAAAGAAAAGACCGAAAGCTTAACTGCAGCTAGCATGAAAATCGGTGAAGCGATGTATAAAGCACAAAGCGAGAGCCAACCTGCTGAAGAAAGTGCCGCTAATGATGAAAAAATAGTAGATGCCGACTTTCAAGATGTAGAGAAGAAGTAATAATTGTCACCCCGTGGGCTTGACCACGGGGTCCAGAAAACAACTTAAAGTGTACATTTTATGTTTTCACTGGATGCCGTGGTCAAGTCACGGCATGACATCGTCATATAAAACAAACATATAACATAATTTCATGTCACAAGATTATTACCAAATACTAGGCGTTAGTAAAACAGCTAGCCAAGCTGACCTTAAAAAAGCCTACCTCAAACTAGCCAAGCGATATCACCCTGATACTACTACCGCTAAAGATGCTGAAAAGAAATTTAAAGAAATAAATGCTGCTTATGATGTCTTAAAAGACGAACAGAAAAGAGCCGCTTATGACCGCTTTGGGCATGATAATTTTCAAAACCAACAATCACGAGGAGGAGGAAATCATGGCGGTTTTCATCCTGATATTAACGATATATTCGGTGACTTCTTTAGCGACTTTATGGGAGGCAGCAGAAGATCATCACGCCCAACTTCAGCTAAAGTTAGAGGCTCGGATTTAAAATATGATCTGACAATTAACCTAGAGGAAGCATTTCACGGTATAGAAAAAAATATTAGCTTTTCTAGCGAAGTAAAATGCGATACTTGTCACGGTAGCGGTTCTGAAAAAGGTGAAACCATAACTACTTGCGATGCTTGCGGCGGTGTTGGAGCGACTAGAATTCAGCAAGGATTCTTTACGATCGAACAAGCTTGTCATAAATGCCAAGGTAATGGACAAATTATAAAAAATCCTTGCAAGAAATGTCATGGCATGGGACGTTATCATAAACAACGAAATTTATCGGTAAATATTCCTGCCGGTGTTGAAAACGGTACTAGAATAAGACATACCGGAGAAGGGGAAGCAGGTATTAGAGGCGGTAATAGCGGTGATTTATACGTTGATATAGCAATAAAACCACATGATATTTATAAAGTAGACGGAGCAAATCTACATTGTAAACTACCTATTAGTTTTGTGAATGCCGCTCTTGGAGGAGAGATAGAAGTACCGGTAATTGAAGGCGGAAAAGTAAACTTAACAATTCCTGCAGGCACACAAAACGGTGATCAATTAAGGCTACGCAGCAAAGGTATGTCTAAAATGAGATCAACTATTAGGGGTGATATGCTTACGCATATTCATGTCGAAGTACCTAAAAATTTATCTAAAAGACAACGTGAATTACTAGAAGAATTCAAAAAAGAATCTATAAATGAAAAAGAAAACGACGGCAGCTTTTTTAACAAAATGAAAAGCTTATGGTCGTGAATACCGAGTCGTCATTGCGAGCAGCCATAGGCTGCGTGGCAATCTCATGAAATAATAACAAACTCCTGAGATTGCCTCGTCAAAACTTATAGTTTTTCCTCGCAATGACGTTAAATAATCAATATTACCGGAGGTTTTTATGCCTTATAAAAATAATAACGATTTACCTGATTCAGTCAAAAATCATCTTCCAAGCCATGCCAAGGATATTTATCGTGAAGCTTTTAATCATGCATTTGAGCAATATAAGGATGCCGATAAAAGACGTGAAAACGACTCTAGAGAGACAGTTGCACATAAAGTAGCATGGTCAGCCGTTGAAAAAAAATACCACAAAAATGATAAAGGACACTGGGTAGAGAAATAAGTCCAAGAATTTATAAGTTTGTGAGATTTTAAATTGAATCCTTGAAATTCTGTAAACCTATATGTATATTTAGTTATTAACTGAATTTAAGTTCTTATGAAATTAACAAAATTATTGAGTACCCTTTTAGTTATAGGGTTAGTTTTCAGCGGATGTAAAAGCAAAAAAAACAGTGATGACATAGTAGTTCCTATTCCTACTCTTTATAACGAAGGTGTTACTTTGTTAGAAAAGAAAAAATATAAGAAAGCTGCGGAAGAATTCGGAAGAGTATTTTACCAACATCCAGGTAATGAAATGACGCCGCAAGCCGAATTGATGCAGGCTTATTCTTTATTCCTCGCCGCTCAATATGAAGAAGCGGTTGATGTGCTTGATATGTTCATTAATTTGCATCCTGCAAATGTTGACATTGCTTATGCATATTACCTTAAAGCATTATCATATTATATGTTAATTTCAGACGTAAATCATGATCAATCTAGAACTTTCCTAGCTAAAGATAGTTTTGAAGACGTAATAGCAAAATTCCCAAATACTAAATATGCTATTGATTCATCTTTAAAAATCGACCTAGTAAACGATCATTTAGCAGGTAAAGAGATGATGGTAGGTCGGTTTTACTTAAAGAAAAAGAACCCAATGGCAGCTATTAATAGATTTGAAGAGGTAATTGATAATTATCAAACTACTTCTCACTCGGTAGAAGCTCTTTACCGTTTAGTCGAAAGCTATATGATGCTTGGACTTCCGGATGAAGCAAAAAAATATGCCTCGGTGCTAGGTTACAACTATCCTGATAGTCAATGGTATAGTTATGCATATAGACTAGTTAAGGGATACTAAATCAGGAAATCTATGTTCCATAGTCTTTCAGTTAAAAACTTCATTCTGATAGACGAGCTGGAAATTGAGTTTAATAAAGGTTTATGCGTTATTACCGGTGAGACAGGAGCCGGCAAATCTATTTTACTTGATGCTATTTTATTTTGCCTAGGTTATAAAACTTCAAATAATATAATAAAGCGTGGAAAAGATTACGCTGTTGTTAATATAATATTCTCTTTAAATGAAGAATAAAAAATTTTCTGATCCAAAATTTTATTGAGCCTGAAGAGTTATTGCTTACTTATAAAGTGTTTGCAAAAAGCCGAAGGACGGAAAAATTTTTTCATTAATAATCAAGTAGTTAATAAGGCTATAATGCAGCAATTAGCTACTTACTTATTTGAACTTCATGGGCAAAATAATAATATTTCTCTTCTAGAAGCAAATACGCAGCGTGATATTTTAGATAGTTACGGAAATCTTTTGGACTTCCGAGCCGAACTTTCTAAATGTTATCAGACTTGGCAAAATACTCGGAAAGAAATTGCCGAAATAACACTTAAGCAAAATTCTATAGACCAAGAAATCGATTATTTGAGCTTTGCAACGGAAGAATTAATTAAGCTGAACATTCAAATAGGCGAAGAAGAAAAATTAGCAAATATACGAAAAGATTTGCAAAATAAAGATAAGGATTTACAGTTAATAAAAGATATTCTAGAACAGATTAATAATCCCGAAATAAATACATCGATTAATAGAGCAGAGAAATTATTAGCAAGGCAAGGCGATAATGAGCGTTTTGAAGCTATCGCTACAAGCTTAGAAGAAGCCTATAATAATCTAGAAGAAGCACGTCAAGAATTATCAAATCTGTTAGATAGTTTTAATTACGAGGAATATAATCTCGAAGAAACAGAAGAAAGATTATTTTTAATAAAAGCTATTAGCCGTAAATATAATGTTCCCGCTGATGAATTAGGGGTATTTTTAGATAAATCTTTAGAGCAGCTCGGTATATTAAAAAATAAAATAGCAAATAGCAATGAGTTAAAAGCTCAAGAAGTGCTATTGCAGAAAAAATATTATGAACTGGCGAGTGATTTATCTGCAAAGCGTCTTATTGCTGCAAAACACTTAGAAGAATCGTTGCATCAGGAGCTAAAACAGCTTAAAATGGCGAAAGCAATTTTTGAGATTGAGATAGAAACTAGAAAAGAGCCGACAGCCGGCAGTAATGATGATATTGTGTTTAAGGCTTCTACCAATCCTGGAACGCTAGCTACAGCAATCAATAAAATCGCTTCCGGCGGTGAATTATCAAGGTTCATGCTTGCTTTAAAAACTTCTTTGTTTGATAAAACGGTAAAACCATCTATTATATTTGATGAAATAGATGTCGGGATTGGCGGAGAGGTCGCAGATAAAGTAGATGAGCGATTAAAAAAACTTAGTAGCGTTACTCAAGTAATAGTTATTACGCACCAGCCTCAAAAGTGGCAGGTAAGGCAGATTTGCATATAAAAGTCGAGAAAACACAGCTAGATAAAGAAACAAAAGTAACGGTAAAAGCTTTAAATTTAGCTGAAAGGCAAGAGGAACTCGCCCGCATGATTTCAGGTAAAACAATCACCGAGGCAAGTTTAAAAGCAGCAAAGGAGTTGTTGCATTTGTAATGAACGTCATTGCGAGCGACTGAAAGGAGCGTGGCAATCTCAGGAATTTACCCGAGATTGCTTCGTCGACGCTTATGGCGTCTCCTCGCAATGACAAAAAACAAGGAACATATGAACAACTATACAAAATTAGAAAATGAGCTTCAGACCATCTCACATTTTAATAATATCTTAAGCATATTATACTGGGATGTTGCCGTAAATATGCCTATAGGTTCAGGAGAAAGTCGCAGCAACGTCACTAGTTCATTCTATGCTCAAATCTCCCATGCTAAAAGAGTTACTTAGCAAGGCAAAAGAAGAATCAAAGAACCTTGATGAATGGCAGAATGGTAATATTAGAGAGATTGAGAGAAAAATAACAGATGCAAATTGTATTGACGAGCAGCTACAAAAGAAATTGGTAGCCGCTACTACTAAAACTGAACTTGTTTGGCGAGAAGCAAGAAAAAATAACGACTATAATTTATTCAAACCACACTTACAAAAAGTTTTAGATTATACGAAAGAAGTTGCTAAAGTACGAGCAGATGTTTTTAATTGCGGATTATAACGACTCATTAATAGATATGTTTGATCCAAGCAGGAAAAGTAGCGAGATCAAACAAGTTTTTTCAGTACTTAAAAAAGAACTCCCGCAGCTCATAAATAAAGTTTTAGAAAAACAGAAAAGCGAGAAAGAACTAGTAAAGAACAGCGAACTAGCTCCTGAAATGCAAAAGCGTATCGGAAAACGCATTATGGAAATTATGCAGTTTGATCTAACAAAAGGACGATTAGACGAATCGACTCATCCTTTTTGCGGCGGAACGCCAAACTATATACGTTTAACTACTAGATATGATAAAGATAATTTCATAAGCGGTTTAATGGGAATTACTCACGAAATAGGACATGCTTTATATGAGCAGAATCTACCGGAAATGTATAAAGGGCAGCCGGTTGGGCTTGCTAAAGGCCTTCGAAAGCCAATCTTTATTTATGGAAATGCAAGTAGGTAGATCAAGAGAATTTACGGAATTTTTAGCTAAACTACTTCGAGACGAATTTGCTTTTAAAAGCGAAGAATATTCAGCGGAAAGTTTATATAGAAAAATTACAAGAGTTACGCCTGATTTTATAAGAGTAGATGCAGATGAAGTAACTTATCCGATGCATGTAATATTACGTTTTGAGATAGAGGAAATGCTTATCAAGGGTGACTTGAATCTCGATGAGTTACCAAGCTTTTGGGATAGTAAGATGCAAGAATATTTAGGCGTTAAACCGGTAAGTTTTAGTAACGGCCGTCTTCAAGATATTCACTGGTCACACGGAAATTTCGGTTACTTTCCTGCCTATACAAACGGTGCAATTATCGCATCAATGATGATGATATATTAAAGGGTGATTTTAGTAATCTAAATAAGAATTTTAGAAATCTCGGTTCGTTAAAAAATTCAGCCGATTTATTAAAAAGTGCTAGCGGTGAGGAAAAAATTAACCCTGAGGTGTATATAAGATATTTAGAAGGGAAGTATTTATAGTAATAAATCGTCATTGCGAGCAGGCAATTGGCGTTGTTGCATGGATCGGCAAAACCTACTCGATGTCATCCCAGCGTAGACGGGGATCCAGTAAAAATACTAATAATTATTAGTATTTTAAATTGTTTTTCTGGATACCGTGGTCAAGCCACGGTATGACACCGGAACAAAAAAATCAAACAATACAAACAATAATATGGAAGAAGACTTAAAAAAAACAGGTTATTTATTTGGCGGGAATGCTGTTTTTGTTGAAGAGCTATATAGGCAATATCTAGCCAACCCTGCCTCGGTTGATCAAACTTGGCAAGAATTTTTTGTCGGCATTAAGGATAATAATACTTTACTCAATAAAAGTACGGCAAAAATAATTATCCCTGATGAAATAAAAAAAGAATCATTAAATAATAATTCATCTTCTGAAGACTTAAATAGTTTAAAAGCTAAGGAAATGATCAATGCTTATCGCAAGCATGCTCACTATTTAGCGAATCTTGATCCGCTTGGTCTTGAGCTACGTAAAACAAAAAATGATTTAAAGCTTAATATAGAAACTTTTGGTCTTGATAGCGGTCAGCTAGAAGAAAATATCAATATTACGGATGAATTTGTCGGTACTTGGAACTGTAAATTATCTGAATTAGTTACCAAGCTCGATAAAGTTTATACAGGCTCCATCGGTGTTGAATTTGAACAAATAGAAAATATAGAAGAAAAAAACTGGTTATATAATAAGCTAGAAAGCAAAATTACATTTTCTTCTGAAGACAAAAAAACTATCCTAAATGATTTAGTAGAAGTAGAAGGGTTTGAGCAGTATCTACATACTAAATTCCCTGGTGCTAAGCGTTTTTCCGTTGAGGGCGGAGACGCTTCTATAGTTGCCATGAGTAAAGCTATAGATTTATCTATGCATCAAGGCGTTGAAGAAGTTGTCATCGGTATGGCCCACCGAGGGAGGCTAAATACTCTGACTAAAGTAGTCGGCAAACCTTATAAAACCGTTATTGCCGGTTTCATAAGCGGTAGCGTATTTCCTGATGAATTAAATGTTTCAGGCGATGTAAAATACCATTTAGGCTATTCGTCCGATAGAACTATAGAGGATAAGAAAATACACTTGTCACTAGCCGATAACCCTTCACATTTAGAAGCGGTAAATCCTATAGTTGCAGGAAAAGTAAGAGCAAAGCAAGATATTCTTGGAGATACTAAACGCAGCAAAGTCAAAGCTATTTTAGTGCATGGCGATGCTGCTTTTTGCGGTCAGGGCGTAGTTGCCGAGAGTCTATCAATGTCACCACTCACTGCTTATGATATCGGTGGAATATTGCATTTCGTCATTAACAATCAGTTAGGTTTTACAGCTAATGCTGCAGATACTAGAGCTAGTAGATATTCTACGGAATTTGCTAAAATCATAGCTGCCCCAATTTTACATGTTAACGGTGATGATATAGAAGCAGTGTTAAAAGCCACCAATATTGCGGTAGAATACAGGCAGAAATTCGGCAAGGATGTTGTAGTAGAAATTATTTGTTACCGTAAATACGGGCATAATGAGGGCGATGAGCCGATGTATACTCAAGGCAAGATGTATAACATTATTAAAAGCAAACCGACCCCTGGAAATATTTACGCAAATGAGTTAGTAAAAAGCGGTATAATTGATAATAATTATTTTGCTAAGTTAAAAGAAGAATTTAAAGCAAAACTAGATAAGGAATATGAGCAGGCAAAAAGTTATAAGCAAGAAGCACATTTCTTAGGCGGGTTATGGCAAGGTATTTCTCGTACTCGTACACAAGCTGCAATAACGGGCGTCGGTAAAAAAACATTACAAGATTTAGGAACTAAACTATGTGAAATACCGAAAGATTTTGCTGCTAATCCAAAACTTGTAAAACTATTTGAAGCTCGAAAAGCCACTCTAACAGCTGATCAACCTATTGATTGGGCGACGGCAGAGCAGCTAGCTTTTGCAAGCTTGCTTGCTTCAGGCACAAATATAAGGCTAACCGGACAAGATTCGGGACGCGGTACTTTCTCGCATCGTCATTCAGTATTGCACAACCAAATTGATGATACTACCTATATACCTCTAAATAATTTATCTAAAGAACAAGCAAAATACGAGGTAGCCGATAGTAATTTATCTGAATATGCGGTGCTTGGTTTCGAGTATGGTTATTCACTCGCAAACCCAAAAAATTTAGTTTTATGGGAAGCACAATTCGGTGATTTTGCTAATGGAGCTCAGATTATTTTTGACCAGTTTATTTCAAGCAGCGAAACTAAATGGCTTCGTATGAGCGCGCTTGTGGTTTTGTTACCTCATGCATTTGAGGGACAAGGACCAGAGCATAGTTCGGCAAGACTTGAGAGGTTCTTACAGCTGGCGGCTGAGGATAATATGTATATTACATACCCTACTACCCCTGCTTCGATTTTCCATCTGCTACGTCGCCAAATACTTGATGATACCCGTAAACCGTTAATCGTAATGTCACCGAAATCATTATTACGTCATAAATATGCCGTATCTAAACTTGACGAGCTAGGTGAAAATACTACTTTCTTACCGGTTTTAGATGAAGTAACTAAAGTAGATACAAACAATATTACTAAAATAGTTTTATGTAGCGGTAAGGTGTATTACGATCTATTTGAAATGCGTGGCAATAACAGTAATATAGCGATTATTAGGCTTGAGCAATTATACCCTTTTGAAAAAAAACTTGTAGCATCGCTATTAAAAAAATATAATAGGACGCAGGAATTTATTTGGTGTCAGGAAGAACCGAAGAATATGGGAGCTTGGCGTTATATATTTTCTCACTTAAACGATGCTTTAAAAGAAGCAGGAATTAATAACGAATTTAAATATGTAGGTAGAGAGGAATCAGCCTCTCCGGCAGTAGGTTCGCTGCAAGCACATAATAAACAGCAAGAGAAGCTATTAAGGGAAGCACTAAAGGTGTGAATATTGTGGTTCTTAATGTCATTCCCGCATAGGCAGGAATCCAGTAACATTTAGTGTCATACCGCGACTTGATCGCGGTATCTTAGGATATAGTCTGTGATACAAGATCCCGTGGTCGTAGCCACGGGATGACAAAGCAAATTCTAGATTCCCGCCTACGCGGGAATGACATAGGAATCGTATTTTTAGGAGTAAAATAAATTATGAGCGTTAAAATTATAGTACCGTCGCTTGGGGAGTCCGTAACGGAAGCAACTATTGCAAAATGGTATAAGAAAAAAGGCGATTCGGTTAAAACCGATGAATTACTGTTAGAAATCGAAACCGAAAAAGTGACTTTAGAAGTTAATGCTCCTTGCAACGGTACTATAGGTAAAATATCGAAAACTGACGGTGCAAATGTAGCAGTTGGCGAAGAAATAGGCGAAATAAATGAAGGGGCAGCTGCAAATACTGCCGGTACTAATAATGAATCTGCTAAAGCTCAAGCAGTTACGCAACCTACTTCAGAAAAGCCTGTAGAAAAACCTGCCGTGGCTAATAATACTCTTGCTCCTTCTGTACAAAAATTAGTTACCGAAAATAAGCTTGACCCCAATAATATAAAAGGAACAGGTAGAGACGGTAGAATTACCAAAGGTGACGTGCTTGAAACAATAAACACTCCGCCTACGGCTACTTCTGCTCCTGCAATAAGTAAATCTAATGAAGAAAGAGTACAGCGTGTTCGTATGTCACGCTTGCGTAAAACTATTGCACAGCGTTTAAAAGATTCACAAAATACGGCAGCTATTTTGACTACTTTTAATGAAATCGATATGTCAAAAGTAATTGCCTTGCGTAATCAATATAAAGAAGAGTTTGAGAAAAAGCACTCTGTGAAACTTGGCTTTATGTCGTTTTTTGTTAAAGCAACTATAGAAGCTTTAAAGCTTATTCCGTCGGTAAATGCTGAAATAGACGGCGATGATTTAGTATATAAAAATTACTATGATATAGGTGTAGCTGTCGGAACAGAGCAAGGACTTGTCGTACCGGTTGTTAGGGATGCCGATAAAATGGGATTTGCCGAAGTAGAGAAAGCTATAGAAATTTTGGCTAAAAAAGCTCGTGAGGGTAAGCTTTCTATGGCTGATTTGTCAGGCGGCACATTCTCGATTTCTAACGGTGGTGTATATGGCTCATTATTATCTACACCGATTATTAATCCTCCTCAATCAGGTATTCTAGGCTTACATAAAACCGAGGAAAGAGCCGTAGTTATAGACGGTAAAATTGAAATACGTCCGATGATGTACATAGCTTTATCTTACGATCATCGCATAATTGACGGGAAAGAAGGAGTATCGTTCTTGGTAAAAATTAAGCAACTCATTGAAAATCCTGAGAAGTTATTGTTAAATTTGTAAAAAATTGTCATGCCGTGGTCAAGCCACGGCATGACAATCGGGAAAGGAAGTATATAATAATGATAAAATGTACTCGTCGTATTGAGTTCGATGCAGGACATAGAATTATAGGACATCAAAATAAATGTCAATTCCTGCACGGTCATCGCTATATTCTTGAGATAACTATAGCCACAAACGAAACCGATAAACTTGGTATGGTAATCGATTTTGGTTTAATTAAGGATTTAGCTAAAAAATGGATTGATGAAAATTTTGATCATAGCTTAATCCTAAATCAAGACGATAAGGAAATGGGACAGCAAATAGAAAATTGTACCGGTCAAAAAATATATTATATGCAAAATAACCCAACTGCAGAAAATATAGCGACGCATTTAAAGAATGAAATTTTTCCTAAACTTTTCGTCAGTCAAAACTTCTTCATAGCGAGCCTCAAACTATATGAAACGCTGAATTGTTTTGTTGAGGTTTAGGCATGCAAGATTACTGTTTAATTTTAACTACTACTAATGATTTGCAAATTGCCGAAAAAATAGCATCTGTTTTGTTAGAATTAAATCTTGCTGCCTGCATTCAAATTGACGATGTTAAAAGTTACTTTAGATGGGATGGTAGAGTAACTTTAGAAAGCGAATATAGACTTGTAATTAAAGCAAAATCTTCTAATTATAACGAAATTGAAAATAAACTCCTTGAAATTCATAATTATGAATTACCGCAAATAATAAAAATAAATATTGACTATTGCTTTCAAAAGTACTTAGAATGGATTGACCAAAATAGTAAATAAACTTATAGTTGAACAAATTTAAAATTAAGTAAGTAAATTATGAAATTATGGCAAAAAGTTACCTTAGGGTTAATCTTAGGTATTATATTTGGTATATACTTACCACAATATGTTAATTATATTAAACCTATCGGTGACATTTTCTTACGTTTGATAAAAATGATCATTACCCCTTTAATTTTCTTCAGTTTGGTTTCCGGTATCACTAGTATGAATGATACTTCTGCCCTTGGTAGAGTAGGAATGAAAGCGGTAGCCGCTTTTTTAGGTACTACTTTTTTTGCCACGGTTTTTGGACTTACTGTTGCCTTAGTATTAAAGCCGGGAGTAGGCATACATATAGATTTTACCTCTTCAGAAACGACAAGTAGAACTTCATTTAATATAATTGATTTTTTTGTAAATATCGTCCCTGATAATGCTGTTGGGGCTTTTGCAAACGGTGATGTCTTGCAAGTTGTATTTTTTGCTATTTTTGTTGGGATTACCTTAAACAAAATGAAATCTATCGGTGAACCTGTTACTGATTTAATTCATGTAATGTCAAAATTAATATTAAAAATAATATCGTTTGTTATTCAATTATCCCCTTACGGTGCTTTTGCTTTAACAGGCTGGATTGTAGGCATGCAGGGAGTTGAGATAATGATTAGTTTATCGAAACTTATTGTAGCGGTAGTTGTGGCAATGACATTCCAATATTTAGTTTTTGGCTTACTTATATATGTATTCTGCCGTGTTTCCCCTATACCTTTTTATAAGAAAAGTTTTGAGTATCAGATACTTGCTTTTTCTACTTCAAGTAGTAAGGCGACTCTTGCAACTACTATGCAAGTTTGTCGTGAAAAGCTTGGCATTTCAGAGTCTAGTACTTCGTTCGTACTTCCGATAGGTGCGTCAATTAATATGGACGGCTTTGCTATAAATTTATCTCTTACCACCATATTTTTTGCTCAGATGATGGGAGTAACGCTTGCTCCTCACGACTATTTAGTAATTATTCTCACCTCAACACTTGGATCTATCGGCGGTGCCGGTATTCCCGGTGCCTCTTTGATAATGCTTCCTATGGTTCTTTCTTCGGTTCACTTACCTATAGAGGGAGTAGCAATTATTGCCGGTATTGACCGAATACTTGATATGCTACGTACTATTATCAATATTACCGGCGATGCAACAATTACTATGATTATAGATAACAGCGAAGATACTTTAGATAAGGAAGTATATTTATCTTAATGCTCATCGACATTTCTAGCTAATTATGTCATTCCTGCGAAAGCATATGGGGGCCAACTTAAGAATCGATATCATTCCCGCGAAAGCAAGAATCCAGGAAAAAGCGAAATTATTTGAGCTTTTGATTTTTTAAATTTAGTATGTTTATATTTTTTAATGACTGGATTCCCGCTTTCGCGGGAATGACATCGATATCCACACAACAATAGAGTTCTTGCATAATGTAGCTAATAAGGAGGAATTTGTAGGAGACACGGAACGCAGAACCGCAGCGTACACTTAGTACGTGAGAATTCGAGTACCGGATCGACGCACAAATTACCCTTAGAAGCAAGTTAGAACTCTAATGCTACCTCCTATTCATTTACTAAAAGTATAGTTATTAAAATTTTTTTTCTTATTTTCAACTTTTAATTTAAAAATGCTATTGACTTAAGTGCGTATTACAATAACTATGTTAACTTAAGGTTGAGGATATGTGTTAAATTTCCTAAATAATACAGTACAATCAAAAAGGTTTGTATCTATAAATATAGAACTTCAGTAAGTGATATACCTGAATCGTTTTGGCATTCTATTGCTGAAAATAGCTGTGATATTAATTGGAAAAATATACCATTACAAAAAAGTCCTTTTCAGACTGTTACTACTCAAGGTTTAATTCAAGAATTAAAACCTAAAACCATAATTGAATTTGGAAGTTTTAAAGGAGCTTCTGCCCTTTGGTTGGCGGATATACAAAGTTTATCGGTAAAAGACGGTAAAGTTATTAGTATAGATATCGATTTTGAAAATATTGATCAAGCCGTAAAAGGAGATAATAGAATAGAGTTTTTACAAGGTGATTCTAATAAAGTAGAGGCAATATTTCCAAAAGAGAAAATATCTGAAATAGTACATCCTATACTTTTAATAGAAGATGCTCATATTAATATGATAGGTATTTTAGAATATTTTCATAATAATATATTTGAAGAAGGAGATTATTTCATCATTGAAGATACTAATATTGATTATAATAATGCGTGCTATGATGTTTGGAGGAAAACTTTAGATGAAAAAACTTGTATAGCAAAATTAGAAAATTTAAACAATAAAATCGTTAGATTAACTAGCTGGTTGAAAGAAAAAAAATTTATATTTAGTAGATACAAAATATGTAGATCCTTTTGGTATTATTAATGCTTCTAAAAATTGGAACTCAGTTATAAAAAAGATTTAAAGATAAATTATGAGAAAGGAAATTTATCTAAAAAATTTTAATATTAATAGCGATGAGGTTTTAAACAATTTTACTAAAAATCCATATAAATCTACTGTATTTTTTAAAAATTTTTTAGAAACAAAATAATGTAAATTATACAAAAGAAATTAAAGATGCAGTAAATAATAATGCAGAAATTATACATATAAAAAATATCGATAAAAAAAACTATAATATAATGACCTCTTATGACGGTGAGGTATGGATTACGGGAATAGAAGAATTAATTTGTCATATGTATGGAGAATAGGGATAATTGGTAGTTTTCCTGTATTATATAAAGATGAAGATAAGAATATTATTAGAGCAGTAGCACCAAAACGTAATTCTCATAATGAACGTAGCTCTCAATCACCGTATAATGATTTAGATTGGCATGTAGATGCTGCATACCGTCCAATGAAAGAAAAGAGTGATAACTTATCTCCTATAGTTGACTATTTAATTTTTGGGATTGTACATAAAGGACATGAGAATCTACCTATAGTATATATTAGCCTTAAAGATATATTAAATCAATTGAGCTACCAAGATATCTTAATAGGGTGTAGTAATGAATTTACAGTAACAAGTGCAGATTCTTTTTCATGTAAAATAGTGAGCAAGAATCTCCCTTTATTAGTAGAACATGCTACCGGTTATTACAGCAGAATAAAAATGGATGCTATTCCTGAAACACAAAGAACAGCAGGGTTTTTAAATAAAATTAGAGAAATCGTAGATCAAGAATCTATTCAAAACTATATATATTACTTCCGGTGATATCGTTGTATTAAGCAATAACGGGCTGTTGAAAAAGTTATAAAAAGAAGTAGAAAAGAGTTAATCTAAGGAATAAGCTGTATTTTTATGCTTAAATGAAGGTGTAAAGATGCAGGGTTATAAGCTTGATCAAAGTGTGAGATGTAATAGCCTTAGCTTAAGGCACATGATACCTAATGATCATTTATTAGTGAGGATTCATGAAGCTAAAGAATTAGAGTTTTCTTTTATCTATGAAATAACTAAGAATCGTTATTGTGCTAATTACGGACGTCCATCAATTGATCCTGTATTATTTTTTAGGATGCAAATAATAAGTTACTTATATGGTATAAAGTCAAATAGACGATTATGTAAAGAAATTCAGTTAAATATAGCATATAGGTGGTTTTGTGGTTTAAGTTTAGAGGATAAAGTACCGGATCATTCATCATTAAGTAGGATAAGAGATAGATTTGGGGTAGAACTATTTCAAGAAATATTTATAAGCTTGATTAAGCAATGGTATGAACTAGATATTATAAAAGGAGAAACAATTATTTCAGATGCCTCTTTAGTTGAATCTAATGCCTCTATGAATAGCCTAATATTAAGAAAAGATCAAGGTGATTCACAAAAGAGAGAATTAAAAAAATATGAACGTCGTTATCATGATTTCCGAGAAGGGAAAAAAGTAAGGAAAATATCTAATCAAACTCATGTCAGTAGGACAGATCCTGATTGTAGTCTTGTATCAAGAACTAATGGTTATAAAAAGCTATGTTATAAGACCCACTACTCAATTGATTCAGATTCACGTATTATAATAGATTGTTATGTAAGTACAGGATCACAACATGAGTGTATTGTACTTCCAAGTAGAGTTTGGAATATATTAAATAATTTTTCTTTTAGAGTAAAAGAATGGATAGCAGACAAAGGTTATGGTAGAGGTCCAACCTATGGATATTTTAAATTACTTGGAATTACAACTTATATACCTTTACATGTAGATAATCTTGGTGAAGGAAAAATAAGTAGGGGGGAATTTCAATATGATAGAGAACAGGATAGATATAAGTGTCCACAGGGACATTATCTTTATCCGTATGATAAATTAGATAAAAAACAAATAAAACGTTATCGTATTACAGGAGGGCATTGTAAAAATTGCTCTCTAAAATCAGGTTGTATTTCTGATAATTATAGTAATAGAGGACGATTTATTTATCGTAATCCTTATCAGGATGAAATAGATGAGGTAAAGGTCAGACAGAATAGAATTGATTTTAAGAAAAAACTAATTGAGAGAAAGTGGAAAATAGAAGGTCTATTTGGTGAAGCTAAGGAGAATCATGGTTTACGAGGAGCAAAATTTAGAAGTGTACAGAAAACACAGATTCAAATACTGATGATTGCGATAGTACAAAATTTTAAACGGATACTTAAAATTATTTTTTGGTTTTTTTATCTACTGCTATTAAAGATAAAAAAATATTAAAGTATTTACAACCTTGTTGATTTTTTCAACAGCCCGAATAAGACGGTTTTACATAAAAGAGTGGTCCTAAATGGGATGAAAAAGACCGTTATTTTATTAGAATATATTCAGTGAAAGATATAAACCAAGGTATATTAGCAAATTCTGCTCAATCTTGGATATGGGTATAATAATAATACCAGACGGTTTTATGTAAATCACATAAAAACATCATTGCGAGCATTCGTAGAATGGTGGTAATTGTCCAGTAGCTAGGGATGCCTCGAATTTGCTAAAGCCGATGCTTGCTCGTGGTGAGCTGCACTGTATCGGTGCTACTACTCTAGATGAATATCGTAAATATATCGAGAAAGATGCAGCACTTGCTCGTCGTTTTCAGTCTGTTTACGTGAGCATACGCATCAAGTTAAGCCATAATTGTTAATAATTTTAGTGTATTTAAGGAAGATAATCTGGTTTTACGATATTTATCTTTCAAAGAAAATCTCCCCCAATCTATAATTAATTTCTTAAGGAACTGCTTTAAATCATTAAGACGTCCAGTAATAGACAGGAATAATTCTCTTGACCTTTTCTGTAGTTCAATAAATGCTTTGGTTAAACTAATTTCTCTATCATTTGCTAATTCTACACAATTCGATAATCCATGAAAAATAAGCACACTACATAATTTACCATATAATTCACACAAAACTCTTGCAGGTTTACTTCTCCCTTTAAGATTTTCAATTTTTGCATGACTTTTATATAATTTAAATAATAATTCAATTTGCCATCTTGCTCGATAAATTATCATTATATGCTCAGCATTAACCATATCCTCTGATATATTAGTGATAAATATTGACCAATCTAGTAATCTCTGGTTTCTTGAAGAAGATTTATATTTATGAGACTTAGCTAATAAATTAGCCTTCCTTCTTCTACCAATAGCCTGTTCATCAGTCAATTTATGACATATAATCCGTAGCTTAACTTTTGCTTGTTTACCTAAAAGTACATCTTTTGATAAAAAGAATTTATTATCTAATAGGTTTAATAAATCAATTTTTTCCTCAGTGATAGGGTCATATATATTAGTATCTGCTTTATAACGACTAATAAAATATGCACCAAGTTCGATAATTTGAATAAATGAAGCTGGGACAAAATAACCTAAATCAGATATTAATAAGTCCTTAGTAGATATGTTTGATAAATGTTCTCTATATCCTTGATCAGCCCTTATACCTTATCCGCCATATTGGCAGGTAGAATAATATGGCTACTATCCAATAATTTAACGCTATTAAATTGCTGCAAAATGTTGCATGCTGCAAAATGTTGCAATCAAGCGGCATAGTATTTCTAAATAATTTCAAGCATTGTTCATACATTGACTGCATAAATTTTACTGCTACCTCAGTAAACCTAAAGTCTAAGCCTTGGGCAGAAATATCTATAGTTTCTTCACTTAAAAAGTTACGCATTCCATCAAGACTACAATTACTATCGCTCATATTACCAAACACTATAGCTTTTAGAAAAGCTGAACCAGTTATTTTTCGTTGTCTCTTAATAAATCCTGTTGTAATGGATAAATTATTGGCTGTCTCTCCAAAAAACTCTTGGCATAGTTTTGCTAAGTTTACTATTTTCCCCATAGGATAAATTCTCACAATTTAGTTGTTAATCTTGCAAAAATTTATACCATATATTAGCTTCTTTTTAATTCATAATTTACTACCGTAATACCAGTATAACCTACTTGCTTTTCTTAACTTGATGCGTATGGTCTTTTGATGTGTGTGAATTAGAACAAGAATTTATAAAATTATGTTTTAAAAGCTATGCAATTGAAAGACCTATTTTTTGATTAAAATCAATTTCTGTTTTATCGAGTTTTTCAAAGTGATTTAATCCAAACATAAACCCTATGCTTGTATCATAATTACTAACATTCCCCAATGTCCGAAAAATTCTGTTAAATAAATAAGCCCAAAAGAAGTAAGAACATACATCATAGCACAGGATAGAGCATATATAAAACTGGTATAAGTAAAGCGTTTAAATACTGGGAAATGTCTATAAAATATAGGCATTGCTGGTGTATCACAAAATCCGAATAAGAACTATAAATGATTGAATTAATAAAAACCGCTTGTACTATAGTTTAATAAATATGGAAATAACAGTATAAAAATTCCAAATATAATTGCTTTTACTCTTAGTATAATTAAAGGATAAATGTAATAACTTAAATATGTTATTATTATGTAGCTAGCAACATGTACTATAGAAACTAAAAAGTTTTGATGTATTATTTGTGCAGGAGTATAGTTAAAAGAATTTTTTAAAATATTTCCACAATATACAGGATCTGCACACTGAATACAAAATAAAGCTAAGGAAGTTTTTATACTCACTTTCTGGTTCCATAAAGGATTTTCTTCTAATTTGCTTATATCTAAATTAGCTTTTTCAAGTATATTTTTTACTCTTCTTTTTGCATCAGCAAATTCAGGCGTCTCTCTGAGGCGTGTTCTAGCTAATCCTCCAATCATTGCAATACCTGTACCTTATCCAAAAAGCATATCGCCAATTTGCTCCTGTCGTAGTTGTTAAATATGCTACAAACAATGCTCCCATCCCTCCTAACGAAGTAAAAACAGAAGTTAAAGCTACTGCCGGATATTGAGCCGGTGGTTTTATAAGCTCTGTTAGATAAAGTTCTGCTCCTACAGTTTCACCCATTGACGAAAAACCTTGAGCAATTCTACACATTGTAACAATCCAAGCTGCTTTTACCACTATTTCAGCGTATGTAGGTAAAATTGCCATTATAAAGCAAGATAAAGCCATAATTAAAGTTGTTATAACTATAGTAGTTTACGTCCTAAGTGATCAATATAACCTATAATTATTGCCCCTACAGGTCTACAAATATATGTAGAACAAAAGGCAAAAGCAGAAAGTAAGAAAACAACTTGAGGATCTGAAGTTGGAAAAAATATATCGTTGAGTAATACTGCCATATGAACATATAATAGAAGATCAAAATACTCTAAAAAAGTACCAATAGACAATAATCCTACCGCTTCTCGCTGTTCTCTATTTAACCTTACTTGCTTTTTTATAGGTCAGCATAATTTCTTTACAAAAAATTAAATTGTAAAGAAATCTATACTGTTTTATATAAAAGTCAATAGGAATTTTCGCCTTATACGATAAATAGAGAAATGAAGTGCAACTTAACGCACTTCACATGTAGTGGAATGTAAGAAGTTAAGATATTTCACAACCTTCTTTAGATATTTGCCCTATATGTTCTACTTCATACTTCTTTTCTTGAGGTACTAGACCATGATGAACAAAATATCTTTTTATAAACAGCAAATTCTTAATAATAACCGTGGTAGATATTTGGCACTTGAAGAAATTAAACAATATTTTCAGCTAGAAAAAGTAAGATTATTATCACGCATAAACTTGTTATTTAAAGATGTTTTAAACTGTTCTGACGATAGTTTTGGAACAACTGTAATAAATAGATTTTTTAAATTAATAAATAGCAACTATCATTAACTATTAAAATCTTCTATTATTTCCTTTAATCCCCTATACATTCATAAACTCTTTAAATTACTCTCAAATTTTTATTTATATCTTTAATTAAATTTCTATTGCATTCTTAAAACTTTTTATTATGATTTTGTCTATAGCTCATTCTTTAATAGAATATTAAAATTTATAGAATTTAATAAGAGGATAATATGTATAATTAGAATATTTTTCTAGAATCAATATGCAAAAATTAATAAGATTTTAGAAATTTATTTTTTAATAACTTTCTTGTCATAGATATGAAAATCGATTAGTTGAGTTGAAAGTTAATTTATACAAATCTCATGTTCTATTAGCAGCACAATAAATATGTGATAAATAAACTAATTGAAAGAAAAAAATAAGTAATATACAGTAATGGTTCATTTTTAGATTGAAAAGCAAAAAATACTATACTATCGTTGGTAGTTATAATTAAATATATTAAAAATATGCTTTTTCAATCACTAAATTTATACTCTATCTTAGTTGCAGGTCTTACAGCTACCGTTATCGTTTTTATGCGTCAGTTATCTTATTACAAACAGCAAATTATTAATAAGGATTTAAAAATAATACCTGCATATTTTGATAAAAAAATGTTATATAAAATTCTTAATAATAACTGCGATAGATATTCTGCTCTTGAAATGATTAAATCATATTTTAAGTTGAAAACCGCAAGATCGTTATCATATGAAGAACTTGAAAATGATGAGCAATTAAGCGAATTATTTAGAGATTCTTTAAACTATTTTATTGATGATTTTATATCAAAATCCGATAAATCAGTTGCAGCAAATAAAGCGTTTAGTATACAAGATGAACATAACAATACTCACAAATTATATGCGTTTTAGAGAAAAATAAAATATCGGACAAAACACATCAAATGCTTATATATGTCAAAGTACCTTATTAAGACGAAGAAAGCTTAAACACTTTCATACACTTGGCTAAGATAATGTAGATTTCCCAAAAACAAAATCAGAAACTCAAGAAAGAAGAATAACTAATTTCAAAACTGTCTATTAGAAAATTATTTTAAAAAGCACCAGTCATTTATATTAAATCACAACTAATAATTAAAAATTGTTGACTTATTTTAAGTATCTTTATATCGTAATTTACTTAAATGATATTTAAACTCTATCATTAATTTTTAATAAACTTAAGATATGGGGTAACACATGGAAAATAAAGAAGAAGAATCAAATATATTACCTGAGTTTATAATTGATGAAGAAGAGGAAAAACGATTAAAAGCTGAAAACTCTAAAAAAGAACTTAAGTTAATATTAATAACGTTTGCAATCATTTTAACTAGCTTTTTAACATTTTGTTATTTCTTTTTTAACTATATAGAAGAAAAAGCAGCAGAATATAAACTACAGCAAGAAGCAGAAGCACAAAAGTTAGATAAAGCTGAATGATGCAAGCTTATAATATTTCAGCAATTCTCAAATAATCTTGAGGGGTAAGGTTTTCAGCACGATAATTATCATTGATTTTCAACTGAGTTAATACTTCATGTATATTAGGTACAAGATTTTTCAGTGATGATTTGATCATTTTCCGTCGTCCTGCAAAAGCAAGTTTTGTTATTTGCTCAACTTTATTTATCAGAGCAATAGACGGCGGATTTTCTAAAGGTATTAGTTTGACTATCGCAGAATATACTTTAGGAGGTGGATAGAAAGCAGTCGGTGCTAAGTCAAAGCATTTTTCCACTTTAGCAATTAACTGACATATTACCGATAACCTGCCATATGCTTTAGTTGATGGCATAGCACAAATACGTTCTACTACTTCCTTTTGTAACATTAGCGTCATATTAGTAATTAGTCGTGCTTCTTTCAGCCATCTAATCACTAACTCAGTACCTATATGATACGGTAAATTAGAAATTATAGTTACTTTATAGTCAATTGATTTGGACTCGCCTACATCGTTACTCGTCGCTCTCCTATTAGTTATAGGCTTCGCTTCTCGCTCCTTGTATGCAAATCCAACTGAATTGACTATATCATAGCTTAAATCGGTTAAATTTATTTTAAGCGCATCTTGTTTAATAATATTTAGATTAGGATAATATTCTTTAATCTCATTAAGGAGCGGGATGCATCTCTCATCTGTTTCTATAACAGTTAAGGATTCAGGTTTTTTTTGCAATATTGACCTAGTTAACCCTCCGGTGCCTGGTCCTATTTCTAATACTCGGCTATTTTCTGCAAGGTTACTCGCACGTACAATTTTATCACATAGGCTACTGTCAAAAATAAAATTTTGTCCGTACTTTTTAAGAGGATTAATTTGATGAGATGCTGCATGTTTTGCAATTGAAGGGAGCATAGAGTAATGTTGTTCTAGCTAAAAAAGTTGCATGAATCGATTTTCATCGTCATTGCGAGCGACTGAAAGGAGCGTGGCAATCTCATGAAATAGTATAAAATCCTGAGATTGCCGCGTCGAGGCTTTGCCTCTCCTCGCAATGACGAAAAACAGGTACCTCAAGATGGCAACATTATTTTTATAGCTGCCTTTTTACGCATATTTTCAAACATTTTTTGTGCTTTTTGCAAAATCTTTTTATTGGTTAGGAAGTTTACTACATAATTATTTTCATCTTCATTAACATTTAAGATTTTTTTGCTGCACACTAATATTATTTCAAATTTGTTATTTACTTCAAAAACATTGCTTGCTTTATCAGGAGTTAAGTCCTTTACAATAGTTTGTTTTACGCCTTCTATCTTGCTAAGCTTATCGGTAATAATTTGCATAGTAGCAAAATTATCATAAAGCGATTTTTTAACATCCGCACATTTTTTTAGTCGATTTTTCAAATTATTCATCTGCGTAAACGCTTTATTGCCACCATCTTTAGATGTAAATACTTGCATTGAAATTTCTACGTCTTTTTGATCGCTAGATAAAATTGCGACATCTATTTCTTTATTACTTACTTGTACCGATCTTGATAGACTTGATAAAATATTCATTTTAATCAACTCGGATTTAATTTGGGAAATAAAACTATCAGGATTAACCGATCTGCTTTTTAGATACTGAAGAAGAGAACCGTGAGGCATTTTATTACGATCTTCAATAGATTTAATAGCGTTATCTATCTCTTCTTGCGGAATTTCTCTATCTCCGGCATATTGAAAAAGCAAAGATTCGTCAATTAAGCTCTTGATTGCTAAGTCACTTAGCTGCTTATCTTGAGCAGGCGTTAGACTTTCAACATTATTTAGTGCCATAATCATTTTTTTTCTAGCACGGAACTCATTAAGAGTAATAGGTTCATCATTTACGGATGCTACTATATTCGGTAATGATGCTTGTGCTACATTAAAAGTAAAAAAAACGGTAATGATTAATAATAATTTTCTCATGTGATACTCTGAATAAGTGACCAGTAAGTAGACGAAGTTTTATTTGGAAAAGAGCAAGGAGTCTATAAGTCAAGGAGCGGAGCGTACATTTAGTACGTGAGCACCGCAGAACTTATAAGACGACGTAGCCAATTTTTCAAATAAAACGAGTATACTCACATGTTTAAAACTTTTAAACCGATAGAAATAGTCGGCGAAGAGGTAGTCTTTTTGATTCCTCTACTTCCATCGGCTAGATAATCGGAATAAATCTTTGCAGTAATTCTAACACAATCTTTCGCATATGTCACCCTAATAGTTCGAGTAAGCAAATTTGGAGATCGTCTAGAGAGATCAATACGTGCACCAAAGCCTATAGTCCAATTTTCCGCTAGCTGATAATTTATGTCCCCATAAAATTGTCGCACTCTATTATTTGAAACCTTTATACTTTCTACGGAATAATATTTTTTAAGATTGGTAAGCTGAATAAAACTACCTAGAAAGTTAATCTTATCATAGTTAAAATTTCCTCCCACTTCATCTTTAATAGGTCTGAAATATCTATCTTTCCGAAAGCTATAAAACACTTCTAAATTATTAGAAAGATTACCTAGAATCTGCCCTACATTTTCCGTATCATCAGCAGGCAAATCTATACTATATCTTGTATTACGCGACTGTCCTAAAAATAATTTTAAATAATTTTCTTCTTTAGCAATACTAGTATTTAAGCCGTAACTTAATCTATTACCGAAATCATGGCAATCAATACCGCTATAACGGTTGGATAAAAAGATATTTTTTTCGGATAATTCATATTTAGCAGGATCAATTATAACAAATTTTTTATCTTTCTTATATAGTTTACGTCCCATAGTAAAAGAAACTACCGGCTCAATAAGTAAATTTATCGTTTTTGTTATATTACCTACTAACGGATAACGCCATAAAGTTTGCAATTCCGGTATATTCCTTTGAAATGATTTACTTTCTCTCGGCTTATCTAAATAAACCCGTCTAGCAAGATAAAAATCGCCTCTATCTTTTGCTACAAAATCAAAAATTTGCCCTGAAGAAGTCAGCACATTATGCATAAAGGATAATTGTAAAGAGGTTCTAGCAAGTTGTTTTCCTATTCTTTCTTTGTACATTAACATATTATTTTCAACAACGATATGGCTGTTGTCATTATCATTCAAATTTATCACGTTTTTTGTATTGATTTTCGGTAATACTAGAGGATCGGTATATTTACTATCATTACTACCTAAGCCTTGAAAACTTAACCATTCCGCCGAAAAATAATCAGTCTCATGAATTTTATTTAAGAATATTTTAGAAGTTAAATATGAAGCGTAGTTATTATAATAATTTTTTAAATAAGCTTTATCCGATGTACGTTCCACCCTGAAACCGTAATCATAAACTTTATCGGTACTAATAAAATTACCGCTTGCTATATAATGATAAGAAGAAACTTTTTTATTTTTCACTACACTTCCGTCTTTTTTTAGAAAATACGGTAATTTACCGTAACTACCTTGAAAATTCATATTATCGGTATCATTCGGGCGATAGCGTGCTTCTAGCTCATAAGTTTGATATTTACTAAAAATCCTTGGAATGAGAGTAAAATCCATATTAGGTTTTGCACGTAGATATAGAGGGATACCAAACCCTTTATTTTTGACGTCAGGCACTAATAATCCGGAAGTTGCAGGTGCCGTAGGAGTCGGATGGGAAAAATACGGTAAGTAAAAAATCGGTACGCCATATACTTCAAAAAATACGTTTTTATAAACTACTCTATGTTCTTCGAAATGAATATAAGTATCCTTAGCAGCAATTTGCCAAATAGGGTTTCTATTACAAGTAACATCGCAAGGGGTAAATTCGGCATGGTGCAGCTTAAGATTATTTTCATCTATTCTTTCGGCAAGTTTAGCAATTAAAAGATTATTATCACCGGGAAGCAAAATAAATTCCGATATGATACCTTTCTTAAATTCATCTTTTAAAACCGCTTTGTCCCCCTCTATTATCCGGTTTTGTTTATCCTTAATTCGGATATTACCTTCTGCCCATAAAATATTGTTTTCTATATCATAAAGTAAATTATCTGCCGTTAATAAATACTCATCCGTGATAATTCTTATATTACCTTTAGCATATATCAAATCCTGACTTTCATTATACTCTACGAAGTCGGCTATCATATTGCTTATTTTAATATTTTGACCATTCTTAGAAAGATGGGCAAAACTTACCAAAGAAAATATTATGATAATAAGCAAGCATATTATTCGTAGTAGCATTTATATTAATAAATATATTTTAATAGTAAAAAATAATAGCAAGCTATTAGCAATATATCAAATAATAAAAAATTTTGCTTGCTCTTTTGCAGTGCAAGGTTATTCTATGGAGATGATAACCGTCATTGCGAGTGGACATTGTTGCGTGGATCGATTCCACTACTGTCATACTGTGGTCAAGCCACGGTATGACATCAGAACGTTTTTCAAGAACCATGCAACAAAGCCACTCTCAGCTCAAAAAACCAAGTACTAATAAAATGCTAGACAATTTCATTGCAAATCAAGCAACTAAAGAGTTTTCAGTTAGTGAGATTTCTAATAAAATTAAAGAATTATTAGAAAATAATTTTGGCTATATTAAGGTAAAAGGAGAAATTTCAGGTTTAAAAATAGCAAGCTCAGGTCATGCTTATTTTAACTTAAAAGAAAATACCGCTATTTTAGCCTGTACTTGCTGGCGCCCTATTCTTGCTAAAATCAAATTTCCTTTAAATGACGGTATGGAAGTGGTGATTAGCGGCAAGCTTTCAAGCTATGCAGGTAATTCACGCTATCAATTATCGGTAGATAATTTGCGACCTGCAGGACTTGGTGCTATGTTGCAAATTCTAAATGAACGCAAAGCTCGTTTAGAAAAAGAGGGACTATTTAATAAGAAACGTATTCCTATACCTTTTTTACCTGATAAAATAGGCGTTATCACTTCAATAACCGGTGCTGTTATTAAAGATATTATTCATCGCATTCGCGAACGTTTCCCGACTCGGATAATAATATGGCCGGTTAGCGTACAAGGCGAAAATTCCGGCAATGAAATTGCTGAAGCAATTGAAGGATTTAACAATTTAGAAGAGATAAATAAACCAAGTGTTATAATTGTTGCTAGAGGTGGCGGTTCTATAGAAGATCTTTGGTCATTTAACGATGAGATATTAGTACGTGCCGCTTATAACTCAAAAATTCCTATTATTTCCGCAGTAGGTCATGAAGTGGATTATACTTTAATAGATTTAGCAGCCGATAAAAGAGCTCCGACGCCAACTGCTGCCGCAGAATTTGCCGTACCGGTACGATCTATTTTAAATAATACTCTACAATCTTATGAAAAAATATTATTGAATAATACTAGCCGGTTAATTAAATATCACGAACAAAATATAGTAAATTACGATAAAATACACAGATATCTCTCTCACTATATAAATAATAGGCAACAATTACTAGACGAAACCGGTTTTAATTTACTAGATGCTTTACCGTGCTTTATTGAACTACAAGAAACAAAGCTTAAATCTTTTTCTAAAGAAAGAGTTAACCCTGCTAAAATACTCAATTACAAAACATTAGAATTAACACATCAAACAGCTTATCTATCAAAATCGGCAAATAATACTTTGAAAAATTTTGAGTATAAATTAGAATTAAATAGCACGTTACTTGCAAGCCTTGATTATCATAACGTATTGAAACGAGGTTTTGCTATAGTTAAAGGAGAAACGGGTAATTTTTTATCTTCTAAAATTACTGCTGCAAATGAAAAAATTTTTAATATTAAATTTTCTGACGGCGAAATTAAAGTAGTTCGTAATTAAAAATGTCATCCTGTGGCTTGACCACAGGATCTTGTATCACAGACTGTATCCTGAGATCCCGCAATCAAGTTGCGGGATGACATTAAAAATTACTAGATCCCTGCTTTCGCAGGAATGACAAAACATAATTCTAAAAAAATACAGACCATGAAAATTTTAAAGCTTTTTATTTTTATACTTCTCATTTCTAAAAATTTTTATGCTTTGAGCATAGGTACGAACGAACAACAAGCAATTTTAGAATGCGAAGGGACAACCGATAAAAAAACTTTAATAAATGCATGGTATGTAAATGAGCCTTACCAATACTTAATTGCTACTTCAAACGGTCGCACTACCGTTTCCGGTATGGATATAGAATTAATTAACGCTATTGCCGCAAAAATAGGTATCAATATTGAGTATAATCAAGAAGTTGGTATCAAGATCAATTAGATATTCAAAGCGGCAATGCCGATATGGCTGCAGGAGCTACTTATACTACTGAGAGAAGTAACTACGCTCATTTTTCAAAACCTTATCGCTTAGAAGAACTATCATTATTTATTATTGAACCACTTGCCAAAAAGTTAAATTTTCAAAATGTTAATGAACTAATAGCACAAATACGCTTATTTAATCTTCATTTAGGAATAGTGAAAGGTACCGTATACGGAGACCCTAAATTTACAGATTTTTTATATAATGAGAAAAATCGGGATATAATTGAAATATATCAAAATGATATAGAATTAGTAAACGGAATAATAAAGAAAGAAATTGACGGTTTTATTAGTGATCGAATAGTCGGTTCCGTTAATATACTCGGAAGAGCGATAGACAGGAATATATTAGAAGTTCCTTTAAATATTAAAACTCCTATACATTTGATGTTTAGCAAAAAAACCGTATCTTTAAATATAATTGAGCAATTTAATTTTGCGATAGATGATTTTCTTACAAGTAACGAATATAAAAAAATTATTAAGACATACATATACCATATTCTATTACCTAAATCTATAGATTCTCGTTGGTGTCATATTATAGGATTACTTGGCTGCCTTGCTTTTGCTTTTTCAGGAATTATTTTAAGTAGCAGAAAAAATAGTACTTTATTCGGTACATTTTTATTTGCAGTATTACCGTCTATTAGTAGCTGTATAATACTCGACTTAATAGTAAATCATGATACCGGACATTTAAACTTCTATTTTACTCCTTCTTATTTCTATTATATATTTGTAGTAGTTTTACTTGGTTTTACAATTATTAAATTATTCAGCTATTATAGTAAACAGATTGCTGAAGATAATTATTTAGAACAATCACTAAATAATATAGTAGCAATTTGCGATTCATTCGGACAAGCAACTTTTATAATTATAGGAGTTGCAATGGTTATTATTCACAAAATCAAGCCTCTAAGTTTTTGGGGACCGTTTTTTGCTTTTATTACAGCTAATTGCGGTGCGATATTACGAGATTTTATTATGAAAGAACATTCAATTAAGAGAATACCAAGAGGAGTGAGTATTGAAATAAGTATATTATGGGGTATAGCCTTTAGCGTATTATTAGATATGTACGGCAGTAATCCAAATTACAATACCATAAAATATTCAATGATTATAGTAATTTCCGGAGCATTCATTACTAATCTTTTAGCTTATCATTTTGGTTTTCTTGAGTGGCGATTCCGTAATGAAAACACAAGCTTAGAAAAACAAACATGAAGATAGTTACTTGGAATATTAATTCCATAAAAACAAGACTTAATTTATTGCGTAATTTTTTATCTAAAGAAAATCCGGATATTTTATTATTGCAAGAAATAAAATGCGAAACCGAGAAATTTCCTTTTGATGAATTATCCGATTTACCTTATAATTTTTATGTTCACGGACAAAAATCATATAACGGCGTTGCTATAATTTCAAAATTTCCTGCCGATGAAATAATTAAGGATTTTCCGAATAATTACTACAGTGATCAAGCAAGATTCTTAGAAATAAAATTATCATTACCTATAGGATTCTGTAATATAATCTCGCTCTATGCTCCTAACGGTTCATTTATCGGTAGCGATAAATTTGTAGCAAAGCTAGCATTTTATGATAATTTTATTAATTATCTATCAACTAAAAAATCTTTTGACGAAAAAACTATCATTGGCGGTGATTTCAATATTGCACCGTTCGATATAGACGTATATTCACCTAAGCTACTTGCTGAAACTACTTGTTTTACTGAGATTGAACAAAAAAAATTACGTACTATTCTAAATTCCGGGTTTGAGGATTTATATAGATTGATGCATCCGAGTAAACAAGAATTTTCATGGTGGGATTATAGAGCCGGGTGTTTTGAACAAAATAAAGGTATGAGGATTGATATGATCCTTGGTTGTAATAATACTATTGACTATTTAGAAAATTGCTATATGGATTATAATTTAAGGACTCAAGAAAAACCTTCAGATCATATACCGGTAATTGCGAGTTTTAAAAATAGTCAGTGAATGTCATTGCCTGCGTGGATACCAGACCGTCATTGCGAGGAAAAACTGCAAGTTTTGACGAAGCAATCTCATGCTAAAGTCCTGAGATTGCCACGCTCCTTTTAGTCGCTCGCAATGACGATTTGCTATCCATGCAACAATACCTACGAAAATGACATAAATCACTTTTTAAGAAATAAATATATGTCTCCAAAATTCATGAAATTTTACGAAAAATATATGACGATTGTCGGTACAATCGGCAATTTTATGTTTTATGTACAGGCTCATAAGATTTTCACCTGCAAATCTTCAGCTTCCGTTTCTATGCCCGCCTTTACTATAAGTGCTATTGCTCTTTGTAGTTGGCTTATATACGGCATATTAATAAAAAATACACCTATTATAATAGCAAATATAGTAGGTTTTATCGGGGCATTATTAGTTCTCTTAACCATAATAATATTTAATAATGACTAAGAAAATCATTACTTTAGTTGGTCGTCCGAATGTAGGCAAATCAACGCTTTTCAATAGATTAAGCATACGTAAAAAAGCTATCGTTCACGATTTGCCGGGCGTCACTAGGGATAGAAAATATACAGAAGGCAAAATTGGCTCTTTTGAATTTTTGTTAATTGATACCCCAGGACTTGAAGAGAATCCTGATAGTATGGGAGAGAAGTTAATGGAACAGACTACTAAAGCAATTTTAGAAGCAGATTTAATTTGCTTTATGGTTGACGGTAGAAGCGGAATATTGCCCGATGATAAGCTACTTGGTAGCTTTGTTAGAAAATATAATAAGCCTGCTATATTGGTAGTTAATAAATGCGAGAAAGCTTTTGATTTTGATAAAGAGTACTACAAATTAGGGTTTGATAGTATGGTGGCTATCTCTGCCGAGCATGGCACAGGCTTAATTAATTTATATGACGAGATTATTGCCAAGTTACCTGAAGAAGAATCAATCGAGACAAATATAGCCGATCCAATTAAAGGAGACTGTTTGCAGATAGTAGTTAGCGGCAGACCCAATGCCGGAAAATCTACTTTTATAAACGCTCTTATTAATGATGAAAGATTATTAACCGGTCCTGAAGCCGGCATTACTCGTGAATCAATTGAAATTGATTGGCAATACAAAAATAATCATATTAAATTAATCGATACGGCAGGGCTTCGCAAAAAATCTACTATTACAGAATCTTTAGAAAAATTATCGGCATCAGATACTATTAACAGTATTAAATTTGCTAATACCGTAATCTTAATGATTGATGCTTTAGCCCCTTTAAAACAGCAAGATTTAAATATTGCAAGCCATGTGGTAAATGAGGGAAGAAGTATAGTTATAGTAGTGAATAAATGGGATTTAGTTAAAGAATCCGAAAAAGAAGCATTTCAGGAAGAATTTTATTATCAGATAAATACTCATCTGCCTCAGGTTAAAGGGGTACCAGTTCTATTCATTTCAGCAATAAATAAACAAAATATAGAGCAGGTTTTAGATGCTTGTCTTAAAATCTATAAAATTTGGAATAAAAAAATAACTACCAGCAAATTAAATGAATGGCTTAATTTTACTACGGAAGCACATCCACTACCTCTACAAAAGGGCGGTAAAAGAGTGCGTGTAAAATATATGGCTCAAACAAAAACCCGCCCACCTACTTTCAAATTATTCTCTAATAACCCGGGAAAAATTACCGATAGCTATACTCGTTATCTAGTAAACAATATGCGTGAGGCTTTTGACATGCCGGGCATTCCTATTAGATTCACTTACGTAAAAACTAAAAATCCTTATGTGTAGTTTAAAATTAATTAATTTACAAAATTTAAATTTACGTATATACTTGTTTATACAATAATCAAGTATATTATTATGCAAAGTCAAATTAAAAAATGGGGGAATAATTTAGGTATTAGAATACCTAAATATTTAGCTGGAAAATTACATGTTAGTGAAGGCACATTAGTTAATTTAAAATTAACTAATAACGGTTTAATTATTAGCACAGAAGAATCTGAATTAGATATATTACTAAATAATATTACTGACTCTAATCGTCATCATGAATTATTAAGTAATGATAAGACGAAAGGTAATGAAACATGGTAAATTATATACCTGAAAAGGTGATATAGTTTGGCTTGATTTTGAACCACAAAAAGGTAAAGAAATTCAAAAGACACGCCCTGCGGTTGTACTTAGCCCTTACAAATATAATCTTAAAAGCGGTCTTGCTTTATTTGCTCCTATTACTAGTCAAATAAAAAATTATCCTTTTGAAGTAATAATAGATTTTCAGCAAATAAAGGGGGCGGTATTATGTGATCAAATTAGATCAATGGATTTCAAAGTACGTAAAGCAAATAAAATTCTAACATTAAATAAAATACTTATAAATGAAATAATATATAAATTAAAATTACTTTTATAAAATATTCATTCTATAGTTAATATAAACTTTTTCCCTTAGTATTACTATTTTGTAATATAATACTTATTAGTATAGAAAGTAATAGTATAGAGAAACTGCTAGAAAACTTGTTAGTTGATTATCAAGCCGCCTGATTGTTCCAAACACTATTAGATTGACTCGTAATTAGTACACTTTAACCAAGCTGTAAATTAGATAAGTTCTCTATTCCAACTACACTTATTTTTTCTGTTTTTTTATATGTATTATTCCCGGCATTATGGTACTTCATCCTTGTAATTTCATAATGATACTTTGAATTTACAATATAATTTTAATCAAATAATAACAAGATTTTCTATGTTCCTCTACCGGATTTTCCTATCTCTCTTTGTCTTTCTTCTAATACCTTACTTGTATGCGGTCCTACCGCTTCTTTATCTTTACTAAATTAACTATAGTTTCTGCTAATACTCCTAGAACTTTCGGGTCTGATAATAATTTTAACGCCGGCACTATAATTTTACCGTATTCATGTTTGCTAAATTTATCGGCAATTTTAATTAATTCAGGTGAATGTTTGCCGGCTATCTTTACTAATTTTTCACCGTCTAATTTTAATTGTTAATAGTTCAGGAAGGTCTTTTTCAATTATTTTGCTTATTTCCGGATTATGGTTTTTAATTTGTATCAAAGTACTAATCAATTCCTTTACCTCTTTTACCTTTTCTTCTTTTGATTTCTCTTCCTTTGGAAGTGACTTAATTAACTGAAATTTTTGTATTATATCGGCAACTTTATCGCTATCGGCAAGAGCGAGGCTTGCAAGTTTAGTAATTGACGGCAGAGCATCTTTTAAAAAAGGCGTAGATGCATCTAGTGCCTTATGTATAAACTTCGGATCTTTCCCTTTTGACTCTATTCTTTCCGTTACTTTAGGATGTTTTAAAACATCTAATATATAGCTAGACCATAGTAAATAGGTACATACTATGCTAATATATATGTTATAAATGATAATAAATAAATTATGGCAAGCAGTTACAGTTACGATTTAAGAATGAAACTATTCAAAGCTCTAGATGATGGGCTCTCAATTGTTAAAGCATGTAAAATATTCAATATAGGTCGTAACACTATATATAGATGGAAAACTCTTAAATGGGAAACAGGAGATATAAAAGCAAAACCTTATGGTCCAGCAAAGGGTTATAATGCAAAAATAAATCTCAAAGAATTTGAAGAATTAATTATCAATAATCATGATAAAACAGCTAAAGAATTAAGTATTATACTAGGTAATAGATTACAAAGAACTAGAATAAATTACTATAGAAAACTACTAGGGTACACTTATAAAAAAAAGTCATCTTCATCCCAGAAGGGATATTGGTTTAAGGAATGAATTTATAGAAAAGATACAGCAAATTTCTAAAGAAACTCTAGTATTCATTGATGAGTCAGGAATAGAAGATAATGCTTGTAGAGAATATGGATGGAGTATAAAAGGTACTAGATGTTATGGAAACAAAGTGTATCAACATAAATCCAGGATCAGTATGATAGCGGGGCTTCGTAATAATCAAATTATAGCGCCAGTAATATTTGAAGGAAATTGTAATAAAGAAATATTTACAACCTATGTAGAGACTATATTAACTAAAGAATTACATCCTGGACAAACAGTAATTATGGATAATATCAACTTCCATAAGAATAATATAATAAGAGAATTAATCGAGTCGGTTGGGTGCAGAATTTTATTCTTACCTACATATAGCCCAGACTTAAATCCTATAGAACATTATTGGTTTAAGATTAAGAACGAAATAAGAAAAGTTACGGGGCAATTCAAAGATATCAGTATGGCTGTAGAACACGTACTAAAGTTTATTTAACTGTACCTATTTACTATGGTCTAGCTATATTTGCAATTAATTCAGGTTTAGCGATTTTTTGTGCTTTATTATTTATTATATTTTCCGTAATCTGAACTAACCCCTTTTGATTATCAGGATTTTTTAAAAATTGTACTAAATCATGATTAAGAAGGGGTTTTACTTTATCTGAAGTAATAATGTCATGTATATTTTTAATATAGCACCTTGAGATGACTCGTTTTTTTGTTTAATATTCTTATATATTTCTTGTACTTTTGGGTTTAAATCGCTTTCTAGTGCTTTAGATATTAAATCTACTCCTAGTGTAGATAATTCTCTGATAAATTTAGGAGTTATTTTGTCTAATACATTTATTTTTTCTGTTTCGGAAGTTTGAAAGTTTTTTGTTATTTTGCTAAGCCTCTTATTTAAAATAGGCGTGAGAAGATATGGGATAACTTTAGATTGTAAAAGTGTTTCTTTTGAGCTATTGGATATAGTTTCGGAATGTAAAACAGAAGCACATTTTTTTATAAGCGATTCTGCATCTGCTATTATCTTGCAACCGGCTTCAATAGAACCTACATTAGTGGTAGCACTTCTCGCTTTTCTGAGGTTATTAAGCTCCAGTGCAAGATCAGGTAAGAGAAGCCTCCCATGTAAATTGCAATGCACTAGGAGCATTCCCGACTGCTTGGATAACACTTTGTATTATACCTAAATTATCTTTATTAAGATCTAGATATCGTTTATTTAACTCATCATATTTTTTATTACCTGTTTCAGCCCCAAGAGCTAAATATCCAACTTGAACCCACGAAAGGTTTTTATATTCTTCATCAAGCTGTTGCCTTATATTATTAATGGATTCCTGCTCTTGGCTTTTAGACATTTAAATACCTTTATATAATTTAATATTATTTTACTATAATTATTTAAAGGTTTATAAAATTTTACTTTTTAGTTTTTGTTAATTTTTAAAGTCATGGTTATCTTGCAATAGAATTTTTTACTATAATTTGTAAAACTCTACACGGGCTGTTGAAAAAATCAACAAGGTTGCAAATACTTTAATATTTTTTTATCTTTAATAGCAGTAGATAAAAAAACCAAAAAATAATTTTAAGTATCCGTTTAAAATTTTGTACTATCGCAATCATCAGTATTTGAATCTGTGTTTTCTGTACACTTCTAAATTTTGCTCCTCGTAAACCATGATTCTCCTTAGCTTCACCAAATAGACCTTCTATTTTCCACTTTCTCTCAATTAGTTTTTTCTTAAAATCAATTCTATTCTGTCTGACCTTTACCTCATCTATTTCATCCTGATAAGGATTACGATAAATAAATCGTCCTCTATTACTATAATTATCAGAAATACAACCTGATTTTAGAGAGCAATTTTTACAATGCCCTCCTGTAATACGATAACGTTTTATTTGTTTTTTATCTAATTTATCATACGGATAAAGATAATGTCCCTGTGGACACTTATATCTATCCTGTTCTCTATCATATTGAAATTCCCCCCTACTTATTTTTCCTTCACCAAGATTATCTACATGTAAAGGTATATAAGTTGTAATTCCAAGTAATTTAAAATATCCATAGGTTGGACCTCTACCATAACCTTTGTCTGCTATCCATTCTTTTACTCTAAAAGAAAAATTATTTAATATATTCCAAACTCTACTTGGAAGTACAATACACTCATGTTGTGATCCTGTACTTACATAACAATCTATTATAATACGTGAATCTGAATCAATTGAGTAGTGGGTCTTATAACATAGCTTTTTATAACCATTAGTTCTTGATACAAGACTACAATCAGGATCTGTCCTACTGACATGAGTTTGATTAGATATTTTCCTTACTTTTTTCCCTTCTCGGAAATCATGATAACGACGTTCATATTTTTTTAATTCTCTCTTTTGTGAATCACCTTGATCTTTTCTTAATATTAGGCTATTCATAGAGGCATTAGATTCAACTAAAGAGGCATCTGAAATAATTGTTTCTCCTTTTATAATATCTAGTTCATACCATTGCTTAATCAAGCTTATAAATATTTCTTGAAATAGTTCTACCCCAAATCTATCTCTTATCCTACTTAATGATGAATGATCCGGTACTTTATCCTCTAAACTTAAACCACAAAACCACCTATATGCTATATTTAACTGAATTTCTTTACATAATCGTCTATTTGACTTTATACCATATAAGTAACTTATTATTTGCATCCTAAAAAATAATACAGGATCAATTGATGGACGTCCGTAATTAGCACAATAACGATTCTTAGTTATTTCATAGATAAAAGAAAACTCTAATTCTTTAGCTTCATGAATCCTCACTAATAAATGATCATTAGGTATCATGTGCCTTAAGCTAAGGCTATTACATCTCACACTTTGATCAAGCTTATAACCCTGCATCTTTACACCTTCATTTAAGCATAAAAATACAGCTTATTCCTTAGATTAACTCTTTTCTACTTCTTTTTATAACTTTTTCAACAGCCCGTACACTTGATCTGACAGGTAGAGATTGATTAAGCAGCAAAAGTGCTGTCAGATAAGTAAGAATTAATAGACTTATCTTGAGCAATTTTAATGCTATCCTTGAAAGTTTGCATAGGAGTTTTTCCATAACAGAACTTTCCAGAATGCGGTCTAGTATTGTTATATTTGTTTAAATATTGATCTAAGTCAATCTGTAAATCCTCTAATGAGCTATAAATCTTTTTACGGAAAGCTATATCATAAAATTCATCTTTTAAAGTTCTATGTAATCTTTCGCATATTCCATTAGTTTGAGGAGAACGTGCCTTAGTTTTAGTATGATCAATATTTTCTATAGCCAAATATAACTCAAAAGCATGATGTTCTACCTTACCACAATATTCCGTTCCTCTATCTGTAAGGATTCTCAGTAGTGGTACATCATGATTATTAAAGAAAGGTATTACCTTATCATTTAAAATATCAGCGGATGTTATTGCAGATTTATCAGTATAGAGTTTGCAAATAGCCACTCTAGAATAAGTGTCAATAAAGGTTTGTTGGTATATTCTACCTACTCCTTTCATATTACCGACATAATAGGTGTCTTGTGCACCAAGATAACCGGGATGCTGAGTATCAATTTCTCCATGAGCCTCTTTAATTTGTTTTGCTTTTTTTAAAGCAGATATCTGCTCTTCTGTCAGTAAGATACCGTCCTGTGCAGATTTAGCTTCTAAAGCTTTGAGTCGTTTCTTTAGAGTTTCAAGATCGTTGCGTAGCCAGATAGAACGTACACCACTGGATGACACTATAATACCTTGCTTTATTAGTGCTTGGCTCGCACGAAGCTGACCAAGAGCAGGATTCTCTATAGCAAGATTTATTACTGCTTGTTCTATATGTTCTGATACACGATTCTTTACTATAGGTTTCTTACGACTCATATCCACAAGAGCCGCTTCTCCGCCCATCTCATATAGTTCCTTGAAACGGTAAAAGCTATCTCTTGAATAGCCCATTACTTTACACGCAGTACTAACACTACCTAGTTGTTTTGCAAGTTCTAATAATCCTAATTTAGGTTTGATTATTTTTTGATCATAATTTGACATATTGTTCCTATTAATTGAGTTTTATATTTAGTTCGTGGATATGATAGATAACTCCTTAGTTATCTACATACCCACAAACTCGTCTAATTTCAATCTTAATATGTCAGATCAAATCTAAAGGTTTACATATAATTCTTCCCTTTCATTCAAAAAGTCTCTAGGTTTTGTGGACATTTGATTAATGATTATAATTATGAGATATTTTTAAGCAAAAATTAATAAGATTTTTGCCGGAATAGCTACTCATATTTCAAAAAAATCTTATAATTTGCAGCAAAAAAGAGTCATAATTATGATTATTCTATTAAATGTCTACAAAACCTAGATCTATACTAACCTCTCCACATAATGAAACAATATTATCCATTATCTTTGGGTCTATATTTGGATTGTTACACGCTGTATTTTTCTTAAGCCAGTTAGGGTCATGGTAATAGGAAGGCTTTGGCCATAGCTCGATGATTTTTGGTAGAGGCTCTATTTTTCTAATACCAGTCCGATACCCAGGCATTAAAGCTTTAACCGGCATCCACCCTACATCACCGATAAAATATATTTCCGAGTAATGCCAAATCAATTTAACCTTATTATTTGTATCCACAAAGATTTTATAATATTCACGTTGTACATCATTAAGAAATTCCGTTGCTATAATCGATATATCGGGATGCGTTTCTATACTTACTAAAGCTATATTTTCTAAGTTTTCGGGGCATTGAACAATTCTATCTGAAGCCGTTAATTTCTTAAACTCTTCCTCTCCTATTTTTTCTTTTAGGCTACTTTTGTATTCTTGCTCTTTATCTGAAGGAAATACTAATTTATTATTTTTACAATCAACCAAAAAAGGAGTTTCAATAACATATTTAATAAATAAATCTTTTAGTTTCATAATAATAAATTTCTTAATATATAAGGCTATAATATTAATAATTTTATATGTCAAATAATATCCTCTAGGCTATCTAGGTAATGCTTTACCAGTCGTAACAGCTTCGCTTCAGGGCTTAGATTTTTCACTGCCCATTTTTTAATCCAAGGTTCGGCGAGTTGCCACATATTAACATTACCGTCTAACTGTCTGCCTATCCCTTCCACCATTATCAAAGTCTTTTGTAATAGCAACAACTCCGGTTGTACTTCCATGCCGAAATCTTCTGTGATTTTAAATAAATGTGCAAGCAGCTTACCTATGGAAATATTTTTCGTTGGCATACCTACTATAGGCTCGGTGACTGCTCTACAACTTTGAGCGAATAAATCTAAATCGGTATTTGATGGGATGTAGCCAGCTCTTAAATGTACTTTAGCAACTAATTTATAATCACGTTTTAAAAAGCCGAATAGACTTTCGGCAACGGCTAAACGATCTTTTTCTTTAAGTCTGCCCATAATACCGAAATCGAGTAGAATTATCTTACCTTGCTTGTTTACTAAAATATTTCCTGCATGTAAATCAGCATGAAAAAATCCGTCTCTATAGGCTTGATTGAAAAACATTACGGCAAAATCCTGAGATATTTTTGCAGGTTCTAATCCCATTTCCTTTAGTAGTAAAGTATCATATATAGAAGTTCCGTCTAACCACTCGGTGGTTAGTATATTTTCTGATGTTAAATCCCAATATATTTTAGGGATTATTACATTAATATCATTACGCATATTGTCCATAAGCTCGGAGCTAGCTGCCGCCTCTAAACGTAAATCAAGCTCAAATTTCATAGTTTCATGAAATTTATCGACTACTTTAGTCGGTTTTAGCCTTTTTGCTTTAGAAAATTTTGAGATAATTTTTGCAAGAAAATATAACAGCTTAATATCTCTATTATATTTTTTATGAATATCAGGACGCAAAATTTTTACCGCAACATATTCACCGGTTATGAGTTGTGCTTTATGTACTTGCGAGATTGAAGCAGCGGCGATTGGGGTGTCGTCGAAGTGTGAGAAAGGGAGGGCGTCATGACTACTCTCTCTTATGTCATTCCCGCGTAGGCGGGAATCCAGTATTGTTTTTTCTGGATCCCCGTTTTCACAGGGATGACATAACGGAGTGCGAGAATGACATAAAAACTCCTTCGTTATCAACTTTCTAGCCACCCCACCATCAAACGGAGGTAGCTTATCTTGCAATAACCTTAAATAATCTGCTATTTCTGCTCCTACTAAATCGGCTCTTGTCGAAAGAGTTTGTCCGAATTTTATATAAATAGGTCCAAGATCGCTTAAACAATCTATTAAGCGTTTGCCGTAATCTTCCCGTGATTTTTTTATTAACGAGACCGGAGCAAAAAATAAGGCTAATATATAACCGATAAACCTGAAATATTTAGGGCTTCTTAAATCAATTAAGATTTGCTTTTTACTGATGATACGAAAAATACGTATTAAATTAAAAAAATTACTTATCATATTTTATATGCACTGTGAATAGCAACTATTCCACCGCTCAAATTTTTATAACCGACTTCCTCAAAACCGGCTTCTTTAATCATTATTCTAAACTCGTCTTGTGAGGGGAATAAATCTATACTTTCGACCAAATATTCATACGCCTCTTTATTACCCGCTATCATTTGACCAATACTCGGTATAATATTAAATGAGTAGAATTTATAGAAATCTTTTATGTACCCTTCCTTTACTTTTGAAAACTCAAGACATATAAACTTACCCATCGGTTTTAGAATTCTATAAGCTTCTTTTAAAGCTTTATTAATGTCAGGTACGTTTCTAATGCCGAATGCTATAGTATAATAATCGAAACTATTATCCGGAAACGGTAGTTCTTCAGCACTTGCTACAGTAAATTTAAGGTTCTGAAATAAATTAAGATCAATTGCTTTTTTCTTAGCTTGCTTTAACATTTCTTCATTAATATCGCTTAAAGTTAAAGCGATATTATTACCTCTATCTCTTGCTTTTTTAACAAGCTTTAAAGCAATATCACCGCTACCGCTAGCGACGTCTAATATATGAGATTTAAGATTTGGGATTTGCCTAATAAATTCATCTTTCCATAAACGATGTAATCCAAAACTCATTAAGTCATTCATTAAATCATACTTATCAGCGACGTTAGAAAAAACGTTATTTACTAAACCTTGTTTTTTAGTGTAGTCTACTTTTTTAAAGCCAAAATTTGTTTGGTTCATAGTTTTTTATTATAAATATTAGTATCAAATGCCGGAACTTCCTGAAGTAGAAACTCTTAAAAACTCCCTAAAAGATAAGCTAATCGGGCTTATTATAGAAAATGTAGAGTTAAAAAGAGATAATTTACGTTATAAGCTATCCTCGCTTTTAGCTACAGAAATCTCAAATACTAATATACTGGATGTTAGGCGTCGTGCAAAATATTTAATTATAGATTTTAATAATGATTATTCTTTAATAGTTCATCTAGGCATGAGCGGCAGATTTACTCTGCAATCTGCTAATTATAAAACTCAAAAACACGATCATGTGATTTTTGATTTAAATAACTGTGAAAAGCTAATTTTTAATGATACTAGACGATTCGGAATGGTTTATAGCTTTAAAACTAATTTCTTGGAAAAAGAATTTTTCAATGATTTAGGAATAGAACCGCTTTCTGATTCATTGACGCTAGAATATTTAAAAAACAAGCTAAAGATTAGAAAAATACCGATAAAAAACTTGATTATGGATAATAAAATTATAGTTGGAGTCGGTAATATTTATGCTTCCGAAAGTCTTCATTTAGCTAGAATTCATCCGGATAAATTAGGTAACGATTTAAATGACGATGAAATAGAAAGTTTAATTAAATCGATTAGAGAAGTATTAGCTAAAGCTATAACTGCCGGCGGTACTACTCTTAAAGATTTTGTAAACGGCGATAACAAACCTGGCTATTTTACCCAGCAACTTACGGTTTACGGTAGAGAGGGACAAAATTGTTTAAGCTGCTCTAGCACTATTATCAAGACAAAACATTCAGGCAGGAGTACTTTTTATTGTAAAACTTGTCAATATAGTTAATTCACTTGACATATTTTTTAAAACTATTTATAAAGCTCTCTATTGCTTACTCAATTAATAGTTGAAGTAGACTCCTTGCATAACCTATCTTATAAAGAGGAATTTGAAGGAGACACGAAACGCAGCACCGCAGCGTACAAAAAGGTACGAGAGGATGCGAGTATCGGATCGACGTACAAATTACCTTTAGAAAGAGGTTATGCAAGGAGTCTAATAAAGCCGGTGATTATGTCAGGAGGCAACGGTAAAAGACTACGGCCTTTGTCATCTAAGGATAAACCGAAACAATTTAAAAAAATATTGAGTGATCTAACTTTACTTCAGCAAACATTAAACCGAAATAAATTTTTAGGGCAACCTACTGTTATTACTCCCAAAAAATATGAATCAATCACTAAAGAACAAGCAGCAGAAATAGATGTAGAAATAGAATTAATTACCGAGCCTTTACAAAAAAAATACTGCCGTTTGTGCCATTATTACGGGATTATCGGCTAAAGCACAAGGATTTGATATTGTAGTGTTACTACCTTCAGACCATCATATAGCGGATAATATAAATTACCTTAATACTATAAATAAGGCTTTACATTATGTTAATGAATTCGGTATTTGCACTATAGGTATTCCTATAAATGTTATAAGTGCCGAGTATGGCTATATAAACACAGGATTATCAATTGCAGAAAATGTTTATCTAGTTGATCATTTCATTGAAAAACCTATATTAGAGCAAGCAAAAAAACATTTTCAAAGTAATGAATATTTTTGGAATTCAGGAATATTTGTATACGATATTAACTTCTTCTTAAACTTAGCAATGAACCTTCAACCTGATTTATTTTGTATTGCAGAAAAAGCATTTAATACTGCTGTAAAAAATGAGAATAGTTTGGCAATAGATGATGAGGCTTATAATGAAATCGAAGCAATTTCTATAGACAATGCCATAATGGAATATATTTCGGGAATGGTCATGATAAAAGCCGATTTTGCTTGGAACGATCTTGGTACTTGGCATTCCTTATTACAGGTAAAACACCGGAATATAAACGATAATTATTGCGAGGGAAACGTAGTAACAAGTAATACCACAAACTCTTTCATTAGTTCTAATAATAAATTAACCACCGTAGTAGGTCTTGACAATGTCATAATTATCGATACTATGAACGGTCTTTTGGTTACCGATAAATCAAAAATGAATGATCTAGAGAAAGCTAAAATCCTATTTACCGCTCTTTTTAACGGAAAATCTGATTCATCACCAAATTATGAAATATATGAAAAAGCTTTTCTAAATAATATTTTATCTTCTGAAGAAATAAAATTAGAAATTATGAAAGGAAATAACGAAGCTTGTTATATTCTTGCTAAAACTTACGAAATAATTAATCGTAATCCCCAAGATGAATATAACTCTATGTTATTAACATTGATTGGAAGTAAATTAGGAAATACAGAATGTACACAGCTTGTTTATTCATATCCTACAAAATATACAAGCTTTGAATCTACTGTTAACAATTTTATTCAAAACTATATAGGACAGCTTAATATCACTTTTGATGATGCTATATTATCAGCTGCTTACTCCGATACTTTAAATACTTCAATGTTAGGAGACCCAAATTATAATAATATGTATAACCCTGGTTGAACACATATTATTACATAATTTACTGCTAATATTCAAGGCTATTGACATAGTATTATTGCTTATATATTCTATTTTTATGAGGCTTAAACCTCATCATTAAAATATAGCTAATCTTATAAACTTCAAAAATCTGTAAGTTATAGGAACAACTTAGATTCATTTTAGTTGAGTTACAACATGGAAAATACTACAGAAGAACAAATAATAATATCTGAATTCAAAAATGATGAAGGCATGGATGAAGAAGAGAAAAGATTAAAAGCAGAAGATTCACGGAAGCGACTTAAAGCAATACTAATAACATTTGGTATTATTTTGACCGGTTTTTTAACTTTTACTTATTTCTTTTTTAATTACATAGAAGAAAAAGCGGAAGAATACAAAAAACAGCAACAACAAGAAATTCAAAAAACTAATAAGAGTTGAGAGGGTGTCAGAAAGTTTGTGTAAGTTATAAAAATAGTTAAGAATAAAATTAATTAAAACAACTTACATGAGGCTAATATGAAAAATAAGAGCAAAGTATCAAATCCAACTATAGAAAAAGTAGTATCAGAAATACTATCACAAAGTGATCCATCTGAGATATTTGGCAAAGAAGAGATATTTCAGGAAATTAAAAAGCAGATAGTAAATAAGATTTTAGAGAAAGAAATGGAATCTCATATAGGTTATGAGAAACATTCTAAAAATGAGAAAGACTCAGATAACAGACGTAATGGCAATTATGAAAAGACTCTAATAGATCCAGAAGGTCGTAAATTGAAAGTAGAAGTGCCAAGGGATTGGGACGGAGAATTTGAACCTCAACTAATTCCAAAAGGAGTGCGTAAATTTGAAGGATTTGATGATAAAGTAATATCCTTATATGCTCGGGGAATGACCATTAGGCCCAATACTAAAGATCGTGCAAGGGGCGGAAAAGTTGAGGAGTTTAAACAGGAAAATTTTTTATATTTTCTTCATATATTTTTTGAGCTTCCGATAACGATAATTTTGAATAAATCTCTAGAGACTTGCGGGTTTCATGACCAGAGTATGGTTGAATAAGGGCATCGTCTATTCCTCTTTTTTTAAGCCAAGTAAATAAAAAATGACGTAATTTGTGTGGAGAAATGTTTTGTTGCATACCTGTCAAATTACTATATTTTTCTAATATCCTTCTAATTCCTCTATCAGAATATGGTTTCTTCCAACTTGACTCAAATAGGTAAGAAGTCTTATGCTCTGCGGTGCTAGTGATATACATTGCCAATGTTTCCCGAAAACTTTTTGGAAACGGTACTATTCTGTCTTTTTTTCCTTTTCCAGCAATGATTCTAATTTGACATCCATTCAAGTCAACATCAGGCTTTTTTAGCCTTACCAGCTCACTTACTCTTATACCTGTATATATTAATACTTTGATAATTATAATGTCTTGTATATTTTTACTTTTCCATATTACATCATAATACTTCTGTATTTCGTCTTCAGTTGGAACATAGGGTAATTTTTTAGGTTGGACAGTAACAGCCACTTCTAATTCTTGCCTTAAATACATAAATACAGTACGTAAGTAACCATAATCCGGTGACTCAGATCTTAGGTATTTAGCTAATTGTAGAGCTTTTTTTCTTGGTGAGGTTCTTTTATTCATATTGATGCTGCCTCTTGTGTAAAAAGAGTCTGATCAATATTAATTGCTAAGCGCTTATTTAGATCTAAACTAAAACTTCCATATGGATTAATATGTTCACTAATTAGCGGAGAAATCGCTCTTTTGTCTTCATTACTCATCCTTTCCACCCAAGATGATTCAACTAATATCTGTTGTAACATTAAAGTATTGATGTAGACCATTGATAGCTGTAATAAATGCAAACATAAAGTTGATAATTTTAGCTCTAGTGGGTTGTTACTACGGAATACTCCTGTCTTCCCATAAAATATAAAGTCATTAACACCATTCCAACGTTCTACAACATTTAAGGCACTATGTATTTCTTGTCTTAGTTCTAGAGAATTAAAATAATTTGTAAAACTCTACACGGGCTGTTGAAAAAATCAACAAGGTTGCAAATACTTTAATATTTTTTTATCTTTAATAGCAGTAGATAAAAAAACCAAAAAATAATTTTAAGTATCCGTTTAAAATTTTGTACTATCGCAATCATCAGTATTTGAATCTGTGTTTTCTGTACACTTCTAAATTTTGCTCCTCGTAAACCATGATTCTCCTTAGCTTCACCAAATAGACCTTCTATTTTCCACTTTCTCTCAATTAGTTTTTTCTTAAAATCAATTCTATTCTGTCTGACCTTTACCTCATCTATTTCATCCTGATAAGGATTACGATAAATAAATCGTCCTCTATTACTATAATTATCAGAAATACAACCTGATTTTAGAGAGCAATTTTTACAATGCCCTCCTGTAATACGATAACGTTTTATTTGTTTTTTATCTAATTTATCATACGGATAAAGATAATGTCCCTGTGGACACTTATATCTATCCTGTTCTCTATCATATTGAAATTCCCCCCTACTTATTTTTCCTTCACCAAGATTATCTACATGTAAAGGTATATAAGTTGTAATTCCAAGTAATTTAAAATATCCATAGGTTGGACCTCTACCATAACCTTTGTCTGCTATCCATTCTTTTACTCTAAAAGAAAAATTATTTAATATATTCCAAACTCTACTTGGAAGTACAATACACTCATGTTGTGATCCTGTACTTACATAACAATCTATTATAATACGTGAATCTGAATCAATTGAGTAGTGGGTCTTATAACATAGCTTTTTATAACCATTAGTTCTTGATACAAGACTACAATCAGGATCTGTCCTACTGACATGAGTTTGATTAGATATTTTCCTTACTTTTTTCCCTTCTCGGAAATCATGATAACGACGTTCATATTTTTTTAATTCTCTCTTTTGTGAATCACCTTGATCTTTTCTTAATATTAGGCTATTCATAGAGGCATTAGATTCAACTAAAGAGGCATCTGAAATAATTGTTTCTCCTTTTATAATATCTAGTTCATACCATTGCTTAATCAAGCTTATAAATATTTCTTGAAATAGTTCTACCCCAAATCTATCTCTTATCCTACTTAATGATGAATGATCCGGTACTTTATCCTCTAAACTTAAACCACAAAACCACCTATATGCTATATTTAACTGAATTTCTTTACATAATCGTCTATTTGACTTTATACCATATAAGTAACTTATTATTTGCATCCTAAAAAATAATACAGGATCAATTGATGGGACGTCCGTAATTAGCACAATAACGATTCTTAGTTATTTCATAGATAAAAGAAAACTCTAATTCTTTAGCTTCATGAATCCTCACTAATAAATGATCATTAGGTATCATGTGCCTTAAGCTAAGGCTATTACATCTCACACTTTGATCAAGCTTATAACCCTGCATCTTTACACCTTCATTTAAGCATAAAAATACAGCTTATTCCTTAGATTAACTCTTTTCTACTTCTTTTTATAACTTTTTCAACAGCCCGGAAAATGTCATCCCGTGGCTTGACCACGGGATGACAGAGGTGAAATTGATCCACGCAACAATGCCCGCTTGCAATGACGATAAAACCATTCATGCAATAATGCCGTTTTACGAAAACAATTTTCCAATTCCGCTACGTAATAGATTCTTAGGATTCATTTTACTGGCTTTTTTCATCATCTCGCTTATTTGCTTATATTGCTTTAGCAAAATATTTACCTTTTGTACCGTAGTCCCTGCTCCAGCAGCTATACGTTTTCTACGAGAAGCATTAATTATATCGGGATTCTTACGTTCTTTCAGCGTCATGGATAAAATAATTGCTTCTTGATGTTCAATTATTTTACTATTTAATTTTGATTGATCTATTTGATCCATAATTTTACCGCTACCCGGTAACATGCTAAGTATACTTCCAAAACCTCCCATTTTTTTTATACTTCTCATTTGCTGAAGATAATCATTTAAATCAAACTTACCTTTTTTTAATTTAGCTGCCGTTTTTTCAGCTTCTTCTCTATTAACAATACTAGCTGCTTTTTCAACAAAAGAGATAATATCACCCATATCAAGTATTCGAGAAGCTAAACGTTTAGCATCGAATTCTTCTAAATCGGTTAGTTTTTCACCGCTACTTAAAAATTTAATCGGCTTTTTAGTAATATATTTTACGCTAAGTGCTGCACCGCCTTTAGAATCGCCGTCAATTCTAGATAAAATTAATCCTGAAATCTCTAACTTTTCATTAAAGCTACTTGCCGTGACTACTGCATCCTGCCCTGTCATACTATCGATTACTAACAAAGTTTCCGTAGGCTCTACTATCTTTTTTATTGCAAGAGCCTCCTCCATCATCTCTTTATCAATTTGTGTACGACCTGCCGTATCATAAATTACGACATCATAAGCAGAAATTTTAGCCTCAGCAATAGCTCTTTTGACAATATCGAGGGGTTTCTCACCTTGCACAATAGGTAATGAATTAATCTGTACTGAGTTTGCAAGTATAGCAAGTTGCTCTTGTGCTGCCGGTCTGTAAGTATCCAGAGAAACAAGTAAAACTTTTTTATTTTGATTTTTAAGTCGTAAAGCAAGCTTACTACTTGCCGTAGTTTTACCGCTCCCTTGCAACCCTACCATTAGGAAATTTACGGGCGGCTTTGAATTTAAATTTAGCTTTGTCTCACTTCCACTTGAAGCTAAGAGATTTATCATCTCTTCATGGATAATTTTAATTATCATCTGCCCAGGTGAAACAGACTTAATAACCTCCTGCCCTAAAGCTTTTTGTTTAACTTCCGCTATAAAATCTTTTATCACCGGTAATGCAACATCCGACTCTAAAAGAGCCACTCTTATATCCCGCATAGCAGCATCTATTTGGGCTTCCGTCAAAATTCCTGAGCTAACTAGCTTATCAAAAATCTTCGTTAAATTTTGTGTTAAAGTTTTAAACATGTAAGTAATTTAATTTATAAAGTTCCTAGAACCTAATATATACTACGAGTAAATGAATAATAGTCAAAATAAAACATAAATTAAATTTATATTCGAGAGGGAAGCCGCTTCCCATCTTGAATATTTATTAACTATTTTTTTAAAAAAAGGAGTATATTTCTCCAATATATTTTGTTGTTTTATGGATAACGTAGAAAGGAACGGAGGGATATCGTGTTAATTACTAGAAAACTCATTCACCACTAATATATAACTTGTTTTTAAGTCCAAATCATAATCAATGGTATTATATATTAGCTTTTTTATGTCGGTAAATTTTTGTAGTAAATAGGAAGGATGCTTATTTGGCAGTTTATTAAAAATCTTGTTTTCTAAATCTAGAAGTTCAATATTAATGTTAGCAGATTTTTTAAGAATTCTATTCATTAATAATAATAAATTATCAATAAAATCTAGCCATAATTCTCGGTCTTTAGTAGTAAAACGATTAATAAAATCTAACGTTTCGTTATCTGCTATCGGCTGAATAAACTGAAGATATAAATCATTTCGAGCATTAGGTAGAGGAGATCTAACATTAACTTTAAAACATCTTGATCTAATTGTAGATATAATACTTGCAGCTCTTGAGGTAATTAAAAAAATGTAACTATTCTTTGGTGCATCTTCAAGAATTTTTAAGCATGAATTTGCCGCATTCAAATTCATAAGATCCGCCGAATAAATTACTGCAACTTTATAACCTGAGATTGCAGAAGTTTTACTTAAGAAGTCTTGTAATTTTCTTATTTGTTCAATAGAAATATTTTTAGCATTAGATGTAGCTGAAGTTTCCCTAGCGATGAAATGATAATCAGGATTGTTTTCAAGAGGAATGCTATTCTTAAAAAGCTTAATATATATAAAATCTTCTAAATCTTTTAAAACCTGCTCTATATTTTCGGCTTCAATAAGCCAACTATTGTATAGCTTATTATGTTTTAAGTTAAACTCTAGGCGTTCGATTATCAATGGTTGTAATATCGTTATGAATTGTACTTAAGAAGTGTTCTATATCATTCCGGCTTTTGTAGAGCATTGTTGCATGAGCCGATTTTTCTAGTGTCACCCCGCAAGCTTGTAACGGGGTTCGGAAATTATCAGTACTATAAGTTACTTCTTTTAATTACAAGCTTCTTTCATTTTTCTTCCGGCTCTAAAAGTAGGTTGATTGTAAGCATCTATTTTCATTTTTGCTCCGGTTTTTGGGTTACGACCCTCACGTGCTTTTCTATGATGTATTTCAAATGAACCGAAACCTGTTATATTAATATTATGGTGGCTCTTTATAGCACTAATCACACTATCAAGAACTAAATTAAGTGCTTTCTCGGCATCAGTTTTTGTTAATGTTTTATGTGAAGCATGTTTATGATTATGACCATGGTCGGTCATAAATGCTATAAATTCGGTTTTATTCATTTTTTTTGGTTCTTTTTTGTTATGTGTACTCATAATAAAATCAACTCTCCTTTAATGGGTTAATATGTATTGATGTTTTTTTATAAAACAATATATACAACTGGCAATAATATACATCAATATATTTTTTATGTGAGTTAATTATAACAAACTACCTACATACTGCAAATGCCAGTTATTTACAAAGTTTAAAATATATACGTTATTATATTAATTTATAGAAAAATGTAGCCATTTTACATCAGTTATACTGTTAAAACTATCTTAATCAAGTAATTAAAGTGAAAATTTATCATTAAAACCCTAATTTATTGTCAATAGTAAATTACAAAAACTAATTTTCTACCCTGTAAAAAATTATAAGTTTTTTAATAAAAAACAATATATACTTAATTTATATAAAAAGTGAAACCGTCTTTCACCTTTTATATAGAATATTTCTAACCGAATAGCAGATTATGTAATAATTCGCTATTCATATTAATTTAGAATAAAATTTTTAAAGAAAAATATATTAAATCCAATGTTATTGTCTGAAATTTGTATTAAGCGTCCTGTCTTTGCTACGGTTTTGAGTTTGGTTATCGTAGCTCTTGGAGCAATTTTTTTACCAAACTACAAATTAGAGGAACTCCGGATATTTCAGTTCCCATTATAAATGTCGAAGCTCATTATGCAGGTGCCGATGCTTTATATATGGAAAAAGAAATAACGACGCGTATAGAAAAAGCTTTAAAGACGGTTAAAAATTTAGATTATATAACTTCTCAAAGTTCCACCGGCGAAAGTAGTATTACTTTATCATTTTTACTATCTACCGATATTGAAATAGCATTAAACGATGTTCGTTCTAAAATATCGGATATCACTTATATGTTCCCGCAAGATATGAAAGCCCCGTCAGTTGCAAAACTTGATGCCGATAGTTTCCTAAGCCTCTTCATAAGTGTTGAAAGTGATCAATATAGCGATTTAGAATTAACAAAGATCGTCGAAGATAATCTACAAACACCGTTAGATAAACTTGAAAGCGTAGGACAGTCATAAATTTACGGCAGTCGGGAATAATGAGAATAGAACCCTACTCCAAAAAATTATATCAACATAAAATTTCTTTATTGGAGATTGAATCCGCAATAAAAGAGCAAAATAAAGATTATCCGGCAGGAACGATTAAAACAAAAAGTAATAATTTTATAGTAACTCTTGAAGGTTCTTTATCTACACCGGAAGAATTCGGCAATATTATTCTAAAAGTACAAAACAGAGGTATCATAAAATTACGAGATATAGAGAAAATATCTTTAACTTCTCCCGATGAGGACATAATTTTTAGATATAACGGCAAAAGCTCCATTGCTCTTGGTCTTATAAAAGAATCAAAAGCTAACGTCATAGATTTATCAAATGAAGTAACTAAAGAACTAGAAAGAATTAAAGAATCCATGCCTAAAGGAATAAGTATGGGTATCGCATATGATGGAGCAACGCCTGTAAAAGCATCAATTTATGCAGTATTTCAAACAATTTTTGAAGCTTTAATATTAGTAGTTTTAGTCACTTATTTATTTCTTGCTTCTGCTAAAATTACCTTAATTCCGTTTGTGACGATTCCGGTATCGTTGATCGGTACTTTTAGCGTAATGTATGCTTTTGGATTTTCTATTAATATATTTACGCTCCTTGCTATGATACTTGCTATAGGTTTAGTAGTTGACGATGCAATAGTTATGCTCGAAAACATTTTTAGATATAATGAAATGGGGCATAAACCCATGGAAGCGGCTATGCTTGCTTCTAAAAAAATCGGCTTTGCAATCATTGCTATGACTATTACGCTTGCTGCCGTATTTTTACCCGTCGGTTTTATAGAGGATTTTATCGGGAAATTATTTATTGAATTTGCTTGGACTTTAGCATTTTGTGTTTTGTTCTCAGGATTTGTCGCTTTAACTTTAACTCCTATGATGTCAAGTCGTATGGTTACAAAACATAATACGGACTTACCGAAATTCTTAGTAAAGTTTAACGACATTCTACAATTTATTCAAAATAAATATATTTACTATCTAAAGCTAACTTTTGACAATAAAAAGAAATTTGTCATCATTATTGCATCATCATTTATAGTGCTAATTATTAGTTTTAAATTTACTCAAATTTTACTCAAAAAATTTTCGTACCTCAATAAGATGACGGATTTTTACAAATTTCTCTTAAAGGACCTGAAGGTTCTAGTTTAGAATCTTCTACTAAAGTAGTGAAAGAAGCCGAAAAAATCCTTGCTAATTATAAAGATATATTAGGTTATCTGATGGTATAGCTAGACCATAGTAAATAGGTACAGTTAAATAAACTTTAGTACGTGTTCTACAGCCATACTGATATCTTGAATTGCCCCGTAACTTTTCTTATTTCGTTCTTAATCTTAAACCAATAATGTTCTATAGGATTTAAGTCTGGGCTATATGTAGGTAAGAATAAAATTCTGCACCCAACCGACTCGATTAATTCTCTTATTATATTATTCTTATGGAAGTTGATATTATCCATAATTACTGTTTGTCCAGGATGTAATTCTTTAGTTAATATAGTCTCTACATAGGTTGTAAATATTTCTTTATTACAATTTCCTTCAAATATTACTGGCGCTATAATTTGATTATTACGAAGCCCCGCTATCATACTGATCCTGGATTTATGTTGATACACTTTGTTTCCATAACATCTAGTACCTTTTATACTCCATCCATATTCTCTACAAGCATTATCTTCTATTCCTGACTCATCAATGAATACTAGAGTTTCTTTAGAAATTTGCTGTATCTTTTCTATAAATTCATTCCTTAAACCAATATCCCTTCTGGGATGAAGATGACTTTTTTTTATAAGTGTACCCTAGTAGTTTTCTATAGTAATTTATTCTAGTTCTTTGTAATCTATTACCTAGTATAATACTTAATTCTTTAGCTGTTTTATCATGATTATTGATAATTAATTCTTCAAATTCTTTGAGATTTATTTTTGCATTATAACCCTTTGCTGGACCATAAGGTTTTGCTTTTATATCTCCTGTTTCCCATTTAAGAGTTTTCCATCTATATATAGTGTTACGACCTATATTGAATATTTTACATGCTTTAACAATTGAGAGCCCATCATCTAGAGCTTTGAATAGTTTCATTCTTAAATCGTAACTGTAACTGCTTGCCATAATTTATTTATTATCATTTATAACATATATATTAGCATAGTATGTACCTATTTACTATGGTCTAGCTATAATAGGTGCAGGTGGTAGCGATAATGTTTTTGGATTCATTCCGTTAAAAGATTGGGGTGAGCGTTCTCTCGTTCCCAAGAAACTATTAAGAATATGTTAAATAAGCAGTTTTCCGAAATACCGGGCATGTCGATTTTCGCTATGGATCCACGTTCAATGGTTAGCGGGAATGCAAGTAGCCCTATCGAGTTTACTATTCAAACGAACCTTGAATATGATGATCTAGATAAAATATCACAACAATTTATTGATATTGATATAATGAAAACAAATCCTATTTTCTTAAACGTCAATAGAAATTTACAATCGGCAATGCCGACTATAAGTATAGAAGTCAACCGTGATAAGGCTTATTTATACGGAATGGATTTGGCAAATATAGACAGAACGGTACAATATTTACTTGCAGGTCAACAAATCGGGGATTTTAGAATGGGTAATGATTTATATGACGTTATATTACAATTTAATCAAAAAGATCGAAAAGATATTAGCGATTTTAGTAAAATTTTAATCAGAGCAAAAAATAATAATATGTTACCGCTTGAATCGATAGCTAATATTACGGAAAAAATATCAGTAAAATCATATAGTCATTATAATAATTCAAAATCCGTTACTATTTCTTCCGATCTTGCTCCTGACGGAAAAATTGATGATGCAATTAATGAAATCAATAAAATAGCCGCCAAGTTACTTGATCCTAGTAATACTATAATTGAATATATCGGAGAAATTAAACAAATGAGAGAGGCAGACAGTAATATGCTTATAACATTTGTGTTTGCTCTTATATTTATCTATTTAGTGCTTGCAGCTCAATTTGAAAGCTTTACTGACCCTTTATTAATATTACTCGCCGTACCTTTCTCAATAACCGGCGGTGTACTTGCTCTCTGGCTTGCCGGTAATAGCCTTAATATGTATAGTAATATCGGACTTATTACTTTAATTGGATTAATTACTAAGAATTCTATTATGATAGTAGAATTTGCTAATCAGCTAAGAGAAAAAGGAGTAAAGGTTCAAGAAGCTATAATAGAATCCTCAAAACTTCGCTTGCGTCCAATTCTTATGACTACCCTTGCTGCTGTAGTCGGAGCTTTACCTCTAGTTTTTGCAGACGGGACCGATGCTGCTGCTCGTAATTCTATAGGTTTTGTAATAGTTGGAGGATTAAGCATCGGTACTATATTTACAATTTTTGTTATACCTGTAATATATCAAACTTTTAAGAAGGATTAATAAATTATAGAATAATAAAATTTAGTAGACATATAGCTCAAAATGAGAAATGATTATTTTACGTTAGTTTTGTTGCATGGCTCGGAAAGCGCACACAGCGTCATCATGTGGCTTGACCTGCGTTGTTGCATGGATCGTTTCATGTCATTCCCGCGTAGGCGGGAATCCAGTAAAACCTATAAAAACTTGTTTTTTTAGGTTTATTTTATCAAATGTGTAACTTCTATATCGATTTGAAGTTATTTTTCTGGATCCCCGCCTATGCGGGGATGACATCGAGTAGGTTTTTTGATCCATGCAACAACGCCGATTAAGTCGCAGGATGACAGAGGTATGAGCCACACAACAAGGTCTTTTACGTTTAACTAAAAGGAGCTTAAATATGTTAATAAATACTTCTAATAATCCGCTTATTACTACTATACATTTATTATCTTCTATAGGTGCTATAAATTGGGGCTTAGTCGGATTATTTAATTTAGTCACACTTTTATTTAGCTCATTTCCAATTATTGTTACCATACTTTATATAATTATAGGCTTTTGTGGTGTATATTCTTTCCTTTGTTTAGGTAAGCTATTTTGTAAACCCGGAATAGAAAAGGCGAAGTAAACGCCTTTTCGTCATGAGCTAACCAACTAAAGATGTTGTTGTATGACTCAAAAAACCCACTCGGTGTCATCCCGTGGCTTGACCACGGTATCCAGAAAATAACTAAAAATACTAATAATATTAGTATTTTTAACTAGACCTCGTGGTCAAGCAACGGGGTGACCACTGAGACTGATCCACACCACAACCTCACCTGTGCTATAGCAGTTATTGCTGCTGTTTCAGCACGTAATATATTACTTCCTAAACTTATAGATTTTGTATTCTTATATGAGGCAAGAAGTTCCAGCTCATCATTAGTAAAGCCTCCCTCCGGTCCTACAATAATAGTTATACTCGATGAACTTGAAAAATTGGCTACGTCGTCTTTGTAAGTCCTCAGATGCTCACGTATTAGTATACGCTCCGCTCCTCGGCTTACAGACTCCTTGCTCTTTTCCAAGTTGTTCTTCGTATAACCCCTCTTCATTTCGCAAGAGTATATATTACTAAGTGATGATAAAATTCGTAATATAGAATTTTCTTCTTTTTCATGTTCATTAGCATATAACATCAAATTATTATTCTTTTTAAGATAATCTTGTATTGTGATAGCTTTTTCAATTATCGGGGGAGTAAGACGTTCTGATTGCTCTGTTGCCTCAATTACACATTTTGTTAAACGTTCGATATTTACCGATCTAAATTGACATCGCCTAGTAATTAACGGAATAATTTTAGTTATACCGAGTTGCGTAGCCATATTTATTGCAAGCATTAATTTATCTTGCTTTATTATAGATATAGCAAGAATTAAAGTAGATTCTGTATAAGGCTTTTTTAACTGTTCTTTAAGCCTAACCGATAAGTTATGCTTACCTATATCGGTAATTTGTGCTAAAAATTCTCCATCCATACCGTTAAAGATACGCAAGCCATCATTTACTTTAAGACGTAGCACCGTTTTAACATAATGAACATGATCACCTGCTAATTCTATCTTGCTATTTTCAGCTAAACGACTATTAATATAAATACGATTATATTTCATATATTTAGTACTATGGACGATAAAAAAGATAATAATATATCAGAAGAAGAAAATTTGCCAAAAGAAAAAGAAATTGGCGGTGTTAAAGGTCTAGAACCGACAAGATACGGCGATTGGCAACATAAAGGTAAAGTCACGGATTTCTAATATTATGCCATCATTTGAGCAAATTAAGGTTTTACCTTACCAGCCGCAGAAATTGTTTGATTTGGTGTGGGATGTAGAGTCTTATCCTAAATTCTTGCCTTGGTGTGCCGCCGCTAGAATCATTTCAGAAAATAATCAAGAGGTTATTGCTGAATTAGTAATTCAGTTAAAAGGCTTTTCAGAAAAATATAACTCACGGGTTACAAGCGAAATAACAGATGATAGAATATATTTGATTAATACGGTAGCTATTTCAGGACCTTTTGAATATTTAAAAAGTACTTGGCAATTTGTTCCATGCACAGCAGGAACTGAATTAAAATTCTTTATTGATTTTAAAATGAAGTCCGTAATACTGGATAAATTAATCGGCACTTATTTTACCAAAGCAACAGAAAAAATGATTGTGGCTTTTGAAAAGAGAGCTAAAGAGGTTATTAAATAAAAAAGAGTAAGGTTATAGATCTATAACCTTACTCTCTAGAAAATTTTGTATTTAGTTACTAGGCAATATCAGATATATATCCTTCATCTCCTAAGATTTGAGTTTGATCATCATTAAGATTATTATAATCAAGGCTATAAAACTGCTCTTCTTGTTCTTCGCTAGTACTAGAAGTATGATAATTAAATAATGCTTCATAAGCTTCATTTATTTCAGCATATTTCTGTATTTCTTTTGAAAGTTCTACTTCTTTATTTTGCATAGCTTTCTCTGTACCATGCCATAACTTACTTGTCAAATTTGGCTTGTATTCTGCTAATTGCTTATTTTTGTAACTTTCTCTCTTTTCAACAGTTTCTAAACTTAAAGCTTTTTCAATATTTTCACTTGAATAGCCATTTTGTATTAGCTGCTGAATAATACAATCATGTAAAGAAAGAATACTAGTATCTAGAACTAATTTATTTGTATATTGTCCTTTCACGCCAGGTATTTCCTGATATAACGCACGATCTGTTGATTCTACTATTTCATAACCACCACTATGTTTGTAACCAACGCCGTCTTCCGTTAAACTTAAGGTTGGCACACGAGTTATTGCATTAGATATTATCTTACCGTTTATTCCTTCAATATATTTACCGGTAAATTTATCTATACCATTTTTATCTATAGCAGTACCGTATACAAAACTTCCTAACCCCGAAATAGCCAAATACTCTTCAACCTTAGTTGCTTCATGAGCTTTAGTAAAAAGCTTTATTTGTTCATTACTATCCATAATACCTTTTGCCCCATAACTAGTACCAAAAACAGCCCCTGTTATTAAAGGTATTTTGCTTAGCCAACTACTAGATGAAAAAAAACTACTTATTCCTGCAAGAAAACTTCCTGATGCTAATTTTGTATAAAAACTATAATCTGCTTTTGCTTTTTCTATTAAAGATAAGTAAGTAATAGGTTTATTACTTCCGAATAAATTACGTACTAATAATGTAAACATAGTTTATCTCCTTGTTTAAGTTGCCATGTTTCATGGTTTTATATAACGCAAATGCACTATATAACAAAGGTAACCAAATGTCAATCTTTATTTAATAATAAGTTAATTAATATTAATACTTGACATTTTTTAGAAAAAACCATATTTTATGGTAATACCAATAAAAAAGAGGTAGATATGTCTAAGCACAAAAATTCTAAACATATTAGCACTAAAAAACTTGCTTATATAGGGTTAGACCTCGCATATAAAACAGATGATTTAAATGTTTATAATCTAGAAGCATCAAAGGTCAATGAACAATTAACAGATAGCGGCTGGGAAATACTGACTGCTTCATGTGATCATATCAGCACTGCTAAATATGGTTATAAAGCCGTCGCATTTATAAATAAAGAAACTAAAGAAGTTCATATTGCTAGTGCCGGCACAAAATTCAATATATATGATTTATTAGATGATGGGCTTATCACTCTTCACTATTTACCTACTAAACTAACTCCGCTTCAGGAATTTGTTAATGAAGTAATTAACAAATTAGGTGGCTTAAGTAAAGCCATAGAATATAGTTTTAATACTAGCGGTCATTCACTTGGAGCAATAATTGCAGATTTAACCTCAGTAGAAATACATTCTCGCAACTTACATTTTAATAAATCTACAACTTTTGACAGCCCTGGCTCAAAACCGATAATTGAAAGAGCCATAAAAAAAAATTTCTTTACCGGAAAAGTAACAACTCCAATAGAAGAGCTAGCTACCCATTCCAAGATATATAATGCAAAACATAATCTTATTAATATTACTAATAAGCATTTGGGAAAAACAACAATGGTACTTCCTGGTAAAAAAACAGAACTATCACAATCAGAAGAATGGGCATCATATTTATATAATTTTGCCAAACAAAAAGTTATAAAATACCTAGGAATTAATGAAATAGTTGAAGGCTTTGAGGAAATAATAGCCGGAATCAGTAAACATGGACTTGTTAATTTCTCTGATTTTAAACAGAATATTACTTTAACCGTAGATGATTGGGAAGCAGGAATACAAAAATATGCTAAAAATACTCTAAATTTAAAAAATAATTTATATAATAGAATAGTTAAAACTGAAACTGGAGCTAATTTAGTTGAGATGTATAATGATTTTCAAAGCTGCAGTCAAGAATACGCTCAAGAAGTCAAAACAACAGGAGATATAAGTAATTATCATCTATATCCTCTAGTATGTTAAATAAAAAAATAACGATTTATATAAAAGGCGGAAACCGCCTTTCGCCTTTCATATTGATTATTTCTTATTTAGAGCAACTAAATAGATTTCCGTAGATTCGCTGCGGCTGGATGAAGGTTTAAAATGTTTCACCGTTCTAAATTCACGCTTCACTTTATTTAATAATTCGTTTTCTGCACCGCCACGAAAAATTTTAGCAATAAAATGACCGGAGGGCTTTAGTACTTTTAAAGCAAATTCAAAAGCTTGCTCACATAAAAGTAAGGTTCTTATATGGTCTGTAGCTTTATGACCTATGGTATTTGATGCCATATCACTCATTACTATATCAGCTCTACCGTCTAAAGCCTGAATAATTAATTCTTCCGTATCTTCTTCAAAAAAGTCCTTTTGAAAAAATTCAACTCCGGCAATAGGTTCGATTTCTAATAAATCTATAGAGATTATTTTATTATTTAGGCTATTATCCGAAGCTTTAATAAGCTTGGAAGCTACTTGACTCCATCCCCCAGGAGCTGCCCCTAAATCAACAATTTTCATGTTAGGAGTAAAAAGTTTAAATTTTTCATGAATTTCAAGTAGTTTATATGCAGCTCTCGACCTAAAGCCTTCAATGCGTGCTTTTGCAACATACGGATCGTTTAATTGGCGTTTTAACCAGTTATTAGAGGAAACGGTACGTTTTTTAGAACTCTTGACTCTAACGAATTTATTTCTATAACCGCTTAAATTATTTGTCATAAAATCTTATAATGAATAATAAGTAGACGAAGTTTAATTTGGAAAAGAGCAAGGAATCCACAAGACGAGGAACGGAGCGTATACTTAATACGTGAGTACCGGAGTACTTGTAGGATGACGTAGCCAATTTTTCAAATTAAACGAGTATACTCTTTTGCTATTTTATCTAATACAGAATTCACAAAACCGATCTCATGTTCATTTAACATGTCATTTGCTATATCCGTATATTCGTTGATTACTACTTTAGCAGGCGTAGTAGGGCAAAATAATAGCTCACATATACCGGCACGCAATAAAGCTCGGAGTAAGATCGGCATATGTGCAGGATCTTTATCATTTGTTAAATGATTGTCTATAATTTCGTCTAGTTTATTAATATTTTCAAATACCGACTTTACCAGCATTTTAAAATGACTTATACTTAATGATATTTTTAAATTCTCCGGTAAATCTGTTATAGAATTATTATTTTGATAAAAAGAAAGTATATTTTGCATGATATCATCCATATCGTCGTTATTTTGCAATATGTTTTGATAAATAGCTTGTACTGCTGCAATACGTGCAATCGACTTTTTATTAATTTTATTTGAACTCATAGAGAAAAGAAATTTAAAATTTAATTTTCGTCATTGCGAGTGAGTATTACGTTCAGTGTCATACCGTGGCTTGACCACGGTATCCAGAAAAAAAAATAAAAAAAAGACTGGATCCCGCGATCAAGTCGCGGGATGACATTAAGAAACTCAAACCCTGCAACAATATCACTCACAATGACGAAATGATATCTGTAACCTTGCAATTTATACCTTAAAATAATTTATTAGTAAACTTATAAAATTTTTATGCTCTCTATAATCGGATTTATTATAACAATTAGTATCTTGGTATTTATCCATGAGTTTGGGCATTATTGCATTGCTAGATATTTTAATGTAAAAGTTGAGGAATTCTCGATAGGCTTCGGTAAAGAACTAATAGGTATTACCGACAAAAAAGGAGTTAGGTGGAAGATTTGTCTTATACCGCTTGGCGGCTATGTCAAGATTTACGGCTATGATCGCAGCCTTATGGATAAGACTGAAGAAATTAACGAAAAAGTAGCTTTTTATGCTAAATCTTGTTTGGAACGTTTTTTAATAGTTGCAGCAGGTCCGTTAATTAATTATTTACTTGCTGTAATAATATTTGCAGGTTTTTATTGTTACTTTGGAAAAGCAGAGATTCCTCCTATAATAGGTGACGTAGTAGCTTCATCACCGGCAGAGAGAGTAGACTTAAGAGAAGGAGATAAAATTGTTAAGGTTAATGATAAATCTGTTAAAGATTTCGGGGACGTACAGAAAGAAATATTAATTAACGGCTTTAGTCCTTCTACTTTAACTATAGAAAGAAAAAATGAGGAATTTATCGTTAATATAATGCCTCAAGAAATAATTATATCGCCTCCCGAAGAAAAGAAAGTTAAGAAAACTCTTCGCATCGGTATTATAGCTAAAAATGAACCTATTTATACTAAAATAGGAATTTTAGGAGGATTTTGGGAAGCTATTAATACTACTATAGATATGTCTGCTTTAACTCTAAAAGCAATATCGCAAATGATTGTAGGGAAACGTTCATTCGATGAGATAGGAGGACCGGTAGCTATTGCTAAAGAGTCAGGAAAATCTATAGCGGGGGGAGGTCAAATGTATCTATTATTTATAGCAATGCTTTCCGTTAATTTAGGGTTACTTAACTTACTACCTATACCGGTGCTTGACGGCGGACATTTAGTATTTATATTATATGAAGCAATTACAAATAAATTACCGAATCCTAAGACTAAAAATATTTTGTTACAATTAGGAGCAATAATCATAATTTTTCTTATTATAATTTCTGTTTCCAACGATATACAAAATTTGTTTTCCTAAATTATAGATTTGCTTGCTCTCGTTTATATTATCTACTATAGTGGAGTACATTAATTACGTTTAAATGCATTAGTATAGGAGAGCTTTATCGTCATTGCGAGCAGCCGTAGACCTTGTTGCATGGATCGTTTTATGTCATTTCCGCGTAGGCGGGAATCCAGTAAAACATATAAAAAACTTGTTTTTTATATGTTTATTTTATCAAATATGTAACTTCATATATCAACATTTGAAGTTATTTTTCTGGATCCCCGCATATGCGGGGATGACATCGAGTAGGTTTTTCGATCCATGCAACAACACCGCAGCTATAGACTGTGTGGCAATCCAGAAAAAATAATAAAAAATTCTGTAAACCAGAATTTTTACTGGATTGCTTCATCAATTGTTATGCAATTTCCTCGCAATGACGATGAATTTGTAACTAATGCATTAAACCATAGAATATTTAAATCTTAAAGAAGGTTTTAGGTGAAAATCAGATCAATTAGTAAGTTAACAATTTTATTATTAACGATTTTTTATTATCATATTTCATTAGCTGACTCTGTAATTCGTAAAATAACTATCGAAGGTAACCATAGGGTTGAGCGTTCTACTATTGATAGCTATTTAAAGCTTAAGGTAGGAGAAACCTATAATAATTCTAAAGAAGATGAGGTAATAAAACGTTTATATGCCACCTCACTTTTTAGAAATATAAACATGCATATAACAAATGATGGTAATTTAATAGTAAACGTTACTGAAACGCCTTTTATAAATAGCGTAGTATTTAGCGGTAATTCTAAAATCAAAACTAATATGCTCGCTAAAGAAATTTATACAATGTCAGGCGAATCTCTTAGCCAAGCTAAAATTGAATTAGATGTAAAGAAAATATTAGAAATTTATAAACGTAGCGGACGTTTTGCTACCACGGTAACACCTAAAATCGAAAATTTAGAAAACAACAGAGTTAAGGTTATTTTTGATATAGCAGAAGGACCAAAAACCGGTATTAAATATATTTATTTTAGTGGTAATGAAAATTATAGTGCTTCAGAACTTAAATCTATTGTTTTAACTAAAGAATCTCGTTGGTTTCGTTTTTTAGAAAGTAACGATACTTACGATCCTGATAGAGTGGAGTATGATAAAGAATTACTGAGAGAGTTTTATCAATCTGTAGGTTTTGCAGATTTTAGAGTAATTTCGGCATCGGCAGAACTCAATAATACTAAAGAATATTTCACCCTTACCTATTCCATTGAAGAGGGAGAAAAATATAGCTTCGGTAATATTACAATAGACAATAAATTAACTAATATAGATATAACACCGCTTAATAAAATTGTTAATATTAAGCAAGGCAAGGTTTTCAATATGAAAAAGGTTGATGATATAGCTGAAAAAATCGGAGAATATTTTACAGCGAACGGTTACCCTGCAGTAAATGTTTATCCGGATATAATGAAAAATGCTAATCATACTGCAGATATTAAATTTATTATTGAGAAAGCCGACAAAGTTTATATTAATAAAATTAATATTATTAATAACCTTAAAACCGAAGACCATGTTATAAGAAGAGAATTTAAAACAGAAGAAGGTGATATAATTAATCGTTCATATATTGAAAAAGGTGAGCGTAATCTTAGAAATTTAGATTATTTTGAGAAAGTAGCAATTAGCTTAGCTCCGACTAAAGCTAAAGATAAATATGATGTTAACGTTGAAGTTGATGAAAAATCTACTTCCTCTATAGGTTTTGATTTAGGATATAATACTGCCGGCGGTTTATTCGGACGTTTCTCTTTCTTAGAGCGTAATTTAGTCGGTACCGGGAAACTGCTTAATGCCGGTGTACAAGTAAGTAAAAACACTACAAGCTATTACGGTGGTATTACCGAACCGCACTTTTTAGATCGTGATTTATCACTTGGCGTAAACGCATTTAGAAACTATACCGGACGCGGTGCTAGTGTATTAAATACAACTGATCAAAGCTATAAGTTACACTCTATAGGAGTCAAAACTTCTCTTGGTTATGAAATTAAAGAGGATTTAGGTCACGAAATAGATTATTTAATCAAACGTGATATTTTAAGTGCTCCAACTCCATCAAGCTCAATATTCTTAAAGGAGCAAATGGGAAGATTCATTACTTCTGCTATAGGACATGCTATTACTTATGACCAAACTGATAACAAAATTGTTCCAAAGAACGGTTATTTAGTAAGCGGCACACAAGAATTTGCCGGCGTTGGAGGTGATAACAAATATATAAAGCATGAAGTTGACGGTAAATATTATAAATCTTTCATACATAACAAGCTTACTTTAAAATTATCTGCTTCCGGAGGCGATATTGCAGGACTTGGAGGAAAAATTATTAGAATTTCCGATCGCTTTAATTTAGGTGATTATAGTTTAAGAGGCTTTGCAAGCGGTGGTGTAGGACCTCGTGAAAAGGTCACTAACGAAGGACTTGGCGGTGAGCGATATTACACATTCTCAACAGAGCTTAATTTCCCAACACCTGTACCTGAGGAATTTAATTTAACCGGTGCAGTCTTTATGGATTTAGGAAGCGTTTGGGGAGTAGGTCTAAATAAGAAACAATATCAAACTCCAAACGGTTTTTATAACGATAAATCGCTTAGAGCTTCCGTTGGTTTCGGCTTTATTTGGGTAACACGTTTTGCACCGATCAGAATGGATTGGGGTTTCCCGGTTAAGAAGAAGAAATATGATGATACGCAGCATTTCCATTTAAGATTTTCGACGCATTTATAAAGATGTTTCATTGTCACCCCGTGGCTTGACCACGGGATCCAATTAAGGATGCTAGTCTTTTAGCATTTTAAAATTTTTTTATTGGATTGCCACGCTCCTTGTCAGTCGCTCGCAATGACGAAACAATGTCTCGTAGGAATCCATATCTCAGCATAATATAATCATATTTCAGCCAATGTAGCTCAGCTGGTAGAGCGGCGCATTCGTAATGCGTAGGTCTGGGGTTCAAATCCCCACATTGGCACCATTTTCTAAATAAAACTATAGCCCTATTTTGTGATAGGCGTGGTAGATACCTGATATACTAATAATGTTTAGAAAAACGCATTCTATGTCATTCCTGTAAGACATTGTTGCGTGGATAGAAAAACACATTCGTGTCATACCGTGGCTTGACCACGGTATCCAGAAAAATAACTTAAAATACTAATAATTTATCATCACCATCAATCCAAGTGGTCAAAAATCCAGCATCTAAAGACCCTAAAGCGGCTTTAAAAAATGCTTATAAAATAAGTAATGATACTGAAAGACTTATTGCTGTTGATATAAAAAATGACCAGTTTGTAATATTTGATAATACAAGTGGTAATGTATATAATGGTCATATAAGGACATATAAAGAAATAGAGAGAGACGCTGTTTTAAAAAATAACCTAATAAAAACAAATGGTAAAATTATAAAATAGGTACATTAAAAGTATATGTTAGTTAATGAAGAAGAGTTTAAAAAACAACCCGATGTAATTAATCTTCCTGAATGGGAAAAGTCTTTTTATTATATTATAAATGTAGCTCATTATGAAAATTATGATGATGCGATGAATTGTATTATCAAAAATTTAAATAATCCTGAAGAATTAATACAAGCTGCGGCACTTCAAGCTTTAGGAATCTTAGCTTATAGGTTTAGCAATATTAAAAAAAATTAATATTACCTATTTTGTTTAACAACTTAAATAGTAAAAGTGAGAGAATATTATATGAAACTAAAGATACCTTAGAGCAAATTACTTACCATGTAATAAGATTAAGAAGAAAGATTTATTTGGAATATTTTAAAAATGGAATTGATTTTTTTACTGGAAAAACTTTAAAAAGATATACAGATAAAACACTAATGTTCTCCTTAAATAATGAAGAAGAAAAAGTAGAGTTTATTTTAAGTTTCTGTCAAAATTCTTTAAATTACAAAGAAGCATTAGAGGTCTGCCTGTATTTTCTTGAAAAAAAAAAGAAAATGAACAAATATATAAAACTGCTTTTCAAGGACTCAGTTATATAGTAATCAGATTTAAAAAAATAGATTTTGATATTATATTACCGTTTATTAAAAAATTTATAAATCTAGATAAAAGTTGTGTTCATATTTATACAGACTCTTTTTTAGTTAATATAGCAATTATGATACCTGAACTAAGAGAAAAAGTAATACCTTTTTTGAAAAAAACAAAATCACCTTACTTAAAAGAGATACAAGCCTTAAATCATTGAACATGGCTTTATTGCATGGTATCGGTTAAAGGTTTGATATTACTAAAGAATATGGTCATAAGACTGGTCATCACCCAGATGCTCACATTGATTTAGAGGAATGGACAAAAATGGGAAGAATTTTTTAAATCTAAAAAATAAAAAAATATTATGAAACATAGAATGATGTGGCTTTTATCTCCTGCACTTAGATGGGAGATATTTGCTACTTTTAAAGAGTTAGCCAATAAAGAATTACAGTTAACAAAATGGGTAGATTCTAAATATAAGCATTCTTTTTGGGATGAATTATGCTTTTGTATTGATACGCTTTTTAATGATGCAAATGCTTTAGACAAAACATCACAAATTAAAATTGGTCTTACTATGTATAATCAAGAAGAAGTAGAAAAAGTAAATAAATTCAGTCATTTCTTTTATGATTTAACAGAAGAAATAGAAGGCGAAAAGCCAGATATAGAATATTACGGTCACCCACAGTGGCAAAAGATTATCGATGACGCAACAGAACTAGTAGAGATAATGAAGCAAAATAATAAAGCTAATGATTTCAGTGAATGTTTAGCTCAATTCAATCAATTTAATATAGATGGATATGAGGATTATGACGATTTTGCTATAGCAGAAAATACTAAAAATGGTTATAAACTAAGATAAGTAATTCAAGTTAGTGAAAATATATCCCTGTTCTAAATTCTTATAACTGTATACTCTTAAGCAGTTACAGCCGTTTAGAGCAGGAATTGTTATTAAAAGCGATGCAGCAAACATGCTTTAATATCACCAAAACCTCGAAGCATACTAGGGTACTTAACGAACTATCTAGCGGAGTATTTTGTGCAGCATGTAGTCATTAACCCTATTGGTGCAGCACTTTACAGTGTGCAACGAGCAGTTACAACTATTGATGCGATCTTGAAGATAGGCCCAATCATTAGTGATATTAAAGAGCAGGCAATTAATATTATCACCAAGCTAGCTGAGCGAGCTAATGTTAGGCTGAACGGCAAAACAATAACCAGCCAACATGCAGCAACTCGTGATTCTTTAAGCCATAATATCGGCAAGATTGCGGCAACTACTTTGATGAACTTTATTAACTGTAAGGTCACCTTTAGTATTTTAAACTGGATCCCAATACAAATGAGCTAGAATGACAGGGTGGAATTGATCCATGCAACAACACCAATGCTACACGGGAATGACAATAAGGTCTTTTTAAGAGTGGTGTAAAACAAAACTACCTTTTTTAGGCAATTCTATTATACTTTGTAAAGAATTATAAGTTTTTGCTAAAAAATAATATATACTTAGCTTTATATAAAAAGTGAAAGCCAATTTTCACCTTTTATATTCAACTTCTTAAGCCGAATAGCAGATTATGTAATAATTCGCTATTCGTGTTAATTAACTATTATCTTTTTTCTTGGAGGAATATAGATTGTTTCATCTTCAACATGCGAAATCTTTTCTAAAAGTCCGATAAAACGGTCTTTATTAGGTACTAGCTTTACTATTGCCCACCCCTCTTCTATTGATTTCTTTATACGTTCTATATCAGATTTATGCTCTGAAAAAGATATAATTTTTTGTGCTGGGTTTTGCATATTAATAAATCAATTATAGTAAATATTTTTTAATAAATCAATCACATATTTATTATTTGCTAAATATAAATAAAATGATTACCATATATTATGTCTTGTCTACTTATATCCTAATAAATAGTTTAATTAAAAATTAAAAGTTGTACAACAATTTTTTATTTTAAACATATATTTTTATGTCACTTATTAACTTTATTTAATTTAAACTGTATAATGTATAATTTAATTATGTCAAATGATAATTTACAACCGCCTGCTCTTTCTAAAAAGCAATTATTTGCTTTTTTTGGTATGGTTGTCGGGATGTTTATGTCGGTACTTGATATTCAGATTGTCGCTAGCTCATTATCCGTAATAGCTGCCGGTCTTGCTGCATCAAGCGATGAGTTTTCTTGGGTTCAAACATCGTACTTAATAGCTGAAGTTATCATTATTCCTATTACCGGCTTTTTAGCAAGGTTGCTTTCTACTAGAATTTCTTATTTTATTGCAGCTTTAGGGTTTACGGTTATGAGCGTATTATGTTCGCTTGCAACTAATATTGAATCCATGATTATCTTTAGAGCATTACAAGGATTTTTTGGCGGTGCTATGATACCAACGGTCTTTAGTACCGTTTTTATAATTTTTCCTGCATCGCAACGTCCTACCGTTACTATCTTAATTGGACTTGTCGTAACTGTTGCCCCTACTTTAGGACCTACACTCGGTGGATATATTACGGAGATTTTATCATGGCATTTTATGTTTTTATTAAACGTCATACCCGGTATTTTCGTATGCACGGTAGTTTTTTTATATGGGGATTTTGATAAACCAAATTATAAATTACTGAAAAATTTTGATTTTCTCGGTATATTATTAATTGCTTTAACGCTCGGCTTATTACAGTATGTTTTAGAAGAAGGAAACAAAAAAGGTTGGCTTGAGGATAATTTAATATTATTCTTAAGTATTGCAGTAGCTTTATGTTTTATTTTATTAATCATTAGAGAACTAACCTTTATTAATCCAATTTTAGACTTAAAAACATTTCTTTATAAAGACTTTACTTTTGGTTGCCTTTATTCGTTCGTTATGGGTATCGGATTATACGGGGCAGTATATATATTACCGCTATTTCTCTTTACTATTGCCGGATATGATACATTACAAATCGGGGCTACTATGATGGTGACGGGCGGAGCACAATTTTTATCTGCACCACTCGCCGGTAGAATGTTAGGGCTAGGAGTAGATTTACGCCTGATGCTTATTATAGGGCTTGGAGGGTTTGCTCTTGGATGTCATTTGAATAGTTTTCTAACGCCTGACTCTAAATTTGCTGCATTTGTGCTTCCTCAATTTGTTAGAGGGCTTTCATTAATGTTTTGTTTTATACCGACTAATAATATAGCTCTTGGCAATATGCCAAAAGAAAGAGTAGGCAACGCTAGCGGGCTTTATAATCTTACTCGTAATTTAGGAGGAGCGGTAGGGCTTGCAATAATCAGTACTATACTTACTAATGATACTAAAACCTTTATGCAATATTTATCGAAAAATATCTCGTCTACTTCTATGATTGCATTAGAACAACTAGATTCTTACACTGAATTATTAAGCGGAAAAGTTTTGAATCCCGAAAAAGCATCATATTTGTTATTAGCAAACAAATTAAATAATGATGCTTTTGTAATTGCAATAAATAATATATTTAATATGATAGGGCTGTTATTTGTATTTATAATGCTACTAATACCTTTTACTTCAAATATCAAATTAACCGGAAATGTTAATGCTCACTAAAATTAAATTTATATTATATTTTCCTTGGTTATTATTAGAAATATGGAAATCAGCTTTCTCGGTTATTAAAATAATTTGGCAAAGAAAGATAGGGATAGAACCGATTTTTGAATGGGTTGACGCAGAAGGGCTAGAAGAAATAGGCGAAATAATGTATGGTAATTCGATTACTCTAACTCCAGGTACAGTAACACTTGATATAAATAATAATATGTTATTAGTGCATGCACTTAATAAATCATCGATTACCGACCTACAAAGAGGTATAATGATTAAAAAAATTAAGCAGATATTAAAAACAACTTGAAGTAGAAAATGATATCAGATATAAACGCTCTAAAGTATAAAAAAGTTTTACTTAAAGTTTCAGGGGAAGCTTTAATGGGAGACAAGCAATTTGGGCATGAATATGACGTAATAAAAAAGATTGCCGGCGATATTAAAGAAGTTATCGATTTAGGAGTAGAAGTCGCTATTGTAGTTGGCGGTGGAAATATTTACCGTGGGATTAATGCAGCACTCGTCGGTATGGATCGAGCTTCAGCGGATTATATAGGTATGCTCGCAACGGTAATTAATGCTTTAACACTGCAAAACGTTATGGAAAGCCTCAATATCTATACAAGGGTTCTATCGGCTATTCCTATGATGAGCGTGTGCGAGCCTTATATTCGCCGCAAAGCTAAAAGACATATGGAAAAAAAGCGTGTAGTAATTTTTGCCGGCGGCACGGGTAACCCATTTTGTACAACCGATAGTGCTGCAGTACTTCGTGCAATCGAAATGAATAGCGATATTTTATTAAAAGCAACTCAGGTTGACGGTGTATATGATTCCGACCCTAAAAAAAATCCGGATGCTAAAAAATATTTCACTATCAGCTATAAAGATGTTATAACTAACAACCTGCAAGTCATGGATACGGCAGCTATTGCAGTTGCAAGAGAAAATAAATTACCTATAAGGGTATTTTCGATAAAAGAACAGGGAAATTTTGCTAGAGTAATACAAGATAAAGGGGAATATACGACAATTGAGGAAATGTAGTATAGTGTCATACCGTGGCTTGACCACGGTATCCATAAAAAAGTAAAAAACTGGATGCCGTGATCAAGGAACTAGCATGACATAGAACTACACCGGTAATGCTTATACCAAATAAAAATATAATTATTAGTATGGATAAAATAAAGATGGGTAAAGAGAATTTAAAGAAAAACTTACAAGAAAAGATGGAGAAAGCTCTCAAAGTTTTAGATCATGAGCTTAAAGGGCTACGTACGGGTAGAGCTTCGGTTAATTTGCTTGATAGTGTAACCGTAGAAGCTTACGGAAGTAAAATGCCGCTTTCACAAGTTGCTTCTCTATCCACCCCTGATGCACGAACAATTAACGTGCAGGTTTGGGATAAATCTATGGTATCATCGGTAGAGAAAGGAATTACGATAGCAAATCTTGGCTTAACTCCAGCAACAGACGGTCAATTAATCAGACTACCTATACCGGCTTTAACTGAAGAAAGGCGTAAAGAATTGGTAAAGCTTGCTCATAAATACGGTGAAGATACTAAAATTTCATTACGTAATATTAGAAGAGACGGCAATGAAGAACTTAAAAAGCTAGAAAAGGATAACGTTATCGCAAAAGATGAGCATCATAGCTTATCTGAACAAGTACAAAAGTTAACCGATGATTATAGTAGTAAAGTTGACTCGGTAATAAAACAAAAAGAACAAGAAATAATGACTGTTTGACTTTCTATGTCATTCCTGCTTTAGATTTGTTGCGTGGATACTGAATCGTCATTGCGAGGAGCGAAGCGACGTGGCAATCCAGAAAAATAATTAAAAAATTCTGATTTACAGAATTTTTTACTGGATTGCTTCGTCGGAACTTACAGTTTCTTCTCGCAATGACGGAAAAATCGATCCACGCAAGCAAGCTTTCACGGGAATAACATCATACTATTACCACTCAAAATAATAAAACTATGATAACAAAAGAAGAAACACAGAAAATAGCAAAATTAGCTAGATTAAAATTTGAAGAAGATACTGTAGAAAAATTTTCTGCTCAGCTTAGTACTATTATGAATATGATTGATATTTTAAATGAAATAGATTGCAAAGATATAGAGCCTTTAACTTTGGTTCCTAATATGAATGCTAGAATGCGAGAGGATGAAGTTACGAGTTCTGATTTATCAAACAAATTATTTGATAATGTAAGCGGAAATAGTGCTCAGCTTGCTAAAGAAGTAAAATATTTTATCACTCCAAAGGTTGTTGAATAATTATGACGGAACTAAACAAATTAACAGTAGCAGACAGTGTAAAAGGTCTAAAAAATAAAGATTTTACAAGTAAGGAATTAGTTAATGCACATATTAAACAAATAGAAAAGCATAAAAACCTAAATGCTTATGTTACCGAAACTTTTGATTTAGCTTTAAAACAGGCTGAAGCCGCCGATCAAAATTATGCTCAAAATAAAGCAAGAACACTTGAAGGTATCCCGTTTGCCGCTAAAGATCTTTTCTGCACGAAAGGAATTAGAACTACGGCATGTTCTAATATACTGAAAAATTTTATACCTAATTATGAATCAAGTGTTACACAAAATATTTTTGATAAGGGCGGTGTGATGCTCGGCAAAACCAATATGGATGAGTTTGCTATGGGTTCAGCAAATATCACTAGTTGTTTTGGAAATGTAATTAGCCCTTGGAAAGCAAATGATGATAATGCTGATTTAGTTCCAGGCGGTTCTTCAGGCGGTTCAGCTGCGGCAGTTAGCGGATTTATGGCATCTGCTGCTCTTGGTAGCGATACGGGCGGTTCGGTACGTCAACCTGCAAGCTTTACGGGTTTAGTCGGGTTTAAACCGACATATGGTCGTTGCTCAAGATACGGAATGATATCGTTTGCTAGCTCACTTGATCAAGCAGGGATATTTACTAGAAGCGTTTTAGACAGTAGCATCATGCTTGAAGCGATGATGGGGTTTGACGAAAAAGATTCTACTTCGATTAAAGCAGAAGTTCCAGAGCTACAATCCGCTATTGGAAGTTCTATGAAAAATATGAAGATAGGCGTACCTCTTAGCCTTGGTGAAGGTGGTATTATTGAACCTGATATTATGAAAATGTGGCAGGATACTATAGAGCTACTTAAAAACGCCGGTGCTGAAATAGTTGATATTACTTTGCCGCATGCTAAATATGGTGTTGCCGTTTATTACGTAATAGCACCGGCTGAAGCTTCTTCAAATTTATCTAGATATGACGGTGTTAGATACGGTCTTCGGGTAGAACGTGAAAATATGACGCTTGACGAAATGTATGAAATGACTAGATCAGCCGGATTTGGGGAGGAAGTAAAACGCCGTATTATGATTGGAACATATGTGCTTTCATCTAGTTGTATGGATGCATATTATCTAAAAGCTCAAAAAGTACGTCGTTTAGTTGCAAACGATTTTAATAATGCTTTTGCAAAAGTTGACGCCATTTTGTTACCTGCAGCACCGACCGAAGCTTTTAAGATCGGTGAAAAACAAAATGATCCGACTATTATGTATTTAAACGATTTATTTACTATTCCTGCAAGTTTAGCTGGTTTACCTTGTGCATCGGTTCCTGCCGGATTATCGGCACGAGGTTTACCTCTTGGGATGCAGATTATAGGTAAACAATTAGACGAATATAATGTTTTGAAAGTAGCATCGACAATTGAGTCAGGTGTAAAACATATTAAATTTGAGCCAAAGGGTTTTAATTATGGCATATATTGAAGGTAATACGGGGAAATGGGAATATGTAATAGGGCTTGAAATCCATGCTCAAATTTCCTCAAAATCTAAGCTTTTTTCAGGAAGTAGTACTATTTTTGCAGCAAGTCCAAATTCGCAGGTTTCCTATGTTGATGCAGCAATGCCCGGGATGTTACCGGTATTAAATAAGCATTGTGTACACCAAGCAATTAAAACAGGGCTTGGGCTTAAAGCTAAAATAAATAAATATTCGGTATTTGATCGTAAAAATTATTTTTATGCCGATCTGCCGCAAGGTTACCAAATTTCGCAATTTTACTATCCTATAGTACAAAACGGCACTATGGAAATAGCGACTAGTACCGGCGATCTTAAAACTATTCGTATTAACCGTTTGCATTTAGAGCAAGATGCGGGTAAATCTATGCATGATCAATCACCACATTACAGCTTTATCGATTTAAATCGTGCCGGTATTGGGCTTATGGAAATTGTGACCGAACCTGATATATCATCACCGGAAGAAGCGGCTGAATTTGTAAAAAAGCTGAGAAATTTGTTACGTTATATCGGCAGCTGTGACGGTGATATGGAAAAAGGCTCGATGCGTTGCGATGCTAATATTTCAGTAAGACGTAGCGGCGAACCACTAGGCACAAGATGCGAAATTAAAAATATTAATTCAATTCGTAATATCATTAAAGCAATAGAATTTGAAGCTAAAAGACAAGTAGACTTGCTTGAAAGCGGTGAAGCAATAATTCAAGAAACACGCTTATTTAATGCCAATAGCGGCGAAACAAGAACTATGCGTTTAAAAGAAGAAGCACTTGATTATAGATATTTTCCTGATCCCGATTTATTACCGCTTGTTATTTCTGATGAGTTAATAAACGAGCTAAAAGCAAATTTACCTGAGCTACCTGATCAAAAGATTGAAAAATATACGAAGGAATTTGGCTTAAGTAAATATGATGCCGAAGTAATAGTAGCCGATGAATCGGTTGCTGAGTATTTTGAGAAAGCAGCAAATGAATGTAACCCTAAAATGCTTACTAATTGGCTAACTAGTGAGTTGTTCGGCCAATTAAATAAAGCATCGATAGGAATAAATGAATGCAAAATTACTCCTAGTAACTTTGCAAAACTGGTAAAATTAATAGAAAATGATACTATTTCCGGTAAAATTGCAAAAACCGTTTTTGAAATTATGTTTGAAACCGGTAAAACACCTGATAAAATAGTAGAGGAAAAAGGACTTGTACAAGTTTCGGATAATAACGTGCTAAACACGGTAATTGACGAGGTAATAGCTGAAAATCCTGAATCAGTAGAGGGTTATAGAAGTGGTAAGGATAAATTATTCGGTTTCTTTGTAGGGCAGGTAATGAAAAAAACCGGCGGTAAGGCTAATCCGACGCTTGTGAATCAGCTTTTAAAGGAGAAATTGAGTTCTTGATGCTATTCCTTTGAAGGTATTGCCCGCGTGGATAGATTCTCCCGTCATTGCGAGCAGCCGTAGGTTTTGTTGCATGGTTCACTTCCCTCTCTGTCATCCCGCGACTCGATCGCGGGATCCAGTTAAAAATACTAATAATATTAGTATTTTTAGTTGTTTTCTGGATACCGTGGCCAAGCCACGGTATGACACCGAACGGGTTTTTCAAGCCATATAACAAGCTCAATGCCTGCGGGATGACACAGGACATACTCAAACTTAAAACATTATTTTTATGAAATTTCTGAAAATATTTTTACTATCTTTCTTACTAGTTTCTTGTGAACAAAAAGAAACGGAAAAAACTTTAATAGTCGGTACTGCCGCAGATAATCCTCCTTATGAATTCATCCAAGACGGAGAGATTGTTGGGATTGATATTGATATTATCAAAGCAATAAGTGAACGTCTAAATAAAAAAGTTATCATAAAAAACTTCGACTTTAACGGTTTACTTGCAGCTTTGGTTAGTGAAAATATTGATGTTGCGGTGGCGGAGCTTTCCGTAACACCGGAGCGTTCCGAATATATCAGCTTTTCCGATAATTACGCTACTGCAAGATTTGCTATAATATATAGAACAGGCGACAATATACAAAATAGCAAAGATCTAGAGAATAAAATAGTAGGAGTACAGCTCGGTAGTGTTTTAGAAAAAAAAGCACAAGATCTATCACAGACGATGAATATTAAAGTTCATTCTTTAGCAAATCATTTAATGTTAGTTGAAGAATTAAAAGCCAGAGTCATAGATGCTATTATTTCTGAGGAATTTCAAGGCAAAAAATTAAAAGAAAATAATTCAAATTTAGAAAGCAGTACTTTAGAAGAATTTTCATCCGATTTTGCTATAGGTATGTCTAAAAACTCAGGACTAATTAATGAAATTAATGAGGCAATCGATTCATTAAAAAAAGACGGGACCATTAACAAAATTATGAAAAAATGGTTGGGACAATAACAGAAAGTCAATTTAAAGATGCTATGAGCCGATTCCCTCAGGGAGTGACTATTATAACAACAAATTGCAATAACGAGCTTTTTGGCTTTACTGCTAGTTCTCTTACTTCCATATCTTTAAAACCGCCATTAATATTATTTTGCCTTAATAAAAACTCTTTTAGTATAAACAGTTTTCGAAAAAGTGATAAGTTTGCAATTAGTATTTTAGCAGAGAATCAAATTGATATTTCAAAACATTTTGCTAAATCACAACCTAATAAATTTACAAAAATTGATTATGTGCTTGGTAATAAAACTGATTGCCCTTTAATAAACGGTGCAACTTGTCATATAGAATGTAATAAATATGTTTCTTACGATGCCGGTGATCATGTTATATTTATCGGTGAAGTAATAAATACCGATATTAAAAATGATTTAAAGCCTCTATTATATTTTCATAAATCTTATACTAGGCTCTGTGAATATTTCTAAAAAGATTTAATTTTGGTTATTTTTTGCTGCAAATTATAAGATTTTTTGAAATATAAGTAACTATTCCAGTAAAAATCTTATAATTTGCAGCAAAAAATAACCAAAATTAAATCTTTTTAGAAATATTCACAGAGCCTAGTATAATTTGAAAATTTGGCGTCGTCGTCTAATAAGATCTGCGGTTCGAACTATATTTAAGTATACGCTGTGATCCGAGGGCTTTAGACTCTTTGCTCTTTTCCAAATTAAACTTCGTCTACTTACTGTTCATTTATTAGGAGTATACATTGCCAATATGTTAAATATCGGTCTTAGCGGTTCTACCGGTAAAATGGGAAAGGTTATTGCTGAAAGAATAGATAAATTTAAAGATTGCAAAATTTCAGCAAAATTTAATAGTACTAATAATTTAGATGATTTAGATAATTTTTGTAAAAATTCTGATGTAATCATCGATTTTTCTACTCCTGAAATATTAGAAAAATTAATTAATTATGCATTAAAACATAATACAAAATTAGTAATCGGAACCACAGGCCTCCAACCTCAACATTTTAAGCTTTTAGAAAAAGCAGCTCAAACTTTACCTGTTTTATATTCTGCAAATATGAGTATAGGAGCTAGTTTGCTTAGCTATCTAGCTAAAGAAGTAACAAAAATACTAGATGATTACGATGTTGAAATTCTAGAAACACATCACCGTAATAAAAAAGATTCACCCTCAGGAACTGCTATTATGCTTGCTGAAACAATTGCAAGCGAAAAAGGATTAAATATAACATTTAATCGTGGTAGTAGACTAAGAAGCGAAAAAGAAATAGGTATTTCCTCGCTTCGTGGTGGGAATGTTCACGGTATACATGAAATATCTTTCCTAGGTGACGATGAAATAATCACTTTAAAACACGAAGCTCTGAATAAAAATTCTTTTGCTATTGGTGCAATTAAAGCCGCTATTTGGCTACAAGATAAACCTTCTGCTTTATATTCAATGCAAGATATTTATAAAATATAATTAATATAGCTTGAAAAAATACCTTTAAGAGGCTATTTGTAAAGATATTTTAACTGATAATTAAAGAACTTTTATAGCGAAAATTAATAAGATTTTTGAAGAAATAGCTATTCCTATTTTAAAAAAATCTTATAATTTGCAGCAAAAAAGAATTTAATTAGCTTTAAAATATCTTTACAAATAGCCTTTAAACGACTATATTTTATTATGTAAATAACATAATCCTAAGGTTACTTATGATCGATTATACAAAAACTTTAACTGCCACCTCAAAAAATAAAACTTTTGATGAAGGCTTAAGAAAATACATGCTTAAAGTATATAATTATATGGCTTTAGCACTTTTACTAACCGGTGTAGCAGCCGTAACGACTATATCAGTTGAGCCTATTTATAATTTAATGTTTCAAACAGGTTTCGGCACTATTATAATGTTTGCTCCGCTCGGTATTGCTTTATATTTCTTTATGGGCTTCGGACGAATGAACCTGCAAACGGCACAAATATTATTTTGGGTTTATGCCGGTTTAACCGGTATGTCGCTTGCATATTTAGCTCTTATTTATACCGGGACATCAATAGCTCGTACTTTCTTTATTTGCTCTTCCGTTTTTGGAGCAATGAGTTTATACGGTTATAGTACAAGTAGAGATTTAACATCTATGGGTTCATTTTTTGCAATGGGTCTTATAGGTCTTATCATTGCTTCATTAGTCAACTTGTTTCTAAAAAGCTCGGCTCTTTCTTTTGCTACTTCTCTTATTGGAATAGTAGTATTTATGGGATTAATTGCTTGGGATACTCAAAAGATTAAGTCTATGTATTACATGGCAGGAAACGATGAAGTAGGACAAAAGCTTTCTATTATGGCAGCCTTTACTTTATATTTAGATTTTATAAATCTTTTCCTATATTTAATGAGATTTTTAGGCAATAGAAGGGATTAATTAGTATCATTCCTGCAAAGTCATGATTTTATTTCATGACTTTGGTTTTTTCATTGTCATATCACGATCAAATCTATAGTACAGGATAGTAATCCAGAAAAAATAATAAAAAAATTCTGTAAATCAGAATTTTTTCTTCCTTGCAATTAATCAATTTATATAATAAATTTTTGAAGCATTAGTTAATATAATCAGGTTATTTTTATGTCTAAAGAGAAAACTCAACAGGAATTATTATTACAAGAGCAACTTTTTAAAGCCCTGAAAACTAACGATACAGCATTGAATACCAAAATATCTAGAGAGCCTGCGAAGGCAGCCGAATCCTGTTATTGACCTTTCTAATGACCAATCTCCTACTGCTGAAAGCCTATATATTAGCTATTATGGTCCTAGCCGATTTAAACACTAAGGATTTAGATAAAGTTACAACAATAATAAAAAACTCGTTTCCAGGAGATAAAAACAAGGAATTAAGGGAAATAATCGATGCACCTCTTTTACAGCATTTAGTTATGGAAGATGCAATTGAACGACAGGTTGGATTAGATGATAGCCGATATAACGCAGATTACAGAAAACTTGAAGGAATAAGAAATCTTAATGACCCTAAAAAAGCAATTGATGCTATGCTACGTGATAAGAGGGTGGCACAATAAGCTGAGTTTGAGGGGAAAGGAAAAAAGCAGCAGGAGTCTCTACCGGTTATGTTGCTAAAGATAACGCCGGTAATACTTTTATTTTAAAACATTTTTATAAAACTCATGCTGCATGCCAAAAAATACAAGATAATAAGGCACGAAAACAGGCTATTGCTGACCGAAGAGACGGGGTACAAGAATTAATAGGCTTCTATCCATATCAATTTTTATTACATGATCGAGTACCAAAAGAAGGGCTGGTAAAAGCGGATGAAAAACACCCTGATTCACTTTATGTACGTTCTAAATTTTTTGATAATGCTGTAACGCTAACAGAATTTTCCGGTTTATCAGGTCAAACTAGAGTCAGAGCTAATGATCAAAATTTAAAAAAGTTGGAAGGATTTGAAAAAGCCATAGCTGCTTGTCATATGCTGGGGGAAGTAGATTATCATGCTGGTAATTTAATGGTGCAGGATGGTAAAACAATAACCAAAATTGCGCTCTTTTTTAGCATTTCATAAGGATTTTGCCAGTATGATTCAATCAACAGCTGAAATGTTTGCACATCCTGGTGTTGGCTACAGTGCTGCTATTAAAGCAGGTAATTTCTCATTTAGTATCGATAAATATAGCGAACCGTTAAATCAAATGATAAGTCAATTTGATGAGAAACAGATGGAAGCAATAGTTGATCAAAAAATTGATGAATTAAAAAAAGCTGGGTTTGATCCGAAAAATATTGCGTTATCCACTAATATTAAAAATTTTGATGATTTGAGAAAACACTATAAAGGCAGTATAAAAGAAAATCTTGTTAATATGCAAGAAGTTGCCAAAGGAGCTGAGATAGTAACAAAATTCAGTAATGTTTTACCTGAATTTAACAATGGTGGTTGGTTAGAGGCTTTCGCTAATTCGGTACTCTATGCAATAGATAATAACATTACAATTGAAGGTAAAGATGCTAAAGAGTGGGCGTATGAAAATAATTACCAAATTAAAACTTCTATAGGCTTGAAAAAAGAAATAATCAAGGAACAACAATGGAACAAAGATTTGGAAGGAAAATGGGAAGAAAAAGAAGTTGAGGTTAAGACAGATATAAGTAGAAGTACAAATTTCTGATCCTGCAAAATCAATGCGTATACAAGACAAATCTACAGGCGAAAAGTTGGAATCACTAATTGTTGATTTTACAAAGCAGGCAACAACTAAAAATGTAACCGATAAAGAAGTAGCAAAATTCTACGACAATATAATGAAAGAGCTAAAAAAAGAAAATTATCTTACCGAGCAAGATATTGAGGGTATAAAGAAAGATTTAAAATATCAGGATAATATCGAAAACACGACCAACTTATTAAATGCTAAATCTTTCAAGTTAAATTCTAAAGATACTATATATTACAAGGTAGGAAATTTTTGTGAAAAGATAGGTTTACCTAGTATCTCAAATTATTTTATGAAACAAATTTCTCCTGAGAATTTAAATAAAATTCATAATACAGAAAAACTTATAGCGGAAAGTATAAAAATTGGTAATGTACTACAACAGAAGAAGCAAGAAGGGCTCCAAACAAAAAGAGTAGAAGCGGTAAAAGGAATCGCATTCTCTAAATATTCAAGCTAGGAAGGAAAGACAGCAACAAAGGTAAGCATTGTTGCGTGGATCAATTTCACCTCTGTCATCCGTGGCTTGACCACGGTATAGCTAGACCATAGTAAATAGGTACAGTTAAATAAACTTTAGTACGTGTTCTACAGCCATACTGATATCTTTGAATTGCCCCGTAACTTTTCTTATTTCGTTCTTAATCTTAAACCAATAATGTTCTATAGGATTTAAGTCTGGGCTATATGTAGGTAAGAATAAAATTCTGCACCCAACCGACTCGATTAATTCTCTTATTATATTATTCTTATGGAAGTTGATATTATCCATAATTACTGTTTGTCCAGGATGTAATTCTTTAGTTAATATAGTCTCTACATAGGTTGTAAATATTTCTTTATTACAATTTCCTTCAAATATTACTGGCGCTATAATTTGATTATTACGAAGCCCCGCTATCATACTGATCCTGGATTTATGTTGATACACTTTGTTTCCATAACATCTAGTACCTTTTATACTCCATCCATATTCTCTACAAGCATTATCTTCTATTCCTGACTCATCAATGAATACTAGAGTTTCTTTAGAAATTTGCTGTATCTTTTCTATAAATTCATTCCTTAAACCAATATCCCTTCTGGGATGAAGATGACTTTTTTTTATAAGTGTACCCTAGTAGTTTTCTATAGTAATTTATTCTAGTTCTTTGTAATCTATTACCTAGTATAATACTTAATTCTTTAGCTGTTTTATCATGATTATTGATAATTAATTCTTCAAATTCTTTGAGATTTATTTTTGCATTATAACCCTTTGCTGGACCATAAGGTTTTGCTTTTATATCTCCTGTTTCCCATTTAAGAGTTTTCCATCTATATATAGTGTTACGACCTATATTGAATATTTTACATGCTTTAACAATTGAGAGCCCATCATCTAGAGCTTTGAATAGTTTCATTCTTAAATCGTAACTGTAACTGCTTGCCATAATTTATTTATTATCATTTATAACATATATATTAGCATAGTATGTACCTATTTACTATGGTCTAGCTATATCTAGAAAAAAATTTAAAAAAATAGACCCTGCGATCAAGTCATAGTATGACATAATAACATACAACAACTATAAATCCTTACCACCTTACGCATTTTTTCTAGCTGACGGTGAGAGCATAATGCTTAGCTCTTTTAGAGCTTTATCCTCTACATAGCTTGGGGCGTTCATTAGTAAATCTTCAGCCTGTTGGTTTAAAGGAAACGCAATTATTTCCCTTATATTTGTTGCTTCCGCAAGCAGCATAACGATTCGGTCAATACCGGGGGCTATTCCACCATGTGGTGGAGCTCCAAACTTAAACGCTCTAATCATCCCTCCAAATCTCTTATCAACTTCCTCTTCACTATAACCTGCTATGGAAAATGCTTTATACATAATTTCCGGCTTATGATTTCTAATAGCACCGCTGGAAAGTTCAATACCGTTACAAACAATATCATATTGGTATGCGGTAAGTTCTAATAACTCTTCAGTGGTCTTAGCTTGCTCTAAAGCATCTATTCCGCCCTGCGGCATAGAAAACGGATTATGGCTAAAATCAATTTTTCCTGTTTCTTCATTTAGCTCATAGAATGGAAAATCGGTAATCCAGCAGAATTTAAAACAATCTTTTTCAAGTAAATCAAGCTCTTCACCAAGTCTTATTCTAACCTTACCGACAAGTTTAGCAGCTTTCTCTTTCTTATCGCTAGCGAAAAATACAGCATCACCGTTACTAATGCTAGCTGTAGCTTTTAGACTCTCTAATTGCTGCGGGCTTAAGAATTTTGCTACTGGTCCTTTTGCTTCACCGGTTTCACTAAACTGAATATAGCCGAGTCCACCTGCTCCTTCTGATATCGCAAACTCTATCATTTTATCGAAGAAACTACGAGGTAATGAAGCAGCTTTAGGGGCAGGAATTGCACGAACTATGCTACCTTTTTTAATATTCTCTCTAAAGATTGTAAAATCGGAATCTCTAAATATCTCAGTTACATCGGCAATTATAATAGGGTTACGCAAATCAGGCTTATCAGAGCCGTATTTTAGCATAGATTCATTATATGGAATACGAACGAAAGGAGTCTCTGATACTTTCTTATCTGTAAATTTAGTAAATAAATCATACACCACAGGCTCAATAGTACTAAATATGTCTTCCTGTGTAACAAACGACATTTCTACATCTAGCTGATAAAACTCGCCGGGTGATCTATCGGCTCTTGCATCTTCATCCCGAAAACAAGGAGCAATTTGGAAATAACGATCAAAGCCTGAAACCATTAATAACTGCTTGAATTGCTGAGGTGCTTGCGGTAATGCATAGAACTTACCCGGATGCATTCTACTCGGCACTAAGAAATCCCTAGCACCTTCAGGAGAACTAGCAGTTAAAATCGGTGTCTGAAATTCGATAAATCCTCTTGCCGTCATCAAATGACGAATATGAGAAATAATTTGTGAGCGGAGTATTATATTATTATGTAATTTCTCACGTCTAAGATCTAAAAAGCGATGTTTAAGCCTCGACTCTTCGGGAGCGTCTTTTTCGGTATTAATAACAAAAGGTAGAGTGTCCGCAGCTGATTCAATAATAAATTCCACAGCTAGCACTTCAACATGACCTGTCGGAAGCGTATTATTAATCGTGTCCTCTGATCTTGCTACAACTGTACCCCTTACCGCAATTACCGACTCATAACGCAAACGACTTGCATCCTCCATAAGCTGAGGGTTTTGATCGGTAAACACGATTTGAGTTATACCGTAATGATCACGTAAATCTATAAAAACTAGATTCCCGTGATCTCTTCTTCTATGTACCCAACCGGATAACTTAACTTCTTTTTCTACATCGGATATTTGTAATTCGTTACAATTATGAGTTCTGTATTTATGCATTTTTATTTTTTTATTATACGATTTTCCCTATATTATATAAATAAAATCGCAAATTTTCGCAAATAAAAACTAAAAATTTATCTTGCCAAAGTTTTATCTTGATATTGCAGCAACTTTTGGCTTTGATGGGAGTTGCTGATAATTTTGTTGTTGAGGTTTTACTTGATTTAACTCACCTTTAATCCATTCATATATTGCTTTCTTAGGATTTTTAATTATCTCTGCAATATTTTCTACTAGATTTATTATTCCTTTAACTAACGATAATACATCTTTTGCTATTTCACCTATAGAATTATTACCTGCTTGTAGTTTTTCTTGGTCTTTATTGGACAAATTACTACGTATGTTATTCATTCTTGATTTAAGCTCATCTTGTTCTAGCTCTTCTTTTGTAAAATGTGACTTAAGTTTTCTATCAACAATTTTTTGTTCTTCCGGGGTTAAATTTTTATATTGATCAACAAACTTATTAACTTTTTCTTGTTCTTCCGGTAGTTTTGAAATATTTTCAGCAATATTTGGCATTTGTTTCTCTTATAAAGTTAAAACATATTAATTTTGCACATTATATATATTTTTTAACTTTATACAAGAAAAACTTTAATAGAAATTAACCTTTGAACGCAACCTTAATACCTAGAAAGTCTAAAAGATTTCGTAATTCTTGACGTGCAAGTACGTGTGAGCTATTAAATGCTCTATCATATTTTGCAGTTTTTAGATCAAGTAATGTTAGACCTTGCAAAAATAATTCCCTATATATTACACGTTCGCTAAATCCTTCTGCGAGTTTAAAGTTAATTCTTTTAGTAAGTTTAGCTAATACATTTCCTACGCGTCTTTTATTTAATGCATCAAGATTACTTAAACGATTACGAAGTATTACCCAATCTATACTAATTCTATCACGACTAGCACGCTCCATTTTCTGCTCCCAAATCATTTGACTATATATTGATGGGCTAATAATTTCATCCTTGCTATCGACTTTTGCTATTACGTCTAAATCTAGAAAGCTATCATTAATCGGTGTAATAATTGTATCGGCGTAAGAATGAGCAACTCTTGATAAAGGAGTATGACTGCCTGGGGTATCAATCACTATATAATCGGCATCCTGATTATTTTTGAGTACCTGCTCAAAACTCTTTGCTTGCTCTTCTACTTCGCTTTCCGATATATGAAAATGTTTCGGTACTAATACAGTTTTATCAGGATTTTGTTTATTATATAAATCTCGATTTTTTAAATAATTCGTTAACGAACTTTGACGTGAATCGGTATCTATACTTACTACCGAATAATTTTGATAAAGCAGAGCGATTATTAGATGCATAGAACAGGTAGTCTTACCTGCTCCGCCTTTTTCATTACCTATAACAAATATATAAGGTTTATTTATTGTGTTCATAATTATATTCAGAATAAACAAATAGTAGGTATACTACGAGTAATATGTAATATACGAAGATCAACTTCAAAAAGAGTAATCGGTTCACAAGACGAGGAACGGAGCGTATTAATACGTGAGTACTGCAGTACTTGTAAAACGACGTAGCCAATTTTTGAAGTTCATCGAGTATATTTTTTGATAAATTTTTCAAGTAATCTAACACCATACCCAACTGCCCCTTTCGGACCAAGTGCTGAAGCTTCATTACTATTTGTAACGCCTGCTATATCTAAATGAGCCCAATCTACTCCATCTTTAATGAAACGTTTAATAAAATGTGCAGCCGTGCAGCTTCCGGCAGCTCCCGGTACGTTCCCGATATTTGCCATATCGGCTATGTCGGAGTTAATCATTGCATCGTACTCATCATGAAGCGGCATTCTCCAAAGTTTTTCATTAACTTCTTCCCCTACTTTTATTAACTTATCAGCTAACTCATCATTATTGGAAAAACAACCGGCATATGTATTACCAAGTGCTACGGTTATTGCTCCTGTTAGAGTTGCAATGTCAATCACGCATTTAGGCTTAAATTTTTCTTGTGCATACCAAACAGCATCAGCAAGTACTAAACGCCCTTCTGCATCGGTATTTAAAACTTCGGCAGTTTGCCCTGACATAGTAGTTACTACATCCCCTGGACGCTGTGCATTACCGGACGGCATATTTTCGACAAGCCCTACAACACCGACTATATTTACAGGTAATTTTTGACCGGCAACCGCAATCATGGTACCCACAACTGCTGCAGAACCTCCCATATCGTATCTCATTAAATGCATATTACTTGACGGTTTTAATGAAATACCGCCTGTATCAAAAATCACTCCTTTACCAACCAAAGCAATAGTCGGAGCATCTTTACTGCCGCCTTTATATTCCATAACTACTAACTTTGACTCGTTTTGTGAACCTTGCCCCACACCAAGCAATGCTCCCATACCAAGATTTTTCATCTCACGTTCACCGATAACATCAACATCTATTCCTAGCGGTTCAAGTATATCAACTATTCTTTCGGCATAGACTTGCGGAGTTTTAATATTTGACGGTTCATTACTTATATCTCTTGTAAAAAATACTGCCTCAGCAATTAATTTTTTGACTTCAAATAATTTTGCCGCTTCAGCGCTATTATCGGTAAGAATTTCAATTGACTCTACTACGAACTTCTCTGCTTCTTTTAAGGTAGTTCTATATTTATTAAATCTGTAAGAAGCAAGAAACGCACCACTAGCAACTAAAGATGCAAATGTTTGAGATGTAAACCTGCTAATTCTATTTGTAAGTTTTAAGCCGATAGTAGAAATTTTACAACCGGTTGCATGCTGTAAAATTTTGCCGCCTAACTCTTCAATTTTTGCTTCAGTTAATTTTTCTTCATTCCCAAGACTTGCTATTATCAAATATCTAACCTCGCCTGATTTAATGACAGACGGAATAACCTTGATCTGTCCATATTTACCGGTAAATTGCAGTTTATTCTGAATAGTTTTAGAAATTAATCCGTGATGTTGTTGATCAAGTCCTATTAAATTACTATCAAGCTTTAACCGCTCATCAATAAAAACTACTAGACCTTGATTAGTAGATGATTCTTCATTCACAAAGTTTATGTTAAGCATACTTATTCCTTATATTACTTTTGACTTTGGATAATTCTATTTATCTTGATAAAACTTTGCAAGTATTATAATTGATTTAAAACAAAATCTCATTAAAATAGCATTTGACAAATGTTAACGTTTTATTATATTTTGTTGACGAATTAGTTAAATTTAAGTAATAATATGCCAGTACATGACATCACTTCTCATTTAATTAAGCAGAAGTATACAATGATTAAAACATCATGTGAGTTAAACCAAGATATGGGTGAGATTTATAGTCTTACGCCTCATCCAATACGATATACTTGCCTTAACTATTTAAAGTTATTATCTCTACCTATATCGCTAGCATTTTATGTAACAAAGCTTTGTTTTATGGCTAATCCAGTATGGACATGGGTCGAGGTTAATATTTTGTATAAGAAGATGGATCAAGCAATAGCCAAAAAAATATTACACGGCTTACCTGACGAAATAGAAACAGATCAAAATATACCTAAAATTGTCGAGTATGTATTTAAAAAATATGAAAAAAATCCTACATTAACCCCTCTTACTGAACCTACATTTGCACAAAAATTTTTAGCAAAGATCGGTAAATATATTCCTGCTTTTTCTAAAATAGTAAAGTTTTGGAATGAAGGAGGAATTAACTATTCTGATGAAATACAAACAAAACGAGAATTAATTGACGTTATTTATAAACAAATTGTTTCTAAAGCTTATGAAGTAGGTAAAAAAGGAGGGAAACTTGAAATAACGGATGTGAAAGCACTTTTCCCAGAGATAAATTTTGAAGAAAAAATCAATGCTGAATCAGAAAATCTTGAAATAGAGAAAGTAGAAGTAAGTAATGAAGAGCCTTTAATTTGTAAATTATCTATTGATCAAAAACACGAAGAAGCTACGATTACTACTAATGCAAATAATGGTATTAACCCATTAGTAAACTTACTCATGTTAAAAGCTTTATATGATGGAATTCATCAAGAAGCATTAAAAACTTATGTTGAACATTGTTTAGCAGAAATTCAGATATCTAAAAATCAAGAAATACTTAAAAACTTCCAATATGAAGATTCTTTAGCAAGATTACAATTATACGGTAATTATAATTATGATAACAATGATACGTATATCTCTGAACAACCAGTATCTTATTTAGGTCAAAACTACGAGCATTTAACAGCACCGATCGCTTGTTATTAAAGCGTCATTCCTGCAAGCGGGAAGTAAGAAAAAGCCTATAAAAAACTTGGTTTTTATAGGCTTTTTTTGTCAATAATGCATAGTAAGGTTATTTTTTTGGATTCCTGCTTTCGCAGGAATGACATCGGTATCCACACAACAATACCTTACAAAGATCAAGTTCTATCTAAGTTATTTATGCATTCTCTTCGTCAAGCTTTACAGCTGCTTTACGCATTTTATCCATAAAGTAACCGGTTCCGGCAGGTACTAATCGTCCAACTATCACGTTTTCTTTTAATCCTCGTAACTTATCTACTTTACCGGCAATAGCTGCTTCAGTTAAAACTCTAGTAGTCTCTTGGAATGATGCCGCAGAGATAAACGATCTAGTTTGCAGAGAAGCTTTAGTAATACCTTGTAATATTAATTGTGCTTCAGCAGGTTTTAAACCGTTTTTAATAGCTTTTTCATTTATCTCATCGAATTCATGTCTATCTATTTTTTCACCTGCTAATAACGTAGTTCCGCCTGAATCCGTAACCTCTACTTTTTGTAACATCTGACGGATAATAACTTCTATGTGCTTATCATCAATCTTTACACCTTGTAGACGATAAACGGCTTGAACCTCCTTAACAATATAATTTGCAAGAACCTCTACGCCCATTACTTTTAAAATATCTTGAAGTACTGGATTACCGTCAATCAATAAATCGCCTTTTTTAACAAAGTCACCTTCGTTAACTACAACATGCTTGCCTTTTGGTACCATATACTCAATAGACATTGTTTCATCAATCGGATGTATAATAATACGTCTCTTAGATTTATAGTCTTTACCGAATTCTACTCTACCGTCAACCTCGGCAATAACTGCGTGATCTTTAGGACGTCTTGCTTCTACAAGCTCGGCAACTCTCGGTAAACCACCGGTAATATCTTTAGTAGTGGTTGATTCTTTCGGTATACGTGCAATGATATCACCTACCGATATTTGTACTCCGTCTTCTACGCTTAAAACTGCTCCAACCGGCAAGTAATATCTAGCTTCTAAACCGTTTGATAAGGTTATAACTTCACCTTTAGCATCTAAAAGCTGTATACGCGGACGTAATTCTGCACCGCGTGAATATTGCTTTGATTCAATAATAACTTTACTCGGTATTCCGGTAGCTTCGTCAGTTACGTCACGAATAGAAATACCCTCAACCATATCTTTGAATAAAACTTTACCTGACTTCTCTGTGATAATCGGTATAGTATAAGGATCCCACTCCGCTAGTTTTTGCGTTTTAATAACCATATCACCGTCATCAACAAGTAATCTAGCACCGTATGGAATTTTATGACGAGCCTTTTCATTACCGTTATTATCAAGCAATAATAATTCACAATTTCGGCTCATAACAATTTTGCGTTCTTCGGAATTAATAACAACGTTACGGCTTATAATTTTCACTTTTGCGTCATAGGAAGCTTCTACGGAAGAAACCTCAGCACCTTTTGTTGCCGCTCCTCCGATATGGAAAGTTCTCATTGTAAGCTGCGTACCCGGTTCACCGATAGACTGAGCAGCAATAACCCCGATTGCTTCACCCTCCGATACTAATGTACCGGTAGCAAGGTCCCTACCGTAACATATGCTACATATACCGGTAGTACTTTCACAGGTTAATACGGATTTTATCATAATTCTGTCGAGTCCAGCCGACTCAATCTGCTCTAACTTTACTTCATTAATAAGCTCGCCTTTATTGAGAATTAGATCATTAGTTACCGGATGAAATATATCGATAGCAGCAGTACGACCTAAAATCTTTTCAGCTAAAGGTACTATAACTTCCCCGCCTTCAATAACACTCTTAACTTCAATTCCTTTATCAGTTCCACAATCTTTTTCAGTAATAATACAATCTTGTGCAACATCTACTAATTTTCTTGTTAAGTAACCTGAGCTTGCCGTTTTTAAAGCCGTATCTATTTGCCCTTTACGCATTCCGTTAGCAGAATTAAAACACTCAAATTCAGTTAATCCTTCCTTAAAGTTAGAGATAATAGGAGTTTGTATAATTTGACCGTTTGATTTGGTCATTAAACCTCGCATACCGCCTAGCTGCTTAATTTGCTGGAAAGAACCTCTTGCTCCGGAAATAGCCATCATATATATAGCATTTATTTTCTGATGATTTGGATCATCATTAATCGGCGGCGTAGCAATATCTTTCATCATGTCGTTTGCTACTCTATCGGTACATCTTGACCACGCATCAACTACTTTGTTATATTTCTCTCCGTAAGTAATTAAACCGTTTGAATATTGTTGTTCAAATTCTTTTATTTCAAGCTGAGTTTCATTGATATGAGTACTCTTAGATTCCGGTACTACCATATCGTCCATTCCAAAAGAAATACCTGAAGAACAAGCATATTTAAAACCTAGTTTCATTAGCTGATCGGCAAAAATTACCGTAGCTTTTTGACCACAGTGACGATAAACTAAATCTATAACTAATGATATGTCTTTTTTAGTTAGTTGTTTATTAATAAACTTGAATTCTATATTAGGATTAGAAGGCAATAACTCACCGACCATTAACCTACCGTAAGTAGTATCAATGATAACATGGACCATTTTACCTTCGGCATTTAACTGATTTCTGCGATATTTTATCTTTGTATGAATAGTTATAAATTTATTATATAAAGCATGTTCTATCTCAGCTAAATCTGAGAACATCATCCCTTCGCCTACTTCATTATCAAATGCAAGGGTTAGATAATATAAACCAAGCACTATATCTTTATCCGGTACAATAATAGGACGACCGTTTGCAGGGCTTAAGATATTATTTGTAGACATCATAAATACCCTAGCTTCAAGCTGTGCTTCAATCGATAATGGGATATGTACCGCCATCTGATCACCGTCAAAATCTGCATTGAACGCAGCACAAACAAGCGGATGAAGCTGGATCGCTTTACCTTCAATTAATAGCGGTTCAAATGCTTGAATACCAAGCCTATGTAACGTCGGAGCCCTATTAAGTAAAACCGGATGCTCTCTAATTACCTCTTCAAGCACGTCCCAAACTTCGGGTTTTTCAGCTTCCACCATTCTTTTAGCAGCTTTAATAGTTGTAGCGATGCCGTACAACTCAAGCTTAGAATAAATAAACGGCTTAAATAACTCCAGAGCCATTTTTTTAGGTAAACCGCACTGGTGAAGTTTAAGCTCAGGTCCTACCACGATAACCGAACGTCCTGAATAGTCAACCCTCTTACCGAGCAAGTTCTGACGGAAACGCCCCTGCTTACCTTTAAGCATATCACTTAATGACTTAAATGGACGCTTATTAGCATTTTTCGCTGCTCTACCGCGACGACCGTTATCAAATAACGCATCCACCGCTTCTTGTAACATTCTTTTTTCGTTTCTGACTATTATATCAGGAGCTTTTGACTTTATTAATTTCTTTAAACGATTATTTCTATTAATTACTCTTCTATAAAGTTCATTTAAGTCCGAAGTAGCAAATCTTCCGCCGTCAAGCATAACAAGCGGTCTAATTTCAGGAGGAATAACCGGCAAAACATCCATAATCATCCATTCCGGCTTGTTTTCCGACTCTAAAAAATCCTCTACTAATTTTAAACGCTTTACTAATTTTTTCTTTTTGATTTCTGAGGAAGTGGTTTGTAATTCCTCGTATAATTCTTGCTTTAACTTTGAAAAATCAAGCTCTTTAAGCATTTGTTGTATTACTTCTGCACCTATAGAGGCAGTAAATGCATCTTCACCGTACTTATCTTTTGCTTTCTGTAATTCTTCCTCTGTTAAGAGTTCGCCTTTTTGTAAAATCGATAACCCTGGGTCAACTACTACATAATTTTCAAAATAAAGAATCTTCTCTACATCTCGCATTGCCATATCAAGAAGCGTACTAATTCTTGAAGGCAATGACTTTAAAAACCAAACATGAGCAACGGGAGCCGCAAGCTCTATATGTCCCATTCTTTCACGTCTTACTCTAGAAACCGTAACTTCAACGCCGCATTTCTCACATGTAATACCACGGTTTTTCATCCGCTTATATTTACCGCAGAGACATTCGTAATCTTTTATCGGACCAAAAATTCTTGCACAAAATAAACCGTCTTTCTCAGGTTTAAAAGTTCGATAGTTAATTGTTTCAGGCTTTGTTACTTCACCGAAAGACCACGAACGTACTTGATCGGGACTTGCTATATTAATCCTTATCTGATCAAATTGTTGAGTATTACTTAATTGTCCGTAAAAATTTACTACGCTCATAAATACTTTTCCTTAAAAATTACTCGTATACTTCTTTATTAAAGTTCTTATTGCATGGCTCATATTTTTCGTCATTGCCATACTCCTCTTAGTCGCAGCGTTGTTGCATGGATTGTTTAATGTCATTCCCACGAAAGCGAGAATTCAGTAAAACCTATAAAAAACTTGTTTTTACAGGCTTATTTTTTAAATAAATAACTTCTATACCAATATTTGAAGTTATTTTTCTGGATCCCCGCTTTCGCGGGGATGACATCGAATAGGTTTTTTGATCCATGCAACAAAGCTAATACTATGCAAGACAATATAACTCGAGCAAATGAAGAGTAGGTATACGAAGGTCAATTTCAAAAAGAGCAAGGAGTCTGCAAGGCGAGGAGCGTATACTTAATACGTTGCTACCTGCGAGCTTGCTAGACGACGTAGCCAATTTTTGAAATTCACCGAGTATACACTTAACTCTAAGTTACTTCAAGCTTTATGTTAAGACATAAAGATCTAAATTCTTTTATCATAACATTAAATGATTCAGGAATGCCTGATTCAAAATTATTTTCACCGCGTACTATAGAATCATAAGTTTTGATCCTACCGTTTACGTCATCCGACTTAACCGTTAACATTTCCTGTAACGTATAAGCTGCACCGTAAGCTTGTAATGCCCAACATTCCATTTCCCCGAAACGCTGTCCGCCGAAATGAGACTTACCTCCAAGCGGTTGCTGCGTTACTAAGCTATAAGGTCCTATAGAACGGGAGTGAATTTTATTATCGACTAAATGATGCAATTTCAGCAAATATTTCTGTCCGACGGTTACTAGACGGTCAAAATATTCACCGGTTCTACCGTCAATTAATTTTACTTGTCCTGAAGGATCTTGACCGGCAAGTTTTAGCATATCTTTAACGTCCTGAACTTTTGCTCCGTCAAATACAGGAGTTGCAAAATGTACGCCTTTACTTACTTTATTACAGAAAGAGATAATCTCTTTTTCCGATCTTTCAAGTATATAATTAATATTCTCTCCGTATAGCTCAAGTAAGAATTTCTTAATCTGCTCAATACCTATATGCTTATTTTTATATTCCTTGACTAATTCGGATATTTTTTTTGCTAAATTTATTGATGCCCACCCAAGATGCGTTTCTAAAATCTGTCCTATATTCATACGTGACGGAAGACCTAGAGGGTTAAGAACGATATCTATTACAGTTCCATTTTCTAAAAATGGCATATCTTCTTCAGGTACGATACGTGAAATAACACCTTTATTTCCGTGTCTTCCTGCCATCTTATCCCCGGGCTGTAATTTATGCTTAGTTGCAATAAATACTTTTACTACTTTTAAAGCTCCCTGAGGTAAATCATCACCGCTTTGCAATTTCTCTACTTTAGTAGCGAGTCTTTTATCGAGGGCATCTTTTTTCTCATCATAATGAGTCTTTATCTGCTCTATTTCATTCATTACATTTGCATCTTCCACGGTAAGCTGCCAAAATTGCCCTTTAGATAAACCTTTTAGCATTTCACTAGTAATTGTTTGTCCTGCTTTTACTTGCTTAGGACCGTTAATAATCACCTGCCCTACTAAAAGCTTTTCAAGCCAACTAAACACAAAATGCTCAATAATTTCTAATTCGTCGTCTCTGTCTTTTGCTAATTTTTCAATTTGTTGTTTTTCAATAGCAATAGCTCGCTGGTCTTTTTCTACACCTCTACGAGAAAATACCCTTACTTCTACTACAGTTCCGCTAACTCCGGAAGGTACATACAGCGATGAATCTTTTACGTCAAAAGCTTTTTCCCCGAAAATAGCACGTAGTAGCTTCTCTTCAGGAGTAATAGGCGATTCACTTTTCGGTGTTACTTTTCCGACTAAAATATCACCGGCTTTTACTTCTGCACCTACATAAATTATTCCGACCTCATCAAGATGACGTAATGCTTCTTCACTTACATTCGGTATATCACGGGTAATTTCTTCAGGACCAAGGCGTGTATCTCTAGCTATTACTTCAAACTCTTCAATATGAATAGATGTAAATACATCCTCTTTTACTATACGTTCGGATATTAAAATTGAATCTTCAAAATTATAACCGTTCCAAGGTAAGAAAGCCACAAGCACGTTTCTACCTAAAGCAATTTCACCGTTATCCGTACTAGGACCGTCAGCTATAATATCGTTTTTCTTAACGTAATGACCGACCTTAACTAAAGGCTTTTGATTTATACAAGTATTATGATTGGATTTTTGGAATTTTAATAAATTATAAATATCAACCGAAGGAGAACCGTCAACTTTTTGTTCTAGAGTTCTAATCACGATTCTATTTGAATCTACCTGCTCAACAATACCGTCATGTAATGCAAGCACTGCCGCTCCGGAATCTTTAGCTACTACCCCTTCAACTCCGGTACCTACAAAAGGTGCATCCGTTTTAATTAAAGGAACGGCTTGTCTTTGCATGTTTGAACCCATCAAAGCACGGTTAGCATCGTCGTTTTCTAAGAAAGGTATAAGAGAAGCCGCAACCGATACTACCTGCATAGGAGTCACATCAATGAAATCTACCTCATGCGGTTCTACCATTACAAAATTACCGCCTTCAACTCGGCAATTAATAAACTCTCCTTGCAGCTTTCCGTCTTTATCAACTTTAGAATTTGCTTGTCCGATTTTGTATTTACCTTCTTCAATAGCAGAAAGATATACCACTTCATCGGTTACATGCCCATTTTTAACTCTTCTATACGGACTCTCTATAAAACCGTGTTTATTTATTCTAGCATAAGTAGCCATAGAGTTAATTAACCCGATATTCTGACCTTCAGGTGTTTCAATAGGACAAATACGACCGTAATGAGTCGGATGTACGTCACGCACCTCAAAACCTGCTCGATCTCGACTAAGACCTCCAGGTCCGAGTGCCGACAGCCTTCTTTTATGAGTTATTTCCGATAATGGATTTGTTTGATCCATAAATTGGGATAATTGGGAGGTACTAAAAAATTCTTTTACTACTGAAACTAAAATTTTAGAATTTACTAAATCATGAGGCATTACGGTATCAACATCACCTGCCGACATCCTTTCAATTACAGATTTTTCCATTCGGACTAAACCTATTCTAAATTGATTTTCTATCAATTCACCTACCGATCTAACCCTTCTATTACCTAAATGATCAATATCGTCTATGATACCTTTACCGTCTTTAAGCTCTACTAAAACTCTTACGATATTTTTAATATCATCAATTGTTAAAACCGTAACTTCTTCAGAAATATTCAGCTCTAACCTAGAATTCATTTTTATTCGCCCGACTTCTGAAAGATCATATCTTTCCGCATCAAAGAATAAATTATAAAACAGGCTTTCAGCCGCTTCGATATTAGCAGGTTCGCCCGGTCTTAAAACTCTGAAAATGTCACATAATGCTGCCTCGCGATCCTGATTTTTATCAGCAAATAAGGTGTTCCTTATATATGGACCGGATTGAGGATTGATTACTAATACGTTAACATTTTTAATTTTAAGATCATTAATAACATTTAACATATCAGCAGTAATCATTTCACCGATTTTTGCTAATACTTCATCGCTTGCAGGATCTCTTAAATCTTCGGATAGATATTTGCCGATTAAAGTTTCATGAGCTACTAAAATATTATTAAGCCCTTCCCCAAAATATTTTTTAGCCAAACGTGGGGTAATTTTTTGTCCTGCTTTCAGTAGAACATTTCCGGTATCTGCATCTACTAAATCACTTGTTAAACGATGAGCAGTAATATGCTGAGGTATAAATTTAACCGCCCAACCTTTATTTTTAACAAGCTTATAAGTTACTGAATTATAATAAAATTTTATAATTTCTTCAGTACTCATACCTATAGCTCTAAGCAAAGTAGTAGCATAAAGCTTTCTTTTTCTATCAATCCTGAAATAAATAACATCCTTAGCGTCAAATTCTAAATCAAGCCAAGACCCTCTATATGGAATAACACGAGCAGAATATAAAAGCTTGCCGGAAGAGTGAACTTTTCCTTCATCATGATAAAAGAACACGCCAGGTGAGCGATGCATTTGTGATACAACTACTCTTTCCGTACCGTTGATAATAAAAGTACCGTTTTTAGTCATTAATGGGATATCACCCATATATACTTCTTGCTCTTTAATCCCTTTAATTTCTCTAGCACCGGTATCCTCATCTATATCCCAAATACTTAATCTTAAAGTAACTTTAAGAGGAGCAGCATAACTTAAACTTCTTTGACTACACTCTTCTACATCATATTTTGGAGTATCGAATTCATATTTTACAAATTCTAAATTAGCAATATTGGAGGAATCTGAAATAGGAAAAATTGAGTTTAATATAGATTGTAAACCTTTGTTTTTTCTTTCAGAATCTTTAATATTTAACTGTAGAAAGTTTTTTTCATATGAATTTTTTTGAATTTCAATCAAATTCGGTATATCTGCTACTAAATTTATGTGACCGAAATTTTTTCTTATTCTTCTATTATGTGACAAGGGTTGTGCTTCTATATTATCCCTTAATGAAACCATATAATCTCCTGACTGATAAAATTACTGCCCGTATTGAAGTGATTGTTCTATGCATTTTATAATAGAATAATCATAATTATAGCTCTTTTTAGCTATAAATTATAAGATTTCTTTGAAATAGTAACAACTATACTCCCAAAAATCTTATTAATTTTCACTAAAAATCAATTATAAATGTTCACAGAACCTAGAAAATTTCAATAATTTAAATTTCTAGACGTATGGTACGTTAACAAAATTATTTTAATTAATAAGATTTTTAATGTAATAGCTTTATCCTTTCAAAAAAATAACTTAAATTAGCTTTAAATTAAATTCTTAAAATCTAAAAAGCCTTATTCAAATTTAATTACTAAAATAAGGCTTTTTAGATTTTAAGAATTTAATTTAAAGCTATAAAATATTTCATCTGTAATGCAAAAAACATTAGGTCCTGTAAAGAAAAATTAATCTATATTTAGTTGTTTTTTATTGAAAATTATAAGATTTTTTTGGAATAGAAATAACTGTTCCAGCAAGAATCTTATTAATTTTTACTTAAAAATATCTAAAAATACGAATAATTTTTCTTTACAGGACCTAGTGCAGAAATAATTATTTTAATTCAACTTTTGCTCCAGCAGCTTCTAACTTACCTTTGATTTCTTCAGCTTCTGCTTTTTTCACATTGCTTTTAATCGGCTTTGGAGCTTCATCAACTAATTTCTTAGCTTCAATTAAACCAAGACCCGTGATATCTTTCACAACTTTAATTACTTCAACTTTCTTGTCACCGGCAGCTGTTAAAACTACTTCAAACTCAGTTTTTTCAGCAACTGCTTCAGCCGCAGGAGCTGCAGTGCCAGCAGCTGCTACAGCTACAGGTGCTGCTGCAGATACACCCCATTTTTCTTCTAGCATTTTCACAAGCTCAGCTGCTTGCATTAATGTTAATGATGATAATTGTTCTTCAATTTTAGCTAAATCTGCCATAATTTTTTCCTTTTTACTTTTTTTTATATTGAGAGATTACTGCATCAGATATTTTAAAGTTAATTAAATTCTTTTTTGCTACAAATTATAAGATTTTTTTAAAATAAGAACAATTATTTCGACAAAAATCTTATTAATTTTCACTATAAAAGCTCTTTAATTATCAATTAAAATATCTGATGCAGTAACCTTTAAGTTAATTTTTACTAGCATGTGCTTGTATTACTCTCGCCATACTCGAAGACGGAGCTTGTAAAACACCTACAAACTTAGTAGCCGGTGCTTGTAATAACCCAACAATTTTACCTCTAAGCTCATTAAGTGAAGATAGCTTAGAAAGTTCTTTTATTGAATTTTCATCTAACACGTGATTATCGACTATTCCACCAATAATCTTAAGATTATCATTAGCCTTAGCAAAATTAACTACTAATTTTGCCATCTCAACCGGTTCTTTAGAATAAACAATAGCAGTAGGACCCGCAAATAAATTAGCAATACTATCAAGCCCTGTTTGATTTGCAGCTATTTTTGCTAAAGTATTTTTAACTACTTTAAAACCTGCTTCTTTAGATTTAAGTGATTCTCTAAGCGAACTCACTTGACTAACGGTTAACCCGTGATAATGAGTAATAATTACAGAGGGCGATTCTTTATAAATGTTTACAATATCCTCTACTGCTACCGGTTTTTCTGATCTTAACACCTTTTAATTCTCCTTTTATAATACAGTTTAATATATTTAAACTGATACAAATGCTTAAAATAACAAAATTTTTTTATTATTACTATACTACCGTTAAACGGCTATAAAAATTATGCTATACTAGTTAAATCTATTTGTACCGATGTTCCCATAGTAGAAGATAAATACATTGCTTTTAAATAACTTCCTTTTAATCCGGCAGGTTTTGCTTTAATTACTGCCTCAATAAACGCATTTAAATTTTTTAATAAATCTTGGTCTGAGAAAGATAATTTTCCAAGCCCTGCATGAATTATACCTGCTTTCTCTGCTCTATATTCTACCTGACCGCTTTTAGCATTTTTAATAGCATTTTTAATATCTAAAGTTACGGTACCAAGTTTAGGGTTAGGCATTAAACCTTTTGGTCCTAAAATTCTTGCAACTGAACCTATAGCTGCCATCATATCGGGAGTAGCTATACATACATCGAAATTAATTTTCCCTGATTTAATTTCATCAATGATATTTGTTGAACCTACTAAATCTGCTCCAGCACTTTTAGCTTCTTCTTCTCTTTCTTCTTTACAAATAACGGCAACTCTTACAGTTTTGCCTGTACCGGCAGGTAAATTAACTACACCGCGTACCATTTGATCGGAATGCCTAGGATCAATTCCAAGCTTCATAACTATTTCTAAGGTTGGGTCAAATTTAACATATGATGCTGATTTTAATCGTTCAACTGCATTTGTTAAATTATATAAAGTATCTGATTTTACTTTTTCTCTAGCTTCTCTTATTTTTTTACCGCCGCTAATTTTTACGGCAACATCTTTCTTATTTGACATAATAATTAATTCCCTACCACTTCAAGTCCCATAGATGCAGCACTACCACAAATAATTTTTGTTGCTGCTTCAATATTTTTTGTATTTAAATCAGGTATTTTTAACTTTGCAATTTCACGACAATCATCCATAGTAACTTTACCTACTACGGCTTCTTTCTTAGTAGCACTAGAACCTTTAGTAATTTTAGCATACTTCTTTAAAAAGTAAGAAGCAGGAGGAGTTTTTATTTTAAAAGAAAAACTACTATCTTCATAAACAGTAATTACAGTCGGCAAAGGCACTCCTTTTTCCATACCTTGCGTAGCATCATTAAAATCTTTACAAAATGCTGCAATATTAACTTTTCTTTGTCCTAAGGCCGGTCCTATAGGAGGAGCAGGGGTGGCTCCGGCAACCGGAATTATCAAGTTAATATAACCTTTTATTGCTTTCTGAGACATTTATAAATATCCTTATTTTTCTCTTAAATTAATATTACTTTGTAACAATTGCATGGATCGTTTTTCCCATCATTGCGAGGAAAAACTGTAAGTTTTGACAAAGCAAGGAAGAAAAAAATTCTGTAAATCAGAATTTTTTATTATTTCTTCTAGATTGCCACGCAGCCTACGTCTGCTTGCAATGACGACTCATTATCCCGCAACAATGACATCCTGAACATTCGTACAATACAGCTTAAGTAATTTATAAACCGTATTTAGTCCAACTTTTAATCATTTTTCTTTACTTGATTAAAATTTAGTTCTATTGGAGTTGCTTTACCAAATATTGAAACTGAAACTTTTAACCTATTTTTTTCTTGATCTATTTCTTCTACTGTACCCATGAAAGTTTCAAAAGGACCATCTGTAACAGCCACTATTTCACCAACTTCATACAATTTAGAATTCTTTGCTTCTTTAGCTTCTGCTTCCAAATTATTAAAAATATTTTGTATTTCACTTTCTGTAAGAGCTTTTGGCGTGGTTTTGCTTCCTAAAAAGCCGGTTACTCCAGATATATTTTTCACTAAATGCCAAGATTTATCAGTCATATTCATCTTTATCAAGATATAACTCGGCATTAGTTTTTTTTCTACCTTGACATTTTTACCACGTTTAACTTCAGAAACTCCAAAAACAGGTATTAATATATCTTCAAAAAAATCTGTCATTTTCTGTTTAGCGATTTTTCTAAGCATATCTTCTTTAATGCGTTTCTCTGCTCCTGATGCCGTATGTACCACATACCACTGCTTTACATTTTTTTTAGAAGAAGGCAATATATTATCTATACTCTGTTCTATCACAAATTTATTCCTTATACTACTATTTGCCGATATTAAGCAAAAGCTGCATTATGTTATGTATACTATAATCAAGTACCAAACAAATTAGGCTAAAAATAAAAACTGCTACTACCACTACTAATGTTGAAGCAACAAGCTCTTTTCTAGTTGGCCAAACTACCTTATAAGTTTCTTGTTTAACTTGTTCAAAAAACTTATAAATTTTATATTCTTTAAACATATTTTTGTTAGGTAATTTATTAGACTTCTTACAAAATTCTACTTCTAGAGGCAATTGAGACGATGATCCAGCACTGGGATTCTCACGTACTAGTATGTACGCTGCGATTTGAGGTGAAGTATATCTTTCAAATTTCTCTCTATAAGCGAATTTTGTAAAAATTCTATATTTTATAGCAAAAAAGCTCTAAATCTATAATGGCAGGAGCGACAGGCATCGAACCCGCAACCTCCGGTTTTGGAGACCGGTGCTCTACCAATTGAGCTACACTCCTATCATATTTTTAATAAAAAATCAATAAATTTATTTAAAATATTTGTTATTATTAAAAAATTACTATAATAATCGGTACTTCTAATTTATAAGCTGTCACAGTAAAACAACATCTACTTTTGCAAGACATGACATTAATTATATCTAATTAGATCCATCAATTATTTTTTAGCTTTAATAATATCAGCTACCTGACTCGGCACTTGATCATAATGAGAAAATATCATACTAAACTGAGCTCTACCTTGAGATAAAGACCTAAGCGTATTAACATACCCAAACATTTCCGCTAAAGGAACATTCGCAGTAACTACTTGAGCATTCCCTCTTGGATCCATGCTTTGAATTTGCCCTCTACGACTATTTAAATCGCCTATAATATCACCCATATATTCATCAGGAGTGATAACTTCAACTTTCATAATCGGCTCAAGTAATTTAGGATTACCTTTCGGCATTCCTTCTCTAAAGGCTGCCTTTGCAGCAATTTCAAACGCAAGTACACTAGAATCTACATCATGAAACGCACCGTCAACTAAAGTCGCTTTAAAATCAATCATAGGATAACCGGCAATAACACCGGTTTCTCTAATATTATTTAAACCTTTTTCAACACCTGGTATATATTCTTTAGGCACGGCACCGCCGACGATTTTACTTTCAAAGACAAAAGTTTTATTTTTATCTTCATCTTTTAGATCTTTTACCTCTTTTAGAGGCTCAAAAATAATTTTTACACGAGCAAATTGTCCTGCACCGCCGGATTGTTTCTTATGGGTATAATCAATTTCGCAAGCTTTTGTTATAGTTTCACGATATGCTACTTGAGGAGCTCCGATATTTGCTTCAACCTTAAACTCTCTTCTCATACGATCAATGATAATTTCTAAATGGAGTTCTCCCATTCCTTTTATCACTGTTTGTCCTGTTTCATGATCAGTTGAAACTCTAAATGATGGATCTTCTGCTGCTAAACGAGAAAGTGCTAAGCCCATTTTTTCTTGATCGGCTGTTGATTTAGGTTCTACCGCAAGCTCAATTACCGGCTCCGGAAATTCCATTCTTTCTAAGATTACTTGCTTATCAATATCGGATAATGTATCACCGGTGGTAGTATCTTTAAGACCTGCTAAAGCTACTATATCACCTGCTGATGCTTCTTTTACGTCTTCACGATTATTAGCATGCATTAATAGCATTCTACCGATTTTTTCTCTTTTATTCTTTACGGTATTAATAACAGTTGTTCCTGAAGTAATTTTACCTGAATATATTCTAATAAAAGTTAATGAACCAACAAACGGGTCATTCATAATTTTAAATGCTAAAGCTGCAAAAGGCTCAGTTACCGAAATAGGGTAATCTTTTTCTTCACCGGTACTTACTTCCATACCTTTTACTATACCTATATCAATAGGCGAAGGTAGGAAATCTACTACGGCATCAAGTAAAGGCTGTACTCCCTTATTTTTAAAAGCACTACCGCATAAAACCGGATAAAATGCTGCTGAAATAGTACCTTTTCTGATTAATCTTTTAATCTCTTCTTCTGTTACTTCTTCACCTGATAAATATTTTTCCATAACATGATCATCTAACTCAACAACCATATCAAGTAATTTAGCACGATATTCTTCAGCTTTATCTTTCATATCGGCAGGTATATCTTCTTCAAAATACTCAGCTCCAAGTGATTCATCTTTCCAAATCACTGCTTTCATTTTGACAAGATCAATTATACCTTTAAAATTTTCTTCAATCCCTACAGGCGACTGAATAACAAGCGGTTTTGCTCCTAAACGATCTTTGATCATTTCAACGCATCTATAAAAATCTGCTCCCATTCTGTCCATTTTATTGACAAAACACATTCTAGGAACATTATATTTATCTGCTTGCCTCCAAACCGTTTCTGACTGCGGTTCAACACCTGCTACACCGTCAAATACTGCAACCGCACCGTCAAGAACACGAAGCGAACGCTCTACTTCGATAGTAAAGTCAACGTGCCCAGGAGTATCAATAATATTAATTATTTTATCTTGCCATCTACAAGTAGTAGCAGCTGAGGTAATGGTTATACCGCGTTCTTGCTCTTGTTCCATCCAGTCCATGGTAGCACCGCCCTCATGAACTTCACCTATTTTATGCGATTTACCAGTATAATATAAAATACGTTCGGTAGTTGTGGTTTTACCGGCATCAATGTGAGCACATATACCGATATTACGAATATGCTCAAGTTTATTTATTTTACTCATTATACCCTACCTTATTTCATTTTTTTAGGGCTAAAATGAGAGAAAGCTTTATTAGCTTCAGCCATTTTATGAGTATCTTCTTTCTTCTTAATGGCGACGCCTCTATTATTAGAAGCTTCAAACAGCTCTTCGGCAAGTTTATCAATCATCATTTTTTCAGAACGTTTTGACGCAGCATTAATAATCCAACGGCTAGCAAGAGCATATCCTCTTCTTTCATCAACATGCGTCGGAACTTGATAATTAGCTCCTCCAACCCTAACCGAAGTTACTTCTAAATGCGGCTTCACGTTATGCATAGCATTATTAAAGGTTTGATACGGATCAACTCTATGCTTCTTTTCAATTTTATTAAAGGCTGAATAAACAATTTTCTCTGCAAGGGCTTTCTTCCCTTCTTTCATAATATTATTGATAAATCTTGACAGTAAAATACTGTTATATTTCATATCAGGTAAAATTACTCGCTTTTCCGCGGCGTGACGACGTGACATTTTATTTTTTCTCTCTAACTAATAATTTATTTTTTTGTAACTGTAACTTGTTTACGAGGAGCACCGTAACGTGAACGACCTTGCTTACGTCCTTTAACTCCGGCAATATCATAAGCACCGAGTACGATATGATATTTCACCCCCGGAAGATCAGGAACCTGACCGCCTCTTACTAATACCTTATCATGCTCCTTTACACTATGCTTTTCACCAGGAATATATGCATTTACGGTTCTTTTATTACTTAAACGTACCGTTGCGATCTTACGAAGTGCAGAGTTAGGCTTTTTAGGGGTAACGGTTTTTACAACTAGGCAAACACCGCTTTTAAAAGGATTAGATTCTAAGGCAGGAGATTTGGTCTTACGAGTTTTTGACTTTCTCCCAAAACGTACTAATTGATTATATGTCGGCATTAAAAAAAATACTCCAAAAAAAACTTATATATACGATAATTAAAGGGTGGAAAAATACTTCCACCCTTTATTTTAAATCATTTCTAAATACAAATTATAAGAATTTGTAAATTACACTAAATTTAAATTATAATTACTTTTTCCATAAAAGCAAGTATGTTTTAATTAATAATCATTTTTTTCTCAATTATTTTTGCTATAAAGCTGATTAACATCACTAAAATATAATAACAGCACGCAGCAATAAGCATTGGAAAAAAATAATTATATGTTTCAATTGATACAATTTGTGCTCTACGCATTAAATCCATTTCTCCAAGCATAGAAATAATGGCTGATTCTTTAATCAAATTTACAAGCTCATTTACTAATGACGGAAAAATATTTTTAACTGCTTGCGGCAGGATTATATCTTTCATTATTAAAAACTTTGGAATAGCAAGAGCTTCAGCCGCTTCAAACTGCCCTTTATCAACCGCATTAATCCCCGCCCTGATTACTTCGGAAACATACGCTCCCGAATTAAGAGAAAAAGAAATAGCACCTGCCGTAAACACGCTAAATTTAACCACTATTATATACGGCGATGCAAAATAAATAATACTTAATTGAATTAATAAAGGAGTACCTCTGAAAATAGAAGTATAGAAATTTGCAAAAAACCTTAAAGCACGATTTTTATTTACCTTACAAATAGCGAGCAGCATCCCTATTACTAAACCGAATATAACGGCAATAACGCTATATTTTAAAGTTACCAAAGTTCCCTCTACAATAAAAAGGATTTTTGGATAGAATTTTGTTAAATACTCAAACATTTTTAATATATATTTTTTTCTTGTCATACCGCGGCTTGACCGCGGTATCTAGAAAAATAAGGATTTTTGGATCCCGCGATTAAATCGCGGGATGACATTAAAGGTTTCTAGATTCCTGCTTTCGCAGGAATGACATAAGAACATTAATTAATACACTCTTTTTGCCGGTGGAATTGCACTGATTTCATCGGTTAAAGTGGTTAATGTTACAGGTTTATAATCAAGAACTACTTTACCCGCTTCATCGATAGAGCTAAGAGTATGTTTCATCCAATCTCCATCATTACGATCAGGATAATCTTCACGTGCATGAGCTCCTCTGCTTTCTTTTCTTGCAGCTGCTGAATATACCGTAACCAAAGCTTGATCAAGTAGATTATCTAGTTCTAATGCTTCGACTAAATCACTATTCCAAATCAAAGATTTATCGTTAATTTTTATATCTTTATAGCCGCTTCTTATTTCGCTAATCATTCCTGCTCCTTCATCTAGTACCTCTTGAATTCTAAATACCGAAGCATGGCTTTGCATAGTTCTTTGCATTTTAAGCCTTAAATCTGCAACTAAAATATTACCGTTAGCGTGACGTATTTTATCGAATCTATTAATAACCTTTTCAAGGCTTTCTTCTTTTAAAGGCCTATGAGGACTCGCAGGCTTAATAAGCTCTACCGCTTTTAATGCAGAGCTTCTACCGAACACTACTAAATCAAGCAAAGAATTTGACCCTAACCTATTAGCACCGTGTACCGATACGCAAGCCGCTTCACCGATTGCCATGAGTCCCTTTACTACGCTATTATGATTCGTACCGTCTTTGATTATGACTTGACCGTGGTAATTAGTCGGTATCCCGCCCATATTATAATGTACCGTAGGAAGTACCGGTATCGGCTCCTTAGTGACATCCACACCGGCAAAAATTTTAGCCGTCTCAGAGATACCGGGCAAACGGCTATGTAAAATTTCAGGCGATAAATGATTTAAATGCAAAAATACATGATCTTTATGCTCGCCGACTCCTCGCCCTTCACGAATCTCGATGGTCATTGCTCTTGAAACTACGTCTCTTGAAGCTAAATCCTTTGCAGCAGGAGCGTAACGCTCCATAAAACGCTCTCCGTTTGCATTAACGAGATATCCCCCTTCACCTCTTGCTCCCTCGGTAATAAGGCAGCCCGCCGAATATATACCGGTCGGATGGAACTGTACAAACTCCATATCTTGCAGTGGAAGACCGGCTCTAATCGCCATACCGCCCCCGTCACCCGTACAAGTGTGAGCAGACGTCGCCGAAAAATAAGCACGCCCGTATCCGCCCGTTGCAAGCACTACATTATGAGCTCTAAAACAATGCAGACTACCATCATCTAAATTCCACGCAACTACACCTCTACATTCACCATCTTCCATAAATAAATCAATAGCAAAATACTCAACAAAAAACTGCACTTTATGTTTTAGTGACTGTTGATATAAAGTGTGAAGTATGGCATGCCCCGTACGATCTGCCGCAGCACATGTACGCTGAGCTGCTTTTCCTTTACCATACTCCGTAGTCATACCGCCAAAAGGACGCTGATAAATTTTTCCTTCTTCGGTTCTTGAAAAAGGTACACCGCAATGCTCAAGCTCTAAAATCGCATCGGGAGCGTTTTTGCACATATACTCGATGGCATCCTGATCGCCTAACCAATCAGAACCTTTTACCGTATCATACATATGCCAACGCCAATCATCTTCGCCCATATTCCCAAGAGCCGCACTAATTCCGCCCTGAGCAGCCACAGTATGACTACGGGTTGGAAATAGCTTAGTTATACAGGCGGTATTTAGCCCTTCTTTAGCCATACCGAATGCAGAACGAAGACCTGCTCCGCCCGCACCTACAACTACTACGTCAAATTTATGATGAATGATATTATATGCTTTGGTCATTAAATTAATTTTTTACTATTTTGATACGTGAATTGTCTACCCCTGTCACCCCGTGGCTTGACCACGGGGTCCAGTAATTCAATACACAATAATGCTATAAATTGTTTTCTGGATACCGCGGTCAAGCCGCGGTATGACAATTTTATCCCCTATAAAACATCGCTACTACAAAAGCTGCAATAGTCACAATGCAAAATAATTGCACTATTATAATCAATGTATTACGTAATTTGTGACAACTTACATAATCCTCAATCACTACACGCATACCAAGCATTGCATGATATAACGAAATAGCCACCGTAATTAACAATGCTATTACGTTAAAAGGCTTTTTAAGCTCCCACATAATAATATTTATGTCATTATTTTTGTTGGTTAACGTAAAATATATTAACCATATAGAACATAAAGCTAATATAATCCCCGTTGCTCTTTGCAATAACCAATGATGAGAACCACTTTTAGCAGAACCGCTATTTTTTGCTTTTACAATTTCTGCTTTAAAATCATATACCATTAATTTTCTCTAAACATATTTTTTTCGTTAAGTTGTCATACCGCGACTTGATCGCGGTATCCAAAAAAACTTATTACTACTAAAGCATAATTTATTTTAAAAAATCTTCATATAAATCATGCCAACTTGGATTACTAGAGTTAATTAAATCTAGCTTCCATTTCCTCTTGTATTCCTTTAGACGTTTTTCACGTCCAATTGCAAGATTAACATCATTAAATTGTTCAAAATAAACTAGTTTATCTATATCGTATTTTGTAGTAAAACCTTTTCTTATCTTCTGCTTATGTTGCCAAATACGTTTTATAATATCTGAAGTAACGCCTATATAGAGTACCGTTACATTTATTAGAAAGTATATAAACATAATATTCTTTCATTTTATTAAGTTATTTTTTGGATACCGCGATCAAGTCGCGGTATGACACCGAAGACTATTTATATTTTTATACCCATAGCAACATAGTTAATAATATAGAACATACAACTACACACCAACCGGTGATATTAACTGCTTTTATAGAAAAACCGTAACCAATATCCCAAAATAAATGCCTAATGCCGTTACATAAATGATAAAACCAAGCGTAACTAGCAGCTACTAAGCATATTTTTATAATGCAGCAATTAGCAAGTTGTAAATAATTATTGTCATATTTACTAAGGATCAACCACCATGCCAAAATCGATACTGCAAAAAATAGAGCTACACCGGTCATACGATGCAAAATCGACAAAGTAGAACTTATTTGCGGCTTATATATAGTTAAATGCGGCGAAGTTGGACGCTTATTATAAATTTCTTGTTTGGTTTTAGTCATAGCTATTTAATATAATAAAAAATTAAACTTCGTCTGCAACCAATGTCTGCGGGTGATAAATCATCTGCTACTGCTCTCCTATCATCAAAGACGAAACATTCACCTTGCCATAAATTATTCTTGTTTTGTGTATCTTCTAAATACTGCAATATACCGCCTTTTAGATGATATACTTCATCATAACCTATGCTTTTAAGTAAGCTGGTGGATTTTCACACCTAATACCACCTGTACAAACCATAGCAATTTTCTTACCTTTGAGCAATTCTTGATTCTGCTGAACCCAAGCAGGAAATTGTTTAAATGTTTTGGTATTAGGATTAATTGCTGATTTAAATGTACCGACCTCTACTTCATAATCATTACGAGTATCTATTACTATAACATCTTGTTTTGTGATAAATTCATCCCAATCTTTCGGCTCTATATATTCGCCTTTAAACAAATCAACATTCAAATCTTCAACATTCATCGCTACAATCTCTTTCTTAAGCCTTACTTTCAGCTTCTGAAAAGGATGAACATCACTATAATTTATTTTAACGTTAACATCTTTGGGGCCGGTTAGCTTTATTAGTTCTTCAAGTACAAGATTTACATTTTCATATGAACCTGAAAAAGAACCGTTAAAACCTTCATTAGCTAATAAAATAGTACCTCTAACATATTTTTTACCGATAAGCAAAAGCTTTGGTATTAAATTCGCCGGCTCTTTCTATATTAACAAAACTATATGCACTTAAAATTGCTATTTTTTCATTCATAATTATTTAGGTGTCATACCGTGGCTTGACCACGGTATGACATTTTCACAGCACCGATAACGGCACGAACACACTTGTATCGCCCCTTTCAATCAAGAGCAAAATATTTTGCTTATCTGATTTTAGCATTTTCATATAATTCTTCTAGCTTACTTATATCGTCTATGCTTTCCTGATTAATATTGGTTATAACTATTCCCATTTTATCTTGAGGAATAGTATATTTTTGTCTTAGTTCTTCAGTCAAATTACTAAAAGTAATATTATTTTCTTCTTTGTTTGTTATTTCTTCCTTATTGGTCTCTTCTTTTGGTAACCTCTTCATTATCCGAAGTAATTTTAATAGGTAATTCAAGCTCTTTTTTATCGCGAAGTATTTTTACTTTTACTTCCTGATCAATAGGAGCATCTGCAATAATTACACGTAATTTTTTAGTATTTTTAACCGGTATATCTGCAAAGTCTATTATTATATCACCTGTTTTAATTCCTGCTTTATCACCTGGACCGTCTTCTTGTACTTTAGCTACTAACACCCCCCTAGTATCTTTAAGTCCTAGCCCTTCAGAAATTTCCTCGGTTAAATCTTGTATTGTTACTCCAAGGCGTCCTCTACTTACTTTTCCATCTTTCTTAAGACGTTCGATTATAGGCTTTGCAGTATTTGACGGTATTGCAAAACCGATACCTATATTAGTACCGAGCGGTGAAAAAATTGCCGTATTTACGCCAATTACTTTCTGATCCAAATTAAACATAGGACCACCGGAATTACCGTTATTAATTGCAGCATCCGTTTGAATAAAATTATCGACTATATTGTCCGTATCTATATCGATATCCCGCCCTTTAGAGGATATAATACCGCTTGTCACCGTACCTCCTAGATTACCGAACGGATTACCGATTGCAATAACCCAATCTCCTACTCTTGCATCATTTGAATCTCCAAACTCAACAAAAGGTAGAGGTTCCTCGCTATCTATTTTTAAGAGAGCTAAATCGGTTTTAGTATCGCTACCTATTAATTTAGCCGATAATTCGGTATTATCTGCAAGTTTTATATTAATTTTCTCAACATTTGCAATTACATGATAGTTTGTCACTATTAAGCCGTTAGGTTCAATAATAAATCCTGAACCAAGCGGAACGCTTTTAGGAGTTTGATCAACCTCTTCTAAATTCAGCGGTATATTAAGCTTTTCTAAAAAATCATTAATGAAATCTAAAGGTTTTTTTTCTTGCAGAGGATCTTTCTCGGCATTTTCCGATTTACTATTAACATATTCTATTGTTGAAATATTAACGACTGCAGGAATTAACGGTTCAACTATATCGGCAAAGCTATAACGGGCGGCTTCACTTACTTTTAAAGGAGCAGAATTTATTTCCGTAAACTCATTCTCTTCTTGATCTGCTACTTTTAAATACTTATTATTTTCTTTTGCTAGAACAACGTTACTTGATATTAAAACTATTATAACAAGAACTATTTTCAGATTAACCATATACTCCAAGTAAATAAAAAGTAGTATACTCGTTTAATTTGGAAAAGAGCAAGGCGTTTTATACTTTTTGACCGCAGCGTAGTTAATCCTACGTAAGGATCAAAAAATATAAAACAACGTAGCCTTTCAAATTAAACGAGTATACTACTTAGTTAGATTTAGATATTTTAAAACTTCAGCATCCGGTGAAATTACAAAATTAGTATCCTCTTTCTTTAAAGAATTTTTATATACTAAAAGTGATCTATAAAATTTATAAAATTCCGGGTCGACTGAATAAGCAGAATTATATATTTTTGCCGCTTTCTCATCGCCGTCACCTTTAATAATTTGTGCATCTCGATAAGCTTTAGCAAGTATTATTTTACTTTCTTTATCTGCTTTTGAACGAATACGCACGCTTTCTTCTTGCCCTTCCGCTCTAATTTGGGTTGCTTCCTTTTCACGTGCCGTTTGCATACGACGATAAATAGCCGCACTATTTTCTTTCGGTAAGTCTGCTCTTAAAATTCTAACATCTACAACGTCAATACCAAAGCTTTTAGCTTCTCCGTCCACTTGATTTAAGATATTTAACATTACGTTACTACGTTCCTGACTTAAAAGGCTACTTAGCGAGATTTTACCTATCACCTTACGCATTGACGATTCAAGATTACGAGTTAACCTAATTTTCACGCCTTGATAATCATGTACCGTTTTATAAAACATTACGGGATTATTAATTTGAAATTTGGCGTAAGAATCAACAATAACTCGCTTACCGTCAGCAGCCGTTAATTCTTTTGCCTCAACCTCAACATCTAAAAGACGCTTATCAAAAAATTCAACATTTTGAATAAACGGGATTTTAATATTTAGCCCTGGATTTTCTATAGTTCTAACTGCCTCACCAAACTGGAATACTACAGCAGATTGGCGTTGGTCAACTGAAAATAAGGAGCTAGAAATCAGTATCAGCCCAAAAACAATTGTAAAAATTATATAATAAATCTTTTGTTGCATTTAATATTCCTTGTTGTTTTTTTGTATTCTATGCTGTTATAATGTCATCCCGCGACTTGATCGCGGGATCCAGCCTTTTTTAATTTTTTCTGGATACCGTGGTCAAGCCACGGTATGACAAAAGTGGATTCCCGCTTTCGCGGGAATGACATAGTACCCTACGGTTTTATGGCCATGTGCGGCAGTAGTGCATTATTAATAATCGTTTTATTTGAACCGCCTAATATCTCTTCGACTACTTCTAAATATAATCTATCTCTAGTTACTTGCCTATCTGTAGCATATTGTTTATAAATAGCATTAAATCTTTGGCTATAACCTTCTGCTTTTGATATAACTTCTTCTCTATAACCTTCTGCTTCTTGTATAATCTTTGCAGCTGCTCCTCTAGCTTCCGGTAAAATCTTATTATTATAGGCTTGAGCTTGATTTATTTCTTTCTCTTTATCTGCTTTTGAAGTTTGCACGTCTCTATAAGCGTCTATTACTTCGGCAGGCGGCTCGGCTTTTAATAATTGTACTTTCTCAATCATCACACCAGCATTGTAACTATTCAGTATCTTCTGGGCTAATTTTTCTATTTTATAAGTAATTTCTTGCTTTCGATCGGATAATACCCAAGAAATAGGAGTATTGCCTATTACTTCCCTAACGGCACTTTCTACTGTTGCTTTTACTGTTTCTTCAGGTCTTTGTACATTAAAAATAAAATCTTCAAGATTATTAATATGCCACATTACGTCACAATTTAAAGCAACGATATTTTCATCACCGGTAAGCATTATACTTTCACCGGCAATATTTTTAGTATTATCGCCACCGCTACGCAGAGAGCTATTTGTACGATAACCAATCTCAATCCGGCGTGATTGCTTCACTTTCTCAACTATTATCTTTTCAAAAGGAGCCGGTAAATGATAATTAAGCCCGGGGTAACCCTTACGCACAAAACGCCCAAACCTTATTACTGCTGCTTCTTCACCTTCTTTTATTTCATAAATACCCGAAGCAAACCATAAAGCAACCATCGCAACAACAGCTAAAATTATTGTTTTAGCATTGAAATTAAACTGGAATTGAAATTTATCAAAATTAAATTGATTTTTACGCGGTCTTGTGAATATGTTATCTTCTTTATTAGAATCAAAATCTTTCCATGGGGATTTTTTTAAAATCGAGATATATTTTTTATTAAGCATTTGCTTTGTTGTTTTATATTATTTTAAAATACTTCTTGTAAAATTCGCTTATAGAGAGGAATTTGAAGGAAACACGAAACGCAGCACCGCAGCGTACAAAAAAGTACGTGAGGATGTGAGTACCGGATTGACGTACAAATTACCTCTAGAAGTAGAATTTTACAAAAAGTATGAGGATATTTAAGTGATTATATATATTATAGTATATAACGTCAAGTTACAAACTTAAACAGCTTTAAAAAGGAAATTTAATTATGGCGAATTTACACCAACGACAAATTATAGATAAAATTCAGAATATTACCTTTAAAGACGGTACTTTTTTAAATGAAGTTATATCGGATATTATAATTAAGGGGAATAATATCGGTTTCTCCATAGATATATCAGGTAAAAACAAGTTAGAAGCCGAGGAAATTAGACTTAAGGCAATTAATAAACTTAACGAGATTTCGGAAGTAAATAAAATAACAATTGTTTTCACCGAAAGTAAACCGATGGAGAAAAAAGTTCAAAAACCAAAACATTTTATAGAAAACGTAAAAAAAATTATCTTAGTAGCGTCAGGCAAAGGCGGAGTCGGAAAATCTACAATATCAGCTCTTATTGCTCAGCAGTTAAGTCTAGAAAATTACCGAGTCGGAATAGTAGATGCGGATATTTACGGTCCGTCAATTCCGCATATATTCGGCATTAACGAAGTACCGAAAACGAAAGATGGACGAATAATACCGGTACTTGCTCAAAGCATCGAAATTATGTCTATAGGCTTCTTCGTTAAAGACCACTCGGCAATTATTTGGCGTGGTCCTATGGCGAGCAAAACTATCTATCAATTATTATCGGTAACAAAATGGGATAATTTAGATTATCTAATTATCGATATGCCGCCGGGGATAGGTGATATTCATTTAAGTATGCTAGAAAATTATCATTTAGACGGCGTAATAATCGTAACTACGCCGCAAAAAATATCAGAAATAGACGTAATACGTTCTATAGATTTATATCAAAAACTAAATTTACCTATTTTGGGAATAATTGAGAATATGAGCTATATGCTTAAAAATAATAGCGGCGGGTATTTATCGCAAAAATATAATATACCACTAATCGCTCAAATCCCGATCACACCGCAAATAGCCGATGCTTGCGATAAATCACTGCCTCTAACAAACTTATTAACATTACCTTTAGAGAAGTATTTACGATGAAAATACACGTATTGGCAGATGATAGAACAGGCAACACCCATCAGGCTATTGCACTTGCTGAAAAATTAACAGAAGAATATACCACAATTAAGCTTGAATATAATTGCTTAACTAAGCTACCAAACTTTTTACTAAAATATTATCCTATTCATATAAAAAGTGAGCTATTGCAAGATATTATGGCAAAGCCTTTACCTGATATGATAATTACCGCTGGAAGAAGAACGACAGTACTAGCATTTTATTTAAAAAAGAAATTTAAAGATATCAAGTTAATACAAATAATGCAGCCCTCTTTACCTTATGATGCATTTGATGCCGTCATTCTGCCTTATCATGATTTAAGTAATAGCCAAAATGTCATACCGTGGCTTGACCACGGTATCCAAAAAAAAATTAAAGAAGACTGGATTCCGCGATCAAGTCGCGAAATGACAATCATCCCCATCAATGGAGCCATCAACAACATAACCGATAAGTTTGCTGCTGCGAATCTAGAACTGCAAAAACATTATCCTAATCTTAAACAGTTTATTACAGTGATAATCGGTGGGAATAATAAAAAATTTAATTTCAATGAAGATGAAGCAGTTTTATTTTCTTCATTATTAAATAAAATATATACTAATCAACAAATACCTTTTCTCATTAGTTTTAGTAGACGTACACCACAAACTGTAAAATCAATTATTAAAAATAATATGCCGTCTTCCACAATTATTTATGACCCGAACGAAGACGCAGGCTATAATCCTTATATAGCTATGCTCGCCAAAGCAAAATATATAATCTCTACGGCCGACTCAATCTCAATGTGCAGTGAAGCAGCTTCAAGCGGTAAACCTCTTTATATATTCTGCCCACCAAACTTTAATTCTTCAAAGCATAAGATTTTTATAAAGCAGTTAGTAGAACAGAAGATAGCAAGAATTTTTGATAAGTCGGTTATTGCTCTAGAAGAATATAGCTACAAACCCTTAAATGAAGCAGAAAGAGTAGCTGAAATTATTAAATCTTTAGAGGTTTAACGATTTTATGATACCTTGCAGCGTTTGGACTTCAGGGGAAGAGAGACTATTTATACGTGTAAATATATTAGTGATATTTTGTTGCATAGCAGGTTTTTTGTCGGGAGCCTTGAAGAATCCGGCTTTATCGAGTTTGCCGAATAAATTTACTAAAAAATGCTCTATTTCTTCTTTAGTAGCTAATTTTTGAATGTTATGTACATCCTCTCTGGGCGTAGAATTACGAAATAACTCATAGCATATTATAATCACCGCTTGAGCAATATTTAGTGAGCTAAATTCAGTTGTGTTAATAGTGATAATCTTATTGGCAAGTGAAATCTCTTCATTGCTAAGCCCATTATTTTCCCGCCCGAACATTATCCCGACTTTTGCAGAATTTGGATAATCTAAAGGCAAATTTTGTGAAAATACATAATCTTTATTCATAGCCCTTTTAATGCAAGTAGTAGCATATAAATATTCGAGGTCTTTAATGCTATCCTCAAGGCTATCATAAACTTTTGCATTATCTATAATATTAACCGCTCCGACTGCATTACTACGTGCTTGCTCATTAGGCCAGCCGTCTCTTGGAGCTACGATTCTAAGCTCATTTAAACCAAAATTCTTTATTGCTCTTGCAGTAGCACCGATATTCTCACCCATTTGCGGGGCAACTAATATTATTATTGGATTCATTTTAATAATTTTTTGTAACTAAACAGGTATAGGCAATCGCTACGGCGTCAGCTTCATCGGAATTGGTAATTAAGGAAGTGCCAGGCAGCAAAAGCTTTATCATATGCAAAATTTGGTCTTTCTCTGCATGCCCATATCCTGTTACGGTTTTTTTTACCGTATTCGGCTTAAATTCTCGTAAGCCCAAATTATATCTACCGATCAGCGACATTATCGCCCCTCTAGCATATCCAAGTTTTAAAGAAGTCACGCTATTAGTATTAACAAATGTTTCTTCAATCGCTGCCATATTTGGTTGATATTCTAATATTACTTTTTCTAATGTACTATTAATAAAAGCAAGTCTATGATGAATTTCATCCTTACTATTTGTTTTAATAATACCGCTAGCTAAATATTTCAACTTTGCGGTCTCTTTTGCAACTACTGCCCATCCAAGACTACCAAGTGCCGGATCAATCCCAAGTACTATCACGATTACATATACCGTGTCACTCCGTGGCTTGACCACGGGGGCCATAAAATAATTTTAAAAATACTGGACCCCGTGGTCAAGCCACAGGGTGACAGCTTTATATCTTCATATATTGATAAAATTCTTGATTATTTTCCCACAGCTCACGCACCTTAACGAACAAAAATAAATGAACAGGAGATCCAAAAAACCTCTCCATTTGCATTCGGGATTTTGCTCCTATCTCTTTAATTTTAGAACCGTTTTTACCGAGTATTATAGTTTTGTAACTCTCTCTTGAGACTACTATAACTTGATTAATCTTTACGGATTTGTCTTTAAGCTCTTCCCACTTTTCGGTTTGTACGGTTAATTTATAAGGGAGTTCTTGCTGCAAATTTAAAAATAACTGCTCTCTTGTAATTTCTGCTGCAATAAAACGCATAGGTAAATCCGTTATGTCGTCTTCTGCATAAAGCCAAGGAGAAATTTTTGCCTTACTTGTTATATATTCAAGTAATCCATCAATATTTTTGCCCGATAAAGCAGATATAGGAAAAAGCAAGCTATCAGGATGATTTCCCGTTAAAAAAGCTTTAATGTCATTTAGATATTTTGATTCGATGTCTATTTTGTTCAATAAAAATATCGGAACAATATTAAGTGAGCAAAGCTTATCTAAAATATTATGCGTTACATCATCAAACGGTTTTAAACTATCAATAATTAACAAAACTAAATCCGCACTATGCAAACTAGACCACGCACATCTGACCATCGCCTTCTCAAGCGTTCCTTTCGGCTCAAATATACCGGGCGTATCGTATAAAATTACCTGCGTATCTTTTAAGGTAATAATACCGGTAATAATTGACCTAGTCGTTTGAACTTTTGGGGTAACGATTGAAAGCTTCTCACCGATTATTCTGTTTAACAAAGTCGACTTCCCGCTATTTGGTCGTCCGATTATACAAACCGATACCGTTTTCTGATTAGACATCTTCCCAAACTTCGCTTCTAGAGGTAATTTAGACGTCGATCCAGTACTCGCATCCTCACGTACTAGTGTGTACGCTGCGGTGCTGCATTCCGTGTCTCCTTTAAATTCCTCTCTATAAGTTGGTTTGGGAAGATGTCTATTAGTCATTTTAAGTCTATACAATAAGCTTCGTGCTGCGTTTTTCTCTGCTTCTTTTATCGAGTGACCAGTGCCTGTTTGTTCATAATCTTTTACTTTTACAAGAACCGTAAAAGTCGATGAATGGGCGGCTCCTTCTCTTTTTATCAGACGGTATATAGGTAGGTGATGATCACTAGCTTGAGCCCATTCTTGTAAAGCAGTTTTTGGGTCATAATCCGTTAAATTCTGAACTTTTATAAATTCTTCCCATAATTTCCCGATAATATTATGGGTTGTTTCAATATTACTATCAAGATATATAGCTGCAATCAAAGCTTCCGTAGCATTTTCTATATTATTAGGATTATCACGCCCGCCTACTACTTTTTCCCCATGAGTCATAATTATATAATCTTTTAAAGCAAGCTTAGCCCCAACCATACATATTGTTTCTTTGCAAACTAAATATGATCTAATTTTAGCTAAATTTCCCTCATTATAATTTGCAAAATTCTTAAATAAAATTTCCGTGATTACTAAATTTAATACGGCATCACCTAGAAACTCTAATCGTTCATAATCTTTATTATCCTTGTACTCGTGATGCTGCCTTAAAGACGGGTGACTCAACGCCTCTATTAAAAGCTCTTTATTTTTGAAACTATAGCTAAGTAGCTTTTCTAACTTCTCAAATGATTCCATTACTCATCCGTGTTATAAAGATTTCTGAAAATTTGATTTAACCTAACAGATTCAATCCATGGCTTTAACTTTAGTACTAGATTAATAACTCCTATATCATTATCCCACCAAGTTATTTTTGTTGAGAACCAAATAAATTGTGCTTTAGCAATAAAATTTTCAAACGGTACAAATCCAAGATTTACTCTACTATCATTTGACTGATCTCTATTATCCCCTAAAAAGAAATATTTCCCTTCAGGTACATAAAAAACATCCGTATTACCGTATCTATCATTATATATAACGCCAAAAATAGGAGCAAGCTTATAAGAAAAATATGTTCTACCGTTTGGCAGTGTTTCTTTAAACTTCAAATATTTTATTCCCTCTTCGCTTATATAAGTTCCAACTTCCGTGCGTTCTATTTTTTTATCGTTAATATATATTACATCATCAATCAATTGAATTTTATCGCCGGGTAGCCCTATTAAACGCTTTATATATCTAACACTCATATCGTTAGGCGGACGAAAAACTACAATATCGCCACGCTCCGGTTCACGAGCAAATATTCGCCCTTTAAAAAGAGGAATAAAATCAAAAAAAGATAAAGAATAATTACTATAACCATAACTATATTTCGTAGAAAATATATAGTCATTCTCAAGTATGGTTGCCTTCATAGAACCGGTCGGAACGGTAAACGGCTCCATAATAAGTATTCTAATAAGTAAAGCGATGCATATTACAAAAGCAAAAGACCCCCACTCTTGCTTAGCTGTTTTATTAGTGTTTGATTTTGTATTATCTGTTTGCATAATCTCTTAATTATTTATAAATAATATTTGTTACATGGCTCTTACCTATGTCGTTCTCGTGGAAGACTATTACTGCAGAGTTGCCGATGTCATTCCTGCGTGGATCGAAAAACGCATTCAGTGTCATGCCGTGGCTTGACCACGGTATCCAGAAAAACAATAAAAAATACTAATAATTTTAGTATTTTTAACTGGATCCCGCGATCAAGTCGCGGGATGACAGAGGTGAAATTGATCCACGCAACAAAGCCTACGCGGGAATGACATCGGCAACTCTGCAACAACGCCTACGGCTGCGTAGCTCATGACGGTTTGGGTATCCTATCCACGCAACAAGACCCGCTCGCAATGACGATAAAGTCAAGCCACGCTAACTCTTTATCCTCTCCTCAATCTCGCTTCTAAAATGGCGTATCAGCCCTTGAATCGGCCAAGCTGCCGCATCACCTAAAGCACAGATAGTATGCCCCTCTATTTCTTTCGTAACGTTAAGGAGTTCGTCTATCTCAGATTTTTTGGCATTACCTTTAACTAGCCGCATCATAACTCGCCACATCCAGCCCGTACCCTCACGGCAAGGAGTACATTGCCCGCATGATTCATGCATGTAAAATTTACTAAGCCTTGCTATTGCATAAATAATATCGGTAGATTTATCCATAACTATAATACCGCCTGTACCAAGTCCGGAACCTGCGGTTCTTAAACTATCAAAATCCATATCTACTTCACATAATGACTTAGGAAGTAAAGGCACGGAAGAACCACCCGGGATTATGGCTTTAAGGTTATCCCAACCGCCTCGAACACCGCCGGCATATTTCTCAATCAATTCTTTTAACGAGATTCCCATTGCTTCTTCAACATTACAAGGCTTGTTAACATGCCCTGATATGCAGAAAATCTTAGTTCCCGTATTGTTAGGTTTACCTATACCGGCAAACCAGCTAGCTCCTCGTCTTAAAATGGTTGGCACTACTGCAATAGACTCAACATTATTTATAGTAGTCGGGCAGCCATATAATCCAAAGCCGGCAGGAAAAGGCGGCTTAAGCCGTGGCATGCCTTTTTTGCCTTCTAAACTTTCAAGTAATGCAGTTTCTTCACCACAAATATAAGCCCCTGCCCCACGATGTAAATAAATATTACAATCGAAGCCCGAACCGCAAGCATTCTTTCCTATTAACCCTTCTTTATAAGCTTCATCTAAGGCACGCTGAATATTAGAGGCTTCATTATAAAACTCACCTCTAATATAGATATAACAATCGTTCGCTCCTATAGCAAAGCTTGCAAGCAAACAACCTTCTATTAATTTATGCGGCTCAAACCTTAATATATCACGGTCCTTACACGTACCAGGCTCAGACTCGTCAGCATTTACTACTAAATAGCAAGGCTTCTCTGAATTTTTGGGCATAAACGACCATTTCATACCGGTAGAAAATCCGGCACCGCCTCGCCCTCTAAGTCCTGATTTCTTAACCTCTTCAATGATGAAATCTCTACCTTTATCAAGCAAAGCTTTAGTATTCTCCCAATCGCCTCGCTTCTTGCTAGATTTCAAATCATGGCTTTGCTGCCCATGTAGGTTAGTAAAAATTTTGTCTTCTTCTTTTAGCATAAACTATTCTCGTTATGGCTTAAAAACGTCATTGCGAGGAAAAATTGAAAATTTTGACGAAGCAATCTCGTGCCAAAATCCTGAGATTGCCATGCAGCCTACGGCTGCTCGCAATGATGATTCATTACCTTTCTATTACTTTTTTATTAAACTTCCTATTAACAAACATTGTAAGTATCGGAGCAGAGATAAAAATCGAGGAATAAATACCGGCTATTATCCCAAAAAATACAAGTACGCTAAAACTACGGATTGCCTCACCGCCAAAAAGAATAAGAGCTAAATTGGCAAGTAGCGTGGTAATTACCGTTAAAATAGTTCTTGATAAAGTCTCATTAATACTTAAATTTATAATTTCCGTGATATTTTTTTTATGATATTTACGTAAATTTTCTCTAATCCTATCATATATTACTACCGAATCATTAACGGAATAACCTATAATAGTTAACACTGCAGCAATAGTACTTAAGTTAAAATCAAGCTTTATCATACTCATAAACCCAAGAGCAAGTATTACGTCATGCACTAAGGCGATAAGTATACCAAGACCGAAATACCACTCAAAACGCACCCAAATATAAACCATAATCGCTAAGAAAGAGAACAGCATCGCCATAGCCCCTGCTTCTATTAGCTGTCTACCCACCTGCGGACCAACAAAATCTACCTTACGATATTCAAACTTATACGGAAAATTACTTTGCAAAGATGCTTTAATTAACTCAATATTTTTCATGAGATTTTCTTCGCTACTACTACCGAATCTAATCGATAAATCACGCTCACTACCGAAATTCTGTAAGACCACCTCACCTATTCCAAGCTCGCCTAGAACCCCACGCATTTTTGGCAAATCAGGAGCTTGATCAAGCCTTACTTCAATAACTATACCGCCGGCAAAATCAATCCCGAAATTAAATTTATATATACCGATCCAAATAAAGCTAATGAGTGATAAAATAATTGAGAAAGTGTAGCTGACTTTTTTAAAATTCATAAAATCAAAATCGATTTTATTAGGTAAAAGTCTTAAAGGATAAATTTGCATTATTATATATTTTATTGAATAAAAGTTATATTTGTATTATATAGTAAATTCAAAAAGGTTAAATGATTTTTTATGTCAGAAGTAGTAGTAAAAGAACAATTAGAACAATATATAAGCAAAATAGAAAGATTAGAACAGGAAAAAGCTGATTTATCTCAAGAAGTAAAAGATATTTTCCAAGATGCTTCTTCACATGGATTTGATGTTAAAGCTATGAAATCTATATTGAAACTAAAGAAATTGGATAAAGATAAACTTGCCGAGCAGGATGCTATGCTTGAACTTTATAGAGATACTTTAGGGATTTGAGTGTATACTCTATGAACTTCAAAAATTGGCTACGCATCCTACAAGAGCTGCAGTTCTCACGTATTAAGCATACACTGCGATCCTCGCCTTGTGGATTCCTTGCTCTTTTTGAAGTTGATCTTCGTATACCTACTCTTCATTCGGAGTATATGCCATGTTATTCCTACGAAAGCAGGAATAACATAAGAGCTACGAATATATTTAAGCTTTTGCTGCCTTAGTTTTAGCAATAGGGATATGTCTCTCTTTAATTCTAGCCGACTTACCGCTTCTATTTCTTAAATAATAAAGTTTAGCACGACGAACTACCCCGTATTTTACTACATCAATAGAGTGTACTATCGGCGAGTAAGTCATAAAACGTCTTTCGACACCTTCACCGTGGCTAATTTTACGTACTAAGAAAGATGAAGTAATACCACGATTTCTTTTAGCAATAACTACACCTTCATAAGCTTGGAATCTTTCTGTTAGTTTTTCCTTACCGTCTTTCTCAATCGATCTATCAATAATTTTAACAGTTACTTTAACTGTATCGCCGGCTTCAAAATCAGGAATTTTTTTATTTGCAGTAAGCTTTGAAATATTTTCCTGTTCAAAGCGGTCAATAATATTCATTTTTTTAACTCCTTAACTCTATAAATCTTTAAGTAACTCCGGACGGCGTAATTTAGTAATCATATGTGATTGCTCTTTTTTCCATTCATTAATTAGCCTGTGGTTACCGGATAACAAAACACTCGGTACAGCTCGATCACGCCAAATTTCAGGTCTTGTATATAGACCGCATTCAAGCCCGCCCTTAAATTCCCCGTCTTCTTCAAAAGACTCGGAAGATAAGGTATTTTGATTCATTAAAACACCTGGCAGTAGTCTAATTAAGCAATCGAGAATGGTAAGGGTAGGTATTTCTCCGCCGGATAAAATGTAGTCGCCTACACTAATTTCTTTAACATTATACTCTTCAATTACACGTTCGTCAATTCCTTCGTAACGTCCACATAAGAATATGAGGTTTTTATTTTTTAACATCTCTTTAGCAAAGCTTTGGGTAAAGACTCTACCGCGAGGTGAAGGATAGTAAATTTCAGCATTAGGATTTAAAGATAAAGCATAATCTATGCTACTGCCTAGAACATCAGAACGCATTATAAGCCCGTCACCACCGCCGTAAGCCTCATCATCAATTTTTTTATGCTTAGTTAAACCGAAATCCCGAATATTAATAACATTATATGACCAAATATTTTTATGCAGTGCTTGCCCTGCTAAAGAATGCCCTAGAGTCCCAGGAAACATTTCAGGAAAAACTGTTAAGATTGTAGCGTGAAGTATAGACATGCGCTTAAAATAGTAGCCAGTACCAATTAATGCAATAAAATTATAATTTAATTTTTACCCCACCCACCTGTCCTATAATCTTCTTTTCTTTGTTTTTTAGCAGCAGCTGTTGCACCACTCCTAAATGCTTCAGCTTTTTGTTGATTCGTTTTATGAGCTTGATCACTTTGAAATTTCTGAAATTCTGCTTTCTTAGTAGCTTCTATATAACGACTTTTTATTTTCTCTAAGCGTCTCATAGCATCTTTATCTAAACTAATACCTGCTTCTTTTGCTTGCTGCTCTATTTTTAATGCTGCCTTATAACCTGCTGCTGCGTTTTTAGCTATAACTTGCTTCTGCATAAATTCACTCTAGAATCTTTCTTCATTGCATCATTATATGGATTTATCTTATTGTTTTTAATATCCTTTATTTGTTTTTCTGCTTTCTTTTTATCAAAATCTTCCGGCATAACTTCCCTCAAAATTTAAGTTAAAAATATATCTATAGTTGCATATATTTTATAGTCCCTTTGGTGGTTAAAACCTCCATCTTCCAGATGGAAAAGCTTTAGCTTGCCATGTGCGCCATGATGCGTTAGCATCACAAGCACCATGAGTTCAATACGTCAGGAAATTACGTACTGTTTACTATAGTCGCTATTATACAGTGTGGTAGACATTGTGTGTGCAAGGAAGTTACTGTAGGTCTAATAGTGGTAATGTAACGATTATATGATTAATAGGCATATTGGTACACATGAGCCAGACATGATTTTGCACATACGGGTCGCATAAGCTTTAGCTTCATATGCGACTTCTAGTCGCTATAAAACAAACTTTCATCTTTCAGATGAAAGTGGTTGATTTCAAAAAAAGTTAATAAAGAAAAATAGAGGTAGAAGTAATTAAAAATTAACCAATTTGTGTTATAAAAACTTCATCACTTCCTCAGCAATGATTAGCTCTTCGTTTGTCGGCACAGCGAAAACTTTAATCTTACTGCTTTCAGCGCTTATTATATACTCGTTTTTTGTATCATCTATTTTAATGCCTAGCCATAAAAGTTTTTCAGTAATCATTTCACGTATTACAGCGGAATTCTGTCCGACACCGGCAGTAAAAATTAGACAATCAAGCCCCTCAAGGGCAGCAGTTAACTTACCTATTTCAAGTACAATGCGATACACGAATAAATCTATAGCAAATTTAGCATCAGGTGAGTTACTGGCAAGCAAACATAATAGCCGCAACTTCTCTTTTCTTCGCAAGCTCTACGGCTTTTTTTGCTGCTTCGTGGCTATGCTCAACGTTAATTACTTGATAATCCTCAAGATCGACATTATTAACTTTTGCTACTGATTCAATTTTATGTTGCGGACCAATCAAGACCGGTTTATTACATTAAATTGTGCCGCTCTAACTGCACCGAGTAATGATTCTTTATCGATCGGATGAACTACTGCAGTTTTAACAGGCTTAAAGTCGTCGGCTCTAAGTAATAGATCGATGAAATGCTTTGCTGCTTCATCAAAGTCAGGATCGTTGATTTCTTTTGGAGAAGTATAATTAGTGCCTAATTTCTTAGCTAGAATTGCATCTAAAAAAGTCTCATTTATTATATGTTGTTTCTTCATAAACCCTTTAATAATAATTAGTTAATATATAGCTTAACTAATATAGAGAAAATTGAAGAAACGTTTTAATAGGAAATTAATAAGTAGTATTACCGCAACAGTATATATTCGATGTCATTCCGTGGCTTGTCCACAGAATCCAGAAAAAAGCGAGATAAATCGAGCTTTTAATTTTAAAAATTTAGTGTGTTTATACTTTTTAGTAACTGGATTCCCGCTTCCGCGGGGATGACATCGAAGCACTAGGATAACCCCAATCAATTCTTTTTAGGCAGTACCAACTCTTCTACTTCATATTTCTTAAATGATCTTCTAATTTTCTTAGCTTTCTACCCTCGTTTACTATAGGCTTTACATAGGTTTGCATTTTTGCATTTTCTCTATATTTATTAATCTGATCGATCTGAGCATTGACTTCATCGGTAATGGCTTGCTTTCTATCCTCTATTTTATTTAATACTTCAGTACTATACTCATAATTTTTAACATCAGCATTAAAGTTATTAAGCTCTTCCGTAATCTTTTGATCTATTTCAGCTCCCTCGGCGGTATCTTTAACTTTTTGTGCTATTAATGCCGGCATTTCTTCGATCTTGATATCATCTCTTTTGAAATGATCTTTAAGCTCTTTATAAGTTTGCTCTAAATTTTCCTGAGCTTTCTCGTGCATAATATCATAATGCTCTTGACGACGGGTATATCGATCTTCATCTATAAATTGTGCATGTTTTCTATGAGCGTTATCTATCATATCCCGCATCTGAGAATCAGTAGCTTTCTCACGCATAAATCTATCGCCCATCATTACCGGATCACCTTCCTCAAATAACCTACCACGCACCTCATGAATAAGCTTTCTTTGAGCTAATTCTTGATAATATTCTACATCACTCTGTCTACCTGCTTTTTCTAGTCTTGCTAGATATTCCGGTGATAATATATCTGCTTGAGCAGCTAGCGTCTCCTTATTAATATGCATTTGAAGCTCTTCACGTTCCCGTGCTTTTTCATCATCTTTTAATTTTTCGCTATAAGTTCTAAGCCTTGGATCGTTATATTCAAAATCATGCCATTCGGCACTGGTTAGATTACCCTCATAAGCATCGCGTAAATCTTTACCGACTATTGCAGTTAAAGCTCCTCTTTTTATTCCTGTATAACCTGCATATATTTTTTCGCCTATACCTACACGCTTTTCTTCTTTTAATTTACGTTTTGTATCAACACGATGCTCCATCTCTTGCCAGCTTCTAAGCACTCCTATATTCTTACCGAACAAACCAACACCTCGCCCTGACATTTCTTGGTGAGCATGCTTATAAGCATCTTGATAATCTCTAGTAAAGTTCGCATCACTAGCGAGTTCACGTAAGTTAGCATCTTTTAATGACTTATCAAGCTCAGCTTTTTGTTCTTTACTTAAAGCAGCGTAATCTTTCACTCCATATTTATTTGCAGCAATTTTATCTCGAAGCTGAGTAAATTTCATTTGCGATAGTTCTTTTGCTTTTAATTCATTCCCCTTAGGTAAATTCTTTAATAATCCTGAAATACCATTTTCATAATCAGTAATAGCATTCATTTTTACATCTTTAGAATCTATACCGTATTTTCTCTTAACCTCATTTTGTACGGCTTTATTTGCTGAAGAACCGAGAGCTTGCTTTTCAAGCCTTCCCATCATTATACCTTCAAATCCTTTAGCAAAGAACATACTAGTTTCTTCTAACTTCGCACTTACACGGGTAGTTACAGGTGCACTTACCGTCTTAGCCACATAACTTAGCGGTCTATTCATTTGCTTCGCTGCAGATTCATAAGATTGCTGATTAACTTTTTGTATGTCTGTTAAATTACCTGAAGTACCGGCAATAAATTGTGCCGTCGATATAGCAGTATCGTTAAATTTACTTAGCAAATAAATAGACACAAAAATTAGTAATATCCCATCAAGTTGGACAAATTTCCCGTTTATAAAATTACTAATCCTTTTTACATCTTTAACTAAATCTAAAAACGGTAATTCAATATAGCGTTCATCTATACATTCGTACGCAGCACAATGCTTACATTTATCAGGGTCATTCTTACAAGAATCATCTACTATTATATGATCTTCGGGAACTAATATCTTTGCTTTGTGGAAATTATTTATACCGCCTTTCATTGGTACGGGGAACCACCAATAAAATATTGAATTACCAAGGCTTGGATCTATATTCTCAAGAAAACTACCGAATATTTCATTTATCGGACCTAAATTAGGAAAATCATGTTTACATACCGCAAAACCAAGCGTTGAATATATTTCGGTTCTGATGATCATTGAAATAAAAGCGATACCGGCAAATAAAATTATAGGCTGTAATGCGTATGATATTAATTGTCTTAACCAATTCTCAAATAATGAACGAGTTATATTAAACAACATGAAACAAATAAATATCGGTCCCATAATTATAATCATACCGATAGTTATAAGAGCGGTTAGATATATAATAGTAGCTTTAAATATAAGAAAGAAAATAAAATACAGAGCTATTAAATATAGAATGATATATATAAAACCAAGCCAATCAACAAATAGTAAAGAAAATAATTTAGATAAAGTTTGAGGAGAAATAAGTAACCCAAGCAAGCTTTGAGAACCGGGGCCGGTAGCCGAAGCTTCATTAATTATTTGCAGTATTTGCTGAACCCCATCAATAAAAAATACGAATAAATAATCATGAAAAAATGTCCAAGCTTTATCCGTACTTAATAATATTGAGACTATACTAACTTTTAATATTCTAACTATAAGTTCGATATGAGTAAGGTTTATATTACCTATTAAAAAGGAAAAGCCCGTAAACATTATATATAGAGTTAAAATAGCCGAGACACTCATCCTATAACCCGACGTATCAATTATTTGTTGATAAGTTTTCTTTATAATCCCATCCTTACCAAATAATACTCCTTTTATTAAATCCGTTAAAAATTGTAGCGGATCGGGTCTAGTATCAGTAACTCCAGACTTTATTACTAATCTATATTGCCCGCTATTATCATCATAAAATTTATCTATAATCTTAAAATAAAGAGGAGATTGAGCATATTTTGACTTATCTTCACCTTTATATTGATAATTTATACCGCCGGCTTTCAAGAATTGTCCTGTACTACTAATACTATAGCCTACACTCGAAGTAAGCGCTCCTAAATGCTGAGTTATACCTTGCGGTTTACGCTGTGAGTCCGGTGAAATATTGGGATCGGTATTTTTAGCGGCAATAAGAAAATAAAGCCCGACACCGTCTGTCATTATACATGGAGCATTACTAATCATTGCATCATTTTGATTTGCGGGATTAGGAGTACACATATCAAGTCTAGCATTATCCCAAAAAGTACACGGTTGTAGCTTAACGCAAAAAGCAGCCAAAGTAGTTGTGTTATTTTTTTGACCATACCATGGACACCATGCAGATAACTGACCTGAAGTATTTTTATCGCCAAGTATATAACTCCACGGTCTTACCATAACTGTTAAAGGATAGCCGTTTACTTTATAAGCACTATCACGCCATGGTGCTACCTGATCACCTTCCTGTCTTGAAGTAATTTCTTCCGGATCATATCTAGAAGAGACATTGAATTTGATAAAACCGAAATCATCAGGGTCAATACAAGTATCGCCGGTACAACCGGAAAGCAGCAATAGCGATATTAATAATGTAATAAAAATATTTTTGTTCATTTATTTTTATGTGTTATTTCCATATGTCTCAATTTCAACGTCATTGCGAGCGACCGTAGGGAGCGTGGCAATCTCATGAAGCAGTATTAAATTCCTGAGATTGCTTCGTCAATTGCTATGCAATTTCCTCGCAATGACGGTGAAAATATTTACAATTATTCTTTCCTCTCTCCTTCCTCTTTCTTCACATCATTACGCTCAGCAAGGAATTTATTTGTAAATTCACCACCCCCTTCCGGTTTTCTAGCTTTATAATTTTGATCAATTATCTTGTCTTTGAAAACTCTAGCCGGAACCATTGCAGCCTTTTTAATCGGTTTTGTTACCGAACCTATATCCTGCATAACGGCTCCCACAGGATCAGAACGTTCTTGATAATTTCCTGATATTCGTGCCGGTGTAACATTTGTAAGCATTCCGACTACTACATTTACAAAAGTTACTAAACCATATGACATCAAGCAATATGAATAAAATAATAAAGCCGTAGTAAATAATACTAAGAAAGTATTAGCGTTGTTCGTTAGAATATTAGAGCTACTAATTTCCGGAACATCCGGTACATAGAAAGGTATTCCGGGTAAGAACGGTAATGTAAAAGAGAAATTAATCGGAATACCAAGATTTGTTAAATCAAGCCCTATTTTTATCGGTATAAGAGTATCCCAACAGGCTCTAACTACCACTTTTAAAAGCTGCTCAGATAAAACCTGATCTATCAATAAAAAGAAAATCAATAATATTGTCGGCTGCACTACATAGCTAAGCAATGTCGATATCCAATTATCAAATAAACTTTTAGTTTTTTCAAATAACATTAATATTATGAAAAACGGTGCTAATGAAATCATAACAGTTACCCCTATGAATGCAATAACATAGCCTATTATAACTTCTAAAATAGCTCTAAAATAAGTAATAAGTGAATAAATGGTTATAATAGCGATAAATGCTAAACCATTGTGTATTTGTAATAATTCAATAAATAGTAATCCCCAAATCCTACCGTTAGTATATTTATCAAATATAGGATCAATAAAACCAAAAATATTAGATCTAGAGCTTGTAGCACCTACTACGTTAGTTACAAAGAAATCAATACCGTCAGTAAATGCACTAAAGAAGTATGTATTAAAGAAGCTCCAACTTTCTTCTCTAATTAAAAAAGCTACTATAGCTATTTTGCATATACGTGTTATTACTTCTACGGCAGTTAATTTTAATGCTCCTGCAACGAACATTAGCCCAAATATAGTAACATAAAGGGTTAATGCAGCTTTAGCTATATTCTGCACTGCAGAATTTTTAACTAACTTAATATAAAAATTTTGACTAAAAGTTCTAAACTGATCGGTAATAGGTTTAATAGCACCGTTATATATTATATCAGAAAACCAAGTTGTACCAGTATAATTAGCATAATTTACACTAACTACCCCTTGTATATTACTATTAGGATTTACTACCCTTAACCATAAATATCCATCTTGCGGTGCATCAGTCGCAAAGTTATAATCTACCGGCGTACCACGAACAGATGAATCAGGTAACGCACCATCAGATGTTATTAAATATTCTAACTTTATATTTTGTTGATCACCCGGATTAATTGAATTTGTCCCGTTACCTATTTCAACAATCATCGAATAACGACCGAAATATAAAAAATTAGCTGACCAATCGCTAGTATTTATATAGTTTACAAAACTATTATAATCAGGAAATCTGCCATTACTCCAATCACTCATTAAAACTGAATTACTAAACATGTTACTAACTTGCCAATCGCTAGTAAAATCCATAGTACCACCGATAGTGGCTTGATAATATATAAAGCTACTTTGAGTGCTGCCTGAATTTACAAAACTCTGATCTCGTCCCTTAATAACCTGCCCGCCTACTTTAATTATCATCCCTCTACCTTGATCATAATAGCAAGCAGGGCTAGCATTTATACCGGCATTAGCAGGACAAGAATTAATTAAGCCCATGAAATTCTGTACCGCTCCCGTTATCATAGGCTTACCGACTATTATTCCATTATCGGTATTTTTATACTTTGTAGCAGTACCCGTGCCGCTACATACACTTTTTCTTTCCTCATCTATCATATTACACACCTGCTCTGCAGAAGAGTAAATTATTCTATTATCAAAATTTCCAAGATTACTTTGAGTATAAAGTGCAGAAGCAGCGAATATCGAACTATCAAGTTCCTGTGTTAAAATATTATCTACGGTATTAGGAAGTTTTGGAGTATTAGGGCTAAAAAAATTATCTTTACCAACTAAACTAATATTTACTACATCGCCGGCCTTAACTTCAATTCTCGAATTACCGTTAGAATAGTTAAAATATTTAACAGAATCAGACATTTTAGTAAATGAAAGTGCATCAAGGTCTTTATCAGGCGGTATAGCCCCCGGTGTTTCACTGTTATTGTCCGTAACAAAACGAGGAAATCCTAAAGCTTCAAATTGTAATTTAGAATAATTATAAGTTTTAATGAAAACTTGCGGCGTACTAAACCTTGGATCAATTCTATATAATACTAGATATTTTCTAGGTTCAGGAGTAATACCTGAAGTAGACCAATTTATTTTTAACAATTTACCTTTCTCAACAGTATTACCTGTTGATTGCCAAGTTCCGGCTGTAGATAAACTAATTCCTATATTACCCTCTTGAAAACTTGTAAATTCAGGCACTTCTAAACAACCGAATAAGCTTTTTAACCCGCCAAAACTGGTTGACATCCATGAAAAAGCATCATCGGCTTTAGCTGGCATCGCCATAAACAAAACTAATAAAACTAAACTCTTAAGAATTTTCATAATTTTAAATTGTTATCCAACACGTCATACCGTAACTTGTCCACGGTATCCAGTAAAAATGTCAAAAAATATACGTTGTAAGCTGGATACCGTGTGGACAAGTTACGGTATGACACTTTTCCGGCCCTCTATTTCGGTGTTTCAGGTTTAGGCGGTTCTTCATTTGTCTTCTCACCCCCTTCTTTTGGCGTATTTTTCCTATTTTTCTCAGCCTGATCTAATGTCTTATTGCGTTGTTTTAATCGTGCTTCCGCTCTGCCGGTAATACCTTTTCTTGTTTTATAATCCATTCCTATTTGACTTAATGCTTTTTGTCCTGCATCATGAGACATTTTACCACCAATTTCAGTAGCCGAAGGTCCAGCAGCACTAGTTAATTTTGCTACCATACGTCCTGAAAATTCGACATAACCATACATACCGTAAGCAATAATAACTAGAGCTACGATATTTTGCATATTTACTCCCATCATACCTGACATATAATCCATTCCCCAAGGGGCAAACCAATTAATACAGAAGATAGGTACATTCAGCAATGCAATAGGTAAAATAGTACCGATAAACGGAATTTTTATCGGTAAAGCACATTTCCAACAAACGCTATAACCTAAAACAAAATCTAGATAAATGGTAAATAGCTGTGTTAGCACTATAATACCTGCCATCATAACTACCGGTTCTATCATATAGCGGATCGTAAACCTCACCCAATTATCAAATAAATACCTAGTAAAATCAAATAATAAGAAACTAATAAATAAAGGGGCTATACCGATTAATATACAAGTTGCCATAAATGCCATAATATAAACGGCAACAGCTCTAAGTGCCGTAATAATTACTATACCAACCGCAATAAAAGTAATTATAAAATATATAATACCGCTAAGCCCAAGAGAAAGAAGTGAAAGTAATTGAGCGATAAAGGTTTGACTAAAAAATATTTTACTCATTACTGCATCTAAAAACATGAAAGGATTAGAAATAGCATTAGTAGAAGTAAATAAACTATATCCACTCATATTAGCAATAATTGCGTCTGAAAAATTGGTAATTGCATCAAAAAGATAGTTATTGAAAAATTCAAAGGTATTACCGTTCATAAGTCCGCTAACTACCCCGATTTTTGCTATTCTAATTACTAGCTCTTTTTGGTTTATCTTAGCAAAACCAAGCAAGAACATTGCTCCGTAAGTCATCACATACAGAATTAAAATTGCTTTAATATAGGTAAAAAAGTTAGTACAGGACGAACTATCATTAGCTTTATAACATACCATATTTTTAAAAATAGAAGTAGCAGCCCCTTGCACTTTAGTTTTAAATAACTGAAGTAACGGATTCATTACTTTAATAGTAAAACTTCCTACTTTTAAGGATGTTGAGAAATGTACTTTATAGCTACCTTCACTATCTTTATAGTCCCTTAAATTATTACCAGGATCATTTAGAATTTTCATCCATATATAACCCGCCTCATTTGCGTTAAAGTTATATTTACCTTCACTATCAACGTTAATTCCTTGAGGTGAATAGGTTTTACCGCTAGTATTCGGGTTTTCCGAAGGCTTTACTATTATGTATTGCACTCGTCCCCGATCATCAAAAGTATCGTTAAAACTATTACCGTTCTCTCTATAACATTTAGTCTGTTTAATATTTAAAACGTATCCTCCCGTATTCTTACTAGCATCTTGTGAGGTAGGAGACCAAAGCCTATATTGTAAATAACTTTTTTCAATATTGCTGTTAAAAGGTATATTATATATAACTTTATATAAATATTTACCGTCTTTATCTTTATAGTCAGACGGTTGATCTGTATCTGCAACAAATTTAGCAAATTCTAGCTTAGAAGGCAGAGCTTGACTTACAGAGCCTGCATCATTCATTTGATATATTAATCCGGTTGGTCCTTTGCCTCCTTTACCGTCCGCCGTATACCAAAATCTCCGATTCTTTTGAAAATCTCCATCGTTACATATTCCCGAAGTACAATCTACACCTCCAATATAATCTTTATCCTTAGGACTACGATTCTCGACACTATCAGGACATTTACCGTTTGAAGGAATATTAGCATTATTAGAACATTGAAGTCCCGCATAATCAATCAATAAATTACCTGAATTATCTGACCAACTAAAGGTAAAACTACCGTCATCTTTATAAGCTTCCGGCATGTCGCCCTCGTGATTTATCCAAGCAGGTAAGGAGTCACATATAAAACCAAGGCAACAATGAGAAACGGCATTAGCAGCATCACATACCCACTGAACAACATCTTCTTGATGAATACATCTAAAAAAACAATAACATTTTTCCCGATGCTTATTATGTTGCCAATAATTTTGCTTCAGTTCGCAAGCATTAACATATTTACCGGAATAAATAGAATATTTTCCACAAATCGGCTCATAAGAAGTTTTGCCTTGTGAACAATCTTTCGTAACCTTAGCACCTTTAAAAGCATCCTCAACTGTCGCATCCGTATTGGCAAAATTAGGAGATACGGAAACTAAAACTCTATCATTGGCGTATAATTCGGCAATATTACGCCATTCATTATTTCTTGCATCTATTATTAGAGAGACAGGCTTATTATTTGCATCGGTAATACGAGGGATCGGAATCATTTTACCACTATCATCTAAATTAGATCCAGCCCCTGTACGTTGTAAATTGTCTTTTGGTACATAAGCTAAACACAAACTAACCTGACCGACCACTTGTAAATTCACCGGTTGACTGTTTTCTACTAGTACCTGAGTATTTAACCATTCACCGTAACGATTAGGATCAGGAATAAGCTGAGTTGTGCCGTCGGGCAACATCTTAGAAGTGTTTACATAATTAGCATTAGCATTAAGGGTTATAGTACCGGTTATTGAATCCGAACCTCCTTTACCGTCCGGAGCATATCTCATGTAACAGCCGTCACCGACTTTTACTGCTCCTATCATACCAAGTGCTGCAAAAATAAAGCAAACTAACGTTGCTACTATAGCAAGTACTCCTAAAACTTTTAATAAGTTACCCTGCATATTCTATCATTTACCTCCACCCGCACCGCTTTCTGAATCCCCGCCTTGCTGCTCTCCCTCTTTACGCTTACCTCCAACATCCGGCTTATCTCCTACCGGCGGCTTACCTTGCGAAGCCATAGCAGCATCCTTAAGGAAAGCTGCTCCTTTCTTTACTAAATCAACGATTTTAGTTGGACTTGCCGTTACTGCATCCATATTAGGACCGTTAGTTAAATCAGCGGCAAAACGCCCTATAGATTTAGAAAAATAATAAAAAATAACCGAGAATACTAATACGCACAAAAGTTCCGCTAAAATAGATACAACATCTCTAACAATTGATTTTATTGGGAAAAGTATTAATAAATGCTCTTCCCAACCTTCACCCGCATAATATTGTAACATTTTATATCCAAAACTTTCCTGACATTTATCTGCCCCACCGACAGGAAGCCTTAACTCAAAAGTACTAAATCTAATATCCCCTTTTTCATAATCATATCTAAGGAATTCACAATTTTTAAATATTGCAGAATCATACATAGTTATTAATAAAGCTATAAAACCTGCTATTACTGCCGGCTGCAATGCACATGAGATACATACTTTTAACCACCCGTCAAAATAAGCTTTTGTACGAGTAAATAGAGCCATAGGAATGAATATAGGAGAAATATATGTCATAACGTAAATAGTAATCATGCAAACTAAATAATGCGTAATAAAATATAAAAGTATAGATAAAAATATTACAGAAAATACTAAACCTGCTGCAAGTATAATAACATTTCCGGCCATAAAGAATCCAAACATAACGGCAAAAAATCTCAGTGCTCCTGCTTTACTTAAATCTTTTGGTCTATCATTTTTGCCATCAGGATCAAAATTAGGTATAGGTGTATTATTACCACCGGGACCATTGCCGATCGAATTCCCTAAAACTCCATTCTTATCTATATTATAAAGTAAATCCAAGCCAAGATAATAACCTATACGGCAATCAATAGCATCCCATAAACCATAAAATTTATAACCGTCTTTATACTTTGAATTATCAAATTGACATAATCCTATAGAACCTGCTGCATTAAAGATCATCTGTGCAAAGTCCGGTGCCGCTCCCGTCAAAAGAGGTAATCCATATTTTAACATACCGTTTTCTTTTGTCGGCTGACCACCACTAAAATCTAAAGGTCCAAGACCGATAGAAAAATAAGCAACGAATAAGAATTTTATTACAAAAAGAGCTATTTTTTCAGTACTTGCATATTCTTTATTTAGAGCCATATTAAAGGCAAAAAACATAGTATAAAGAATTAGTGCCGCACCTATAATTCTCTTTAAATAATCTTGAAACGTAGAAAAAGCAGCAAGATTAGTTATTCTAGAATTTTGATCTTGAGAACTACAACCATTTCCGGCAAAAAATATTTTATTAAGCGTTTCGCTCAAACACTGAACTGCAAGACCGGAAAAATTAATTAACGATTGACTATAATTTGCTCCCGTATAGCAACTTTTTCCTATATTACAATTTTCATCAGGCGGAGTAGGCGGTGAAGTAGCACTTAAAGATTTACATGCTACCGGCATCGGTCCCCTTGACGTAGGCATAACTAAACATAGATCATTATCCCATTTTTTAACCGTTAAAACGATATTCTTTAATACAGGATTTGCTCCAAGATCAAGATTATTATCAGTACTTAAATCACTAATCTTCTTAGAGTCACCTTCATTTAAAGTATACATGGTACAAGGGCTACTACTACCTTCTACATTTTTAAAACAAAACGTTATACTAGACGCAACTGAGTTACAATTACCTCTCGGATCTTTCATATCAATATTACGAATTATATAGCCATATGCCGTGTCCGTTTCTAAATACCCATCTGAAGTAGTCGGTAAACTAGAACATGATTCTCCAAAGCCGGCAAAGCTAGCTAAGCTTACAGATGCTATATAAACTATAATAAATATCTTTAAGGTTTTAAGAGTTTTCATTAGAACTATTATCTTTTTTTTCTGTTACTACGCCGCTTTTTACTAACTCATCCCATGCCTTTTCAGCATTTGCACGTCGTTCTGATACTTCTCCTCCTTCTTGTTCCCTTACTCTTCCTCCTCCGCTTGCTACTAGTTCATTCCATGCTTTTTCTACTTTCACACGTTTATCTCGAATCTCTGCATTTTCCCGTATCTGCTTTACTCCTGTCGGATTTTCATGTTCCTTTAAGTTAAAACTATAATCAATTACTCCTGAACCCCTACTTGTACTGTCAACTTTTTCTTGCGGTGACGTAGTAGTATTATCTTCTTTTCTGTCGTTTTCTATATTTTTATTTTCTTCTACCTTTGCTTTTTCTGACTTATTAAGTTCATCAGCTAATTTATCAAATTTATTAGTTACACTATTATCCCTTTCTCTTATCTCAGTTACTACACCGCTATCGACTAATTCATTCCATTTCTTTTCTGCATTCGCACGTCGTTCCGATGTTTCTTCACCTTGCTGATCTCTTATTCTTCCTCCCCCGCTTACTACTAATTCGTTCCATACTTTCTCTACTTCTGCACGTTTATCCCGAATCTCTACATTTTCCCGTATTTGCTTTACTCCTGTCGGATTTTCATGTTCCTTTAAGTTAAAACTATAATCAATTACTCCCGTACCTTTACTTGTATTGTCAACTTTTTCCTGTAAAGGCGGAGTATTATCAATCTCTTTTTTACTTTCTTGATTATTATCTCTTATGATTTTTCCAACACTTTCAGCTTCAATATTACTTTGCGGTGCAGGTGTATAAATAGAAGTTCTAATACTAGCAGGCGGTGGTGAAACAGCTTCTGTAGGAGGAGGAGTAACAACATCTGATCTTGCTTCACTACTTACAGTTTTTGAGCTAGAAGTTGCTACAGAAGATGAAGCTGTCGGCGTTGTTACCGCAGGTGCCGACGTACCTTCGCTTGCAGCAATATTATCATTTGATAGTCCGCCTTTACCTACCTCTAAATCACTTGCTCCTCCACCTTGACCAGCTTTTAAATCACCAACTCCTCCTCTACTTGCTATCTGATCGCCCCCCTTAGTTGCAGCACCCGCAGTAGCAAGTACTGCCATAGCTGCCTTAAATATTGCTTGCGGTTTTATAGCAACATTATTAAGAGCTACTCCTTCCGTCATATCTGCAGCAAATTCAGCTAGCTGACTACTAAAATTATACATCAAATACAATGTAAAACATGCCGTAACTAACGCAAGCAAAATATTTTTAATTTTCTCAAAAAGCACTTTTGGAGACATGAAAAACATTCCGGGACCCAAAACTACTCCCGATAAAAACTGGAATTTAGCAAGAAATTTATCGGTAGGGGTATCACCCGGTTTACTATCGACAATTTCACTTACACTATCTTTTGCAAAGTTAAATGCCGTGGTAATAGGGTTATTTAACATATAACCTAAACTATTTTTACAACTTTCTACGGCATCTTTATCAGGATATTGTAACGTATCATCCCAATCATTATTAATGTAAAATATTAAAACATCCCTCTTAGAGGTAATACCACCTTGAATTTTGTCTTCTATACTATTGTGAATTAACTTGCTCTTATATTGACATTTACCGTAGAAACCATAATCATATACCGAAAACATCGTGATCATAAAAGTAACTACCACCATAGGCTGTAGCAAGAACGAGATCATTAGTTTAACCCAGCTATCAAAATAATTTCTTGTATATGTGAATAAAAACATAGGTACAAAAAGAGGAGCTAAAATACCGAGTATTACTATAGATATCATACACATAATCGTTGCATTAACCATAAAGGCAGCAACCGAAATCACAAGTAACGGATAAGAAAGAGCGAGTGACACCAACATCATATTACCGGAGATTATCGCCGGAATTAGCAAATAAATATATGGTGGAGCACTATAACTAAAGAAATCAAAATTTAAAAAATCATGGCTTCGATAAGCATTTTCGACAAGTAACGTAGATAATATATCAAGTCCTAAATAATGAGCTACTCTACAATCTAATGCATCCCATAATGCAATATAAGAAACGGTACCGTCATAAGAAAGATTATTAAATTTACATAAACCGGACGGAGCAGCATTCATAACCCAACTTGCTAAACCGTTTATACCGTCAAGTAAGAAAGGAAACGCCCACTGAATCATACCGTCTAACCGGTCATACGGAGAGCCATTACCAGGGGTTATATTAATTCCTATTGAAAAATAAGTTACGAATATCATTTTCAATATAAAATTTATATACTCACTTTTTGGCGGTACTTCACCTGCAAGTAATAGTTTAAAGCCAAAAAACATAACATATAAAGTTAGAAAAGCCGTAACTATTTTATACATTCCTACTTGGAACTGAAATAATGCACTATCTTGCCTTGAAGCCAAATTAACCACTTGGCTTACATTATCAAAACTACAAACATCTTTACTAATTAGTAATCTAGCAATCATTTGCCTCATACATTCTATAAGAGGAGAAGTCATGACTACTGCAGTTTTTGAAGCATTATAAGCTTTTTGATAACACCCGTCGCCTGCCGCACTACAGGAAACTAAGGCTAAAGGATCGGTAGGCGTATCTTCAATAAAATCCTTATCTGCTACATCCATAAAGCTATTATACATGGATTTCGGAAACGGCTCTTTCATATATTTACAGCCGACGGGAACGTCTCCTGTAAACCCCTTTGTTGAAACACATATTCTATCTTTATCTTGAATAACTTTCCAATATATTACAGGGAAGCCTACATCAAATGCAAAACCGTCATCACCAGGCTTACCGCTATATGGAACATAATAATCTTTCTTATTATTTTTCCACGCTTCTTTTATATCATCCCAAGGATCACTCCCTGTTAATACGGCTTTAGCGATCGCAAGTGCCGATTTTGCTACGGCAGTTGCCCTGGCTACAATTAGTTTAGCATTACTACATAAAGCAAAACGTAATTCCGGATTTTTAGGATCAATTCTATTTTCACGAGTACATTGACCTCCTGGAAAATTTCCAAACTTACTATCGTTAAACAAATCTTTATCATTTATTTTAAGCTTTAAAAACGTATTCATGTATAAAACGGGAGAAACAAGATTCATTACCGCAAAAGTAAAGAACGGAGCAACAATACATGTATGAGAGAATTCACTACGTAATAAATCACCTACGCCTTGAGTTTCGCAAGTTAAACCGCTTAAAACATCTATAATGCTATCAAGAGTATCTTTAGCATGAGTTTTAGTAACTAGCCCTAAATTTAGGATAAAGCTTAGTACTAATGTTATAAGTATACTACGAGGAAATAATTTCATAACTAGTTACTTGCGTCGTATTGTAACAATGTCATCTCGTGGCTTGACCACGTGATCTCAGGATACAGTCTGTGAGACAAGATCCCGCGGTCAAGCCACGGTATGACAGACAGGAATCTATAATGTTTTAACTGCTTCATAAAATATAGGTAACCATTTATCCGGATCATTGCCGTGTTTCTCTCTAATTTGATCGAGCAATATTACAGTCTCAACTCTACCAGATAAAACACTGATTATGTTATCCATGCCATCTAAGCTAACCTTTGCAACTACGGCATCTATTCCTTGTTTTATTAAAAAATAACGTGTAGTAGGGTCGGTAGTTTTAATTAAAATATATTCTCGCTGACTTAACATAAATGCACTACGATAAATATCCGTAGCTTTCAAATTAGGTAAAAAAATCTGCGTAGCTGTTTGTTGAATCAACGTATCACTAATTCTACTTTTTGCGGCATCTTCAACACTCTGCGTAGCAAATATAACAAAAGTATTTAATTTTCTCAACACTTTTAACCAATCTTTGATCTTAGGTGCAAATACCGGATTATCGATTAAAGCCCATGCTTCATCAAGCACTATCATAGTTTTCTGCCCATCTAAAGAGATATTAATACGATGGAAAATATATAACAATACCGGTGCAAGGCTTATAGGATCTTTAAGTAATTCAGTCATATCAAAACCGAATACCCTTGCTTTTTGTAAATCAATATCATCTATTTCATTGTCAAATATCTTAGCGTGTGAACCTTTACCGACCCACATTGCAATCCTACTTGCCAAACTATTTGGTGTATCAATACCAAGAAATGCTATAACATTACTAAGCTTTCTGTCTTTTTTTTCTAATCTAAAATTACCGCTTACCGCTTGAGATAAGATTTTATTATCTTGTGCAGTTAAACTTTCACCGTTAGAAGTTACAAGCACGCGAAGCCACTCTAAAATAAACGTTCTATTCTCACTAGTATCTTCAAGCTGTAAAGGGTTAAAGTTGCATTTTAAACCCGGATCAATTACTGTATAAACTCCGTTTAAAGCACGTATAAATATTTCTGCTCCTCGATCTTTATCAAAAAAGAACATACGAGGTTTGAATTTTTGTGCTTCCGCACATAAGAAATTCATAAGAACTGTTTTACCGGCACCGGTTGGACCGATAATTAGAGTATGTCCAACATCCCTTACATGGAAATTAAAATAAAACGGCGTACCTGAAGTAGTATCAAGTACTGTGACATATTCTCCCCAATGGTTATCTCTAATTTTACCGAGCGGATAATTATGTTGTGAGGCAAAGCTAGCCATATTAAGAGTATTTATAGTGGATTTACGCACTATATAATCCATATTTCCCGGCAACTGTCCCCAATAGCTAGGTTCCATGTTAACTTTTTCTCTAACCGGCTGAATTCCTGAATTAGAAAGCTCAACTGCTGCCATTGACAATATATCTTCCAAAGCTTTAATATTATTTGCGGAACATAAAAGCGATAAATGATGCTCACCGAAACCGATATCACCGCTAGTGGCCATATCAAGGGCCGTATTAATTTCAGCAATTTGTGAAGTAGCCTTATCACCAGATTGTATCATTCTATTTTGCTGTAATTGCATTTTACCGATCGCTATTGTTCTATTAGCAAAGATAAAGCTTTGAGTCATGACAAATTCAAAAGGCATTTGCAGGAATCCGTCAAAAATTCCTGCCGAAGTATTAGGACCGTATTCAAGTATACTGATCATTCCGGCATATTTCTTGCCAAGCGGACTTCTTGCTTCAATAGTACGAGAATCAAAAAATAAGCGATGAGTCGGTAAATATTCGTCAATAGTACCACGCGGTAATGCTATAGGACCTGGTGAATCGCCGCAATTGATTAAAGATGAAAGGAATTCTAAAATTTCACAATAACTACCTGACTGCGTTTGACGAATTCCAAGTAATCTTGCTCCATAACTTCTGAATGTATTAACCACTCTAGTTGACATTTCTTGAAGATTTTCTTTCATCTCTTTCATGTCATTTTCCCAAGCGGTTTTATTAGATTTTTGTCTAAGCTTCTTTAGAAAATACTCAACTATAGCAGCACCGCCGGTATCAGGCTTATATAAAATACTAACATATAATTCATTAAAAAACGACCTAGCACCCGCATGTTTCTTACGCCATTCTGCACCTAAATAAGTAATAAAATCATTAGGGACTTTTACGGTAGGATCATAAGTAAATTCCGTATCGTCAAATATTACTGCTTTACGTCTTCTAATAGTATGGAAATACATAACGATATTTCCCGAAGCTATATTTTTAAGTAAGGCATTTCTGATATTCTTTTTAATGTCTAGATCTTCATCATCAGCAGTTTCAAAAGAAAATCCGTTTATTTTAATAACTTGTAATAAAGAATTATCTTTCGTTAAAATAGTATTACTATCCCAATGACATTTATAAGGAATAAAATGCGAAGTGGGTCTTTCTTGTTTAGACCTTAATTCTTTAGCTACTCTAGTTCTAAATAACTTCATTACCTCACCTGATTTAACTATTTTGATTTATTTTGTCAGTTATACCTCTTTTTATGTCATTCCCGCATAGTATTGCCCGCATAGATACCAAGTCGTCATTGCGAGCAGCCGTAGGCTGCGTGGCAATCCAGAAAAAATAATAAAAAAATTCTGTAAATCAGAATTTTAACTGGATTGCTTCGTCAAAACTTGCAGTTTTTCCTCGCAATGACGACTTGGTATCCACGCGGGAATGACATAAAACTCAAATATTATACGAATTTGCTCCGTAGTAAAATTTATTAGGACATTGGCTAGTTCTTGACATTTTATTTAAATATAGCTCTATGAATCTCGGTTCTTTAAAACATATAATATAAGCTACCAAATGCAAAGCAGCTGCAACGAACAAAATCATAATACCATTATTCCAAATAAATACTATCATCGTCATTATCATATTTAATGCAGCAAACTTAATACTTACTCCAAATATCATCGGCGGTCTAGTTAACCCTACAAATAAAAGATCGGATGCTAATGCTCCTGCCATAAAAAACCTCTATTAATTTATATTAATATCAAACATAGTTGACAATATTGAATTCGGTGCTTCACTATTCACAAAATGTACGTAACCGTTATTATTTTCAAGTGCATTAACTGCTATCTTAATTAATTCTTCTTCGATGAAATTATTACTATCATCTAACATTGATTTCAACAAGTTAATATCTCGTATTTTTATTATACGGTAACGTCTCGGATACCTGCAATATCTCATATGGCAATATTAAATGTTCCGCACTTAATGCAGAAGCAATTGTTGCTACCGTTAAGTTAACATTTAATAAATGTGTTTTCTCCTGATCGTCGCTCGCAAACGGTGCTATCACGGGTATAATATTATTATCTTCAAATAATAGGCTCACTCAAAAAACCAATATTTATAACATCATGATTTACAATTTTTCGGTGAGATAATTTTGATTTTTTTGCTTGCAGTAAATTAGCATCCTTACCTGAAATACCAACTGCATAACAACCTATACTACTTAACTTTGTTACTATAAGCTTGTTAACGTAACTGGATAGAATTTCCATAATAATAGGATCATTTAGAGAACTATAGTCGCTTATTTTACTAATTTTTTGACTAAAATTTTCATCTATTTGTGATATTAAAGACGAACTTCGTAAATCAATATGATCATGTACTATATATATTTAGCACCGCACATCTCAAGCAATCTAACAGATTCAATAAAAGCCGTAAATAATTTATCGTCAATAATAATAGTAGCAGGTAATTTTAGAACTATTGCTTGACTCTTCAGCTCACTACTACACTTTATTATATTCTTAATTATAGCAATGTTATTTAATGAAGAAATACTATCTACCTCTTTATTTTTGAGGTTTGATGCATTTTGCCAAACTAGCTTTAAGTTCTCTTGCACCTTCTTTACTCCTACTACTTACATACATAACATTACATGAGTAGTTTAAAGTTGCAAGAAAATTCTGTGCTTCATCGTTAAGGTTTTTATGATCCGTAACTTTATCCGATTTTGTGAAAATAATTTGAAATTCTCTTTTATTTGCAAGTAATAGCTCAGCTACTTTCTTATCGTTTTCTTTTATACCCCTTCTTGAATCAATCAATAAGTTAACTAACCTTAAATTATGACTATTTCGTAAATAATAACTAATTAACACTTCCCACTGCTCTTTGACTGATATAGGAACATTAGCAAAACCATAGCCGGGAAGATCAACTATAATAAGTTTATCTGCAAGGTTAAAGAAATTGATTTGCCTAGTACGCCCCGGAGTATTAGAAACTTTAGCAAGATTTTTATTATTACATATCGTGTTTATTAGGCTTGATTTGCCGACATTTGACTTACCGACAAAAGCAATTTCCGGCAATGAAAAATTGGGGATTTGATTTATATTCATAACACCGGCTACAAATTTAGCTTGATGACGAAAAAGCTTACTGCCATCAGTCGATTTTGTAGGCACTATTTTCTGAGTAGTCATAATTTGCTTTCGTATTGGATGTAATTAGGCATTGCCCGCGTGAATACCGAGTCGTCATTGCGAGCGGGCATTGTTGCGTGGTTCAATTTCACCTCTGGTCATCCCATGGGGGGTGGACACAGTGGGTTTTACCGGTCCACGCAACAATGCCTTGCGAGCGACTAAAAGGATTGTGGCAATCCAGCAAAATAATAAAAAAAATTCTGTAAATCAGAATTTTTGACTAAATTGCTTCGTCGAATTACTACGTAATTCTTCTCGCAATGACAGGAAAACCAAACCATGCAACAACACTGAGTTAGGAATGGCATCAGCAGACTTCAATAACGCTATAAGTGAGCTAGAATGACATTAAAAATATGGTAGCGGGGGCTGGATTTGAACCAACGACCTTCAGATTATGAGCCTGACGAGCTACCGAGCTGCTCCACCCCGCAATAATTGAGAATTGACGATTTATCTGTGTTATATTTTGACTTAGTCCAATACTATGTGAATATTGTTAGTGTCATTCTTGCGTAGATACCGAGTAGTCGTAGACTGCACGGCAATCCAGAAAAAAATAATAAAAAAATTCTGATTTACAGAATTTTTTACTGGATTGCTTCGTCGAATTACTACGTAATTCTTCTCGCAATGACGATTTGTTATCCACAAACAAAGCCTAGCTAGCTTCTTTCTTACTACCGAAAGAAAGACCTGAGAATCTTTTATTGAAATCACTAACACTTTTGTTCGATTGATTTACTACATTTCCGGAATCTTTATTCCATGCCGGATGCTTTCTAAAATCAACATCCATTAAAATTTCACCTGTAGGATGAGTAGACATTGTTTCAAAAACATCGATTCCTACTTTAATCAAAAACTTTTTATATTCTGGATGTATACCGCTTTTCATAATGATTTTGCCGTTTTAGTCTGAATTATTTTTTTCTTAATAGCTCTAGCGTTACTTGATAAAACATTATCATCGGCTTTTAGAATATATGCATCAAAACCGCCAGCTTTTTCCACTGAACTAATACATCTAGCATTAACCGATAATCTATATTCCCCGGCTGTTATATCACTTGTAAACTTAACTGACCTTAAATTAGGCTCAAAACGTCTTCTAGTTTTACGTTGAGAATGTGATACGTTATTGCCGTATAAAACACCCACACCTGTGAGTTCGCACTTACGAGACATAAGCTAAATACCTTAAAACTTATAAATATACAATAGATAAAAAATATAAAGTAATACTCCCCTAGTGTCAAGAGATAATTATGGTCCATTTAGTGAAGAAATAAAGATAGGTACGATAATTTATATGTAAAATAGGCATAAGCCAAGCCTAACATAGTACCGATAACGATTATACGGAATTTTGCAGGACTAAAAATTAAAATAACTATTCCAAGAATAATTACTATTTTTATTATATCGTCTATCGTATAAGAGCTAGAATTTATAGCATAAACATTTAGGTTTATACCTAGAAATATTACTATACATAATAAGTTCTTAAACATTTTATACCTCTATAGGACCGGTAGTTAATCCATTTATAAATTGTTTTAAATAAGGATTATCACTATTACGCATTTCATCTTTACTACCGTACCATTTAATTTTTCCTTGATAAATCATAGCTACTTCTTTAGCTATTTTTTCGGCACTAATCATATCATGAGTTATAGTAATCGTAGTTGCCCCTAACTCTTCTTGGATTTTTATAATTAATTCGTTGATAACATTTGCCATTATAGGATCAAGCCCTGTGGTCGGTTCATCAAGGAATAAAATCGACGGTGTACTACAAATAGCCCTAGCAAGGGCTACTCTTTTTTGCATTCCTCCCGATAATTCGGAAGGGTAAAGATCGAGTATTCTAGGGGACAAACCGACAGAATTAAGCTTTGCACCGGCAAGGTCGTTTTTTTCTTTCTTAGATAATTTTTTAGTCTCAAAAGTAATATTATCACGTATATTTAAGGAGTCAAATAATGCTCCACCTTGGAATAAAAAACCTATACCGTCCATAATCTCAAATTTTTGTTTACTTGAGATATCTTGGATTTCTACATTATCAATAAAAATTTTACCTTTATCAGGTTTAATCAGTCCTACTATATTTTTAATTAGAACGGATTTGCCGCTACCGGAACCACCTAAAATAACTAATGAACTGCCCTTTTTTACATCCAAATCTATTCCGTCTAACACCTTATGATTAGCAAATGATTTATATAATGACCGAATTTTAATTTTAAATTCTTCTTTTTCACTCATATTTATACTTTAAAAAATAATTCGGTTATTAAATAATTACTGATTAAGATAACGATAGAAGAATTTACTACTGCCGAGGTAGTAGCTCTTCCAACTCCCTTAGCCCCTTTACCTGAATAATAGCCGCTATAGCAACTTATTATAGAAATAATAAATCCAAAAACTCCCGTTTTAACAAGACCGGAAATTACGTCAATCGGCTCCAAATACTGAAAAGTACTGGTTAAATAAGCTGCACTATTAAAATCAAGTTTATATACCCCTACCAAATAACCGCCCATAACACCAATTATATCCCCGATTAAAACAAGACAAGGCATTGTAATAATAGCTGCTATTACTCTTGGAAAAACTAAATATTTAATAGGATCGGTAGATAAAGTATATAAAGCATCTACCTGCTCTGTTACTCTCATTGTTGCTATTTCGGCGGCGATTGATGCCCCGACTCTTCCCGCTACCATTAGTCCGGCTAAGACAGGTCCAAGCTCTCTAGTCAGCGACAATACTACTACCGTTGCAATGGAACTTTCAGCTGAGAAACGGGAAAAACCAGTATAGCTCTGTAATGCGAGTACCGCCCCTGAGAAGAAAGTTGTCATCGCAACAACCGAAAGCGAGTAAAATCCGATAAATAATAATTGTCTGATGATTAAACTCAAATATAAAGGCGGTCTTATGATACTGCTAACGGTAGCAAAACTAAATAGAGAAAAACTGCCTACACTTTGTGCAAACTTTATAGTACGTTTACCGACCGAATTAGCTATATTTAATAACATTTGTGTATATTTTTTTGTTTTATAATTATTATCTAAATCGTCATTGCGAGCAGCCGTAGGCGTTGTTGCATGGATCGAAAAACCTACTCGATGTCATCCCCGCATAGGCGGGATCCAGAAAAATAACTTCAAATATTGATATAGAAGTTACATATTTGATAAAATAAACATATAAAAACAAGTTTTTTATATGTTTTATTGGATTCCCGCCTACGCGGGAATGACATAAAACGATCCATGCAACAAAGCCGCAACCGTAGGCTGCGTGTCAATCTCATGAAATAATAACAAATTCCTGAGATTGCTTCGTCAATTACTTCGTAATTTCCGTAGCTCATGATGCTTACTTATAAATTCTCTTATATCTATTACCAAGACTAGTTAATACCTCATACCCGATAGTACCTATAATACTCGCTATTTTATCGGGCGTGCAATGATTTCCGATAATTTCCGCTTCCTGCCCTAGAAAAATATCGGACGGTGGTAGATCGGTAACATCGATATTTATCAAATCCATCGATATTCGCCCTACTATAGGAACGCTGTAACCGTTAATAAACACCTCGCCTTGATTACTAAAGTTACAGCTATATCCGTCGGCATAACCAAGCGGTAACGTTGCAATGACACTATCACGCTTAGTTGTAAAAGTCATATTATAACCGATATGGCTATCTAGTGTCAAATTCTGTAAGTGGATTATAGGAGCTTTTAAGTTTATAGGATTTTTCATTACAGGGTTAAGACCGTATAAGGCTGCCCCCGGTCTTGCTAAATCAAAATGGTAATCCTGTCCTAAAAATATGCCGCCGGAATTAGCAAGGCTTGCTTTGACGTTTGGAAAATATCGTAAATAAGCTTTAAATCTGTTTAATTGTTCTAGATTATAAGAATTATCTATTTCCTCGGATATAGCTAGATGGCTTATAATATATTGTAAATCTAGCCCTTTTAATAAATCACGATTATTAATTAACTGCTCTATTTCATCATGAGTTAATCCAAGGCGATTAATCCCTGTGTTAAAATGTAAATAACAAGGCAATAATCGGTTTTTCAAATTACTAAATTTTTGCCAAATTTCTATTTGTTTTAAGTTATTTAGAACAGGTGTTAAATTATATTCTATCAGCTCTAAAGCATCATGTTCAAAAACGCCGTTAAGCACTAAAATATTAACATCTACTCCTAAAGCTTTGCGTAAATTCACTCCCTCTTCACTTGAGGCTACAAAAAAATGCCTACAATTTTCTTCTATTAAAACTTTAGAAATTTGTACTGCTCCAAGACCGTAACCGTTAGCTTTAACGGCAGCACCGACTAATGAGGTTTTGCAAATATCTTGTAATAAAAGGTAATTATTTTTTATTGCAGATAGATTTATTTCTAGAGTACATAAACTCATAATATATTTCTTAACTCTTTTACGATGATAGACAACACAGGTATTATATGAAATTTTGTAGATAAGTCACTTGTTTCTATAGTATCCGTGATAAAAATATTGTCATAGACCTCTTGCATAACGAAGCTAATAGAGAGGAATTTTGTACGTCAATCCGGTACTCGCATCCTCACGTACACTTTAGTGTGAGGATGCGAGTACCGGATTGACGTACAAAATTCCTCTCTATTAGCTTCGTTATGCAAGAGGTCTATTATCGAATTTTTAGAACCAGCAGAAGGCACTGCATGAGTTATAAAAGCACTAACCGATAAAGCCGAATGTTCTTTTAAAAATCTCGCTGCTTTTACTATTGTTTCACCGCTATCTATAAATATCATCCTGTTATTGATATCATCTCGCAATTATATATTTATATCTCTTTCTTTGTTTATATAAGCTGAATCTATATTTAGTAAATTACTAATTTTTTGAACTCGATTGATACTTCCTTTATCAGGTGCAACTATAACGAAATTGCTATAAGTTCTTAAAAACGGGATATATAAATTTATAGGTTCAAGATTAGAAACAGGAATATTAAAAAATTTCTCTATTTTATCGGAATGTAAATCAATAGTAATTATATGGTTTACTCCGAGCTTCTCTAAAAAATCTGCTATTAACTTAGCAGGAATTATATTTTGAGAATTTATATTATCTTGCCTTACATAACCGAAATAAGGCATTACTAAAATTATTCGATTTGCTCCCGCTTTTTTTGCCGCATCTACTAGCAAGAACAGCTTAATTAAACGATCATTAACGGGTTTTGATGTGGATTGTACTATGATTACATCTTCATTATGAAACGATTCTTGAATTTCTACAGGTAATTCTCGGCTCAATATATTTAACATTTAATGCTATAGCTAAACGAGATGCGAGTAACTTATTACTACTGCCTGCCAAAATTTCCTCGCAATGACGATTTAGGATGACAGTGAAATAAGCTTAAGAACGACTTTCTAATTTTTGTATTAGTGCCTCAAAACCTTGATTTTTTAAAGTATCAGTAAACTCGTCTTGTTGAGCTCCAATAAGACTTACACCTTCCGTAATTATATCAGAAACTTTAAAAACGTCTTTTCCGTTTCCTTTCATTTCACGTACAAGATATTCTACTTTAATAGGGTCTTGCTCTTTATTACTAATGATATTCATAGCAACCATAAAATCGGTCGAGCTTAAAGGACGAACTCCTACTATTTTAGGCTGTTCACCTTTATAATCTTTTATTAAATCAGTATAAGATTTAGTAACATATTTAGAGTAAACTTTGATGAATTCCTGAACCTGCCCACCTGATAAAGTTTTTATCCCATTTCTGCCTAATGTATATTTAGCCATCCAATCAAAATCTAGGTTCTGAGACACTAACTCACGTGCTTTAGCAATTTTTACTCGCTCAGATAGCTTACTATCGTTTAATATACTAGAAGCTTCATTTACTAAATTAGTAACGTAACTGTTCAAACCGGCAGGCACTTTTTCATTAGAATAAGCGGGAAACGTTATAACTAATAGAAATAAACCTGTAATAATTTTTTGCATATAATCCTCTTTAATTTAATTAATTCTTGGGTTTAGGACATTTAAAATTTTCAGGATATTGAACCGATGCTTCACGAGCACGATGTAATGCTGATCTAATAGCCACATAAGGATCGGTAGAATTCTTCATCACATAATCACTAAACGGTAACACAACATATCGATCGTTTATTTTACTAACTGCTAGTACTCCTAAGTTAAAATCATTATGAGTGTAGTACATTAATGGATTAAGAGCATAATTAGTAATTACCGAATCCGTCATGTCTCTTGCGTTAGTACTACCGATTATCGGCAATACTAAATAAGGACCTGGGGCAACCCCATAATGTGCGAGGGTACTACCGAAAGTTTGACGATCAGACGGCAAACCTACTTTACCTGCTACGTCAAATAAACCGCCTATGCCAAGGGTCGTGTTAATGAGAAACCGCCAAACGCTTTTCATAGTTTTATCGTAATTTAACTGAAGCCCATAATTTACCACCGTAAGCGGTGTATCGACATTACTGACGAAACTATTAACACGTGCTTTTACGTAATCATTCGTGATGTTCTTATAACCTATCGCTAAAGGACGCAATATTATATAATCTAACACAGAATTAAATGCAAACACTTTACGGTTAAATTTTTCGTATGGATCATAAACTTCCAAGCAACCGCTTTCGTTTCTTCCACCATTATAGTTATATATGTCATTATCAACATATTCAAGATCAGCTCTTATCAATAATGAACATAAAATAATGGATAATATAATTAATATTCTCATTGATTTATGCTGTTTTCTTACAAACAATAATACTATATTTATTGTTTTCCGCTAGTATTATTTCTTCCGAAGTTAATATAGTAAAATTATTTTTTTGCAAAATATTATTTATTTCATTCAAGTTAAAAATAAATTCTTTGCGTTTTACTGAAAATTGTGTCTTCGCCGCATTCGGTAAACAAAGGGCAAAATACCCTTGTTTACTAAGAGATGAGTATATTAAATTAAAATATTCTATTAAATTGTTAGTAAACGATAATCCACAAAAACTAAAAATAATATCAGATTTATTAGTGTTTTGTTTTAAAAATTCATCTATAGCAATATTATATATTTGATCGTAAATTTTAGTGTTCGGATAATATGTTTCTTGTAAATCATTCATTAAAGTAGAAATTTCTACACCGGTTAAAGTAAAACTTTCCAGAAAACGTTTTTGTATTTCATAACCTACAAGCCCTATATTACTTCCAAGTTCCAAAATAGAGTAATTATCCGGTAAATCAGATATCTGCTTAAGTGCTTCATTAACAAACCTATACGGAAGATGGATATTTTTATCGTTATTAAAAATAGTAGGATAATATTGTGCTGTTAAATCACGATATTTTCCCCAAATTTCTTGAGGTATTTCAGTAATATCCTTATAATTTTTCAAAAAATTTATAAATATAGCTTTATATTTTTCATTAGATTTTTCTAAATATTCTATAGCTTGTCTGTAATTATTTTTTAAAAAATAAACCCATCCGAGTTGATAATATACTTTAGAATCATTAGGATTAAAAAATTTATCGACTAGTTTAAACCTAAGCAATGCATCATTTAAATTACCTCTATATAAATGATCAAGTCCAAGCTGATAATTAGTTTCGGCTAAATGAGAGAATTTATATTTACAATCACTTATATAATTCTTAAATTCTAAAATTTTATTCTTAATAAAATTCGGTATATTTATTATAGTTAAGCAATAATGTTTGATTTTGTCTTTTATTTTACCGAGCATAGTTTAATTACTAAATTAATATTACTTAACTATAATAAAGCATATCTTGATAAATTTTTAAATAAAATAATTTTATTGCGATTAAAATTGCTGTATTATCGCTTTTATAAATAAAGCTTGTTGTGCGGATCAAAAGGGTAAACGTCATTGCGAGGAAATTGCATAGCAATTGACGAAGCAATCTCAGAATATTTGATGAGATTGCCACGCAGCCTACGGCTGCTCGCAATGACGACTCTAGTATCTATGCAACAACACCTAATGCATTAATACGGACTCAAATTATGTCAATTATTTCTACGAGGCTAAGTTCTATAAAGCCATCGCCGACCCTTGCAGTCGTAAAAAAAACTCTTGAACTTAAAAAAGCGGGAGTTGATATTATCGCACTCGGTGCCGGTGAGCCTGATTTTGATACGCCTGACAATATTAAGGAAGCGGCGATTAAAGCGATTAAAGATGGCTTTACTAAATATACTAACGTTGAGGGTATGCCTCTTTTAAAGCAAGCAATAAAAGACAAATTCAAACGTGAAAATAATATAGATTACGAACTTGATGAAATAATAGTAAGCACCGGCGGTAAGCAAGTTATATATAATTTGTTTATGGCATCTTTAGACAAAGGGGATGAGGTAATTATTCCGGCACCCTATTGGGTTTCGTACCCTGATATGGTTGCACTTAGCACAGGAACACCTGTTTTTGTAAATTGCGGAATTGAAAATAACTTTAAATTAAGTGCAGAAGCTTTAGAATGTTCAATTACAGATAAAACTAAGTGGCTTATTATTAACTCTCCTAGTAACCCGACAGGTGCAAGCTATAATTTTGAAGAACTAGAAAATATTGCTAAAGTTTTAAGAAAATATCCCCATGTAAACGTAATGTCCGATGATATTTACGAGCATATTACTTTTGATGATTTTAAATTTTATACATTAGCCCAAATAGCACCTGATTTAAAAGAGAGAATATTTACCGTAAACGGAGTATCTAAAGCTTATTCTATGACGGGTTGGCGTATAGGCTACGGTACAGGCTCTAAAGCTTTGATTAAAGCAATGACTATTATTCAGTCGCAAAGTACTTCAAACTCTTGTTCAATAAGTCAAATGGCTGCTATTGAAGCATTAAACGGTCCTCAAGATTATATAAAGCCTAATGCTTTAAATTTTCAAAAAAAGCGTGATCTTGCTTTATCAATTTTGAAAAGAATAGAATATTTTGAGTGCTATAAGCCGGAAGGGGCATTTTACTTATTTGTTAAATGCGATAAAATATTTGGGCATAAAACTAAATCAGGAAAAATTATTGCAAATAGTAATGATTTTGCCGAATATTTACTTGAAGAAGCAAAAGTTGCCGTAGTACCCGGTATTGCTTTCGGCTTAGAGGGATATTTTAGAATCTCTTATGCTACTTCTATGAAAGAGCTAGAAGAGGCTTGTATTAGAATTGAGAGGGCTTGTAGTTCTATAGGTTGATTATGTTGTATGGCTTCAGTTTTCCCATTGTCAACCGTGGACAAGCCACGATATGACAAATTAAGGTAATCAATGCGGAAAGTTTTTAAAAAATTTTTAAAAAATAATAAATACGTACTTAGTATAATTACTATTTTACTATATTGGTATTTGCGTTTTGTTTACTTTACTTCAAGGCAGAAATTTATATTTTACGATAACGGCAATAAGGAAAAATTCCTAAACGAACAAGGTGTAATCTTTGCATTTTGGCATAATATGCTCGCCTTAAGTCCGGCTATGTTTATAGGACATAGAAATATCTATGCTTTAATATCCCCGCATTTAGACGGAAAAATTTTAAACGATTTAGTAGGAAAATTCGGTTGCAGAGTTATAGTAGGTTCTACTAATAAAAATCCAATTGGAGCTTTACGTAATATTATAGGTAAGCTATCTCAAGGTGCAAATATAATAGTCACGCCGGATGGTCCTAAAGGACCGGTATATAAAGTAAATAGCGGCATTACTGAAATTGCCTATAGATATAACAAAAAACTTATTCCGATAGTAAGTAGTACCTCTAAATGTTTTAGACTAAAAAGTTGGGATAAATTAATAATACCCCTACCGTTTGGTACTATTAAAATCATAGTTGGCTCACCTTTAGAACTCACAAATGATAAAATACAAAACCATATAAGCCTTGAAAAACAATTAGCAAGCTTAACCCAGAGAGCTTAAAGAAATGATGCTATTATATTATGCTTTAAGCTTTATATTATTACCTATTTATTTCATTATAATTCTTATCCGCTTATTAATAGGTAAAGAAGATATAAGACGCATCCAAGAACGTTTTGCTATCGGGAAAAGCAGACAAGACTATTCATTAGACTTCTTGCATAACGAAGCTAATAAAGAGGAATTTAAAGGAGACACGGAACGCAGAACCGCAGCGTACACAAGCGTACGTGAGGATTCGAGTACCGGATCGACGTATAAATTACCTTTAGAAGCAAGTTATGCAAGAAGTCTAATATGGATTCATGCAGCAAGCGTCGGCGAATCTATGGCAGCTTTAACATTAATATATAATATAAGTAAACGCTATCCTGACGTTCGTTTTTTAGTAACTTCTTGGACTAACAGCTCCGCTAAAATATTAACTGCCAAATTACCTAAAATAGCAGTTCACCAATTTTTACCGATAGATAATATTATTTTTACTCGAAAATTTTTAAGAAATTGGCAACCTAATTTAGGTATTTTTATAGAATCGGAATTATGGCCGTGTACTATTAATGAGGGAGCGAGGCAGTGTAAATTACTGCTAGTAAATGCTCGTATTTCCGATAAATCGTTTAAAGCTTGGCTAAAAAGAAAAAGCTTTTTTCAGCTTATTCTCAAAAATTTCAGTAAAATTATCGCACAAAGCGAGCGTGACTTACAAAAATTCAATGAACTTGGAGTATCGAATGCAGTTAATTTAGGCAATATTAAATTTGCTAATGAAAAACTTCCGGTCAATCAAGAAGAGTTATCAAAATTAAGCTTACATTTAGAAAATAGGCGAGTCGTGGTATTTGCTAGCACTCACCCCGAAGATGAAGAAGTGATTTTGCCTATAATCAAAAACCTAAAAGAGCAGTTTTTAGATTGCTATGTTATCTTAATTCCAAGACATCCTGAGCGAGTTAAATCAATTATCGATAATTGTAAGTCACATAATTTATCCGCTACCACTAAATCACAAAATGATTTACCTGTTTTAAGCGATGACCTTTATATAGTTGATAGATTCGGTGAAATGGGGTTGTTTTTTTCCGTAGCTACAATTTCTCTTATCGGCGGTTCTTTTAAACAAGGCGGGCATAATATTTTAGAAGCGGCATATTTCTCTAATTGTATTATATTCGGTCCCGATATGAGTAAAAACACCGATATCGCTAAAGGCGTACTGCAAAATGAAGCAGCTATCCAAATCAAAAACGGTGAAGATTTACTAACCAAACTAACATATCTACTTAGGTCTAATAATTCTCTAGAACTTAAAGCCTATCGTGAAAATGCTTTAAAATTTGTTGAGGACAACCAAAAAATCCTAGATGAATATTTAAAAGTAATTACAAAGTTTCTTTGATAGCTGAATTCGGTTAATAAAAATAGAACTTCTAAAATAATATTTGACTTCTAATTGCAATATGATTAAATAAGGCTTATTTAATCATGGAGGAGGTATTATGTTTACGCAAGATCCGGAGACCATACGCAGAATTGCAAATAAACAGGCAACAGATGACCTTGAGGCAAGAAAAAGAGCTAAAAAATACGGAAAGTCATCTGATAGCGGAGATGGAGAATTTTTAGGAGCCGTAATAATAATTACCGGTTATGTATAGCTAGACCATAGTAATAGGTACAGTTAAATAAACTTTAGTACGTGTTCTACAGCCATACTGATATCTTTGAATTGCCCCGTAACTTTTCTTATTTCGTTCTTAATCTTAAACCAATAATGTTCTATAGGATTTAAGTCTGGGCTATATGTAGGTAAGAATAAAATTCTGCACCCAACCGACTCGATTAATTCTCTTATTATATTATTCTTATGGAAGTTGATATTATCCATAATTACTGTTTGTCCAGGATGTAATTCTTTAGTTAATATAGTCTCTACATAGGTTGTAAATATTTCTTTATTACAATTTCCTTCAAATATTACTGGCGCTATAATTTGATTATTACGAAGCCCCGCTATCTACTGATCCTGGATTTATGTTGATACTTTGTTTCATAACATCTAGTACCTTTT
>NZ_LAOP01000002.1:0-17880 GCF_000965155.1 Rickettsia endosymbiont of Ixodes pacificus
GTTCATACCATTGCTTAATCAAGCTTATATAATATTTTCTTGAAATAGTTCTACCCCAAATCTATCTCTTATCCTACTTAATGATGAATGATCCGGTACTTTATCCTCTAAACTTAAACCACAAAACCACCTATATGCTATATTTAACTGAATTTCTTTACATAATCGTCTATTTGACTTTATACCATATAAGTAACTTATTATTTGCATCCTAAAAAATAATACAGGATCAATTGATGGACGTCCGTAATTAGCACAATAACGATTCTTAGTTATTTCATAGATAAAAGAAAACTCTAATTCTTTAGCTTCATGAATCCTCACTAATAAATGATCATTAGGTATCATGTGCCTTAAGCTAAGGCTATTACATCTCACACTTTGATCAAGCTTATAACCCTGCATCTTTACACCTTCATTTAAGCATAAAAATACAGCTTATTCCTTAGATTAACTCTTTTCTACTTCTTTTTATAACTTTTTCAACAGCCCGTGTAGAGTTTTACAAATTATTGGCAAGCATATTTTTAGCTACTTCATACTTTCCTTCGTTTCTACCAATCTGTAAACCTTTAGCTTCCCCAATCTGCATGCCTCGAGCCTCCCCAATCTGCATGCCTTGGACCATACCTTTTTGCATTCCCTCATCAATATATTTATCAGCAATAGTTCTCCCTCTTGATCTTCCTTTTTTAAGTGCTTAGCTATGATTTTAGCTAGTTCTACTTGTTTATCTTCAGATACCTTAGCATCACATAACCACTTAATGTAAATGTAGCCATTTTCCTTATCTACTTCAATACTACTTTCAAACTTCTCAAGTAGACTTTGCCATAGATTTAAGATATCACGAGCTTTGATATGTTTAAGCATATACTCCATCATACCAAGATGCTTCTTTTGCTCTATCTCATTATCACTTTGTTTTTGCAAATCAACAAGTAAATACTCGTCACCCATTATTTCCTTAGCAGTTTTGCTATCTTCAAATAACTCCCAAAAGCTCCTTGGAGCATTATAAGGCTTATCATTTGCATATACCACTATAGGACATATTAGAGGAAGCTTGTTATCTTTTTCTTCTGTGCTATTACTTTTATTTTTATTGGCGTCCTTATGCCTTTCGCATAATAAAAGCATATATTGCCAAAGTCTAAAAGCAATCCAGTAATCACTACTAGACTGATGCTCGATCAGAACGTAAACGTAAGCTTTGTCATTATTAGCACTTTCAGTAGTACTATCTTTAATATTATTCTTTTTTACAGAAACAGAGTACACGACATCACTAAGTCTTTTGCGTAAATCCTCAGTAACAAAACTTTCTTTCTCTATTTTAACACTATTTAGATTAATCTTGTCCTTAAACGACGCTGGCAAATAATGCTCTAAAAACTCACGAGCAGCTACAGGCTCACTCATGACCTTTTTAAATAGTTCATCATGTCTTGGACGCTCTGAAGTGTTGCTAGCATCGCTGTCTGTACTTACATCAGTTTGCTGTTGCCTCTGATTAAGCTCTTTGTTAGTCATGCTTGCAAATCCTTAAAATCTCATAGTCAGATTAAAAAAGTTTAATATTACATAACTGATTAATGATCGTTCTAAATCAGATATGGCGCTTGCGTTAATCTACCTTGTTTTAAATCTTCCAAGTCAAACTGATATGATTCTACTATATGCATTCGCCCTTGATTAGACAAATCATCTAATTGTTTTTTAATTGCACTTAATACATCTTGAATTTTGCTATAATCGTTACTATTTATTGATTTGATATGAGTAAAAGATACAAAATTTTTCATCAAAGAATTATCTTGTATTAATTGAAATGTGATATCATGAGGTAACCCATATTCTAATACACTTCGATCCCATTGAAAAGCTTCAATGTTACGAGGACCGTAAATAGAGGATATCTTCATCCCTTCAATCAATCCATAAACATGCACTCTTGTTTTTTCGTAATCCCAATCTAAACGGCTTTGTTCGGAAGGGTAATAAAAAAGGAATGGTAGTATGTAGAGAATACCATATAATATTCTGGAATAGATAAGTTATAAATTAAAAATGCCATACAAAGAAAGAACAAAAACAGGTTTGCCAAGAAAAATAGATAAGCCGAGATATAAAATAACCAATTGGTCACAATATAACGATAGTTTAAGAAAAAGAGGGATGGTCAGCCTGTATTTTCCTGAAGGTGATTTAGAGTCTTTGTTTATTAATACCCAACCTTACGTAGAGGGAGAATCTGGGAGGACAACGACATACCAAGTACCATATATACAACTAATTTATACATTATATCGTTTATTTGGTTTCGGGCAGCGTCAAATAACAGGTTACTTTGAGGATCTATGGCGGGCAAGGGTCTTGAGATTCCAGTACCAAGTTTTGATCATCTATGTGATTTATTTTCACAGATACCATTAGAGGTCAAACAGTTTTGCAATAAACTTGCTGTGCGTATCAAGAATAAATATCATCACAAAAACATGAAGCAATTGTTATTACCAATATTATAAATTTATGGAATTCATTCGGTAAATGTGTCACAGTCAAAATAGGATAATTACGTCTAAAAAAGACCAACAGATACCCTTCCGAACAAAGCCATATCAAACAGGGAAAAGATAATAAGCTTCCTCTAATATGTCCTATAGTAGTATATGCAAATGATCAGCCGTATACTGCTCCGAGAAGCTTTTGGGAATTATTTGAAGATAGCAAGACTGCTAAAGATTTGATGGGTGATGAGTATTTACTTGTAGACTTACAAAAACAAAGTGATGATGAGATAGAGAAAAAGCAGCATCTTGGTATGATGGAGTATATGCTTAAACATATCAAAGCTCGTGATATCTTAAATCTCTGGCAAAGTCTATTTGAGAAGTTTGAAAGCAGTATTGAAATAGATAAGGAAAATGGCTACATTTACATTAAATGGTTATTGTGGTATAGTGATGCTAAGGTGTCTGAAGATAAACAAGTAGAGCTAGCTAGGATCATACCAAGCACTTAAAAAAAGAAGATCAAGAGGGACTTATGAGAACTATTGCTGATAAATATATTGATGAGGGCGTACAAAAAGGTATGGTCCAAGGCATGCAGATTGGTAGAAATGAAGGCATGCAGATTGGGGAAGCTAAAGGCTTACAGATTGGTAGAAATGAGGGGAAATATGAAGTAGCCAAAAATATGTATAATGCTGGTTCTGATATCTCTTTTATATCTAAAGTTACTGGGCTTTCTATCTCTGAACTCAACAACCTTCTTAAATCTAAATCCTAACTATTCTTTTTGGAAAGTAGTAGATTCTACTACTTTCCATCTATATCTTTACTTAATTTTTTGTTCTAGTTTCTAGCCTGCGATACTTGCTTCTTTTGCTCAAGTAAACTTTTAACTCTTCTATTTAATTCTTCCCTTCTTTTTTTGTAACAAATCCTATTGTCTTGATTTAGTGCCTCGTCTGTTATAGCACTGCTTGCGTTTGCATTTAAAATAGATTCTTGATTACTGTAGTTTCCGTTTAGGTGTTTCTGGAAGTTCTGATACTGTGATTTCATTTTTTGAAAATTTGAGAAGTTAGTGGATTTGATTTTACTCTATCTTAAATATTGTTTTTGGTCAAAAGCTATTGTAATGAACAAAGAAAATATATTTGTGCATAATTGGATTGCATGTGCAGTATGACTAAAAACATGTGTTTTACGACATATTAACTATCATCTATTTACAAATACCAAAAAATTAGCTATTTATATACGACAAACAATGTCGTATTGCTTTGCTGTGCGATAATTAACTAAAAGGGGTTTTCCGTACATGCTAGTTGGATATATGAGAGTTTCTAGTGAAAATGAACACCAAGTGTTCGATCTTCAATATGATGCACTTATTAAAGAAGGCGTCGATCCAAGACATATTTTTCAAGATAAGGTAAGCGGAGCAAAAGATAATAGAAAAGGATTACAAGAAGCTCTTGATTATTTACAAGATGGCGATTGTCTCATTGTATGGAAGTTAGATAGACTCGGGCGATCATTGTCTCATCTTATTACGCTTATTGATGGCTTTAAACAGAAAAATATTGGCTTTAAATCCATAACCGAACAAATGGACACAACAACCCCTCACGGTGAGTTTTTATTCAGTGTTTTTGGAGCTCTTGCTCAATATGAACGAGCACTTACAAAAGAAAGAATTATGGCAGGTTTAAAATCTGCTAAGCAACGGGGAAAAACAGGAGGAAGACCCCGAGTTATCTCACCTGAAAAAATGCAAGCAATTAGTGAGGCACTGAAATCCGGCACAAGCAAAGCTGCAATATGCCGGACATTCAATGTTAAAAGGACTACTCTCTATGATAATCTAGAGCAGATGTGTCGTTGTCTGTAAGATTAAATCTTCGGGCTGTTGAAAAAGTTATAAAAAGAAGTAGAAAAGAGTTAATCTAAGGAATAAGCTGTATTTTTATGCTTAAATGAAGGTGTAAAGATGCAGGGTTATAAGCTTGATCAAAGTGTGAGATGTAATAGCCTTAGCTTAAGGCACATGATACCTAATGATCATTTATTAGTGAGGATTCATGAAGCTAAAGAATTAGAGTTTTCTTTTATCTATGAAATAACTAAGAATCGTTATTGTGCTAATTACGGACGTCCATCAATTGATCCTGTATTATTTTTTAGGATGCAAATAATAAGTTACTTATATGGTATAAAGTCAAATAGACGATTATGTAAAGAAATTCAGTTAAATATAGCATATAGGTGGTTTTGTGGTTTAAGTTTAGAGGATAAAGTACCGGATCATTCATCATTAAGTAGGATAAGAGATAGATTTGGGGTAGAACTATTTCAAGAAATATTTATAAGCTTGATTAAGCAATGGTATGAACTAGATATTATAAAAGGAGAAACAATTATTTCAGATGCCTCTTTAGTTGAATCTAATGCCTCTATGAATAGCCTAATATTAAGAAAAGATCAAGGTGATTCACAAAAGAGAGAATTAAAAAAATATGAACGTCGTTATCATGATTTCCGAGAAGGGAAAAAAGTAAGGAAAATATCTAATCAAACTCATGTCAGTAGGACAGATCCTGATTGTAGTCTTGTATCAAGAACTAATGGTTATAAAAAGCTATGTTATAAGACCCACTACTCAATTGATTCAGATTCACGTATTATAATAGATTGTTATGTAAGTACAGGATCACAACATGAGTGTATTGTACTTCCAAGTAGAGTTTGGAATATATTAAATAATTTTTCTTTTAGAGTAAAAGAATGGATAGCAGACAAAGGTTATGGTAGAGGTCCAACCTATGGATATTTTAAATTACTTGGAATTACAACTTATATACCTTTACATGTAGATAATCTTGGTGAAGGAAAAATAAGTAGGGGGGAATTTCAATATGATAGAGAACAGGATAGATATAAGTGTCCACAGGGACATTATCTTTATCCGTATGATAAATTAGATAAAAAACAAATAAAACGTTATCGTATTACAGGAGGGCATTGTAAAAATTGCTCTCTAAAATCAGGTTGTATTTCTGATAATTATAGTAATAGAGGACGATTTATTTATCGTAATCCTTATCAGGATGAAATAGATGAGGTAAAGGTCAGACAGAATAGAATTGATTTTAAGAAAAAACTAATTGAGAGAAAGTGGAAAATAGAAGGTCTATTTGGTGAAGCTAAGGAGAATCATGGTTTACGAGGAGCAAAATTTAGAAGTGTACAGAAAACACAGATTCAAATACTGATGATTGCGATAGTACAAAATTTTAAACGGATACTTAAAATTATTTTTTGGTTTTTTTATCTACTGCTATTAAAGATAAAAAAATATTAAAGTATTTGCAACCTTGTTGATTTTTTCAACAGCCCGTGTAGAGTTTTACAAATTAATCGAGTCGGTTGGGTGCAGAATTTTATTCTTACCTACATATAGCCCAGACTTAAATCCTATAGAACATTATTGGTTTAAGATTAAGAACGAAATAAGAAAAGTTACGGGGCAATTCAAAGATATCAGTATGGCTGTAGAACACGTACTAAAGTTTATTTAACTGTACCTATTTACTATGGTCTAGCTATATTTCCCTAATGGTTATTCCCCGAGCATATAAGGATATTACTTTATCATCAAATCCTTCAAGCTGAACCTGAAATCCTTTTGTACCATTATCAGGTTTAATAACACTAAGCAAACATCCTCTAGTATGGCGATAAAACCATTATTGCAAATTTCCCTGATAACCGCGATCAGCTAAGATCTTGATAAGTCTTGGGAACTTCTCCTTTAACCCAAATAATAATATCTTAGCACAATTACTATCATGAGGAGTAGCACTATGTACATCAATATTAATAGGATAACCTAAAGTATCTACAACTATATGACGTTTTCTCCCTGTTACCTTTTTCCCTCCATCATATCCTTTCTCTTCATTTTTTAAAAGAACGTGTCCTTCGCTTTGACTATCGATGATTCCTATACTAGGACTTGATTCTTTGCCTAATTGAAGTCTTACTTATACTTCTTGCACTATTCATCAAATCCTCAATTACTCCTCTATGTTTTAACCTATTAAAGTAATTAAATACTCATTTCCATGGACCAAAATCTTTAGGCAAATCTCTCCAAAAACAGCCGTTCTTGGTTATATAAAATATCCCATTCCATAATAGCCTTGCGCATCCTTAGGGGGCGGACGACCTTGCTTCCCTTTTCTTTTATTGATTATTTCTTCTATTAATCCCCACTCTTCATCGCTCATGTCGCTTGTGTATCCTAGCATCTTCTCCCTTTTGGATGCTAACATACTACCTATCTTTTCTAATTACAATATTTTACGTGACTGGTTCTAAGTCAAAGGGGTTGTAACCCTTTGACTTAAGAATTAGGACTTGAGAAGCTGGTTGATTTCAGAAATAGAAAGTCCTGTAACTTTAGAGATAAAAGAAATATCAGAACCAGCAGAAAGCATATTTTTAGCTACTTCATATTTTCCTTTCGCTTCGCCAATCTGCATGCCTCGAGCTTCGCCAATCTGCATGCCTCGAGCTTCGCCAATCTGCATGCCTTGTTGTACACCTTCTTCTTTCCAATGCTGAGCTAAGCTAGTCATAAGTTTTTCTCCTTGTTCGGTATTAAGACGAGACTTTAATATTTTTTCTAGTTCTATTTTATCAGATTTGTTAATTTTAATCAATGTATAGGTTAATATCAGTTCTAGGTAATCAATACCGATATTGAGTTTAGCGAATTCAGGTAAGAGGTCAGCTACCTCATACCATCTTTTAAGTAGATCTCTCTCATGAATATGCTTCATGAAGAATTGCAATATTCCTGACCAAGCTTTTTTCTTTAATTCCTCATCAGGGATGTCATGAATATTAATCACCTGATGGTCCTTAGTCCAAATATCTTGCACCAGCTGTTTATTTTTAAATAGTTCCCAAATATTCTTTGGAGCATTGTATTTCTTTTTGCCGTTGTAAAATATTAACGGATATACGAAAGGCAGATACTTAGATTTAGGATGAAGAGTTAAATGCCTTGATGCAATATCAGTCATATATTTAAATAGCCTAAAAGCCATGAAGTGATCAGGAGTACTTTGATGCTCTAAAAGAATCCAAAAATATCCAGTATCATCATTAAACTTAGCTGAGAATAGAATATCGGATATAGAGTGTCTAAGGTCTGCTTCAACAAAGCTTTCTTTTTCCATTTTAAGAGTATGAGGCAAGAACATAGCCTGAATCTCTTTTGGAAGATGCATTTCAAAGAACTCTTTAGCTACTATTGGATTCTCTAGAGCCTTACGAATGAGTGCATCATGCCTTGGACGCTCAGAAGCACCGCTATTTTCTAAGTCTTTTTGCTGTTGTTGATTATTATGCTCTTCATTAGTCATACTTGCAAATCCTTATAACCTCATAATCATCGTATGCTCTAGCTCCCTTTCTAAGCGGAGTTCTTTAACTTCTGCTTTGACCTTAGCAAAGGTTGATGCTACATGCTTCTCATCTACAAAGCCTGGGATATTATTCTGCATCTCATGCTTCATGTATTTAAGTGGGCATGAATATTTCTTAGTGCCTACCATCACATGCTCATCATCTAATAGCTGCTTTATATTCTCATTGTGATGATCCATATAATGCTTCTCACATGTTTTACTTAAATTCTTAAGCACATTATGACTATCAGAAGAGTTAAATTGATTTAGTATCTCGTAATCCTTTAATATACCATGTTTTTGGGCATATACTACCATATTATGCATATTACTAATTAACTTATCTTGCTCTATAGTCTTAGCATTTGATATCGCAGATAATAAACTACTATCATATTGCTCTGCGTATTTAAGATTCCCATCAAGAGACTTAAAGAATTCATGTTCACGGCTAATTGCAGTTAACATTTCATCGATTGTCTTAGCGTGAGCTTTGTCTTGCTGAATCATCTGATACTGAGTCTCTAACTGATAACTCTCTAAACTTCTATCAAAATGCTTATATGTCTCTTCTAGATTTTTACTATTCTTAAGCTGTACTAATATGTCTTGCGTGCTGAAGACTCCATGCTGCTCTACTGCTGCTATATCTTTTAATTTAGGTAAAAGTTCTTGTTCCTTGTGTTCAAGAGCTTGCTGTGCTAAGTCCTGGAATTCATAATTAAATGTTCTATATTTGATGTTGCCATTTAGTGCTACAAAAAATTTCTGATCTTTTTCTAAGGCTACAAACACCTCAGATGCTATCTCATGCTTAATTTGCTCCGTATGTGATATTAATGTCTTGCTTTCTGCTTCTCTTGCAATATCCGCTAATCTTGTCTGTTCACGACGTTTTTGATAATCAGAATAAACCCCTACCACCTTAAATCCTTCCTTCTTGTACTGCCGTACTATCTCTCTCATTACAAAAGTCTCACCAGCTCCAGGATTACCTTCAAGTATGCTGATATCTGAGCCGTTGCAGACAGACAAGATTGCGTCAATCTGCTCACTACTGAACACGTGGTTCTTACTGCCAAATACATTAAGCTTTAAGCCTAAACTACCTCCTATTTTATCGTTAAATTTATTTTGTAGGTTTGCTCCTACTACATTTACCAAATCGCCTATTTGTTCTTTGAGACTATTTCTTTCTAAACTCTCAGCGTTAATATTAAGATTATGCTCTTCCTTAGCATTTAACTCTTCTATAGCAGATATATAACGACGCTCTAAATTTACTCTAGATTTTAAGGAGTATAGCGTTCTTCCCATCAAATCTTTTTGATCCATCAGCTCTATCTTGTCAGATACCAATAGCTGATTATAGAGTCTTAAGAACTCTTCTCCATATTCTTTGTTCAGATGCTCGATAGCTGGGTTGTTAGCTCTACTATCTGCTTGGTCGTTAGCCGTATTTGCTACTGAATTATTCTCTATATTTTGTGACGCATTTTCACTACTACCGCACTCCTGAACGAGTCTCTTACCAAACTCTCTAATAGCTTCTTGTTCCTTAGCAATATCACTACCTTTCGATACTAGATGCACCATCAAAGCATCTGATAATGCTATAGCTATATCTTCTTTAGTAAACACTGGCTTCGTATATGAAATACGACCAAATACTATCTCTGGATTCTCATATATCTTCTGTGCATTCTCAGCTATTATTTCTTTGTTTTTTTCTTCTAACTCCGTGCCTTGCATATGATTAGTTACTCCTCTATGCTTGGTCGGCTCTTGATCTATACCAAGTGCTTTATATGACTTACTACTGACTCTAAATGGTAAACCTACTTCCTCATACAGCTTATTAGTTGCTATCTCACATTCTTCTCTTAGAAAATATAAGACTCTTGGACTTTCTAACTCTCTATCTTTTACCTTTCCAATTACTACTTCCCCATTCTCTAAACGCCCTAACCTTCTTGTTAAATACTGTATATGCACATGTGGATTATCAGGATTGTCATAGTGAATATTAACGTCACATACTATGCCTCGTGATACTATCCATTTTTGAACATATTCCTCAACTAATCTAATATTATCTTCCTTATTTACTTCTTTAGGCAATGCAAATTCTATCTCAGCACCAGGCCTTGAATCAGCTCTTCTCTCTCTTGCTTCAGCTGCATTCCATAATAACTCTCTATCTTTTAACCATGCTATATCCTGAAATTCTTTAGATACAAATATCTTACTATATACTACTCCTTGTTTTTTGCTAAAATCATAAGTAATACTAATAGCTTCTCCACTTTCTTTATCTATAGTTTTATACACACTGAGCGCATAGCGTTTTGTGCCAACAAAACGCGAAAGTGCATTAAGGGGGCTTGCTGCCCCCCTTAAAAGAACCCCCGCAATATCTGTAAAAGAAATATGTATGATGCTTTATTATCATTGACTATTGATTATTATTGCCGGTATACTAGTTTAGTATCAAACACTTGAGATTAGAGTGAATTTAACCAGTAAACCAAAATCAGACAACACCAAAACTGATTAAATCTATTGTAAAAAAACTATGGTATACTCGTATGCAATATCAAAAAGCTACCACCTTTGATCGTAAAGCAGATAGCAGAAAAAAGATTATGCTTGGGGGGTTATTTGTCAAAGCAGGTCTTGATTATCTGCACCCAAATAATGCCCATATTCTCTACGGAATGCTACTCGATTGTAAAGAGCAATTAATACTTAATCCTAAAATTATTGATAAATGGAAAATCAAAGGACAATCACTCCTTATAAAATAATTATTAACTATAATTATCAGGTTCTTATATGCAGAAATTCTTCATAATACTTGGATTACTCATAACCACCATTGGACTTATCTATCCTCTCATCCCTTATCTTAAACTTGGACGTCTACCAGGTGACTTTTTCTTTCAAAAAGGTAACTTCTCTTTTTTCTGCCCTCTAACCTCTTGCCTGCTCTTTAGTATCTTCATCTCTTTGCTCCTATTCCTATTCGATAAATATTTCTAATCCTTAACTCTAAACATTATTGCTCTAATAAAAAGAGTAATAAATAACCTTGAAACTAAAAAATCTTATTATTATATTTATAATTTGAATCATAAACATATATTCAACAATTTTTACCTATGATTGATTACACTACTACTACACATACTACTTCTAAAACTCATGATGAAGGTCTGAGACAATTTATGTTAAAGGTTTATAACCTTATGGCTGTAGCTCTGCTATTAACTGGTAGTACTGCTATTATCACAATTTCTTGGACACCACTTGTAAACTTAATGTTTAATACTACTTTTGGCTCTATTGTTGCTTTTGCCCCTTTAACTATTGCTCATATTTCTTCTTTGGCTTCTCTAAATTATCTATTCAATCGGCACAAATCTTATTCTGGATATACGCAGTTCTAGTAGGCATGTCTTTATCTTACCTATTTCTTATCTATACTACCATATCTATTGCTAGAACTTTCTTTATCTGTGCTGCTGTCTTTGGTATGATGAGCTTATATGGATATAACACTAATAAGGATCTTACTTCTTGGGGTTCTTTCTTTTTAATGGGACTTGTCGGTTTACTGCTTACTTCACTTATTAATCTTTTCTTACAAAGTCCTGCTGTATATTTTGCTTCTTCTTTTCTAGGAGTAATCATCTTTATTGGACTAATAGTCTGGGATACTCAAAAAATTAAATCTTTCTACTTCACTAATACTGACAATCATTTAGCACAAAAAATGTCTATTGTAGCTGCTTTTAACTTATATCTAGACTTTATTAACCTATTTCTACACCTTATTAGATTCCTCGGAGGATATAAACGTCAGCAATAATTACTTGAATTTTTCTATTCTAAAACTATATCTAAAGATATATAATTATGTTACGATTCTATAGATTCTATAAATTAACCTTATATAGTCAAATTGAAGTAAAAGAAGATAATTATGTTATACAACAATATTAAATTATATTTAATAACTTGCATTACTGTCATTTTATTGGTCAATCCAGCAATTGCGGCTGAGGATAAAAAAACATCAAATAATAATCATTATACTATTTATTTACGTCATCCATTAGATTTTATTAATCGTCCTTTCTCTGCCTTTGATTATTACTGGAATAGTATATTTGATGATAGATTATCTATCTATGACTCAAGTGCTATAAAAAGTAAATTCATTCCTCAAGACAAACAATATATCCTAGTCCTAGAAGTACCAGGCTATGATAAAAGTCACATTAAACTTAAAGTAAATAATCATAAGCTTTTTATTGAAGGTAACATTGACGATACTAAAGCAAATAGTGCTACTGATCATTTAAATAAAAACTTTAATTATGTTATGTCTCTATATGATGATATTGATCAAAAGTCTATTTCTTCTAAGCTAAAAAATGGCATCTTGACCATTACTTTGCCTAGAATTGAACTCAAAAACCAAAATGCTAAAGAAATACCTGTTCAATAAAGAGCATAACGAATAATTAAAACTTTTTTGATTATTAATTTGTTATTATTTAATTTTATTTAACTTAAATAGGAGGTTTTTATGGCTTTTAATTTACCACGTATTAGAAATAAATCAGAACTACAAAATAACTCTAATAAAAGAAGCTATATTGATGATGTCTTTAATAACTTCTTTAATGAAATAGCTTCTTTTTCTTATCCTTCCTCTTACAACAATGAAAGAATGTTATCACCGAAAACTGATATTATGGAAAATGACTCTGAGTATAATCTAGAAATGGAATTACCAGGCATCACACAAGATAATATTGATCTTAAAATAGACAGTCACATCCTAACTATTGAAGGTACAAAAGAACAATCTTCTGAAAAGAAAGATCATAATTATCATATGCAGGAACGATATTATGGCTCTTTCTACCGTTCTATTAGTTTACCATCTAATATTGATGAAGAACATATAGAAGCACAATTTAAGGATGGTATCTTATCTATTAAAATACCTAAAAAAGAACAAAGTAAAGCTAAAAAAATTACAATAACTTAAAGAATCTATATTATATAATGTAAAAATGTAAATAGTAGAACCCATACTCTGGGTTCTACTTAAATACAAGGTTCCTTGCACCTTGCTTTACGGCAGATGGGAATATAAATATCAATCAACAACATCTACGCAATTATTTTTATAACTTACTTATCTTATATTTTGTGTTATAATATAATGCACATACAAATATTGGTAACTAATCATGGCAGTTTCAAAGTTCCTCGATCCTAAAAATGATGTCGCCTTCAAGAAAATCTTTGGTTCTGAAAAAAACAAAGATATTCTTATCCACTTCATCAATGATATCATGGGATTTAAAGGTGATGAACAAATACAGGATGTTACTTTCTTAACTCCTATTCAAGACCCTGATATTGCTTATAAAAAGCAATCTCTTGTTGATGTCCTTTGTAAAGCTCAAAATGGCACGCAAATCATCGTAGAAATGCAAGTATCTCCTGCTAAAGGCTTTGAGAAAAGAGCTCAATATTATGCTGCTAAAGCCTATTCCCGACAATTATCCCAAGGACAAAAACAAAACGGTCTCTAGCTAACCTCAAGGAAGTCATCTTTATTGCTATTAGTGATTATATTATCTTCCCTGATAAAGCTGATTATATCTCTCATCATGTCATCCTTGATAAAGTTACTTTTGAACATGACTTAAAGGATTTCTCTTTTAGCTTTATTGAACTACCTAAATTTAATATAGATAAAATTGAAGACTTAAAAACTATTACCGAAAAATGGTGCTATTTCTTTAAATATGCTGCTAACACAAGTGAAGCTGACCTGCAGAAAATTATAGGTAGTGATCTTGTAGTAGGGCGTGCTTATGAAGCATTAAATCAGTTTAACTGGCATGCAGCAGAACTCCTTGCTTATGAGCAGGAAATTAAACGCATCATGGATAACAAAGCTGTCGAAGATTTCATGATTGAATCCGCTGAAGCTAGAGGAAAAGCTGAAGGCGAATATACTAAATCAATAGAAGTGGCAAAAAATATGCTTTCAGCTGACTCTGATCCTGATTTTATTTCCAAGGTTACTGGTTTATCTATTGCTGAAATCAACAAACTAAGAAACGAGTAGTAAAACGTTATGCAAACTGCAAGATCTACATTGAAGCTTAAAATACCGATACAAGCTATTCTACCTCAGCTACCACAAAAACAAGTAGTAGTCATCGATAAGCATGCATTACAGCAAAAAACTGGTAGTACCCAACCTACTAACAGTGTCAAACCTAATGCTCAACACAATAAAGTTGCAAAAGTCCAAGCATTAACTGCTGAGCAACAAGAAGCTGTCCAAGCTAAACTGACACGATGGAAAAAAGAATACAAACAAGTTTTAAAATTATTACAAACAAAATACCCTCTATGTTTCGCAATGAAAGCAAAACCTTTAGCTATAGGTATTCACAAGGAAATTATAGATACAGAAAAAGAGAATTTCTCAAAACAACAAATTCACAGATTCTTTAGAAGATATTGCTCTGATAAAAGATACAAAAAATTACTAGTCGAAGGTAAACAACGCTTTAACCTAGATGGCACCCCTGCTACTTTAGTGACTAAAGAAGAAGTGCCGCCAAAAACTAACAAATTCTTTAAACCTAAAAAATCTTAATTATCTGACATCTACAGAGTTCCTTTTCATCTGTATTTTACATAAATAATTATTAGGATCTAAAATATGCAATTATCCCGCTCATATGATACTACTAGCATCATCGATAAAAACACAGATATAAAAACAGAGAACAATATTACCTACAATTATAAAAAAAGACGTGAAGAATTAAATCAAGTAGTAAAACATCACATAGAACGACAAAAGCAAAAAGTAGTAAAAAAGAGCAAAACTCTATATGTCTAAAAACGAACGTTTCCGTACACCCCTTATTCCTATGTTGTAGTAGTTGACCGGGCTGTTGAAAAAATCAACAAGGTTGCAAATACTTTAATATTTTTTTATCTTTAATAGCAGTAGATAAAAAAACCAAAAAATAATTTTAAGTATCCGTTTAAAATTTTGTACTATCGCAATCATCAGTATTTGAATCTGTGTTTTCTGTACACTTCTAAATTTTGCTCCTCGTAAACCATGATTCTCCTTAGCTTCACCAAATAGACCTTCTATTTTCCACTTTCTCTCAATTAGTTTTTTCTTAAAATCAATTCTATTCTGTCTGACCTTTACCTCATCTATTTCATCCTGATAAGGATTACGATAAATAAATCGTCCTCTATTACTATAATTATCAGAAATACAACCTGATTTTAGAGAGCAATTTTTACAATGCCCTCCTGTAATACGATAACGTTTTATTTGTTTTTTATCTAATTTATCATACGGATAAAGATAATGTCCCTGTGGACACTTATATCTATCCTGTTCTCTATCATATTGAAATTCCCCCCTACTTATTTTTCCTTCACCAAGATTATCTACATGTAAAGGTATATAAGTTGTAATTCCAAGTAATTTAAAATATCCATAGGTTGGACCTCTACCATAACCTTTGTCTGCTATCCATTCTTTTACTCTAAAAGAAAAATTATTTAATATATTCCAAACTCTACTTGGAAGTACAATACACTCATGTTGTGATCCTGTACTTACATAACAATCTATTATAATACGTGAATCTGAATCAATTGAGTAGTGGGTCTTATAACATAGCTTTTTATAACCATTAGTTCTTGATACAAGACTACAATCAGGATCTGTCCTACTGACATGAGTTTGATTAGATATTTTCCTTACTTTTTTCCCTTCTCGGAAATCATGATAACGACGTTCATATTTTTTTAATTCTCTCTTTTGTGAATCACCTTGATCTTTTCTTAATATTAGGCTATTCATAGAGGCATTAGATTCAACTAAAGAGGCATCTGAAATAATTGTTTCTCCTTTTATAATATCTAGTTCATACCATTGCTTAATCAAGCTTATAAATATTTCTTGAAATAGTTCTACCCCAAATCTATCTCTTATCCTACTTAATGATGAATGATCCGGTACTTTATCCTCTAAACTTAAACCACAAAACCACCTATATGCTATATTTAACTGAATTTCTTTACATAATCGTCTATTTGACTTTATACCATATAAGTAACTTATTATTTGCATCCTAAAAAATAATACAGGATCAATTGATGGACGTCCGTAATTAGCACAATAACGATTCTTAGTTATTTCATAGATAAAAGAAAACTCTAATTCTTTAGCTTCATGAATCCTCACTAATAAATGATCATTAGGTATCATGTGCCTTAAGCTAAGGCTATTACATCTCACACTTTGATCAAGCTTATAACCCTGCATCTTTACACCTTCATTTAAGCATAAAAATACAGCTTATTCCTTAGATTAACTCTTTTCTACTTCTTTTTATAACTTTTTCAACAGCCCGTGTAGAGTTTTACAAATTATTGGCAAGCATATTTTTAGCTACTTCATACTTTCCTTCGTTTCTACCAATCTGTAAACCTTTAGCTTCCCCAATCTGCATGCCTCGAGCCTCCCCAATCTGCATGCCTTGGACCATACCTTTTTGCATTCCCTCATCAATATATTTATCAGCAATAGTTCTCCCTCTTGATCTTCCTTTTTTAAGTGCTTAGCTATGATTTTAGCTAGTTCTACTTGTTTATCTTCAGATACCTTAGCATCACATAACCACTTAATGTAAATGTAGCCATTTTCCTTATCTACTTCAATACTACTTTCAAACTTCTCAAGTAGACTTTGCCATAGATTTAAGATATCACGAGCTTTGATATGTTTAAGCATATACTCCATCATACCAAGATGCTTCTTTTGCTCTATCTCATTATCACTTTGTTTTTGCAAATCAACAAGTAAATACTCGTCACCCATTATTTCCTTAGCAGTTTTGCTATCTTCAAATAACTCCCAAAAGCTCCTTGGAGCATTATAAGGCTTATCATTTGCATATACCACTATAGGACATATTAGAGGAAGCTTGTTATCTTTTTCTTCTGTGCTATTACTTTTATTTTTATTGGCGTCCTTATGCCTTTCGCATAATAAAAGCATATATTGCCAAAGTCTAAAAGCAATCCAGTAATCACTACTAGACTGATGCTCGATCAGAACGTAAACGTAAGCTTTGTCATTATTAGCACTTTCAGTAGTACTATCTTTAATATTATTCTTTTTTACAGAAACAGAGTACACGACATCACTAAGTCTTTTGCGTAAATCCTCAGTAACAAAACTTTCTTTCTCTATTTTAACACTATTTAGATTAATCTTGTCCTTAAACGACGCTGGCAAATAATGCTCTAAAAACTCACGAGCAGCTACAGGCTCACTCATGACCTTTTTAAATAGTTCATCATGTCTTGGACGCTCTGAAGTGTTGCTAGCATCGCTGTCTGTACTTACATCAGTTTGCTGTTGCCTCTGATTAAGCTCTTTGTTAGTCATGCTTGCAAATCCTTAAAATCTCATAGTCAGATTAAAAAAGTTTAATATTACATAACTGATTAATGATCGTTCTAAATCAGATATGGCGCTTGCGTTAATCTACCTTGTTTTAAATCTTCCAAGTCAAACTGATATGATTCTACTATATGCATTCGCCCTTGATTAGACAAATCATCTAATTGTTTTTTAATTGCACTTAATACATCTTGAATTTTGCTATAATCGTTACTATTTATTGATTTGATATGAGTAAAAGATACAAAATTTTTCATCAAAGAATTATCTTGTATTAATTGAAATGTGATATCATGAGGTAACCCATATTCTAATACACTTCGATCCCATTGAAAAGCTTCAATGT
>NZ_LAOP01000003.1:0-16235 GCF_000965155.1 Rickettsia endosymbiont of Ixodes pacificus
TGATGAAATGATTGGTAGAATATCCAGAAAACCCTAATTTGATACTTGCTATAGTACAAAATTATAGCTGATTCCACACAAAATACCCTGCAAAATATAAAATCACCTGAACAAGTTTCTGATCTACTCAAATCATACCCCAAATCTAATGTTGCAGATATTGACCAAGTTACCTCTAAAATTCCTAAAAAACCATAATACAGAACTTCTAACAGGCAATTTGCATTATCGTTTGAATAGCTAAATCTCGATTAACATAATATACTTCCTCACTAGGTTCTAACTTAATTGCTTGTACAAAATCTTTTAATGCTTCCTTATATCTTCCAAGATCATACAAAGCTAAACCACGATAGTGCAAAACCTTAGCATTACTCGCATTAAGTGCTATCGATATATCATACGACATCACAGCTTCCTCAAGCCTTCTCATGGTAGATAAAATATCACCTCGTCCACTATAAAAATCTGCATTCGTTGCATCTATTGCAATTGCTTTATTAAATGATTCTAATGCCTCCTTATATTTCCCAAGATCATCTAATAAATATCCTCGATAGTAATAAACATAACCATTATCCGGCATTAAATTTATTAACTTGCTGCATATAACAAGTCCCATATTTTGCTCCCGACATTGTGCGTGTTCTTGCAATAAGCTTTGAATTCCCTTACTAATCCCATCAACTATTCTTGGGTTAATATTGCTTTTTTGACTCTTCATGCCTTGCCTCCTACTTAAATCAAACTTCTCATTCTTATAATTTTATTACTTGTTAACTTATCTCACTTATTTTGATAGTTCTGTTTTGAATTGTTGCACATCTAATAATTTCTTTAATAAACACTTATTATCCTCCTTTTGTAGCTCTTTATATATTAATCTTACATACATTTGTGTCTCCTCTGCATGAAACTTCATATGCAAGATATAATTCTCTTTCTTACTACTTATCTCCGATAATTCCCTAATCTCCTGAAATAATTTCTTTACCTCTTCTCTGCTACTGCTAAATATTTCTGCAAATTCTTTACTAATCACATTGCTCCGGTGTAAATATTTTAGGGATATCAATACAACTACCAACTCTAAACTCATTAGTAAGGCTAGTATTATTTTGTATAACATTGTTCAATCTCTCTTTACCTTATTATTTGTATAAATCCTGTCTTTTGTTTTAGAGCGCTACTGCTAGCACTCCCAAGTAAATCCGGTATTGCTGGAGCAACAGGTGGCATTAAGAATGGGGCTGATGGTACTGGCGGATTTGATGGTATTAGATCAGGTAATGGAAACTGTGGCACTCCATCAGGTAGAGCATTACTTAAGCTAATTGTTTCAAATGCAGCTTCTTTCTTCCTACCTGATGAGGCTTTGCTTTTCGGTCTCTTGTCTCCTGCAAATACCTCTCCTGTAATCATTGATATTTTTATCAATGATACAGTAACCATTTGTTTGATCCTTGATTTGAACGATTTGTGACTAGAAAAATTAGTGCAATTCTTAGCAGTATTGCTTTGTACAGACGATACTACTTTGTTGCGGATATTATAAATATGTGTTAATGTCATTGTACTATAACCTCATCGTTTAGGTTTGGTAAGAAAAATAAACCGGTAAATACTCAAACTATTTTGCGATACTTTTTAGTATTTACTGGTTTTAATTTAAATAATATGAATCTATGTTCATATTCAAATCTAAAGAATATAATTCTTAGTGTCAAGTAAAATATTATCGATTTCGATAATATTTTTTATTAAAAAACTTGTAATGAAGGCATCCGAATAAAATATGGACGTAGCAAATAATATAAAAATTTTTCTTACAGAAAAGTTGCATCAATTCAAAATTAATAGAAAAGAATTTGCCGGATTAGTCGGAATTTCATATCATACTATTTGTCAGATTTTTCACAATCGTACTAACCCTAGTATTGTAACGATTATAAAAATAGCTAATTATTTTAATTGTTCTATTGATGAAATCATTGGTAGAAAAAATTATATATCACAAAATGAATATAGGACAATTGACGTGGTATTAGATAGTTGGAATATTTACCTCAAAGATTTTATCCAAAAAAAACTCAGTAATGATAATATAAATCCTTATAAATTTTCTGAGAATATTGGATTTGATCATGAGACTATTGTTAAATTTATAAATGATACTAGTCCTACTAGGACTTTAAATACAGCTATAATTATTGCAATATCTGATTATTTTAATATTTCTATGGATCAACTCATTGGTAGAACAAAATAAATGAGTATATGTCTATTTACTTATATACTCATTTATCCATATGAGTATTAACTCAGACATAGTAATATTATTTTGAACTGTCTTCAGTTTAAATTGTTTTAGTAGTGTATTAGGTAAGTTGACATTGAGTCTTACAATCTTGTCAGAAGTTACATCTTTGATTGCTTTTTCTTTATTAGTATTTAACCTATTACCAATCTTAATTTTTAATACCATTTAATAACTCTATTAACTCATTGATAATGTTATTAATTTCTGCTGACGCACTGTTCGGATGATTTGAGAATACAGTTAATCCATCACTTGCTGTACTAGGATATATTACTTTTTGTGTAGTATAAGAATTTAAAATAGGTAAATTATATTGTTGTAATGCATTTATTACTTCTTTACTTAATTTTGTATTCTTAATTGATCTGCTAATGATAAAAGCAGCTTTAGGTATACCATTAGTTACTTCTTGTCTTGCTTTTATTATATCAACTAGATCCTGTGTTGCCCAAATATCCCAAGGAGATGGTTGTACGGGAATTAATACGGGCTGTTGAAAAAATCAACAAGGTTGCAAATACTTTAATATTTTTTTATCTTTAATAGCAGTAGATAAAAAAACCAAAAAATAATTTTAAGTATCCGTTTAAAATTTTGTACTATCGCAATCATCAGTATTTGAATCTGTGTTTTCTGTACACTTCTAAATTTTGCTCCTCGTAAACCATGATTCTCCTTAGCTTCACCAAATAGACCTTCTATTTTCCACTTTCTCTCAATTAGTTTTTTCTTAAAATCAATTCTATTCTGTCTGACCTTTACCTCATCTATTTCATCCTGATAAGGATTACGATAAATAAATCGTCCTCTATTACTATAATTATCAGAAATACAACCTGATTTTAGAGAGCAATTTTTACAATGCCCTCCTGTAATACGATAACGTTTTATTTGTTTTTTATCTAATTTATCATACGGATAAAGATAATGTCCCTGTGGACACTTATATCTATCCTGTTCTCTATCATATTGAAATTCCCCCCTACTTATTTTTCCTTCACCAAGATTATCTACATGTAAAGGTATATAAGTTGTAATTCCAAGTAATTTAAAATATCCATAGGTTGGACCTCTACCATAACCTTTGTCTGCTATCCATTCTTTTACTCTAAAAGAAAAATTATTTAATATATTCCAAACTCTACTTGGAAGTACAATACACTCATGTTGTGATCCTGTACTTACATAACAATCTATTATAATACGTGAATCTGAATCAATTGAGTAGTGGGTCTTATAACATAGCTTTTTATAACCATTAGTTCTTGATACAAGACTACAATCAGGATCTGTCCTACTGACATGAGTTTGATTAGATATTTTCCTTACTTTTTTCCCTTCTCGGAAATCATGATAACGACGTTCATATTTTTTTAATTCTCTCTTTTGTGAATCACCTTGATCTTTTCTTAATATTAGGCTATTCATAGAGGCATTAGATTCAACTAAAGAGGCATCTGAAATAATTGTTTCTCCTTTTATAATATCTAGTTCATACCATTGCTTAATCAAGCTTATAAATATTTCTTGAAATAGTTCTACCCCAAATCTATCTCTTATCCTACTTAATGATGAATGATCCGGTACTTTATCCTCTAAACTTAAACCACAAAACCACCTATATGCTATATTTAACTGAATTTCTTTACATAATCGTCTATTTGACTTTATACCATATAAGTAACTTATTATTTGCATCCTAAAAAATAATACAGGATCAATTGATGGACGTCCGTAATTAGCACAATAACGATTCTTAGTTATTTCATAGATAAAAGAAAACTCTAATTCTTTAGCTTCATGAATCCTCACTAATAAATGATCATTAGGTATCATGTGCCTTAAGCTAAGGCTATTACATCTCACACTTTGATCAAGCTTATAACCCTGCATCTTTACACCTTCATTTAAGCATAAAAATACAGCTTATTCCTTAGATTAACTCTTTTCTACTTCTTTTTATAACTTTTTCAACAGCCCGTGTAGAGTTTTACAAATTATTGGCAAGCATATTTTTAGCTACTTCATACTTTCCTTCGTTTCTACCAATCTGTAAACCTTTAGCTTCCCCAATCTGCATGCCTCGAGCCTCCCCAATCTGCATGCCTTGGACCATACCTTTTTGCATTCCCTCATCAATATATTTATCAGCAATAGTTCTCCCTCTTGATCTTCCTTTTTTAAGTGCTTAGCTATGATTTTAGCTAGTTCTACTTGTTTATCTTCAGATACCTTAGCATCACATAACCACTTAATGTAAATGTAGCCATTTTCCTTATCTACTTCAATACTACTTTCAAACTTCTCAAGTAGACTTTGCCATAGATTTAAGATATCACGAGCTTTGATATGTTTAAGCATATACTCCATCATACCAAGATGCTTCTTTTGCTCTATCTCATTATCACTTTGTTTTTGCAAATCAACAAGTAAATACTCGTCACCCATTATTTCCTTAGCAGTTTTGCTATCTTCAAATAACTCCCAAAAGCTCCTTGGAGCATTATAAGGCTTATCATTTGCATATACCACTATAGGACATATTAGAGGAAGCTTGTTATCTTTTTCTTCTGTGCTATTACTTTTATTTTTATTGGCGTCCTTATGCCTTTCGCATAATAAAAGCATATATTGCCAAAGTCTAAAAGCAATCCAGTAATCACTACTAGACTGATGCTCGATCAGAACGTAAACGTAAGCTTTGTCATTATTAGCACTTTCAGTAGTACTATCTTTAATATTATTCTTTTTTACAGAAACAGAGTACACGACATCACTAAGTCTTTTGCGTAAATCCTCAGTAACAAAACTTTCTTTCTCTATTTTAACACTATTTAGATTAATCTTGTCCTTAAACGACGCTGGCAAATAATGCTCTAAAAACTCACGAGCAGCTACAGGCTCACTCATGACCTTTTTAAATAGTTCATCATGTCTTGGACGCTCTGAAGTGTTGCTAGCATCGCTGTCTGTACTTACATCAGTTTGCTGTTGCCTCTGATTAAGCTCTTTGTTAGTCATGCTTGCAAATCCTTAAAATCTCATAGTCAGATTAAAAAAGTTTAATATTACATAACTGATTAATGATCGTTCTAAATCAGATATGGCGCTTGCGTTAATCTACCTTGTTTTAAATCTTCCAAGTCAAACTGATATGATTCTACTATATGCATTCGCCCTTGATTAGACAAATCATCTAATTGTTTTTTAATTGCACTTAATACATCTTGAATTTTGCTATAATCGTTACTATTTATTGATTTGATATGAGTAAAAGATACAAAATTTTTCATCAAAGAATTATCTTGTATTAATTGAAATGTGATATCATGAGGTAACCCATATTCTAATACACTTCGATCCCATTGAAAAGCTTCAATGTTACGAGGACCGTAAATAGAGGATATCTTCATCCCTTCAATCAATCCATAAACATGCACTCTTGTTTTTTCGTAATCCCAATCTAAACGGCTTTGTTCGGAAGGGTAATAAAAAAGGAATGGTAGTATGTAGAGAATACCATATAATATTCTGGAATAGATAAGTTATAAATTAAAAATGCCATACAAAGAAAGAACAAAAACAGGTTTGCCAAGAAAAATAGATAAGCCGAGATATAAAATAACCAATTGGTCACAATATAACGATAGTTTAAGAAAAAGAGGGATGGTCAGCCTGTATTTTCCTGAAGGTGATTTAGAGTCTTTGTTTATTAATACCCAACCTTACGTAGAGGGAGAATCTGGGAGGACAACGACATACCAAGTACCATATATACAACTAATTTATACATTATATCGTTTATTTGGTTTCGGGCAGCGTCAAATAACAGGTTACTTTGAGGATCTATGGCGGGGCAAGGGTCTTGAGATTCCAGTACCAAGTTTTGATCATCTATGTGATTTATTTTCACAGATACCATTAGAGGTCAAACAGTTTTGCAATAAACTTGCTGTGCGTATCAAGAATAAATATCATCACAAAAACATGAAGCAATTGTTATTACCAATATTATAAATTTATGGAATTCATTCGGTAAATGTGTCACAGTCAAAATAGGATAATTACGTCTAAAAAAGACCAACAGATACCCTTCCGAACAAAGCCATATCAAACAGGGAAAAGATAATAAGCTTCCTCTAATATGTCCTATAGTAGTATATGCAAATGATCAGCCGTATACTGCTCCGAGAAGCTTTTGGGAATTATTTGAAGATAGCAAGACTGCTAAAGATTTGATGGGTGATGAGTATTTACTTGTAGACTTACAAAAACAAAGTGATGATGAGATAGAGAAAAAGCAGCATCTTGGTATGATGGAGTATATGCTTAAACATATCAAAGCTCGTGATATCTTAAATCTCTGGCAAAGTCTATTTGAGAAGTTTGAAAGCAGTATTGAAATAGATAAGGAAAATGGCTACATTTACATTAAATGGTTATTGTGGTATAGTGATGCTAAGGTGTCTGAAGATAAACAAGTAGAGCTAGCTAGGATCATACCAAGCACTTAAAAAAAGAAGATCAAGAGGGACTTATGAGAACTATTGCTGATAAATATATTGATGAGGGCGTACAAAAAGGTATGGTCCAAGGCATGCAGATTGGTAGAAATGAAGGCATGCAGATTGGGGAAGCTAAAGGCTTACAGATTGGTAGAAATGAGGGGAAATATGAAGTAGCCAAAAATATGTATAATGCTGGTTCTGATATCTCTTTTATATCTAAAGTTACTGGGCTTTCTATCTCTGAACTCAACAACCTTCTTAAATCTAAATCCTAACTATTCTTTTTGGAAAGTAGTAGATTCTACTACTTTCCATCTATATCTTTACTTAATTTTTTGTTCTAGTTTCTAGCCTGCGATACTTGCTTCTTTTGCTCAAGTAAACTTTTAACTCTTCTATTTAATTCTTCCCTTCTTTTTTTGTAACAAATCCTATTGTCTTGATTTAGTGCCTCGTCTGTTATAGCACTGCTTGCGTTTGCATTTAAAATAGATTCTTGATTACTGTAGTTTCCGTTTAGGTGTTTCTGGAAGTTCTGATACTGTGATTTCATTTTTTGAAAATTTGAGAAGTTAGTGGATTTGATTTTACTCTATCTTAAATATTGTTTTTGGTCAAAAGCTATTGTAATGAACAAAGAAAATATATTTGTGCATAATTGGATTGCATGTGCAGTATGACTAAAAACATGTGTTTTACGACATATTAACTATCATCTATTTACAAATACCAAAAAATTAGCTATTTATATACGACAAACAATGTCGTATTGCTTTGCTGTGCGATAATTAACTAAAAGGGGTTTTCCGTACATGCTAGTTGGATATATGAGAGTTTCTAGTGAAAATGAACACCAAGTGTTCGATCTTCAATATGATGCACTTATTAAAGAAGGCGTCGATCCAAGACATATTTTTCAAGATAAGGTAAGCGGAGCAAAAGATAATAGAAAAGGATTACAAGAAGCTCTTGATTATTTACAAGATGGCGATTGTCTCATTGTATGGAAGTTAGATAGACTCGGGCGATCATTGTCTCATCTTATTACGCTTATTGATGGCTTTAAACAGAAAAATATTGGCTTTAAATCCATAACCGAACAAATGGACACAACAACCCCTCACGGTGAGTTTTTATTCAGTGTTTTTGGAGCTCTTGCTCAATATGAACGAGCACTTACAAAAGAAAGAATTATGGCAGGTTTAAAATCTGCTAAGCAACGGGGAAAAACAGGAGGAAGACCCCGAGTTATCTCACCTGAAAAAATGCAAGCAATTAGTGAGGCACTGAAATCCGGCACAAGCAAAGCTGCAATATGCCGGACATTCAATGTTAAAAGGACTACTCTCTATGATAATCTAGAGCAGATGTGTCGTTGTCTGTAAGATTAAATCTTCGGGCTGTTGAAAAAGTTATAAAAAGAAGTAGAAAAGAGTTAATCTAAGGAATAAGCTGTATTTTTATGCTTAAATGAAGGTGTAAAGATGCAGGGTTATAAGCTTGATCAAAGTGTGAGATGTAATAGCCTTAGCTTAAGGCACATGATACCTAATGATCATTTATTAGTGAGGATTCATGAAGCTAAAGAATTAGAGTTTTCTTTTATCTATGAAATAACTAAGAATCGTTATTGTGCTAATTACGGACGTCCATCAATTGATCCTGTATTATTTTTTAGGATGCAAATAATAAGTTACTTATATGGTATAAAGTCAAATAGACGATTATGTAAAGAAATTCAGTTAAATATAGCATATAGGTGGTTTTGTGGTTTAAGTTTAGAGGATAAAGTACCGGATCATTCATCATTAAGTAGGATAAGAGATAGATTTGGGGTAGAACTATTTCAAGAAATATTTATAAGCTTGATTAAGCAATGGTATGAACTAGATATTATAAAAGGAGAAACAATTATTTCAGATGCCTCTTTAGTTGAATCTAATGCCTCTATGAATAGCCTAATATTAAGAAAAGATCAAGGTGATTCACAAAAGAGAGAATTAAAAAAATATGAACGTCGTTATCATGATTTCCGAGAAGGGAAAAAAGTAAGGAAAATATCTAATCAAACTCATGTCAGTAGGACAGATCCTGATTGTAGTCTTGTATCAAGAACTAATGGTTATAAAAAGCTATGTTATAAGACCCACTACTCAATTGATTCAGATTCACGTATTATAATAGATTGTTATGTAAGTACAGGATCACAACATGAGTGTATTGTACTTCCAAGTAGAGTTTGGAATATATTAAATAATTTTTCTTTTAGAGTAAAAGAATGGATAGCAGACAAAGGTTATGGTAGAGGTCCAACCTATGGATATTTTAAATTACTTGGAATTACAACTTATATACCTTTACATGTAGATAATCTTGGTGAAGGAAAAATAAGTAGGGGGGAATTTCAATATGATAGAGAACAGGATAGATATAAGTGTCCACAGGGACATTATCTTTATCCGTATGATAAATTAGATAAAAAACAAATAAAACGTTATCGTATTACAGGAGGGCATTGTAAAAATTGCTCTCTAAAATCAGGTTGTATTTCTGATAATTATAGTAATAGAGGACGATTTATTTATCGTAATCCTTATCAGGATGAAATAGATGAGGTAAAGGTCAGACAGAATAGAATTGATTTTAAGAAAAAACTAATTGAGAGAAAGTGGAAAATAGAAGGTCTATTTGGTGAAGCTAAGGAGAATCATGGTTTACGAGGAGCAAAATTTAGAAGTGTACAGAAAACACAGATTCAAATACTGATGATTGCGATAGTACAAAATTTTAAACGGATACTTAAAATTATTTTTTGGTTTTTTTATCTACTGCTATTAAAGATAAAAAAATATTAAAGTATTTGCAACCTTGTTGATTTTTTCAACAGCCCGTGTAGAGTTTTACAAATTAATCGAGTCGGTTGGGTGCAGAATTTTATTCTTACCTACATATAGCCCAGACTTAAATCCTATAGAACATTATTGGTTTAAGATTAAGAACGAAATAAGAAAAGTTACGGGGCAATTCAAAGATATCAGTATGGCTGTAGAACACGTACTAAAGTTTATTTAACTGTACCTATTTACTATGGTCTAGCTATATTTCCCTAATGGTTATTCCCCGAGCATATAAGGATATTACTTTATCATCAAATCCTTCAAGCTGAACCTGAAATCCTTTTGTACCATTATCAGGTTTAATAACACTAAGCAAACATCCTCTAGTATGGCGATAAAACCATTATTGCAAATTTCCCTGATAACCGCGATCAGCTAAGATCTTGATAAGTCTTGGGAACTTCTCCTTTAACCCAAATAATAATATCTTAGCACAATTACTATCATGAGGAGTAGCACTATGTACATCAATATTAATAGGATAACCTAAAGTATCTACAACTATATGACGTTTTCTCCCTGTTACCTTTTTCCCTCCATCATATCCTTTCTCTTCATTTTTTAAAAGAACGTGTCCTTCGCTTTGACTATCGATGATTCCTATACTAGGACTTGATTCTTTGCCTAATTGAAGTCTTACTTATACTTCTTGCACTATTCATCAAATCCTCAATTACTCCTCTATGTTTTAACCTATTAAAGTAATTAAATACTCATTTCCATGGACCAAAATCTTTAGGCAAATCTCTCCAAAAACAGCCGTTCTTGGTTATATAAAATATCCCATTCCATAATAGCCTTGCGCATCCTTAGGGGGCGGACGACCTTGCTTCCCTTTTCTTTTATTGATTATTTCTTCTATTAATCCCCACTCTTCATCGCTCATGTCGCTTGTGTATCCTAGCATCTTCTCCCTTTTGGATGCTAACATACTACCTATCTTTTCTAATTACAATATTTTACGTGACTGGTTCTAAGTCAAAGGGGTTGTAACCCTTTGACTTAAGAATTAGGACTTGAGAAGCTGGTTGATTTCAGAAATAGAAAGTCCTGTAACTTTAGAGATAAAAGAAATATCAGAACCAGCAGAAAGCATATTTTTAGCTACTTCATATTTTCCTTTCGCTTCGCCAATCTGCATGCCTCGAGCTTCGCCAATCTGCATGCCTCGAGCTTCGCCAATCTGCATGCCTTGTTGTACACCTTCTTCTTTCCAATGCTGAGCTAAGCTAGTCATAAGTTTTTCTCCTTGTTCGGTATTAAGACGAGACTTTAATATTTTTTCTAGTTCTATTTTATCAGATTTGTTAATTTTAATCAATGTATAGGTTAATATCAGTTCTAGGTAATCAATACCGATATTGAGTTTAGCGAATTCAGGTAAGAGGTCAGCTACCTCATACCATCTTTTAAGTAGATCTCTCTCATGAATATGCTTCATGAAGAATTGCAATATTCCTGACCAAGCTTTTTTCTTTAATTCCTCATCAGGGATGTCATGAATATTAATCACCTGATGGTCCTTAGTCCAAATATCTTGCACCAGCTGTTTATTTTTAAATAGTTCCCAAATATTCTTTGGAGCATTGTATTTCTTTTTGCCGTTGTAAAATATTAACGGATATACGAAAGGCAGATACTTAGATTTAGGATGAAGAGTTAAATGCCTTGATGCAATATCAGTCATATATTTAAATAGCCTAAAAGCCATGAAGTGATCAGGAGTACTTTGATGCTCTAAAAGAATCCAAAAATATCCAGTATCATCATTAAACTTAGCTGAGAATAGAATATCGGATATAGAGTGTCTAAGGTCTGCTTCAACAAAGCTTTCTTTTTCCATTTTAAGAGTATGAGGCAAGAACATAGCCTGAATCTCTTTTGGAAGATGCATTTCAAAGAACTCTTTAGCTACTATTGGATTCTCTAGAGCCTTACGAATGAGTGCATCATGCCTTGGACGCTCAGAAGCACCGCTATTTTCTAAGTCTTTTTGCTGTTGTTGATTATTATGCTCTTCATTAGTCATACTTGCAAATCCTTATAACCTCATAATCATCGTATGCTCTAGCTCCCTTTCTAAGCGGAGTTCTTTAACTTCTGCTTTGACCTTAGCAAAGGTTGATGCTACATGCTTCTCATCTACAAAGCCTGGGATATTATTCTGCATCTCATGCTTCATGTATTTAAGTGGGCATGAATATTTCTTAGTGCCTACCATCACATGCTCATCATCTAATAGCTGCTTTATATTCTCATTGTGATGATCCATATAATGCTTCTCACATGTTTTACTTAAATTCTTAAGCACATTATGACTATCAGAAGAGTTAAATTGATTTAGTATCTCGTAATCCTTTAATATACCATGTTTTTGGGCATATACTACCATATTATGCATATTACTAATTAACTTATCTTGCTCTATAGTCTTAGCATTTGATATCGCAGATAATAAACTACTATCATATTGCTCTGCGTATTTAAGATTCCCATCAAGAGACTTAAAGAATTCATGTTCACGGCTAATTGCAGTTAACATTTCATCGATTGTCTTAGCGTGAGCTTTGTCTTGCTGAATCATCTGATACTGAGTCTCTAACTGATAACTCTCTAAACTTCTATCAAAATGCTTATATGTCTCTTCTAGATTTTTACTATTCTTAAGCTGTACTAATATGTCTTGCGTGCTGAAGACTCCATGCTGCTCTACTGCTGCTATATCTTTTAATTTAGGTAAAAGTTCTTGTTCCTTGTGTTCAAGAGCTTGCTGTGCTAAGTCCTGGAATTCATAATTAAATGTTCTATATTTGATGTTGCCATTTAGTGCTACAAAAAATTTCTGATCTTTTTCTAAGGCTACAAACACCTCAGATGCTATCTCATGCTTAATTTGCTCCGTATGTGATATTAATGTCTTGCTTTCTGCTTCTCTTGCAATATCCGCTAATCTTGTCTGTTCACGACGTTTTTGATAATCAGAATAAACCCCTACCACCTTAAATCCTTCCTTCTTGTACTGCCGTACTATCTCTCTCATTACAAAAGTCTCACCAGCTCCAGGATTACCTTCAAGTATGCTGATATCTGAGCCGTTGCAGACAGACAAGATTGCGTCAATCTGCTCACTACTGAACACGTGGTTCTTACTGCCAAATACATTAAGCTTTAAGCCTAAACTACCTCCTATTTTATCGTTAAATTTATTTTGTAGGTTTGCTCCTACTACATTTACCAAATCGCCTATTTGTTCTTTGAGACTATTTCTTTCTAAACTCTCAGCGTTAATATTAAGATTATGCTCTTCCTTAGCATTTAACTCTTCTATAGCAGATATATAACGACGCTCTAAATTTACTCTAGATTTTAAGGAGTATAGCGTTCTTCCCATCAAATCTTTTTGATCCATCAGCTCTATCTTGTCAGATACCAATAGCTGATTATAGAGTCTTAAGAACTCTTCTCCATATTCTTTGTTCAGATGCTCGATAGCTGGGTTGTTAGCTCTACTATCTGCTTGGTCGTTAGCCGTATTTGCTACTGAATTATTCTCTATATTTTGTGACGCATTTTCACTACTACCGCACTCCTGAACGAGTCTCTTACCAAACTCTCTAATAGCTTCTTGTTCCTTAGCAATATCACTACCTTTCGATACTAGATGCACCATCAAAGCATCTGATAATGCTATAGCTATATCTTCTTTAGTAAACACTGGCTTCGTATATGAAATACGACCAAATACTATCTCTGGATTCTCATATATCTTCTGTGCATTCTCAGCTATTATTTCTTTGTTTTTTTCTTCTAACTCCGTGCCTTGCATATGATTAGTTACTCCTCTATGCTTGGTCGGCTCTTGATCTATACCAAGTGCTTTATATGACTTACTACTGACTCTAAATGGTAAACCTACTTCCTCATACAGCTTATTAGTTGCTATCTCACATTCTTCTCTTAGAAAATATAAGACTCTTGGACTTTCTAACTCTCTATCTTTTACCTTTCCAATTACTACTTCCCCATTCTCTAAACGCCCTAACCTTCTTGTTAAATACTGTATATGCACATGTGGATTATCAGGATTGTCATAGTGAATATTAACGTCACATACTATGCCTCGTGATACTATCCATTTTTGAACATATTCCTCAACTAATCTAATATTATCTTCCTTATTTACTTCTTTAGGCAATGCAAATTCTATCTCAGCACCAGGCCTTGAATCAGCTCTTCTCTCTCTTGCTTCAGCTGCATTCCATAATAACTCTCTATCTTTTAACCATGCTATATCCTGAAATTCTTTAGATACAAATATCTTACTATATACTACTCCTTGTTTTTTGCTAAAATCATAAGTAATACTAATAGCTTCTCCACTTTCTTTATCTATAGTTTTATACACACTGAGCGCATAGCGTTTTGTGCCAACAAAACGCGAAAGTGCATTAAGGGGGCTTGCTGCCCCCCTTAAAAGAACCCCGCAATATCTGTAAAAGAAATATGTATGATGCTTTATTATCATTGACTATTGATTATTATTGCCGGTATACTAGTTTAGTATCAAACACTTGAGATTAGAGTGAATTTAACCAGTAAACCAAAATCAGACAACACCAAAACTGATTAAATCTATTGTAAAAAAACTATGGTATACTCGTATGCAATATCAAAAAGCTACCACCTTTGATCGTAAAGCAGATAGCAGAAAAAAGATTATGCTTGGGGGTTATTTGTCAAAGCAGGTCTTGATTATCTGCACCCAAATAATGCCCATATTCTCTACGGAATGCTACTCGATTGTAAAGAGCAATTAATACTTAATCCTAAAATTATTGATAAATGGAAAATCAAAGGACAATCACTCCTTATAAAATAATTATTAACTATAATTATCAGGTTCTTATATGCAGAAATTCTTCATAATACTTGGATTACTCATAACCACCATTGGACTTATCTATCCTCTCATCCCTTATCTTAAACTTGGACGTCTACCAGGTGACTTTTTCTTTCAAAAAGGTAACTTCTCTTTTTTCTGCCCTCTAACCTCTTGCCTGCTCTTTAGTATCTTCATCTCTTTGCTCCTATTCCTATTCGATAAATATTTCTAATCCTTAACTCTAAACATTATTGCTCTAATAAAAAGAGTAATAAATAACCTTGAAACTAAAAAATCTTATTATTATATTTATAATTTGAATCATAAACATATATTCAACAATTTTTACCTATGATTGATTACACTACTACTACACATACTACTTCTAAAACTCATGATGAAGGTCTGAGACAATTTATGTTAAAGGTTTATAACCTTATGGCTGTAGCTCTGCTATTAACTGGTAGTACTGCTATTATCACAATTTCTTGGACACCACTTGTAAACTTAATGTTTAATACTACTTTTGGCTCTATTGTTGCTTTTGCCCCTTTAACTATTGCTCATATTTCTTCTTTGGCTTCTCTAAATTATCTATTCAATCGGCACAAATCTTATTCTGGATATACGCAGTTCTAGTAGGCATGTCTTTATCTTACCTATTTCTTATCTATACTACCATATCTATTGCTAGAACTTTCTTTATCTGTGCTGCTGTCTTTGGTATGATGAGCTTATATGGATATAACACTAATAAGGATCTTACTTCTTGGGGTTCTTTCTTTTTAATGGGACTTGTCGGTTTACTGCTTACTTCACTTATTAATCTTTTCTTACAAAGTCCTGCTGTATATTTTGCTTCTTCTTTTCTAGGAGTAATCATCTTTATTGGACTAATAGTCTGGGATACTCAAAAATTAAATCTTTCTACTTCACTAATACTGACAATCATTTAGCACAAAAAATGTCTATTGTAGCTGCTTTTAACTTATATCTAGACTTTATTAACCTATTTCTACACCTTATTAGATTCCTCGGAGGATATAAACGTCAGCAATAATTACTTGAATTTTTCTATTCTAAAACTATATCTAAAGATATATAATTATGTTACGATTCTATAGATTCTATAAATTAACCTTATATAGTCAAATTGAAGTAAAAGAAGATAATTATGTTATACAACAATATTAAATTATATTTAATAACTTGCATTACTGTCATTTTATTGGTCAATCCAGCAATTGCGGCTGAGGATAAAAAAACATCAAATAATAATCATTATACTATTTATTTACGTCATCCATTAGATTTTATTAATCGTCCTTTCTCTGCCTTTGATTATTACTGGAATAGTATATTTGATGATAGATTATCTATCTATGACTCAAGTGCTATAAAAAGTAAATTCATTCCTCAAGACAAACAATATATCCTAGTCCTAGAAGTACCAGGCTATGATAAAAGTCACATTAAACTTAAAGTAAATAATCATAAGCTTTTTATTGAAGGTAACATTGACGATACTAAAGCAAATAGTGCTACTGATCATTTAAATAAAAACTTTAATTATGTTATGTCCTATATGATGATATTGATCAAAAGTCTATTTCTTCTAAGCTAAAAAA
>NZ_LAOP01000004.1:0-14835 GCF_000965155.1 Rickettsia endosymbiont of Ixodes pacificus
AACTAAGAATCGTTATGTGCTAATTACGGACGTCCATCAATTGATCCTGTATTATTTTTTAGGATGCAAATAATAAGTTACTTATATGGTATAAAGTCAAATAGACGATTATGTAAAGAAATTCAGTTAAATATAGCATATAGGTGGTTTTGTGGTTTAAGTTTAGAGGATAAAGTACCGGATCATTCATCATTAAGTAGGATAAGAGATAGATTTGGGGTAGAACTATTTCAAGAAATATTTATAAGCTTGATTAAGCAATGGTATGAACTAGATATTATAAAAGGAGAAACAATTATTTCAGATGCCTCTTTAGTTGAATCTAATGCCTCTATGAATAGCCTAATATTAAGAAAAGATCAAGGTGATTCACAAAAGAGAGAATTAAAAAAATATGAACGTCGTTATCATGATTTCCGAGAAGGGAAAAAAGTAAGGAAAATATCTAATCAAACTCATGTCAGTAGGACAGATCCTGATTGTAGTCTTGTATCAAGAACTAATGGTTATAAAAAGCTATGTTATAAGACCCACTACTCAATTGATTCAGATTCACGTATTATAATAGATTGTTATGTAAGTACAGGATCACAACATGAGTGTATTGTACTTCCAAGTAGAGTTTGGAATATATTAAATAATTTTTCTTTTAGAGTAAAAGAATGGATAGCAGACAAAGGTTATGGTAGAGGTCCAACCTATGGATATTTTAAATTACTTGGAATTACAACTTATATACCTTTACATGTAGATAATCTTGGTGAAGGAAAAATAAGTAGGGGGGAATTTCAATATGATAGAGAACAGGATAGATATAAGTGTCCACAGGGACATTATCTTTATCCGTATGATAAATTAGATAAAAAACAAATAAAACGTTATCGTATTACAGGAGGGCATTGTAAAAATTGCTCTCTAAAATCAGGTTGTATTTCTGATAATTATAGTAATAGAGGACGATTTATTTATCGTAATCCTTATCAGGATGAAATAGATGAGGTAAAGGTCAGACAGAATAGAATTGATTTTAAGAAAAAACTAATTGAGAGAAAGTGGAAAATAGAAGGTCTATTTGGTGAAGCTAAGGAGAATCATGGTTTACGAGGAGCAAAATTTAGAAGTGTACAGAAAACACAGATTCAAATACTGATGATTGCGATAGTACAAAATTTTAAACGGATACTTAAAATTATTTTTTGGTTTTTTTATCTACTGCTATTAAAGATAAAAAAATATTAAAGTATTTGCAACCTTGTTGATTTTTTCAACAGCCCGGTCAACTACTACAACATAGGAATAAGGGGTGTACGGAAACGTTCGTTTTTAGACATATAGAGTTTTGCTCTTTTTTACTACTTTTTGCTTTTGTCGTTCTATGTGATGTTTTACTACTTGATTTAATTCTTCACGTCTTTTTTTATAATTGTAGGTAATATTGTTCTCTGTTTTTATATCTGTGTTTTTATCGATGATGCTAGTAGTATCATATGAGCGGGATAATTGCATATTTTAGATCCTAATAATTATTTATGTAAAATACAGATGAAAAGGAACTCTGTAGATGTCAGATAATTAAGATTTTTTAGGTTTAAAGAATTTGTTAGTTTTTGGCGGCACTTCTTCTTTAGTCACTAAAGTAGCAGGGGTGCCATCTAGGTTAAAGCGTTGTTTACCTTCGACTAGTAATTTTTTGTATCTTTTATCAGAGCAATATCTTCTAAAGAATCTGTGAATTTGTTGTTTTGAGAAATTCTCTTTTTCTGTATCTATAATTTCCTTGTGAATACCTATAGCTAAAGGTTTTGCTTTCATTGCGAAACATAGAGGGTATTTTGTTTGTAATAATTTTAAAACTTGTTTGTATTCTTTTTTCCATCGTGTCAGTTTAGCTTGGACAGCTTCTTGTTGCTCAGCAGTTAATGCTTGGACTTTTGCAACTTTATTGTGTTGAGCATTAGGTTTGACACTGTTAGTAGGTTGGGTACTACCAGTTTTTTGCTGTAATGCATGCTTATCGATGACTACTACTTGTTTTTGTGGTAGCTGAGGTAGAATAGCTTGTATCGGTATTTTAAGCTTCAATGTAGATCTTGCAGTTTGCATAACGTTTTACTACTCGTTTCTTAGTTTGTTGATTTCAGCAATAGATAAACCAGTAACCTTGGAAATAAAATCAGGATCAGAGTCAGCTGAAAGCATATTTTTTGCCACTTCTATTGATTTAGTATATTCGCCTTCAGCTTTTCCTCTAGCTTCAGCGGATTCAATCATGAAATCTTCGACAGCTTTGTTATCCATGATGCGTTTAATTTCCTGCTCATAAGCAAGGAGTTCTGCTGCATGCCAGTTAAACTGATTTAATGCTTCATAAGCACGCCCTACTACAAGATCACTACCTATAATTTTCTGCAGGTCAGCTTCACTTGTGTTAGCAGCATATTTAAAGAAATAGCACCATTTTTCGGTAATAGTTTTTAAGTCTTCAATTTTATCTATATTAAATTTAGGTAGTTCAATAAAGCTAAAAGAGAAATCCTTTAAGTCATGTTCAAAAGTAACTTTATCAAGGATGACATGATGAGAGATATAATCAGCTTTATCAGGGAAGATAATATAATCACTAATAGCAATAAAGATGACTTCCTTGAGGTTAGCTAGAGACCGTTTTGTTTTTGTCCTTGGGATAATTGTCGGGAATAGGCTTTAGCAGCATAATATTGAGCTCTTTTCTCAAAGCCTTTAGCAGGAGATACTTGCATTTCTACGATGATTTGCGTGCCATTTTGAGCTTTACAAAGGACATCAACAAGAGATTGCTTTTTATAAGCAATATCAGGGTCTTGAATAGGAGTTAAGAAAGTAACATCCTGTATTTGTTCATCACCTTTAAATCCCATGATATCATTGATGAAGTGGATAAGAATATCTTTGTTTTTTTCAGAACCAAAGATTTTCTTGAAGGCGACATCATTTTTAGGATCGAGGAACTTTGAAACTGCCATGATTAGTTACCAATATTTGTATGTGCATTATATTATAACACAAAATATAAGATAAGTAAGTTATAAAAATAATTGCGTAGATGTTGTTGATTGATATTTATATTCCCATCTGCCGTAAAGCAAGGTGCAAGGAACCTTGTATTTAAGTAGAACCCAGAGTATGGGTTCTACTATTTACATTTTTACATTATATAATATAGATTCTTTAAGTTATTGTAATTTTTTTAGCTTTACTTTGTTCTTTTTTAGGTATTTTAATAGATAAGATACCATCCTTAAATTGTGCTTCTATATGTTCTTCATCAATATTAGATGGTAAACTAATAGAACGGTAGAAAGAGCCATAATATCGTTCCTGCATATGATAATTATGATCTTTCTTTTCAGAAGATTGTTCTTTTGTACCTTCAATAGTTAGGATGTGACTGTCTATTTTAAGATCAATATTATCTTGTGTGATGCCTGGTAATTCCATTTCTAGATTATACTCAGAGTCATTTTCCATAATATCAGTTTTCGGTGATAACATTCTTTCATTGTTGTAAGAGGAAGGATAAGAAAAAGAAGCTATTTCATTAAAGAAGTTATTAAAGACATCATCAATATAGCTTCTTTTATTAGAGTTATTTTGTAGTTCTGATTTATTTCTAATACGTGGTAAATTAAAAGCCATAAAAACCTCCTATTTAAGTTAAATAAAATTAAATAATAACAAATTAATAATCAAAAAAGTTTTAATTATTCGTTATGCTCTTTATTGAACAGGTATTTCTTTAGCATTTTGGTTTTTGAGTTCAATTCTAGGCAAAGTAATGGTCAAGATGCCATTTTTTAGCTTAGAAGAAATAGACTTTTGATCAATATCATCATATAGAGACATAACATAATTAAAGTTTTTATTTAAATGATCAGTAGCACTATTTGCTTTAGTATCGTCAATGTTACCTTCAATAAAAAGCTTATGATTATTTACTTTAAGTTTAATGTGACTTTTATCATAGCCTGGTACTTCTAGGACTAGGATATATTGTTTGTCTTGAGGAATGAATTTACTTTTTATAGCACTTGAGTCATAGATAGATAATCTATCATCAAATATACTATTCCAGTAATAATCAAAGGCAGAGAAAGGACGATTAATAAAATCTAATGGATGACGTAAATAAATAGTATAATGATTATTATTTGATGTTTTTTTATCCTCAGCCGCAATTGCTGGATTGACCAATAAAATGACAGTAATGCAAGTTATTAAATATAATTTAATATTGTTGTATAACATAATTATCTTCTTTTACTTCAATTTGACTATATAAGGTTAATTTATAGAATCTATAGAATCGTAACATAATTATATATCTTTAGATATAGTTTTAGAATAGAAAAATTCAAGTAATTATTGCTGACGTTTATATCCTCCGAGGAATCTAATAAGGTGTAGAAATAGGTTAATAAAGTCTAGATATAAGTTAAAAGCAGCTACAATAGACATTTTTTGTGCTAAATGATTGTCAGTATTAGTGAAGTAGAAAGATTTAATTTTTTGAGTATCCCAGACTATTAGTCCAATAAAGATGATTACTCCTAGAAAAGAAGAAGCAAAATATACAGCAGGACTTTGTAAGAAAAGATTAATAAGTGAAGTAAGCAGTAAACCGACAAGTCCCATTAAAAAGAAAGAACCCCAAGAAGTAAGATCCTTATTAGTGTTATATCCATATAAGCTCATCATACCAAAGACAGCAGCACAGATAAAGAAAGTTCTAGCAATAGATATGGTAGTATAGATAAGAAATAGGTAAGATAAAGACATGCCTACTAGAACTGCGTATATCCAGAATAAGATTTGTGCCGATTGAATAGATAATTTAGAGAAGCCAAAGAAGAAATATGAGCAATAGTTAAAGGGGCAAAAGCAACAATAGAGCCAAAAGTAGTATTAAACATTAAGTTTACAAGTGGTGTCCAAGAAATTGTGATAATAGCAGTACTACCAGTTAATAGCAGAGCTACAGCCATAAGGTTATAAACCTTTAACATAAATTGTCTCAGACCTTCATCATGAGTTTTAGAAGTAGTATGTGTAGTAGTAGTGTAATCAATCATAGGTAAAAATTGTTGAATATATGTTTATGATTCAAATTATAAATATAATAATAAGATTTTTTAGTTTCAAGGTTATTTATTACTCTTTTTATTAGAGCAATAATGTTTAGAGTTAAGGATTAGAAATATTTATCGAATAGGAATAGGAGCAAAGAGATGAAGATACTAAAGAGCAGGCAAGAGGTTAGAGGGCAGAAAAAAGAGAAGTTACCTTTTTGAAAGAAAAAGTCACCTGGTAGACGTCCAAGTTTAAGATAAGGGATGAGAGGATAGATAAGTCCAATGGTGGTTATGAGTAATCCAAGTATTATGAAGAATTTCTGCATATAAGAACCTGATAATTATAGTTAATAATTATTTTATAAGGAGTGATTGTCCTTTGATTTTCCATTTATCAATAATTTTAGGATTAAGTATTAATTGCTCTTTACAATCGAGTAGCATTCCGTAGAGAATATGGGCATTATTTGGGTGCAGATAATCAAGACCTGCTTTGACAAATAACCCCCCAAGCATAATCTTTTTTCTGCTATCTGCTTTACGATCAAAGGTGGTAGCTTTTTGATATTGCATACGAGTATACCATAGTTTTTTTACAATAGATTTAATCAGTTTTGGTGTTGTCTGATTTTGGTTTACTGGTTAAATTCACTCTAATCTCAAGTGTTTGATACTAAACTAGTATACCGGCAATAATAATCAATAGTCAATGATAATAAAGCATCATACATATTTCTTTTACAGATATTGCGGGGGTTCTTTTAAGGGGGGCAGCAAGCCCCCTTAATGCACTTTCGCGTTTTGTTGGCACAAAACGCTATGCGCTCAGTGTGTATAAAACTATAGATAAAGAAAGTGGAGAAGCTATTAGTATTACTTATGATTTTAGCAAAAAACAAGGAGTAGTATATAGTAAGATATTTGTATCTAAAGAATTTCAGGATATAGCATGGTTAAAAGATAGAGAGTTATTATGGAATGCAGCTGAAGCAAGAGAGAGAAGAGCTGATTCAAGGCCTGGTGCTGAGATAGAATTTGCATTGCCTAAAGAAGTAAATAAGGAAGATAATATTAGATTAGTTGAGGAATATGTTCAAAAATGGATAGTATCACGAGGCATAGTATGTGACGTTAATATTCACTATGACAATCCTGATAATCCACATGTGCATATACAGTATTTAACAAGAAGGTTAGGGCGTTTAGAGAATGGGGAAGTAGTAATTGGAAAGGTAAAAGATAGAGAGTTAGAAAGTCCAAGAGTCTTATATTTTCTAAGAGAAGAATGTGAGATAGCAACTAATAAGCTGTATGAGGAAGTAGGTTTACCATTTAGAGTCAGTAGTAAGTCATATAAAGCACTTGGTATAGATCAAGAGCCGACCAAGCATAGAGGAGTAACTAATCATATGCAAGGCACGGAGTTAGAAGAAAAAAACAAAGAAATAATAGCTGAGAATGCACAGAAGATATATGAGAATCCAGAGATAGTATTTGGTCGTATTTCATATACGAAGCCAGTGTTTACTAAAGAAGATATAGCTATAGCATTATCAGATGCTTTGATGGTGCATCTAGTATCGAAAGGTAGTGATATTGCTAAGGAACAAGAAGCTATTAGAGAGTTTGGTAAGAGACTCGTTCAGGAGTGCGGTAGTAGTGAAAATGCGTCACAAAATATAGAGAATAATTCAGTAGCAAATACGGCTAACGACCAAGCAGATAGTAGAGCTAACAACCCAGCTATCGAGCATCTGAACAAAGAATATGGAGAAGAGTTCTTAAGACTCTATAATCAGCTATTGGTATCTGACAAGATAGAGCTGATGGATCAAAAAGATTTGATGGGAAGAACGCTATACTCCTTAAAATCTAGAGTAAATTTAGAGCGTCGTTATATATCTGCTATAGAAGAGTTAAATGCTAAGGAAGAGCATAATCTTAATATTAACGCTGAGAGTTTAGAAAGAAATAGTCTCAAAGAACAAATAGGCGATTTGGTAAATGTAGTAGGAGCAAACCTACAAAATAAATTTAACGATAAAATAGGAGGTAGTTTAGGCTTAAAGCTTAATGTATTTGGCAGTAAGAACCACGTGTTCAGTAGTGAGCAGATTGACGCAATCTTGTCTGTCTGCAACGGCTCAGATATCAGCATACTTGAAGGTAATCCTGGAGCTGGTGAGACTTTTGTAATGAGAGAGATAGTACGGCAGTACAAGAAGGAAGGATTTAAGGTGGTAGGGGTTTATTCTGATTATCAAAAACGTCGTGAACAGACAAGATTAGCGGATATTGCAAGAGAAGCAGAAAGCAAGACATTAATATCACATACGGAGCAAATTAAGCATGAGATAGCATCTGAGGTGTTTGTAGCCTTAGAAAAAGATCAGAAATTTTTTGTAGCACTAAATGGCAACATCAAATATAGAACATTTAATTATGAATTCCAGGACTTAGCACAGCAAGCTCTTGAACACAAGGAACAAGAACTTTTACCTAAATTAAAAGATATAGCAGCAGTAGAGCAGCATGGAGTCTTCAGCACGCAAGACATATTAGTACAGCTTAAGAATAGTAAAAATCTAGAAGAGACATATAAGCATTTTGATAGAAGTTTAGAGAGTTATCAGTTAGAGACTCAGTATCAGATGATTCAGCAAGACAAAGCTCACGCTAAGACAATCGATGAAATGTTAACTGCAATTAGCCGTGAACATGAATTCTTTAAGTCTCTTGATGGGAATCTTAAATACGCAGAGCAATATGATAGTAGTTTATTATCTGCGATATCAAATGCTAAGACTATAGAGCAAGATAAGTTAATTAGTAATATGCATAATATGGTAGTATATGCCCAAAAACATGGTATATTAAAGGATTACGAGATACTAAATCAATTTAACTCTTCTGATAGTCATAATGTGCTTAAGAATTTAAGTAAAACATGTGAGAAGCATTATATGGATCATCACAATGAGAATATAAAGCAGCTATTAGATGATGAGCATGTGATGGTAGGCACTAAGAAATATTCATGCCCACTTAAATACATGAAGCATGAGATGCAGAATAATATCCCAGGCTTTGTAGATGAGAAGCATGTAGCATCAACCTTTGCTAAGGTCAAAGCAGAAGTTAAAGAACTCCGCTTAGAAAGGGAGCTAGAGCATACGATGATTATGAGGTTATAAGGATTTGCAAGTATGACTAATGAAGAGCATAATAATCAACAACAGCAAAAAGACTTAGAAAATAGCGGTGCTTCTGAGCGTCCAAGGCATGATGCACTCATTCGTAAGGCTCTAGAGAATCCAATAGTAGCTAAAGAGTTCTTTGAAATGCATCTTCCAAAAGAGATTCAGGCTATGTTCTTGCCTCATACTCTTAAAATGGAAAAAGAAAGCTTTGTTGAAGCAGACCTTAGACACTCTATATCCGATATTCTATTCTCAGCTAAGTTTAATGATGATACTGGATATTTTTGGATTCTTTTAGAGCATCAAAGTACTCCTGATCACTTCATGGCTTTTAGGCTATTTAAATATATGACTGATATTGCATCAAGGCATTTAACTCTTCATCCTAAATCTAAGTATCTGCCTTTCGTATATCCGTTAATATTTTACAACGGCAAAAAGAAATACAATGCTCCAAAGAATATTTGGGAACTATTTAAAAATAAACAGCTGGTGCAAGATATTTGGACTAAGGACCATCAGGTGATTAATATTCATGACATCCCTGATGAGGAATTAAAGAAAAAAGCTTGGTCAGGAATATTGCAATTCTTCATGAAGCATATTCATGAGAGAGATCTACTTAAAAGATGGTATGAGGTAGCTGACCTCTTACCTGAATTCGCTAAACTCAATATCGGTATTGATTACCTAGAACTGATATTAACCTATACATTGATTAAAATTAACAAATCTGATAAAATAGAACTAGAAAAAATATTAAAGTCTCGTCTTAATACCGAACAAGGAGAAAAACTTATGACTAGCTTAGCTCAGCATTGGAAAGAAGAAGGTGTACAACAAGGCATGCAGATTGGCGAAGCTCGAGGCATGCAGATTGGCGAAGCTCGAGGCATGCAGATTGGCGAAGCGAAAGGAAAATATGAAGTAGCTAAAAATATGCTTTCTGCTGGTTCTGATATTTCTTTTATCTCTAAAGTTACAGGACTTTCTATTTCTGAAATCAACCAGCTTCTCAAGTCCTAATTCTTAAGTCAAAGGGTTACAACCCCTTTGACTTAGAACCAGTCACGTAAAATATTGTAATTAGAAAAGATAGGTAGTATGTTAGCATCCAAAAGGGAGAAGATGCTAGGATACACAAGCGACATGAGCGATGAAGAGTGGGGATTAATAGAAGAAATAATCAATAAAAGAAAAGGGAAGCAAGGTCGTCCGCCCCTAAGGATGCGCAAGGCTATTATGGAATGGGATATTTTATATAACCAAGAACGGCTGTTTTTGGAGAGATTTGCCTAAAGATTTTGGTCCATGGAAATGAGTATTTAATTACTTTAATAGGTTAAAACATAGAGGAGTAATTGAGGATTTGATGAATAGTGCAAGAAGTATAAGTAAGACTTCAATTAGGCAAAGAATCAAGTCCTAGTATAGGAATCATCGATAGTCAAAGCGAAGGACACGTTCTTTTAAAAAATGAAGAGAAAGGATATGATGGAGGGAAAAAGGTAACAGGGAGAAAACGTCATATAGTTGTAGATACTTTAGGTTATCCTATTAATATTGATGTACATAGTGCTACTCCTCATGATAGTAATTGTGCTAAGATATTATTATTTGGGTTAAAGGAGAAGTTCCCAAGACTTATCAAGATCTTAGCTGATCGCGGTTATCAGGGAAATTTGCAATAATGGTTTTATCGCCATACTAGAGGATGTTTGCTTAGTGTTATTAAACCTGATAATGGTACAAAAGGATTTCAGGTTCAGCTTGAAGGATTTGATGATAAAGTAATATCCTTATATGCTCGGGAATAACCATTAGGGAAATATAGCTAGACCATAGTAAATAGGTACAGTTAAATAAACTTTAGTACGTGTTCTACAGCCATACTGATATCTTTGAATTGCCCCGTAACTTTTCTTATTTCGTTCTTAATCTTAAACCAATAATGTTCTATAGGATTTAAGTCTGGGCTATATGTAGGTAAGAATAAAATTCTGCACCCAACCGACTCGATTAATTTGTAAAACTCTACACGGGCTGTTGAAAAAATCAACAAGGTTGCAAATACTTTAATATTTTTTTATCTTTAATAGCAGTAGATAAAAAAACCAAAAAATAATTTTAAGTATCCGTTTAAAATTTTGTACTATCGCAATCATCAGTATTTGAATCTGTGTTTTCTGTACACTTCTAAATTTTGCTCCTCGTAAACCATGATTCTCCTTAGCTTCACCAAATAGACCTTCTATTTTCCACTTTCTCTCAATTAGTTTTTTCTTAAAATCAATTCTATTCTGTCTGACCTTTACCTCATCTATTTCATCCTGATAAGGATTACGATAAATAAATCGTCCTCTATTACTATAATTATCAGAAATACAACCTGATTTTAGAGAGCAATTTTTACAATGCCCTCCTGTAATACGATAACGTTTTATTTGTTTTTTATCTAATTTATCATACGGATAAAGATAATGTCCCTGTGGACACTTATATCTATCCTGTTCTCTATCATATTGAAATTCCCCCTACTTATTTTTCCTTCACCAAGATTATCTACATGTAAAGGTATATAAGTTGTAATTCCAAGTAATTTAAAATATCCATAGGTTGGACCTCTACCATAACCTTTGTCTGCTATCCATTCTTTTACTCTAAAAGAAAAATTATTTAATATATTCCAAACTCTACTTGGAAGTACAATACACTCATGTTGTGATCCTGTACTTACATAACAATCTATTATAATACGTGAATCTGAATCAATTGAGTAGTGGGTCTTATAACATAGCTTTTTATAACCATTAGTTCTTGATACAAGACTACAATCAGGATCTGTCCTACTGACATGAGTTTGATTAGATATTTTCCTTACTTTTTTCCCTTCTCGGAAATCATGATAACGACGTTCATATTTTTTTAATTCTCTCTTTTGTGAATCACCTTGATCTTTTCTTAATATTAGGCTATTCATAGAGGCATTAGATTCAACTAAAGAGGCATCTGAAATAATTGTTTCTCCTTTTATAATATCTAGTTCATACCATTGCTTAATCAAGCTTATAAATATTTCTTGAAATAGTTCTACCCCAAATCTATCTCTTATCCTACTTAATGATGAATGATCCGGTACTTTATCCTCTAAACTTAAACCACAAAACCACCTATATGCTATATTTAACTGAATTTCTTTACATAATCGTCTATTTGACTTTATACCATATAAGTAACTTATTATTTGCATCCTAAAAAATAATACAGGATCAATTGATGGACGTCCGTAATTAGCACAATAACGATTCTTAGTTATTTCATAGATAAAAGAAAACTCTAATTCTTTAGCTTCATGAATCCTCACTAATAAATGATCATTAGGTATCATGTGCCTTAAGCTAAGGCTATTACATCTCACACTTTGATCAAGCTTATAACCCTGCATCTTTACACCTTCATTTAAGCATAAAAATACAGCTTATTCCTTAGATTAACTCTTTTCTACTTCTTTTTATAACTTTTTCAACAGCCCGAAGATTTAATCTTACAGACAACGACACATCTGCTCTAGATTATCATAGAGAGTAGTCCTTTTAACATTGAATGTCCGGCATATTGCAGCTTTGCTTGTGCCGGATTTCAGTGCCTCACTAATTGCTTGCATTTTTTCAGGTGAGATAACTCGGGGTCTTCCTCCTGTTTTTCCCCGTTGCTTAGCAGATTTTAAACCTGCCATAATTCTTTCTTTTGTAAGTGCTCGTTCATATTGAGCAAGAGCTCCAAAAACACTGAATAAAAACTCACCGTGAGGGGTTGTTGTGTCCATTTGTTCGGTTATGGATTTAAAGCCAATATTTTTCTGTTTAAAGCCATCAATAAGCGTAATAAGATGAGACAATGATCGCCCGAGTCTATCTAACTTCCATACAATGAGACAATCGCCATCTTGTAAATAATCAAGAGCTTCTTGTAATCCTTTTCTATTATCTTTTGCTCCGCTTACCTTATCTTGAAAAATATGTCTTGGATCGACGCCTTCTTTAATAAGTGCATCATATTGAAGATCGAACACTTGGTGTTCATTTTCACTAGAAACTCTCATATATCCAACTAGCATGTACGGAAAACCCTTTTAGTTAATTATCGCACAGCAAAGCAATACGACATTGTTTGTCGTATATAAATAGCTAATTTTTTGGTATTTGTAAATAGATGATAGTTAATATGTCGTAAAACACATGTTTTTAGTCATACTGCACATGCAATCCAATTATGCACAAATATATTTTCTTTGTTCATTACAATAGCTTTTGACCAAAAACAATATTTAAGATAGAGTAAAATCAAATCCACTAACTTCTCAAATTTTCAAAAAATGAAATCACAGTATCAGAACTTCCAGAAACACCTAAACGGAAACTACAGTAATCAAGAATCTATTTTAAATGCAAACGCAAGCAGTGCTATAACAGACGAGGCACTAAATCAAGACAATAGGATTTGTTACAAAAAAAGAAGGGAAGAATTAAATAGAAGAGTTAAAAGTTTACTTGAGCAAAAGAAGCAAGTATCGCAGGCTAGAAACTAGAACAAAAAATTAAGTAAAGATATAGATGGAAAGTAGTAGAATCTACTACTTTCCAAAAAGAATAGTTAGGATTTAGATTTAAGAAGGTTGTTGAGTTCAGAGATAGAAAGCCCAGTAACTTTAGATATAAAAGAGATATCAGAACCAGCATTATACATATTTTTGGCTACTTCATATTTCCCCTCATTTCTACCAATCTGTAAGCCTTTAGCTTCCCCAATCTGCATGCCTTCATTTCTACCAATCTGCATGCCTTGGACCATACCTTTTTGTACGCCCTCATCAATATATTTATCAGCAATAGTTCTCATAAGTCCCTCTTGATCTTCTTTTTTAAGTGCTTGGTATGATCCTAGCTAGCTCTACTTGTTTATCTTCAGACACCTTAGCATCACTATACCACAATAACCATTTAATGTAAATGTAGCCATTTTCCTTATCTATTTCAATACTGCTTTCAAACTTCTCAAATAGACTTTGCCAGAGATTTAAGATATCACGAGCTTTGATATGTTTAAGCATATACTCCATCATACCAAGATGCTGCTTTTTCTCTATCTCATCATCACTTTGTTTTTGTAAGTCTACAAGTAAATACTCATCACCCATCAAATCTTTAGCAGTCTTGCTATCTTCAAATAATTCCCAAAAGCTTCTCGGAGCAGTATACGGCTGATCATTTGCATATACTACTATAGGACATATTAGAGGAAGCTTATTATCTTTTCCCTGTTTGATATGGCTTTGTTCGGAAGGGTATCTGTTGGTCTTTTTTAGACGTAATTATCCTATTTTGACTGTGACACATTTACCGAATGAATTCCATAAATTTATAATATTGGTAATAACAATTGCTTCATGTTTTTGTGATGATATTTATTCTTGATACGCACAGCAAGTTTATTGCAAAACTGTTTGACCTCTAATGGTATCTGTGAAAATAATCACATAGATGATCAAAACTTGGTACTGGAATCTCAAGACCCTTGCCCGCCATAGATCCTCAAAGTAACCTGTTATTTGACGCTGCCCGAAACCAAATAAACGATATAATGTATAAATTAGTTGTATATATGGTACTTGGTATGTCGTTGTCCTCCAGATTCTCCCTCTACGTAAGGTTGGGTATTAATAAACAAAGACTCTAAATCACCTTCAGGAAAATACAGGCTGACCATCCCTCTTTTTCTTAAACTATCGTTATATTGTGACCAATTGGTTATTTTATATCTCGGCTTATCTATTTTTCTTGGCAAACCTGTTTTGTTCTTTCTTTGTATGGCATTTTTAATTATAACTTATCTATTCCAGAATATTATATGGTATTCTCTACATACTACCATTCCTTTTTATTACCCTTCCGAACAAAGCCGTTTAGATTGGGATTACGAAAAAACAAGAGTGCATGTTTATGGATTGATTGAAGGGATGAAGATATCCTCTATTTACGGTCCTCGTAACATTGAAGCTTTTCAATGGGATCGAAGTGTATTAGAATATGGGTTACCTCATGATATCACATTTCAATTAATACAAGATAATTCTTTGATGAAAAATTTTGTATCTTTACTCATATCAAATCAATAAATAGTAACGATTATAGCAAAATTCAAGATGTATTAAGTGCAATTAAAAAACAATTAGATGATTTGTCTAATCAAGGCGAATGCATATAGTAGAATCATATCAGTTTGACTTGGAAGATTTAAACAAGGTAGATTAAGCAAGCGCCATATCTGATTTAGAACGATCATTAATCAGTTATGTAATATTAAACTTTTTTAATCTGACTATGAGATTTTAAGGATTTGCAAGCATGATAACAAAGAGCTTAATCAGAGGCAACAGCAACTGATGTAAGTACAGACAGCGATGCTAGCAACAATATAGAGCGTCCAGATGATGAATAATTTAAAAAGGTCATGAGTGAGCCTGTAGC
>NZ_LAOP01000005.1:0-14161 GCF_000965155.1 Rickettsia endosymbiont of Ixodes pacificus
ATTTGTTGATTTGAAAATGCTCTTTTCTGTATTATAATTTCCTTGTGAATACCTATGGCTAAGTAGTTTTGCTCGATAGAGAAACATAGAGGTATTTTGTTTGTATATTTTAAAACTTGTTTGTATTCTTTTTGCCATCTTGTCAGTTTAGCTTAAGAGCTTCTTGTTGCTTCAGCAGTTAATCTTGGACTTTAGCAACTTTATTGTTGAGCATTAGGTTTGACACTGTTAGTAGGTTTGGTACTACCAGTTTTTTGCTGTAATGCACGCTTATCGATGACTACTACTTGTTTTTGTGGTAGCTGAGGTAGAATAGCTTGTATCGGTATTTTAAGCTTCAATGTAGATCTTGCAGTTTGCATAACGTTTTACTATCGTTTCTTAGTTTGTTGATTTCAGCAATAGATAACCAGTAACCTTGGAAATAAAATCAGGATCAGAGTCAGCTGAAAGCATATTTTTTGCCACTTCTATTGATTTAGTATATTCGCCTTCAGCTTTTCCTCTAGCTTCAGCGGATTCAATCATGAAATCTTCGACAGCTTTGTTATCCATGATGCGTTTAATTTCCTGCTCATAAGCAAGGAGTTCTGCTGCATGCCAGTTAAACTGATTTAATGCTTCATAAGCACGCCCTACTACAAGATCACTACCTATAATTTTCTGCAGGTCAGCTTCACTTGTGTTAGCAGCATATTTAAAGAAATAGCACCATTTTTCGGTAATAGTTTTTAAGTCTTCAATTTTATCTATATTAAATTTAGGTAGTTCAATAAAGCTAAAAGAGAAATCCTTTAAGTCATGTTCAAAAGTAACTTTATCAAGGATGACATGATGAGAGATATAATCAGCTTTATCAGGGAAGATAATATAATCACTAATAGCAATAAAGATGACTTCCTTGAGGTTAGCTAGAGACCGTTTTGTTTTTGTCCTTGGGATAATTGTCGGGAATAGGCTTTAGCAGCATAATATTGAGCTCTTTTCTCAAAGCCTTTAGCAGGAGATACTTGCATTTCTACGATGATTTGCGTGCCATTTTGAGCTTTACAAAGGACATCAACAAGAGATTGCTTTTTATAAGCAATATCAGGGTCTTGAATAGGAGTTAAGAAAGTAACATCCTGTATTTGTTCATCACCTTTAAATCCCATGATATCATTGATGAAGTGGATAAGAATATCTTTGTTTTTTTCAGAACCAAAGATTTTCTTGAAGGCGACATCATTTTTAGGATCGAGGAACTTTGAAACTGCCATGATTAGTTACCAATATTTGTATGTGCATTATATTATAACACAAAATATAAGATAAGTAAGTTATAAAAATAATTGCGTAGATGTTGTTGATTGATATTTATATTCCCATCTGCCGTAAAGCAAGGTGCAAGGAACCTTGTATTTAAGTAGAACCCAGAGTATGGGTTCTACTATTTACATTTTTACATTATATAATATAGATTCTTTAAGTTATTGTAATTTTTTTAGCTTTACTTTGTTCTTTTTTAGGTATTTTAATAGATAAGATACCATCCTTAAATTGTGCTTCTATATGTTCTTCATCAATATTAGATGGTAAACTAATAGAACGGTAGAAAGAGCCATAATATCGTTCCTGCATATGATAATTATGATCTTTCTTTTCAGAAGATTGTTCTTTTGTACCTTCAATAGTTAGGATGTGACTGTCTATTTTAAGATCAATATTATCTTGTGTGATGCCTGGTAATTCCATTTCTAGATTATACTCAGAGTCATTTTCCATAATATCAGTTTTCGGTGATAACATTCTTTCATTGTTGTAAGAGGAAGGATAAGAAAAAGAAGCTATTTCATTAAAGAAGTTATTAAAGACATCATCAATATAGCTTCTTTTATTAGAGTTATTTTGTAGTTCTGATTTATTTCTAATACGTGGTAAATTAAAAGCCATAAAAACCTCCTATTTAAGTTAAATAAAATTAAATAATAACAAATTAATAATCAAAAAAGTTTTAATTATTCGTTATGCTCTTTATTGAACAGGTATTTCTTTAGCATTTTGGTTTTTGAGTTCAATTCTAGGCAAAGTAATGGTCAAGATGCCATTTTTTAGCTTAGAAGAAATAGACTTTTGATCAATATCATCATATAGAGACATAACATAATTAAAGTTTTTATTTAAATGATCAGTAGCACTATTTGCTTTAGTATCGTCAATGTTACCTTCAATAAAAAGCTTATGATTATTTACTTTAAGTTTAATGTGACTTTTATCATAGCCTGGTACTTCTAGGACTAGGATATATTGTTTGTCTTGAGGAATGAATTTACTTTTTATAGCACTTGAGTCATAGATAGATAATCTATCATCAAATATACTATTCCAGTAATAATCAAAGGCAGAGAAAGGACGATTAATAAAATCTAATGGATGACGTAAATAAATAGTATAATGATTATTATTTGATGTTTTTTTATCCTCAGCCGCAATTGCTGGATTGACCAATAAAATGACAGTAATGCAAGTTATTAAATATAATTTAATATTGTTGTATAACATAATTATCTTCTTTTACTTCAATTTGACTATATAAGGTTAATTTATAGAATCTATAGAATCGTAACATAATTATATATCTTTAGATATAGTTTTAGAATAGAAAAATTCAAGTAATTATTGCTGACGTTTATATCCTCCGAGGAATCTAATAAGGTGTAGAAATAGGTTAATAAAGTCTAGATATAAGTTAAAAGCAGCTACAATAGACATTTTTTGTGCTAAATGATTGTCAGTATTAGTGAAGTAGAAAGATTTAATTTTTTGAGTATCCCAGACTATTAGTCCAATAAAGATGATTACTCCTAGAAAAGAAGAAGCAAAATATACAGCAGGACTTTGTAAGAAAAGATTAATAAGTGAAGTAAGCAGTAAACCGACAAGTCCCATTAAAAAGAAAGAACCCCAAGAAGTAAGATCCTTATTAGTGTTATATCCATATAAGCTCATCATACCAAAGACAGCAGCACAGATAAAGAAAGTTCTAGCAATAGATATGGTAGTATAGATAAGAAATAGGTAAGATAAAGACATGCCTACTAGAACTGCGTATATCCAGAATAAGATTTGTGCCGATTGAATAGATAATTTAGAGAAGCCAAAGAAGAAATATGAGCAATAGTTAAAGGGGCAAAAGCAACAATAGAGCCAAAAGTAGTATTAAACATTAAGTTTACAAGTGGTGTCCAAGAAATTGTGATAATAGCAGTACTACCAGTTAATAGCAGAGCTACAGCCATAAGGTTATAAACCTTTAACATAAATTGTCTCAGACCTTCATCATGAGTTTTAGAAGTAGTATGTGTAGTAGTAGTGTAATCAATCATAGGTAAAAATTGTTGAATATATGTTTATGATTCAAATTATAAATATAATAATAAGATTTTTTAGTTTCAAGGTTATTTATTACTCTTTTTATTAGAGCAATAATGTTTAGAGTTAAGGATTAGAAATATTTATCGAATAGGAATAGGAGCAAAGAGATGAAGATACTAAAGAGCAGGCAAGAGGTTAGAGGGCAGAAAAAAGAGAAGTTACCTTTTTGAAAGAAAAAGTCACCTGGTAGACGTCCAAGTTTAAGATAAGGGATGAGAGGATAGATAAGTCCAATGGTGGTTATGAGTAATCCAAGTATTATGAAGAATTTCTGCATATAAGAACCTGATAATTATAGTTAATAATTATTTTATAAGGAGTGATTGTCCTTTGATTTTCCATTTATCAATAATTTTAGGATTAAGTATTAATTGCTCTTTACAATCGAGTAGCATTCCGTAGAGAATATGGGCATTATTTGGGTGCAGATAATCAAGACCTGCTTTGACAAATAACCCCCAAGCATAATCTTTTTTCTGCTATCTGCTTTACGATCAAAGGTGGTAGCTTTTTGATATTGCATACGAGTATACCATAGTTTTTTTACAATAGATTTAATCAGTTTTGGTGTTGTCTGATTTTGGTTTACTGGTTAAATTCACTCTAATCTCAAGTGTTTGATACTAAACTAGTATACCGGCAATAATAATCAATAGTCAATGATAATAAAGCATCATACATATTTCTTTTACAGATATTGCGGGGGTTCTTTTAAGGGGGGCAGCAAGCCCCCTTAATGCACTTTCGCGTTTTGTTGGCACAAAACGCTATGCGCTCAGTGTGTATAAAACTATAGATAAAGAAAGTGGAGAAGCTATTAGTATTACTTATGATTTTAGCAAAAAACAAGGAGTAGTATATAGTAAGATATTTGTATCTAAAGAATTTCAGGATATAGCATGGTTAAAAGATAGAGAGTTATTATGGAATGCAGCTGAAGCAAGAGAGAGAAGAGCTGATTCAAGGCCTGGTGCTGAGATAGAATTTGCATTGCCTAAAGAAGTAAATAAGGAAGATAATATTAGATTAGTTGAGGAATATGTTCAAAAATGGATAGTATCACGAGGCATAGTATGTGACGTTAATATTCACTATGACAATCCTGATAATCCACATGTGCATATACAGTATTTAACAAGAAGGTTAGGGCGTTTAGAGAATGGGGAAGTAGTAATTGGAAAGGTAAAAGATAGAGAGTTAGAAAGTCCAAGAGTCTTATATTTTCTAAGAGAAGAATGTGAGATAGCAACTAATAAGCTGTATGAGGAAGTAGGTTTACCATTTAGAGTCAGTAGTAAGTCATATAAAGCACTTGGTATAGATCAAGAGCCGACCAAGCATAGAGGAGTAACTAATCATATGCAAGGCACGGAGTTAGAAGAAAAAACAAAGAAATAATAGCTGAGAATGCACAGAAGATATATGAGAATCCAGAGATAGTATTTGGTCGTATTTCATATACGAAGCCAGTGTTTACTAAAGAAGATATAGCTATAGCATTATCAGATGCTTTGATGGTGCATCTAGTATCGAAAGGTAGTGATATTGCTAAGGAACAAGAAGCTATTAGAGAGTTTGGTAAGAGACTCGTTCAGGAGTGCGGTAGTAGTGAAAATGCGTCACAAAATATAGAGAATAATTCAGTAGCAAATACGGCTAACGACCAAGCAGATAGTAGAGCTAACAACCCAGCTATCGAGCATCTGAACAAAGAATATGGAGAAGAGTTCTTAAGACTCTATAATCAGCTATTGGTATCTGACAAGATAGAGCTGATGGATCAAAAAGATTTGATGGGAAGAACGCTATACTCCTTAAAATCTAGAGTAAATTTAGAGCGTCGTTATATATCTGCTATAGAAGAGTTAAATGCTAAGGAAGAGCATAATCTTAATATTAACGCTGAGAGTTTAGAAAGAAATAGTCTCAAAGAACAAATAGGCGATTTGGTAAATGTAGTAGGAGCAAACCTACAAAATAAATTTAACGATAAAATAGGAGGTAGTTTAGGCTTAAAGCTTAATGTATTTGGCAGTAAGAACCACGTGTTCAGTAGTGAGCAGATTGACGCAATCTTGTCTGTCTGCAACGGCTCAGATATCAGCATACTTGAAGGTAATCCTGGAGCTGGTGAGACTTTTGTAATGAGAGAGATAGTACGGCAGTACAAGAAGGAAGGATTTAAGGTGGTAGGGGTTTATTCTGATTATCAAAAACGTCGTGAACAGACAAGATTAGCGGATATTGCAAGAGAAGCAGAAAGCAAGACATTAATATCACATACGGAGCAAATTAAGCATGAGATAGCATCTGAGGTGTTTGTAGCCTTAGAAAAAGATCAGAAATTTTTTGTAGCACTAAATGGCAACATCAAATATAGAACATTTAATTATGAATTCCAGGACTTAGCACAGCAAGCTCTTGAACACAAGGAACAAGAACTTTTACCTAAATTAAAAGATATAGCAGCAGTAGAGCAGCATGGAGTCTTCAGCACGCAAGACATATTAGTACAGCTTAAGAATAGTAAAAATCTAGAAGAGACATATAAGCATTTTGATAGAAGTTTAGAGAGTTATCAGTTAGAGACTCAGTATCAGATGATTCAGCAAGACAAAGCTCACGCTAAGACAATCGATGAAATGTTAACTGCAATTAGCCGTGAACATGAATTCTTTAAGTCTCTTGATGGGAATCTTAAATACGCAGAGCAATATGATAGTAGTTTATTATCTGCGATATCAAATGCTAAGACTATAGAGCAAGATAAGTTAATTAGTAATATGCATAATATGGTAGTATATGCCCAAAAACATGGTATATTAAAGGATTACGAGATACTAAATCAATTTAACTCTTCTGATAGTCATAATGTGCTTAAGAATTTAAGTAAAACATGTGAGAAGCATTATATGGATCATCACAATGAGAATATAAAGCAGCTATTAGATGATGAGCATGTGATGGTAGGCACTAAGAAATATTCATGCCCACTTAAATACATGAAGCATGAGATGCAGAATAATATCCCAGGCTTTGTAGATGAGAAGCATGTAGCATCAACCTTTGCTAAGGTCAAAGCAGAAGTTAAAGAACTCCGCTTAGAAAGGGAGCTAGAGCATACGATGATTATGAGGTTATAAGGATTTGCAAGTATGACTAATGAAGAGCATAATAATCAACAACAGCAAAAAGACTTAGAAAATAGCGGTGCTTCTGAGCGTCCAAGGCATGATGCACTCATTCGTAAGGCTCTAGAGAATCCAATAGTAGCTAAAGAGTTCTTTGAAATGCATCTTCCAAAAGAGATTCAGGCTATGTTCTTGCCTCATACTCTTAAAATGGAAAAAGAAAGCTTTGTTGAAGCAGACCTTAGACACTCTATATCCGATATTCTATTCTCAGCTAAGTTTAATGATGATACTGGATATTTTTGGATTCTTTTAGAGCATCAAAGTACTCCTGATCACTTCATGGCTTTTAGGCTATTTAAATATATGACTGATATTGCATCAAGGCATTTAACTCTTCATCCTAAATCTAAGTATCTGCCTTTCGTATATCCGTTAATATTTTACAACGGCAAAAAGAAATACAATGCTCCAAAGAATATTTGGGAACTATTTAAAAATAAACAGCTGGTGCAAGATATTTGGACTAAGGACCATCAGGTGATTAATATTCATGACATCCCTGATGAGGAATTAAAGAAAAAAGCTTGGTCAGGAATATTGCAATTCTTCATGAAGCATATTCATGAGAGAGATCTACTTAAAAGATGGTATGAGGTAGCTGACCTCTTACCTGAATTCGCTAAACTCAATATCGGTATTGATTACCTAGAACTGATATTAACCTATACATTGATTAAAATTAACAAATCTGATAAAATAGAACTAGAAAAAATATTAAAGTCTCGTCTTAATACCGAACAAGGAGAAAAACTTATGACTAGCTTAGCTCAGCATTGGAAAGAAGAAGGTGTACAACAAGGCATGCAGATTGGCGAAGCTCGAGGCATGCAGATTGGCGAAGCTCGAGGCATGCAGATTGGCGAAGCGAAAGGAAAATATGAAGTAGCTAAAAATATGCTTTCTGCTGGTTCTGATATTTCTTTTATCTCTAAAGTTACAGGACTTTCTATTTCTGAAATCAACCAGCTTCTCAAGTCCTAATTCTTAAGTCAAAGGGTTACAACCCCTTTGACTTAGAACCAGTCACGTAAAATATTGTAATTAGAAAAGATAGGTAGTATGTTAGCATCCAAAAGGGAGAAGATGCTAGGATACACAAGCGACATGAGCGATGAAGAGTGGGGATTAATAGAAGAAATAATCAATAAAAGAAAAGGGAAGCAAGGTCGTCCGCCCCCTAAGGATGCGCAAGGCTATTATGGAATGGGATATTTTATATAACCAAGAACGGCTGTTTTTGGAGAGATTTGCCTAAAGATTTTGGTCCATGGAAATGAGTATTTAATTACTTTAATAGGTTAAAACATAGAGGAGTAATTGAGGATTTGATGAATAGTGCAAGAAGTATAAGTAAGACTTCAATTAGGCAAAGAATCAAGTCCTAGTATAGGAATCATCGATAGTCAAAGCGAAGGACACGTTCTTTTAAAAAATGAAGAGAAAGGATATGATGGAGGGAAAAAGGTAACAGGGAGAAAACGTCATATAGTTGTAGATACTTTAGGTTATCCTATTAATATTGATGTACATAGTGCTACTCCTCATGATAGTAATTGTGCTAAGATATTATTATTTGGGTTAAAGGAGAAGTTCCCAAGACTTATCAAGATCTTAGCTGATCGCGGTTATCAGGGAAATTTGCAATAATGGTTTTATCGCCATACTAGAGGATGTTTGCTTAGTGTTATTAAACCTGATAATGGTACAAAAGGATTTCAGGTTCAGCTTGAAGGATTTGATGATAAAGTAATATCCTTATATGCTCGGGAATAACCATTAGGGAAATATAGCTAGACCATAGTAAATAGGTACAGTTAAATAAACTTTAGTACGTGTTCTACAGCCATACTGATATCTTTGAATTGCCCCGTAACTTTTCTTATTTCGTTCTTAATCTTAAACCAATAATGTTCTATAGGATTTAAGTCTGGGCTATATGTAGGTAAGAATAAAATTCTGCACCCAACCGACTCGATTAATTTGTAAAACTCTACACGGGCTGTTGAAAAAATCAACAAGGTTGCAAATACTTTAATATTTTTTTATCTTTAATAGCAGTAGATAAAAAACCAAAAAATAATTTTAAGTATCCGTTTAAAATTTTGTACTATCGCAATCATCAGTATTTGAATCTGTGTTTTCTGTACACTTCTAAATTTTGCTCCTCGTAAACCATGATTCTCCTTAGCTTCACCAAATAGACCTTCTATTTTCCACTTTCTCTCAATTAGTTTTTCTTAAAATCAATTCTATTCTGTCTGACCTTTACCTCATCTATTTCATCCTGATAAGGATTACGATAAATAAATCGTCCTCTATTACTATAATTATCAGAAATACAACCTGATTTTAGAGAGCAATTTTTACAATGCCCTCCTGTAATACGATAACGTTTTATTTGTTTTTTATCTAATTTATCATACGGATAAAGATAATGTCCCTGTGGACACTTATATCTATCCTGTTCTCTATCATATTGAAATTCCCCCTACTTATTTTTCCTTCACCAAGATTATCTACATGTAAAGGTATATAAGTTGTAATTCCAAGTAATTTAAAATATCCATAGGTTGGACCTCTACCATAACCTTTGTCTGCTATCCATTCTTTTACTCTAAAAGAAAAATTATTTAATATATTCCAAACTCTACTTGGAAGTACAATACACTCATGTTGTGATCCTGTACTTACATAACAATCTATTATAATACGTGAATCTGAATCAATTGAGTAGTGGGTCTTATAACATAGCTTTTTATAACCATTAGTTCTTGATACAAGACTACAATCAGGATCTGTCCTACTGACATGAGTTTGATTAGATATTTTCCTTACTTTTTCCCTTCTCGGAAATCATGATAACGACGTTCATATTTTTTTAATTCTCTCTTTTGTGAATCACCTTGATCTTTTCTTAATATTAGGCTATTCATAGAGGCATTAGATTCAACTAAAGAGGCATCTGAAATAATTGTTTCTCCTTTTATAATATCTAGTTCATACCATTGCTTAATCAAGCTTATAAATATTTCTTGAAATAGTTCTACCCCAAATCTATCTCTTATCCTACTTAATGATGAATGATCCGGTACTTTATCCTCTAAACTTAAACCACAAAACCACCTATATGCTATATTTAACTGAATTTCTTTACATAATCGTCTATTTGACTTTATACCATATAAGTAACTTATTATTTGCATCCTAAAAAATAATACAGGATCAATTGATGGACGTCCGTAATTAGCACAATAACGATTCTTAGTTATTTCATAGATAAAAGAAAACTCTAATTCTTTAGCTTCATGAATCCTCACTAATAAATGATCATTAGGTATCATGTGCCTTAAGCTAAGGCTATTACATCTCACACTTTGATCAAGCTTATAACCCTGCATCTTTACACCTTCATTTAAGCATAAAAATACAGCTTATTCCTTAGATTAACTCTTTTCTACTTCTTTTTATAACTTTTTCAACAGCCCGAAGATTTAATCTTACAGACAACGACACATCTGCTCTAGATTATCATAGAGAGTAGTCCTTTTAACATTGAATGTCCGGCATATTGCAGCTTTGCTTGTGCCGGATTTCAGTGCCTCACTAATTGCTTGCATTTTTTCAGGTGAGATAACTCGGGGTCTTCCTCCTGTTTTTCCCCGTTGCTTAGCAGATTTTAAACCTGCCATAATTCTTTCTTTTGTAAGTGCTCGTTCATATTGAGCAAGAGCTCCAAAAACACTGAATAAAAACTCACCGTGAGGGGTTGTTGTGTCCATTTGTTCGGTTATGGATTTAAAGCCAATATTTTTCTGTTTAAAGCCATCAATAAGCGTAATAAGATGAGACAATGATCGCCCGAGTCTATCTAACTTCCATACAATGAGACAATCGCCATCTTGTAAATAATCAAGAGCTTCTTGTAATCCTTTTCTATTATCTTTTGCTCCGCTTACCTTATCTTGAAAAATATGTCTTGGATCGACGCCTTCTTTAATAAGTGCATCATATTGAAGATCGAACACTTGTGTTCATTTTCACTAGAAACTCTCATATATCCAACTAGCATGTACGGAAAACCCCTTTTAGTTAATTATCGCACAGCAAAGCAATACGACATTGTTTGTCGTATATAAATAGCTAATTTTTTGGTATTTGTAAATAGATGATAGTTAATATGTCGTAAAACACATGTTTTAGTCATACTGCACATGCAATCCAATTATGCACAAATATATTTCTTTGTTCATTACAATAGCTTTTGACCAAAAACAATATTTAAGATAGAGTAAAATCAAATCCACTAACTTCTCAAATTTTCAAAAAATGAAATCACAGTATCAGAACTTCCAGAAACACCTAAACGGAAACTACAGTAATCAAGAATCTATTTTAAATGCAAACGCAAGCAGTGCTATAACAGACGAGGCACTAAATCAAGACAATAGGATTTGTTACAAAAAAAGAAGGGAAGAATTAAATAGAAGAGTTAAAAGTTTACTTGAGCAAAGAAGCAAGTATCGCAGGCTAGAAACTAGAACAAAAAATTAAGTAAAGATATAGAGGAAAGTAGTAGAATCTACTACTTTCCAAAAAGAATAGTTAGGATTTAGATTTAAGAAGGTTGTTGAGTTCAGAGATAGAAAGCCCAGTAACTTTAGATATAAAAGAGATATCAGAACCAGCATTATACATATTTTTGGCTACTTCAATATTTCCCCTCATTTCTACCAATCTGTAAGCCTTTAGCTTCCCAATCTGCATGCCTTCATTTCTACCAATCTGCATGCCTTGGACCATACCTTTTTGTACGCCTCATCAATATATTTATCAGCAATAGTTCTCATAAGTCCCTCTTGATCTTCTTTTTTAAGTGCTTGTATGATCCTAGCTAGCTCTACTTGTTTATCTTCAGACACCTTAGCATCACTATACCACAATAACCATTTAATGTAAATGTAGCCATTTTCCTTATCTATTTCAATACTGCTTTCAAACTTCTCAAATAGACTTTGCCAGAGATTTAAGATATCACGAGCTTTGATATGTTTAAGCATATATCTCCATCATACCAAGATGCTGCTTTTCTCTATCTCATCATCACTTTGTTTTTGTAAGTCTACAAGTAAATACTCATCACCCATCAATCTTTAGCAGTCTTGCTATCTTCAAATAATTCCCAAAAGCTTCTCGGAGCAGTATACGGCTGATCATTTGCATATACTACTATAGGACATATTAGAGGAAGCTTATTATCTTTTCCTGTTTGATATGGCTTTGTTCGGAAGGGTATCTGTTGCTCTTTTAGACGTAATTATCCTATTTTGACTGTGACACATTTACCGAATGAATTCCATAAATTTATAATATTGGTAATAACAATTGCTCATGTTTTGTGATGATATTTATTCTTGATACGCACAGCAAGTTTATTGCAAAACTGTTTGACCTCTAATGGTATCTGTGAAAATAAATCACATAGATGATCAAAACTTGGTACTGGAATCTCAAGACCCTTGCCCCGCCATAGATCCTCAAAGTAACCTGTTATTTGACGCTGCCCGAAACCAAATAAACGATATAATGTATAAATTAGTTGTATATATGGTACTTGGTATGTCGTTGTCCTCCAGATTCTCCCTCTACGTAAGGTTGGGTATTAATAAACAAAGACTCTAAATCACCTTCAGGAAAATACAGGCTGACCATCCCTCTTTTTCTTAAACTATCGTTATATTGTGACCAATTGGTTATTTTATATCTCGGCTTATCTATTTTTCTTGGCAAACCTGTTTTTGTTCTTTCTTTGTATGGCATTTTTAATTTATAACTTATCTATTCCAGAATATTATATGGTATTCTCTACATACTACCATTCCTTTTTTATTACCCTTCCGAACAAAGCCGTTTAGATTGGGATTACGAAAAAACAAGAGTGCATGTTTATGGATTGATTGAAGGGATGAAGATATCCTCTATTTACGGTCCTCGTAACATTGAAGCTTTTCAATGGGATCGAAGTGTATTAGAATATGGGTTACCTCATGATATCACATTTCAATTAATACAAGATAATTCTTTGATGAAAAATTTTGTATCTTTTACTCATATCAAATCAATAAATAGTAACGATTATAGCAAAATTCAAGATGTATTAAGTGCAATTAAAAAACAATTAGATGATTTGTCTAATCAAGGGCGAATGCATATAGTAGAATCATATCAGTTTGACTTGGAAGATTTAAAACAAGGTAGATTAACGCAAGCGCCATATCTGATTTAGAACGATCATTAATCAGTTATGTAATATTAAACTTTTTTAATCTGACTATGAGATTTTAAGGATTTGCAAGCATGACTAACAAAGAGCTTAATCAGAGGCAACAGCAAACTGATGTAAGTACAGACAGCGATGCTAGCAACACTTCAGAGCGTCCAAGACATGATGAACTATTTAAAAAGGTCATGAGTGAGCCTGTAGCTGCTCGTGAGTTTTAGAGCATTATTTGCCAGCGTCGTTTAAGACAAGATTAATCTAAATAGTGTTAAAATAGAGAAAGAAAGTTTGTTACTGAGGATTTACGCAAAAGACTTAGTGATGTCGTGTACTCTGTTTCTGTAAAAAAGAATAATATTAAAGATAGTACTACTGAAAGTGCTAATAATGACAAAGCTTACGTTTACGTTCTGATCGAGCATCAGTCTAGTAGTGATTACTGGATTGCTTTAGACTTTGGCAATATATGCTTTTATTATGCGAAAGGCATAAGGACGCAATAAAAATAAAAGTAATAGCACAGAGAAAAAGATAACAAGCTTCCTCTAATATGTCCTATAGTGGTATATGCAAATGATAAGCCTTATAATGCTCCAAGGAGCTTTTGGGAGTTATTTGAAGATAGCAAAACTGCTAAGGAAATAATGGTGACGAGTATTTACTTGTTGATTTGCAAAAACAAAGTGATAATGAGATAGAGCAAAAGAAGCATCTTGGTATGATGGAGTATATGCTTAAACATATCAAAGCTCGTGATATCTTAAATCTATGGCAAAGTCTACTTGAGAAGTTTGAAAGTAGTATTGAAGTAGATAAGGAAAATGGCTACATTTACATTAAGTGGTTATGTGATGCTAAGGTATCTGAAGATAAACAAGTAGAACTAGCTAAATCATAGCTAAGCACTTAAAAAAGGAAGATCAAGAGGGAGAACTATTGCTGATAAATATATTGATGAGGGAATGCAAAAAGGTATGGTCCAAGGCATGCAGATTGGGGAGGCTCGAGGCATGCAGATTGGGAAGCTAAAGGTTTACAGATTGGTAGAAACGAAGGAAAGTATGAAGTAGCTAAAAATATGCTTGCCATAATTGTAAACTCTACACGGGCTGTTGAAAAAGTTATAAAAGAAGTAGAAAAGAGTTAATCTAAGGAATAAGCTGTATTTTTATGCTTAAATGAAGGTGTAAAGATGCAGGGTTATAAGCTTGATCAAAGTGTGAGATGTAATAGCCTTAGCTTAAGGCACATGATACCTAATGATCATTTATTAGTG
>NZ_LAOP01000006.1:0-13151 GCF_000965155.1 Rickettsia endosymbiont of Ixodes pacificus
GCACCATTTTTCATGTAATAGTTTTTAAGTTCTTCAATTTTATCTATGATTTAATTTAATTAGGTGTTCAATAAAGCTAAAAAGAAATCCTTTAAATCTGTTCAAAAGTAACTTTATCAAGGATGACATGATGAGAGATATAATCAGCTTTATCAGGGAAGATAATATAATCACTAATAGCAATAAAGATGACTTCCTTGAGGTTAGCTAGAGACCGTTTTGTTTTTGTCCTTGGGATAATTGTCGGGAATAGGCTTTAGCAGCATAATATTGAGCTCTTTTCTCAAAGCCTTTAGCAGGAGATACTTGCATTTCTACGATGATTTGCGTGCCATTTTGAGCTTTACAAAGGACATCAACAAGAGATTGCTTTTTATAAGCAATATCAGGGTCTTGAATAGGAGTTAAGAAAGTAACATCCTGTATTTGTTCATCACCTTTAAATCCCATGATATCATTGATGAAGTGGATAAGAATATCTTTGTTTTTTCAGAACCAAAGATTTTCTTGAAGGCGACATCATTTTTAGGATCGAGGAACTTTGAAACTGCCATGATTAGTTACCAATATTTGTATGTGCATTATATTATAACACAAATATAAGATAAGTAAGTTATAAAAATAATTGCGTAGATGTTGTTGATTGATATTTATATTCCCATCTGCCGTAAAGCAAGGTGCAAGGAACCTTGTATTTAAGTAGAACCCAGAGTATGGGTTCTACTATTTACATTTTTACATTATAATATAGATTCTTTAAGTTATTGTAATTTTTAGCTTTACTTTGTTCTTTTTTAGGTATTTTAATAGATAAGATACCATCCTTAAATTGTGCTTCTATATGTTCTTCATCAATATTAGATGGTAAACTAATAGAACGGTAGAAAGAGCCATAATATCGTTCCTGCATATGATAATTATGATCTTTCTTTTCAGAAGATTGTTCTTTTGTACCTTCAATAGTTAGGATGTGACTGTCTATTTTAAGATCAATATTATCTTGTGTGATGCCTGGTAATTCCATTTCTAGATTATACTCAGAGTCATTTTCCATAATATCAGTTTTCGGTGATAACATTCTTTCATTGTTGTAAGAGGAAGGATAAGAAAAAGAAGCTATTTCATTAAAGAAGTTATTAAAGACATCATCAATATAGCTTCTTTTATTAGAGTTATTTTGTAGTTCTGATTTATTTCTAATACGTGGTAAATTAAAAGCCATAAAAACCTCCTATTTAAGTTAAATAAAATTAAATAATAACAAATTAATAATCAAAAAGTTTTAATTATTCGTTATGCTCTTTATTGAACAGGTATTTCTTTAGCATTTTGGTTTTTGAGTTCAATTCTAGGCAAAGTAATGGTCAAGATGCCATTTTTTAGCTTAGAAGAAATAGACTTTTGATCAATATCATCATATAGAGACATAACATAATTAAAGTTTTTATTTAAATGATCAGTAGCACTATTTGCTTTAGTATCGTCAATGTTACCTTCAATAAAAAGCTTATGATTATTTACTTTAAGTTTAATGTGACTTTTATCATAGCCTGGTACTTCTAGGACTAGGATATATTGTTTGTCTTGAGGAATGAATTTACTTTTTATAGCACTTGAGTCATAGATAGATAATCTATCATCAAATATACTATTCCAGTAATAATCAAAGGCAGAGAAAGGACGATTAATAAAATCTAATGGATGACGTAAATAAATAGTATAATGATTATTATTTGATGTTTTTTTATCCTCAGCCGCAATTGCTGGATTGACCAATAAAATGACAGTAATGCAAGTTATTAAATATAATTTAATATTGTTGTATAACATAATTATCTTCTTTTACTTCAATTTGACTATATAAGGTTAATTTATAGAATCTATAGAATCGTAACATAATTATATATCTTTAGATATAGTTTTAGAATAGAAAAATTCAAGTAATTATGCTGACGTTTATATCCTCCGAGGAATCTAATAAGGTGTAGAAATAGGTTAATAAAGTCTAGATATAAGTTAAAAGCAGCTACAATAGACATTTTTTGTGCTAAATGATTGTCAGTATTAGTGAAGTAGAAAGATTTAATTTTTGAGTATCCCAGACTATTAGTCCAATAAAGATGATTACTCCTAGAAAAGAAGAAGCAAAATATACAGCAGGACTTTGTAAGAAAAGATTAATAAGTGAAGTAAGCAGTAAACCGACAAGTCCCATTAAAAAGAAAGAACCCAAGAAGTAAGATCTTATTAGTGTTATATCCATATAAGCTCATCATACCAAAGACAGCAGCACAGATAAAGAAAGTTCTAGCAATAGATATGGTAGTATAGATAAGAAATAGGTAAGATAAAGACATGCCTACTAGAACTGCGTATATCCAGAATAAGATTTGTGCCGATTGAATAGATAATTTAGAGAAGCCAAAGAAGAAATATGAGCAATAGTTAAAGGGCAAAAGCAACAATAGAGCCAAAAGTAGTATTAAACATTAAGTTACAAGTGGTGTCCAAGAAATTGTGATAATAGCAGTACTACCAGTTATAGCAGAGCTACAGCCATAAGGTTATAAACCTTTAACATAAATTGTCTCAGACCTTCATCATGAGTTTTAGAAGTAGTATGTGTAGTAGTAGTGTAATCAATCATAGGTAAAATTGTTGAATATATGTTTATGATTCAAATTATAAATATAATAATAAGATTTTTTAGTTTCAAGGTTATTTATACTCTTTTTATTAGAGCAATAATGTTTAGAGTTAAGGATTAGAAATATTTATCGAATAGGAATAGGAGCAAAGAGATGAAGATACTAAAGAGCAGGCAAGAGGTTAGAGGGCAGAAAAAAGAGAAGTTACCTTTTTGAAAGAAAAAGTCACCTGGTAGACGTCCAAGTTTAAGATAAGGGATGAGAGGATAGATAAGTCCAATGGTGGTTATGAGTAATCCAAGTATTATGAAGAATTTCTGCATATAAGAACCTGATAATTATAGTTAATAATTATTTTATAAGGAGTGATTGTCCTTTGATTTTCCATTTATCAATAATTTTAGGATTAAGTATTAATTGCTCTTTACAATCGAGTAGCATTCCGTAGAGAATATGGGCATTATTTGGGTGCAGATAATCAAGACCTGCTTTGACAAATAACCCCCAAGCATAATCTTTTTTCTGCTATCTGCTTTACGATCAAAGGTGGTAGCTTTTTGATATTGCATACGAGTATACCATAGTTTTTTTACAATAGATTTAATCAGTTTTGGTGTTGTCTGATTTTGGTTTACTGGTTAAATTCACTCTAATCTCAAGTGTTTGATACTAAACTAGTTATACGGCAATAATAATCAATAGTCAATGATAATAAAGCATCATAATATTTCTTTTACAGATATTGCGGGGGTTCTTTTAAGGGGGGCAGCAAGCCCCCTTAATGCACTTTCGCGTTTTGTTGGCACAAAACGCTATGCGCTCAGTGTGTATAAAACTATAGATAAAGAAAGTGGAGAAGCTATTAGTATTACTTATGATTTTAGCAAAAAACAAGGAGTAGTATATAGTAAGATATTTGTATCTAAAGAATTTCAGGATATAGCATGGTTAAAAGATAGAGAGTTATTATGGAATGCAGCTGAAGCAAGAGAGAGAAGAGCTGATTCAAGGCCTGGTGCTGAGATAGAATTTGCATTGCCTAAAGAAGTAAATAAGGAAGATAATATTAGATTAGTTGAGGAATATGTTCAAAAATGGATAGTATCACGAGGCATAGTATGTGACGTTAATATTCACTATGACAATCCTGATAATCCACATGTGCATATACAGTATTTAACAAGAAGGTTAGGGCGTTTAGAGAATGGGAAGTAGTAATTGGAAAGTAAAAGATAGAGAGTTAGAAAGTCCAAGAGTCTTATATTTTCTAAGAGAAGAATGTGAGATAGCAACTAATAAGCTGTATGAGGAAGTAGGTTTACCATTTAGAGTCAGTAGTAAGTCATATAAAGCACTTGGTATAGATCAAGAGCCGACCAAGCATAGAGGAGTAACTAATCATATGCAAGGCACGGAGTTAGAAGAAAAAACAAAGAAATAATAGCTGAGAATGCACAGAAGATATATGAGAATCCAGAGATAGTATTTGGTCGTATTTCATATACGAAGCCAGTGTTTACTAAAGAAGATATAGCTATAGCATTATCAGATGCTTTGATGGTGCATCTAGTATCGAAAGGTAGTGATATTGCTAAGGAACAAGAAGCTATTAGAGAGTTTGGTAAGAGACTCGTTCAGGAGTGCGGTAGTAGTGAAATGCGTCACAAAATATAGAGATAATTCAGTAGCAAATACGGCTAACGACCAGCAGATAGTAGAGCTAACAACCCAGCTATCGAGCATCTGAACAAAGAATATGGAGAAGAGTTCTTAAGACTCTATAATCAGCTATTGGTATCTGACAAGATAGAGCTGATGGATCAAAAAGATTTGATGGGAAGAACGCTATACTCCTTAAAATCTAGAGTAAATTTAGAGCGTCGTTATATATCTGCTATAGAAGAGTTAAATGCTAAGGAAGAGCATAATCTTAATATTAACGCTGAGAGTTTAGAAAGAAATAGTCTCAAAGAACAAATAGGCGATTTGGTAAATGTAGTAGGAGCAAACCTACAAAATAAATTTAACGATAAAATAGGAGGTAGTTTAGGCTTAAAGCTTAATGTATTTGGCAGTAAGAACCACGTGTTCAGTAGTGAGCAGATTGACGCAATCTTGTCTGTCTGCAACGGCTCAGATATCAGCATACTTGAAGGTAATCCTGGAGCTGGTGAGACTTTTGTAATGAGAGAGATAGTACGGCAGTACAAGAAGGAAGGATTTAAGGTGGTAGGGGTTTATTCTGATTATCAAAAACGTCGTGAACAGACAAGATTAGCGGATATTGCAAGAGAAGCAGAAAGCAAGACATTAATATCACATACGGAGCAAATTAAGCATGAGATAGCATCTGAGGTGTTTGTAGCCTTAGAAAAAGATCAGAAATTTTTTGTAGCACTAAATGGCAACATCAAATATAGAACATTTAATTATGAATTCCAGGACTTAGCACAGCAAGCTCTTGAACACAAGGAACAAGAACTTTTACCTAAATTAAAAGATATAGCAGCAGTAGAGCAGCATGGAGTCTTCAGCACGCAAGACATATTAGTACAGCTAAGAATAGTAAAAATCTAGAAGAGACATATAGCATTTTGATAGAAGTTTAGAGAGTTATCAGTTAGAGACTCAGTATCAGATGATTCAGCAAGACAAAGCTCACGCTAAGACAATCGATGAAATGTTAACTGCAATTAGCCGTGAACATGAATTCTTTAAGTCTCTTGATGGGAATCTTAAATACGCAGAGCAATATGATAGTAGTTATTATCTGCGATATCAAATGCTAAGACTATAGAGCAAGATAAGTTAATTAGTAATATGCATAATATGGTAGTATATGCCAAAAACATGGTATATTAAAGGATTACGAGATACTAAATCAATTTAACTCTTCTGATAGTCATAATGTGCTTAAGAATTTAAGTAAAACATGTGAGAAGCATTATATGGATCATCACAATGAGAATATAAAGCAGCTATTAGATGATGAGCATGTGATGGTAGGCACTAAGAAATATTCATGCCCACTTAAATACATGAAGCATGAGATGCAGAATAATATCCCAGGCTTTGTAGATGAGAAGCATGTAGCATCAACCTTTGCTAAGGTCAAAGCAGAAGTTAAAGAACTCCGCTTAGAAAGGGAGCTAGAGCATACGATGATTATGAGGTTATAAGGATTTGCAAGTATGACTAATGAAGAGCATAATAATCAACAACAGCAAAAAGACTTAGAAATAGCGGTGCTTCTGAGCGTCCAAGGCATGATGCACTCATTCGTAAGGCTCTAGAGAATCCAATAGTAGCTAAAGAGTTCTTTGAATGCATCTTCCAAAAGAGATTCAGGCTATGTTCTTGCCTCATACTCTTAAAATGGAAAAAGAAAGCTTTGTTGAAGCAGACCTTAGACACTCTATATCCGATATTCTATTCTCAGCTAAGTTTAATGATGATACTGGATATTTTTGGATTCTTTTAGAGCATCAAAGTACTCCTGATCACTTCATGGCTTTTAGGCTATTTAAATATATGACTGATATTGCATCAAGGCATTTAACTCTTCATCCTAAATCTAAGTATCTGCCTTTCGTATATCCGTTAATATTTTACAACGGCAAAAGAAATACAATGCTCCAAAGAATATTTGGGAACTATTTAAAAATAAACAGCTGGTGCAAGATATTTGGACTAAGGACCATCAGGTGATTAATATTCATGACATCCCTGATGAGGAATTAAAGAAAAAAGCTTGGTCAGGAATATTGCAATCTTCATGAAGCATATTCATGAGAGAGATCTACTTAAAAGATGGTATGAGGTAGCTGACCTCTTACCTGAATTCGCTAAACTCAATATCGGTATTGATTACCTAGAACTGATATTAACCTATACATTGATTAAAATTAACAAATCTGATAAAATAGAACTGAAAAAATATTAAAGTCTCGTCTTAATACCGAACAAGGAGAAAAACTTATGACTAGCTTAGCTCAGCATTGGAAAGAAGAAGGTGTACAACAAGGCATGCAGATTGGCGAAGCTCGAGGCATGCAGATTGGCGAAGCTCGAGGCATGCAGATTGGCGAAGCGAAAGGAAAATATGAAGTAGCTAAAATATGCTTTCTGCTGGTTCTGATATTTCTTTTATCTCTAAAGTTACAGGACTTCTATTTCTGAAATCAACCAGCTTCTCAAGTCCTAATTCTTAAGTCAAAGGGTTACAACCCCTTTGACTTAGAACCAGTCACGTAAAATATTGTAATTAGAAAAGATAGTAGTATGTTAGCATCCAAAAGGGAGAAGATGCTAGGATACACAAGCGACATGAGCGATGAAGAGGTGGGGATTATAGAAGAAATAATCAATAAAAGAAAAGGGAAGCAAGGTCGTCCGCCCTAAGGATGCGCAAGGCTATTATGGAATGGGATATTTTATATAACCAAGAACGGCTGTTTTGGAGAGATTTGCCTAAAGATTTTGGTCCATGGAAATGAGTATTTAATTACTTTAATAGGTTAAAACATAGAGGAGTAATTGAGGATTTGATGAATAGTGCAAGAAGTATAAGTAAGACTTCAATTAGGCAAAGAATCAAGTCCTAGTATAGGAATCATCGATAGTCAAAGCGAAGGACACGTTCTTTTAAAAAATGAAGAGAAAGGATATGATGGAGGGAAAAGGTAACAGGGAGAAAACGTCATATAGTTGTAGATACTTTAGGTTATCCTATTAATATTGATGTACATAGTGCTACTCTCATGATAGTAATTGTGCTAAGATATTATTATTTGGGTTAAAGGAGAAGTTCCAAGACTTATCAAGATCTTAGCTGATCGCGGTTATCAGGGAAATTTGCAATAATGGTTTTATCGCCATACTAGAGGATGTTTGCTTAGTGTTATTAAACCTGATAATGGTACAAAGGATTTCAGGTTCAGCTTGAAGGATTTGATGATAAAGTAATATCCTTATATGCTCGGGGAATAACCATTAGGGAATATAGCTAGACCATAGTAAATAGGTACAGTTAAATAAACTTTAGTACGTGTTCTACAGCCATACTGATATCTTTGAATTGCCCGTACTTTCTTATTTCGTTCTTAATCTTAAACCAATAATGTCTATAGGTTTAAGTCTGGCTATATGTAGGTAAGAATAAAATTCTGCACCCAACCGACTCGATTAATTTGTAAAACTCTACACGGGCTGTTGAAAAAATCAACAAGGTTGCAAATACTTTAATATTTTTTTATCTTTAATAGCAGTAGATAAAAAAACCAAAAAATAATTTTAAGTATCCGTTTAAAATTTTGTACTATCGCAATCATCAGTATTTGAATCTGTGTTTTCTGTACACTTCTAAATTTTGCTCCTCGTAAACCATGATTCTCCTTAGCTTCACCAAATAGACCTTCTATTTTCCACTTTCTCTCAATTAGTTTTTTCTTAAAATCAATTCTATTCTGTCTGACCTTTACCTCATCTATTTCATCCTGATAAGGATTACGATAAATAAATCGTCCTCTATTACTATAATTATCAGAAATACAACCTGATTTTAGAGAGCAATTTTTACAATGCCCTCCTGTAATACGATAACGTTTTATTTGTTTTTTATCTAATTTATCATACGGATAAAGATAATGTCCCTGTGGACACTTATATCTATCCTGTTCTCTATCATATTGAAATTCCCCCTACTTATTTTTCCTTCACCAAGATTATCTACATGTAAAGGTATATAAGTTGTAATTCCAAGTAATTTAAAATATCCATAGGTTGGACCTCTACCATAACCTTTGTCTGCTATCCATTCTTTTACTCTAAAAGAAAATTATTTAATATATTCCAAACTCTACTTGGAAGTACAATACACTCATGTTGTGATCCTGTACTTACATAACAATCTATTATAATACGTGAATCTGAATCAATTGAGTAGTGGGTCTTATAACATAGCTTTTTATAACCATTAGTTCTTGATACAAGACTACAATCAGGATCTGTCCTACTGACATGAGTTTGATTAGATATTTTCCTTACTTTTTTCCCTTCTCGGAAATCATGATAACGACGTTCATATTTTTTTAATTCTCTCTTTTGTGAATCACCTTGATCTTTTCTTAATATTAGGCTATTCATAGAGGCATTAGATTCAACTAAAGAGGCATCTGAAATAATTGTTTCTCCTTTTATAATATCTAGTTCATACCATTGCTTAATCAAGCTTATAAATATTTCTTGAAATAGTTCTACCCCAAATCTATCTCTTATCCTACTTAATGATGAATGATCCGGTACTTTATCCTCTAAACTTAAACCACAAAACCACCTATATGCTATATTTAACTGAATTTCTTTACATAATCGTCTATTTGACTTTATACCATATAAGTAACTTATTATTTGCATCCTAAAAAATAATACAGGATCAATTGATGGACGTCCGTAATTAGCACAATAACGATTCTTAGTTATTTCATAGATAAAAGAAAACTCTAATTCTTTAGCTTCATGAATCCTCACTAATAAATGATCATTAGGTATCATGTGCCTTAAGCTAAGGCTATTACATCTCACACTTTGATCAAGCTTATAACCCTGCATCTTTACACCTTCATTTAAGCATAAAAATACAGCTTATTCCTTAGATTAACTCTTTTCTACTTCTTTTTATAACTTTTTCAACAGCCCGAAGATTTAATCTTACAGACAACGACACATCTGCTCTAGATTATCATAGAGAGTAGTCCTTTTAACATTGAATGTCCGGCATATTGCAGCTTTGCTTGTGCCGGATTTCAGTGCCTCACTAATTGCTTGCATTTTTTCAGGTGAGATAACTCGGGGTCTTCCTCCTGTTTTTCCCGTTGCTTAGCAGATTTTAAACCTGCCATAATTCTTTCTTTTGTAAGTGCTCGTTCATATTGAGCAAGAGCTCCAAAAACACTGAATAAAAACTCACCGTGAGGGGTTGTTGTGTCCATTTGTTCGGTTATGGATTTAAAGCCAATATTTTTCTGTTTAAAGCCATCAATAAGCGTAATAAGATGAGACAATGATCGCCCGAGTCTATCTAACTTCCATACAATGAGACAATCGCCATCTTGTAAATAATCAAGAGCTTCTTGTAATCCTTTTCTATTATCTTTTGCTCCGCTTACCTTATCTTGAAAAATATGTCTTGGATCGACGCCTTCTTTAATAAGTGCATCATATTGAAGATCGAACACTTGGTGTTCATTTTCACTAGAAACTCTCATATATCCAACTAGCATGTACGGAAAACCCCTTTTAGTTAATTATCGCACAGCAAAGCAATACGACATTGTTTGTCGTATATAAATAGCTAATTTTTTGGTATTTGTAAATAGATGATAGTTAATATGTCGTAAAACACATGTTTTTAGTCATACTGCACATGCAATCCAATTATGCACAAATATATTTTCTTTGTTCATTACAATAGCTTTTGACCAAAAACAATATTTAAGATAGAGTAAAATCAAATCCACTAACTTCTCAAATTTTCAAAAAATGAAATCACAGTATCAGAACTTCCAGAAACACCTAAACGGAAACTACAGTAATCAAGAATCTATTTTAAATGCAAACGCAAGCAGTGCTATAACAGACGAGGCACTAAATCAAGACAATAGGATTTGTTACAAAAAAAGAAGGGAAGAATTAAATAGAAGAGTTAAAAGTTTACTTGAGCAAAAGAAGCAAGTATCGCAGGCTAGAAACTAGAACAAAAATTAAGTAAAGATATAGATGGAAAGTAGTAGAATCTACTACTTTCCAAAAAGAATAGTTAGGATTTAGATTTAAGAAGGTTGTTGAGTTCAGAGATAGAAAGCCCAGTAACTTTAGATATAAAAGAGATATCAGAACCAGCATTATACATATTTTTGGCTACTTCATATTTCCCCTCATTTCTACCAATCTGTAAGCCTTTAGCTTCCCCAATCTGCATGCCTTCATTTCTACCAATCTGCATGCCTTGGACCATACCTTTTTGTACGCCCTCATCAATATATTTATCAGCAATAGTTCTCATAAGTCCCTCTTGATCTTCTTTTTTTAAGTGCTTGGTATGATCCTAGCTAGCTCTACTTGTTTATCTTCAGACACCTTAGCATCACTATACCACAATAACCATTTAATGTAAATGTAGCCATTTTCCTTATCTATTTCAATACTGCTTTCAAACTTCTCAAATAGACTTTGCCAGAGATTTAAGATATCACGAGCTTTGATATGTTTAAGCATATACTCCATCATACCAAGATGCTGCTTTTTCTCTATCTCATCATCACTTTGTTTTTGTAAGTCTACAAGTAAATACTCATCACCCATCAAATCTTTAGCAGTCTTGCTATCTTCAAATAATTCCCAAAAGCTTCTCGGAGCAGTATACGGCTGATCATTTGCATATACTACTATAGGACATATTAGAGGAAGCTTATTATCTTTTCCCTGTTTGATATGGCTTTGTTCGGAAGGGTATCTGTTGGTCTTTTTTAGACGTAATTATCCTATTTTGACTGTGACACATTTACCGAATGAATTCCATAAATTTATAATATTGGTAATAACAATTGCTTCATGTTTTTGTGATGATATTTATTCTTGATACGCACAGCAAGTTTATTGCAAAACTGTTTGACCTCTAATGGTATCTGTGAAAATAAATCACATAGATGATCAAAACTTGGTACTGGAATCTCAAGACCCTTGCCCCGCCATAGATCCTCAAAGTAACCTGTTATTTGACGCTGCCCGAAACCAAATAAACGATATAATGTATAAATTAGTTGTATATATGGTACTTGGTATGTCGTTGTCCTCCCAGATTCTCCCTCTACGTAAGGTTGGGTATTAATAAACAAAGACTCTAAATCACCTTCAGGAAAATACAGGCTGACCATCCCTCTTTTTCTTAAACTATCGTTATATTGTGACCAATTGGTTATTTTATATCTCGGCTTATCTATTTTTCTTGGCAAACCTGTTTTTGTTCTTTCTTTGTATGGCATTTTTAATTTATAACTTATCTATTCCAGAATATTATATGGTATTCTCTACATACTACCATTCCTTTTTTATTACCCTTCCGAACAAAGCCGTTTAGATTGGGATTACGAAAAAACAAGAGTGCATGTTTATGGATTGATTGAAGGGATGAAGATATCCTCTATTTACGGTCCTCGTAACATTGAAGCTTTTCAATGGGATCGAAGTGTATTAGAATATGGGTTACCTCATGATATCACATTTCAATTAATACAAGATAATTCTTTGATGAAAAATTTTGTATCTTTTACTCATATCAATCAATAAATAGTAACGATTATAGCAAATTCAAGATGTATTAAGTGCAATTAAAAAACAATTAGATGATTTGTCTAATCAAGGGCGAATGCATATAGTAGAATCATATCAGTTTGACTTGGAAGATTTAAAACAAGGTAGATTAACGCAAGCGCCATATCTGATTTAGAACGATCATTAATCAGTTATGTAATATTAAACTTTTTTAATCTGACTATGAGATTTTAAGGATTTGCAAGCATGACTAACAAGAGCTTAATCAGAGGCAACAGCAAACTGATGTAAGTACAGACAGCGATGCTAGCAACTTCAGAGCGTCCAAGACATGATGACTTATTTAAAAAGTCATGAGTGAGCCTGTAGCTGCTCGTGAGTTTTTAGACATTATTTGCCAGCGTCGTTTAAGAACAAGATTAATCTAAATAGTGTTAAAATAGAAAAAGAAAGCTTTGTGACTGAGGATTTACGAAAAGACTCAGTGATGTTGTTTATTCCGTTTCGTTAAAAAAGATAATATTAAAGATAATACTACTGATAATGTAGATAATGATAAAGCTTATGTCTATGTACTGATGGCATCAGTCTAGTAGTGATTACTGGATTGCTTTAGACTTTGGCAGTATATGCTTCTTTTATGTGAAAGACGTAAAGACGCAATAAAAACAATAATATTAAACAAGAAAAAGATAATAAACTACCTCTGATATGTCCTATAGTAGTATACGCAAATGATAAGCCTATAATGCTCCAAGGAGTTTTTGGGAGTTATTTGAAGATAGCAAGACTGCAAAGGCTCATGTCAGATGAATACTTACTTGTTGATTTACAAAAACAAAGTGATGATGAGATAGAGCAAAAGCAGCATCTTGGTATGATGGAGTATATGCTTAAACATATTAAGGCTCGTGATATCTTAAATCTTTGGCAAAGTCTACTTGAGAAGTTTGAAAGTAGTATTGAAGTAGATAAGAAAAATGGCTTTATTTACATTAAGTGGTTATTGTGGTATAGTGATGCTAAGGTATCTGAAGATAAACAAGTAGAGCTTGCTAAGATCATAGCTAAGCACTTAAATAAAGCAGATCAAGAGGGACTTATGAGAACTATTGCTGATAAATATATTGATGAGGGTAATTGCCCAAGGCATGCAGATTGGGAGGCTCGAGG
>NZ_LAOP01000007.1:0-6308 GCF_000965155.1 Rickettsia endosymbiont of Ixodes pacificus
TTAGTTGAATCTAATGCCTCTATGAATAGCCTAATAATATTAAGAAAGATCAAGGTGATTCACAAAAGAGAGAATTAAAAAAATATGAACGTCGTTATCATGATTTCCGAGAAGGGAAAAAGTAAGGAAAATATCTAATCAAACTCATGTCAGTAGGACAGATCCTGATTGTAGTCTTGTATCAAGAACTAATGGTTATAAAAAGCTATGTTATAAGACCCACTACTCAATTGATTCAGATTCACGTATATAATAGATTGTTATGTAAGTACAGGATCACAACATGAGTGTATGTCTTCCAAGTAGAGTTTGGAAATATTTAATAATTTTTCTTTTAGAGTAAAAGAATGGATAGCAGACAAAGGTTATGGTAGAGGTCCAACCTATGGATATTTTAAATTACTTGGAATTACAACTTATATACCTTTACATGTAGATAATCTTGGTGAAGGAAAAATAAGTAGGGGGGAATTTCAATATGATAGAGAACAGGATAGATATAAGTGTCCACAGGGACATTATCTTTATCCGTATGATAAATTAGATAAAAACAAATAAAACGTTATCGTATTACAGGAGGGCATTGTAAAAATTGCTCTCTAAAATCAGGTTGTATTTCTGATAATTATAGTAATAGAGGACGATTTATTTATCGTAATCCTTATCAGGATGAAATAGATGAGGTAAAGGTCAGACAGAATAGAATTGATTTTAAGAAAAAACTAATTGAGAGAAAGTGGAAAATAGAAGGTCTATTTGGTGAAGCTAAGGAGAATCATGGTTTACGAGGAGCAAAATTTAGAAGTGTACAGAAACACAGATTCAAATACTGATGATTGCGATAGTACAAAATTTTAAACGGATACTTAAAATTATTTTTTGGTTTTTTTATCTACTGCTATTAAAGATAAAAAATATTAAAGTATTTGCAACCTTGTTGATTTTTTCAACAGCCCGTGTAGAGTTTTACAAATTAATCGAGTCGGTTGGGTGCAGAATTTTATTCTTACCTACATATAGCCCAGACTTAAATCCTATAGAACATTATTGGTTTAAGATTAAGAACGAAATAAGAAAAGTTACGGGGCAATTCAAAGATATCAGTATGGCTGTAGAACACGTACTAAAGTTTATTTAACTGTACCTATTTACTATGGTCTAGCTATATTTCCCTAATGGTTATTCCCCGAGCATATAAGGATATTACTTTATCATCAAATCCTTCAAGCTGAACCTGAAATCCTTTTGTACCATTATCAGGTTTAATAACACTAAGCAAACATCCTCTAGTATGGGCGATAAAACCATTATTGCAAATTTCCTGATAACCGCGATCAGCTAAGATCTTGATAAGTCTTGGGAACTTCTCCTTTAACCAAATAATAATATCTTAGCACAATTACTATCATGAGGAGTAGCACTATGTACATCAATAATTAATAGGATAACTAAAGTATCTACAACTATATGACGTTTTCTCCTGTTACCTTTTTCCCTCCATCATATCCTTTCTCTTCATTTTTTAAAAGAACGTGTCCTTCGCTTTGACTATCGATGATTCCTATACTAGGACTTGATTCTTTGCCTAATTGAAGTCTTACTTATACTTCTTGCACTATTCATCAAATCCTCAATTACTCCTCTATGTTTTAACCTATAAAGTAATTAATACTCATTTCCATGGACCAAAATCTTTAGGCAAATCTCTCCAAAACAGCCGTTCTTGGTTATATAAAATATCCCATTCCATAATAGCCTTGCGCATCCTTAGGGGGCGGACGACCTTGCTTCCTTTTCTTTTATTGATTATTTCTTCTATTAATCCCCACTCTTCATCGCTCATGTCGCTTGTGTATCCTAGCATCTTCTCCTTTTGGATGCTAACATACTACCTATCTTTCTAATTACAATATTTTACGTGACTGGTTCTAAGTCAAAGGGGTTGTAACCCTTTGACTTAAGAATTAGGACTTGAGAAGCTGGTTGATTTCAGAAATAGAAGTCCTGTAACTTTAGAGATAAAAGAAATATCAGAACAGCAGAAGCATATTTTTAGCTACTTCATATTTTTTTCGCTTCGCAATCTGCATGCCTCGAGCTTCGCCAATCTGCATGCCTCGAGCTTCGCCAATCTGCATGCCTTGTTGTACACCTTCTTCTTTCCAATGCTGAGCTAAGCTAGTCATAAGTTTTTCTCCTTGTTCGGTATTAAGACGAGACTTTAATATTTTTTCTAGTTCTATTTTATCAGATTTGTTAATTTTAATCAATGTATAGGTTAATATCAGTTCTAGGTAATCAATACCGATATTGAGTTTAGCGAATTCAGGGTAAGAGGTCAGCTACCTCATACCATCTTTTAAGTAGATCTCTCTCATGAATATGCTTCATGAAGAATTGCAATATTCCTGACCAAGCTTTTTTCTTAATTCCTCATCAGGGGATGTCATGAATATTAATCACCTGATGGTCCTTAGTCCAAATATCTTGCACCAGCTGTTTATTTTTAAATAGTTCCCAAATATTCTTTGGAGCATTGTATTCTTTTTGCCGTTGTAAAATATTAACGGATATACGAAAGGCAGATACTTAGATTTAGGATGAAGAGTTAAATGCCTTGATGCAATATCAGTCATATATTTAAATAGCCTAAAAGCCATGAAGTGATCAGGAGTACTTTGATGCTCTAAAAGAATCCAAAAATATCCAGTATCATCATTAAACTTAGCTGAGAATAGAATATCGGATATAGAGTGTCTAAGGTCTGCTTCAACAAAGCTTTCTTTTTCCATTTTAAGAGTATGAGGCAAGAACATAGCCTGAATCTCTTTTGGAAGATGCATTTCAAAGAACTCTTTAGCTACTATTGGATTCTCTAGAGCCTTACGAATGAGTGCATCATGCCTTGGACGCTCAGAAGCACCGCTATTTTCTAAGTCTTTTGCTGTTGTTGATTATTATGCTCTTCATTAGTCATACTTGCAAATCCTTATAACTCATAATCATCGTATGCTCTAGCTCCCTTTCTAAGCGGAGTTCTTTAACTTCTGCTTTGACCTTAGCAAAGGTTGATGCTATGCTTCTCATCTACAAAGCCTGGGATATTATTCTGCATCTCATGCTTCATGTATTTAAGTGGGCATGAATATTTCTTAGTGCCTACCATCACATGCTCATCATCTAATAGCTGCTTATATTCTCATTGTGATGATCCATATAATGCTTCTCACATGTTTTACTTAAATTCTTAAGCACATTATGACTATCAGAAGAGTTAAATTGATTTAGTATCTCGTAATCCTTTAATATACCATGTTTTTGGGCATATACTACCATATTATGCATATTACTAATTAACTTATCTTGCTCTATAGTCTTAGCATTTGATATCGCAGATAATAAACTACTATCATATTGCTCTGCGTATTTAAGATTCCATCAAGAGACTTAAAGAATTCATGTTCACGGCTAATTGCAGTTAACATTTCATCGATTGTCTTAGCGTGAGCTTTGTCTTGCTGAATCATCTGATACTGGAGTCTCTAACTGATAACTCTCTAAACTTCTATCAAATGCTTATATGTCTCTTCTAGATTTTTACTATTCTTAAGCTGTACTAATATGTCTTGCGTGCTGAAGACTCCATGCTGCTCTACTGCTGCTATATCTTTTAATTTAGGTAAAAGTTCTTGTTCCTTGTGTTCAAGAGCTTGCTGTGCTAAGTCCTGGAATTCATAATTAAATGTTCTATATTGATGTTGCCATTTAGTGCTACAAAAAATTTCTGATCTTTTCTAAGGCTACAAACACCTCAGATGCTATCTCATGCTTAATTTGCTCCGTATGTGATATTAATGTCTTGCTTTCTGCTTCTCTTGCAATATCCGCTAATCTTGTCTGTTCACGACGTTTTTGATAATCAGAATAAACCCTACCACCTTAAATCCTTCCTTCTTGTACTGCCGTACTATTCTCTCATCTACAAAAGTCTCACCAGCTCCAGGATTACCTTCAAGTATGCTGATATCTGAGCCGTTGAGACAGACAAGATTGCGTCAATCTGCTCAGCTACTGAACACGTGGTTCTTACTGCCAAATACATTAAGCTTTAAGACCTAAACTTCTCCTATTTTATCGTTAAATTTATTTTGTAGGTTTGACTCCTGCTTCATTTACCAAGTCACCTAGCTTGATCTTTTAAACTATTTCTTTCTAAATCTACAGCGTAATATTAAGCTTATGTCCTCCTTAGCATTTAATTCTTCAATAGCAGACACATAACGACACTCTAAATTTACTCTGATTTAAGTGAGTATAGCGTTCTTCCCATCAAATCCTTCTGATCCATCAGCTCTATTTGTCTGATACCAGTAGCTGATTGTAAAGCCTTAAAAATCTTCTCCATATTCTTTGTTCAGATGTTCAATAGCTTGTTACTTAACCTGCACTCTCTGCTGGATTATTTACCTATGCTTTTTGATGCATTTTCACTACTATCTGCTCCTGAACTAATCCTTTTCCAAATGTTCTAATAATCTCTTGTTCCTGAGTAATATTGCTACCTTTTGATACTAAATGCACCATCAAAGCTATCCGATAATGCTATTGCTATATCTTCTTTCGTAAATACCGGCTTCGTATATGAAACCTTCCCTAATACTATCTCTGGATTCTCTCTTATCTTCCTCGCATTCTCTGCTATTATCTCTTTTATTCTTTGCCTCAAGCTCAGTCGATTCCATATAATAACTAGAACCTCTATGCTTGTAGGCTCTTGATCTATCCCAAGAGCCTATATGACTTACTACTGACTTTAAATGGTAAACCTGCTTCCTCATATAGCTTATTGATCTCTATCTCACATTCCTCTCTTAAAAAATATAAGAATCTTGTACTTTCTAACTCCCTATCCTTAACTCTTCCAATTACTACTCCTCCACTCTCTAAACGCTCTAACCTTCTACTTAAAATACTGTATATGCACATGTGGATTATCAGGATTGTCATAGTGAATATTAACGTCACATACTATACCTCGTGATACTATCCATTTCTCAACATATTCTTCAACTAATCTAATATTATCTTCCTTAGTTACTTCTCTAGGCAATGCAAATTCTATCTCAGCACCAGGCCTTGAATCAGCCTTCTCTCTCTTGCTTCAGCTGCATTCCATAATATACTCTCTATCTTTTAACCATGCTATATCCTGAAATTCTTTAGATACAAATATCTTACTATATACTACTCCTTGTTTTTTGCTAAATCATAAGTAATACTAATAGCTTCTCCACTTTCTTTATCTATAGTTTTATACACACTGAGCGCATAGCGTTTGTGCCAACAAAACGCGAAAGTGCATTAAGGGGGCTTGCTGCCCCCTTAAAGAACCCCCGCAATATGTAAAGAAATATGTATGATGCTTTATTATCATTGACTATTGATTATTATTGCCGGTATACTAGTTTAGTATCAAACACTTGAGATTAGTGAATTTAACCAGTAAAAAATCAGACAACACCAAAACTGATTAAATCTATTGTAAAAAAATATGGTATACTCGTATGCAATATCAAAAGCTACCACCTTTGATCGTAAAGCAGATAGCAGAAAAAGATTATGCTTGGGGGGTTATTTGTCAAAGCAGGTCTTGATTATCTGCACCCAAATAATGCCCATATTCTCTACGGAATGCTACTCGATTGTAAAGAGCAATTAATACTTAATCCTAAAATTATTGATAAATGGAAAATCAAAGGACAATCCTTATAAATAATTATTAACTATAATTATCGTTCTTATATGCAGAATTCTTCATAATACTTGGATTACTCATAACCACCATTGGACTTATCTATCTCTCATCCCTTATCTTAAACTTGACGTCTACCAGGTGACTTTTTCTTTCAAAGGTAACTTCTCTTTTTTCTGCCCTCTAACCTCTTGCCTGCTCTTTAGTATCTTCATCTCTTTGCTCCTATTCCTATTCGATAATATTTCTAATCCTTAACTCTAAACATTATTGCTCTAATAAAAAGTAATAAATAACCTTGAAAAAAAATCTTATTATTATATTTATAATTTGAATCATAAACATATATTCAACAATTTTTACCTATGATTGATTACACTACTACTACACTACTACTTCTAAACTCATGATGAAGGTCTGAGACAATTTATGTTAAAGGTTTATAACCTTATGGCTGTAGCTCTGCTATTAACTGGTAGTACTGCTATTATCACAATTTCTTGGACACCACTTGTAAACTTAATGTTTAATACTACTTTTGGCTATTGTTGCTTTT